>DASXUG010000008.1:0-517416 GCA_036504995.1 Methylophilaceae bacterium | reverse complement strand
ATCTAAAGTACGTTGTAATACTTTGATCGAGTACGCTACGCTGGTCTTGTCGCCTTCGGCTACCGTGAACTTTTGTTTTAAGTCTCCGTCTGCAAAGTTGCTGGCTAACTTCGCTAGCTCGCTTGGCTCGGCGCCTAGTTGACGCATTAAAGCACGTAGAGTTAAGCCTAATATTGAAATTACGGCCACTAATATGACTAGACCAAATAACCCTGAAGTTATTGCTGCTGTGTTTTTAGATGAGATAGCTAAGGCAGCATTTTGAGTTGCCAACTGTTGGTTATACTCGGCATGCTCATCCAGTGCTTTAGTTACGTCTCGACCTAATTTGTCCGCGCTCTCTAACGCTGAACTAAGCCTGTTATCTTCAAGAGATTTATCTGCTGCTGGTTGACTGCTGTCTTTTTTTAGCTGGCTATTCTCTTTCTCTACGTTGATGTGATTGCGAGAAAGGGCGATGACATTTTGCATTGCATCATAATATAAAGCTAATTTACTCACCTCAACGTCATACAGAGCCTTATCTTTTTCATCTACAATCGTTGATTTATAGCTAACCAGCGCTTTATCTACCTTTTCTTTTTTTGTTGCAATTGATGCCTCTTCTTTGGCCTTGTCTTCTAGATTAGTTAATATTACATGCCGCTGTAGGCTGATTCGCATACGTAAAAAATATTCATTAGCCTCTGCTAACGCAGACATGGCTGGAATACTATTAATGTTGGCAAAGTTAACTTGGTTAAATACTCGGTTAGCGCTGTATTGCGATAGTAGAATTAGCGAAATAATTCCTAATGCATTGATGATGGCGAGTATTTTTATACGTGTTGCGATTTTCATTTTAGGCTTCCTATTAAAAAAGCATTGCCCGGTGTGTTGTGCTGACAATCTTAATTGATGTTAACGATTTATATTCAGAGCAGTCTAGCATCTTTGTTTTTTGTTCATAGCCACGAACAAATTGGTTTTTTTCCTCTAAATTAAAATAGTTACATCAAAATTGTCGAAATTTATGTTGCTCAATTTCTTAAGTCACTTTGATATGAGGGTAACTTAATGTCTACATAAGTATTTTGTTCGGTTAAAATAAGCTTCCTAGTTTTGCAAAAAGCTTTAATGTCAGCATCATCAGTTAATCGTCAGGAAGGTAGTACCAAGTCTATGCAGGCTGTGTACGTGCTGCACACCTATCCGTTTAAAGAAACAAGCTTGGTGGTGGAGTTGTTTACCGCTGAGTTTGGGCGTGTTGCTGCGGTGGCAAAAGGTGCGCGTAGGCCACGCTCTGCCATGCGAGGGATGTTGCAATCCTTTCAGTCTTTAATAGGTGCCTGGTCTGGGAAGGCGGAGTTGAAAACATTGCATAGCCTTGATTGGCATGCTGGCCTGCTATTGCTCCAGGGTGAGGCGCTGATGTGCGGATTTTATTTGAATGAACTTTTATTGCGGCTATTGCCACGCGAAGATCCGCATGAGACATTGTTTGAGTATTATGGTTTGACACTCAAAATACTTGCACAAAGCACCGAGTACGCCACAACATTGCGTCGATTTGAATTGAAGATGCTGCAAGAAATGGGATATGCCGTGCCCTTGTTGCAAGATGCTAAAGGGCAAGGTATTCAGCCCGAATTAAGTTATTTCTACTTGGTAGAAGTAGGTGCAGTACCAGCTGGTCAGCGAGACACACATAATGGCGTACAATTACAGGGTAAAACCTTGATTGATATGGCGCATGACGAATATGACGACCCAAAAACCAAGTTGCAAAGCAAGCAACTGATGCGCATGCTGTTATCTCACTATTTGGGCGATAAACCCTTACATACCCGACAACTATTAATGGATTTACAAGATTTATGACAAATAAGACTAACATTAAATTAGGTGTAAATGTTGACCATATCGCCACCTTGCGTCAAGCGCGCGGTACGATTTACCCAAGTGTAGTACAAGCAGCCTTACGTGCAGAAGAAGCTGGTGCAGATAGCATTACCATACATTTACGTGAAGATAGACGGCATATTCAAGACGCTGATGTTTACGCACTTAGGCCATTGTTGCAAACTAAAATGAATTTAGAAATGGCGGTGACTGAAGAGATGGTCGGTATCGCACTGAAGGTGCACCCACAAGATGTTTGCCTAGTACCTGAGCGCCGCGAAGAGCGCACGACGGAAGGTGGTTTAGATGTGCTGGGGAATATGGACCGTATTGCTGAGGTTTGTGACCAGTTGGCGGATGCAGGCATTCGCGTTTCCCTATTTATTGCACCAGATATTGCGCAGATTGATGCAGCAAAACAAGTAGGTGCACCTGTGATAGAAATCCACACAGGTAAATTTGCAGATAGTGTTGGCTCTGTACAAACACATGAGCTTGAGCGCATTCAAAAAGCCGTAGCCTATGCCCATGAAATAGGCTTGGTGGTGAACGCAGGGCATGGTTTGAATATTCATAATGTGCATGCAATTGCGGCGATCCCACATATTGAAGAGCTGAATATCGGTCACGCGATTGTGGCGCACTCTGTATTTGTCGGCTGGGAATACGCGATTCGCGAAATGAAGGCATTGATGGTACAGGCGGCGGCATGATTTACGGGATAGGCACAGATATAGTGGAAGTAGCACGTATTGCCGAGTCGCTAGAGCGTTTTGGCTACGCATTTGCTGAGCGCATTTTAAGCAAACACGAAATGCAAGAGTTTGTGCAGTCGCATATTCAAGCGCGATTTCTAGCCAAGCGTTTTGCCGCAAAAGAAGCATTCTCAAAAGCACTGGGCACAGGCTTACGAGCACCAGCCACCTTTGCCAATATTGGTGTAGCCCATGATGACTTAGGTAAACCATTGCTAGATTTAGCGCCCGAGTTACAAGCACTGTTAGATGCTAAAAATATTCGCTGTGCACATATTTCGATTAGTGATGAAAAATCGCTGGCCGCTGCATTTGTTGTGCTTGAAGTGTAATTAATAAAATCAATATGCTAGCAGACACACCTGATTATCAGCGGCGCTTTGGTGGCGTTAGTCGTTTATACGGCGAAGCAGGATTGGCTACATTACAAGCTATGCATTTATGCGTGATTGGTATAGGTGGCGTTGGTTCGTGGGCGGCAGAAGCTTTAGCGCGCAATGCTGTGGGTAAGATAACCTTGATAGACTTGGATAATATTGCAGAATCTAACGTCAATCGCCAACTGCATGCGGTGGATGGTGCATTTGGCAAGGCAAAAGTTACCGCAATGCGTGAGCGAATTTTGAGTATTAATCCTGCTTGCCAAGTCACTGAGATTGAAGAGTTTGTCACCGTAGATAATATTCAACAGTTACTTAACTTTCATATAGATGGAATCGTAGATTGTATCGACGATGCTTATGCAAAGGCGGCGTTAGCTGCTTACTGTAAGTCGAAACAAATCCCCTTGGTGGTTACTGGAGGTGCTGGTGGTCGTTTAGATGCTACGCAAATTAAAACCGCGGATTTAGCCAACGTCAATGGAGACAAATTGCTTGCAAAAGTACGTAATTTATTGCGTAAAAACTATGGTTTCCCCAAAGGTAAAGATGGCCTTAAGCAGAAGCAAACCAAAATGGGTGCATTTTGTGTCTACTCGGATGAGCCGATTATCAAGCCTGTGGAGACATGCGAGGTTGATGCTGGAGTCACAGGCTTAAATTGCGCTGGTTACGGTTCAAGTGTATGTGTAACAGCACCATTTGGCTTTGCAGCGGCAGGCTTATTACTGAAGCAATTACTGGCTATTTAGTTTATATGTTGTGCGGTATTTAAAAAGCACTTGCAGGCTCGGGTACTTCAATTCACAATAAACCATGACTCAAATGCCTGTGTATCAACTTGCTAGCCAACACTTAGCCGCTCAGGATGCAGATTGGGCAAGGCTTATCACGGAAATTGGTGATTGCAAGTTAGCGGTTGAGCGGCACCGAGAGCCTTATGAGTCACTAGTCAGGGCCATTGCCTATCAACAGCTTAACGGACGTGCGGCTGAGGCGATACTTGGGCGGTTTTTAGCGTTATTTCCAGCAAATAATTTTCCAACCCCTGCGCAAGTATTAGCTACCGATGATGCTACCATGCGTGCGTGTGGCTTTTCAGCGAATAAAATGACCACTATTCGTGAAATTGCCATCAACACGCAAACAGGCGTAGTCCCCTCACTGGCTGATGCACATAATATGGAAAATGCAGTGCTTATTGAACGGCTGGTACAGTTACGTGGAGTAGGGCGCTGGACGGTAGAAATGTTTTTAATTTTCACACTTGGGCGCCTAGATGTCTTGCCAGTAGGCGATTTTGGGATACGTGAAGGGTATAAGCTGCTTAAGTCACTCTCAGACCAACCAACGCCTAAGGTGTTAGATAAGCTTGGACAAGCTTGGGCGCCTTATCGAAGTGTAGCCACATGGTATTTATGGCAAGCGGCGAGTTTGTATAAGCAAAATGCTCAGCCTAAACCATAATTAACGACTCAGCTCATTGATAGCCGTTTTTTAATTTCTGAGACGTATTCAGGAAAATACCGTTCGATCACATTCAATTCAAAACTTCGTAAAATGCTAGTATTCGGTTCTCGCTCCAGCAGAAACGTAAACGATTTTTCGAGCAAGCTTTCAATACTCACTTTATCCCCAGTCAATTTAGATGCGTAGCTTGATAATACCGTCACACGGTGCGTGGTAGTGCTATGGCTAGTCACAATGACCTCAAAAGTGGTTTCGTCAATTTTAGTGATTTGAATCATGATTTATTACCCCAAAACAATTTGTAATTTTAGTACATAAAGACATGATGCATAAAAAACTTGATTGAATTGGCGACGGATTTACATACACTTCTACGTTTAATAAATACACCATCGCTTAATGCAATGGATTTAGGGTGTATCAAAATTATTTAAGGAGTGAATATGAACAAAGTTTTATTGGCAACATTGGCTGGCGTATTTGCCATTTCTTTAACGACTTCAGCTCTTGCTGGCGTGCGCGACCCCAATATTAACAGACATCAGCGCCATCAAGCTGAGCGCATCGGTCAGGGGGTAAAATCTGGCGAGCTTACTAAGGGCGAAACAAAAGACCTAGTTAAAGACCAGCGTGAAATACGCCGTGAAGAGCGTCAATACAAATCGGATGGCAAGTTCACCAAAGACGAACGTAAAGATGTGCGTGAAGACCAACGTGACGCCAGCAAAGAAATACACGAAGAAAAGCATGATGAGCAAGAGCGACCTAAAGCTGAGTAATTCAGACTCAATATTGCTACTTATATAAGACTCAACAAAAACAGCGTAACTGCTGTTTTTTTGTTGGGTCTTTGGTGTTAATTTTTAGATTCAAGCAATTAGGTTTTTATTAAACCCTGTAAAATCTTTCCATTAGCAGTTTCTGGGAACAATACTTTTGTTACCTGATTCGCATCTAACCCAAAACTTTCCCCTGCCACACTTGCAAATAATGTATTCAAATTAGTGGTCGGGTTCAAATCACGGCCTTGGTAAAGGTTGCTATTACCTAAGCCAGGCCAGTCTGCAATGACTCGTCCACCTTTGACATCGCCACCTAAAATCATGGCGGCTGAGCCCGTGCCGTGGTCGGTACCACCTGTGCCGTTGACGGCTGCGGTTCTGCCAAACTCGGTGGCGACCACGATGGTGGTTTTTTGCCAGCTATCACCTAAACCTTCACGTATTGCGGCAATCATCGTGTCGAGTGATTTAAGTTGACGATCTAGTCGGCTTTCCTGGGCGCTGTGAGTATCCCATCCGCCTGTCTCTATCATGGCGATACGAGGGCCGTTGGCCTTACTTAAAAAGCTGGCTGCCAGCTTTCCGACGCTGGCAGGGCCTTGTTTTGCCTGTGCATCGCCTGACATATTGTTTGCCTCAAGTGCCGCTAGCCATAGTTTATTCAGCTGAGCGTCTTCTGCATATAGCTGGCTTACACGCATCAGTAAATCATCTGGGGCCTGCGGCAGGTTAGAGGTTGCGTATGAGGTGACTTCATTTTTACCGCGTAAAGCCATGGGCACCGAGGATGCAAATGCAATGGCTTCATTTTGCGCGGGAGGTAACAGCGTAAGCAGGCGATTCATCCAGCCATCTTTAAGTTGATAAGCTATTGTACCTCCTGTCTCTAGTACATTTTGAGCATCAAAATGCGAGCGTTCGCGGTAGGGCGAGGCAACGGCGTGAGCGAACAGGGCTTGTCCAGAGGTGTACATTTTGGCAGTTTCGACTAGCGCAGGGTGCAGCGCAAACATGCCATCTAGTTTTGTGGCTTGAGATACGTCAATCGCTAGTTCACCACGCAGTTTTGCATAGGCAGGGTCTGCGTATGGAATTATCGTATTGAGGCCATCAGCCGCGCCACGTTGAATAATAAAAATAAAGCGTCTATCCGTATTGGCGGCGGCAAAACTAATGTAAGGTGAAGCGAGCAGGGCAACGCTACCGAGAGCAGTAACGCGTAAGAAATCGCGACGATTCATACTATCTCCTTAAAAATTCTGGGCTAACAAGTAGTAAGGCCAAGCCTGTAGTCGCACTCTCGGCGCGAGTAATAGCCGTTCGGGTTTGCTCACTTACGGCACCTAGTAAAACTTTATCTATTAAGGCACGTGCATCTACTTTATCACCTAAGGGGTTGGCAATCCGTTGCGCTAGTTCAATACGGCGTAATAGTGCATTGGGCGCTGCCCAAGTGTCAGCAGTATCATCAAAGCCAGCGGGAGAGCCTGGTTTCCAGATTGGCTGGCTGAGTTGATTCATTATTTGGGCGACTTTCAATCCATTTAGGTTCTGTTTACCAGTGGCGCGTAGACATGAAATCAGCCATTCCCATGGCGTTTTAAATTTGGCTGGGGTGGGCTGCCATGCCTCGGAAGCTTCTATCAGAGCCCGATATACTTGAGTTAATTGCCCGCCTGTTTTTAAAAAACTATTGCTGAGCTTATCAATTAGGCTTGTTGGTGGGGTGTCGCTTACGAAGTGGCGTGCTAGTTTGGTGGCAATGTGTTGCGCGGTGGCAGGATTTACGGCTAGGTCGCGCAATACCGTTTCGGCTTGGAGTTTACCTTGTTGTGCATAGGTTTTACCCAAAATATTGCGGCTGCCAGGCTCATGTAATATAGGCTGAAAGGCAAAGCCATTTGCGCCAGTGATGGGGGTAAGTTCTGCGTTACGCATTTTTTTGGCAGCTTGACCTAATCCGCCTACACTCCAACCTGTGAGTGCACGAGCAAATTCCGTGACATCGGTTTGGTTGTATCCGCCATGTACGCCTACTGTGTGCAATTCTAAAATCTCGCGTGCAAGATTTTCGTTTAAGCCACGTTTTTTGTCTGGGTTGCGCTCTGCAAAGCGTGTTGCTGCAATGCTATTGGGGCCGATGGATTTTGCTTGATCTAAATAAAGCAACATCGCTGGGTGTTGCTCTACAGCCATTAACATATCGGTAAAATTACCCAGTATATTGGGCCGAATTGCCTCAACTTCGAACGCGCCAGCTAACTCAGTGACGGCAGGTTTTTCAATTGAAACTGCAAAATGATTTGCCCAGAAGTGTACTAGACGTTCAACAAAAGGGGTGGGGGTGTTGAGTGCGCTTGCAGCCCGCATGCTAACCGCATCTTGATAGTCATCACGTATTTCACGCTTAAATAGATTTTTTGGATTAGCGTCTTTGTTTTGTGTCTGAACTACGTTCTGAGTATTGTCATCTGCTTTGCGCATTTCTTTCACTTTGTCAGCATATTCCGCGACCAGATCAGCTGACTTAGCCTGATTCGCCCATGCCGCAGGGGCGGCTTGATAATGGTCAAATTGCGCAAGTAGCCATTGTTTAGCATCCCCGATACTGCCATCATCAGCGCGAGCGCCCAAGCCAAAGCGATTGATTGCAATCGCGTTGTTCGTCATTTGTATATTCAGCGTCATTCGGTTACCTCACAAAAGCTAGTAAATAAAGCCATGGGTCATTTGCGCCATTAATTTAGTGGCACTATACGTTCGCGTAACGGACCTTTATTAGCTAAACCTTCTGCCAACTTTATACGCTCATCTGTGGTGAGTGTTTCAGCGAATTTAATCAAATTTTCTTCCATTTCAATACGCACTGCCACGTCAGACTCACGCACTTTTGCTACTGCGGCGCTGATAGCAACGCGGTCGAAAGTTGGTGCTTTGAGCAGCTCATGCAAGTGGCGTCTAGCCTCTATTCCCTGCATGATAATAGGTCGCGCATTGCGTCTGGTTTGGCGGAGGCTGTCGCGGAAACGTTCTTGTTGTTCGTCGGATAAGTTTTCTGCTGCGAAGCGTAAACCTGTTTGATTTTTAGCGTGATTTTTGCCGAAAGTAGCATGGTCAGACCAAAATAAATGATAAGCTCCCCCAGCCAAACAGCCCACCAAAAATATATTCAGTATGATCGAGGCAATCAGTAGCTTTGGTTTTTTCCCGTTTTGTTGCGTGGCTAACATTATTATCTCCAATCCTGACCAAAATCTACCATTTCGGCTACAGTTAATTCATTGTTGTTTACCATTAAATGTGAAGACATCACTGAAACAATCAACATTCCCGTTAAAGCGCCTGCTAGGCCAATTCCTGTGAAGCCAAGAGCCTTGAATGTGTTGTTTAACCAGTGACTGTTTTGCCAAAAATATGCGTTGTGTTTTGCCAGCTTTGTTTGAGGCGCGCTTTGCATAATGCTATCCAGCAAGGCTGGACTTGCTGGCGCTATACAGTCTTGGTTTAGCAGCGCATCAAGAGCTAACTCTTCATCTAAGATTTGGCGCATGGTGGTAAATTGTGTTGTAGCAAGATCGCCTATCATCGGGCGGTGCTCTTCAGGCCAGCGTTTAATATCTGCCCCGTAAATTTTGGCTAATTGGCTAAAATCTTCAGTCGTCATGATGTGACTCCTTTTTCAATCAGTAAGGCGCGCATATTGCGTCGCGCGCGCGATAGTAAACTCTCTAAAGCATCTACACTAATACCCATCAGGTTAGCGGCTTCGATATTTGATAGCTCTTGGTAGTATTGCAGCACTAATGCCTCACGTTGTCGTGTCGGCAATAATGACAGTGCTGCGTTGATTTGTACCCCTTGTTGGCTGAGTGCTAAACGTTGTTCAGGCGTAAGCGTTGGGTCAATCTGTTCTTGCGTGGCATCATCAGGTAGTTGCATAGCAGCAATATGTGCATGACTACGTAGACGGTCATAACACAAATTTAACGCTACGCGATATAGCCAAGTATCGAGCTTTGCCTCACCCGATTGCCATTGCGCCGCTTGCTTCCATAAGCGTACAAAAGTTTCTTGTGCAATATCTTCTGCCGCTGCACGGTTGTTGAGCATGCGTACACCCAGTGCCAATAAACGTGGCAGCTTGCTCACAACTATTTGCCTGATGGCCGCTTGATCACCAGCCGCTATACGCGGCAGTAAGTCGGCATCAGGGTCTTGTTCTCTCATGCAAAAATCCCTGTGGTTTGATACTTAAACGGGTGAGTGCAGAATATCCGTCGATTGTACTGAGAATATTATTAAGCGTGTGTATGCGATTAGTCGGTTAGGTGTTGAGGGTGAGTTAAATAGCTAGCAGAAGCGCCAAGCAACGATACGACTTTGTTTTTGACCCTGAGCCATAGGTAATGTCAAAACTTCTAAGGCATTTGCTTGTTTGAGTAATCGGTATATTTTAGGCAAGTTTTCCGCTTTAGAAACCAAAGTGGTAAACCAGCCGACTTGTCGTTGGTAGCTGATGCTCTCCATAATCATACGTTGAATAAACCCAGCTTCACCGCCTTCGCAATAGAGTTCTGCCTGATTACCACCAAAATTTAGCGTATTTTTCTGTTGAGTTTTACCTAAATTTTTCCATTTTCTTACGGTGCCTGCTCGTGCGTCAGCCTGTGAGCCGTGGAAGGGCGGGTTGCACATGGTGAGCGTGAAGTTTTCGTTGGGTAAAATCACTCCATGAAAAATACTGAGAGGTGATGGCTGCAAACGTAAGTGAATCGCTTCAGCTAAGCCATTATTTTTTTCGATAATTTGTTGCGCATTGTTGAGTGCTGTTTGTTCGATATCGACGCCAACAAATTGCCAGCCATAACTACGCTGTCCGATTAATGGGTAAACAATATTGGCGCCAGTACCTATATCTAAGACCTGCACGGTCTCAGCACCGTGAGGGCGTGTTGTTTTGCTAATTAAATCAGCAAGGTTATGGATGTAATCCGCTCTGCCTGGAATAGGTGGGCAAAGATAGTGATCAGGAATATCCCAATAGTCAATTGCGTAGTGGCTTTTGAGTAGTGCTTGATTAAGCGCTTTCACTGCCTTGGGGTCAGAGAAATCAATAGAGTCATTACCAAAGGCATTGGGTTTGACATAGCGCTCTAGGTTTGGCGACTGCGCAATAAGTAATGCAAAATCATAGCCTAGTTTATGTATGTTGCGTGGATGCAGACCTTGCTTTTCAACGTGCCCGCCGAGGTTGGCCGTTGCTTTGGTACGTGGTGTACGACTGGGTGGTGTGCTACTAGGTGGCTTTGCCATTTTTTATCTTGTGACGTGACAGTATCGCTGAGTCTAGCATAAACAGGGGATGCTTAGTTTTGCTGCTGGGGGCTGATTTGGTAGGTGTAATTCATTTTAACCAAGCCCTAAAGTTTTATAAAAGCACGCCGTAAACAAATTTAGGAGTACTGGGTGTTTTTTATTTAATTTGATAAGGATGAACATGAAATTTTTCACAGCACGTAGTTTGGCCGCAGTAATGTTAATGACTTTATCGACAATGACTTTTGCAGATCAAGATGACCATAATAGACAGGATCACAATAGAGACGATCATAAATCGCCTCAACAATCAGCAACAGCCGTACCTGAGCCAGAAGTCTACGGCATGATGTTAGCAGGTTTGGGCATTGTTGGTTTTGCCGCACGTCGCAAATTAAAAGCAAAGGCTGTAAAAGCCTAACTGTTCTCTCCGCCGTTGTTATTGCAAACGGTTTTTAACATTCCGCTGCACCCCCTTAGTGGTGGAATGTTTTTTTTGCATAATTATTCTCCAAAATCGTCCTAATAGCCGTCATCTTTAGGCTAGAATGTTAATCAATTCAATTGATCGACTTCAAGCCCCATGCAATACCGTCAACTAGCTCACACCAGTTTAAATATATCTTCTGTTTGTTTAGGGACCATGACTTTTGGTGACCAAAATACCGAAGCAGAAGCCCACCAGCAATTAGATTATGCGTTATCGCAAGGTATTAACTTTATTGATACTGCTGAGATGTATCCCGTGCCGCCTAAGGCGGAAACTTATACACGCACCGAAACTATCATCGGCACATGGCTTAAGCGTCAAGCGCGCGATAAGATTGTTTTAGCGAGTAAGGTGTCGAGTCGTAATCGTGGCATTGCATGGATACGCGGTGGGGATGATTCATTAGCGCGTAAGAATATCCGTAGTGCCATTGACGGCTCACTCAAACGCTTACAAACTGATTATCTAGATCTTTATCAAATTCATTGGCCAGAGCGTAATGTGCCACTATTTGGTCAATATCAGTTTGATCCTGCTAATGAATTGAATGCGAATGGAGAAGCCAAGGCATGGGAGCCGATTCGCACCCAGCTTGAAACTTTAGCCGAGTTGATTCAAGAAGGAAAAGTGCGTCATATCGGACTCTCAAACGAGTATCCGTGGGGTGTGATGGAGTTTTTGCGTATTGCTAAAGAGTGTAACTTGCCACGTATTGCTAGCATACAAAACTGTTATAACTTGATGAATCGTGGTATGGAGTTCGGTATGAGCGAAGTGCTCTACCGTGAAAACTTAGGTTTGCTGGCGTACTCCCCTTTGGCTTTTGGCCATCTCACGGGTAAATATATTGATAATCCGCAAGCAAAAGGGCGTGTGACGCAGTTTTTAGGTTACGCTCAGCGCTACACCAAACCTGGGGTCGCTACGGCCAGTGCTGCTTATGCAAAACTAGCACGTGAGCACGGCCTAACGCCGACGCAAATGGCTTTGGCCTTCATTTATCAGCGCTGGTTTGTGACTAGCACGATTATTGGGGCGACCAATATGACGCAGCTAAAAGAAAACATAGGCGCTTGGGATATTCAATTGTCGCCTGAGCTACTACAAAAAATTGAAACGCTACATTTGACAATGATGAATCCTGCGCCTTAGATTGGCGCGTTGTTTTTAATAGCATTCAAACTGATAAATGTTCGGTTTTTTTAATCACATTGGTGATGTCAGCCAGTAATAGCTCAACTCTTGCAAATTTAGCCTCCCAGCTATTTTTGGTATCTAACACCTGATTTTTTTCAAATGGCTCGTATATCTCAAGCTCAGCGCAGCGCTTCATGCTGAGAATGAGCATCTCCATATTTCTAATTGCATACTGGCACCGTGTAATTTGATTACCATCCAACGGGTATTTGCAGAAGCGCACGTTTTCAATATCACGCACAAAACCTTCAAATGAAATTTTATTCTCTTCTAACTCGCTCATAAAGCGCTTCAACAAAACGGTTTCTCTTGGGTCACTCAACATATCGCCTCTGTCTAGAATGTTTGGCTAATGGCACCGCTAAGCTGGGTGCTTTTAGTGCCTTTAGCGTTCTCTAGCTTCATTGTCGGCAGTATTTTGGGATACTTTAACGATATGTAGTGTTTAGTTTGCTTTCTTCTTTCTCGCTAATACACGGCTAAATATGAGCCTCAATCTTTTTGTTACTTGTTTTGATCAACACTAACGCCTTTTTATCACCTTTATTTTCACTCCTTAACTTTGCATCATGATGTATAGGATACTTATAAATTTATTATGGATTCTAAATAAATACCATTTGTTTTAAATATTGATTGAATATGCAAAAAAATAATGATATGGTATTTTATGGATTCTAAAATAGTATCTATAAAATAACATTAATCCACTTTTTAGGCATGATTTATGCCGATTTTTGGATGGTGGTTAATTAAATCTAAGAAGGTTGCCCGTTAGCTCAGTTCTAATTCACGGGATTTTATTGAGTATATTTAATTAGTTGATGCTTATAGCACCGATCATTAAAGGAGAGTCATCATGGCAACAAGAAAAGGTAAACCAAAAAAAACTTCTAATAACACTATAGACGCTAAAGAGCCAATTTTTGGTGAAAAAGTATCCAACATTATTCCTGGCGAGCTTATTGTGCAACTACAACAAAGTGCCGCCGCCAGTATCACTTCCAGTATCGCAACGGGTCCAATTAAGAGCTCATCTTTTACAGGTGCATTAACCTTTGGTATCAATGCATTAGACAACTTACTAGCTGACATTAAAGTGACCTCTATCACTCGTTTGCATCCACCTGCGCCAGTGAGTTCGGTCGCGATGGAGGTGGCCGTGCCGATGGCATCAACCTTTCATATTCGCTATTCAGGAAAGAAATCACCAGCTGAAGCTGCGGCACAGTTTGAAAAGTTGGAGGGGGTTGAGTATGCAGAGCCAAATTGCTATCGCGAAACTTGCGTCACGCCTAATGACCCGAATTTCGCCTCACAATGGGGCCTTGCCAAAATAAACTGTCCAGCTGCATGGGATAGAGTAACAGGTTCTCCGAATATTGTAGTCGCGGTGATTGATACGGGGGTGGATCTTGATCATCCAGAACTTGCCCCTTTACTTGTGCAAGGGACAGACATGGTGAATTTGGGCACTAATCCCACAGCACCCAATGGCTTCCACTTTGAAGGTGATTTCAACGGGGTTGATAATGACCCACAAGATGAAGTGGGGCATGGTACACACGTTGCAGGCACCATAGCCTGTTTAAGCAATAATGCAGTGGGCGTGGCAGGCGTGACTTGGAGCTGCAGAATTATGCCAGTGCGTGTATTGGCCAGAATTGTTAACAACGCTAATGCATCTGATGTGCGTGGTACTGGCTCTTCTACTGATATTGCAGCGGGTATACGCTGGGCGGTAGATCATGGTGCACGTGTGATTAATATGAGTTTAGGTGGCTCAACAGATACTCAAGTTGAGCGTGACGCCGTTGCTTACGCGATTGCCCATAATGTGGTCGTGGTGGCAGCGATGGGTAATGGTGGGATTGGAGCTCCTACTTCATTTCCTGCTGCTTACCCAGACGTAATCGCTGTGGCAGCGATTGACTCGTCAGATCATCGCGCGTCATTCTCGCAGGTTGGATCGCATATTGATATTTCAGGGCCTGGAGTCAATGTACTTAGTACGGTTTGGAACAATAGCTATACCACCATGTCTGGTACTTCGATGGCAGCACCGCATGTGGCAGGGGTAGCGGCTTTAGTGCTGTCTTGCAACTCCTCGCTTTCTGCTGCGCAAGTTGGCGACATCCTACGTCAAACTGCACGTCCTCTGCGAGATAACCCAGCAGATCCAGTACCCAACAATAATTATGGGTTTGGTTGTGTTGACGCTCAAGCAGCAGTCAATAGGGCATGCCCACCTAAAGTGTCGGTACCTATTTTAACCTGTCCTCGAAAGTCGGTACTCATTGCTTGCCCCTCAATAGCGTGTCCGCGTACCACACCAATTACTTGTCCAAAGCCATCGCTGTTGATTAAATGCCCTTCAGTGCCTACATTTAGTTGTCCTAAACCGTCTTTAGTGATTAGCTGCCCATCGGTAGTTTGCCCCAAAACAACCCTAGTGACATGTCCTCACCCCTCAGTATTGACACATTGCCCCTCTATCCCGGCTACAACATGCCCAATACCATCTGCCACTATTCATTGTCCATCTGGTCTTGTTTGTGGTCACAACCCTGGAGATCCAGGCCCAATTGAGCATGGCTTGATGCAAGATGAAAGTGGTTATAGTGGTTGGGAGAGTTACGACCCGTATGCCCCGTACTATGAGGATGACGATGGTAGTAAAGGCTGTTGTTAAGTAGCCATTAAGTAAAACTTTGCCGTGAAACTTACCTAAGTTAACGCAAATGGAGCCTGATCGTGGCCGTTGCACGATTAGGCTTATACCGAATTCACCAATCAATGTTCGAGAAGGTATGATGAGATTAAACTTGGACTTGCAAACATCTTTAGATGATAAGCGAACATTAGAAACTACACGACCATGCTCTAAAACGCTAAGGCAAGAATTTGCCGCGCAAATTAAACTATTAGTGGCTTGCGGCTGGCTTGCCGATGACGAGGCAAGGTCTGATACATTAAGAATTGAGTTACTTTCAAGCTCGCATGCCCTATATAAAGTGATCACGCCTCATGGTAAAGCTGTTGCCATTAAGCAATCTCAATCTAGCACCAATGGCAGAGATTTGGCGCGTGAGTTTTATGTTTATCGGCTTTCTAACTGGATAGAAGAAATCGCAGATATTCTACCAACACCTATTATTATCGATGAGCGTCGACAAACATTAGTCATTGATTTTCTGTTCAATGACAACCTTGCTATAAAGTACGGCTCAGGTCTGGCCAATACTCAAGTCAGCCAGCAGCTTGGCCAGAAAATGGCCAAATGGCATCGGGCAACCAGTAAGGTTGCGCTGCTGCCTGCCTTATCTATAGGCATACTGCATCTACCAGATGCATTGGAGATCGCTTCTGCGACACGGCCAGCCAGCACAAAAAAATTGATGCAGATGATTGCTGGAGATGAAAAGTTAGCCTCCATATTACGAGAAGCGCAATCAGTTTACGAAGACCAATGTTTGATTCATGGTGATATTCGTTGTGAGAACTGGATTCTCGCGCATACAGACATACAAGCGCATTTGAAAATTATAGATTGGGAAATTTCAGGCGCTGGCGATCCCGCTTGGGATGTGGGGAGTGTGCTGGCACATGCTGTGATTGAGGCTTTTCGTTGCGGACTGTTGCTACCCTCTGATACTAATATTATGCACTTATTGGAGCCGCTGATCCGCCGTTTCCTAAGAGCCTATGCTTTCAGTAAAGGGTTGGCAGATTTGAGTAATAAGACGGTTTGTCGCCATGTGGTGCTTTTTATGGTGGCGCGCTTATTGCACGTTGCCTGTGAATGGGCTGATTGCACTAGTAATTTGAGTGATGATACACATATCCTCGATATAGTTGGGCACTGTCATACCTTGATTCGCGAGCAGCATGAAACAGCCGAAACGATTTCCCTGTGGAGTCAATTTTAATGTCACTCGCCATGCAATCAACCCTAGCCATTAACGTTGCTCTCAATCGTTTACTCACGCTTGTTATATCTGCTAAAGCTGAGCTGAGAAGTATAAGGGGGGACACAAAAACTGCTGCTACGGATGATACCCCTGCTTTGCTTGAGCGGTTATCTGAATGGCTATACGGTAATTGGTATTCCATACCTGAGCCTGTCACTCCTGCAATCACCCCAACATTGGGGCGTAGCTCGCTTTCTAGTGCTTTGCGCTCCTGTATGCCAGCTTTGCATGATTGGCATGCAGATTGGGTAGTGATGCAATCATGGCCAAATGGCACCTGCATTGCTGGGTATGGCAAAGAAGCGAGGGAGTTAGGAATTGGTGAGTATGCCAATCTCTCACGCCCAGCAATGCCAGTGATGCCAGGCGATAGGATTGCTGTTTCAGATCTAATCGCTTGGGTAGACGATAAAACAGGTTTTTGGTGTGCACAATCACCTTACGGAGAGCCTAGGCATCCTTTAGTTCGTTTATATCTTAGCGTCAGTAATCAACAGGTTGGCTTTGTATTAAATGTAGTGACAGCTGCACTGAATGCACAAAAATTTAAATATTTATTGAAATGCCCCAGCCAAGAGCTTAGCTATACGCGTGTTGATTCACTAATCTACTATATTGAGGGAAGGGATTGGGAGCGGATAGAGCAATTTACACTCGAAATTGCCGAAAAAATTCAACCATATTTACGAGAATCCACACCACCACTCACACTCAAAGTAGCCCCTGGCATTGCCTTAGCTGAAGACCCAGGGAACGGCCTGTCCTACGGGCAAAAACAATGCTACGCACTTGCTTCTGGCATACTCAAACTGATTGATGAGAAGTTACCAGTAAATTCTGATCCAATTGCTATATTGATGGCAGCTTTACAATCTAAAAATACTAATCCAACATCACCTTGGCGAAATTGAGAGAGTTATTATGAATGAAGTTTTAGATCCAATTTTATCTATAGGTCAAACCAATGAATCCCCTTACTTGTCCGCCGCTTTGTCGATTGCTGACCAACTTGTTAGGGAGTCTATTCCAACAAAAGTTGGAGTAACGTGGTCTGGCGACGACTATGAGGGTATTGATGAAAGCTCGCTCAAGATTGTTCATCGACCCGTTGGCGCTGATTTGTACTCAGGGGCGGTGGGTATTGCATGGTTTCTTGCACATATTGCTAAACTTACCAATGATGCTACTTATGCGAAAACTGCTGAGGAAGGTCTGAAATTTGCACTAAATAATATTAATACTCTCGACAATTCGGCCAATATTAACCTCCCCAATATTGGCCTTTATAGTGGAGCCACTGGTGTTTCCTTAGCAGTGATCGAGGCTGCCAATTGTCTCAACAGTAAAGACTTGTACAAAGCTGGGGTTAATCTCGCAAAACAAGTGGCAAATCAGGTAATAGCAGAGCCGTCGATGATGGAGTATGACCTAATTAGTGGTAATGCAGGAGTGATCTTAGGGTTGTTAAGTGTATACCGACACAGTATGGATGCTTTACTGCTCAAGGCTTGTCATGCCAGTAGCGTTCAACTTATCAAGGGACAGCAAAAAAATTGGTTTGGCGGGGCTTGGTATCCAACACACAACTCCACACCTGCATTATGTGGCCTTGGACATGGTGCTTCTGGTGCTGGTTGGGCGTTATCAGAAATGGCTTGGCTAACCAAAAATCAGGCCTATTCAACTGCGGCGAACGCGGCTTTTCAATATGAGCGCAGTTGGTTTGCTCCTGAGCATTCCGCGTGGCCTGATTTACGTGAGTACAGCTCAGCCTCTATGCAAAAGCAGCAATGGCCTGGGTGGACTAACGCATGGTGTCATGGCGCATTCGGTATTGGTGCGGTGCGTCTCAGACTTTATGAGACTACACAAAATATTACAGCACTGGCTGAAGCGAGTGCTGCGATTCAAGCTGCTAGAATGTTTATTGCACAAGCTGGAGTGTCGCTCAAACAAGGCAATATTGTCGATACGACTTTATGCCATGGTTTAAGTGGTGCGGTGGAGCTTTTGTTACTTGCGCATGAAGTATTAGGTGGGCAAGATCATTTGCGTGCAGCGAGGTACACTGGAGATTTATGCTTTGACCACTATAATGCGAATGGAAAAAGTTGGGCATTGGGCCTTCGAGGTGCCAAGAAAATTCCAGGTCTATTTTTAGGCTTAGCGGGCGTTGGTACTACGATGCTACGTCTTCACAATCCGGAAATAGTTCAGTCACCTATGCTTGCAGGTAGAATGGCAAAAAATAGATGATTGGTTTGATGGATGTAAATATGAGGATTTATAATGACGCACGCCAAGCGTCAGCTTCAGCATAAGAGATGCCTGATATTTGTTTTATTTTTTCAAGATAGTCTTCCATCTTCCAGGTGGCGGGGATAGTTGCAACTATCACGTTGGGTAGATATGTGGATGGCATGCTGAGTATCTCTAAGCCTAAGGCAATTAAGCGCTGTTTTACTAAAGCCAGTTCTGCGTCTTCTAATAAACCTATCGTAATTCTTTGGGTCATGATAATTTCCAATCGTTAACGAATACAACTAGTTGGGTGCAGGCATACTCGTGACATGCTTGGTAGTAAAACAAGCTCTACTCTCTTTCTGGGAGAGTGATACCAAGCTAAGCGTATTCCTCCAAAACCTCTAAAAAATCATCTCCATACTTCAGTAGTTTTGCTTGGCCAATCCCGCTGATTCTACCCATTTGGTCTAGAGTCTGGGGTTTTTGGTTCAAAATCTCTAGTAATGTACTATCATGAAAAATGACATAAGGTGGTACACCTTGTTCCTTCGCTAGTTGCATGCGCTTGGTCTTAAGCGCTTGCCAGAGTGGGTCGTCAGCCACGCCTGCATAGGCTTCTTTACTGCGAGAAGCGCGTTCAGCGGTACTTGCCCGTTTTTCTGGAGCGACATCGCGGCGTAGCCAAACCTCTTGTTCACCTTTTAGTATGGGGCGGGCAGCATCAGTCAAGCGTAGACCACCGTAAGCTTCGATATCCGTTTCTAAGAAACCTGCGGCGGTTAGTTGGCGATATACGCTACTCCATTGCGCCTGATTTAACGCTTGGCCAATGCCATAAGTGCTGAGAGATTTGTGCTGAAAGCGGTCAATTTGCACGGTGGATTTTCCTGTCAACACGTCAATTAAATGGCCTGTACCAAAGCGTTGCCCAGTACGATACACACATGATAGAGCCATTTGCGCAGCTTGGGTTGCGTCCCAAGTGTCTACCGGGTTGATACAGTTGTCACACTCGCCGCAGTTACCTGGATGCTCTTCACCAAAGTAACGCAAAATGGTTTGGTGGCGGCAGGCCGTTGATTCGCAAAAGCCGAGTAGTGCATCTAGTTTTAGGCGTTCTAGGCGTTTACGCTCCTCTGAAGCATCGCCACTATCTAGCATCTTGCGCATAGAGACTACATCCCCCATGCCATAGGTCATCCATGCATTAGCGGGTAAGCCATCACGCCCTGCACGGCCTGTTTCCTGATAATAGCCTTCCATGCTTTTAGGTAAATCTAAGTGTGCCACAAAGCGCACATTGGGCTTATCTATGCCCATGCCAAAGGCAATAGTCGCTACCATGATAATGCTTTCTTCACGCAAAAATCGGCGTTGGTTTGCCTCACGAATTTTCGCGTCTAAGCCCGCATGGTAGGGTAGAGCTTTCCAGCCTTGGTCTGATAACCAAGCAGCGGTTTCTTCAACCTTTTTACGAGATAAACAATAGATAATGCCTGCGTCATCTGGGTGTTCTGCTTCAATAAAACGTAATAGTTGTTGCCTTGCATTGTTTTTCACCGTGACGTGATAGCGGATATTAGATCGATCAAAGCTTGAGATAAATTGTCTAGCATTTTCTAACGTAAGTTGCGATACGATCTCAGCACGGGTGGGTGCGTCTGCGGTCGCTGTCAAGGCAATACGAGGCACGTTAGGAAAGCGATCATGCAGTACAGTAAGTTGTTGATATTCTGGGCGGAAATCATGTCCCCACTGGGATACGCAATGCGCCTCGTCAATAGCAAATAGCGCGAGTCCGATATGCATGTTGACTTTATCTAGTAAGCTTAAAAAACTACTCACCAATAAGCGCTCAGGTGCCACGTATAACAGCTTGATTTCTCCAGATAAAATACGTTGTGTAATGCGCATATTGTCTTCGGCAGATAAGCTAGAGTTTAAATAGGCGGCTTCAACGCCAAGTTGTTGCAAAGCTTCCACTTGGTTTTGCATCAGTGCAATAAGGGGCGAAACAATAATTGCAAGTCCATCCCGTATTAGCGCTGGGATTTGGTAGCAAAGTGATTTTCCACCACCTGTCGGCATTAACACTAGTGCATCACCACCAGCAATCACATGCTCAACAATGGCTTGTTGCTCACCGCGAAATGCCTTGTAGCCAAATGTGGTTTGAAGAGTTTGTAGCGCGCTCATGTTTTCTTGCCTGAGTTATTAAACTGGTTTTTTGAAATTTGGGGTTCCAAATCTGGTCATTTAAAGAAAAAGCCCCAGCGAACTGGGGCTATCTTTTAATGCTTAGTCACCTATGACCCGCGAATGATGATTACTGGGGGTTATTTTGTGTTTGCACAATAACTAAGGGTTCATCTTTGGCTGATTCAGCGCTCTTTTTCTGCCATGCTGCTGGTTTGCGTGATGGTTTTGGTGCATCGTCAACTACAGCTACTGTTTGAATGATACTAGCATCTGCCTTTGTTTCCACCAACTGCAAGCCACCTTCTTCAACCGCTGCTGTTTTAGCTTTAGCAGGGCGGCGTGGTTGGCGAGGTTTTTTCTCAGCTTTTTCTGTTGATGGCTCAGCCGCTACCGTTGGTGCGGAAGCGTTAACAGACTCAGTTGATTCTGCCTTGGTCGCAACTAACTCAATGCTTGATGGTTTAGCTACTGGTTTGGGCGCTTTGGGTGCCGTTTTTTCAACTTCCTGCTTAGCCTCTGGTGCGACTTCTATTGGAGTTACAACCGCAACTGGTTCTTTAGGGGTTTGTTTTGCAGGTTGTGATTTTGTCTCTACCTCAGCATTGGTAAAGTCAAAACTCGCATTTTGGCCTGTTGACGCATTTTCATTTTGTGTTGGCGTAGCAGTCGTAGTAGGGGCTGCATTGTCCATCATTTCAGTAACGCTTTGGATGTTGTTGCCATCACGTTGAGCACCTTCTGTACGTGGGCCACGGTCGCGGCGGCCATTACGGTTGCGACGGTTACGGCCTTCACGTTTTTCCCCCGTACTATTTTCTGCCGCAGGTGCCTCAACAGCTACATTTTGAGGTGCTTGTTGTTGAACTGCTTGCGCTACGTCACGCGCCACTTTTTCTGGACGTGGATTTTGTGGCTTGTTGGGCTTAGGGGTTTGTGGGCGCGCGTCCTGACGGGCAGGGCGCTCATTTGGACGCTCATTGTTACCAGCACGGTCATTTACCACGCGTTCTGCTTTACCTGCCGCTGAAGTTTCTGGTTTTTCACCACGATTATTGCGGTTGTTACGGTTATTACGATTGCGGTTATTGCGGTTGCCATCGCGACGCGCTTGTTTTTCCGCATTTGTTTCTTCAACCACTGGTTTAGCAGCCAAACCAAGCATTTGCTTAATACGCGCAAATAGTGAAACTTTTGGTGTTTCAACCTTCTTTTCAGGGTCTGGCATGATGGGTGCAGAAGTGGCTGGTGTAATGCCTTTCACTGCAGCTTCTGCACGCGTTGGTTTGGTCGGTTCTTTAATCGCAGCAGCCAACTCTTCTTCTGTTGGCATTTCTACCATTTGGTAGCTACGCGTACCTTCTTCAATCACATCATCACTACGTACACGGGTAATGGAGTAGTTAGGCGTTTCAAGATGAATGTTAGGAATTAAGACTACCTCAACGCCTGTACGAACTTCAATTTTGTGGATGTCGGCACGTTTTTCGTTCAACAAGAAGGTCGCTGCTTCCACAGGCAACTGTACTTGAATAGTTTTAGTATTTTCCTTCATTGCTTCCTCTTGTGTAATACGCAAGATATGCAATGCAGTTGATTCAATGCCGCGAATATGACCAGTGCCATGACAGCGTGGGCATGGGATATGGTTAGTCTCACCTAAGCTTGGGCGTAGACGTTGGCGTGAAAGCTCTAACAGACCAAAACGTGATATTTTTCCAGTTTGTACGCGTGCACGGTCGTAATGCAAAGCATCACGTAGACGATTTTCAACTTCACGTTGATTGCGTTGGCTTTCCATATCGATAAAGTCAATAACCACTAAACCACCTAAGTCACGCAAGCGCAATTGGCGGGCAACTTCATCAGCGGCTTCTAGGTTGGTATTAAATGCAGTATGTTCAATATCGCTACCACGGGTGGAGCGGCCTGAGTTGACATCAACGGATACCAATGCCTCGGTATGGTCAATCACGATAGCGCCGCCTGATGGCAAGCGTACTTCACGTGAAAATGCAGTTTCAATTTGATGCTCAATTTGAAAACGTGAGAACAACGGTGTTTCGTCTTGGTATAACTTCACGCGTGGCACATTACCTGGCATTACGTGATTCATAAACTGCACGGCTTGTTCGTAGATGTCAGGTGTATCAATCAGAATTTCATTGATATCAGGCTGGAAATAATCACGAATCGCACGAATCACCAAGCTACCTTCCTGGTAGATTAGGAAAGCACCTTCTTGAATCGTTGAAGCGCCTTCAATGGCGGTCCAAAGTTGTAATAGATAGCTTAGGTCCCATTGTAGCTCTTCTACATTGCGGCCAATACCTGCGGTACGGGCAATAATGCTCATGCCGTTAGGTACCTCTAATTGTGCCATGGTATCGCGTAGTTCGTTACGATCTTCACCTTCAATGCGACGTGAAACGCCACCGCCGCGTGGGTTGTTTGGCATTAACACCAAGTAGCGACCAGCCAGTGAAATGAAAGTAGTTAGCGCTGCGCCTTTGTTGCCGCGCTCGTCTTTATCGACTTGAACGATAAGCTCTTGACCTTCTTTGAGCACATCTTGAATACGGGCCTTACCGCCCTCGACATCGTTTAAAAAATAGCTGCGTGCAACTTCTTTAAACGGTAAAAAGCCGTGTCTATCTGTGCCGTAATTAACAAAAGCGGCCTCTAAAGAAGGCTCGATACGGGTGATGACACCTTTGTAAATATTGCTTTTGCGTTGTTCTTTCCCAGCAGACTCAATATCTAAGTCGATAAGTTTTTGACCATCGACAATAGCGACGCGCAGCTCTTCAGACTGGGTCGCATTAAATAACATGCGTTTCATTGTGTTGACTCCCGCGCTCATGGCGGGTTGCAGACTGATCACGAAAGTATCAGGGCGGATGGCTGAAAATTAATAAAACATTAAGCATCACATTAGGCGATGCAATTCACCCTATTTACGCAGAATACACTGCAGGAGGTTGCTTAAACACATAGACCATTACTTGGCCGCTTTTAGTGCATTTTCTTTTCGTTATCTCTTAAAGATGCGCAAAAGTAATCCGATGCCAAAATCTGGCATCAGCACTAAGTTTAGTTGACGAGTTTCTTGAGTTAATAAATTTCTTTAGTTAACGAACTTCTCGTGAACACTGTGGTTTAATCCCCAACACAATAGGTTTATTTATTAATTCTAATTCGGATTAGTCGTAAATCGGCTAAAATCCTATAGTTCCAGCAAATCCGCGCAAGGCTTAACTTATTTTATTGAATCAAGTTCTTTTTGAAATAAGTCTCAGCAATGATGTCTGCAGCGGCTTGAGCGCATTAATTTCTATAAAAATCGCTACTTTATTTGTTTGGCGAGCGAAATTAACCAATATATATTTTTTAAAATCCAATTCTTTCTTAAAGAAGCGCTTAGCGCATTTTCTTCAAGAACATGTAGTATAGGCGAGATGATAAATTTAAGCAAAACAAGTAACACAATTAGTGAATCTAGTGCATCATTATTGACGGTTGATGAGGGTAGTGTTGGGCAGCGTATCGATAATTTTTTAACCAAAACGCTGAAGGGTGTACCTAAAAGCCACTTGTACCGAATTTTGCGTAGTGGAGAGGTACGTGTCAATAAGAAACGTATCGACGCTACTTACCGTCTGATTGAGGGCGATGTGGTGAGGATTCCACCTATTCGTGCCTCGATTCCTGAAATTGAGCAAGCGGATAAGAAGCCAGTCGCCGCGCGTTTTGAAAATGCAGTAATTTTTGAAGATGATGCAATGTTGGTGATAGATAAGCCAGCAGGTTTCGCTGTGCATGGAGGGAGTGGGGTAAGTCGTGGCGTGATTGAGCAACTGCGTATGGAGCGTCCACGGGCTAAATTTTTGGAGTTGGTGCATCGTTTAGATCGTGAAACTTCGGGTGTATTAATGGTTGCCAAAAAGCGCAGTGCACTGGTTGCGTTACATGAAGCGATGCGCGGTAATCACATGGATAAGCGTTATCTCATGCTGGTGAATGGCGACTGGACTGAAAAGAAGAAGCGAGTGGTGCTTTCATTGCAAAAGTACGTGACAGCGGCTGGTGAGCGTAGGGTGACAGTCGAAGACGACCCACATGGGGAAGGACAAGAGTCGGAAACTATTTTTCACTTACGCCAGAGCTATGGCGAGTTCAGCTTACTTGAAGCGCAACTGATTACAGGGCGCACTCATCAATTGCGGGTGCAGTTGGCGCACTTGGGCTTTCCTATTTTGGGTGATGATAAGTATGGGGATTTTGCACTAAACAAGGCATTACAAAAACGGGGCTTGAAACGCATGTTTTTGCACTCATATGAAACGGGTATTCGGCACCCACTTACGGCAGATAAGTTAAAGCTGGTTGCCCCTTTGCCACCTGAGTTAGAAAGTTTTTTACAGAAACTAACGCCTAAACCGTAATGTCATTTTAAAAGTTAAGATTTTAAAAGTTAAGAAAAGTAGTCTTGTGATGCAGAATAAGTTTGATTTAATTATATTTGATTGGGATGGCACAGTTGCAAACTCTACCGAGTTGATTATTGATGCGATATGTAATGCCAGTATTGAAACGGGCCTACCTATGCCTACACGTGAAGCGGCCAGTAGTATTATAGGTTTAGGCCTGCGTGAAGCGCTTATTGTTTTGTTTGGCGACATAAGTGAAAATCAATTGCAGCAAATCGTTGCTGGGTATGCGCGTTATTACAATGCAGGCGAAAACAATATCCCATTATTTAAGGGAGTCAGTGAAACTGTTGCTGAGCTCCACAGTAAAGGCGTTGCCTTAGCAGTAGCCACAGGAAAGGGTAGGGGCGGATTAAATCGCGCCTTAGAGAATAGTGGTATTGGGCACTATTTTCACGCCACGCGTTGTGTCGATGAGTGTTTTTCGAAGCCGCATCCGCAAATGATTTTAGAGTTAATGGATGAGTTAGGCGCGACTCCTGAACGAACCTTGATGATCGGTGATACTAGCTTTGACCTGCAAATGGCGCAAAATGCCAATGTGGCAAGGTTGGCCGTCACTTATGGCGCACATCCGTTAAGTCGGTTATTACCGCATGAGCCATTGGCGCATTTTGATGACTTTGCGGGCGTGAGTGCGTGGTTAAAGACATATGCCTGAGTCCAAACGCATCGTATGTAGTAGTGCAGCCTTGGCCGATGGTGGGCAGGGTATTCGCTTTCAACTGCCAGAAATTGACGATAGAGCCACAGGCTTTGTTGTGAGATACCAAGGTAAGGTATACGCTTATGTTAATAAATGCGCGCATGTTCCTATTGAGTTGGATTGGAACGAGGGTGATTTTTTTGATATTACGAAATATTATTTGATTTGCTCTACACACGGCGCGCATTACAATCCAGAAACGGGTTATTGTGTTATGGGGCCATGCAAAGGTCGAAAGTTGAAACAAATTGCAGTCTCTGAAGTGAATGATGAGGTCTGGGTGGACACCACCTCGATTTTTTCATGATTTAAAACGTAAACGATATAAATGGTTGTTAATTTTAAATTTAGAAAGTAATTATGTCTGAAAACAGTCAAAACACCCCCAATTGGGAACAAAAAGCTATCGAAAAAATTGCGCTTAGTGCCGTCACCGAGCAAAGACGTACCCGTCGTTGGGGAATCTTTTTTAAATCACTCACTTTTATTTATCTGTTTCTGATGTTTTTTGCTGCCATGGATTGGATTGGTGGTAAAGATGGTAGTAGTGAAGATCATACGGCCATGATTGATATTCAAGGTGTGATTGGCAGCGGCGATGAGGTTAACGCGGATTCCGTGATTTCTAGCCTGCAGTCTGCCTATGATAATAAGCATACTAAAGGCATTATTCTTCGTATCAATAGCCCAGGCGGTAGCCCTGTGCAAGCGGGTATTATTAATGATGAAATCCATCGTCAGAAAAAACTACATCCTGCTATCCCTGTGTATGCTGTGGTTGAGGATATTTGCGCCTCGGGTGGTTACTATATTGCGGTGGCAGCCGATAAAATTTATGTGGATAAAGCCAGTATCGTCGGCTCAATTGGGGTGTTGATGGATGGATTTGGTTTTACAGGCATCATGGATAAAGTGGGTGTTGAACGTAGATTGATGACTGCTGGCGCAAACAAAGCCATGCTAGACCCATTTTCACCTGTAAACCCACATCACAAAGAATTAGCCCAGCAAATGCTGGATCAAATTCACCAGCAATTTATTAAAGTAGTGCGAGAAGGTCGTGGTACTCGTTTGAAAGAAACACCTGACACTTTTAGCGGATTGTTTTGGAGCGGTGAAAGCAGTATTGAGCTAGGTTTGGCCGATGCTTATGGTAGCTCTGACTATGTTGCACGTGAGGTCATCAAACAAGACAACATTGTTGATTTTACCTCGCATGAAGGCTTTGCTGATCGCTTTGCTAAAAAGTTTGGGGCATCAATGACCCAATCATTTATGGGCAAGGCGTTTACCCTGCGTTAGTCTTTGTAGCGGTGGTCTAAACTATTCGTTAATGTAAAATTGTTAATGTGAAAAGGGCTTGCCAGCGGCAAGCCCTTTTTGTTTTTATGATAGTGTATTAATCAAAATATTGACTAATTAAACGTTGTTAATATTGGCTTTATAGTAGTTCATCAATCCGTTGGTTGAGCAGTCGTGGTCAGTTGTTGCTTCTTTACTATCTAGCTGTGGCAATATTTTCTGCGCGATTTGCTTACCGAATTCAACACCCCATTGATCGAATGAGTTGATGTCCCAAATAATCCCCTGAACGAAAATCTTTTGTTCGTATAGGGCAATCAACATCCCCAACGTTTTAGGCGTTAACTCATCAAATAAAATCGTGTTGGTTGGACGATTGCCCCCAAACACACGATGTGGCAACACGGTCATGATCGTGTTGTGCGGCATGTTTTGTTCTTCAAGCTCGGCTTTGGCCTCTTTCGCAGTTTTACCTTGCATCAGTGCTTTAGTTTGTGCGAGCAGATTGGATAGCAAGATTTTATGGTGCTCAGTGCCATTTTTACCTACTGCATAATGACTCTTAAGCGGCATTAAAAAGTCGCACGGGATTAATTTATTGCCTTGGTGTATCAACTGATAAAAAGCGTGTTGACCATTTGTGCCAGACTCACCCCAAATAATTGGGCCGCTACTATGGCTAATACGTTCGCCAGAGCGGTTCACAAACTTACCATTACTTTCCATATCACCTTGCTGCATATAGGCAGTAAAGCGCGATAAGCCTTGGTCGTAAGGTAAAATGGCATGCGTTTCTGTTTCAAAAAAGTTGTTATACCAAATGCCAATTAATGCCAAGATAACGGGCATGTTTTGCTCTAGTGGTGCTGTTCTGAAATGGTTGTCCATTTCATGACCACCTTCAAGCATGGCTTCAAAGTTATCCATGCCAATGTAGAGGGCAATCGATAAGCCAATGGCAGACCATAGGGAGTAGCGACCACCCACCCAATCCCAAAACTCAAACATATTGGCGGTGTCGATGCCGAAGTTACTCACCGCTTTAGCGTTGGTGGAAAGCGCAACAAAGTGCTTGGCAATATGCGCTTCATCTTTAGCTGACTCCAAAAACCATGCTCTTGCTGAACGTGCATTAGTCATGGTTTCTTGAGTGGTGAAAGTTTTTGAAGCAACAATAATCAGCGTGGTTTCAGGGTTACATTTTTCTAATGCTTGTGCAAGGTGCGCGCCATCAATGTTGGAAACAAAGTGAACACTAAGACCCGCTTGCGCATAGGGTTTGAGTGCGGTGCAAGCCATCACGGGACCTAAATCAGAGCCGCCAATGCCAATATTGATAATATCGGTAATGGCCTTGCCTGTGTAGCCGAGCCATTCACCAGAGCGCACGCGGGTTGTAAAGCTACGCATTTGTGCTAGTACACGATTGACCTCAGGCATGACATCTTTGCCATCTACCAGCACTGGTTTATTGCTGCGATTGCGCAATGCAGTATGCAATACGGCGCGATCTTCAGTGAAGTTGATTTTTTCGCCTGTAAACATGCGTTCACGCCAAGCTTCAACGTCACTTTCACGTGCAAGTTTAAAAAGCAGACTCATTGTATGCTCGGTGATTCTATTTTTAGAGTAATCGAGCAGAATGTCTTTGAACTTTAGAGAGAATTTCTCAAATCTTTTGTTGTCTTGCGCAAATAGATCACGCATATGTAATGGTGAGATTTCTTGATAGTGTTCATTGAGCTGCTGCCATACGGCTGACTTTATTTGATTTATCATGCTGTGATTTTTTGAGTTCAGTAATTTAGTTGGTTTTTAAGAATGCGTTACATATATATGATTTATTAACCGTATTATATATTTAATGTTTACTTTATTTGCAGAATTAAACCACTTAAAGGTGGCAAATTGATGAATAGTGAATGATTTTGTCCCATCCAAGGCTCAGCGTAGGTATTTAAACCCATACCATTGCCCATATTACTACCCCCATAGCACTCTGCATCACTATTAAATAATTCAATATAGTGCCCTGCAACTGGCACCCCAATATGATAATTGGGTCTTGGTACTGGCGTGAAGTTCAATACAATAATAACAAACTGCCCATCTTCAGCATAGCGTATATAGCTAACCACTGACTGATCTACATCGTTACAATCAACCCATGCAAAACCTTTGGACTCAAAATCAAACTGATATAACGCTGGGTGCGTTTTATATAGGCGGTTTAAATCCTTTACTGCAAGTTGAACACCTTGATGCCAGTGCGACTCTAGTAAATGCCAGTCTAAACTTGCGTTCACATTCCATTCTCGGCCTTGACCAAACTCGTTACCCATGAAGTTTAATTTTTTACCTGGGCTTGTCATTTGGTAAGTGAGCAATAGCCTTAAATTGGCAAACTTTTGCCAAGCATCCCCTGGCATTTTATCGAGTAAAGAGCGTTTTCCATGTACAACTTCATCGTGGGAAAAGGGGAGTACAAAATTTTCACTATAGGCATAAATTTGTCCGAAAGTCAGTTGGTTATGATGATAGCGCCTATGTACTGGATCATTTTCGATATAGGCAAGAGTATCATTCATCCATCCCATATTCCACTTCATGGAAAAGCCTAGGCCTCCCAAATAAACTGGGCGGGAAATCATCGGCCATGAGGTGGACTCTTCGGCAATAGTGAGTGCGCCTGGGAAGTCTTGATGTACCATCATATTGAGTTGTTTTAGAAACTCAATCGCATCAAGGTTTTCACGCCCCCCAAATTTGTTGGGTAGCCATTCACCGTGTTTACGGGAGTAGTCGAGGTACAGCATCGAGGCCACCGCATCAACGCGTAGGCCGTCGATATGAAACTCTGCCAGCCAGTAATATGCGTTTGAGATGAGGAAATTTCTAACCTCATTGCGACCATAATTAAAAATATAAGTGCCCCAGTCTTGGTGTTCACCAAGTCTTGGGTCTTCATGCTCGAATAATGCCGTACCGTCATAACGCGCTAATGCCCAATCATCTTTTGGAAAGTGTCCTGGAACCCAATCCAGTATTACACCAATATTCGCTTGGTGGCATTGATCAACAAAGTATCTAAAGTCGTCAGGTGAGCCATAGCGATTAGTGACGCCAAAATAGCCCGTGGTTTGATAGCCCCATGATTCGTTAAGTGGGTGCTCGGAAACTGGCATTAACTCAATGTGCGTATAGCCCATCTCTTTGAGGTAGGGGATTAATTGGGCTGCAGTATCTCGGTAGCTCAGAAACTGACCATTCCCATCGCGACGCCAGGAACCTAAATGTAACTCGTAACAGTTAAATGGTCCGTGCAGCCAGTCACTTTTTTCCCGATGCTGCAGCCATGCTTGGTCTTGCCAAGTATATGCATCCAATGTCGTAACTTTAGAGGCTGTGCCTGGACGTGGTTCAAAACTAAACCCAAATGGGTCGGTTTTGATATGGATATTGCCCGTGTGGCGATTACGAATCTCAAATTTATACAGTGTGTCATGATTGAGAAGTGGGATAAATAGCTCCCAAACACCACTTGAGCCATGTGCACGCATTGGGTTTACACGGCCATCCCAGCGATTAAAGTTGCCGATAACGCTGACACGCTCTGCATTTGGTGCCCAAACGGCAAACCTTACGCCTTGCACGCCTTGCAGTGTCATGCATTGCGCACCTAGGGTTTTATAGGCTAGTTTAAGGTTTCCCTCCCCAAACAAATAAAGCTCATCTGCTGTAATTGAGGGATTAAAGCTGTAAGGGTCATATGTTTCTATTAAGCTGCCATCTTGCTCAATTCTTAGCTGGCATGGTTTTTGAGTTGCAGTATCTGGTAACTTACTTGGCTTTATTGTGGAATTGGCAAAATCTTTTTTAAATTCAAACAGACCCGATGTATGTGTTTTATCTAAGATGCACCAATTTTGCTCAATATTGATCCACACTTTTGAAGCGTAGGGTAAAAATGCACGAAAAGTGTGCTTGCTTTCTAGATTGTGTGGTCCAAGATACGCAAAAGGATTATGATGTTTTGCAGCAATAATCAGCGTTAAATCTATATTTGGTTTTAAATGTGCCAACTTGAGCTCAATTATTTTTTACGATGAATGTAGTCTATATTAATTCATAATCGAATGTCTAAATGGATTTTAAAATTGTTACATTTTGTTACAATTTTTTACAAAAGGTGTAATATTTAATCTCACATACACTTCAACTGAGTTGTGTGAAATGTAGATGGCGTGTAAACAAGGACTGAAAGCTGATAATGGTAGGAGAGACAACAATGCAAAACACTAAACAAGATTTGGGTGCGACAAGGTTTATTAGTGCACTGACAAAAAATACATTCGCTTTGATCCTTGCTGGAGGCAGGGGTACTCGATTAAAGGCGCTGACAGATACAAGAGCGAAGCCCGCTGTGCCATTTGGTGGTAAGTTTCGCATTATTGATTTTCCGCTTTCAAACTGCATCAACTCTGGTATTCGCCGCATTGGTGTAGCTACTCAGTATAAATCGCATAGCTTATTACAGCATGTGCAACGCGGCTGGGGATTTTTGCGCGGTGAGTTTAACGAGTTTGTAGAACTTTGGCCTGCACAGCAACGCATTCAGGAACAGTGGTACATGGGTACAGCGGATGCTGTATTTCAGAATTTAGACATTATTCGAAACTTGGGTGCTGAGTATGTATTAATTTTAGCAGGCGACCATATTTATAAAATGGATTATGGCCAAATGCTGGCTGTGCATGTCAGAAACAAAGCTGATATGACCGTGGCGTGTATTAATGTACCGCTTGAAGAAGCCAAAGCTTTTGGTGTGATTGAGGTTGATAAGGACGATAGAGTGATAGACTTTAAAGAAAAGCCAGAAAATCCTAACCCGTTACCGAACAACCCTAAGCAAGCTTTTGCCAGCATGGGTATTTATGTGTTTAATTCAGCGTTCCTATATGAACAATTGATTAAAGATGCAGATGACCCTAAATCGGAACATGATTTTGGTAAAGATATTATCCCTAAAATTATTCATAAATACCGTGTTTTTGCGCATCGATTTACGGATAGTTGTGTCGGGGCAGCTGATGGTAACTTTTATTGGCGCGACGTTGGCACGGTTGATGCATATTGGGAAGCAAATATGGAGCTGACTAAAGTAACGCCCGAGCTTAACCTATATGATGGTGATTGGCCGATTTGGACGTATCAAGAACAATTGCCGCCTGCTAAATTTGTGTTCGACAATGTGGATAGATGTGGCATGGCGACAGATTCTTTAGTATCTGGCGGTTGTATTGTTAGTGGCGGTAAGGTGAATCGATCTGTGTTGTTTTCTGATGTGCGTGTGAATAGTTTTAGCAATATTGAAGATTCGGTCATCTTGCCAAAAGTTGAAATTGGGCAACGCGTTATCTTGAAGCGCGTAGTGATTGATAAAGGTGCAAAAATACCTGATGGCATGCAAATTGGCGTGGATTTAGAATTAGATCGCAAGCGCTTTTATGTGTCAGAAAAAGGAATCACATTAGTGACATCTGAAATGCTAGGGGTGCCTACACACCGATTTAGATAGCCACTTACTGTCATGGTCATGGTGTTTACAATAAGTTAAGGTGATTTACTGACTTTAGGCTTGAATTAGCCTAAAGTCAGTCAGAGTTGGTGCATCTCCTTATCAAATAATATTTAGATACAATACTTTTAGCTACTTACTAGGATTAACATGACTGCTATAAAGCCTAAACTATATCTCAATCTTTATTGGCATATGCATCAACCCGACTATCGGGATACCATTACTGGCGAGTACGTATTACCTTGGACTTACCTTCATGCCATTAAAGATTACACAGATATGGCGTTTCATGTGGAGCAAAATCCAGCGGTCAAAGTAACCTTCAATTTTGTACCAGTTTTGTTAGATCAGTTGGAGGATTACAGCCAGCAATTTAAAAACAAACAGATAAAAGACCCTCTGCTAGCCATGCTGGCCAGAGCTGACCTTGAGTACCTTTCCAAACAAGAACGTTGTTTGATTATTGATAGTTGCTTTAAAAGTCACCATGAAAAAATGTTGGAGCCTTTTGCCCACTATCAGCGTTTATTACATATTTACAACACGCTAAGAGAGGAGGGCGCTACAGCATTTAACTATCTCTCAGGTCAATACATGGCCGACTTGGTGGTGTGGTATCACTTGGCCTGGACAGGTGAGAGCATTCGACGTAACAATAAATTTGTACAAAGCTTGCTGGAAAAAGGTCATCAATTTACTTTTGAAGAGCGCATGGCTTTATTTGATCTTATTGGTGAATTGATTAGTGATTTAATCCCACGTTATAAAAAGTTGCAAGACAGTGGTCAAATTGAAATTTCAAGCACGCCGCACTACCATCCGATACTGCCATTATTGATTGACTTTAAATCAACACGAGATGCTATGCCATTTGCGCCACTACCAAAGTGTGCGTTATATCCCGATGGTGTCGCCCGTGCTAAAGCGCATATAGAAGCTGCACAAGTCTCACATGAACAGCGTTTTGGAACCAGCCCCGTCGGCATGTGGCCCGCGGAGGGGGCTGTTTCACACGCAGCACTTGGCTTGTTAGCTGAACATGGTGTGCAATGGGCGGCTACAGGCCAAGGGGTATTGGCAAATAGTCTATATAAATCATACGACTCTCAAGAAATACCAGATAAAAATGATTATTTATATAAACCCTATCGCGTTTCTAATGGTAGCCAAGACATTATTTGTTTTTTTAGGGACGATCATCTGTCGGACAAAATTGGATTTGAATATGCAAAAATGTTCGCAGGGGATGCTGTGAATGATTTTGTTGGCAGCCTAGAGTCAATATATGCAAGTAACGATACCCAGAATAGCAAAGTGGTTAGCGTTATTTTAGATGGTGAAAATGCTTGGGAATACTTTCCCTACAATGCCTATTATTTCTTGAATGAGTTGTACGCGGCGCTGACTAAACATTCTTTTATTGAGATGACTACTTTCAGTAAAACCTTAGAACAAGTTAAACATAGTCAAGCCATTGAAGTTGCCGCATTACCAGCAGTAGCTGCTGGAAGTTGGGTATATGGTAGTTTTAGTACTTGGATAGGTTCATCTGATAAAAATCTCGGTTGGGATTTATTATGTGATGCGAAAAAAGTGTACGATAAAGTGATGAAAACCAAGACATTAAGTCAAGCAGAAGTTAAGGCCTGTGAGCGCCAACTCAGTATCTGTGAAGGCTCAGATTGGTTTTGGTGGTTTGGTGATTACAACTCATCGGTGAGTGTAGATAGTTTCGATAAGCTGTATCGCCGCAATTTAGCCAATTTATATCAGCTGTTAAAACAAACTGTACCTAATGTGTTGCATCAAGCCATTAGTATTGGTGGAGGCAACCCTGCCGCTGGCGGCACAATGCGACGCGGACAAGAAGAAACTTAACTATATTTTCAGAGTTTAGCGTATTGTTAATATAAGCTAAATACCGTGCTAGGTTAGTAATTTTTTAATAAAAACAATTATATGCGTTAAGTTAAGCTGGTTTGGGGTTAATCTAGTCACAGGGAATGTATGAATCAATTACACAATCGTCGACGTGCAGGTGTTCTGTTGCACATCAGTTCTTTACCCAGTGGAGATTTAGGCCAAGATGCTTGGCTATTTGTAGATTTGCTCGAGAGCATGGGCGCTAGTGTTTGGCAAACCTTACCGCTAAATATGACCCATGCAGATGGCTCACCTTATCAATGTTTATCTGCGCATGCAGGTAACCCTGACTTTATTTCGTTTGACGCTTTAGTGGCAGATGGTTGGCTGGCGGAAGCTGATGTTTCTGACCCTGAAAGCAATCGAGTCAGCTTGCTTGCAAAGGCTTATATCAACTTTGCACAAGACAAGTCTGCACAAAAGCCTTTTAAGCATTTTTGCAAAAGCTCTGCTTGGTTAGACGATTTTTCTTTGTTTTTAGTGTTGCGCAATCAATTTCAGCATGCTGGTTGGATGCACTGGCCTGAAGCTTATAAAAACCGTGATGCACTTACCATCCAGTCAGCTAAACAGCGCTATGCTAGTGAAATTGAAGTAGTTAAATTTACGCAGTATATCTTTTTCAAACAATGGCACGCGTTAAAGGTCTACGCTAATAGTAAACAAGTAAGTCTGTTTGGCGACATTCCTATTTTCGTTGCTTATGATAGTGCTGAGGTTTGGGCCGAGCCTGCAATGTTTAAGTTAGATACAGATAAAAATATGACAGTGGTGGCAGGTGTACCACCTGATTATTTTTCAGCCACAGGACAACGCTGGGGAAACCCCCATTACAATTGGCAAGCAATGCAGGATAATGGCTTTAGTTGGTGGTTATCACGCATGCATACTCAGAATGATTTGTTCGACTTAGTGCGTATCGATCACTTTAGGGGGCTGGAAGCGGCGTGGGAGATTCCTGCGACTGAAGAAACCGCAATGATAGGCGAGTGGGTATTAGCGCCTGGAGACGCTTTACTCCAAGCTATTACCGAGCATTTTCCCAATATGACTTTGATTGCAGAGGATTTGGGGATTATTACCGATGAAGTCGATGCATTACGCGAAAAATATCACTTACCAGGCATGAAGATTTTGCAATTCGCTTTTGATGGTAGTCCAGATAATCCATATTTGCCAGAGCGCATCACCTCCAACAGTGTTGTATACACAGGCACCCATGACAACGATACGACTTTGGGTTGGTATCTCTCGATGGATGAAAGTCAGCGTCATCCTCTACACGCTTATTTACACACTGAGCAACCCATCATGCCGCAAGCTTTGATTGAAATGGCGCTGGCATCGGAGAGTGAGCTAGCCATTATTCCAATGCAGGACATTTTGTTGCTGGACTCATCGCATCGGATGAATACACCTGGTACCATTGAAGGTAATTGGCAATGGCGTTTTGATTGGGAGCAGCTGCAACCTGAAATTATCAAATGGTTATCTGACACTATTAAGCATACAAACCGAGTTCAGCATAAGCTCAACTAATTTTAATAAAAAGACCTAATCATGGTTAAGCACATTGGGGTAGATATTGGTGGTACTAATCTGCGATTTGGTATCGTAGAAGGCTTGCGTGTTATTGATGAGACAAGAGTATCTGCAGATTTTGCGAATATTTGCCGCACTCACGCACCCGCTCAGGCATGGCAGACCATTATCAATATCATTGCTGAACATATCCAACAGTGCATATTAAATCATCCTGAAATTGCGTCCGTGGGTATTGGTTTTCCTGGTTTTATTGACGCTGCAACGGGACGATTGGCGCAATCCCCAAATTTACCTGGCTTGATGGATGTCGATTTGGCCAAGGATTTATCGCAAGCGTTAAACATGCCTGTCATCGTAGAAAATGATGCCTTAGCGGCTGCTTACGGCGAATATCAGTTGCTCATATTCCCTGTCCCCAGTCTTATATACATCGGACTGGGGACAGGGGTTGGTGGTGGCTTGATTTATAATGGGCAAGTCTTTCCTGGGCAACATGGTATGGCGATGGAAGTAGGACATATTATCGTTGAGCCAGATGGTCGCTTATGTGGTTGTGGTAATTATGGTTGCTTGGAACAGTATGCATCGGCAAGCGGGGTAAGCAAGAGTTACCAATTAGCGACACAACAAATAATAGCTGCACATGAAATTGCATCCCTTGCCACAAGGGGAGAGCAAGCAGCCATTGATGCCTATGAAACAGCTGGAGATGCGATAGCGCAAGTTGTGGCACATATTGCTAAAGTGCTTGATGTGGGTACCGTGGTGATTGGTGGAGGTATGAGTCAGGCTTGGCCGCTAATGTTACCTGCATTCTCACAGCGATTAGCTAAAGACCTTATTCCCGTGCTACGTGATAAAGTGAATGTCTATGCCTCAAAAAGTGGCGACCAAGCTGGCATGATAGGGGCCGCACTCTTATCTGCATCCAAACATTAATCAATACACTTCAATCAGAGGGGCTTGTTGCTTTCTATTGAAGTGTATTGAATATATTTAGATATTTTTCTCAGGCATTTCAGCAATAATTTGACAAGCCAACGAGCTCAAGTATGGCAAAGATTGTAATGCCAACATAGTCACCCATAGCTGGGCATCAATATTATGAAAGCCTCTGGTAATCAGCATGGCAAGACTGGCGATAATCAGTGCCAGTAGCAATAAAAATTCTTCACGTATTGGTTTTAGAATATCAAGTTTGCTGCCAACAATCTTACCTTTGGCGGTTACTTTAAATTCCCCACGTTTCTGAATTAAGCCCATGATTACACCGCGTGCAATGGCGTGAGATAAGCCTAAGCTCGCTAGTGATGCACCTAAAATATCAAGCCAGCTACAATTCATGGTTTTGCGATACAGTATGGGGCCTAGGGCCGCTTTGATGGCTAAAAAGCATAAAATGGGCGCAATCATAATCGCTACGGGCAGGCTGAATGCGGTTGGTAATGCGAGCATGGCGAGTGTCCAGCCGATTGATCCTAAGGTAAAGAATAATTGCAATGCATCTCCCAGCCAGCCGAACCAACCTGTTAAGAAGTGGTAACGTTGACCAAAACTCAGCGTTGAGTCGCCTAGCAATTTTGGCATATGGTGCTTTAGAATTTGCATCGCACCAAATGCCCAGCGGAAGCGTTGTGATTTAAGTGCATTGAAGTTCGCTGGCGTTAAGCCACGCCCAAACGTGTCATCTACATAGCGTAGTTCTAGGCCACTTTCTAATAAACGTAAACCCAGTTCAGTATCTTCACAAATGCACCATTCAGACCACCCACCCACGTCTTTGAGCGCTTGATGTCTGACTAAGGTCATTGTGCCATGCTGAATTAGCGCGTTACGCTCGTGGCGGTGATGCATACCAATGCGGAAGAAACCCTCAAACTCCCAGTTGCTCATGCGACGGAAAAAGTTATGCTCCCATTCACGGTGCGCTTGCGGAGCTTGAACTACTGCGACGTTACTTTCAACAAAATGAGGCACTAAATCAGACAACCAATCTGAGGTGACGACATAATCAGCATCTACCACACCAATCACTTGGGCGTTAGGGTTGGTTTGCGTCAGCGCAAAGTTAAGTGCACCTGCCTTAAAGCCAGGCCAACTGGGTAGATGGAAAAACTTAAAGTTATCTGGCATATTGGCCATATAAGCTTCTAGTGGCTTCCATTTGGCTTCGTCTTTGGTGTTGTTATCTACTACAATCACTTCAAAGTGTTTGTAATTGAGTTTGTGTAAGCTATCAATTGTAGCAATCACCATTTCAGGTGGTTCGTTATAACAGGCTAAGTGTATTGATACAAATAACTCTTGGTCACTAGGGAGCGGTTTTGCACGTTTGTAAGCACGTAGCCAAGTGCCTTTAAACATCACCTCACTAAACTCAACAGCATAAATCATCAGCACAGCAGAGGTTAGTGACATACCGATGATTAACCCAATCAGTACGATAAAATCGCGCAGAGTGTAGTAGTAGTCTCCTGGTAAATTCCAAGCAACTACAAGTGTAGTAATACAGGCTTGTAACAAAATGGCCATAGAAACCTTGCCACCTGTGCCCCAATGCCTAAAGCGCCAACCGATAAACATAATAGGCAAGAATGCTATCGCAGTCGCCCATTCTGCTTTTTGTATCCAACGGTTGTCTCGTGGCACCGCCCCTTTTAGTGAGTATTTAGGGTGTCTGGAGGCATCAAACATGCCCCAGTATGCCCCAGCCCAGCCTTCAATATGTTGCTTCCAAGGTTGGTCAATAGCTTCCATTAAGTAGTAGTCATAGTTCTCATAAGCAGTTTTAGCTAAGAACTCACGTACAAAGCGGGCTTGATTTACCTCTGATGCCACAGATGCGCCGATTGTTGGTCCGCGGCTAGGCCAGCCAATTTCAGTAATAACGATTTTTTTACGCGGATAAGCAGCCTTTAACTCGTTATAACGCTGTATAGAGTAATCTACTGCTTGGTCTACAGGTACACCTTCATGGTAAGGCAATAAATGCACGGCAATATAGTCTACATGTTTGACTAACTCAGGGTTTTTCAGCCATACATGCCACGGCTCCGCGGTTGAAATAGGCACTTCTGTACCATCTCTAACTTCATCCAAATATTGTATGAGCGCTTCTGGTGTGAGGTCATTTCTCAATAACACCTCGTTACCAACAATAGCTCGCTCAACACTAGCGTAAAATTTTATTTTTTCTTCTAGTGCTTGGACTTCACGTCTGTTTGCAGTTAAATCAGCGCCGAGCCATGCGCCAGCCGTCACTTTGAATCCTAACTTAGAAGCTAAGGCAGTGACCTCAGAGTTTTCTAGCGCACCATAAATACGAATGCGATTGGTATAAGGCCTTAATAGTTTTAGGTCACCAACTAGCTCTGCTGTGCTTGGATATTCTTTATCTAATGGACTTTGGTCTACTTGAAAGCCACTATAGGCAAAACCATGCACAATTGGAGGGGCATCAAGCAGTTCTGTGGCACGATTGGTAAGTGCCCATATGCCAAAGTGAGCAGCAGCAATGGTAATGGCAAACAGGAGAGGGATTAAAAAGCGATGGCTTAATTTGTTTAGGGTATTCATTCAATATTGACGATGATGGTTAAATAACAGTGCGTTGTTTTCTTGGGCCACAAGCGATGGCTAGCAGCAGTGTGATCACAATCCAATATATCGCATTCCAGTTAGTGGGTTCAAATGAGTAGCAGATAATGGCGGCGATTAAAGCGGCTAAACCTAATGCTGTGTAGGGCTGTTTAGGGAAGGTAATGTTGACATTAGCGATCATAAGGCCAACCGATAATTGAATTGCAATAAAACCATCAATAATGACGGGAAAATCTCGGTATCGACCATCAAAGATGAGAAGCAAGCCAGCAGTAATGGCACCCAACAACAGTAACACTAAACTGATACGAATGATATTGTTTGCGTGCACTGGTGATTTAAACATAAGCGATGGGAAACTAAATATTGCAACTAGACCTACTATTACTGCACCACCAAAGTAAAACCACTCTAATAACTGGATAATACTAAAGAGCGGGCGTCCCGCAGCCTGCACACATGTGAATGCGGAAATAATGTCCCCATTGCCACATGCGGTGCTGAGGTTTTCAAATTGCAAGAAAGTAATGGCGCCAGTTAGGCCACCTAATATAGCCATATTAAACACTGCTAATGCTCGCCTTTCACCAATAGCTAGTGCGATTAGCATCAACATGGCACTACCTAATAGGCCAAAGTATATCGGCGTTAATCCATCATGGCGTTCGGTAATTGGGCCTGTGTAATTAAATTTTGGTTGTAGATCGGTATTATAGATGCCCCAGAAGCCACCCACTGTGCCCTCCAACTCGCGCTTCCAGGGCTGGTCTACAGCTTCAATCAGGTTGTAATTCCAATGTTTTGCATCTGCTTCGCGTAAAAACTCTCGAATATAGCGGGCTTGATTGGTAGGGCTAGGGATGGATTCCTCACGTTGACGACCGATTGAGGGCCAGCCAGTTTCACCAATTAATATAGGTTTTTGAAAGGTGGTTGATACTTTATCCATCACAATATCGGCATGTTGAATTGCGTGGTCTATAGGTTGTGGATCGTTTTCCCAATAAGGCAAAATATGCACAGTCACAAAGTCTACAGATTTTGCTAAATTTTTGTGTTTGAGCCAGAATTCCCAAACATCGGCGTAAGTCACGGGTATTTTTGTTTCACGCTTAACTCGCTCGATGTACTTTTGCAAAGTTGCTTCCGTTTGCTCACCACGTAACAACACTTCATTCCCAATAATTAAGCCTTTAATGGTTTCTGGATATTGTTTAGCGAGCTTAATGGCTAAGTTAACTTCTTTTTCATTGTCTGCAGGAGTCCAGCCTATCCAAGCCCCCAGCAATACTTTCATGCCCAATTTAGAAGCAGCTTCGGGCACATAATCTAAGCCTTGGCCAACAGAATATATACGCACGCAGTGTGAGATTTTAGCAATTTTTGCCAAATCATCATCAATCTGCGTGGTTGAAATATGCGTGTCAATTTTAAACGGCGTTTGATCTTTGCCGTAATAGGGTGCATAGGAGATGCACTGCACTTTGTTATCGGCAGGTAAAATGGCATCAGGTGTAATAATATCTTGATTTTTTTGCCAAAACCAAGCGCATAACAATACAAGTAAAATAAGGTTGAACAAACCGTACCAGCGTAGATTATTCGAGCTGGTGCTAAATTGCTTAGAACTAAACATCATTGATTGAGATTTCCGTTGCGAGTGTGTAACAAAGCAACAAAGTGTGTTGATGAGGTGCATATGATAATGCACTGGGCCAATAAAAACAAAAATAGAGCAAAACAAAATTGATTGAGAGATATTTACATATTGGTACTACATCGCGATACAATTGGCGATTAAGCAATATTGATTTGGGTTAAGGGATGAGAAAAGTGATTTTAAAGTCTTGCGGGTTTTGTGTAGTGGGTTTTATTGGCGCAATGACGTTGGTAAACACTGCACAAGCTAAACCAGCATTTACTGGCATAAATTTTAGTGGCACCTATGCTTGTAAGGGCAATAATGAGCAGGTGGGAGATTACGAAGTTACGGCGGTGCTTAAACTAAATCGCGTAAGTAGTTACGCTAAGTTCGGCGCCTATGATTTTAGTACGGAAACTGATAATGCCAGCACATATAAAGGCCAAGCGGTGGCGGATGGCCTTCGTTTGGCGCTTTCATACACCCTCACTGAAGGCCGTAATGTTGAATACAGTACTGGCATTGCTGAAATGAAAAAAACCAAGGGTAATGTTTGGAGCTTTCGTAATCAATATTACGAGCCAGATGATAGTGGCGGCAACTACGGCTTTGAGTATTGTGTAATGAAACCAACTGCTGCAGTGAAGACGGCTAAAGCTCTGCCAGCTAAAAGAAAAGTAGGAGTTAAGCCTTAATAGCTAAGGTTTATAGACTGCTACCGCGAATTAATGTGATTTGGTGTTGTTCCAGCATGCGCATAAAAATATCATCAGAAAATACTTGATATTCAGTTAGTCTGGCGGGGTAAATTGGGTCTTCTAGCTGGTTGCTATTTTCTAGATTAGCGCGGGCTGGGTGGCACATAAAAGCGGCACCATTCACAGAATTAAGACTGAACCAAGTGTTCAGTTTTTTTTCGTAGTTTTCTTGGGTGATATTAAAATCGTACACACCTAAGAGTGATTTGGTGTGTCTGATATTGGCGGCTGTTGCCAGCTTTTCCATGCTACTAGCCCCTAATGCGCCAATAATCCTAGCTTTAACCCCGTCTTGTTTAAGAGGCTTGGATATACGTAACCATGGTAAATTTTTAGAGTAACGTTGAGTTAGCACTTCAATCAAAGCTTCTCTAATCTGTGGCAGTTGGTGAACATGTTGGTGTCCATCAATATAGTCTGGTGGCGTACCTAACGCTTGCTCAAAATTATCAAGCTGTTGATGAATTGATTGAATGATCGCTGGATAGGGGAGTGCGCGACAATAGGCTTTGACAATGAGTGTAGCAAGTTTGTTGTGAAGCACTTGTGGATACTGAGTAAAGTCGAGATGCAAGCCTATATCTGCTTGTTTGCGAATTTCTGGTGTAATTTTTTTCGCTGCGACTTGCCAGCGTGGGCTCAGCGTGAGGCAAGAAGTAGCGGTTAATCGGCCCATTTTGATGAGCTGTAAAATGCCTGCATCAATCTCTTCACTTTGTGCGAAATCATCTGCACTCATGATAATTTTATTCATTTAGCTTTAAATGCCCAGTAACGGCTTAAGACATAGGTACTGACCGCGATGATCACCATCACTAAGCCAAGTGCTAACCAGAAGGGCAGTTTTGTATAATTTAAGCAGAATAGTAACAGTGTTTGGTTAGCACAAAATCCCATTATGGCAACGAGTAAAAATCTAGGTAAGGCTTGCTGATGGCTCGCGTCTTGCTGAGCAAATGAAAGTGAGCGGTGACCAAGGTAGCTGACTGGGAAGGCGCTAATAAAGCCCACAATATTTGCCAGCGCAGGCGGCATCAGAGCAAAATGTTCGATGGCGACGGCTATTATATAATGTACCAGTGCTGCGCTTGCGCCCACCGCGATAAACCAATAAGCGGAGCGCTTAAATGACGGAGCAACTACCATTTTTTGATTGGACATCTTCTGATTCAAAGGTTTACAGACTTAGGAGTTTTCAATCTGACTGCTGAGTGCTTTTGGTCTGCTAACTTCCGCCACGATATATGGCGGACGGCCTTTAACTTCATCGTAAATGCGCGCGAGGTATTCACCTAAAATGCCAATAAACAAAAGTTGTACGCCAGATAAAAACATCATACTAGCAACAACGGTAGGCCAGCCAGGCACGGATGCATTAAAAAACATACGGTCTATGACAACGATAATGCCGTAACCAAAAGCGAAAATTGCGAGTAATACACCCACCGCACTGGCTAGGCGTAACGGGATGACTGAGAAGCTGGTAATACCAGTCCACGCCAGACTCATCAGCCGTAAACGAGAAAAAGTGCTTTCACCAAAAGTACGTGGAAGAGGAGTGTATGGAATACCGATGGATTGATAACCCACCCAGGCGTATATCCCTTTCATAAAGCGACTGCGTTCTGGTAATGCGTTAAGTGCGTCAACCACTTTACGATCCATCAGGCGAAAGTCCCCTGCGTCTTTCGGAATGTTGATTTTTCCGCTGGCACTCATCATGCCGTAAAAAAACTTGGAGCCCCATTTTTTAAAAGCTGATTCTACTTCTCTATCCTGACGTACGGCGTAAACCATGTCGTAACCTTCGCGCCATTTTTCTAACATGGTGCCGAGCAAATCGGATGAGTGCTGACCATCGGCGTCCATACAAATGACAATATCACCTGTAGCATGGCTTAAGCCTGCTGTAATCGCATATTCCTTACCAAAGTTACGTGAGAATTTTACTAGCGTAGTATTCAGTTTAGCTGGCAAGCTTCTGGTGATATTTGAGGTGTCATCACGGCTACCATCATCCACCACCACAATATCCCAATGAGGGCTTAGGCTTTTAAGTTTGTCAGCTATGTTTTCTACGGTGCTGGCAATGGCTAAGGCTTCATTAAATGCGGGTACGATCACAGTAATGTGGGGTGTGGCGCCCATTCTGTTTTGCGTTGTGATGCTAGTTGTATTCATGGTTGACCTTGTTAATTAGGCGCAGGCGTGGCATTGCGGGCTTCGCCAACCAGCTTTCTTCTGTCTTTTACTACTGCTAAAGTAGTGTCGATTCGCTTCACGACACCAATGATTTCGCCTTGCAGCACTTGGTCGCAATGCATATTGGTGGTCGACATATAAAAGTCAGCAGCGTTCCAATTTTTAGTAATCTGAAAGCGGTCATCCAAATAGGCGCTGCCCTGAACGTTCTCTGCGCATACTGCCACTAAGTAGGGTTTGTCGGATTTAGGTAAAGATAAGTGCATTAATGTTGCAGAAGCCGCACGTAAACTGCTGGACCAATAGTCACTTTCCCAATGCTTTTCCGCATCGTTGCTGTCCCCTGCAAGTTCGTTGTAGTAAATATACTCATACGGATGTAACTGAACAAGCTTGGTGATAGTCATCGCGATTAATAGCAAGCAAATAATGATATAAATAATTTGTAATTTGATCGATTTTTGAAAATAAGCCAACGTTAGATGTATGCCGTAACCAGCCAAAACAGCCAAAGGCGGTAAAATAAAGGTAAAGTGCCTGACGCCATTGTATAAAGCTGGTTTGGTGAGTATGACGAACAGCATGGGGAATGCAAACGCAATAACTATTCCCGCTAATGCTATTTTTTGCTGGTCAGAGGTAGGTGCTATTGCCTGTTTAGATTTTAAAAAGCTGAATGAGAAAAAACCAATTAAACCAATCAGAAACACCTCAGGCAAGCGCACCAATAAGTAACTTAATAAATAAGTTCTTGGCACGTCGCCGATACTCATTACTCTGCCATCATCAATGGTCAGCATGTTAAATGAGAAGTAGGAAAATGCCTTAATTGCCTCGAGTGGATGGGAGGGCTCCATGACACCCCACGGCCAAAAAATCGCCATCAAAACAAAGGCTAGTATCGCAGCTGGCTGCAAATGCATAATGCTTTTTAGCCAAAACTGGAGTTTTGATTGTATATTAGCGTGCAGTGTAAGCCCAGTGTAGGCAAGGATCAGTAATAGGTAAATCACTGAAAAACCACCACCAATACGCATACCTAAAGCACAGCCGATGGCAATGCCAATTTTAAGGCTGGTACGCAAGCGGATATTAGGTAATGCTTTGCAGGCAATGATAGAGTAATACAAGGCCCATGCCATGCAAGTGGCAAATGGGATATCCTTAGTGTGCGTAAACATTGCCCCCGACCAGGCCGCAGTCAGGGTTAACAGCAGCACAGCGAAAAAGCCAGTACGCTGGCCCTCAATCTCTTTGGAAATGCGGTAGACCGCAACCAAGCCAAGTAGCCCAAACAGACTGGTCAGTAGGTGGCGCAAATCCCACAGCCAGAGTAGGTTTAGCCTTTCCAAGCTGGCGGCAATCAGGTCAAAAAAACCACCATATAAATACAAGTTTTTATAGTGAAAAGCTGACTGATCATGAAATCCAGACTCGTAAAACTTAAGAAGTAATCGGCCATAGACATGCTGCACCTCTTCGTCATTACTGATTCCGTGTTGACGAAAGGTGAGGCAGATAAAGACAAAAACAAAAAACAAAAGGCCGCGAGCGGCCAGTTGATAGAGTTTAGTGTTATACAAGGTTTGAATAAGTACTATTTAATTGTTTTTATATAACCTATTATTCAATAGAAATTGGCTTATTTCACGCGATTTTTGTACTCTAAAGTACGTGTATCGATTTCAATTTTATCGCCAATTTCACAGAATAACGGCACCGGTAATTCAAAGCCTGTTGCGATTTTTGCTGGCTTCATTACTTTACCTGATGTATCACCTTTCACAGCAGGTTCAGTGTAAGTGATTTCACGCACAACAGCGTTAGGCAAATCGACAGAAATTGCTTTACCGTTGTAAAACACAACTTCACAGGGCATGCCATCTTCTAAGAAGTTGAGCGCGTCTGTCATCGTTTCCGCTTCAATTTCGTATTGGTTGTATTCAGCATCCATAAATACATACATTGGGTCGCCAAAGTAAGAGTAAGTGACATCTTTCTTCTCTAAAACTACAACATCAAACTTGTCGTCAGCTTTGTAAACTGCCTCACTTGGTGACTCTGTCAGCAAGTTTTTAAATTTCATTTTTACTACGGATGAGTTACGACCAGATTTGCTGTATTCGGCTTTTAATACGACCATTGGGTCGTTGCCCACCATAAATACGTTACCTACGCGAAGTTCTTGAGCTGTTTTCATAAGTTGTCCTGCGACTTAAAATTTAATGATTAGGATTTGTAGCGCTTTAAAAAGTGCCGCATTATACCTTATATTGATAAAAGATTCTCGCAGAAAATTACTAGATTAGTGGCTAAATCAGTTTGATTCGCAAGCGCTTTTGATTGGTTGGCAAAGTTTGATTGAATCGCGGGTAGCTGATTGGATAAAGCTTGCCAGTGTGCATTAGTCATCCCGTTACTCGCCCATGCTAAGCTGACATCTCTGAGTATCTGCTTGCCAGTGGCATCGAAGTGTTGGGTATATACGTCGAGAAAGGCTTTCAGCTTGATAATATGGCTGTCTTCTGTTTGCAAATAGGGTTGCCAGATAAATGGTTTGTTGGCCCATATGGCACGTATCCAGCTATCTTCGCCACGTACAAAATTTAGGTCACAGGACCATAACAGCTTGTCGTATTGTTGTTGGCTTAAAAAAGGGATCACTTGTAGGCACAGCTTACCTTTGTAGTAAGTTTCGCCAATTTTTAAGTTATTTTTACCAAAGTAAGGTGCAATTTTTGTCAGCAAACCCGTGTCTGGTGTTAAACACAAGACAGGATTTTCTGATTGCGCCATCCCATCAAGTAAAGAGTCTATGAGGGCATGCGGATAGCAGAATAATGATATGTTGAGTTTATTGAGCGTTGGTTTGACGCCGATAGATTCCCAAAATTGTGTTTGCATTGAGATTGACTGCTGAAATAAATCTCGCTCAAGAATCATTGATTGTTCACGAATTAAACCGCCCGTAGCCGAATTAAACCCTGGAAAGAAAAAGTGTTTGATTAAGCCATTTCGTGGGTGAGGCGAGCTTTTCGCGTGAAACTCATTGACCCAGGGTTCGGCAGACAGATACTCTAAATTTAACCAAATTGGTTTTCTAGAGGTCATGGCAGCCACATAGCTACTAGGTAGTTCACAGGCGAAAGCTTCAATGACTACATCAGCAATACTTGTCGTTAAATAGCTATGCGTTGCGCAGTCATTAGACCATTGTTGTACGGTAACCTGTTCAATTGTTTGCGTTTTAAGCCATGGCTTAAGGCCAGAGACGATGCGCTGCGCTACTTCAAGATCATCCACCCATAAACGCACTTGTTGATGATGCTCATGGCTTAGTTGTTTGGCTAAACGCCAGCAGGTGCCAATGTCACCAAAGTTATCTATGATGCGACAAAAAATATCCCAAGTCTTGGTTGAGTGGGTCAATGGATTATCTGGCTTTTAACCAAGCCATCAAGGGGTAAACAAGTTGCCCTAAAAATTGTTTAGGCACTGGGTCGTCACAGCCAATATTGGCTGGAGGGTTTAGGTGTTTTGGAAAATAACGCGTGCCAAATACAATATCCCAGATAATTAGGTTTTCACCATAGTTGCTATTGCCTTCAACTGCATTACGGCTATGGTGCCAGCGGTGTAGTTGAGGCGTGTTGAAAATCCAGTTGAGCCAGCTACAGTTCATGCGTACATTGCAATGAGTTAAAAAGCCAATAAATGGGGTAATGGCTAATACCCACATAATAATTTCCTTGGGCGCGCCTGCAATCACACCTAAGGTCAGCGCGAAAGTGCTTTTCCAAATAGAATCAAGCAAATGAAAACGCCCTGTATTGATAAACCATAGCTTGGTGACAGAGTGGTGCACAGCGTGCCAGCACCATACAGGCCACCATTCGTGAGCCAGTCGATGTGCCCAATATAGACCTAGCTCTGCCGTGATTAACGCTAAAATCACTTGAAGCAAAAACGGCCAATCTGAGGGCCAGTAGCCTGATGCTACTGCTGGGCCAGCTTGGGCAATCGCAGCAATGCTCGCCGATGTTGCTAATACTTGGCTGAACCCTTTGGTTAACATGGTATGGCCAATGTCATTCCATATTTGTCCATCGCTTGCTAACCATGTGGCCTCGTGAGGGCGTGCGCGCTCTAAGAAAAATAAGGTAATCGCTAGGCCAAGATAGGCAATATTAAACGCTAGAATCGGATGGTGAAAATATATTCCTAATTGGTAGCAGCCTACACAAGAAAAAAATAGCAAAGGCCACAGAGTAAAGCTAATTACCTGGTCCTGCGTTGAGAATGTATTGCTATTTTTTATGTGAGTTTTATTGATTGGCTTACTCATTTTGGTCGATTCTATTTTTTGTAATTTATCGTTTTAGTATGAATATATTTTTACTAGAATGAGAATATTAAATCAATTTTATGACGGAATGACTTAATGTGCTATAGGTCTGAAAGTTAAGCTTCTTGTGGCGCTTTATAGCTCACTTCAATAATCTCGTAATTTTCCTCACTTTTGGGCGTTTGTACTCGTATCACATCACCGATCTGCTTGCTCAGCATGGCTTTAGCCAGTGGTGAAATCCAGCTGATATAACCTTGAGTCGGTTCTATTTCATCCTTGCCGACAATACGGTAAATATGCTCCGTTTCACGCTCAAGAGAATATAGCGTTACCCAAGCGCCAAAATAGACTTTTTCTAAACCTTGCTGTTTAGTCGAATCAACAATTTCAGCTAAATCCATGCGCTTCATCAAATGGCGACAACGTGAATCAATTTGGCGTAAACGGCGTTTACCATAAATATAATCCCCATTTTCTGAGCGATCGCCATTGCTTGCTGCCCAAGCCACCGTGCGTACTACTTCTGGGCGTTCAATTTTATACAGCTGATGAAACTCAGCTTGCAGCGCCGCAAAACCCTCAGGTGTGATGTAATTTTTTTCGTCGGCTATTTTCAATTTTTAATGTGTTTCTATTTTTCTAATATGGTGCTTATTTTAAGGCATGCTCGGTTAAAATGTAGAGATGCAAAATTCTTCCTTACCGCTTATTGTATGCTCAACTTCACGTCTGGCAAGAAGTTTGCAGCAAGAGTATGCGCAAACCAAGATAAATCAACAGCTTGAGTCGTGGCAACCGCTTAACGTAAAAACCTTAGATAGCTGGTTGGATGAGCTTATAGGTATTGCGTTGCTGAGTAACGAGATTGATGACGGTCATGCTCCAATGAAGCGGTTGAGTGCGATAGAAGAGCGTTTAATTTGGCAAGCGGTCATCTCATCGAGACTTAAAAGCAATCCATTAGGAGATTTGTTTGATTTAACAGGTTTAGCTAACGCATGTATCGAAGCTAATCGCTATATGGTGGCTTGGCACTTGTCTATTTCAGCAGAGAGCTGCACAGAAGAGACACGGCAGTTTTTAGTTTGGCAGCAGTTGTTTCGGCAGCGCTGTCATACGTTAAACGTATTAGAAAGTGTGCGGTATTTTGACTGGCAAATTGACTGTTTAGCCAAAGGTGTTAGCGTATTGCCTGATTCAATCGGGTTTGCTGGGTTTGATCAAAATGCGCCACAAGAGCAACACTTGCGTGATGTGTTGGCGCAGCGTGGTTGCGCTATCGAAAGCTACCCCTTAGGGCAGGGCTTTGATGCAGACGCAAAGCATTGCCTTTTGGCGGATAAAGATCAAGAGCTTAGGGCGATGGTGGCTTGGGCAAAGGCGACTCTCAATAAAACGCCCGACACTAAACTTGCCTTAGTAGTACCTAATTTGAGTGAGCTTAGAAATCGGCTGGCTGATTTGCTGGATGATGTGTTTGAACCTACTTTATTACGCCCTAGTTTAATTGAATCGCCGCGGATGTATAACTTTTCACTGGGTGTGCCGCTGGTGCAGCAAAAGGTGATTGAGGCTGCATTAAATTTGATTCGCTTATTTTCAAACAGAGTGCTTAATCAAACAGATATTTCAGCAGTTTTACTTTCGCCTTACTGGTCAGCGAGCGAGCGAGAGGCAGATCACCGTGCCATGTTAGATGCTGCTATGCGTGAGCAGTTGCAGCAAACCATGCAGTGGCCACGGTTTGTAAAATTTATGCAGCAGCAAACGCATATCCATATTCAGTGCTTGCTTGAGGATACCTTAACAGGTCTTAGCCTTATGCAAGCGCAACCACGTAAGCAATCGGCATCTGTCTGGGCGTTGATTTTTTCACAGTTATTGCAATGCTTGAGGTGGTCAGGCGAGCGCAGTGAAAGTAGCTATGAGTATCAGGCCAAGCAAGTCTGGGCTAGGGTTTTACAGCAGTTTTCTGCTTTAGATTTTCTGGGGGAGCAGTTTAGTGCAAGTGCTGCCAGCACTTTATTGCAACAAATCGCTAAAGAGCAAGTTTTTCAACCCGAAACAACTGGTCAGTCATCGATACAGATTTTAGGCATTATGGAGGCACTGAGCACTCCGGTGGATGCCATGTGGTGTATGGGCATGAATGATGATCGCTGGCCTCTGCCTGCACGGCCTAACCCGCTGTTGCCAGCCAATATTCAACGTGCAGCAAAAGTGGCAAATGCTGATAGCGCGATTCAAGCTGAATTTGCGCAAACGATACATCAACGCTTATTAAATTCTGCAACAACCATTATTTTTTCCAGCAGTTTAAACGATGGAGATAAAGTACTCAGAGCTTCACCCTTGATGCAAAATATTCCAATATCAGCGCAGCATATGTTAATTGCGAAGACCTATGCAGAAAACCAAGCCGCACTTGGCAACGCGGATATGACATTGATAGACGACCACCTCGCTCCAGTGGTCGCAGATGGAGTGCATGTGCGTGGCGGTACTGGGCTACTACGTGCGCAAGCGATATGTCCTGCATGGGCTTTTTACCAATTCAGGTTGGGCGCTAAAAGTCTAAAGTCACCTAAAAATGGTCTGGATGCAGCTGAACGAGGTCAGTTGGTGCATGCTGTGTTGGAGGCTTTTTGGCAACACAGACATTGGTTGGATTTACGCAATATGCAAGATGAAGCTCTGCAGCAAGCTGTTGTTGAGGCTGCAACCGCCGCGATTTCACAGTTTACGCAACATCAAGATGAGGTGTTTTCTTCGCCAATTTTAGAGCTAGAACATGAGCGACTCTGCAAGTTGATATTAGCGTGGTTAGCATTTGAAAAATCACGGGAAGTCGCATTTGATATTGTTGCTTGTGAGACCGAGAAAAAGGTCATTATTGGTGGCATAGAAGTGACGCTTAAGATAGACCGAATTCACCGATTAGAAAATGGAGGCTTAGAGTTAGTGGATTATAAAACGGGTCGCTTACCTAGCATTAAAAGCTGGGGTGAGGATCGTATCACTGAGCCACAATTACCCATTTATGCGGTATTTTATGATGGTGAACAAAATGTAGCGAGTGTTCAGTTTGGCTTGGTTAAAACCGCCGAGCACGGCTTTACAGGGTTGAGCGAGGCAAATTTTGAAGCAGAAAAAGAAAAACGCAAACCAGACTTTATTCGTGCTTTTGTGGATTGGCAGCATTTAAAAGATCATTGGCAAGTAAGTATTGAAGCCATTGTGCAAGAAATTAAAGCAGGCGAGGCTGCAATAAACTTTGAAAATGAAGCAGACCTTCTGTATTGCGAAGTATTGCCTTTGCTGCGCCTGCCTGAGCGTCAGTTGCAGTTTGAGCGGCAGTGGATAGCTGATACCAAATCAGGGGGGGCTAACCATGATTAATCACGAGCTAGCCCTGCAAGAAGATTCCGCTAATCGAGATAGAGCGCTCGCTCTGGATTCTTTTATCGTAGAAGCGCCAGCTGGGGCAGGTAAAACCGAACTATTAACGCAACGCTTTTTGAAGCTATTGCAAACGGTTGATGAGCCAGAAGAAATTGTCGCCATCACCTTTACTAATAAGGCTGCAGCTGAGATGCGTTTACGTATTTTGGATAGCCTGATGAATGCTGCCAAAAAGGATGAGCCATCTCAAGCACATAAAAAAATCACCTATGAGTTGAGCTTGCTTGCACTGCAAAAATCACAAGCTTTAGATTGGAAACTGCTCGAAAATCCATCAAGCTTGCGAATTTTTACCATCGATGGTTTATGTGCCTATCTCGCCCGTCAAATGCCGCTGATGAGTCGCTTTGGCGCGCAGCCTAGCATTGCCGATGACGCTGGACAACACTACCAACAAGCCGCAGAGCGTACCTTAGGCTTGATTGAGGAGAAAGATGTAAGCGATGTGGTCAAACTGGCTTTGCGTTATTTGGATAATGATACAAGCAAGCTCAAAAACTTATTGGTGCGTATGTTATCTATGCGCGATCAATGGTTACATCATACGCAACAAAGTATCACCCCTGAACAGTTACAAATCACATTACGACAAGTGGTAGGAGAAGAGCTTGCTGCTATTGCTAAGGTGTTCAATGCACCTATTCAACATGCTTTAATGCCTTTGGCTCGCTATGCTGCTGGTCATTTACCTTGCGAACATAGCATTGCATTATTGCGCGACTGGGAAACTGATTTGCCAACGCATGCGGAAAGTTTGGCCATGTGGCAATCAGTGGCGGACTTACTGTTGACTGGTAAAAGTGAGGTACGAAAAACCGTTACTGTAAACGAAGGTTTTCCAGCCGAAGGTAAAGTTCAGAAGCAAGACATGCTTGAATTGCTGGCTAACCTAAATGACATGGCAGGTGTACAAAAAGCATTATCACGTATTCGTGTGCTGCCTAATTTAAATAACCATCAGACATCTTGGGAAATGGTAGCGACATTTTCTAAGTTATTGAACTTAGCTGCGGCTCAGCTTTGGTTGGTGTTTCAGCAAGCGCGTGAGGTGGATTTTGGTGAAGTGGCGCAACGCGCGGTGCAAGCATTAGAGGGTGAGCATGGTGCACCAACAGACCTAGCTTTACGTCTAGATTATCAAATAAAACATTTATTGGTAGATGAGTTTCAAGATACTAGCCCCAATCAAGTGCAATTATTAGAAATGCTCACGCAGGGTTGGCAGGTGGGGGATGGTCGTACATTATTTGCTGTGGGGGACCCCATGCAATCTATTTATCGTTTTAGAAAAGCCAATGTTGGCTTGTTTTTAAAAGCGGCGCAATATGGCATAGGTAGCGTGCCGCTTGAGAATCTAAGGTTGTCGCGCAATAACCGCTCTTGCCCCCCCGTAATTGATTGGATTAACGAAACTTTTAATACCATTTTTCCAACAGAAGATGATGTGGCAAAAGGCACCATTCATTATCGTCATTTTATAGCTACAAAGCTTGATGATGCTGATACTGGGGTAGAGATTCACCCTATTATTAAATTGGCAGATGAGTCTTTAGACGTTGCAAAAAAGCGTGAAGCGCAAGCCATTATCGAGATTATTCAGCGTGAACAGTTGCAATATCCCAAACGAAAAATTGCTATTTTAGTTCGTGCGAAAACTCATTTGCAGGCATTAGTAGCCGAGTTGCGACGTAATCATAAAACTATTCATTTTCAGGCGGTAGAAATAGAAGCGTTGACCAATCGCCAAATCGTGCAAGACTTGCTTTCACTCACGTGCGCTTTGCACCATCGGGCTGACCGTGTCAATTGGCTAGCGGTATTGCGAGCGCCTTGGTGTGGCTTGAATTTGCAGGACTTGCATGCATTAGCTTGGCAAGATCATCACAGTACTATCTGGTCATTGATACAAAAGCCAGAGCTCGGATTATCTATGGATGGTCAGGCAAGGCTTGACCATCTGAAAGCAGTGTTTTCTGAAGCGTTTGCAATGCAAGGACGGGTTGCTACAAGTCGTTGGGTGCGTGGTGTTTGGCTAATGCTAGGCGGCGCGTCGTGCCTGTGGGAAGAAAATGATGTTATCGATGTACAAGCGTTTTTTGACTGCATTGATAAGTTAGATAATCAACAACAATTTACCTTGGCACAATTAACGCAAGAAATTGAAAAATTGTACGCAGCGCCTGATGCAACAGGCGACGGCTTACAAATGATGACAATACATAAATCCAAGGGCTTAGAATTCGACACTGTGATTTTGCCTGGCCTGGGTAATGCTATAGGCGGTAACGATGAGCCACCTGCATTACTTTGGGAAGAGCTTGTTTTAGAGGAGGCTACGTCAGATACTGCACACGTGCACTATCAAGAAACTGCACTATTAGCCGCACCATTTATCCCCAAAGGGCTGAAAAACAAAGACGAAGTAAGCCCTTATGAGTATTTAAACGCCTTAGAAAAAGAGCGTTCAGCCAACGAAGATGCCCGTATCTTGTATGTGGCAGCGACACGCGCAGAGCGAAAGCTGCATTTGGTAGGGGTTGCCAATCAAGTTAAGAGTGGAAATATTAACCCCACGAAAAATACCTACCTAGATATGTTGTGGCCAGTGGTCGAGCAAAATTATTTGAATGCGAATTTGAGCGTCCGTGCAGTCAACGAAAGCAAACAATCGTTAGCCAGTTTTATTCCCAAATTGGTGCGGTTGGCCCATACAAAGAGTCCTGAGGAGCTAAGGCAGAAAAACGCACTTGATCATTCTCAATCTAGTAGTCGGCGCGTTGCAGAGACTCAAGTGGATATAAAAAGCATATCACCAACGCAGTCTTTGGATGCAGATATTGGCACTTTGGCTCATCGCTATTTAGAAATTATAGCCAAGCAAGGGGTGGAAAAATGGCAGTCAATAGGGATTGAGCGGTTGTTTAAACCTATGCAGATTTGGTTTCTTCAACAGGGTTACAACGAAAGTGAAGCCATCAATGCAGCACTGCAAGTGCAAAAGCTACTCGTCACCACATTAAATTCAGAACAAGGGCTGTGGGTGTTAAGTCATCATCAACAAGCAGATGCTGAGTTAAGCGTAACGCAATTGCGGCAAGGAGAAGCCAAAACTTACATTATTGATAGAACATTTATTGAGGTTGAGGAGGGTAAAAAAATACGTTGGATTATTGATTACAAGTCCGTATTTCTCCCTTCAGAAACAACGCAGCATGCTTTAGTGGCAATTGCGAGTCAATATAATGAACAACTAGCTAACTATGCAGAACTATTTAAAAATGAAGGCCTTGAAATTAAAAAAGCCGTTTTCTTTTTAAGTTTAGGTAAGTTGGTTCAGATCTAATTTTGGAGTGGTGATGATCCGTAACTCAATGGTTCAGTCAAGGTATCTGGTTTTGTGGCAACCCGATTTGAAGGTCTGGTGCGCTTGGGTTTATGTGAAATAAAGACGGTAGAAGGCATATATACGCCAACTAAGTTACGACCACAGTTTTTAGCTTGATACATGGCTTGATCTGCATAGTTAAGCATTTCATCCAGCGTTTTACCGACATCAGCAACTCCAAAACTAGCCGTCAAGTCTATGATCTGTGAAGAATCAGTGTGAGTGGGGGTATCTGCAATTAAACCTCTCAACTTTTCAGCTACAATTTGCGCCTCTTCCGCAGTACAGTTTGGCAATAATATCGCAAACTCTTCACCACCGAAACGTGCACTAATATCAGTTAAGCGCAGGTTGTTCAGTAGAAGCTGTGCTACATGCTTTAGCACCAAATCACCAACCGCATGACCATATACATCATTCACTTTTTTAAAATGATCTACATCGAACATGATTAAACTCACAGGAATGTCAGTTGCCTTGCATTTTGCAAACTGCGTGACAGCTTCATCGAAAAATGCGCGGCGATTATTGAGTCCAGTTAACATATCTGTGCTTGCAATTTGCTCAGCATTTTGAATGGCTCGTTCCAAGTCATATGCCAATTCTAAATTACCATTTAAGGTGTTTTGTAATATGACGCTAGTAATCATACAAGAAACAAACATGCAACATGCGGCAATGCCTACCCATAAAGTTTCAGGGTGACCTATGCTGAGTAACACCACAATCATGGGTAACAGGGCGATAGAGATCGTAGTGGTTTGCAAATAACGTATTGGGCTATACCAAGAGATAGCCGCACCAGCTAAACCTACGGAAAAAGTATTCACGATAAAAATTGAGGTGAGATTATCTTTAGGCATAATCAACAACAAACCAACTCCCCATATTATAAATACCATAATCAGGGTGATGGCATATGGGCGTTCCCAAGCTAATATTTGGTCGCCCTGCAAATTTGATCGCTTAAAATTTAAAATAAGCGTAATACGATAAATGGCGAAAAAAAGTGTGAGCGACAACCAGATTAACAAGTGATGGTGATTTGCAGATGTCCAAAGCGCCGCAACCACAAAGAAAGAAGCAACAGCACTGAGTACGGCAGGAATTAAGCTATGTAAATAAAGTAGCTTAATTTTTTCAATATGAATATGTTTTTGACGGTTTTCCATGGTTTCATCTGTTTTACATTTTCCGATTCGCACGGATGATTCATCATTTGAAATAATCATTTGTAATATAAGTCTAACATAAACAAGTTTAATTTTTTTACACTTGCTTACATTGTGGTTGTAACCAACGGTTTATTTAATTGGATTAAGTAGTCAAAATAAGTTGGACACTTAATTGATATTTTTATTGAATAGCTAACCTTTAGTGTGTTGGTGATATTTATCAGGCACGTTACAACTTGGAGCATGTGGTCTTAATCTCGGGCGCTAGTTTAGCTTATTTTGGACTGTAAATAGCATTAATCTTGATTATTTTTAGTGCAGTAACTGGGCCAGATTATTCGCTTAAGTGGCAATTATTGTAATAGTTTGTTAATTTTTTAAGGCTTATTTACCATAGTTTGTGTAAGTGCATTAATGTAACGCAATAATGTAAATTTGATTGTTAGATACAAGTACCCAATAAATAAAGCATAATGTTTGAGATGTTTTTTTTCAAGGAAACACAGATATTGAATACGTATGATAAGCGTGTAGGGGTCGTGGTGATTGGGCGCAATGAGGGTGAGCGTTTGGTAAACTGCTTGAACTCATTGATTTTACAGTCGAATCAGATAGTTTATGTAGACTCTAACTCTACTGATCAATCGGTTTCTATGTCCCAGGGTAAAGGCGTAGAGGTGGTGGTGCTTGATATTAGTAAACCGTTTACTGCAGCGAGGGCAAGAAATGAAGGTTTTAAGCGCTTGCTAGAGACGCATCCTCATGTTGAGTATGTGCAGTTTGTTGATGGTGATTGTGAGGTCAATCCAAACTGGTTGAGCTCAGCGGTAGCATTTTTAGATCAAAACTCAGCAGTGGCAGCTGTATGCGGTCGACGTAGAGAGCGCTATCCAGATCAATCTATTTACAACAAAATATGTGATGTAGAGTGGAATACCCCTATTGGTGAGGCTAAGGCCTGTGGTGGAGACGCATTGTTTCGAGTATCACCACTGGCTGCGCAAAACGGGTATAACCCCACATTAATTGCTGGAGAAGAGCCAGACTTGTGCCTAAGGTTGCGAGCCGCTGGCTGGAAAATATGGCGTATTGATGCAGAGATGACATTGCACGATGCGGCTATGTTGCGTTTTGGGCAGTGGTGGAAACGTAGCGTAAGAACTGGATATGCCTTTGCGCAAGGCGTTGACCTGCATGGTCACCCGCCAGAGCGCCATTGGGTTGCAGAGTCTAGGCGTGCCTTAATTTGGGGTGGTATACTGCCATTACTTATCTTACTTTGCCTCGCAGTCAGTCCTGCTGTGGCCTTTGCGTTGCTAATGCTGTACTTATTACAGGTGATGAGAATTGCTTTAAAAAATAACAAAAATAATATAGAGCGACCTTGGTCTATGGCCTATTACTTAGTGTTAGGTAAGTTGCCTGAGTTTTTAGGTCAAATGAAATTTTTAAAAGGGTTGCTCACTAGAAAAGGTAGTAAGTTAATTGAGTACAAGTGACGTTTTTTTAGACTACTTTGATAGAGTCTACATTATAAACCTACCGTATCGGGTAGATAGGCGCAAGGAGATGGAGGATCAGTTCCGTAAGATAAGCGTTGATAATCACCATCCTAAAATATCTTTTTTCCCTGCGGTGAGACCTCAGGATGCGGGTGAGTTTCCTACCATTGGTGCGCGCGGTTGTTTTAGTAGTCACTTGGCTGTGCTTGATGATGCGCAAAAAAATGGCTATAAAAAGATTCTTTTGTTAGAAGATGATGTGGATTTTTCGTCTGACTTTTTGCTACAAATTGAACCTGTGATAGAAAAATTGAAGATAAAAAGCTGGGCAATTTTTTATGGTGGATACCTTAATGAATTGTCCGTTACCGATATGGAGCCTCTTGATTCTTCTTCGGGGGTAATGGGTGGGCATTTCATGGCATTCCAACAGCCCGCTATTGCAGGTCTTGCTGAGTATTTGACCTTGATGATTGGGCGAAAAGGAGGAGATCCGCTTGGTGGACCTATGCATGTGGATGGCGCATATTCGTGGTATAGGCAGCAAAACCCAAGCTTGATTACTCTGGTTTCAGCAAATCAGCTGGGTCACCAAAGAAGCTCACGAACGGATATCCATCAAAATAAATGGTATGACTCTGCTCCGATTGTTTCGAGCTTGGTTGCTTTTGTACGTCGCTACAAAAATAAATTCAAACAGTAATATATTATAAAAAACATCATCAATGGCTCGTGTTGAATTGTTAATTTAGTGAGGGAACTCAAATCAATGGTTGTTTCTAAAAATAGAAGTAGAAGAATGGATATGTTTAGCTTATTTCGAAACATTGGTGTGTTAGTTTTATGTCTACACGTTTCAGCCTGCTCATCGCCTACAGAAAGAGCAAATCACTACTATGAAAAGGGCATGGCGCTTGCTGATAAAGATCCTAATGAGGCGATTAAACAGTTCCAGAATGCGCTTCAGCTAAATAAGGGAATGTCACAAGCCTACTTTGCCCTCGCTAAAATCGCTGAAAAGAAGCAAGACTATCAAAACGCCTTTTCCAACTATAGTCAGGTCGTCGAGCTTGATCCGAAAAATTTGGAGGCACAAAATAAATTAGGTCGTTTATATATTGGCGGAGGAAAAATAGAACCTGCTTTACAGGCGAGCGATAAAATACTGGCTATAGAGGCACAAAATATTGATGGTTTGGCTTTACGGGCCATGGCGCTTCTTAAAAAAGGTGATAATAAAGGCGCGGTTGAGTTTGCTAATCAAGTGCTTGCCATGAATCTTAACCAAATTGAGGCACTGTCAGTCTTAGCGTTCGAACGTTTTTCTGCTAAAGATGCTGCTGGCGCGATGAAATATATAGAACTTGGCTTGAAGCAAGATCCTAATAATATTAGTTTTTGGGCGCTAAAAGGCAACGTTTATGAGCAGATGGCTGATCTTCCTAATGCAAGCTTGTGTTACGAAAAAGTTGTAGCGTTATCCCCTGACAATTTAGATTTTAAGCGTACATTAGTTGAATTTTATTTGAAAAACCATTTAATGGATAAAGCGGAGTCGCAGTTACGAGCGATTGCAGATAAATTTCCAGCCGAAATTAAGCACAAAGTTGAGTTAGTACGATTTTTAGTCGCGACTAAAGGCGCAGAGGCTGGTCGTAAGACTTTAGAGGCATTTGTTGAAAAAGAGCCAAATAATTTTGGCTTGAAGTTTTCACTTGTCGATTTATATCAACAGCAAAAAGATGTGGCTAAGGCAGAACATCTACTGATGGAAATCGTCAACCAAGCAAAAGATAGCCCCGATGGTTTAAAAGCTAAAGGCATGCTTGCTAGTATGGCAATGTCTAGTGGCGATAAGCCTAAGGCACAGAAACTAGCTGAAGAGGTCTTAGCCGTTGATAAAGGCAATGAGCAAGCGCTATTGATTAAGGCAAGTTTAGAGATAGAGGCTAAAAATATTGATGCGGCGGTGACCGATCTGCGTTTGGTGCTAAAAGGTGCCCCAAACTCCGCACGAGCTTTGCTATTACTTGGTAGCGCTTATGAAACATCTAACGCTTTAGACTTAGCCGATGAACAATACAATAAGGCTTATCAAGCGAGTAAATTTGCGCCGCCCTATGCAATACTTTATGCCAAATTTTTGCTTAAACGAAATCAGGTGGCACGTGCAGATGACGTGCTAAATGGTGCTGTAAAAGCTAATCCGCAAGATGTTTCATTGTTATTGTTACTTGCTGATATTAAGATTTTCCGAGGAGATTGGGAGAGTGCACAAGCCATTGCTGATAAGCTGAAAGCAAGTGGTGATCAAAGTGGATCAGCTAACAAAATTTTATTGGCTGTCGCAGACGCTAAAAAGAAAAGTGTTCAAAGTATTGATAGTTTGAAGCAGACTTATGCATCAGAGCCTACATCTAAAAACTTGTCGGTATTGATACAAGCATTTTTACGCGCAGGACAAAACCAACAGGCACATGCTTATTTAAATAGCATTTTAGTGAAAACGCCTAACAATGTTGATGCCACGACATTGCAAGGCCAATTGTTTATGCATGAATCTGATTATGCAAAAGCTGAGCAAGTGTTTAAAACTTTAGTTGAAAAAGCACCTCAAAATCCAGTGGGTTATCGCCTGTTGTCCAGCGTTTATTTGCATAATAATAAATTAAAAGAGGCAGGAGACCTAATTCAGAGTGGCCTAAGTAAAGCACCAGATGATTTTGAGTTAACGATGAATCAGGCCTCACTCTATGAAAGAACAGCTCGACCTGAAGATGCAATTAAGGTTTACGAGGCTTTACTGAAATCACATGCAGACTCAGATGTCGTATTAAATAATTTAGCAAGCTTGCTTTGTGACACTAGAAAAGACAAAGCTAGTTTAGATCACGCGTATGAGTTGGCTAAAAAAATTAAATTAACGGAAGTCGTCCAATTTAAAGACACTCTGGGCTGGGCAAGTTATCGAGTTGGAAAGAATAATGATGCGCAGGCGCTACTTGAGCAGGTGGTTGCAAAAAACTCTACTGAGCCTGACTTTCATTATCATTTGGCGATAATTTATCAAGCACAGCTGAACAAAGAAAAAGCAAGAGAGCAATTTGGCTTAGCGTTAAAAGCAGCAGGTAATTCTGCATATCCTCGCGCTGATGAAATTCGCAATTTGCTCAAGACATTATAAGTATGTTTTCAATACAATGATTAAGGTGGCATAAGTATGTATGAAGCCTTTTATGGGTTAAAAGAAAAACCATTTTCTATTCAACCTGACCCAGACTTCTTGTTCTTTGGTATACGACACAGTATGGCGTATGCCATGCTCGAGTATGGCATACAGAATAGAGCTGGATTTTCTGTAATTTGTGGTGAAGTAGGGTGTGGTAAAACAACTTTGATTCGACATCTATTGAATAATATAGATTTGGATTTGAAAGTCGGCATTGTTTATAACACGCATCAAAATATTGATGATTTATTAAGTTGGATCATGCTCTCATTTGGGCAACCATACGAAGGCATGTCGAGAATTGCCTTATTTGATGCCTTCCAGCAATTTTTAATTGCTAGCTATGCTGCTGGGCAGCGTGTCGTGCTGATCGTAGATGAAGCGCAGAACTTGAATGCTGCATCTATTGAGTCCTTACGCATGCTCTCGAATATCAATGCGGATAAAGACCAATTATTGCAGGTTATTTTAGTTGGTCAACCTGAGTTACGTGAGTTATTGCGTAAACCTGAGTTAAGACAGTTCTACCAACGGGTTGCTGTTGACTTTTATATTCCACCCTTGGGTTCTTTTGAGGTGTTGAAATACATACAACATCGTTTAAATGTGGCTGGTAGGGAGGCGCCTTTATTTACCTCGGCAGCGGCAGATAAAATTGCTGAGGCCAGTAAAGGAATCCCGAGAACAATCAATATACTATCTGATACCGTCTTGGTGTATGGTTTTTCTTCTGGGGCTGAGACAATCGATGTGGCTTTAGTTGAAGAGGTATTAAAGGATAGAGCTGAGTACGGAGTTTTTTCAAACTCTGAGGTCTAGTGTTAGCCTAGTTATTGGGCTTGTCGTATTTTTTATACCAGCCATCGGGTCTAACCGATGGCTTTTTAGCATGTTAAGCCAAAACGGCAACTAAAAATTCCGCATTCGCACTGTCAGAGCAGCGTTGCAATTGAGGGGTAAGCTTATTAAAGCTTTTTTATTAAAGCTTTTTGGGCTTAATGGTTGCAGGTATACCCACTGCAATTGAGTTGTCAGGAACATCTGAGAGTACTACAGCATTTGCACCAATATTGACGTTGCTGCCGATTGTAATTTTGCCTAAAATTTTGGCGCCAGTACCAATATCCACATTATCCCCGAAGACTGGAGCAGCTACGTCATCGAGATTTTTGAGGCCAACCACGACACCGTTACGTATTCTGCAGTTATTTCCAAATTTCGCATACCCACTAATCACAATCCCACCAAAATGATCAATAATGAAGTTATCTCCCACTACAACTTCACAAGGTAGTTCAATACCAGTCAATATCTGTACTATTTTAAAAAGTAGCTTGTATATAATGGAAAAGAATTTTCGGAGAATATCTGATGAGATGGTGTATCTCCATCTGCCAAAACGATAAATGACCATGACCCAAAAGCCCTGAGCCCCCCAATCATTATTGTGCGCTTTTAAATCCTGTTTGATGTTATCGAACATATTGCAGTGCTTATGGTGGTTAGTAAGTTCAATGTAGTGGTTTTGAACCCATGTTTGTGGAGAAGAATAGTTTCCAAAATAAGGATAAGTTTTTGTGTTCAACAATTTTTTTGAAATCAAAACGAGATTTTATTAATTGCTTAGCAATAATCATCATAGCACTAATATTAAATAGGCCGAGGTGAACAATAGTCATCAAAAGACCAAAGTTTTTGCGTATATAAATCAACTCACTCTCAATTTGTAGCGAGCTAACCTGCTTACCTAAGGTTGTTATTTTGTTATCGCTTTTTGCGCTTTCACCACCAATGTGTACGACAGTGGTATCAGGGTAATAGGTAACTTGCCACCCCATTTTTTTAGTTGCAAAGCAATGATCGACTTCTTCATAGTATAGAAAGTATCTGGGATCAAACAATCCAACTTGATCTATGACTTTTCTTCTCACCATGTAGTAGCAACCAGGTACCCAGTCGCAATGCCTGACAGATGCATGATCCCAATTAAAGTCATCAACCATTTGGCATTTGAAGACTTTATCTAAACCCGTGCGGTGTAAAAATACATTCCAAGGCGTATTAAAATAACGACAAGACGGTTGAAGTACGCCATCCCTTCCTAACAACTTAACGCCTAGAATACCTGTATTGGGATTCTTTTGCATAAAATCGTACGTTTTTTGGATAGTGTCAGGTTCAACAAAAGCATCAGTATTGACGAGCAAAATATACTCACCTTTTGCCGTTGCTAATGCTTGATTGTTAGCCCTGCCAAAACCAACGTTTTGATTGTTAGTAATTAAGTGGACTTCAGGAAACTCGCGTTTAAGCATTTCAACGGAGTTATCTTTCGATGCATTATCTATTACAAAAATTTCTATAGCTAAATCTGTAACTGATTGTTTAACTAAATTGATCGCCTGCTTAGTTAACTCTGCAGTGTTGTAGCTAACAAAAATTATTGAAATGTCCATGTGTTATTTTTATGATATTTGATTTGAATTTAGTTTGAAGCTGTACTTGACTGTAATAAGGTTTGATTCACTGTAACCTTAGTTTTAGCACGCAACGTTTTAACATATGCATCAATATACTCGGTGGCCAGCGCTACTTTTAGATCGGCATTAGCCGCTTTTTTTGTTTCCTCATCAGCGGCTAACATATCACTTACTTTACTTACTTTTATCAGCAAGTAACCCTTTTTCGGGTCAGTAATACCCGCATAAGCTGGCAATTTAGAAGAATCTATTTTAAATACTTGTGACATGGTGAGATCGGTCAGACCTTGTGCATTTTTTCTGTCTACCGTTACTGATGGTATCCAGTCCAAACCTATAGCCTCTTTACCACTTTTAAGGTTAGATAGGGCCGCAGAACCTTTTTCTATAGCGATCTTACTTGCTTGTTCAAGTTTTAATAATTCTTCTATGCCAGCCTTCACTTCATCAAAGCTGCGTGGTGCAGAGGGTTTGTAATCAACAACGCGGGCGGATACCAAGGTGTTGTTTGAAACCTCAACAGCTTCAGTATTGCGTTTATCTTTTAGAACCTCATCGGTAAATACCATATTCATTAATTTATCGTTCTTAAAGAATTTTGCACCATCGGCACGACTCAGCCAATCAGTTTTTTGCACCTGCAGACCAAATGCGTCAGCAGCGGGTTTTAAACTACCAGATTGCTCGTAGACCATGTTGCTGAAGTTTTCCGCTTGTTCTGTGAACTTCGATAACGCTTTTTGATACATGAGCTCTGCTCGAATCTGTGGTTTGAGTTCGTTATAGCCTTGAGCTTGACCACTAACATCTAGCAGCTTAATGATGTGGTAGCCAAAAGAAGACTCCACCAGTCCGCTGATTTCATTTGGTTTCATGGCAAATACAGCATCTTCAAACGGCTTTACCATGGTGCCATCATGACGGAATGGGTCCAGCTCGCCACCTTTGACTGCTGAGCCAGTGTCTTGAGAGTATTTCTTAGCAAGCTCTGCAAATTTCCCCGGCGATTTTTTAACCTCCGCAAGCACTTGTTCAGCTTTCTTCTTGGCTTCTTCCTTGGCTTGAGGGGTTGGGTTAGTACCGAAGCTAATTAAAATATGACTAGCATGGCGTTGTTCATCACCTTGGAATTTTGACCCATTGTCAGTATAGAATTTTTTTGACTCTTCTTCAGACACCTGCATTTGCGGGATAAGTGTATTTGCTGAAAGCATTGTAAATTCAAGTTTTACTTGCTCAGGTACTTTAAAGCTTTCCTTGTGTTGCTCGTAGTAGGCTTTGACTTCAGCTGGGTCTACTTTCGCTTGCGCAACATAGTCTGCTGCTTTAATTTCAGCAACACTCACTTCACGTTGCTGATGTTCTGTTCTGAGCGTGTTTTCGGCCAATGATTTTGGTAGATACACAACACTAGCCAAGCCATCTCGAATTTGTTGATTTAGCAGATCATTACGCATGCGACTTTCAAATTGCGAGGGTGTTAAATGATTTTGCATTAAAAGTTTGTCATACACCTCTTGTGAAAACTGACCTTTATCTTGAAACTCTGGCAGATTCACAATATATTTACTCAACTGGTCGTTACTAATTTTAAATTTAGCTGCTTTAATTTCATCGTTAAGCAGATGAGTTGTGATTAAGCGATCCAAAATAGATTGTTTAACTTCGGGTTTTTCTAATATGGATAGGTCTTTTTGACCTTCTGATTGAAGCTTGTTACGGAAATTTTGAACGGCATTTGAAAACTCTTGAATGCTGATTTCTGTGCCATCAACTTTGGCAATGGCTGCTGTGCTTCCAGCTTCGCGCAAGTAGGCATCAATGCCAAATAACAAGAATGGAATGGTGACTAATATTAAAATGACCTTAGCTATCCAGCCTTGTGTAAGTTTACGAATAAATTCCAGCATAACAAGTGATCTTTCTTATTTTCTAAATAGTTTTTTTAATAAGCTTTTTAAAAGTCTATTCTTATTAGATGTTAAATGTAATAATCAGGTCGAGAATATACCACAGAGATGGGTTTGATAGCACGTTTAAGCTGAGGGGAACTTCAATTAACGGCGATTAATGCTTTACATTCTTATTAGAACTTGAGTTGTTATAGCTGTATAGAATTAGTGAGTGATAATGCGACTAGATTGATGCTTATCGACCTTAAATATTTTTTCAAAAAAGAGTTTTATATTGGAAAGTTTAAAAGCTTTTATCATCATCGTCGTTTTTGCATCAATTGTTTTTCATTTTTGTTGGAAAGTCCTAAAAAATGATTTTGATGCGGTGCAATTTAAGCATTTTCGTACGATTTGGTTTACCGTCTTAGCGATTGCATTTTTTGCTAATAATTATTGGCTCTACACCATAGTCGCTGGCTTTTATGTTTACCATATGAGCAAGCGAGAGCATAAGCTGTCACTATACTTTCTCTTACTGTTTATTGTTCCTCCCATGGGCTTAGACTTACCAGGCTTGGGGATTATGGATCATTTTTTCGCACTTGATCATCCTAGGCTGTTGGCTTTAGCGCTTCTTTTGCCATTTTTTGTAGCCTCTAGAGCTACAAATTCAATACCGCTGGGGAAGCTGCATTCAGATAAATTTCTCATTTTATTCATTTTACTTGCGACATTTTTAGAAATTAGGGGCACTACATTTACTGATGCTTTAAGACGTGGTTTCAGTACTTTTTTTCTTGATATGTTTTTGCCTTATTACTTTGCCAGTAGGGTAGTGAAAAGTATGGATGATATCAAGCGCGCTTTTACCATACTTACTATCGTTACTTTTATCGCTGCATTGATCGGTTTATTTGAATGGGTCAAGCATTGGTCAATGTTTTTTGCACTTCCTGATGTTTTGGGATCTCATCGTTTTGGTGAGTATATGTCTCGCGGTGGATCGATGCGGGCACTATCATCCTTGGGGCATCCTATTGTTTTTGGCTTAGTATTAGCAGCAAGCTTGGGTGCATTTTTGGTGGTTAGCAATACAGTTAAAAATAAGCGCTTTCATAAAGTTGGCATGTTTACCATACTAGCGGCATTATTTGCGTCTGGTTCTAGAGGCCCTTGGCTAGGGGCTGTATTTTTTGGGTCTATTTTCTCATTAACAGGCGACAAACCAGCCAAGCGAGTTGTTTATCTATTAACTATTTTACTGTTAGTGATTGGTGCTTTAGCAGTGATTCCTGGTGCGGAAAAATACTACAACATGCTACCTTTTCTTGGGACTACTGAAGCGGAAAATGTTGAGTATCGACAAAGATTGTTTACAAACTCGATGATTGTTATTGGTCACTATCCATTTTTTGGTTCGGTTACCTTTATGGAAACGCCTGAAATGCAAGCGATGATACAAGGTGAAGGTATCATTGATATTGTGAATACCTATATTGGTATGGCGTTAAATTACGGATATGTAGGAGCAGGGCTTTTCATTTCGACATTCCTCTCTATTGTGTATGCAATTTATGCCAATATGAAACGACTGAAAGATAAAAATGGAGAAACTTACTACATTGGGCGCTGTGTGCTAGCTAGCTTGATTTCTATACTTTTTACTATTACAACGGTTAGCTATATCCTTGTTGTTCCTAGCTTTAATTTTGCAATTGCTGGGATAGGGGCGGCATACGCAGAAATAGTCAGAAGAGAAAATATAATGAGTCGTGCTCAAAATCGCGTTACTTAAAAGGTTATATCACACTAGACAATTACAATTTATAAGTATTTGTATTGATACGAATATGCGCTAGGTTCTAACTGTATTAGCTATTTTTGTGATTTCGTTTCATTCTCAGCGACCTCCTTGGGATTATCCCAAGTGCCGACAATCTCGTATTCATCCTGTGCTAGCTTATTCAGAGGCTCTTGCAGAATTTTTTGTGCAATATAGGCTGCAGCGCCTACTGCTGGGCCACCAGCAAAGGCAGCGAGAGAGAGGCTGTCACTGATATAAGGCGTTACTTTTACAAAAAGATGTTGAGTTGTTTTTTGCAAGTCTGTTTCGCCATGCATTTCTACACGTGCTGTTGGGCCTTCTAGTTTGAAGTTGTCGCTTTTCATGACGCCGCGATTAATGTTGACCGTTGCGCTGACTTTATCGAAAGCGAAGCCGCTGTTGAACACATCTTTAAAATCTAAAGTGAGGCGCCTAGGCAAATTTTGTAGGCTGAGTACGCTAAATAGACGACCTACACCAGGTTGAATTTTGAGAAACTGCCCATTTTTTGTTTCTAACTGAAAATTACCCGATAGTTTTGCTAAATCAAACTCATGAGGACTGCCTGACCACTTGAGCTGTCCTGTAATCTCACCCTCGCCACCTTTAATTGTATCTGGCGAACCTAACCTATCAACCGTTTTTCCTAAGTCGCTGATGTTCCATTGAAATGTCATTAGGGTGTTCGGATTGCGTTTCCAGTTAAACCAGTCCCCAGTTGCAGTGAGGGTGTTATCTGGGCTAATCAGCTTTAACTTTTGAATACTCCAGTTTTCATTCTGCTCTTTAGCTTGAAGTTCTAAGCGGCCCAATTTCTTTTGGTTAATTTCAAAGTTATCTGCCGTAATATCAAGTTCAGGATAGCTTGTAGCTGAGTTTTTTGTTGTGTTTTCAATCTCGTTAGAGCTGTTAGGTTTTGCCAATGGCACGGTGAGATTTTTTAGCTGAGCAATGACTTTGCCATTGTTGGCATGTTGCCATTGTATGTTACCTGTGACTTCTTGGCTTTGTATGGACAATTCCCAATCATTATTATTGTTGGCTTTTGCATTAATTTTTACGGCGTTGAGGCGGCGATTGAACGCGTCTAGGGTATTGGCGCTTAAATCTATTCTATTCAGAACAACACTTGTGCCGCTATCACCGCTGCCAGATGGTTTTGATATGACTTCAAGCCAATCATCATAGTCGACGTTGTCCAAATTACCACGAAGCGCTAGGCCAGCTTGTGTTGGTAGCTCTGGATTGGCGTTAAATGTGATTTCGCCCCGATCAATTTTGCTTTGTTTGTTTTGATGCAAAGTAAGATATTTTGCCCCTATCATATTGCCTAGGTTTACTCTGGTTATCTCTTGATCCGATCCAGTTTTCTTTCTGCTAATGATCAGTGTCATAGGTTCATTAGCCGCTTTTTTAAGAGGCGAGGGCAAGCTGCTTGCCATGCCAACCAAATCAGAACGAATCGTCATGTCAGATTGCTTATCTAGTATGGATATAGTGCAAAACCAATCACTAGCGCCACTGAGGTATTCCGTATACAAATCTGGAAAAGCTTGCTTTAGGCCGGCATCTGCAAGATGGCCACGCGCAGAAATTTTGATGGTGTGATCTGGGTTGGTGGTAACTGAGAAAACAGCAGGGCCTGCATATAGCCAGGTACTGATGTTTTGGGCATTCAGAGCTGTTTCAGTAAAATCAATTTTACCATTGAGCTTGCTGAGTTCTGGAATGCTATCAGATGCCATACTGCCATTGCTGACAACATAATTACCTTTGATTTTGGTGTCGTCTGTATGCTCAAGTGGCATATGCATTTCAAGGGTAAGTTTGCCGTTGCCCGTGGTTCGTAAGTCATCGGTAAAGCCGCGCATAATTTTATTGAGCGGGCTGGAGTTGATGAACTTGATCCCTTCACTTACTAGACCTTGCGTTTCACCTGTTAAGTTGAGCATAGGGTCAGGGTTGGTGAGGTCTGGGATAGTTGCTTTGGTATTGGTGATCTGATTACCCAACAAATGCCCAGTTTTGGCAATCAACTCCATGCTTTTGCCTTCGAAAAGCATGGTTAAACCCATCCCCTCAATTTTTGGCCAGCCTACACCATAATCAAGGGTTCCGTCTTTCACGTCTGCGGTGACGCGAAACAAGCCATTCTTATTATTTGCATAGGGGAAGTCATCGAGGCTACCTTTAATCGTGACATTGATATTTTCCAATTTCCCTGCTTGAAGGGCAGTAGTTAACCAGTGCACAGTATTATCACCCATGACTTTAGGGTAGTAGTAATAGACATTTTTGGCGTCGGCTTGACCGAATTTACCGTTTAACTCAAGAAATCCACCTTTTTTGCCGTTGTTTAGATAACTGGCATTGAGCGTACCCGCTAAATGTGGGTTCACTAAAGTAAAATTGCTGACACGAATTTCACTAGGTTTGCCTCGTACATTTTTCCAATTGACTTGCGCACTAAGCTGATCAATCGGGATAGGTTGACGCATGACGGCTTGCATATCGAGCGTAGTTTTTTGCGCACGAATGTTGAGTGAACCACTTGTTTCATTGGCCTTAATGTCGCCAGACACTTGACTAATCCCTGGAACATCCTGGTAGGCAGTTGTTCCAATATCTGAAAATTGGCTGTGCAACGAATACTGTTGCGGAGTGGCTTGATTGCCATGCCATGTCGCTTCTATATTATTGAGTTTACCCACTGGTGAAATCGCGGTGAGTTTCTCCATATAAGCTTGTGAAATCGGGTAGTAGTTGGCAAAAGTACGTAAATCAGCCAAATTCATTTCATCTAGTTTGGCGAAGCCTGTTTGCCAAGTGCTGCCCTTAATCAGCTGGTTGCGTAGAGAAAATTCACCATTTTTTAGATTGAGACCATCGCTGGTGGTTATTTTAATATGCTTGGCCTGTATCTCTTGCCCGTCATTATGCTGAATCCACTCTAGCCGACCTGTCAGCGTATTGAGCGTAGCTTCTTGACCAGATTCAGAAAACTGGGTTTTGACGTTATTTAAAATAACATCGCTGGTCACACTCGTTGCTTTACTATCCGAAAAGGTAAGCCAAATCTGTGCGGCACCAAAGCCTTGGCGCAAATTTAAGGGGTAGTCTATCCATGGTCGCCATGCCGCAATATCTGTGCCTTCTACTTTGCTATAAATAGTGCCATGCCAGCTTTTAGTGTCATCAACATCATTGCCAAAGACATCACCACGTATATCAATTGGATATGAGGATCCAGCGGATGGAATTGCTTTCAATCCAAAGTAATGGTGACTACGTAGCATTTCCCAGGCTGGGTTTGAAATCACAAGATTAAGTTGGTTGAATGTCAGTGGGGGTGCACCGCGAAAATCATCTTGCCATAGCACTTTTGCATCGACGATACTAATTTTAGATTGGCGTAGCGCCCAGTTAGCAAACTCAGGTTTCGATGCCCCACCCATAGCAATGCCCGCAACATAGAGTACGCCACTTTTTTCGCGCCTTACAATCAGCATAGGTTCGTGAATAACCAGTGAAGCCAAATGCGGCTCCATCAGCGGGATGCTCAGCCAAGATAAGCTGGTCTCAATATGCTCGAGTGTTAAAGCTGGGCGATTTTCAGCATCATAAATGCTCACACCTCGCAATGAAAGCTGCAGATTGATCCCACTCCAACTTGTAGACATCTGTGAAATGGTAACTTTCTGATGTAACGCTGAACTTAATTTTTGTGCGAGCTGATCTTTATAATCCTCAATATGGGGAATAATTATGTAGCGCAAGCCCAAAACAATGACTGAAATAATAATTAGCAGCACAGACACTGTAATAAACAATGTTCGGTAAAGCCAAAGTAAAGATTTTTTAACCATAAGTTTTTGATTACTACTTAGCTGGAGTTCGATAGAGATTTCTTAAGCACAATCTATACACGTGCCTGTCTATCATTTCTGATATTGATTCTACTATCAATAAACGGTTTTTATTGTGATGAAGGGTCGCTAACTGCATTGGCTGTCTTTATTACCTAAAAATTAGTATTTCATTTGGCGATGACTAGGTCAACGATATTTGTGTAAAGAAAAGTAAATGCTTTCTAAGCATTGCATTAAAATGACGCCCTTGATGCGTAATATAGTATTTTACTCGGTTATGACCATTGCATCCGCATTTAGTTTGAGAGGCAAGTTTGATTCAGTTTAAAAATGTAAATTTAGCACGTGGCGTTAAAGTGCTTATTGAGGGCGCTTCGTTTCAGTTACACCCAGGACACAAAGTAGGTTTGACAGGCGCTAACGGGGCAGGCAAATCTAGTTTATTCGCTATGTTGCGCGGAGAACTGGCCATTGAAAGTGGTGATTTAGAAATGCCACCTAACTGGGTGATTGCCCATGTGGCACAAGACACTCCTGCTTTGGCAGATGCTGCATTGTCTTTCGTGCTAGATGGTGATCAAGAATTGCGCGCCATCGAGGCAGCGTTAGTTGAAGCCGAAGCAAAGCATCAAGGGGAAAAGATAGGTGAACTCCATGCACGCTTAGGAGAGATAGAAGGTTATTCAGCGAAGGCGAGGGCGGCTGAGTTATTGAGCGGTCTAGGTTTTAGCAATGCAGATTTAACTAGGCCAGTGTCTGACTTTTCAGGTGGCTGGCGTGTCCGTTTGAATTTGGCAAGAGCGCTTATGTGTCGTTCTGATTTGTTATTACTGGATGAACCTACCAACCATTTGGATTTAGATGCAGTCATGTGGCTAGAGACTTGGTTGCAAGAGTATCGTGGTACTTTGGTGCTGATTTCGCATGATCGTGACTTTTTAGATGCCATTGTTAATCACATTGCGCACATAGAACAGCAAAAGCTAATTTTGTATAAAGGCGGCTACTCGGATTTTGAGCGTCAACGCGCGGAACGGTTGGCGCAACAGCAATCCATGTACGAGCGTCAGCAGCGAAACGTGTCACACTTGCAGAGTTATATTGAACGTTTTCGGGCGAAGGCCACTAAAGCTCGGCAAGCGCAGAGTCGCATTAAGGCGCTGGAGCGTATGGAGATGATCTCCGCTGCGCATATTGATTCGCCATTTGATTTTAGTTTTAGAGCGCCTATTTCAGCCCCTGATCCTCTTCTGGTGTTGGATGATGCTAGCGTAGGCTATGCGGATAAAATAATCTTAAATAAAGTACAGCTGACGATTAGACCAGGTGAGCGCATAGGCTTGTTAGGCCGTAATGGTGCGGGTAAATCAACTTTGATTAAATTGCTCGCCAACGAGTTGACGATGTTGAACGGCAAACGAGTGGAAGGTAAAGATTTAAAAATTGGCTATTTTGCGCAGCACCAACTAGAGCAATTACGGCCAGAAGAATCACCTTTGCAACACATGCTGAAGTTGGACCCTTTGACACGCGAGCAAGAGCATCGCAACTATTTAGGCGGTTTCGATTTTGCAGGAGAAATGGCAACCACACCATGTGCCAGTTTTTCAGGGGGCGAAAAATCACGTTTAGCCTTGGCGTTGCTCATCTGGCAACGCCCAAACCTGTTGCTACTTGATGAGCCTACCAACCATTTAGATTTGGAAATGCGCCATGCGCTCACCGTAGCCTTGCAAGATTATCAAGGTGGTGTGATTTTAGTTTCGCATGATAGGGCTTTATTGCGTGCAACTTCTGAAAAGTTTGTGTTGGTAGCAGATGGTAAGGCCGAGGTTTTTGAGGGCGATATTGATGACTACAAAACTTGGCTAGACCAACAACGTTTGCAAGAAAAAGCCCAAGTGCAAAGCGCTACTCCAGAGTCAACTAATAAAATTGAACGTGCGCAAAGCAAGGCCGACCGTCAATCAAGGCTTGCTGAGCGCCGCCCTTTATTGAAAGAGTCTGAGCAGCTAGAATCACAGTTGGCGAAATGGAGTGCCGAAAAGCAGCAATACGACGCGCGTCTGACTAGCCCCGATATTTATGAGCCAGCGAATAAAGTCGAGTTACAAACCTTGCTTAAAGCGCAGGCAGCCATTAACCAAACAATTGAACAGGCTGAAGAGCGTTGGTTAGTTTTACAAGATCAACTTGAGGCTTTGCCGCAGTTATAATTAATAGTAATCAAAAGCAACATAGTACAAACAACTTTAGTTAAGGATTTTTGTGGAAACCACCTACGCCCAACGTGTTCAACTGCTATATGCACTGTGCTTGTCTGAAACCAATCCCAATATCAGTACTGATTTGCAGTCTTACGATGTGAACGATGCGACCAATTATCTTGCTTGCTATTTGACATTTAAGGCTATCCAACAGGCAGAGCGCTCACCTGTGGATGAGCGTATTGAAAATTTTGATATGTTAAGTGTATATCAAGCGTTTGCTCTGCTGGTGCATGCTTATTTAAATATGCCCTTAGCCAATACAGATGCTAGCCGAGTAAATGACAATGACCTTGAAAAAACTTCAGTCATTATCGCAAAATCAATTTTTGCAGAACTGAGTGCTGAGGAGTTGGCGGATATTGTAGAGTCAGGGATACGCAAATTTAACTTGATAGGTAATGCAGATGCTGAGCATTGGGAAAATTATCGAGAAGACTTAGATAAATCTGTCATCGCTTTTATCATTGCAGGCACAGACGAAAGCTCACCTTTTGACATGGATGACTTAATACCCGTGTTTGGCGCGATGTTGAGTATGTTGTGCGAGGCATTTGCTAATAGCTAATTGACCGCTTGCAAATAGGGTGGGATATACCAAGATTGCAGCTCTTTGCCCAATAACACCAACGTACAGTACATACGATCTGCCCCATTTGCACTGACTTCAAATTCAAACGTACGTAAAAATTGCACGTGACCTCGGCCATTGCGGCCTATTCTCAGGCGAGTACATGAAACCGTTTCGTCTAATAATTGTAAGTTGGTACGTTGTACAAGGTCATGACCTTTAGCGACGGCGGCGTCACGTGCAGCAAGGGAATCGAGCCAGAACCAAGCGATGATGCAAATGGCGATCAGTAAAATAAGTTCCAAGTTGAGTCCTAGTCTAAATCTTAAGTATTGTTTGGGTAAGGTTTAATGCATTAAATGCTTGCTTGATTTTCTTCTTTAGGTTTGTCTTCATGCAATGATAGTTGGTCGAGTTTATTACTGCTTTCTTCAACTGCACCACTATTTTTGCCGTGTAGCTTAAATTTCAGGCGTAATTCATTATATGAATCTGCGTTTCGCAGTGCATCTTCCTGTGATATGAGGCCAGATTCGCATAAATCAAATAGCGCTTGATCAAAAGTTTGCATGCCAAGCTCTACAGATTTTGCCATCGCTTCTTTAATCATGCCAGTTTCTCCTTTGAGGATTAAATCGGCGACAAGAGGGGAGTTGAGTAGAATTTCAATGGCAGCGCAGCGCCCACCCCCCTTTTTAGAGACTAAGCGTTGCGATACAAATGCGCGCAAGTTGAGCGATAAATCCATATGCAGTTGAGCATGGCGCTCCTCAGGAAAAAAGTTGATGATGCGGTCTAAGGCTTGGTTGGCACTGTTTGCATGTAAGGTCGCCATGCATAGGTGGCCAGTTTCTGCAAATGCCATAGCGAACTCCATGGTCTCACGGTCGCGAATTTCACCGATTAAAATGACATCAGGGGCCTGGCGTAAAGTGTTTTTAAGCGCAGCAAACCAGCCATTGGTGTCACGACCCACTTCACGGTGAGTAATTAAACAGTTTTTACTTGGATGCACGTATTCAACAGGGTCTTCAATGGTAATAATATGACCGTGTGAGTTTTGGTTGCGGTAGTCAATCAGCGCGGCCAATGTTGTGGATTTCCCTGATCCTGTACCACCTACAAGGATCATCAGGCCCCGTTTAGACATGACCACCTCTTTGAGTTGCTGGGGCAAACCCATTTCGTCAAAATTGGGGATTTTTGTAGTAATGGTGCGTAATACCATACCTACGTTTTCTTGCTGCACAAATACATTGACTCGAAAACGACCAATTTCTTTGGGCCAGATGGCAAAATTGCATTCCTTTTCCTGCTCAAATTCTTTACGTTGTTTTTCGTTCATTAACGCTTCAGCAAATGCTTTTGTGTGTTCACCTGAGAGTTTTTGCTGGGTCACTGGCGTCATCTTGCCATCAATCTTCATGGCAGGAGGAAAGTCAGCCGAGATAAAAAGATCAGAAGCCTTTTTATCAAGCATGGCACGCAACAAGTTATGCATATAACTCAAGGCTTGTTCATTAGTCATGTATGTCAGTCTTTCAAAATGTAATTATTTAGCTAAATTTAATCTTTTTACTAAAGTTTTAAAAATACCTGCCGTTAGTTAGTCTTGAAGATAGGCGAAACTCTATTCATTACATACAAACTTATCACAAAAATGAAGTACGCTTTTGATGCGAACCAGTTTAAAGAGAATTTTTAAAAAGTGTATAGATTAATTTTGCAACGTGACGAAATTGAGTAAAGGGTAATTTGCGAGCACACCATGATCATTAAATCAGAGATTAATAAATCAACGATTGACATCTCAAGGACTAGCCAGTCCAGAGAGCAAGAGGCTATTGACGTCTACAGTAAGTGGCTAGAAAAGAAAGGTCTAGGTTCAGATAGTCTTGCGCGTCGCCTTCACTATATTAATTCGTTAACTCCTTATCTACAGCATAGAGAGTGTGGAGGTAGTGTATTTCGCGATGCAGTCGATATGCTCTTATGTCAAAGCCCAGCGGATGACTGGCCTTATGTTTTAGCTGTCGTGCGCGAGTATTATAATTTTTGGTTAAAAGACTTTAAAGCGATTGCGTATCTTAATCAAGAAAGTAATGTTGATATTGAATCATTATTGAATAAGCCGCTAGAGGGTGATTTAAATACTTTATGGGCTAGGATCGATGAGGAAAAATTCACCATGGTTGAACTCTGGCCGATTAAAGCCTATAGCATGGCACTGCGGCAAGAGGGCGGAGAACGATCACTGGTAGATACTCGAGTTAAGTTAGTTAAGTTGTTGCTGCTTAGACTTCGTGAGTATCCCGAAATGAATCATGTGCATTATAGACTAGCAGTAGACTCACTATTGCCACTGTTTAAGGCAAGACAAACACGTGTATTGTACCTAGCCATCGTGCGAGAGTTTTATTACTTTTGGATTGGTGACCCTGACGCAGTAAGTTATATTCAAATTGATAAATTAGACATAGCCGTTTAATTCTTTCCCCATTTGGCACAATAACAGTGCTATGCAAAATATATTGCACTGTTATTGTGCATATTTGATTTGGTTAAATCTTTAATTTCTTTTTAAATCATTAAGTTGTTGTCTGGTAAGGTTCTTGCTAGTAAAACCCCACAAAAAAATATATATATTTATTAGTGGTGGAGAGTTTATGGAGTCAATTCAGTCAGCAAGTGATGTTCTTTTTATTCTAATAGGCGCCATTATGGTGCTTGCGATGCATGCAGGATTTGCATTCTTAGAAGTGGGGACCGTGAGAAGCAAAAATCAGGTCAATGCTTTGGTTAAGATTATGGTGGATTTTTCTGTGTCTACTATTGCTTATTTTTTTATTGGTTATAGTGTCGCATATGGTGTTAGCTTCTTCAGCGGTGCAGAAACTCTTGCTGCTAAAAATGGTTACGATCTGGTTAAGTTCTTTTTCTTACTCACTTTTGCTGCGGCTATTCCAGCCATTATTTCGGGTGGTATTGCCGAGCGTGCAAAATTTAATCCGCAAATGGCTGCAACTTTTCTTTTGGTGGGCTTTGTCTACCCTTTCTTTGAAGGCATTGCTTGGAATAAGCATTATGGCATACAAGATTGGCTTATCAATCAGTTTGGTTTTGCTTTTCATGATTTTGCTGGTTCTGTCGTAGTGCATGCGATGGGCGGCTGGATTGCCCTTGCGGCAGTCATTTTGCTGGGTGCACGTAATGGTCGCTATAGCAAGGATGGCCGCTTACATGCGCACCCACCTTCAAACATTCCATTTTTAGCTTTAGGTGCATGGATTTTAACCGTGGGCTGGTTCGGCTTTAATGTGATGTCTGCGCAAGCTATACAAGGAATCTCTGGCTTGGTTGCTGTAAACTCTCTTATGGCTTTGGTGGGCGGCACCTTGGTTGCGTTGGTGTTGGGAAAAAATGACCCTGGCTTTGTGCACAACGGTCCATTGGCTGGCTTGGTCGCCGTTTGTGCGGGTTCTGACATTATGCATCCAATGGGTGCTTTAGCCACAGGTGCCGTTGCTGGGGCATTGTTTGTATGGGCGTTTACCATGACGCAAAATCGTTTAAAAATTGATGATGTGTTAGGCGTGTGGCCGCTGCATGGTTTATGTGGCGCGTGGGGTGGTGTCGCTGCTGGTATCTTTGGTAGTAAAGCGTTAGGTGGCTTAGGTGGTGTAAGTTTAGTTGCGCAGTGCTTGGGTACGCTACTAGGTATCACAATTGCCTTTATCGGGGGTGTCGTTGTTTATGGGTTGCTCAAGAAAACTTTCGGAATTCGCATGGATGCAGAAGCTGAGTTTGATGGTGCGGATTTAAGTATTCATAAAATTGTTGCCGTATCTAACGACTAGTATTTTTAGTAAGCAAGGTGTTATATGCTGTTTCTGAAGTGCATATGCATTGCGAGCTTAAAAGAAAAAACCTCAAGTGTTGCGCTTGAGGTTTTTTCTTTTGGACCAATTGGGCGGTGGGGTTAGTGAGCGATCGTATAGTTACTAACAGGGTGTCGGTGTGTGCTTCCTGATTCGCTTACAGCTAGTCTCCACTCAAACAGAAAGGTATGCTCTTTTTCAAGTTGAATGGCAACAGCATCAAGCTTGGTGATCCTGCCTTCTTCTAGGCTTTTCTTAAGGCTTGCAGGCAACATAGCAAGCAAACAAGAGATTTGCGGTTCGCTTAGGTGGCATACTTTTTCAATATATTCTAACTTTGCAACTTCATTCATTTTAAGCTCCTTCCTCATTGATTAGAGTCAGTTCTTATTTTGAGCTAAATAACTATATTGAAAGCCCCAACTCTATGAATTAAGGTAATCGTAATTATGAATTGTTAAGTATCGGGAGAATAGTATGCGCCTATAACAAGCTAAATTAAATAGGTTGTGCTAGAAAAATATTTTTTTAATTCGTATGAGTTTGAGGGAGAGGTGCAAAATAAAAAAACCTCAAGCGCAACACTTGAGGTTTTTTTATTTTGAATCGACTGAGTAAATGATTTCATTCAATCAGTTGACGCTTAGTTGGCGTCCCCACGGGGATTCGAACCCCGGTCGCCTCCGTGAAAGGGAGGTGTCCTAGGCCTCTAGACGATGGGGACATAGAGGTCAAAATTATACTTAAATTCTTGACTAATTTAAAGCTAAAATTAGTATTTATTGCAAATTTTTTATGCTGCTAATTGGTTTTTTTGGTGGAGGTAAGCGGGATCGAACCGCTGACCTCTTGCATGCCATGCAAGCGCTCTCCCAGCTGAGCTATACCCCCGACTTACTTCTTTAAAGCTTTGCCCAATTAGAGCTCTTTTCAATATTGGCGCCTTATTCAGCGCTCGTCGAAAAGAGGCGCCATATTAATGACCGCGGCCTCGCTTGTCAATCAGTTTTAGTCACAAAATCGTAATTTTAACTAAAACATTTTGTGCTAGCTGGTTAGCCACGTATGTTTGATTGCGTTTCAAACTGCGTCAGTTCAACTCTAGGTGCTGGTTGCCAGCCTTCTTTGCGGTGTTCTGCAACGACATTGGTGAAAATGCCACCACGTACATAAAACTTAGCCGTTAAGCGCATAAATTTTGGTTCGATTGCCTGCACTAGATCATCTAGGATGCGGTTTGTAACGGCTTCGTGAAAGCAACCCTCGTTGCGGAAGGACCATATATATAGCTTCAAGCTCTTTAGCTCAACGCATTTTTGATCTGGAATGTAATCCAAATACAGCACTGCAAAATCAGGCTGACCAGTCATTGGGCACAGGCATGTAAACTCAGGAATTTCCATATGAATATGAAAATCGCGTTGAGGATTGGGGTTAATAAATGTTTCTAGTTGTTTGCTTGGTTGTGCTGTAGGTTTGCCACCTAGTGAATTGCTCGTTGTCATAGTGCAAGTTGGGCTTTATGCGAAAAAATGGTTATTATACGGGTTATAAAACCAAATCTCTATTGAACTACTTAATCTAAGCCTTTATTCGCCATTGCGCCTTACTCACTTAAAACTTGCTGGCTTTAAATCATTTGTTGATCCTACAACATTGCACATACATGGCCAGCGCGTGGGCGTGGTGGGGCCTAATGGCTGCGGTAAATCTAATGTAATGGAGTCAGTACGTTGGGTACTGGGGGAATCAAGCGCTAAAGAGATGCGTGGAGATTCCATGGATGCCGTTATTTTTAATGGCTCTGGTAATCGCAAGCCTATTTCACGCGCTAGTGTGGAATTGATTTTTGATAATAGCTTAGGTACGGCTGCGGGAGAGTGGTCTCAATATGCTGAAATCTCAGTTAAACGCGTGATTGAGCGCGATAAAGGCTCTAGTTACTTTATCAACAACACTAGCGTACGTCGCCGTGATGTAGCTGATTTGTTTTTGGGGACAGGGCTTGGCGGTCGCGCCTATGCCATTATTGGTCAAAATACGATTTCTCGTATTGTTGAGGCAAAGCCAGAAGAGCTACGGGTATTTCTAGAAGAGGCTGCTGGCATTTCCAAATACAAAGAGCGCCGCCGAGAAACTGAGCTACGCTTACGCGATACACGTGAAAATTTAATCCGTATTGAGGATATTCGCCGTGAGATGGAAAAGCAAATCACGCGCTTAGAGTCGCAAGCACAAGTGACCATGCAATATCATCAGTTCAACGATGAGTTAAAGCTATTGCAAGGGCAACTCTGGTTGTTAAAAAAACGTGATGCGAGTGGTGTATGGGAGAAAAGTCAGCGTCAAGTAGAGAAGTTGGTCAATGATTTAGAGTTCCAAATGGCGGCTTTACGAAAAACCGAAAGCCAGCTCGAAACATTGCGCCAACAAAATTATGCTAGCGCAGAGGCAGTGCAGGTTGCACAAACTCAATATTACGAAACTAATGCAGATGTCTCTAACTTGGAAAATCAGGTTAAAAATACCCAAGAAGCGCGGGAGCGTTTAATTCAACAAATACAGCAAATTGTTGCGCAGACCCAAAAAATTGAAGCACAGCAAGGGCTGCTAATTACCCAGTTACAACAGTTGCAGCAACAGCAACTAGACGCTGAAACGCGCGAAAGTGGCGTACAGGCCACGTTATTAAGTGCCAAAGCAGCGTTACCGCAAGCGATGGAAGCATTGCAGTTACAACAAAGGTTGCACAATAAGGCACAGGCCACGCTAACAGAAACAGAGCAAAATATTCGCGTTGAAACAACGAATTTGACGCACATTCAGCGTACCTTGACTGAATTAGCCCAACGTATACAGCGTCTAGCTAGCGAACAAACACAATTACAACTGCCAGATGTTGAGGTAATTAAGCAAAAGCAATCTGCACTTGATGTTGCAAGTAATGAAATCTCTGTGTTAGAAAAGAGTAGCTTGTTGGCGCAACAACAAGAGCATACATTGTATGAAACGATTAAATCCCTCAGGGCCGATTTACTGAATGATGATCGTCAACTGGCGCAAATCAATGCGCAGATAACGACTTTAACTAAGATTCAAGCGTCGTTAGGGCATGAAGCCAAGTTGGATCAATGGTTGAAAACTGCGCAGCTTGAGCATCTGCCGAGATTTTGGCAGGTAATGCGCATAGAAACAGGCTGGGAAACCGCATTAGAAGCGGTGCTTGGCGCGCGTTTGAATGCCGTGTTGCAAAGTAATAGTGTTGGTTTCAAATTTGATACGCGTCCACCCGCGTCACTGGTTGTTTTGCAGGCGATAGGTGAGTCAGATAAGCTCAGTGAGGCCAGTAAGCATGCTAACTGGAAAGCCATGGTAAGCGCAGTGCAAGTGACAGACGATGCGTGGCTACCATTGGTTCAATCTAGTCTTGCTGATGTTTATTTGCTGGAAAATGAAGTGGATATCACAGTTGCGCGCGCCGCTTTAAAGCACGGCGAGTTGTTGGTTAATGCCTTAGGAGATATTTATAGCCATCATGGCGTAGTGTTTCATGCGGCGCAATCTGCTTTGCATGGGGTATTAGAACGTCAGAATGAGCTGGATACACTGCACAACCAATTGCCAGAACTGAATCAGCAGCACATGCAAAAGACTGAAGCGTTACAACAGACTGAGCAACGCCTTAAGCAGGCTCAGCAAGACTACCAAGCGCAACAGCATGCCTTAAAAACACAGACACAAATTCGCTACAATCTTAATTTAGAGATTCAGCGTTTACAACAGCAACATCAGCACGTGCTTGATCGTCAAAAGACGTTGGTCAATGAGCAGGCGCAATTGCAGGAAAAAGACAAGGCGTTACAAGTAGACTTTCAACAAAAACAAAGAGTAATTGGTGAGCTAACTGCAGATTTGCCTAACTTGAGTGAGCAAAGAAAAGCAAGTTTGTTAAATAGACAACAAGCAGAGTCTGCCCTCAACTTAGCGCGTGATGCATTACAAAAAGCTGAGCGTCTGGTGCAGGAAGAGGGTTTTGGTAAAAAATTAATTTCTAATAATATCAATGAAGTAAATAATAAAATTAACACTTGTAACGAAGAGTCAATCAGCCTGCTTAATCGAAAAAATGAGGCTGAGTCTTTGCTTGAAGCTGCCAAGATGGAAGGACTGAAAGCCAATTTAGAGGCTGCGCTCAATTTAAAGCAACAGCGTGAAATGGCGTTAGCAGAAGCTCGCAATGCAATGGCATCAGCCGAGCAAGAACTACAAACGCAAGAGCGTAACCGGATGCAAAATGAACAACTTTTGCATCCATTACGCGACAAGTTAGAGCAGGCACGTTTGCAAGAGCAGCAAGCTAGGTTGTACTTTGAGCAATGTCAAGCAGGTCTGGAGGCAACTGGCTTGAATGAAAATGACCTGATGCAAATACTAAAGTCATCCAGCAAGGTTAATGAGATTGAGCAGCAGGCAACTTCTGTTCAATCTCAAATTGAGGCGTTAGGAGCTGTGAATTTGGCAGCCATTCAAGAGCTCGCAAGTGAAAAAGAGCGCAAATCCTATTTGGATAGTCAGGCTTTAGATTTAGAGCAAGCTATAGCGACGCTTGAAGATGCGATTCACCGTATCGACAAAGAAACCCGCACCCGATTACAACATACCTTTGATGAAGCAAATCGCCATTTTGGAGAGCTGTTTGCGACCTTGTTTGGTGGCGGACAGGCTAAACTGGAATTGCTAGGGGATGAAATTTTAGATACGGGTATGCAAGTATTTGCACAACCACCTGGCAAGAAAAACAGTACAATTCATTTATTGTCAGGGGGAGAAAAAGCATTGACCGCATTAGCCTTAGTTTTTGCGTTATTTAAGCTCAACCCGGCCCCATTTTGTTTGATGGATGAAGTGGATGCTCCTTTAGATGATAGTAATACCGAGCGTTTTTGCAATATGGTGCGAAAAATGTCAGAACGTACACAGTTTATGTTCGTCAGTCATAATAAAATCACCATGGAAATGGCGCAGCAGCTCATAGGCGTTACCATGCAAGAGTCCGGCGTGTCACGTATCGTGGAAGTTGATATTGATGCCGCGATGGAAATGCAGCAACAAACGCTTGTTTAACATGACATCGTCACCAACCGAGGTTTAAAATAACAATATGTCTGATTTACAACTATCTCTAATCGCGCTGGGCGTTGCCATAATTGCTGCTGTGATGCTATTTAATTGGTGGCAGGAGCGTCAATTAAGTAATAAGGCGGCAGACTTAAATGTTGTCGAACATGATGCATTATTGGTTGATGACTCCGAGATTAATCAGTTTGATGAACCGAATCTAGATGAAGAGGTTGTCGTTACAACACGCAGAACTGCAGGCTTGGCAGATGATCACGACATCTCATCGGAGATTGCTGGCTTACATGACGTGCAAGATGAGCCTACATTTGAAGTCAACCATCAGACAGATCAATTTGATAATGAACCAACGTTAGATCAAAGCTCAACCGTTTGGGAGCAACTGAGTGGTCAAGATGCTAGTAATTTACCAGCTGAAGCAGAGTTTAAAGAGCCAGGTCATGCTGATAGTGACCTAGATGAGATTATTGAGTCACCTCCAGATGAAACAGACCTAGCTCACGCAAACTTAGCTGAAACTAGTGAAGCGAGAGTTGTTGAGTCTGAAATTGTCACAACTAAAGCTCCAGTCACAGTAGAGCTAACTGAAGAAGAGTTAGATATTTTAAATTCCGTACCTGTAGCTCCCCCATCATTTTTAGCTCAAAACTCTTCAGGTTCGCCATTAGATTCAGTGAGTAGCGATGACTTATCAATGCCGCCAGCGCAGGAAAGTATTGTTGATACGGCAATTAGCCACAACCATGAGTCAACCATTACCTTGCGCCATGATGGTTTGCCTGCCCAGATCATCGCTGAAATAGACTTTGCTGGCCTTATCGTATTCTCAGAGCCAACGTCGGGCAGTGTTTTAGCTGAGCTGAATAGCGAGTTGTCAGCATTAGGTAAGCCAATTCAGGCCTTCGGTTTAACTGCTGATAATACATGGTCGTCATTTGTAAAAGATCATGCAGAAGGTACCTATGTGAAGGTCGCTTACGCTATACAGCTAGCCGATAGATCAGGGCCAACTTCTAAAATTACGTTACACAAGTTTCAGTCTGCTATTGAAGCAAATGCGAAAAAAATAGGCGCGCAGGTTGAGTGGCATGGTCAGACTGACCCATCTTCTTATGCTGTTGATTTAGATGGATTTTGCGTGCAGGTGGATCAGTTAATCCGATTTCATCTGATTCAGGGCGCAAGTGGTCCGTTTACAGGCACTAAATTTAGAGGTTTAGCCGAATCAAGTGGGCTTACTCTAGGCGAAAATGGTGCTTTTCACTATAAGAATGATCACGGGCAAATACTGTTTTCTATTATTAATGCTGATAACAACGCATTTAACGCTGAAATGTTGCGCAATATCGGCTTAAGAAGTGTCAATTTTGAGTTAGATATTCCTCGTGTGACTAACTCTACAGAAGCTTTTAATCTGATGATGATGGCTGCAAAAAAAATGGAAGCAAGTTTATTTGCACAATTGGTCGATGATAATCAAAGGGCGTTGAGTGATGTGCATCTTGAGAAAATTCGTCAGCAATTGCGTGGGATCAATGCGCTAATGGTTTCGCGTGGAATCATGCCAGGAAGCCCATGCGCACTGCGCTTATTTTCTTAACGCAATATGACTAGTACTAACGGTAATCACCCCCAAGCAGCTTTGTTTGATCAGGAAGGTATGACAGAATCAAAACAAACTGCGCAAGAAAACACCCTAGGTGATGTAGTACAAACACTCGAAAAATTACGTCAAGAAATTCGTCATCATGACTATCAGTATTACGCGCTGGATGCGCCTAGTATTCCTGATAGTGAATATGATTTATTATTCCGTCGTCTACAATCGCTAGAGCAACAACACCCAACCCTTATTACGCCAGACTCTCCTACGCAGCGCGTTGGTGGTGAGGCAGTGAAAAGCTTTAACAGTATTCAGCACCGTTTGGCGATGCTATCCCTCAATAACGCGCTAGAAGAGGCTGAAGCGGTCGCTTTCGATAGTCGTGTACGAGAAGCTCTCGGCATTGATGAAGTTGAATATGCAGTCGAGCCAAAGTTTGATGGGCTGGCTATTACACTCACCTATGAGAATGGTATATTTGTGCAAGGTGCTACTCGTGGAGATGGTTACACGGGTGAGGATGTCACGCATAATTTAAAAACCATAGGTGCTATTCCTATGCGTTTAAATACAGAAACCCCACCCAAATTGTTAGAAGTGCGCGGCGAAGTGTTGATGTTTAAGCGTGATTTTGAACGCTTAAATCAAGAGCAAGCACTTAAAAATGAAAAGCTTTTTGCTAACCCACGCAATGCGGCAGCTGGTAGCCTAAGGCAATTAGACCCTAGAATTACCGCAACGCGCCCATTAAGTTTTTTCGCTTACGGTTTAGGCGCTGCAGATGGCGCACCTATTATGTTGTCACACAGTGAGAGCATGAACTATTTGGCAAACTTGCACTTACCAGTAAGTGAAGAGCGAGCAACCGTGAGGGGCTTAAAAGGGTTGCTAGGATATTTTCAAAATATCAGTGAAAAGCGCGAAAAGCTGCCTTTTGATATTGATGGCGTTGTCTATAAAGTAAACAACCTTAATCAACAAAATGAGTTGGGTTTTGTCTCACGCGCGCCACGCTGGGCTATTGCGCATAAATTTCCAGCTCAAGAAGCATTAACCATAGTTGAAGCGATTGAAGTACAAGTAGGGCGCACTGGGGCAATTACCCCTGTTGCAAGACTTAAGCCTGTATTTGTTGGTGGAGTCACTGTCACCAATGCTACTTTGCATAATCAAGATGAAATTGACCGCAAAGATGTCCGTGTGGGTGATACCGTTAGCGTGCGCAGGGCAGGGGATGTGATTCCTGAGGTGGTGAATGTTGTATTGGAAAAACGTCCAGCCATCAGCAATAAGTTCAATATATTAGATTCCATTGCCCATGTCTGTCCTGTTTGCGGCTCTCACGTAGCAAAATCAGAAGACGAGTCTGTAGCACGCTGTACTGGGGGCTTGTTTTGTGCAGCACAGCGCAAACAGGCTATTTTACATTTTGCTTCTCGCCGCGCGCTTGATATAGAGGGCCTGGGAGACAAGCTGGTTGACCAGTTGGTGGACGCTGAAGTTGTTCATACGCTGGCCGATCTTTATCAGCTTACCTTGCCCGACTTAGTTCGACTTGATCGCATGGCTGAAAAATCCGCACAAAATATACTGGATGCCCTCGAAGCAAGCCGCCATACTACACTTGCGCGCTTTATTTATGGCCTAGGCATACGTAATGTCGGAGAAGCGACAGCCAAGGATTTGGCTCGTCATTTTGCTAATTTAGAGGCCTTACAAGCCGCCGATATCGATGCATTGCAGCAAGTGCCAGATGTAGGCCCAATAGTCGCAAACGCTATCGTTGAGTTTTTAAGCGAAGATCATAACCAAACCGTTATTGCTGAGTTACGTAAGAAAATCACGTGGGCAGAAGGCGAGAGCAAAGCGCTTGCTATTGGCGCGTTAGTTGGCAAGACTTTTGTGTTAACTGGTACCTTGCCTAATTTAAGTCGCGATGAGGCAAAAGAAAAAATTGAAGCAGTGGGTGGTAAGGTGACAGGCAGTGTTTCTAAGAAAACAGACTTCGTTGTTGTGGGTGCAGATGCTGGAAGTAAGCTTGAAAAAGCTCAAGCACTGAATATCCCCATATTGGATGAAGCCGCCTTGCTAGCGTTGTTAGCCAACTAGTTTCTATACTATTTTGAACCAAGGAACCAACCGTCTCTTTTTCAGTCTCTTAACTTAATAATTAGAACCATCATCTGGAGAGTTTTTATGCAGTTACGCGCCATATCTATTGCTTTGATTTTATTGTTTAGCCAAACCGCATTCGCAGAGGAAGAATCAATCGCTAGCAAGCTGGGTGCTTGCAACCAAGCGATTAAAGAGGGTGATGCGTCGAAGGCCTTGGCGTATGCCGAACAAGTGATTAAATTAGACCCCAATAACCGCGATGCTTTGCTATGCAAAGGTCGCGCGCACGGTGGTACAGGTCAGGCTAAAGAGGCGCTAGCTGCTTTGAATAGCGCAGAGAAATTATCCAAAACCCCACGTGATCATATGATTGCTTTAGCACTTATCGGTAATGTACAAAGAAATACTGAGCAATATGAAGATGCAATTAAAACTTATCAAAAAAGCTTAGAGTTTGCGAAATCGGCCGATGATAAGCGCTTTCAGAGTATCGATCTGAACTTGATTGGCGATGCTGAAGCAAGTAACAAGCAGTACGATGCCGCGATTGAGCACTATTTAGCAGGCGATAAGTTGGCTGCCAATGATAATGAACATGCCGATGTATATGAACGTCTTGCGTTAGCTTACGATAAGCTCGGTGCGCATGATAAAGCAGTTGAATATCAAATTAAAGCGGATTTAATTCAAGAACGAAGTGGCGATTTGGATCAGCGTGCTAATGCTGGTCTAGAAATGGGGCGGCTATATATGGTCGCAGGCGATTACGAAAAAGCCGAAAGATCGATCAATAAAATTATCAAACTCAGCACAGATAATGGTGGTGCTTATTGGCAGGCTAAGAGCTACTATTACCTAGCGCAAGTGAAGGTAGCTAACAAGCAACCCGATCAAGCGAAACCATTGTTAGCAGATGCGCAAACCATTGCAAAAGATATTGGTGAAGATGCGCTCAACGATGATATTACAAGGTTATTGCAATCCCTCAAATAAAGCACAAAAATATTAACAGTGGTTGTAAGGTTTAACTGACTTTTGCGACTAAGTAGTAGCATCTTACAACCACGGAGCGAGCAGCATGTTAATTCTCAAAAAGTCAGACATTGTCCCATCTGAAATCACACCGCGTGAAGTTTACGATGATCGTCGCGAATTTATTAAAGCAGCAGGTTTTGGTTTAGTTGCTGGAGCCGCAATAGGCGCTGGTTTTATTCCTAAAAATGCACAGGCTGCTGCACCAAGGCAGAAAATCTCGGGCTACATTAAGACGCCTTATGGTTCTGATGAAAAGCCTACTTCATACGAAGATGTTACCACGTATAACAATTATTATGAGTTTGGCACTAGTAAAAGTGACCCAGCGATTGAGTCGCAGTTATTCAAACCAAGACCTTGGACGATCAGCATAGAGGGGCAGGTTAAAAGGGCAAAAACACTTACGATAGATGAACTCATGAAAATCGCTCCTTTAGAAGAGCGTATCTATCGTATGCGCTGTGTGGAGGCTTGGTCTATGGTTATCCCATGGATAGGCCTACCCATGGCGCAACTCATTAAATGGGCGGAGCCAACGGGCAATGCAAAGTATGTTGAGTTTATCTCAGCATCCGATACGCAAACCATGACTGGAGTGCGTTTGCCAGTGCTGGATTGGCCCTATGTAGAAGGCTTACGTCTGGACGAAGCGATGAACCAGCTTACTATCTTGGCGGTTGGTTTGTACGGCGAAGTATTGCCCAATCAAAATGGCGCACCTATGCGTCTCGTCACCCCATGGAAATACGGTTTTAAGGGCGCAAAAGCCATCGTTAAAATCCGTTTCACAGAGACTATGCCTAAAACTGCTTGGATGAAAGCCGGGCCTTCGGAGTATGGTTTTTACGCTAATGTAAACCCAGCGGTTGATCACCCACGCTGGTCGCAAGCCACAGAGCGCCGCATTGGTGGAGGGCTGTTCACTCCACGTATTAAAACGCAAATGTTTAATGGCTATGCAGACCAAGTGGGGCAGATGTATGCGGGCCTAGATTTACATAAAAATTTCTAGAGTTCATCATGCCATCAAAACAACACATCACTTGGATGAAAGTAGGGATATTTATTGCTGGTTTATATCCCTTGTTAAGGCTTATTTTTCTTGGTGTTACCGATCATCTAACTGCAAATCCCATTGAGTTTGTTGAGCGCTCAACTGGCACATGGGCACTAGTGATATTAATGGTAACCCTCAGCATGACCCCAATTAAACTGCTTACAGGCATTGCATGGCCCATCCAGTTCCGTCGTATGATGGGCTTGTTTATGTTTTTTTATGCCTGCCTGCACATTGTCACCTATGCATGGCTAGACCATTCTTTAGTCTGGGTTGATATTGTGAAAGATATTTATAAGCATCCCTATGTATTGGTTGGCTTTAGTGCATTTGTTTTGAGTATTCCACTGGCAATCACCTCAAACAAAGCTATGATTAAGCGTCTAAAAGGTAATTGGAAAAAACTACATCAAGCCGTATATGCGATTGCGATATTGGGTGTACTACATTACTGGTGGTTAGTTAAAAAAGACCTCACTGAACCCATTCTTTTTGCATTGGTACTCGCCATATTATTGGGAACACGCATTTACTATAACTATTGCAAGTCGATACATAACGGTCAAAACGTCAATATGAAAGTAGAAACAATAAGTTAATTAAAAAATATAATGTAATGTATTTAATCTTATTTTATATTGCATAAGCAAGCCACATGCTCCAAAATGTGGCATTGCAAGTCAGCTAGCCAATTACAATAGGAGCGTACAATGCAATATCAAATTGATATATTTCTATCATCACTTAATCAATTCTGGTCTGAAATAGCCACATTCTTTCCCAAGCTGCTCGCTGTAGTAGTGATTTTATTTTTTGGTTGGATTTGCGCAAAAATAACCTGCATTGGAGTTAAGCGTATCTTAGAGATTGTTCAATTTGATACATTTGCAGATAAGTCTGGGCTCGAAGCGTTTCTAAAGCATAGTGAGTTTGATCTCACCATTAGTGGCATTATCAGCCAAGTGGTTTATTGGTTAGTTATCTTACTTTTTGTCATTACATGTGCAAATACGCTAGGGCTAACCGAAGTCGCTGCCATGTTGCACCAGCTCGCCAACTATTTGCCCAAAATTATTGTTGCTATTTTAGTGCTGATATTCGGTACGCTATTAGCCAGATTTGTAAATCGCTTAGTTTTTGCTTGGCTCCACGGCATCAAGTTTGAAGGTGCACTGACAATCAGTACGTCCTCAGAATACGGCATTCAAATTTTTGCATTATTTGTAGCTCTGGAACAGTTGGAAATTGGCACACAACTACTTACCTCATTATTTATTATTATCTTTGGTGCAATTTTCCTGGCACTAGCGATTGCATTTGGGCTAGGTGGCAAAGAATGGGCCGCGAGGATTATTGGTGATATACAAAATAAGAGACGTTAACTCAACTATCCAAATATAGAGCGCCGTTAAGCGCTCTAATATCTAGTTAATAAGCCAAAATGATTTATTGGTTCAATTTCCAAGGTGATGAGTCTTTAACTTGATTCAGCATAAAATTTAATAGATTGCACTCGCAGATTCAAGATATAATCGCGACACTTTGCAGATAATGTAAATAGTCGTAGAAAGTTAATCCGCAGTAAAAAGCGTGATGACTTTAATATATGGTAAGTGTTGGGGTGCTTTGATAGCGCGATTTTTAATCCATAGTGTGAATAACACCTCATCTCGCCAAATTCCAATAATTAGTTGAATATCAACTGGTTATTTATCATTTTTAGTTTAATTTATAGTTAATGTTAAGGGTATATTCATGAGCCAAATCGTTATCGATCACAATCCAACTCCAGAAAAATTGAAAGAACTAGGCGTTTCTAGCTGGTCAATCTGGGATTGCGCACCTTCAAAATTCCCATTAGATTTCACAATGACTGAAAGCGCATACGTGCTTGAGGGCGAATTCACAGTAACTCCACAAGGTGGCGAAACAGTAACCATCAAAGCAGGTGACTTTGTTGTTTTCCCTAAAGGCATGAAGTCACAATGGGAAGTGATTAAACAATTGAAAAAACATTACAAACACAGCTAATATTTAATTATTTGTCTGTCGTTGTAAACTAAAAAACCCGCAACTTGCGGGTTTTTTTATGCCGATAACCTCTGGAAATACCATCGTGTTGATACGTATTTATGTGATACTGCGCCTTTCCAGCATTGCTTGAGCTAAAGTCCCACTATCCACATGTTCAATTTCACCACCCATGGGTAGGCCGCGCGCAATACGGCTCACTTTTAGACCACGTGCTTTGAGCAACTCGTTTACATAGTGCGCAGTTGCCTCACCCTCAACAGTATAGTTGGTCGCTAGAATTACTTCTTGTACCATGCCATCTTGCGCGCGTTTAAGCAGTTTTTCTAGGTGAATTTCTTTAGGGCCAATACCATCTAATGGGGATAATCTGCCCATCAGTACAAAGTACATTCCTTGGAAGGCATGGGTTTGCTCCATCATCATCATGTCAGTGGGCATCTCAACCACGCACAGCAGATTGGGATCGCGGTTGCCTGATGCACACAGCGGACAGATACTTTGCTCGCTAAAAGTATTGCATAGCTCGCAATGGCTGACCACCTGCAATGCATTACTAAGCGATGTAGCAAGTTTGCTAGCACCACTGCGGTCACGCTGTAGTAGATAATACGCCATACGTAGAGCGGATTTAGGCCCCACGCCAGGCAAGCACCTTAGTGAATCTACAAGCTGTTCTAAAGCAGGTGGGCTACGCATGATTAGCGTGATTTAGCATAAGATGGGTGTCAGCTAGTCGAATCAATTAAAATGGTAATTTCATGCCTGGTGGCATTAAATTGCCCATACGCGCTGAAGCTGTGGCCTCAGCTTTGACCGTCGCATCTTTCATGGCGATGACGATTAAGTCCTCAAGGGTTTCTTTGTCGTCCATGACGCTGTCATCAATGCTTACGCGCTTAACCTCGTTGCGGCAAGTCATAATAACCTTTACTAAGCCGTTACTGGCAACACCTTCAACTTCAACGTTGGCTAGTTCGGCTTGCGCACGTTTCATATTCTCTTGCATTTGTTGGGCTTGTTTCATTAGGTTGCCCATGCCGCCTTTCATCATTCTTGTCTCCTAAACGGTGTAAATTTATTGTAAAAGTGGTTTGATACTGGATGGAATAATTTGCGCACCGAAATCTTTCACCAAGGCTTGTACAAAGTCATCTTGCTGAATCGCTGCTACGGCATTCGATTGAATGGTCGCTTTTTCTTGCGAAATTTGCACTGCAGGGGTATTGCCCGTGCCTCCAATATCAAAAGAAAGTTGAATTTTTCGGCCAAAATGGGTGTGAATGGCGGCGCGTAGTTTTTCTTGATAGCTTGCGTCTAACAAATGTTTTTGAGCCTCAGGTACGGTCAAGGATATGGAGTTTTCATCAAAGCTAGCTAGCTCACAGTTTTGAGCTAGCGCTCTTGCTAAGCCAAGCTTTAGCTGATCAACCAACTTACGCCAATCGCCATCAAATGCTACATGGCTTTGCGGTGACTCCTCTTGTGTTTGAGGTACCTCTTCAGGTTGAGCGACCTGACTACTATAAGTAACGTTAGATTGTGCTGCGAATGGTACATTAACGGGGGCTGGCTGTGGCTCAATGCTACGTTGCATGCTTGCGCTAGCCAGTGCCGCACTGGCTAAGGCGACGACGGGCTTTGTCGGGGATTGGCTGTCTGGCTTATTGGATGTGCTTAGCTCGGTTGGTTTGTTAGAGTCACTTGGCTTAAATGCCAGCATGCGTAATAACACCATGGTAAACCCAGCGTATTCATCGGGCGCAAGGCCTAAATCACGTCGTCCGAGTAAAGCAATTTGGTAATACAGTTGAATTTCTTCAGCACTCAGTTTTTGCGCCAAATCGAATAGCGCAGCGCGCTCTGGTAGGTCGTCAGCAACACTGTCAGGTACAGTTTTGGCGACAGCTACTTGCTGTAACAGGTTCGCTAAGTCATTGAGTGCAGCATCAAAAGATAAGCTGCGTTGCTCCATAACTTTGGCTTGGGCTAATAAGCTTTTGCCATCCTGGTTGATAAGCGCCCGCAATAATTCAAATAAATAACTTTGATCAATCGCTCCCAGCATGGAGCGTACTTCGCTTTCATTGACTGTATTATTACCATAGGCGATGGCTTGGTCTAACAGCGATAATGCATCTCGCATACTGCCTGCGGCAGCGCGAGATATAAGTTGTACGGCGCTTGCTTCAAAAGCGATATTTTCCTGAGTCAGCACGGCTTGTAAATGAGAGTTAACGGTGGTGCTCGCCATTTGCCGCAAATTGAATTGCAGGCAGCGAGAAAGTATCGTGACGGGTACTTTTTGCGGGTCAGTGGTACCTAAAATAAATTTGACGTGTGCTGGCGGCTCTTCCAAGGTTTTGAGTAGAGCGTTAAATGCATCTTTGGTAAGTTGATGCACTTCATCCAGCATATATACTTTAAATCGACCTTGTGTTGGCGCGTAAGTGGCTTGCTCTAGCAAAGAGCGCACATCATCAATGCCACGCGTAGAGGCAGCGTTCATCTCGATATAATCAATAAATCGGTCGCTATCTATGCCTACGCAGGCTGAGCACACACCACAAGGTTTGGCGGTAATCCCTGTTTCGCAGTTGAGAGATTTTGCAAGAATTCTGGCGATGGTGGTTTTACCTACGCCACGTGTGCCTGTGAACAAATAAGCGTGATGTAAGCGCTGTTGTTCTAGCGCATTAGAAAGCGCACGCACCACATGCTCTTGACCAACAAGTGTTTCAAACGACTTAGGACGCCATTTTCTGGCAAGCACTTGATAACTCATGGAGGCTGCAACTTATAAAATAAAGGGGTTTACTTTAGCTTAAATTTCGCAATTCGTCATTTGCCAATAACGAGCGATTTATAAAGTTGAAAGAGGCGAGCCTTGCCCCCGGCACTTGCTTCAACAGTTGTGGCTGCTTCCTTCCGGACCTGACCAGGTTGGCTATTTTGCAATGCGGGGAGACCCGCCAACCGCTATTTTAACTTAATTTAAATATAAAAATTAGAAATATTTGTGTTGGGTAAGTGAAATCAGCGTTGATATAGGCAGCGAGCTGCTGATGCTATGGATGGGCTTTAGTGATGGGCTGAAAAGAGTTATGATGTACCGATGTTAAGTTTAGTTGACACTATAAGCGCATTACCTCGTAAGTGTTTGAGTCATTTTCATGCGTTCTCGGCAAGTATGAACCAAACGCCAGAGGAATTAATTAGCAAATTTGTGCTATCACTCTTGGTATTCGCCGAAAGCATGGTATGCGTGTTTTGGATATTCACGCTTTCTGATTTGGGTGATGGCTATGCCTTAATGGCAGCAGTTCCATACTTCTATATTGTGTTTTCCTATACCAGTTTATTAATTTTCTACCGACTTAAACGATTTGAGTATTTCACATTTACGCAACTGGTGATGTTGCTAGTCATGCCATTTTTTATGCAGTGGGTGATTGGTGGTTTTGAGGCTTCAAGCGGCATGGCAATTTGGGCGCTATTATCTCCAGTAGGAGCCTTGATGATGTTAAGTGTTTCACAGTCAACACCTTGGTTTGTCTTGTATGTCGCACTTGCTGGGGTTTCTTGGTACTTGAATAGTATATTTGCAAGTAACGCATTGCCCATCCCTAGTCACGTTAAAAACATATTCTTTGTGGTTAATTTGGCTGGTTTGGCAACGGTGTTATATAGCGTGATGCGCTATTTTCAATCGCAGAAAAATCGCGTGCTGGCAGAGCTAGAGGTAGAAAAGGCGCGTTCTGAGAAGCTATTACTCAGCATATTGCCACAATCAATCGCCAATCGACTTAAAGAAAGCAACAGTAATATTGCGGACAATCATGCAGCCGTGACTATTATGTTTACGGATTTGGTTGGCTTTACTACACTTTCTTCTGGTATGCCTGCAAATGAGTTGGTTAGTCTTTTAAATCAAGTATTTACAAAATTTGATGAGCTTGCAGCTAAGTATGGCCTAGAGAAGATAAAAACGATTGGAGATGCTTATATGGTGGTTGGTGGTGCACCTGAATATCGCTCAGACCATGCTATTGCTGTCGCCGAAATGGCGCTTGAGGTTTCACAGGCTCTCGTCGAAATATCCACGGATACTGGGGTACAACTTTCCATGCGTGTTGGCATTAATAGTGGACCGGTTATTGCAGGGGTGATTGGCAACAGTAAATTCAGTTATGACTTATGGGGCGACACCGTCAACTTGGCCAGCCGCATGGAGAGTTTAGGTATCCCAAATGAAATACAAGTTTCTCCATCAACCTATCAACTTTTACATGATAAATTTAAGTTTGAAGCACGGGGTGAAATTGCAGTAAAAGGGCATGGGAAAGTCTACACCTATTTGCTAAAAGGGCATTTGTAAGCTTGATAGTTAGAACACATTGGTGCATTACAGGACTTGAGATATAATGCACTCCCCCGCGGAGAGGTGGATGAGCGGTTTAAGTCACTACCCTGGAAAGGTAGCATAGGGGCAACTCTATCGAGGGTTCGAATCCCTCCCTCTCCGCCAACCTGCCTTCAGTTGTCTCTGATTTTCCGAGCATTAAGCTAGTGAGTCTACCCTGTGCGGTCTTAAAGGCTAGTCCGTTCTCTCAGTCACACATATTCTCAATATCTTCTGCCAAGAATGCAAGCTATACACTATAGAGATTTGAGCTAAGGAAACCGACCAATATATTATCTAAACCAGTCAGAGAAATAAGGTAGTAGAATAGAATAAATCGCAAGTTTGGCAAAATCTTGAATTATTTCACACATACAGCATCCGCTCATTTTGGAACAGGGACGCTTGGTCTAGCTGTGTGCCTAACTGTAGGTAATGATAAGCGACTTTACCAATTATTATTACGCATAGGCAGCTTTCTGCTTCTGGTTTTAATTTCTGGCTTATCGTGTTCTGCGCCGACCCCTTCAACAAATCAACTTGCCTCGCCGTCATCGATCACTGTAGTGATGGATGATAATTACCCGCCTTACGCTTTTCGAGATTCGAATGGCATACTTAATGGCTATTTGGTTGATATTTGGAAACTCTGGGAACAAAAAACAGGTGTCCATGTTGATTTAAAAGCAACCGATTGGGCACAAGCTCAAAAGACACTTGCCACAGGTCATGCTGATGTTATTGATACTATTTTCGAGACGCCTGAAAGAGAGGTTTATCTTGATTTTACGGCTGCTTATACCAATATCCCTGTTCTTATCTACTCCCATCGTAGTGTGGCTGGTATTACCGATCTTCAAAATTTACGTGGATTTTTAATTGGTGTAAAGCAGAGTGATGCTTGTGTCGAAAAACTGGAAGCTGCAGGAATCACAACACTCCAACAATATCCTAATTATGAATCTTTGGTGCAGGCGGCGATTGGCGGCCAGATCAAAGTATTTTGTTTAGATGCACCGCCAGCAAACTATCTACTTTATCGTGATCATGCAGATCAACAGTTTAATGTGGCATTTGAGCTATACACAGGACAGTTTCATCGAGCAGTAAGAAAGGGAAATAAAAAGACTCTTTCCTTGGTCGAACTTGGTTTTTCCAAAATATCGTCTGAAGAAGAGCTGACGATTCAAGAAAAGTGGATGGGGCACCAACTCAAAGCAACTTATGGAAAATACTTAGGTTATTTTCTAATCGCTTTAATCGTTGCTGCTATGTTGCTGGCTGTGTGGACATTTGCGCTCCGTCGTGTAGTGAAGCAACGCACACAACAATTAGACAATGAGCGTACTAGACTAAAAGTGCTATTGGAGACCATCCCTGACTTGGTCTGGTTGAAGGATGTCAATGGGGTCTATCTAAACTGTAATCGGATATTCGAACGTGCAGTGGCTAAGTCGAAAGATCAGATCATTGGTAAAACTGATTTTGATCTATGGGAAACTGAACAGGCAGAAACATTTCGTCAAAATGATATTGATACGATCAAGGCAGGCAGCTCTACGGTGACTGAGAAGAAGCTAGTCTTTATTGACCATTCTTATACTGGTTTTTTTGAAACGATCAAAACGCCTTTGCGAGATGTGGACGGCAAATTGATCGGGGTTCTGGGCGTGGCGCGCGATATTACTGAGCGCAAAGAAGCCGAACAACGTGCCCACATATTAGCTAACTATGACATTTTGACTGGCTTGCCAAATCGCACCTTGTTCAATGATCGAATTGACCATCAAATCAGGATTGCACAACGCAATAATACTGAGATGGCGGTCATGATCTTAGATTTGGACCATTTCAAAAATGTGAATGATACTTTGGGTCATCAAATTGGCGACAAATTGTTAATTGAGGTGGCTAAACGATTAAAAGCTGCAATCCGCGAGGAGGACACCATCTCAAGATTGGGAGGCGATGAGTTCATTCTGTTTTTACCCGATACTGAGGCAGATGGTGCAGCGCATGTTGCTGAGAAGCTACTCAACGAAGCCACCTTCTCGTACAAAGTGCTTGACCATGACCTGACTGTAACGCCATCTATCGGTATTGCTATGTATCCGGGGGATGGTGAGAGTTTTGATAAATTATATCAGTGTGCTGACGTGGCTATGTATCGCGCAAAACATGGCGGTAGAAATCTGTATCGGTTTTTCACAGTCGAGATGCAAGTAGTATCAGTGCGCAAGTTAAGCATTGAAAGTGCACTACGGGTGGCGTTGGATAGAAATGAGTTTCAGCTTCATTTCCAGCCACAAATATCTGTTCAAGATGGGCGCGTGGTCGGTGCTGAAGCCCTGTTGCGTTGGCATAGTCAGGAGCTTGGTACGGTTTCACCAGCGGAATTTATTCCAATTGCTGAAAGTAGCGGTCAGATACTGCAGATCGGGGAGTGGGTACTTAGGCAGGCTACTCAACAATTTAGTGCATGGATGCGCGAGGGAATGGACCCGATTGTAATTGCAGTCAATCTTTCTGCTGTTCAGTTTCGCCATCCTCGGTTACCTGAACTAGTGACTGAGATTCTTCATGAGGCAAATATGCCTGCGGCGTTTTTGGAGCTGGAGCTGACAGAGGGCGTTGCTTTGGAGGATCCAGATGGTGCGGTTGCTATCATGGATAATCTTCATCAGCGAGGTATCAGAATGTCTATTGATGACTTTGGCACTGGATACTCATCTTTGGGTTATTTGAAGCGTTTCAGAATCTATAAATTAAAAATTGACCAATCATTTGTGCGTGACATTCATCATGATCCTGAAGATCAGGCGATTGTGAAGGCAATTATTAATTTGGCGGATAGCCTTGGTATGCAGACAATTGCAGAAGGGGTAGAAACAGAAGATGAGTTAAGCTTTCTGAGAAAGCACGGTTGCAAAGAAATACAGGGATATTTATTTAGTAAGCCACTGTCACCCCAAGAGTTCTCCGCATTTATCTTGAAATATTGTTCCATCTGACAGAAAGAGATGTTCAATAAGGAGGCAGTATATCTTGTTGAGTGATTAAAAAATTCTAATCCTCGCGATATGAAGGAAATACATAACTACGCAACCTTCCATGGCTAGTCGAGTCAGAGTATTCGTTGACTTTTTAATGGGTCATTTATAATTTAAATTTGAAAGTTATTAAACAGATGAACCATGAGTTATCCCTGATTACAACCATAGCCTCAGGTTTTGGGCTTGCACTAATTTTTGGCTTTATTGCTGAACGTTGCAAGCTCCCCGCTCTAGTGGGGTATTTATTTGCTGGCATTCTAATTGGGCCAGCAACTCCTGGCTTTGTTGCTGATGTCAGCATTGCCTCTCAGCTATCTGAAATTGGTGTCATGCTGCTGATGTTTGGCGTTGGCCTGCACTTTTCAATCAAAGATTTAATGTCTGTTAAAAAAATTGCATTACCTGGTGCCGTAATACAAATGGCAATATCCACTGGTCTGGGGATGTTGCTCGCAAGTTTATGGGGGTGGACATTTGGTGAGGGTTTAATATTTGGTCTAGCCCTATCGTGTGCTAGTACGGTCGTGTTATTAAAAGCCCTTGAGTCCAGAGGCATACTTGAAAGCATGAATGGCAAGATAGCAGTAGGCTGGCTAGTTGTTGAGGATCTGGTTACTGTACTGGTTTTGGTGCTTATGCCACCTTTGGCAGCTATTTTAGGAGGGACTGCACCAGGAAATAGTGCTACTCCGTTATGGCAGACAATCAGTTTTACCCTTTTACAGGTCACAGGCTTCATCATTCTGATGCTTGTTGTGGGTAAAAGAGTTCTGCCTCGGATGTTATGGCATGTTGCAAAAACAGGGTCGCGAGAACTCTTTACGCTCGCTGTTATTTCTGCTGCAATTGGTATTGCCTATGGGGCAGCTGTTCTATTCAGTGTTTCGTTTGCGCTTGGGGCATTTTTTGCGGGGATGGTGATGCGTGAATCTGAATTCAGCCATAGAGCCGCTGAAGAGTCACTACCGCTGAGAGATGCGTTTGCAGTGCTGTTTTTTGTATCCGTCGGCATGCTCTTTGAACCCTCCATACTGATGCAAAAACCACTGAGTGTGCTGGCCGTGGTCGCGGTCATTGTTTTTGGTAAATCTATTGCAGCGATTGTTATTACCTTAGCATTGCGTTACCCACTTAACACTGCTCTGACAGTTGCTGCAAGTCTGGCGCAAATTGGAGAGTTCTCTTTTATTTTAGCTGGATTAGGTGTTTCATTAGGCATTCTGCCAACCGAGGGTGTCAATTTAATTCTGGCAGGGGCATTAATTTCTATCGCCATTAATCCCTTGATTTTCTCAATGATTAAACCATTAAAAAGGTGGGTACTTGGTTTTTCTGACCTTGCCCGCCAATATGAACAAAGGGTTGACCAGTTTTCTGAATTGCCTATGAGTACAGAACGTAAATACTTGGAAGGCCAAGTTGTGCTGGTAGGTTATGGAAGAGTCGGGAAAAGAATTGCTAAGGTGTTAAATGAATGCAATATCCCTTATGTTGTGGCCGAAGAAAATAGAGAGCTTGTTGAGAGCCTGCGTAAAAAAGGAATACCAGCGGTCTCAGGAAATGCTTCAGAACCTGCAGTGCTAATTCAAGCGCATATTGCTAACGCCTCTATGCTGGTGATTGCAACACCAGATACTATCAATATTAGAAAAATGGCAGAAACTGCTAAAACGCTGCAGCCCGATATTCAAATTGTTGTAAGAACACATAATGAAGGTGAATCTAACTTATTAAGAGCCGAGAGTATTGGAAAGGTATTTTATGGAGAAGAGGAACTCGCAAATGGAATGAGTAATTTTATTGTCGAGCAATATATGCCCAAGCCAGCCAGTCACTTAGTGTAAGTTATAAAAATCTAGACCTAGCTAGACAAATTTATGATTTGATTTATTTTGTGGATATTTTATCGACAATAATCAACCCGCCTAAACGGGTTGATTACCAAAAGAGCTGCTGAATTACTGTTGTTTACGACGTGCTGCAAAACCAATTAAACCTAAGCCAGCCAACATCATGGCATAAGCTTCTGGCTCAGGTACCGCTGAAGCAGTTGGTGATGTACTTAATGTAACTTTGTAGTCTGCACAACCATTTACGAGTACTTTAAGATAGTAACTTCCAGCACCAAGGTTGCTAAATGAGAACTGCTCTGTGGAGGTATCCGTGTTCCCGATTTGGGGATCAGTGCCAATCACATTTTTGAATAAAGCAACCGATTTAACATCCACATCATCAAACCAATACGCCAAGTCTACGTCTGGAGCACTACCTGTAACGCCGGTTGTTGCTGAGATAGTAAATGCAAACGTATCGTAGTCACCCCAAGTGTTGTCTGCACTGGCTGTGATCGATTTTGTTACACCTGAGGCAGTGGGTCCCATATCACCAAAGTCATAATTTGGGTCATATGAAGTAGCGCTCGCTGATAGTGATTGAAATGCAAATGCACTGGCTATTGCTGTTACTGTTAATAGTTTATTCACTTTCGTTCCTCCAAGAAATAATTAAGATAATTGCTCTTGTTACGTTCGATCATTATCTCTTTGAAATAAAAGGATATAAATAGTCCATTCGGGCTAAGAATGCCTAAAAGTATTAGTCCGAATGGACTAATGGCATCACTTTCTACATTGGTCTATTGGTAACTTATTCTTTTTTTCTTGGCAAAATCGGAAGATTTCCAAATCAACCTCACGCTATTAGTGTTTCTATCAAGTTAAAGCTTAGTCGCAAATTTCAGCGCTAACGCTTTCATGCTTTATTGCTACCAAGATACCCCTTAGGTAGTAAGCCCTTAAGAGAATTTTGCAAAGTTTTCTAATTCGTTATTCTGAGTCCAATGATTAACTAGGGGCAGATAATAGAATGGCTAGAAACTCTATACTTAACGAACGTCACAAGGCACTTGGCTCGAATTTGGATGGTGATACTTGGAATGATATGCCTATGCCGTGGAGCTATCATACAGACTCGCACGATGAGGTGGTCGTGGTAAGAAGCAAGGCAGGACTTTATGATGTTTCTGGATTAAATATTGTCAATGTGACTGGTCCTGATGCTGAGAAAGTATTGGATATGCTGGTGGCCAAGGATATTACCAAGCTGCCAGCAGGTACTTCAGTCTTGGCTGCAGAAGTTGACGAAACTGGCGCGCTGTGTGACGACATTATGGTCATTCGCGATAGTGCTGAGATGTTTCGCTTATCTCATGGTAGCGGCAAAACACCAGCCAACCTGCAAATGTTAGCCGCTGGCAAAGACGTCAAAATAGAAGCCGATCTCGACGCACATATCCTCTCTTTACAAGGTCCCAAATCATTGGCAATTCTGACGCCACATGTCAGTTTTGATCTCACCGCATTGCCTTATTTTAAACATCAAAAATCTACTTTATTTGGTAAGGATGTGGTTGTATCGCGCGGAGGGTATTCAGGGGAACTTGGTTATGAGGTCTATTGCAAAGCCAAAGATGCGGTTGAGTTGTGGGATAAGATTTTGGAGGTGGGTAAGCCTTTTGGTGTTATTCCAGCTTCATGGAATTCACTTGAGTTAACGCGTATCGAGGCTGCCTTATTGTTTTTTCCATTCGAAATGCCTGAAGGTGACACCACCCCGTGGGAAGTGAATATGGGCTGGGGTGTAGATGTGGATAAAGCGGGCGACTACATTGGCAAGGCTGCGGTCTTGGCCTCGCGTGGTAAGGAGCGTGTTAAGCAATGTGGTTTGATTTGCCAAAGTACGCATGCTGTAGAGGCTGGTGCCAAGATACTGAAGGATGGTAAAGAAATCGGCGTGGTGACAAGCGCTAGTTATAGTCGTTATCTAATGCTTTCGCTGGCTATGGTACATCTAAAGCCTGAGTACACTGCAATTGGCACTATGGTAGAGGTGGTCGGCAACCAATCCAAGTGTTCCGCCTATGTGGCGCCTACGCCATTTTATGACCCAATGCGTATGCGAACCCATCCTAGATAAAGTATGGAAAAAGGATTCAGATAATGGAACGCGGATATTGGATTAGAAGTAAGCCTGTGTACTCAGCATTAGTGTGGCAGCAAAATGCGACGGCTCATCTAGTGATGGTGGAGGGAAGTGCTGGCGGTTTGGCAGCAATTAAGTTGTTTCAGCAGATGCTCCCTGAGCATCCTACCAAGGTGATCTATGTGAAACCTTTGGAGGTGCAGGCTGACTATAGCGTTGCGCTCAGCAAGGTCGTGCCAGATGAGTTGGCGACCTTTGCATCATCTGAGCAGGCTATTGATGCGTTGAAAACATACTTAACTACTGCTTTTATGGGATTACGTATTTATGTTGCTGGCTCCGAACATTTTATGTGGTCAGTTGCAAAAATTGCGGCGGAGTACGGGATAGACGATAGCGAGATTTTTAAAGAATTGACTGGCACATTGGCGAGATCAGTTTATTGCGTTCACTGTAAGGCTATTACGCATAATGCGCACACTAATATTCAGGAATGCGCTGGTTGCGGCAAAAAATTATTTGTTCGGGATCATTTTTCACGTCGATTAGGGGCTTATATGGGGCTAATGGTTGATGCTGAATCCCCTGGAGAAGTGCCCGAAATTGAGGAGATTTATCCATGAGTACGATTAGTGTCAGCGTGGCTCATATTGAAGAGGTTACTCCGCTGGTTAAACATTTTACCCTCGTTAGAGAAGGTGGCGGTAACTTACCTGCCTTTTCGGGGGGGAGCCATGTTGTAGTTGCCATGAATATTGAAGGCCGCACTCACCGCAATCCATATTCATTGATGGGTTCACCAGAAATGAATGATGCTTATCACATCTCTGTACGGCGGCAGGAAAAATCACGTGGTGGCTCTGTCTATATGCACGAACAGGTCAAAGTAGGTTCTAAGCTGGAGATAACCTATCCAGTTAATTTATTTGCACTAGAAAAGCGTGCACATAAACATCTTTTGGTAGCAGGTGGCATTGGTATTACACCGTTTATGTCACAAATCGAAGACCTTGAGAGAACGGGGGCTAATTATGAGTTGCACTATGCTTTCCGCTCATCTGAGCATGGCGCTTTTAGTGATCGATTAAGAGCTAGGTGTGGTGATAATGTGCACTGCTATGTTGAAAGTGAAGGCCAAGTGCTTGATTTTCGTAAGCTGCTGAGTCAACAGCCTTTAGGCACTCACGTCTATGTCTGTGGACCCAATGCTATGGTGGTCGCACTGATAGAAACAGCTCGCGCGTTGGGTTGGCCAGAAAATCATATGCATAGTGAACAGTTCTCAGCACCAACGTCTGGTGAGCCTTTTAAATTGAAGTTAACGAAGTCGAATATCGAGATCGAGGTGTCAGCTGACATCAGTATGCTGGAAGCAATTGAGGCTGCTGGGGTTGATGCACCTTATCTATGTCGTGGTGGTGCATGTGGACGTTGTGAGCTGGAAGTGCTGAGTTCGGACGGGCCACTACTACACATGGATCATTACCTGACGGATGCTGAAAAAGCTGCAGGGAAGAAAATAATGCCTTGCGTATCGCGCGCGAAGTGCAACTCTCTAGAACTTAATCTTTAAAAGGGAATGCTATGAGCTTAGCTTTCAAAAAAGAAACCTTTCGTGATGATTACACATTTCGTAATTCGCCTAAGGCTATCAAACGTTTTCCGTTCCCATTTGCTGAAGATAACTACATGTATTCAGTCAATATAGAACCGCATAGCAAAGGTGCCACTGGTTCAGTGGTTGAGCATGTTTTTGATATCGATGAACATTATGTCGCTGAGTGTGAAGACAAAGCCAAGACGCTCTTGCTTGATCCTAGTCGTTATCAAGCGCTTCCGCATATGATGGATGCGCAGTGGGACTTTCTTGAGCTCACGATGGAGAGCTTGTCGGCGGATTATCCCGAGTTGTTCTCGCTGGTAAAAGAAGGCAAGCGCTGGACTTGGGAAAATAAACCATTAGGCATTAAAAATAGTTTTGTATTTGGTGATGTTACTACACTGGATATGGAGCCATTTGAATATATGGCGCGTCAAGTGCAGGGTGACTTTGTGCTGCTCGATCAGCGTAACGGTACCTTGTATGCAGATGCTGGATTTATCACTAGCCAGGCCGACTGGTCGCTAGCTTTTAATGCAGGAATGGCTTGGCATGAATGGCATGGCCCAGTGCCACAAGTGACCAAACTCGGGGTCATGGATCGTGCATTGAAATATCTTATGAATTTGCAATTGGGTAGTCCTGTCAGACGTTTGAACTGGACGATGACCATTAACCCCAGACTCGACACCTCACCAGAAAACTATCCGCTATGGGGCAGTGATCGCAACAAAGTCACTGAAGAGAATGTTGGCGATCTCGTGCATCTGCGAGTAGAGCTTCAAGGCTTATTTAGATTGCCTCGTAGCAACGGCATTCTGTTTAGTATTCGCTGCTATCTAATCAGTATGGAGGAGCTGTCTACTTATCGACGTTGGGCAGTGCGTTTCCACCGTATATTAAACTCTTTACATGCGGATCTGGTGGAATACAAGGGCCTCACTAAATTTCGAGAGACTACAATAAAGTGGTTATCACGTTTCGATGATGGTAGCCCTGTCGATTTGGGCACACATCCAGAATAGTTTTGAACTTTGTGAGTAGTTGACACTTACGGTTTAGTTTTTATCTAGGCGTCGGTGTCATTGCTAGACAATGGTTAGCTGGCCTTCACTTAGGTTAGTTAAGTAAATTTTGAAAATGCAGGGATGGGTCGGATTGATCTGGATTGGTGATGTCTGTGATAAACCCCTCAAGAGCGAGCAATTCACCCGCCGTTGAGAACACACCCTTTCCTTGCTCAAGTACCCATTTTGTTGAGCCTGAGCGCGTGGTTATACGATAAATAATCTGAAACTTTTCTTGATTGTTAACTTTGTTTTGAACAGAGTCCCAGGCGATGCTGCGGTCTTCAGTATGTATGATTTGCATGTAAGAAAAGCTCGGGTTGTTAATCATCTCATAAGGCTCATAGCCAGTGACCTCCACAGAACCATCACTTACAAACTCGAAGCTCCAGTTTTTGTCATTTTTGCAACGATAAATCATGCTTGGGACATTGTTAATTAAAGTGCTGAGTAAGTGGCGATTGGTACGTAAGCTAGTTTCGGTGATTTTGGTTTGACTAATATCGGTGAAAGTGCCAATAACACTTGAGCGTTCGCCTTTGTAAATCGTAGTGTTTTTAGCACGCAGCTCTACCCAATGTGAGTTACCATTTCTGCCAATGAGCCTTAACTCAACCTGTGTTTTAGATCGCTTGCCCAGAATAAGTGAGTTGATTCTGGCCTCGGCGAGTGGTTTGTCCTCTGGGTGAATAAAAGAGAGTAGAGGTTTGTTTAAGCTGTCTTGTACCTTATACTCAAGCAGGGTTTCCCATGAATCATTCAGGAACATAATTTCCTGATTAACCTTTAGATAAAATACAATTTGCTCAATTTGATTAATCAATTGATGATGCGTTGTTTGGTCGGATTGATTTGGCTCTGTGGTTTTGAGTGAGCCCGTAGAGGAAAATTGTAGTAAATACAGATATGGATTGGCTTCCTCCTGTAGTGGAGAGAGTGAGAGGTGGGCAGGTAAGGTGCTCCCATCAAGACAAAGAATGCGTAGTCGCATAGTGTCTTTTTTCTCTTGGTTAGTGGAGGCTTTTGCAAAGAGCTTAGCAAGGCGCTGGTGGTCTTCGGGGTGAATGATATTGGTAAGCGGCATGCCGAGAATTTGGTCGCTTAGACCTAGCATCCCAATCTCTGTCAGAAATGCCTTGTTGGCAAAATGAACGTTATAGCCGTCAATGACCGCTGCTGGTGTAGAAAGGTTGCCAGAAACATCATCAGCCCAGTTGCTTTTGTCTAAATTAAGTTCATTGTGATTGTTATAAGTACGTTTTTTGAGGATAGGGTAGATGGCAACAAGCAACAGTGAGGAAAGTACAGTGCATGCACCAATCATTAGTACAGATAGATGGATTTTGAACGACTCACCTTCAACCCACCAGGTGTTAAATACGATTAGAAAAATGCCGCTGAGTATGACAGTGCTAAAAACATATAAGCTCATGTTGGTGTCCTTTCCAACGCTAAAATCGTAGTTCGGAGTGTTGCTTGTTCATTCGCGCTAAATTTATTCGGCTAGTCAAAAGTATCAAGCGTTTGTTTCAGCATACCTTGTATTTCAGACTTTTAATATTACTCTTTTGTATTACATTTACTGTGGTATTGATGCAGGCTGGGTCTTTATTTTTGTTGGATTATATTCCGAGTAGTTATAAGGCCATCAAGTTCGTTAATCAACAAACGCAGTTCTTAAAACATCAATTAGACATCGTCTCTGCTCGGTCGCCTGTTACCTTTGAGCAGGCTATAGCTGACCTTCAAAAGCCTGATGTGGATAAGATGGGAACTGCAATTTCATGGATAGATAGCCAGGGCAGCGAGGAGCTACAGAAAACGATGTTTACTATCCGTCGAATTCATGCAGATTTAGATGATGTCAGGCAAAAGTCTGGAACGATGGATGAGCAAATTGCATTAGTGCAGGCGTTGATTGATGCAAATGAAAAGCTTGCCGTTTTTCTTGAGAAAGATGCTGAAGTAAAGCAGTCGGTTATTTCTTTGTTACAGTTAGTCAGCATGTTTTTGGTTGTAAGTGCCTTAGTCACGATAGCGGTAGGTGCAAGGCGACTTCTGGTCGATAGAATAGATACTTTGACTAGTTTTGTGCCAACGGATTTTTTAAGTGAGCACAACTTTGTAGGGCCTGATGAGTTTTCCAGTATTGAGCGATTAGTCTATGAAACTTCTGCGCGCTTGGAGGGGTTTAGAGCTGAGAATGAGTGGTTTCATCAGACTAGCAGTGAACGATTACGTAGAATGATTCGCTCTCAGGATTTTTTGTATCAATTTGTTGAGTCGGTTAACGACACAGCCATGACTGAGTCTACGCTGCGAAAAGGATTGTTTTTGCTGGAAAAAGCATTAAATATCAATAATGTGGCGCTTATGTTCACCGAAAGTGACTTGGCTACACCCGTTGAGCGGGTACTATTCTCACATCACAAGCCAGCAAAGTTAAGTGAGGAGTTATTGGATGAGCTGAACATGGCAAATTGGGTGAGGTTTGTGAGTGTTGGTGAGGGCTTGATACAATCTCAGTGTTTGGCCGTCGGGTTCACAAGCCCGACAGGTGCATTGGGTATATTGAAGGTTGAAGCTGATTTTGAGCATGTCTTTGATGATGCTGAAATACAACTAGTCGAGTTAACCGCAGCGTTATTCTCTATGGTGATGGGATTTCAAGGACGTGAACAAGAAAGTCGCCGCCTAGCCTTGCTGGAAGAGCGTGCGGCAATTGCACGTGAGTTGCATGACTCCTTGGCGCAGTCGTTGTCTTTTATGAAAATACAGATATCAAGACTTCAGACTGCATCCTCGAATACCCTTGGTGGCAATGAGTTACAGTTGATCGTGAACGAGCTCAGAGCGGGCTTGGATAATGCGTATCGAGAATTACGTGAGCTGTTGGCAACCTTCAGAGTGCATATGGATATTCGCGGTCTTAGCGCCGCAATTCAGTCAGCGATTGATGAGTTTAGTCAGCGCTCTAATCTTTCAATCAGCTTGGATAACCGCTTGGTGAACTGTCGTTTGACAGTCAATGAAGAGTTTCATATTTTACATGTAATACGAGAGGCACTTTCAAATGTTGTACGCCATGCAAGTGCAAATTCAGTAGAGGTCGCACTCGTTCTTACATCAAGCGGCACGATGATGATCACCGTGGATGATGATGGGGTCGGATATACGCCGAAAGTAGAGTCTGACCATTACGGGCAAAGCATCATGAGAGAGCGTGCTTATAGCCTTGGAGGAGATGTGGTTGTTATGCGTCGCCGGCAAGGCGGAACTAGGGTACGGCTGGTATTTACACCTAAACTTCCACAATAAAAGATGAGGATAAAATAATGGATGGAATATATAAAATCTTTCTAATCGACGATCATGCGTTGTTTCGCAAAGGTGTAGGCCAGATTATCAATGCGGATCTTGAGTTTAAGGTGATCGGCGAGGCTTCGTCTGGTCAAGAGGGGCTGGATATTGCGATACCTTTAAGGCCAGATTTAGTACTGATTGATCTTAACATGAAGGGCATGAATGGCTTAGAAACCTTGCGCCAATTCAAGATGACAGATTTAAGTGCGAAATATGTGGTACTTACTGTATCCGACGCTGAGGATGATTTGTTGGAAGCATTACGCTCTGGGGCTGATGGCTATCTGCTAAAGGATATGGAGCCAGAGGACTTATGCGCTAATCTGAAAAAAATAGCGAGTGGGATGACGGTGGTTCAAGATAGTCTGACTGAGATACTTAAGCAGGCGCTTATTGATCCCAAGCTGATGAGAAAAGATCATGATGCCTCACTGACTGAGCGCGAGCATGAGATTTTGCAATGCCTTGCCAATGGGTTGAATAATAAGACCATTGCGCGAGACCTAGGCATTAGTGTGACTACGGTTAAAGTACATATCAAGCATCTGCTGTGTAAATTAAACCTTACCAGTCGGTTGGAAGCTGCTGTTTGGGCACACACTAATAAGTAACTCATTGATTTTTTTAAACTAATGCCACCTTTTGGTGGCTTTTTTTATGGGCTATAGGTCTTCTGCTAATTTTTGAAATCTACTTCATAAGGAGTAAACCCTAAAGTGAATAGATGAGCGGGGGTAAATGCTGCATTATCGAGCAACAGTTAAAGAGAAAAATGGATTAAACCTGTGAACTTACCACGCGATTTTACGATGACAGATGTGCAAAATTTACCAGACTCAAGGGCTTTGAGCATAGATAAAGTGGGAATCAAGGCTATGCGTCATCCAGTGAAGGTACAAGATAGCACTGGGAATCTTCAACACACTGTGGCGAGTTTTAATATGTACGTGCATCTACCTGCACAATTTAAAGGTACCCATATGTCGCGCTTTGTAGAGATACTCAATCTCAACGAGTCTGTTTTTTCTATCGCAACTTTCGAAGCTATGTTGCATGACATGGTAGCTCGACTTGATGCACGTTCTGGGCATATTGAAATGAGCTTCCCTTTTTTTGTAAAAAAAGCGGCTCCCGTATCTGGTATTGAGAGTCTTATGGATTATGAAGTTAGTCTGCTTGGGGAAATTGGGCAAACAGGGCGCGTTCAGTTGACGCTTAAGTTGTTAGTTCCTGTTACCAGTCTTTGCCCATGCTCTAAAAAAATTGCTAACTATGGCGCTCATAACCAGCGCTCTCACGTTACGGTTAGTGCGGTTGTACTTTCAGCGATTGACATTGAAGACCTCATTGATTTGGTTGAGGCTCAGGCCTCCGCTCAGCTATATGGATTGCTTAAGCGTTCAGATGAGAAATATGTGACAGAGCATGCATACGATAACCCGAAATTTGTAGAAGATATGGTGCGTGATATTGCAACACAGTTAAATTTAGAGCCACGGGTTGGTGCTTATACCGTGGAGTGCGAAAATTTTGAGTCTATTCACAATCATTCTGCATTCGCAGTGATTAAAGGTAAACAATAATTACGCAATTTGACTTGGCTGTGGTGAGAATGCACCTGTTAGGAGAGTCACTAAAGCTGTCTTGTTTTATGGGCCTTGGACCAGACGTGGAAGGATTTACGTTATAAAGCTTAGGCCCACCCAAAAAGCCAGATAGAAAATTAAATTGCTCAACTCTGGCGTGCGCAAGCCCGTTAACTCTTAAGTGAAGCGAAAGTAAAAGTTCAACTTCAGGTTTGATCTCCACTCTGCCATAGATCACCTTGACCAATTGCTGTATGGCAGTTACCCCGCCTAATTCTGCATATATTGATTGATTCCTGTTCGGGTTGATGTGTCGCTCTGTCATACCTGCCCTTAGCAGAGTTACCTAATGTTTAATGCGGGCGAGTTTGAATATTACTTGGAGCAGCAGCTATCTCATATTAACTAGAAGATGTAGTGCTAAAGAGGTAAAGGCTGGGTATTACGAAAGCCTACAAGAATATTGATGAATACTTCACTACTACTCCCTTAGAAGTAATCCGTAATGGGAATTGATATGTATCAACACTAGTTATCAGAATAGAGCCTAAATGCGAGAATGCTGCGCCTCTCGTATGGAATTTTTTAGCCAGACGGCGACGTCTGAATCATTGGCTTTATCCCAGTTGGTAATATCTGAATGCAATAGCAGAGATTCTTACGGGAAAGTTTATAAAGGGGATTTAAATTGAGTGTAAATATTTCAGTTGATGCAATTTCAACTGATCGTTCTGGCAATGTAGCTGCGCAAAACGCAACATTACATCGGAAGATCGGTTGGCAAGGCGCATTTTGGGTGGCAAGTGGTGTACCAGCGCTTGTCTTGTTTTCAATCGGTGCGATTGCGGCAACCGTTGGCAAGCCTTCATGGCTAGTGTGGATGTTGTCGATTGGGTTTGGATTTATTCAAGCGTTTACTTATGCGGAAATTGCTGGCTTATTTCCGCATAAATCTGGGGGAGCTTCGGTATATGGCGCGGTTGCATGGGTGAGATACAGCAAGTTTATTGCACCTGTCTCAGTTTGGTGTAACTGGTTTGCGTGGTCTCCTGTACTGGCCATTGGTTCAGGGTTAGCTGCTGGATATATCCTCAGTGCTTTATTTGCGCCAGATGCTGTGATTAATACTTGGCAAATTACCTTATTTGACCTCAGCTTCATCAAGGCTGGTTTGGCCCTTAGAATTAATGCGACCTTTATTTTGGGTGCTGCAGTTTTGATGACAGTATTTTCGATTCAACATGGCGGGATTTTGCGCTCTGCAAAAGCAACCATGATTCTTGGGGTAACAGCCTTAATTCCTTTAATGCTGATAGGGCTTGTTCCCATATTAACGGGCGATATGCCACAAGCGAACTTTTTCCCGCTAGATCCATTGGGCTATGACGGTACTGGTAATGTGATTGATGGCATATGGAATATTGATGGGTGGAAGTTAATGGCGGGTGGGTTGTTTATAGCAGCTTGGTCGACTTACGGTTTTGAGACTGCGGTTTGCTATACCCGTGAATTCAGAAATCCAAAGACTGATACTTTTAAAGCAATTTTCTACTCTGGCTTGCTCTGTATTGCTGTATTCACTTTAGTGCCTTTAGCTTTTCAGGCGCATCTTGGCTTAGGGCATTTAGTGACTCCAGCGGTTACTGACGCATCAGGTGCTGTGACAACTCCTGCTGTGTATAGTGGCATGTTGGCGCCTGATATTTATAGTGGCATGGGCGTGGCTGCGGCGCTATCCAGTATGCTGGGTGGAGGCAAGGTAATCGCTGGCGTGTTGGTGCTTATGCTGGTGCTAGCATTATTACTTTCCATCATGACTTCGATGGCGGGCTCATCAAGGACTTTGTATCAAGCATCGGTAGATGGCTGGTTGCCAAAGTACTTGTCTCACGTAAATGAGCACGGTGCACCTACGCGAGCTATGTGGACAGATCTATGTTTTAATTTGATATTACTAATGATGTCAGATTATGTGTTTGTGTTGGCAGCTTCAAATGTTGGATACATTATCTTCAATTTCCTCAACTTAAACGCTGGTTGGATTCACCGCTTGGATAGACCTAATTGGTCTCGTCCATACAAAGCGCCGACAATATTGTTGATGTTGGGCGGCTTGTTGAGTTTTGTAAATCTTGCTTTAATGGGCTTGGGCGCCGATATTTGGGGTGCTGGTACATTAAAGGCGGGCCTGATATTTGCTGCTTTGATTCTGCCTGTATTTGTGTTTAGACATTATGTACAGGATAAGGGTAAGTTTCCACAAGCCATGCTTGAGGATATGCATCTTGATAAAAGTGAAGAGGGGGTTGCGTCACGTGCTGGAGTATTGCCCTACATCGTCCTAGCTGCTGGCTGTATCGTGGTTTACGTAACACATAATATGGTGAGTTAATTTTTAAAGTTGGACTGAATAAAAAAAGCGGGTGGCTCATGCCACCCGCTTTTTTATTGGAAATGCCAGACTGATGGATTGTCCCACACCTTTTTAGTAACTCAAAGATTCAGTAATATCGGCCTAGATTAATCGAGTTCACCGCTTATGAAACTAGTTTTTCGCGCTTGGGGTCGTAAAACGGTAATTTCACGACTTCCCCCGCTAGGCGTTTCTGTTGCCCATCCAGCTTGCCTACTTCAAGGCGAGTGCCGATGGCGGAAAAGTCAGGTGCAACCCGTATCATTGCAATCTGTTTTCCCATTAAGGGTGAGTAAGTGGCGCTTGTGACGATACCAACTGGAAAGCGCCCATGATAGACATGATCGCCATGGGCGGCTGGATCACCACCATGCAGAATCATGCCGACTAACTTGTTCCGACTCTCTGGTGTTTGACGCGATAATGCGTCACGACCAATAAAGTTTTCCTGTTTGGAGCTTAAAGGTACACTAAAGCCAGTGCCTGCTTCAAATGGGTTGGTGCTGTGGTCAAACTCGTGCCCGCCCATACTCAGGCCAGCTTCGATGCGTAATATATCGAGCGCATTAAAACCCATAGGGGCGATCTGGTAGGGTTGGCCAGCGTCCCAAACAGCGTCCCATAATGTTTCGCTATCGTCTGGATGACACCATACTTCATACCCCAATTCGCCAGTATAACCGGTTCTTGAAATCATCACGGGCTTTCCCGCTGGCCCTCCCAGCCTGCCAATAGTAAAGTGAAACCATTTGAGCTTTTCAACCGTGGGTCGACTATCCGGAGTCCAAATGATTTTGCTTAACAATTCGCGGCTCTTAGGGCCTTGAACAGCGAGATTGTCGATCTGTGCACTGGCATTTCGAATGCTGACTTTAAAACCTTTTTCTTGTGCTTTTTCTCTCATCCAGATGCCAGTGGATTCTGCACCACAACACCAGCGAAAGGCCTGTTCGCCCATACGGAAAATAGTTCCGTCATCTACCATGCCGCCAGTTTCAAGGCAAATTGCTGAGTGTGCAATTTCACCTATCGCCATGCGGCTGATATTCTGTGTTAATACATATTGCAAAAAGGCCACTGCATCAGGGCCGACGACTTCAAATTTTCGTATCACTGACAAGTCCAATATCGCCACGCGTTCACGGCAGGCGAGATATTCGGCATTGGTACCCCAACCATCATAGTCAGTGGCAACCCAATAGCCGGCATAGTCGATAAATTTTTTGGTTAATGCAGAAGTTCGGGTATGAAACCCAGAAGTTTTGGTCATGCGAGGTAACTCCTCAGAAGTGTTGCGATAGGCAATGGCACGGGGAAAATGTTGTTCAGCGTCGTAAATACGCACATGAATATCTGTAGGATACCAGCCATTGGCAGGATCAATATCGTCTGGGCAGGCAGAGGAGGCGCAGACAAGGTCTCTATCCGCACGCAGTAAAATATAATCTCCCGCCCGTGACCACGGTTCATCCATCAATACGGCTCCCGAGGCATCAATAAACGTGTTGAAAAATAAATTAATGGCAGGCCAGCCAGCACGCGGTGCAATGCCATGCGCAGCTAACACCTGGTTAAAGTTTTCGGTGCAACTGATATGGCCGAAATAGCCACTGTCTTCATAGTATTTTGGTGTGCATGCCAGCAGAAAGCTATCATGTCTGCCAACGGTGTCCTGAACTACTTCTATCATCGACTGCAGGTCCGAACCGAGATAGCGTGAATGTAAGCCAGGAACAGGATTACTCAAACCCATCACCGTTCGGGTGGCGGTCGCATCTAGACTAATTACTACGCCTTGTTGCAAGGCTTGCTTATCAAACGCGATAAAGTCTGAGCATTGCTTGCCTGACACATCAATAATCTGAATCCACTCACCTTTTTTGACCTCATAAGTCCGTGCCGTGGCGCGCGCAATACGTAGCTCATGTTTTATTGCCGCTAATGGTGGTGGTAAGGGTGGTTCTGATAGGCTGGCGTAGGTAACGGTGAGTTCCACTTCGGTCACTGGGGTCTGTTCTTCAACCGACATTTTTGGGCCAGCCGCTACAATCACGACGGTCAAATCTTTTGTCGCAGTGAATTGAGCGAGTTCTTCACCAGCAACCGTTATAGCCTGTTGCAGATAGGAGGCATCCAGTTGCCAGGTTTCAAATTGGTTGCGCAGTCTATGAGCGGCAGAACCACTTTGCTGAAGCTGTTGTTGAATACCCACTGCTGGCACTGGTAGGCGCTTATCCAGTAAGGCTGGTGCCAGTTTGCCTTGTGTGTCCAACACAATCAGTTCAGTGCTTTGGGCTTTATCCTGGCTGAGAATTTCTAGCGTGTCCCCAGTGCGCAGGGATAATTTAATCGCATGTTGTCCATCCAGACGGTACTGGGTGATAGGTTTTGTTAAGCAAGACTCAAAATAATAGTCCTCTCCCCATTGTCGTTGTTTCATTTCTTGCATCTTTTCACCATATTTGTGGGATTTTTCGGGTTAAAAGCATGTCGCTCTGATGTAAATTGACTATTAGTCTTGTATATATTGCAACAATATTGACCTTAAGTGAATTTGATTCAATTCTCCTGATGGCGTACCTCATTGGTATTACCTCCAGTGTAAATCCCGTCAAATATGATTTGTCCGTTGAACTCACCACTGCAAGAGACATAAGCGAGTCATTGCCTCTCCACTATCTTAAGTTGAAAAGTGCCAAACTTTATATACCCAGTTTGGAGTACTTCTTGATGAGGATTTTTCATGTTGGCGAAGCAGGATATTCTACGCACATCGCTGGTTTATCCCCAGCGCATGATGATAAATAACATTGATGGAGAAACCCATGTCAACGCGAATAGCGATACTCGGTGCTGGTCCAAGCGGCCTCGCACAACTTAGAGCCTTTCAATCAGCCCAGGTAAAAGGGGCTAAAATCCCAGAGATTGTCTGCTTTGAAAAACAAAGCGACTGGGGTGGTTTGTGGAATTACAGTTGGCGTACAGGTTCCGACGAAAATGGCGAACCTGCACATGGTAGTATGTATCGTTATCTTTGGTCAAATGGTCCCAAAGAATGTCTGGAATTTGCGGATTACACCTTTGAAGAGCATTTTGGCAAACCGATTGCCTCTTATCCACCCCGTGAAGTGTTGTTTGATTACATCAAAGGTCGCGTAGAGAAAGCAGGCGTACGCGACTATATTCGCTTTAATACCGCTGTGCGCAATGTGACCTACAATGATGCAACTCAAAAATTCACCGTGACGGTGCAAGATCACACAACGGATACGGTTTATGCCGAAGAGTTTGATTATGTGGTCTGCGCGACTGGGCATTTCTCTACCCCCAAAATACCGACTTTTGAAGGCTTTGACAAATTCGGCGGACGTATCTTGCATGCCCATGATTTCCGGGATGCGCTGGAATTCAAAGGCAAGGACGTTCTACTAGTGGGCAGCAGTTACTCAGCTGAAGATATTGGCTCACAATGTTACAAATACGGTGCACGCAGCCTGATAAGTTGTTATCGCACCGCCCCCATGGGTTATAAATGGCCAGAAAACTGGGAAGAAAAGCCTAATCTGGTCAGAGTCGATACCGATACCGCATATTTTCTCGATGGCAGTTCCCGAAAAGTGGATGCGATAATTCTGTGTACTGGCTATTTGCATTCCTTTCCGTTCCTGGCAGATGATTTACGTTTGAAGACCAACAATCGTCTATGGCCACTCAATCTTTATAAAGGCGTAGCATGGGAAGATAATCCAAAATTTTTCTACATCGGCATGCAAGATCAGTGGTATTCATTCAATATGTTTGATGCACAGGCTTGGTATGTGCGTGACATCATTCTGGGGCGTATTACATTACCTGCAAAAGCAGATATGAGGGCGCACAGCATGATGTGGCGGGAAAAAGAACTAACGCTACAAACGGCTGAAGAAATGTACACGTATCAAGGGGATTATATTCAGGAGCTGATTGATGCGACAGATTACCCGTCATTTGATATACCTGCGGTTAATCAGACCTTCCTCGAATGGAAATATCATAAAAAGCAAAATATCATGACTTTCCGAGATCACTCGTATCGCTCTTTGATGACAGGCACCATGTCGCCACCCCATCACACTCCTTGGTTACAAGCGTTGGATGACTCTTTGGAAGCCTATCTTTCCGAGAAAAGTGAAGTGCCTGCAGCTAAGAGAACTACGGCGGGTTAGGCTCCTCTGAGCTAAGGCGATTAAAGCAGTTTGAAGAGGAGAACGGCAAGCTCAGGCACCATCAATATTTATGCCTGAGTGAGCGTTTTAATCTTAATGGCAATCTCATCTCTTGGTACAAACGTTATACCTGTTTTTGATTATCTTTACTAAGGGAGGCATCCTCATTCAGCTTTGAACTGGATGACTCCCTCCGAATACGCGCTGAAATACTGTAAAGCCACCCCAAATAACCATGCTACTATTGGTGCAGGGGCAAATGACACTTCTGTTGATTGAAGTGTGGTTTTATAAAGGCTGGCGCTGTCCGCAAAAGAATCCTATTGCAAAGTCTGGTGTTTCAAAGGTGATGCGACTGCCAGATGGGAAGTAAAAAACATCGCCCGCCGTAGCCGTCACTTTCTGCCCCGTAGTGTCTGAGATGATAAATGTACCATCAACGATAATCTTCATTTCTTCGTAGTCGTAATCGTAGACTAGTGCTTCGCCTTTTTCTAGCCGAAAGAAACCAGCACAGATAGTTTTGTCTTTATCTGCAGAGATAAAAGTATCACCTAACCAAGCTGGTACATTTTTTACATTCATGGATGGTTGTTGATCTTTAATTGCTTGTTTTTTATACTTAAAACCTAAGTTATTTGACATGAATTTTCTCCTCGAAGTAACGTTAATTGTTGGAGATTTGATACTAGCTTGCATGAGATAGCTGAACAATTATCCTTAAGAGGTACTCTTTTGGGTCCAAAAGCCAGCCTCTTCGAAACTTGAAAGTGGGCTAAATGATATTGGCTGGATTAATCAATCTGCGTAATGCCTATTGAGTGAGTGACCTCAAGATCGTTTCGTTGAGTATTTTTGCCAAGTTAGAAATACTAATTATGTGCTGGCGCATACCAGTCTATAAAAAGTATCAAAAATAATCTAAATTAAATAATGCGGATTGATGGAGTAGAATAGTAACCGTACGGAGAAGGTGGGCACAAAACGTTTTGCGGGTACTTAAGCAGTTAATTATTTTATTTTTATTTTAACTTATTGATTTTTTTGTGCAAATTTAATTGCACATGGTGCCCAAAAGAGGCACCCAGAACCTAGGTTTCATGCGGTTCCTGAGGCAGTGGTAACCTTTTTGGTACCCACTTCGAAGCATTTTAACTGATTTGGTCGGCATCGGTCACGCGTAAAGCTTAATTGAGTAAAGTGATTAAATGAGTTGTATCTACGCTTATATTTTCATATAGCGCTTGGAGTTAATCAGAACTCTTTTCATTGATCTTACGTAAAATCCTTTGCGTTTTTCTACGCCTCCGGTAGATCAATTAAGTCCATACTTCGATCAGTATCTCCCTCCGATGAGATTATTCGTTATGCAACCTTTCTGTTACATGACCTAGGGTATGAGACCGAGAGTCGCCTTGCTCTTCTACTGACGAATGTTGGCGAACTTTCGTGGGGGCGGTCACAGTAACCTTTGAAATTTTTAACCAATACTATTAAGGTACGTGACCGAGCTAGCTCAGAAGCTAAGTAGTTGACTGAGCTTCTACGGGGAGTTAAATAAAGTTGTATCGAATAAAGAACTCAAAATCAAATTTTTCGGCGTGACTAGTTTTAGTATCAGTTACAGTCATCGTTAACTTATAGCCACCCTCACTATTAATTACAAATGGTTTAATTTCAACTACGTAATTAATACTCTGATTGGTGCTTACAGCTTTTGTTGCGGGTAGTTGTTGAACATCTCCTAAAGCCTTATTATCGGGGCCGAAGAGCTGTAAACTACTGCTTAAATTGTCTGAGTTGTTTCCAAAGTCCGAGATATTTAATAAAAGTGTTAGCTTTTCAAGCTGAACAGCATGTGTATTATCTGGAGCATTTTTTGGGATGTTCACTATCAGAACGTAATCAGCGTAAAAACCAAGGAGCATTTGTTTGCCAGATGCTTCTTGGCGTATTTCATCTGCAATGTAAAAGTTAACTTTCAATTTAAATTCCTAATGATCTTTGAGGTAGCCTTAACATTTGTGGCGCTGATGCTGAACTCGCGCTAGTGGCGATAGCAATAGCAAATGTTTGTTCAATATGTTTAGAAAAATCTGTAGAAAAATTATAGTTAGCGACAATTGCAGGTTGACTGTCGTTTGCCATAGCTCTGAGCTCATGTGTAGCACTCACTAATCTATCCAATGTTTCATTTACGAAGAAGTAGCCTCTTTTCTGTCCTACATACATCGCAATAGAGCTGGCAATAAGTTGATTTATACTTACACCTTCTAAATCCGCCATCTCAGCAACATCTCTGTGCAGGCTTCTAGGAATTCTTAAGGCTAATTTCCCGCTTGCGCCATCAAAATTTAATGGCTCTCTAATCCCGAACCCTTGATGTAAAGCACCTTCTACCCACGCCTCTGCAGCTGTTTCAAAATTGGCAATAGCCTCATCCGCGCTATTGCCATCAGCAATACAGCCTGGGAATTCTGATACTGTAACAACATAACCTCCAGATGGATCGGGCTCTAAGCGTCTAATGTAGGGCTTATTTAAAACATCCTCAATTTTAACTTCATTACTCATCTTCTTCACTTTTCTGTTCTTGGGTTTGTAAGTAAGTTTCCCACGTATCCACATCATTAAGTAGTATTTGAATAATATTCCTAGCCGTTCCTACTTTTAAATCTTCTGCACCATGATGAGGAATACTTAATGGCGGCACCAAAATTGGACTCTCATCAGCTTTTTGCCAGTTCGGTTCTTTCCCCCGTTTTACTAGGGTTCTGCCAAGGCTTTGAGCGATACTTTCAAAATCGCTCGCCTTCTTTCCCTGTGGGGACCTGTGCATCGCCTTAAGGTTTTTTTTTATTTTCTCTAGTTGTTTATTATTCATGATATCGCCGGTGATATCAATATGATTTTCACATACTGACAATTAAGGTCTATTTAATGACCCACAATATCAAATTTGTATTCTTTGAGAAAGTATTATATTCCGTCTAGATGTCAGAAATATCTCAATATAATATTAAGTAAATAGTTTAGTGCAGTTCTTTAAAGTCAATGTTTGATCCATTTGAGCATCTTAATGGCTTGCCAAGTTCACTAATTGATTTAGAACTTGAGTTTTCCTACGAACATTTGAAGCTGATTTATATTGGAGATATTAAAATGCTGCGTTTGAAATGGGGTTGCGTATTTTTATCACTTACGCTATTTACTGATTTTTACATATTTGTGCGATATTACTTGATGGCTGAGTGTGGACCTTAATTTTTCCTGAATACTTTTGAATTTCCATTAATCCTTGAACAAAGTTAAACTATGGATGACCAGTTAATAACGTATACTTCATACTGGTTGTCCTAGTATTTGCTTGCCAATGAAGTGTTGTTGTATTCGTTGGTAACCGTTGATGCACAAAGGGTTACCATGGTAACCGAGCTGGTAACCAAAATGGTAACCTTTTTGGTATACTGGTATTTTATTAAGATTGTTATTTAATTCATTGATTTTAAAAAGTTAAAATTTTTTAAATTTTAAAAATAGCGGTTTAACTAATTAACGTAAGTTATTGATTTATAAGGAAAATAGTGGTGCCCAAAAGAGGACTCGAACCTCCACACCCGAAGGCACACGGACCTGAACCGTGCGCGTCTACCAATTCCGCCATTTGGGCTATGTTAAACTTAGTTATACTATATCAGAAGTCCGCAAATTCTATAGGAAAGACATACATTGTCAACGAGAAAAAAGAACCCGTCCCAAAGTGCCAAGCCATTGCCAACAGGTGTTGGGGCTAAAGCTAAAACAAATACACGCGCTGTTGATCCATTTGCGGATCGCGAAGCAGCGAATTATGCTAATCCGCTACCAAGTCGCGAGTTGATTCTGCAGGTAATGACCGATCAGGGTGTGCCTGTGAGTGACGAGGTGCTTTATGACTTGCTTGGTGTTTCTGAAGAGGAACAAGATATTTTTACGCGCCGTTTAAATGCGATGGAGCGTGAAGGGCAAATCATGCGCAACCGCAAAGGGGCGTTGTGTATTGCAGAAAAAATTAACTTAATCGCAGGTAGGGTGCAAGGTCATCCTGATGGTTTTGGCTTTCTCGTACCAGATGGTGGCGGTGATGATTTGTTTTTGTCTCCCAAAGAAATGTCACAAGTGTTACATGGTGATCGCGTCATGGTGCGTCAGGCTGGGTTTGATCGTAAGGGGCGGCCAGAAGGCAAGATTGTGGAAGTGTTAGAACGCACTAATGTGCGTATTGTCGGGCGTATTATTCGTGAGCAGGGCTTGAGTATCTTGGTGCCTGAGGATAAGCGCATCAATCAAGATGTGCTGATTCCCTATCATTTGGATATGGATGCCAAAGAGGGGCAGGTGGTGATGGTCGAACTCACCATGCAGCCAAATGGCCACGCCAAGCCGATGGGTAAGGTGGTGGAGATTTTAGGTAATTATGCTGATTCTGGCATGGAAATCGAAATTGCTTTGCGTAAGCATCAGTTACCTTATGAGTTCTCCAAAGCGGCCATTGCACAAGCGGAGAAATATCCAAAATTGGTGCAAGCTGCTGATTATAAAGACCGTATTGATTTGCGTGAGTTAGCATTAATTACGATTGATGGTGAAACTGCCCGTGACTTTGATGACGCTGTTTATGCCGAACCACAAGGCAAGGGCTGGCGTCTAGTCGTGGCGATTGCTGATGTTAGTTTTTATGTGAAGCCTGGTGATGCTCTGGATAAAGATGCTTATGATCGTGGTAACTCAGTGTATTTTCCACGTCGCGTCATTCCAATGCTACCTGAAGCTCTGTCTAATGGACTGTGCTCATTAAATCCAGACGTAGAGCGCATGTGCATGGTTTGTGATATGCAAATTGATGCGCTAGGTAATGTAAAACGCTACCAGTTTTATCCTTCTGTTATGCGCTCAAAAGCACGCATGACTTATACTAAAGTGTTTGAAATTATCAGCCAGCCAGAAGGTGAGTTGGCAAAAGAGTATGCGTGGTTGGTACCGCATATTGATCACTTATATCAGTTATTTAAAATTATGCTTAAAGCGCGCGAAAAGCGTGGCGCAATTGAATTTGATAGCGCAGAAACAATCATGATTTTTAATGATAACGGCAAAATTGATCGTATTGAGCCAGTGGTGAGAAACGAAGCGCATCGCCTGATTGAAGAGTGTATGTTGGCTGCCAATGTCTGTGCTTCAGATTTTCTGAAAGAACATGAGCAACCAGCGTTGTATCGTATCCATGAAGGCCCAACGCCCGAAAAGTTAGAAGCTTTGCGTACCTTTATGGGGGAGTTTGGTTTTGGCGTTGGCGGCGGTGATACGCCTCATGCAAAAGACTATGGTAAGCTGATTACACGCTTTAAAGGGCGTCCTGATGAGCAGTTATTGCAAACCGTATTGTTGCGTTCTATGCAGCAAGCGGTTTATAGCCCAGATAATGTCGGGCATTTTGGTTTGGCATACGAATCTTATACCCACTTTACTTCACCGATTCGTCGTTACCCAGACTTGCTGATTCATCGCGCAATTAAAGCTGTTCTGAACGGTGGGCAATATAAGGCTGGTGACTGGCATCAATTGGGTCAGCACTGTTCTATGACAGAGCGCAGGGCTGACGACGCGACGCGAGATGTTAATGCTTGGCTCAAGTGTTATTACATGCAAGATAAACTCGGCGAGGAGTTTGATGGCACGGTGGCAGGGGTGACAACATTTGGTTTGTTTGTCGCCCTGGATGGCGTGTATGTTGAAGGCTTACTCCATGTAACAGAGTTAGGTAATGATTATTTTACCCATGACAAAGCCCGCCACGAAATGGTAGGCGAACGTACAGGAGTGAAATACCGCCTTGGCGATCGCCTACGCGTTAAAGTGGCGCGGGTTGATTTGGAAACCAGCAAAATTGATTTTGTTTTAGCGACAGGCGAGTCTAAAAATGCCGCCGTTGCTGATGGAGCTACGCAAGCAGCTCAAAAAAGTCAGGTGAAAAAAGAGCTGGGCGCAGAAGTAATATCAAAAGAACACTTGAAAAAATCATTAGCTGGACAAACGTTGAAAGTAAGTAAGTCAACTGCAGCAAAAGGGGGCACAACTACTTCTACACGTGCGAAAACAGCCAATGCTAAAAGGCGTACGACAAAAGCGCCTGCTACAACAAGCAAAAATAAGGCAAAACCACCAGCAAGTAAAGCTAGCAAACCAAGTACCGCCAAACCTCGTCGGACAAGGTAGATCTGTGATATTTGGGTCGGAAAAAGGTCAAGAGATCATATACAGGTTTAAATTTAAGTTAAAAAAGTGAAGAGAAAAAGTAATGAGTGATAGTCGCATTTTGTTTGGTTTCCACGCGGTATTAAGTCGTATGCGTCAGCATGCTGCCAGTGTGCAAGAGATATTGATAGACCGTGATCGTGTAGATGCACGCATGAAAGATTTGTTAAATCTAGCTGAATCATCGGGCGTACGTACCATGGAGGTTGAGCGTTCTCGTTTGGATGGGATGGCGGGAATGAATGGTCGCCATCAAGGTGTTATCGCGCGCGTGATTGATACTCCAATTCCTTATAAAGATATCCATGATATTTTAGAGTCTGACCTTGAAGAACCGCCATTTTTTCTTATATTAGATGGCGTTGAAGATCCGCATAATCTAGGTGCATGCTTGCGTGTGGCTGATGCGATGGGTGTGCACGCAGTGATTGCACCTAAAGATAGGGCGGTGGGCTTAAATGCAACCGTGCGTAAGGTGGCTTGTGGTGCTGCAGAAACCGTGCCTTTTATTGCTGTGACCAACTTAGCTCGAACTATCAGAGAGCTTAAAGACGCTGGCGTGTTCGTGGTTGGTGCCTCAGCAGAGGCTGAACATAATTTGTTTACAGTAAAGTTTGATGGCCCAATTGCCTTGGTGCTGGGAGCTGAAGGCACTGGGTTACGCAGATTGACCGAAGAAAATTGTGATGCATTGGTCAGCATCCCAATGTTTGGCTCAGTTGAAAGTCTTAATGTTTCAGTCGCTAGTGGCATTTGCCTTTATGAAGCAAGAAGACAGCGAAACTTAAAGTGATGACCAAGTAACGCTAAGTAGTTACTTTCGTTTGAGTCGTATATAAGCGGGAACGCCAATCAATGCGATTCCGCCTAGCTCCATAATCCAGTTCATTTGTGCGCCTAGCCATCTAGTATGTATCCAGGCATCCATGTTGTGAAATGAAGCGGCTCTGATTACTACGAAAGCAGAAAGAGCAACTACCCCTAGAGCCGCGCACTTAATTTCTATGCATAATTCCTGCACCGTGATAAATAGCCAGATTAATGTGCCAGTGGCTGCAATAATCAGTGATGCGATAAAGCCAGCTTGGACTATGCGTCTATTTTGATACCAGCCTTCTGAGTTTGCCAAGTCTCTCCCTATTTGTGTTAAGAGACTTTGCAAGTCAAGCTGTTTATTAATACATAAAAGCGCCAAGACAATGGTAAGTGTTAGCCAAAATTGTGCTTCCTGCTTTGAGTAGTAATCGCCAGTGCTGTATTTTTTGCACATAAAACATAACAAGCAAGCGGCGGCATAGGCTACTACCGTGACCCAGCCAATTACCGTTGGGTCACCAATGCCGACATGCCAGCGGGTAGTTGCTTGTGAAATCATGATGTCGAGTAATCTCTTATGTGATAATTGTATGAGTTTTGGTGAATAATTATGCCATAAAGCTTTATTAAAGCGCCTTAAAATGGTATTTTAGCAGTCTTTGTATCGCTTGTTTTTTTATTGGTTTTTTAACCAGTTTTTTGTTGTTGTATAATTTATAAATCTTTGGAGTAATTATGGCAGTTGAACGTACTTTATCAATCATTAAACCTGATGCAGTTGCAAAAAATGTTATCGGTAAAATCTACACACGTTTTGAGTCAAATGGCTTAAAAATTGTTGCTGCTAAAATGGCACAATTAACACAAGCAGAAGCAGAAGGCTTCTATGCTGTGCATAAAGAGCGTCCATTCTTTGGTGCTTTAGTGCAATTTATGATTTCAGGCCCAGTGATGATTCAAGCGCTTGAGGGCGAAGGCGCAGTTCTTAAAAACCGTGACCTAATGGGTGCTACAAACCCTAAAGATGCAGCTCCAGGTACTATTCGTGCTGACTTCGCAGAAAGCATTGACGCAAATGCAGTACACGGTAGTGACTCTGCAGAGAATGCTGCGATTGAAATTGCATATTTCTTTGGAAAAATTTAATTGATAATTAAACTGACACTTGTTTTGATGCAAGTGAGTGTTTGTATATGGCAGTAAATTTACTGAATTACGATCAACCCGCCTTGGCGGGTTTTTTCGCTGAAATGGGCGAGAAATCTTTTCGTGCCAAACAACTAATGCGTTGGATGCATCAGTCGGGTATTCGTGATTTTGAGCAAATGACGGACATTGCCAAGATTTTACGCGAGAAGCTAGCTGGTGTCGCTGAAATTACGCCGCCAACAGTGAGTTTGGAGCAAATTTCTAATGACGGTACGCGTAAATGGTTAGTCGATACAGGGGTTGGAAATGGTGTCGAAACCGTGTTTATCCCAGAAGATGATCGCGGTACGCTTTGTATTTCATCTCAGGTGGGTTGTGCATTGGAGTGTACGTTTTGCTCTACAGGTCGTCAGGGGTTTAATCGCAATTTAACCGTGGCAGAAATCATCGGTCAGTTATGGTTAGCCAATCATTCGCTCAGACAAGATGCGGATTACGGCTTGCTGGATAAAAATGATCGCATTATCAGCAATGTGGTGATGATGGGCATGGGTGAGCCGTTGGCGAACTATGATAATGTAGTCACAGCGATGCGTATTATGTTGGATGACTCAGCCTACGGTTTGAGCCGTCGTCGAGTTACCTTGTCTACAAGCGGTTTGGTGCCAGCGATGGATAGGCTAAAAGAGGATTGCCCTGTTGCCTTGGCGGTATCCTTGCATGCTCCCAATGACGACTTGCGTGATGAGATTGTGCCGATTAATAAAAAATATCCCATTAAAGCGCTGATGGCTGCTTGTCAGCGTTATTTGGTTAAAGCGCCGCGTGATTTTGTGACGTTTGAATATGTGATGTTAGATGGCATTAACGATATGGTAGCGCATGCGCATCAATTGCTTGATGTCGTGCAAGACGTACCTTGTAAATTTAATCTCATTCCATTTAACCCATTCCCCAGCAGTGGTTACGACACCTCAAAACCTGATGCAATTAAACGGTTTAGAGATGTGTTGATGCAGGCAGGTTATGTGGTGACCACTAGAAAAACGCGTGGTGATGACATTGATGCCGCGTGTGGTCAGCTGGCTGGCAAAGTGCAAGATAAAACCAAACGCACATTCAAAAATATCCCTGTGGAGATTGAGCGTTGAAGCTGTATGTAGCACTTTTGATGGCGATTTTATTGCAATCGTGCGCTCCACAGCCAGCGCGTAATGGTATTAGTAGTGAGGCAAGTCAACGAGAACGTGCGCGCATTCACACGGAGTTAGGGGCTGGTTATTATCAACAAAACCAAATTGCCATCGCGCTGGATGAGTTTACTGCTGCGGTTGGTTTTGATCCCACATATTCAATGGCTTACAATGGGTTAGGGATGGTATATGCTGCATTACGTGAAGATGCAAAAGCCGACGCAAACTTTAAAAAAGCCATTGCCTTGGACCCTAAAGACTCAGAAGCGCATAACAACTATGGCTCATTTTTATGTGCACGCAATCGGATAGATGAGTCTGTTGTTCAGTTCTTGGGGGCGGTAAAAAATCCTTTATATATTACCCCTGGTGTTGCTTACATGAATGCGGGTTTGTGCTCTCTACGCAAACCAGACGTGAAAGCGGCTGAAAGCTATTTTAGGCAGGCCTTACAGCTTGATCCGCAACTAAATCAAGCGGCTTATCAGTTGGCTAAAATTTATTATAATGATAAAAAATATCAATTTGCACGCGATGCCTTACAAAATGCGGTGACCAACAGCCCTGCAGCGGAAGTTTTGTGGTTGGGGGTACTTGTTGAGCGCCAACTTGGCGATAAAAATGCTGAAGCAAGCTACGAGTTAGAGTTAAGAAGAAGTTACCCGGACTCTGAGCAAACAAAAGCATTAATGCAAGAAAAATAGGGATAGGAGCACAATAATAATGAGCGAACAAGACTCCCCATCAACCAAAGAGCTAATCACTGAAACGCGGCCTCAGTTGGGTGAGGTGCTAGCAGCGCAACGCGAGCTGAAAAAAATGACAGTGAGTGAAGTTGCAAGTCAGCTACGTTTGGGTGTTCGACAAATTAATGCGCTGGAAGCTAACGACTTCACAAAATTGCCAGAGCCCATGATTACGCGTGGCTTTATCCGCAATTATGCTCGCTTGTTAGGCCTTGATGCTGAACCACTGATACAGGCACATCGTGCATTGTCGGGAGCGGATCAGCCACACTCGCTGAATATTAGCTCGGCAAACATATCGATAGCAAATCATCATGTGACGCCTTGGCTCAAGATAATACTATCAGGCCTTGTTGTATTACTGATTGTCTTGGGCTTAAGTTATTATGCGAAACATCCTTTTAACAATACTGTAGAGCCTACAGAGTCGATCACTAAAAACTCAAGTTTGACAGAAAGCCCCAGTGCAGATGCTACCAGTGCTGCTGTTGCCCCTGTTGAAGAAAAACTGCCAGAGCCAGCTTTACCCATTGCTGAAAGAATGGCTGAGAATGAGCTAGCCGCAACTTCAAGCCAATTGCAAGCTCCAGACGCTAGCGCTGCGCTTAAACCTGAAGCGCAAGTGACTCCAAACGAAACAGTTAAAACTGAAGTAGCTAAGGAAGTGCCAGTGACCGCGGCTGCAAGTACTCAACTGGAGTTTGAGCTAAGCTTCACCGAGCCTTCGTGGGTAAGTGTAGTCGACGGGGATAATAAGGAAATTTACAGCAAGTTAAATGCAGCAGGTGCGAGTGAAAAAATAGTTGGGAAATCTCCCTTGAAATTACACATCGGCAATGCAACGGGCACGAGAGTGAATTACAAAGGGCAATTAGTAGACTTGGGGCAATACACAAAGAATAACATTGCACGCCTTACTTTATCATTGGAGAAGAATTGAGTTCGTATTTACAAGCTAAGCGACATGTCACCGATACTGTGATGATTGGGCATGTGCCAGTAGGTAGTAGTCATCCTGTGGTCGTGCAATCTATGACTAATACTGATACTGCCAATGCAGAAGCTACTATTCAACAAGTATTTGATTTATGGCAAGCTGGATCTGAGGTTGTACGTATAACCGTTAACTCCCCTGAAGCTGCCGCGCAAGTGGCCAATATTCGCAAGGGCTTAGATGCGTTAGGTTGCAACGTGCCATTGGTGGGGGACTTTCACTTTAATGGGCATAAACTACTAGCAGCTTATCCTGAGTGTGCACAGGCACTGGCAAAGTATCGCATTAACCCGGGCAATGTAGGCAAGGGCAGCAAACGAGATGAGCAGTTTTCTGCCATGATAGAAGCAGCGATTCAGTACAATAAACCAGTGCGTATTGGTGTTAATTGGGGCAGCTTAGATCAAGCTAAAATGGCGCGTATGATGGATGAGAACGCGCAATTAGCGCAACCGCTAGCCGCCGATGAGTTGATGCGTGAGGCACTGATTCAGTCTGCTTTGGAGAGTGCTCAGCAGGCTGAGGAATGGGGTTTGAGCAGTAATAAAATCATCATTTCATGTAAGGTTAGCAATGTTCAGGACTTAATTAAGGTCTACGTTGAGCTTGCAAAACGTTGCAGCTACCCGTTGCACTTGGGTTTAACTGAGGCGGGGATGGGCTCTAAGGGTATTGTCGCGAGCACTGCTGCTTTATCAATTTTATTACAAGCTGGTATTGGTGACACTATACGTGTGAGCCTCACGCCACAGCCGAATGAATCACGTACCACCGAAGTCATTGTGGCTCAAGAAATATTGCAGACCATGGGGATACGCTCATTTACGCCGTTGGTGACGGCTTGCCCTGGCTGCGGAAGAACAACCTCAACTTACTTTCAAGAACTTGCGCAAGATATTCAGCGTTATTTACGAGAGCAAATGCCTGTTTGGCGTAAAACTTACCCTGGGGTTGAGACGCTAAACGTAGCTGTGATGGGCTGTGTGGTGAATGGGCCAGGCGAGTCTAAGCTGGCAAATATTGGTATTAGTTTACCAGGTACTGGCGAAGTGCCTGTGGCGCCTGTATTCGTGGATGGTGAAAAAACCGTTACACTCAAAGGCGACAATATCGCAAAAGAATTTCAAGCGATTGTCGATGATTACGTGAAAATCAATTATGCCGAAGGGGGTAAGTTGCGCGCTGAGCGTAAAGTTATCCCTGTGCAAGCAATTGCTTAACCTCAATTTAATTTTAGAATTATTTCCATGGCTGATAAGTTTCAATCAATTAAGGGCTTTTACGATATATTGCCCGAATACACTCCACTTTGGTTTAAGCTGGAGGATACCGCACGTCGTGTATTAGCTCAGTATGGCTATCGTAATATTCGTATGCCAATTGTTGAGCCAACGGATTTATTTGTACGCTCAGTAGGTGAGCATACCGATATTGTAGAAAAAGAAATGTATGCTTGGACAGATAGTCTCAATGGCGACAAACTGACCCTGCGCCCAGAGGGAACTGCTGGTTGTGTGCGTGCGGTGATTGAGCATAGCCTCACTTATAATGGTCCGCAGCGACTTTGGTACATGGGTCCGATGTTTAGGCATGAAAACGTGCAAAAAGGCCGCCAACGTCAATTTCACCAAATTGGGGTTGAGGCGTTTGGTTTTGATGGCGCGGAAACCGATGCGGAACAAATTATTCTGTTAGCACGCTTATGGCGTGAATTAGGTTTGCAAGATGTTGAGCTGCAAATTAACTCAATCGGAGATGCAGATGAGCGCTTGGCCTATCGTCAGACCCTAATTAGTTATTTTGAACAATATCCAGATATCTTGGATGAAGATGCAAAGCGTCGATTACATACTAATCCACTACGCATATTGGACAGCAAAAATCCTCGTATGCAAGCTATTTGTGAGGCTGCACCACGTATGCTAGATAGCTTGGGAGCAGATAGTCGCGCGCATTTTGAACGAGTTTGTCAAATCTTAACCGATGCAGGAATTGTCTATACGCTGAACACTCGCTTAGTGCGTGGTTTGGATTATTATAATCGAACCGTGTTTGAGTGGGTGACGACAAAGTTAGGTGCACAAGGCACGATTGCTGGGGGTGGGCGCTATGATAAACTGGTCGAGCGCATGGGTGGCGATGCAACGCCTGCATGTGGCTTTGGCATAGGTTTAGAGCGCGTATTTTTGTTGATGCAAGAATATGGTGTGCAAGCACAACAAAATCCTGATGCTTACTTGGTGAATGTTGGCGAGTTGGCCGAAAGACAAGCGCCACAACTGGCTGAATCTTTACGTGATGCAGGGTTAAAAATTGTATTGCATGCAGGCGGTGGTAGCTTTAAGTCGCAAATGAAAAAAGCAGACCGTAGCGGTGCACGTTACGCTGTTATTATCGGCGATGATGAAGCTGTTGCAAATGAGGTTACGCTAAAGCCTATGCAAGTTGTGGGCGAGCAAGTGCGCGTGAAAATACAACAAGCTATCGAACTAATGAGAAGTTAAAATAATTCATGACTGAATTACTACGTATACAGGATTTAACCATCACCCCAGCAAACGACAGCAATCGGCGCTTGGTGAACCATGTATCGTTTGTTATTGAGTCGGGAAAAACAACCTGCGTCGTGGGTGAGTCTGGGAGTGGGAAGAGTCTGACCGCATTGGCCGTAATGGGCTTGTTATCTAAACAACTTAAACAAGCAGCAGGTACTATTACTTTTCAGGGGCAACAACTTACGGGTCTAAATAATGATCAAATGCGCCAGATTCGTGGACGCAAAATTGGCATGATTTTCCAAGAACCGATGACCTCACTTAACCCTGTATTAACTATTGGCTATCAAATTTCTGAGCCACTGAGTGTGCATTTAGGTTTGCGTGGTGATGCGCTAAATGCGCGTGTTGCTGCATTGTTAGAAAAAGTAGGTATTCCTGCCAGCCGCGCCAATAGTTATCCTGATGAGTTATCAGGTGGTCAGCGCCAACGTGTAATGATCGCTATGAGTATTGCTTGTGAGCCAGCTATGTTGATCGCAGATGAGCCCACGACAGCGCTTGATGTCACTGTGCAAGCGCAAATTTTGAAGCTGTTAGATGAGCTTAAAACTCGTATGAATATGGGCATGCTTTTTATTACGCATGATTTTGGTGTGGTAGCGGATATTGCCGACAATGTTGTGGTGATGTTTAGAGGTGAAATTGTAGAATCTGGTCATGTGGATGATGTTTTGAATCGCCCACAACATCCGTATACAAAAGCCTTATTAGATTGTGTGCCAGATGCCGCTGGAAAAAAAGCATTAAAACCAATTGATTATGCGTGGCTTAAATCTAAGGTGGTCGTATGAGTGATGTAATCCTCAGCGCAACTCACCTTAATAAAACCTTTAGTCAGCGCAGTGGTCGTTTGGGTGTGGCTGCGAGTAAGGTAAAGGCTTTAGATGATGTCAGTATTCGTTTAAAAACAGGTTCAACTTTAGCGGTTGTTGGAGAATCTGGTAGCGGAAAATCCACCTTGGCGCGTTGTCTGTTACAATTGCAACCCTTGGATAGTGGCGAAGTGATATTTCAAGGTAAAAATCTAGCTGCGATGTCGGCCTCCGCTTTAAGATCAGAGCGTCGGAATATCCAGATGGTGTTTCAAGATCCATTTGCATCACTTAACCCACGCATGAGAGTGGGTGAGATTGTAGGGGAAGGCTTGTTGATACACCAGTTAGGTAACCAACAAGAGCAGCGAGTAAAAGTTGTTCAAATGCTTAAGCGCGTTGGCTTAAGCGAAGCTGACATGGAAAAATACCCACATGAGTTTTCAGGTGGACAGCGTCAGCGCATAGGTATTGCAAGAGCATTAGTGCTTGAGCCTAAGGTCGTGGTGTGTGATGAGCCAGTGTCAGCACTAGATGTGTCGATACAAGCGCAGATTTTATTGTTGCTTAAAGAGTTACAGGCTGAGATGAATTTAAGCTATATTTTTATCAGTCATGACTTACGTGTTGTTCGACACATAGCAGATGAAGTGGTGGTTATGTATCAAGGTAAAGTGGTAGAGTTTGGTGGAATTGATGAAATTTATCAGTCACCTAAGGCTGAGTATACACGTAATTTATTAAGTGCAATTCCAGGCCAGCAAAACAAAGATAACTAAGAGTCATTTATTAAATAGTTTGTGATGTAAGGATAAGTATGGCGTACGATTTAGAAGAACAAGAACAATTAGATGCATTTAAAGCCTGGTGGAAAACCAACGGCGATAAGGCGATGACGGCTTTAACGGTTGTGATTGCAGGGTTTCTTGCATATCAAGGTTGGCAATATTATCAAAATAAACAAGCACAAGAAGCCTCTGCCAAATATGAAGCAATGCTACAGCTTGATAATAAAAATTTAAAAGCCATTCAATCAGTCTCGGCAGAGTTGATGGATAAATACGCCTCAACGCCTTATGCTGGCAGAGCGGCATTGACAGTTGCCAAAGCAAATTATGAGAATAAAGACACCAAGAGTGCCGTAGCGCAACTGGAGTGGGCCACTAAAAATGCAAAAGAAGAAGCTGTCAGTACAGTAGCACTTTTGCAATTGGCAGGTATTCGTTATGAGGAGAAGTCTTACGACGCGGCGTTGAAATTGTTAGATGAGAAACATGCCGAAGGTTTTGATGGGCTATTTGCCGATCTTAAAGGTGATATTTTAGTTGCACAAGGTAAGCCTGCGGACGCCAAAAAAGCCTATCAAGAGGCGTTAACAAAGCTGGATGAACACGGTCGTTATCACCATTATACCGAGCACAAGTTAGAAGCGCTTGGGAGCTAAATGTGTATATAAACTATCGGAAAATTTCTGTTACTAGTCTGCTAGTTTTATTGGCAGGATGCTCTTCATTGACTGACCTTAAAACTGACGCCTACGAAAGTATGTTTGGTCGTGAAGCGGCTGATGCGCCCTCTGAACTGCTGGAATTTAAAGCAACCATTCAACCCAAGGTTTTGTGGAAGGCAAGTATAGGCGAGACCGAAGATTTTGATTTTGTCCCAGTAACAGATAACGGCGCTGTGTATGCGGCAAGTGCATCAGGAGATATTGTTAAGTTAAGCGCGGCTGATGGTAAGCAATTATGGCGTGTAAAGTCAGGTGAAAAAATTTCTGGTGGCGTGAGTGTTGATGCTAATACAGTCTTGGTTGGCAGCAGTAGCGGTTATGTCATTGCTTTTGATCTATCAGGGAAAAAACTCTGGAAGTCAAAAGTCAGTAGCGAAGTATTAAGCGCACCTAAAGTCGATGCTGGTGTGGTGGTGGTGCGTTGTGGCGATAGCCGTATTTATGGCTTAAGTGCTGTCGATGGTTCTCGAAAATGGGTTTATGAGCGTGCTAATCCAACGCTAACTTTGCGCAGCAGCGCTGGTGTTGCGGTTGATAGTGGTGCCGTTTACACTGGTTTTGCTGGCGGCAAAATGGTTGCTTTACGTGCTGAAGATGGTAAAGTTATTTGGGAAGTTTCCGTGGCTCAACCTAAAGGTACCACTGAAATTGAACGTATTGCAGATATCACAAGCCTGCCAGTGGTGGATGGTAATTTAGTTTATGCCGTGGCTTACCAAGGTAGAATCGCAGCCGTAGACCGAGCTACAGGTCGAGTATTATGGAACCGCGATATATCTAGCTATACAGGCTTAAATTCTGAGACTGCGCGCGTTTATGTGACACATGCTGGTGGATCTGTGTATTCGCTAGATTTTTCAACAGGTAAAACCTATTGGCGTCAGGCTGATTTAAAGTTCCGTGGTTTAACAGCACCTCTACCAATGGGTGATGTGATTGCTTTCGGCGATGTACAAGGTTACGTACACTTCTTGAATCGTAGTGATGGTGCTGTAACGGGTCGTATTGAAACCGATAGTAGCGCTGTAATGCCACAAATGACGGCCTTAGGTAGTACTGGTTTGCTTCTGCAAACACGCAAGGGTGAGGTTTACGCCCTCTCAATTAAATAATACATGCTACCTACTATTGTCCTAGTTGGCCGACCTAACGTTGGCAAATCCACTTTATATAATCGATTAACGAAAAGCCGCGATGCTATTGTCGCGGACTTACCTGGCTTAACACGCGACCGTCATTACGGACGCGGTGTAGGCGGTGATAAACCATTTCTTGTTGTAGATACTGGTGGTTTTGAACCAACTGCTGACAGCGGTATTCTGAAAGAAATGGCTCGCCAAACACTAATGGCCATAGATGAGGCAGATGTAATTATTTTTGTGGTGGATGGCCGTCATGGCTTAAGCCCGCAAGATAAAGATATTGCAGATAAATTACGCAAAAGCCAAAGACCCGTTTTGTTGGCGGTGAATAAAACTGAAGGTATGAACCGTGCTGTGGTCAGTGCGGAGTTTCATGAGCTTGGCTTAGGGGATCCGCTTTCTATTTCTTCCGCGCATGGCGAAGGGGTGCGTGATCTAATAGAACTCGCATTAGCGCCATTTGATGAGCCTGAAGAAGAAGACAATGATAAAAATCGAGTACCAAAGGTAGCTATTGTTGGTCGCCCCAATGTTGGTAAATCAACATTGGTCAACGCATTGCTAGGTGAAGAGCGTGTTATCGCGTTCGATGAGCCAGGCACAACACGCGACTCCATCTTTATTGATTTGGAGCGAAATGGCAAGAAATACACCATTATAGACACCGCTGGCGTGCGTAAGCGTGGCAAGGTGCTAGAGGCGATTGAGAAATTCTCAGTGATTAAAACCATACAGGCGATTGAAGAAGCCAACGTGGCAATCATAGTGGTTGATGCCCAAGAGGGTATTACCGAGCAAGATGCGCACGTAGCGGCCTATATTTTAGATGCAGGTCGTGCACTAGTCGTTGCGATCAACAAGTGGGATGGTCTGGAAGAGGATCGTAAAGATTGGATTAAACGTGAAATTGACCGCAAGCTACAGTTTTTAGACTTTGCGCAATTTCACTATATTTCTGCACTTAAAAAGAAAGGCTTGCCTGAGCTATTTACGTCGATTGATGGCGCCTATAAAGCCGCTTTTGCAAAACTGCCGACCCCTCAGTTAACGCGCGTATTGAATGATGCAACGATGCAACATCAGCCGCCGATTAGTAGAGGTATCCGCCCTAAACTACGTTATGCGCATCAGGGTGGTAGCAACCCACCTATTGTGGTGATTCATGGTAACCATGTGGATGGCGTTAAAGATAGTTATAAACGGTTCTTAGAGGGCGTATTCCGTAAGACCTTTCAACTGACAGGCACGCCATTGCGCGTACAATTTAATCAGGGCGAAAACCCATTTGCTGAGCCTGATAAACGTAAAGCAGGTGAGGGCATTGTGAGTATGCGCCGTAGAAAAACAGCGCAGCGTGCTGAGTTAAATGCCCGTAAAAATGAAGAGACTGCCAAGTCCAAAGGTAAGGCAGTCAACTCAAATATAGTAGCAACAGTAAGAAAAAGAACGACTAAGAAACCGTAGCTGTAGCTATTGAAAGTTATAGTACGGAAATAGAATAGCTAAATAGATGAATACTGGTTAGATCAACCTTGTTGGGTATGATCTAACCAGCTTTGCAAATTAAGTTAAATCGCTTCCCAGAATTTCCACCAAACCTTTTTGTCTTCGGCAAAATCTTTGTTTAACATTTTGCTGTTTGGGTAGTTGGTTTGCAGCACACGTAGGGTGTCTTGTTTTAAGTCTTGCAGATTCATTAAATCGTAGGCGCTAATTAATATTACCAAGGCCTCTTCGACGGAAGTTGATTCTGGGTAGTTTTCTAGTACATATTTGCAGCGGTTAACTGCGGCAACGTAAGCTTGGCGTTTCATATAGTAACGGGCGACATGCAGTTCACTACTTGCTAAAACATTAACTAAGTATGTCATGCGTAGTGTGGCGTCTTTGGCGTAACGGCTTTCAGGATAGCGAGTCACCAGTTCTTTAAACGCATTAAATGAAACACGTTGTGTTTTAGGGTCACGGTCATCGATGTCTTGACGCGTGAGTTTTTCAATAACGCCACGTTCATTAAAACTGGCTAGGCCACGCATATAATAAGCGTAGTCAACATTAGGGTGGTTTGGATGGAGCTTGATAAAGCGGTCAGCTGCTGCCGTACTTGAAACCGGGTCCTCTTTTTTGTAATACACGTAAGCCGTTTCTAACTCAGCTTGTGCTGCGTAATTGCCATGAGGGAAACGTGTTTCAAGTTTTTGTAGATATTTAATCGCTTTTTCGTAGTCATGGTCACGAATTTTCTGTTGAGCTTCTTCGTAAATGCGAGCTGCAGGCCAACCTTTTGTTTCATCAACCTCAGTTGGGGAACCAAAAATGCTGCATCCGGCCAGCCAAGTTGAGGCAATGATTGCTACAATGAACGATACACAATGTTTCATTTAACCTAATTCCAATAAAAATATAGCTAGATTATAACCGATGACAGAAACCAGTCCTATTACTCTTATTATTTCCCAGGATTTGGGCGGCTTGCGTCTAGACCAAGCCTTGCAAAAACTGATGCCAGAACACTCACGTTCCCGCCTACAAAGCTGGATAAAGGAGGGTTTGGTGACCATGGGTACCGACACCATAACTGCAAAAACCAAGGTCTGGGGTGGTGAGCGGGTTAATATTACTCCGCGTATAAACCCCGAACAAAATGCATTTAAAGCACAAGATATTGCGCTAGATATTGTATATGAAGATGATCATATCTTAGTGCTTAACAAACCAGCGGGAATGGTTGTGCACCCCGCGGCAGGCAATTGGGAGGGAACTTTACTCAACGGGCTCTTACACCATGTGCCGTATGCGAAAGATTTACCGCGCGCGGGCATTGTACATCGCCTAGATAAAGACACCAGTGGTTTGTTGGTAGTTGCTAAAACATTAGAAGCTCAAACCAGTTTGGTGCGCCAACTACAAGCACGTACGGTAAAACGTGAGTATCGCGCGATCGTCTGGGGTCAGATTTGGCGTAATGGGACGATAGATCAACCAATTGGGCGTGACCCGCGTTCACGCACCAAAATGGCCATTAATCGCATGGGTAAACCCGCAGTCACGCGTTACGAAGTGCTAGAACGTTTTGCGGTACATACTTATTTGCGTTGCAATTTAGAAACGGGACGCACGCACCAAATTCGCGTGCATATGCAGTATTTAAAAGCGCCAATGGTGGGTGATCCAGTTTATGGAATGCGAGGTATCGTACCAATTCGCATGATGACGCAAGAACTGCGTACTACGCTAGATGGGTTTAAGCGCCAAGCATTACATGCTGTTAAATTGGGTTTGATTCACCCACATACCAATGAGCCGATGGAGTGGCAGGTCGAGCTTGCGCAAGATATGAAGCAGCTTCTAGAAGCAATGCGCTTGGGAGATTTGCCAGCAGAAGAGGAGTTTGAGTTTTCTGAGGAGCCTTATTTGTCGGATGAAGACATGGAGGATTATGACGATGAAGAAGACTATGGCGATGAGAGCTACGATGAGGATGATTTATTAGAGGATGATGAAGATGTTGAATAATCACAGCTTTATCACGCCCAATTGGCCAGCTCCTGCAAGTGTAAAATCGCTACAAACAACACGTGTGGGTGGTAAAAGTATAGCACCCTATGACAGTCTAAATTTAGGTGGGCACGTGGGTGATGAGCCGTTAACTGTTGCAGCCAATCGCCAACTGCTAAATCAATACGTGCCAAGCGAGCCATTATGGTTAAACCAAGTACATGGTCTTGAGGTAGTAAATGCGCATGAAGCGAGTTGTTTACCATGTGCTGATGCCTCATACACTGATAGAAAAGGGGTAGTTTGTGCGGTAATGACGGCTGACTGTCTTCCCGTTTTGTTGTGTAATACGTCAGGTACTGAAGTCGCCGCGATACATGCAGGGTGGAAGGGCTTGTTAGATGGGGTTATCGAAGCAGGTGTGGCCAAAATGAAGTCACCAGCTAACGAAATCATGGCGTGGTTTGGCCCAGCGATAGGCCCCGACGCATTTGAGGTGGGGGATGATGTTCGAGATGCTTTTATTGAACACCACGCAGAGGCGGCGCAAGCGTTTACAAAGCTGATAAGCAACAACAGTGAAGAGCGTAAATGGTTGGGTAATATCTACCAGCTTGCAACACAGCGCTTACACAACAAAGGGGTTAAACAAATTTATGGTGGCGGTTTATGCACTTACACCGATACCAGTCAATTTTTCTCGTTTCGGCGTGATGGTGCCACAGGTCGTATGGCGACTTTGATTTGGCTAGATTAACTGTTCATAACTCATAGAATTGCAATCAAATTATGGTCGATGGACCATATCCCGTATAATTACAAATAATGAATACATTAAGCTATATTTTACTCACTAGTCTGATTGGTGGCGTGTTGAGTGTGCTAGGCGCCGCATTTTTCGCCCTCAACACCAAAACTTCAAGAGTGCCGATGATGGTAAGTTATGCCATCGGTGCGTTGCTAGGCGCTGTTTTCCTTGAGATATTGCCTCACGCCTTTCATGAGGCAAGTAGCCCAGAGAGCATGGCGGCCACCATTTTGGCTGGCATCTTGTTGTTTTTTGTTTTGGAAAAGTTAGTGTTGTGGCGCCATTGTCATGGTGATCATTGCGAAGCCCATGCCATGCATAGTGAGCAAGACTGCCCTGATATACACCCGCCCAAAATCAATCATACACAATCAAAGTACAGGCTGGTCAATGAAAGCAAACCATCAGTCATTTTAAAACCAGAGCACAATCATGCGCACGATAGTGGTCGTAGTGGCATGATGATTATGATTGGGGATACCTTTCATAATTTTGTAGATGGTATTTTAATTAGTGCCGCTTTTATGGTGGATATTAAGTTGGGTTTGGTCACGGCACTAGCCATTATTGCGCACGAAATACCGCAAGAAGTGGGTGATTTTTTGATTCTGTTGCACTCTGGCTATACCAAGAAGCAGGCTTTAATTTTTAACTTGGTTTCTAGTTTAGCAACGGTGTTTGGTGCTTTGATTGCTTATTTTTCATTACAATCTGTGCAAAGCTGGATCCCCAGTATTTTAGGGTTGGCCGCTGCTAGCATGCTATATGTTGCTGTGGCAGATTTAATTCCAGGTTTACATAAGCGCACAGGTTTTAAAGAAACGGTACAACAAGTGAGTTTAATCTTGCTCGGAATTGGTTCGATTTGGCTCACTAAGTTCTTTATTGGCGAGTAATTCAGCGGCTTGCTGTTTAGCTTGGTTACGACGGCGTTGTGGCGTACCAAATAACCACAAAAACAGTGCGCAAGGGATTAAGCCAAAAGAAGTAAACGTTAGAACACCTGCAGTGATACTAGGCTCGGTCGCTGCCATCAGCACGGTGACATAAAGCCATGCAATTAACACTATATACATTGGTAATAATCTTTAAAGAATAGAATTTAACATGAGTACATTAAATCCAAAAGTTGGTTTTGTTTCCTTGGGCTGCCCCAAGGCATCCTCTGATGCAGAGCTTATTCTCACTCAATTACGTGCAGAAGGCTATGAGATTTCGAATAGCTATGAAGGTTCAGACATTGTCGTCGTTAATACCTGTGGTTTTATTGACAGTGCAGTGGAAGAGTCGCTTGATGCAATCGGCGAAGCACTTAATAAAAATGGCAAAGTGATTGTCACTGGTTGTTTAGGCGCAAAGGGTGACGTGGTCAAGAATGCACACCCCAGTGTATTGGCAGTAACAGGCCCGCATGCGCTTGAAGAGGTAATGACAGCGGTACATCATAATCTACCAAAACCACATGATCCCTATACCGATTTAGTGCCGCCCCAAGGCATCCGTTTAACCCCTAAGCATTATGCTTATTTGAAAATATCTGAGGGTTGTAACCACCGTTGTAGTTTCTGCATTATTCCATCGATGCGTGGCGATTTAGTGAGCCGTCCGATTGGTGATGTTATGAACGAAGCGGAAAACTTGGTCAAAGCGGGAGTATCTGAAATTCTAGTGATCTCACAAGATACCAGTGCTTACGGCGTGGATGTGAAATATAGAACTGGATTCTGGAATGGGCGTCCTGTTAAAACGCGTATGACTGAGTTGGCTTCTGCCCTTGGCGAATTAGGTGTTTGGATACGTATGCACTACGTTTATCCATATCCGCATGTGGATGAGATTATTCCGATGATGGCGGATGGCATCATTCTGCCTTATTTAGATGTGCCGTTTCAGCATGCTAGTCCACGCATTTTAAAATCCATGAAACGTCCAGCGAGTAGTGAGAATAATTTAGCGCGTATTAATGCTTGGCGCGAGATTTGTCCTGACATCACGATACGCAGCACATTTATTGTTGGTTTCCCAGGCGAAACTGAAGATGACTTTGAAATGCTGATGGATTTTATGCAAGAAGCTCAATTAGACCGTGTAGGTTGCTTTGCCTATTCAGATGTTGATGGCGCTGCGGCTAATGCGTTACCTAACCAAGTGCCAGAAGAGTTGAAGCAAGAACGTTTGTCTCGTTTTATGGCGTTACAGGAACAAATTAGTGCAGATAAATTACAAGGTAAAGTAGGGCGCGTCGAGATGGTATTGGTCGATGAAGTTGAGGGCGATATTGCGATTGGCCGTACCAGTGGTGATGCACCTGAGATTGATGGTGTAGTATATTTGTCTGGCGGTGAAGAGTTGGTGCCAGGGGATTTAGTAGAAGCTCAAATTGTTAAATCAGATGGTCATGATTTGTGGGCCGCGCCACCAGAGTTCTAGTTTGCCAGAGTTTTGGTGTTATTGCTTAAAAATGCTTTAAGTGTGCGATTCAATCTTATTTTGATTGAATCGCACTAAATTAATATTTACAGATGTTACTCAACCAGCAACTCACGTTTGCCAGTTGCGCCATTCATGGCATCAGCATCGGGTAAAGGGTCTTGTCTTGCGGTAATTACAGGCCAAACTTTCGCAAGGCGTGCATTTAACTCAATGTATTCTTGCTGATCTGCTGGTACATCATCTTCCGCAAAAATAGCCTCGGCAGGGCATTCTGCTACACATAAAGTACAGTCAATACACTCATCAGGATTAATGGCTAAGAAGTTAGGGCCCTCTACAAAGCAATCCACTGGGCAAACATCTACACAGTCGGTATATTTACATTGAATACAATTTTCGGTGACTACATAGGTCATTTCATTTTCCTTCGTTTAAGTCTTATTGAATTTTAATCTTTTTTATAATTTATACAATCATTCCTGCGCCAACAGTATTATTTGTTGATTCATCTATCACGATAAATGCGCCTGTGGCACGGTTAGTTTTGTAGCTATCGACCATAAGTGGTTGAGCAAGCTTAAATGTTAAGCGCGCAATGTCGTTCATTTTTAAATCATTGGTAGCTTGTTGCTCCAAGGTATTGACATCAACTTTATACTGAATCGCGCCAATTTTGGCTTTTGACTCACGCGTGGTGTGACGCACGATATAAGTACGGGCTGGCGATAATGGTGTTTCCGAAAGCCAGCATACAAAAGCTTCAATTTGTTTAACTGGTTCAGGTGCCTCACCTGATTTAACGATCATATCACCACGAGAAGTATCGATTTCATCTTCTAATAACAATGTCACGCTTTGCTCAGTTTGTGCGCTTTGTAATTGTTGGTCGCCTAGTTGAATTGCTTTCACTTTAGATTGATAGCCGTTCGGCAATACAGTCACAGCATCACCCACGCTAACGTCGCCAGACTCGATGCGACCCATAAAGCCGCGGAAATCATGTAGTGCTGCATCTGCACTGGCATGTGGACGGCATACAAATTGTACAGGGAACCGGAATTGCTCAGACTGCTCAGTATGGGCGGCAGGGGCTTTTTCAAGCATTTCGAGCAGGGTTTCACCTGTGTACCAAGGCATGTTTTCTAAGCGATCAACTAACATGTCGCCATTTAGCGCTGACATAGGGATAAAGCGAATGTCGCGAGCAGCAGCCAGACCAATTTCTTCAGCAAATGCCACGTAATCAGCGCAAATTTTGTCATAAACGGCTTGGTCATAGTTCACTAAGTCCATTTTGTTTACGGCGACGACGATATGTGGAATACCGACCAAATGGGCTAGGTAGCTATGACGACGGGTTTGGGTAAGTACACCTTTACGCGCATCAATTAAAATTATGGCAAGATTTGCGGTAGAAGCCGCTGTAACCATATTACGTGTGTATTGTTCATGACCAGGCGCATCGGCAATAATATATTTGCGTGTGCCTGTGCTGAAGTAGCGATAAGCCACATCAATGGTAATGCCTTGCTCACGTTCAGCTTGTAAGCCATCAGTGAGCAGGGAGAGGTCGACTGCTTCCATGCCACGTTTTTTAGACGTGTTGGAAATTTGTGTCAGTGTATCTGCCAAAATGGTTTTGGTGTCAAACAGCAAGCGACCGATAAGGGTGCTTTTACCGTCATCGACAGAACCACAAGTCATAAAGCGTAGGAGTGAATCATTATGTTGCATATGGGTACTCATTAGAAATAACCCTCTTTTTTACGTTGCTCCATAGAGGCGTCAGAGGTTTGATCATCCAAGCGGGTCGCGCCGCGCTCGGTAATCGTTGTAGTAGCAGTTTCCAAGACGATTTTGCTGGTAGTGTCAGCATCAGAAATCACAGGAGCGGTACAAGTGATATCGCCCACAGTTCTAAATCGTACTTGCATATTAATAACTTCTTCACCAGCCTTAGGTACGTTGATGACTTCACCAGAAGCTAGTGGTACGTTCGCAGGCATCATGGCGCCACCACGCATGATAATATCGCGGTTGTGTGCAAAATAGATGCTGGGCAAGCCTAGGTTTTCGCGTTCAATGTATTGCCAGACATCCATTTCTGTCCAGTTGGAAATTGGGAATGCGCGAATATTTTCGCCCTTATGTGAACGTGCGTTATATAAGTTCCATAATTCAGGACGCTGATTTTTCGGATCCCATTGACCAAATTCATCACGGAAACTCATGATCCGCTCTTTAGCACGCGCTTTTTCTTCGTCACGACGTGCGCCACCGATGCAGCAATCGAAACCAAACTCTTCAATCGCTTCGAGTAGGGTGACTGATTGGTGCTTGTTGCGTGGTTCATCTGGTGTTTTTAGCACTACAGTGCCGCGCTGCATAGAATCTTCCACTGAGCGCACAATCAAGCGTTCGCCAAGTTCTGCTGCACGTTGATCACGGAAGTTAATGACTTCTTGGTAGTTGTGCCCTGTATCGATGTGCATTAATGGAAAGGGGAAGCGGCCTGGGCGAAAGGCTTTTTCAGCGAGACGCAAGATGCAAAGAGAATCTTTCCCACCAGAGAACAGCAATACAGGGTTGCTGCATTGACCTGCTACTTCACGCAAAATGTGAATGGCTTCGGCTTCTAGCCAATCAAGATGGCTTAGGGTTTGTTTAGATATTGTCATAGTTTGTATAAGTTGAGTTTGCTTTTTAACATGGAGGCGGCATTTTCGCCACTTGAGTTTAAGTCTTGCTCGGTCTTCATTTAACGTGAAGGCCACACTCCTTAGATTCTGGATTTTCCCACCACCAGCGGCCTGCGCGGATATCTTCGCCCATGGCAACAGCGCGTGTACATGGCGCACAGCCAATGCTTGGGTAAAATTGGTCGTGTAATTTGTTATAAGGCACATCAAACATGCGAATATATGCCCAAACCTCTTGTTCAGTCCAGTCGCTTAATGGATTGAACTTTTCTAATTGGTTACCTGCATCAAACTCTCGTGTTGGCAGGCTGGCACGCGTAGCGGCTTGCTCAGCGCGCATACCTGTAACCCAAGCTTGCTTACCCTTTAAGGCACGCTGTAAAGGCTCCACTTTGCGCATATGGCAGCAGGCTTTACGCAGTTCTATACTCTCATAAAAAGCATTAATGCCTTTGGTGCGCACATAATCCTCAACCGCTTCATGTTTGGGGAAGAATACAATAGGCTTGGTGTTGTAGGTACTTTCTACTTCACCCATAAGCGTATAAGTTTCTGCAGGTAAGCGCCCTGTATCAAGCGAGAAAATCTCAATCGCGAGTTTTTCTTTAGCGATAATGTCGGTCAGCACCATATCTTCGGCACCGTAGCTGTTGGCAAAGGTAATTGCTTTAAACTCGGCACTTGCTGCTTGCAGTAATGCCAGCACTTGTGCACGTTTTGTCGCCACACTTTGCGTTAGCTCATCCGTGAGTTTGGGCGTAGTGGCTGGGTTGCTTGCAGCAGGTTTGAGCATACTTACACCGAAACTCATGCTCGGCTCACTCTGCGCCATACTGGTAGTGACTCATCTACTGCGCCTTGATAAGGTTGGCTAAAGTCTTTAAGGCTAGCCAACGCTTCTTCTGCATTACGATCTGCACGGATTAAATAACTATTAAAGCCAGAGCGTTTTAAGAAGAACAATTGATCGCGTAACACATCACCAATTGCACGTAGCTCGTTTTTAAAGCCGTAACGGGTACGCAGCAAGTTTCCTAAGGTAAAGTTGCGACCATCTGCAAAGCGCTCTACGAAAACGGCAATAATTGGCAAGCTATTAATATCACTAAATTCAGCAATTAAGTTTTCAATAGGCTCATGCGTGGCTAATATAATACCCACGTCACCTGCAGCTAAGCGGCTTGCAAGCAAGTCTTTGTTGGCTTGCCAAACAGTAAGAGGCAATAGCACCTTACCAGTTGCAGGAATTTCAGTTCCAGCAATTTGTTTTGCCGTGAAGGTTTCTTCGCCCGTTAGTTTAAACAGAACTACTTTACCTGCCTGTTTACGCACTACTTCATCACCAAAAGTAGGGGGGATGACGCGCGTCCACTCGTCTGTAACAATCGCATTATCTTTAATTAATTGGCTCATATGATGCTCTTTTCTGCTGGTGCTTTTTCACCGTAGACATTTGCCTTAAATGGCTCCAAGCCTAATCTGCGTGCAGTGTCTATAAAGCGTTCTTCATCTGTGCGCTCACTGATATATACATCAATAAGCTTTTGAATTACATTGGGCATTTCTTCAGCGGCAAATGATGGCCCAATGACTGAACCTAAGCTTGCATCATTGCCTTGCTTGCCACCTATAGAGACTTGATACCACTCTTCACTGTCTTTATCTACCCCTAAAATACCGATGTGACCGATATGGTGATGACCACATGCGTTCATGCAACCCGAAATGTTAAGCTCTAACTCGCCAATATCATGCAAGTAATCGAGGTTGTCAAACTGCAATTGAATAGCTTCTGCAATTGGGATGCTTTTCGCGTTCGCTAAGCTGCAGAAATCACCGCCAGGGCAGCAGATAATATCAGTTAGCAAGCCGATGTTAGGCGTAGCTAAACCTGCGGCACGAGCTTTTTCCCACACTGCATATAAATCACTGAGTTTCACATCAGCCAAGATTAAGTTTTGCTCGTGCGATGCTCGCAACTCACCAAAGCTGTAAGCGTCGGCTAAGTCTGCAACCACATGCATTTGTGCGCTGGTGATGTCGCCTGGAGCTTTGCCATGTGGCTTAAGTGATAAGGTAACTGCGCGATAACCAGAAACTTTATGCGCGTGCACGCAGCGCTTAGCCCATGCAGCAAAAGCTGGATTACTGGCAACTGCTGTATCAAAACTGGCATCATGCGCGGGTAACGTTGCGTAGGGCATTGGTTCAAAGTGTTTTGATACGCGACTAAGCTCAGCTTCAGTGATGGTGTTAGGCCCATCTTTCAAGTGTGCCCATTCAGCTTCTACTTGCTTTTTAAAAGCCTCAATACCCAAGGCTTTTACTAAAATCTTAATACGTGCTTTGTATGAGTTGTCTCGACGACCATGAATGTTATACACACGGATAATGGCTTCACAGTATGTGAGTGCATGTTGCCACTCTAAATGTTCTTCAATAACAGTCCCTAAGATGGGTGTGCGGCCTAAGCCACCACCAACCCATACTTTGATAGCGAGTTTGTTGGCGTTATCTTGGTAAAACTCCATGCCAATGTCGTGCATTTGCACCACAGCACGGTCCTCTTTAGTGCCAGATACCGCAATTTTAAATTTGCGAGGTAACAGGGCGAATTCAGGGTGGAAGGTGCTCCATTGGCGCATAACCTCAGCCATCGCGCGTGGATCAACCACTTCATCTGGTGCTACGCCAGCAAATTGGTCCGTGGTAATGTTGCGGATGCAGTTGCCTGAGGTTTGAATAGCGTGCATTTCGACGGTAGCTAATTCAGCCAGTATCTCAGGCACATCCTCTAGCTTAGGCCAATTAAGTTGTAAATTTTGGCGCGTACTAAAATGACCATAGTCTTTGTCATATTTTTTAGCGATGTCACCTAATTTGCGCAGTTGGCGACTGGATAACATGCCGTAAGGCACGGCAATGCGTAGCATTGGCGCATGGCGCTGGATATACAAGCCATTTTGTAGGCGTAGTGGACGAAACTCTTCATCGCTGAGTTCGCCTGCTAAATAGCGGCGTGTTTGGTCGCGGTACTGTGCGACACGTTCATCAACTAGTTGTTGATCAATGGCATCATATTTATACATAGTCGGTGTAGCTTTTTCTAAAGAGGCATTATTTTAATGCAAAACCAGTTTTAAGCCCACATAAATCAATATGCAAGCAAGTGCGATTCTTACCCAATGTTCGGCAATTTTTGAACTCAAGTGACTGCCTAAATAAATGCCAGGGATAGAACCTATAAGCAAAGTGCCAAGCAGGCTATAGTTAATTGTGCCTAAAGTGGCATGCCCAAGACCGGCTACTAAGGTGAGGGGCACCGCATGAGCAATATCGCTCCCCACTATGGTGGTAATTTTTTCTTTCGGGTAAAGCATAATTAGTGCAGTCACTCCCAATGCGCCAGCGCCAACTGAGGTGAGCGTCACTAGACACCCTAAAATTACACCTAAAAGCACTGTTAATGTTGGTACATATTGCACAGGAATCCATCGATCATTGGCAACTAAAGCCATAAGTTTGCTGCGTAACAGAACAGCGATAGAGGTGATAATCAAAGCGATACCCAGCCAAAACTTAATGGCGGCTATCGCACCACTTGACTCTACGTCCATAGTTCGTAACACCAAGATGGTGGCGATTGAGGCTGGAACACTGCCAATTGCCAATAAAGTGACCATTTTCCAATCAATATTACCTAGTTTGCCATGCGCAAAAATACCTACGGATTTAGTGAAGGAAGCAAAAAGTAAATCTGTACCTACTGCTACAGCAGGTTTGATATGGAAAAATAACAACAAAATTGGGGTCATCAGTGAACCGCCACCCACACCTGTTAATCCAACTAAAAAGCCAACCACAAAACCTGCAATGATGTATCCGAATTCCACGTGGAGTATCCGATTGATATAAAGGTGCGAATGTTACCAGTAATCTATCTAAGTTTTTATAATATGTTATTCTATTACTTGATCATTTAGTTATATAGAGAAGCTGCATTTTGCAGAAGGGTATGCGTATGAAATTTAATCAGTTACGTTATTTGCATGAAGTTGCAAAACAGGGTTTAAATGTGTCTCTGGCGGCTGAAGCCTTACATACCTCACAACCAGGGGTGAGTAAACAGATTCAACTGCTCGAAGAGGAGCTCAAGCTGCAAGTATTTCAACGTAACGGTAAGCGTTTAGTTGGAATTACCGAACCTGGCAAAGTGGTTTTGGAGCTTGCCGAACGCGTTATGCGTCAGATGGAGAACATTAAGCGCGTTGGCGATGAGTTCACGCAAGAGGCGACTGGCACTATAACTATTGCCACTACGCACACGCAAGCACGCTATCGCTTGCCTGCAGCGGTAAAAGCATTTATGGACAAATACCCAAAGGTAAAGTTAGCGATACATCAGGGTAATCCGACACAAGTGGCAGAACAAGTGGCGAGTGGCGAGGCGGATATTGGTATTGCTACTGAGGCTATTAGTAACTATGAGAAGATATTGTGCTTGCCAGCTTATCAGTGGAATCGCTGCTTAGTGATGCCCCATGACCATGAGTTAGTTAAGGCTGATCCGTTGACCTTGGAAAAAATTACACGTCATCCGCTTATTACCTATGATTTTGCCTTTACAGGTAGCTCATTAGTGAACCGAGTTTTTAACGAGGTTGGATTGCAACCTAATGTCGTACTGACTGCCATAGATGCTGACGTCATTAAAACATATGTGAGTTTAGGTTTGGGGGTCGGTTTGCTGGCGAAAATGGCTTATGATCCCGAGCGAGATTCAAATTTAGCCATGCGTGATGTGAGTCACTTATTTCCGCCAAGCACAACTTACGTTGGGATACGGCGCGATAGCTATCTTCGTGGTTATATGTATGCATTTATTCAATTATTAGCACCGCATTTTGATCAAAAGGCTGTGAATTTGGAGTTGAAACAAAGCTAATCGCTGAGTTTTTCGATATCTTGTAAGTATGATTGCTTTGATATTTAGACTAAGTTTGATTGGGGCCATTAAGAGGGAGTTTTTAAATGTTTAAATATCAATCAATATTTGCAAAAACGCTGCTTTGTGTCGTTGCTTTTTTAGGAAGTGGTGCAGTAGTAAATGCCGCGAGTCCTATGCCTGCAATTGATCCTACAACCGCTATATATGAAGTCCCTGTGGAACCAGGCGTTACTTATGATGCGGTGGTCGATAGCCTTAAGTCGATTTCTGAGGGTAAAAATTTCGTGAACCCTGCTAATTTCCCAATCGCAGAGCATATGAAAAAGCGTGGCTTAACGCCAGAAGGCCCTTTGGAGGTGCGTGCATTTTGCAACCTTGGGCTGGGTGCTGAAATTATGATAGATCACCCTGAGTTTGTTGTGTTTGCACCTTGTAGTATTGCTATCTACCAAAAAAAGGGAAAGCTGTACCTTGCGCTCGATAGACCAACGTATGACTTGAAAAGCATTAAAAACCCCACACCTAGGGCCCAAGAAGCCGCCCAAGCGCTTGAGGATGCATTAATTAGCATTATAGAAAAAGCGCGCAAGGGCGAGTTTTGATATGATTCGCTTGTAACGTCACAATCCAACTAAACAAGAATTGAAAACCAATGGCAAATCCAATTTTAATTGCGAAAAACAACCAAACTGACAGCGTGATTTTGCCGAAAATGGCCAATCGACACGGCTTAATTGCTGGCGCAACAGGAACAGGTAAAACGGTTACGCTACAAAGTATGGCGCAACAATTTTCTAATATGGGTGTGCCAGTGTTTATGGCAGATGTTAAGGGGGATTTGGCGGGGATGAGCCAAGCTGGTGGTGGCAACCCAAAGGTAGACGCTCGAGTTAAAGATTTAAAGTTAGAAAGCTTTGCTTTTGCTGCCAGTCCAGTCAGCTTTTGGGATATGTTTGGCATAAAAGGCCACCCCGTGCGTACTACGATTGCTGAGATGGGCCCCTTACTGCTAGCACGCATGTTGAATCTGAATGATGTGCAAGCAGGGGTGTTGAACGCGGTATTTAAAATCGCCGATGATAAAGGTTGGTTATTGCTAGACCTTAAAGATTTACGTGCAATGATGCAGCATGCTGCAGAACATGCAGATGAGTATGTTACACAGTATGGCAATATCTCAACCGCTAGTGTTGGTGCGGTACAGCGGGCATTGTTGGAATTAGAAACGCAAGGGGCAGATAAATTGTTTGGTGAACCAGCATTAAATCTTGATGACTTAATGCAAACGGATAGCCAAGGTCGCGGGATGGTCAACATACTTGCTTCGGATACTTTATTCAACTCCCCTCAAGTTTATGCCACGTTACTGCTATGGCTGTTATCTGAGTTGTTTGAAAAATTACCAGAAGTTGGTGATTTAGAAAAACCTAAGCTGGTATTCTTTTTTGATGAGGCGCATTTATTGTTCAATGATGCTCCCAAGCCTTTGATGGATAAAGTAGAACAGGTGGTACGCTTAATTCGTTCAAAAGGTGTTGGCGTGTATTTTGTCAGCCAAAACCCGCTGGATATCCCTGATATTGTATTGGGTCAATTGGGTCATCGCGTGCAGCATGCACTCCGCGCTTTTACGCCACGTGATCAGAAAGCCGTGCAATCAGCAGCTCAAACCTTCAGAGCTAACCCTACATTAGACGTCGCAACCGTTATTACCGAGTTGGGTGTGGGAGAGGCCTTAGTCTCATTTTTAGATGAGAAAGGTACACCAACGCCTGTAGAACGTTCATTTGTTATCCCACCGAGTAGTCGCATTGGTGCGATCAGTGAGTCTGAGCGCGATGGCATTATTAAGGGCTCGGTTATCTACGGGCACTATGAGAATGCAGTAGACCGTGAATCAGCTTACGAAGTACTTAAAGGGCGTGCTGATGTATCGGCTACTGAAGCTGAAGGTGACAAAGGTTTTAATTGGGGCGGTATTTTTGGTGGGAGTGACACAACTAAAACTGCAGGACGCCATTCAGATTCAATTTTAGAGGTCGCCGCAAAAAGCGCCGTGCGTACGATAGGCACAGAGTTGGGACGGCAGATTATTCGCGGGGTGTTGGGATCACTGCTAGGTAATAAGAAGTAATTTTTGACCTTTGCACAAACCAGTGTGAAGGCCTCTATTTTTTGTTGAGTAGGTCTCAATTGTTAAGTATTAGAAAATCTGGTGAAGCTGAGCAAACCATTAATAAATCACGTTTCATCGCGACTGCAGAACATTGCGCCGATGAACGTGCCGTTGCAATGTGTTTGCGGCGTTTGGCTTCCGCACATCAAAGCGCGCATCATCTAGCGTACGCATTCCGTATCAAAACTGACCAAGGGATTATTCAGAGATTCAGCGATGCTGGTGAGCCGTCTGGTACGGCAGGTAAACCCATTTTACAATTTATTGAGGGGCGGGACTTAATTAATGTCTGTGTTGGCGTTATTCGTTATTACGGCGGCGTCAATCTAGGTACTGGTGGCTTGGCTAGAGCTTATGGTGGCACTGGAAAAATGGCGATAGAGGCTGCAAAAATTGAACCGTTTGTCGAATTCTGTCAAATAAAATTAATATTAGATTACAAGGTATTAGATCAGTTTATTCGTGAACTATCTAAAGTAAATGGTCAGGTAATCGACAAGTCATTTGGCGAACACGTAACAGTGATCGCTTCACTACCAGTGGCCGAAGCTACTGCTTTGCAAAAGCGCTTTAAATAGCCCTTCTGTCTTTATACGATAGCTTGCTATTTAGTGAGATTGTCAATAATGGATTGCTTTAGCTCAATAACTTCAGCCTCATTAAGTGCCACGCCTTTCGCTTTTGAAATTAAAAAACTATCTTCAGCACGCTTGCCTAAGGTGTTGATTTTGGCTGTTTGTAAATCAATATCATGCTTAAGAAATATGTGTGCCACGATGGAAAGCAAGCCCGGGCGGTCACCCGTGACAATTTCAAGTGAATGATTATTGCTGTTGCTATCGGGTTTGATGCTGACCGTGGTTTGAATGGGCATGTGCTTTACTTGACGACTTAGGCGACCTTTTAATGGCTGGTCTGGCGCTTCGTTGTTTGACAATTTTTGCGTAAGTTCAAACTCAATATAGTTTAATAAATCACGGTAGCGTACTGATTTATCACTTTGATCTAACACTAAAAAACTATCTAAGGCATAGCCATCTGGTGTGGTGTGTACCTTGGCCTCGAGAATGGTGTAATTGATACGTTCAAAGAAGCTGCATATTTTGGCAAATATATTGTTACATGATGGTGTGTAAATCATCACTTGAATGCCATCACCACGCGGGCTTAATCTGGACCTGACGATGGGTGTTTTAGTATCTATATGGGCTAGCAGCAAACGTGTTTGCCATGCAATTTCTGAGCTCTCATGCCTTACAAAATATTGTTTACCAAACTTATTCCAGATGGGTTGGTAAGATTTTTCTGTTAAGCCGTAATGTGATAATGTCTTTTTGGCCTCATTTTGTCGTGCAATCACCTCGGCATCTGCTTGGTGGTGCGCACCGCGTAACAGGCGTCGAGCGCTCAAGAAAAGGTTTTCTAATAGCTTACCTTTCCATGCATTCCATACTTTAGGGCTGGTACCTCGAATGTCCGCAACAGTGAGTAAGTATAGAGCGGTCAAACGATACTCACTTTCCATCAGTCGAGCAAAATCTTCAATGACTTTTGGGTCAGACAAATCCGTTTTTTGCGCGACGCTAGACATCGTAAGATGACTTTGCACCAGCCATGCGACTAGCTCTGTTTCCTCTTTATTTAAACCGTGTGATTTACAAAAGCGCTTGGCATCTTCACAACCTAATGTCGAGTGATCGCCACCCCGGCCTTTAGCGATGTCGTGAAATAGAGCACTTAAAAAGAGAATATAGGGCTTATCAAAAGCTGAAAACAATTCAGTACATAAGGGAAACTCGTGCGCATGCTGCGGAAGACCAAAGCGACGTAAGTTGCGCAGAACATTCAATATGTGCTCATCCACCGTGTAAACATGAAATAAATCATGCTGCATTTGACCTACAATGTGACCAAAAGCTGGGATATAACTACCTAAAATTTCATAACGATTGAGTTTGGTGATACCAGAGGGGTGCTTCAAAATTTCCATAAACAGATGTTTGTTAATGGGGTTATTTCGAAACTCACGATTTACCAGTTTTTTTACTCGATATAGGGCGCGCAACAGGCTGGGGCTCATTCCACCTAGCTCTGGATGCTGTGCCAACACTAAAAAGCACTCTAAAATTGTAGAAGGCTCCCTTTGCAGCAGCGTCGTAGATTTGGCTTGTAGCAAGCCATTCTTGGCTTCAAAGTGATTGTTAATAGCGACTGCTGGATGCTCTGCTGGATAAACATGCTCTTTTAACAGATTAAGCAGGATTTCATTCATTAAGCTAACAAACTTAGCGCTACGGTAAAAGCTATACATTAACTGCTCGCTGGCGCGCCGGCGGTTGGTATTGCTAAAGCCAAGCTCTGCAGCCAATTCGTTTTGAAAATCAAAAATCAATCTATCTTCACGACGATTCGCTAAATAATGTAGGCGAACTCTAAGCATCTGTAGATTGCGTTGATGGCGAAGAATTTGCCGCATTTCTGTGTTACTAATCAGCTCGTGTTTTACTAACGATGCCCAAGAGCTACCCAAGCCTATGCTTTGGCTAATCCACAAAATGTTTTGTAAATCACGTAAACCACCCGGGCTTTCTTTGACGTTAGGCTCTAGATTGTAAGCAGTGTCATTAAAACGTTTATGTCGCTGTTCTTGTTCATGCAGCTTGGCTTCAAAAAATGCTTGTTTATCCATGGCCTTAGACATGGCTGATTTGAATGCATTAAATAATGGCTTGTTGCCAATTAGATGACGTGTTTCAAGCAAGTTGGTTTGGATGGTGACATCTTTTTTAGACTCTTCAACGCACTCATCAAGTGTACGAACACTATGCCCCACGGCTAAGCCTATGTCCCAAAATATACCGATCACAGACTCAACGCGTTTGTTCAGTGCTTCTGTTGCGTCATCTGGAATTAAAATCAGTAAATCAACATCAGAGTGAGGGAAAAGCTCAGTGCGCCCATAACCACCAGCAGCAATCAGACAAGCTAGCGGAGTTAGGCCTGATTGCTGCCAAATCTCTTGCAGCAGATGATCAATTAGGCGCGCGTGTTGTGTCAGTAGCCGAGAGGTGTTGTTTGATTCATTAAACGTTGCACGCAACTTGGCCTGAGCCTGTTTAAGTTGCTCTCGCCAAGTCTTGGTAAGGGACGCAGGTAGCTCTTGAAATATGGTAAGACTCATATCAGGGGTATTCTATGCCAAGAATGCTGGCACAGCGGGACTGTCTGCCGAGACGGTCAATACCTCATATCCAGTTTCTGTCACCAAAACAGTGTGCTCCCATTGCGCTGACAAGCTGTGATCTTTGGTCACGATTGTCCAGCCATCCCCTAGTTGCTTGATATCACGTTTGCCAGCGTTAATCATCGGCTCAATGGTAAATATCATGCCAGCTTGCAGTTTCATGCCAGCGCCAGGTTTGCCGTAATGCAACACTTGGGGATCTTCGTGGAATTTCTTGCCAATGCCATGACCACAGAACTCACGTACCACGCTAAACCCATTTTTTTCAGCATAGGTTTGGATAGCGTAGCCAATATCCCCTAATGTAGCACCAGGCCTAACTTTGGCGATACCTAGCCACATGCATTCATAGGTGATTTCGCACAGACGCTTTGCCTGAATAGAGGCTTCTCCCACACAAAACATACGGCTGGTGTCGCCATGGTAGCCATCTTTAATCACGGTGATGTCTAAATTGACGATATCGCCATTTTTTAGTACCTTGTCGCCTGGTACGCCATGGCAAATTTGGTGGTTAACCGAGGTGCATATCGACTTTGGGTAAGGTATGTGGCCTGGCGGGGCATAGTTAAGGGGTGCTGGAATGGCCTTTTGCACATTCACAATATAATCGTGACACAGCTTATCAAGCTCGCCCGTTGTAACACCTGCTTTAACGTAAGGCGCGATGTAGTCCAGAACCTCTGAGCCTAGCTTGCCTGCAATACGCATTTTTTCAATTTCTTGTTCAGTTTTAATCGTTACTGCCATATTTCCATCATCAAGCCCAAGTTCGTGCGCTTGGTGCTTAGGTTTTCCTTGAATTTGAATAAGCGTTTATGTTAGCATATTGCACCCTGTAGCTGAGACTAGTTTTACTTGCTACAAGGTAAATATTTTAAATTTGCTAACTTACGCATGTGCCCCGTCTAGGGTGTCCTAACATTTAGGATGTTTTTGGGTACATGTGAGCGATAACCCTTACAAGGAGACAATAATGTCTGTAACAATGCGTGAAATGCTGGAAGCTGGAGTTCACTTCGGCCATCAAACCCGATACTGGAACCCAAAAATGGCACCGTATATCTTCGGTGACCGTAACAAAATTCATATCGTCAACTTAGAAAAAACCTTGCCGATGTTTGAAGATGCATTGAAATATGTGCGTCAATTAGCATCAAATAAAGGTCGTATCATGTTTGTCGGTACAAAACGTCAAGCGCGTGACATCGTTAAAGAAGAGGCGATGCGTGCAAACTGTGCATACGTTAATCACCGTTGGTTGGGTGGTATGCTGACTAACTTTAAAACAGTAAAACAATCTATCAAGCGCTTAAACGACTACGAAACTATGTTGCAAGATGGTAGCTTGGAAAAGTTTGGCAAAAAAGAAGCTTTAGGCTACAAACGTGAAGTTGAGAAGTTAGAGCGTTCAATTGGTGGTATTAAAGAAATGGGTGGCTTGCCAGACGCTATTTTCATTATTGACGTGGGTCATGAAAGTGGTGCTGTGACTGAAGCGGCTAAATTGGGTATCCCTGTCATTGGCGTGGTTGATACCAATAACGCGCCTGATGGTGTTGCGTATATCATTCCTGGTAATGATGACTCAAGCCGTGCAATACGTTTATACGCTCGCGGTATCGCGGATGCGGTATTAGAAGGTCGTGCTAATGCATTGACTGAAGTGGTTAAAATGGCTTCTGAAACAGAGTTTGTTGAAGTGGCCGAAGCTGCGGCGGCACAGTAATTCCCTTAGTAAAAGGGGGCGAGAGCCCCTTTTTTTATGTCCGTTTAAGATGAAATGCTAAGTGAGTAAGTGTTCTTGCTTGGTGATGTTGTTGAAAATAAAATATTTAGGAGTGAAAAATGGCTGAAATTACGGCAGGCATGGTAAAAGAACTACGTGAGCGTACTGATGCGCCAATGATGGATTGTAAAAAAGCGTTAACTGAAGCTGAAGGTGATATGACCCGCGCGGAAGAAATTTTACGTGTTCGTTTCGGTAATAAAGCAAGCAAAGCGGCTGGTCGTGTTGCGGCTGAAGGTACTGTTGGTATTAGTATTTCTGCTGATGGTAAAACAGGGGCGATGATTGAAGTTAACTCTGAAACTGACTTCTGTGCTAAAAATGATGATTTCTTGGCATATGTACGCGAGTTAGCAACAGTGGTTGCAAACGGTAAACCAGCAGATATCGCAGCAGTTGCTGCATTGCCAATGGGTTCTGGTACGGCTGAAGAAGCGCGTGCGCAATTGGTTGGTAAGATTGGTGAGAATATCACTCCTCGTCGTTTCGTTAGTGTTGCGGCGCAAGGTAAATTGGCAAGTTACGTACATGGTAGTAAAATCGGCGTGTTGGTTGATTTGGTGGGTGGTGACGATGCTTTGGCGAAAGATATCGCCATGCACATTGCAGCAGCTAAACCTAAATCACTAGATGCATCAGGCGTAGATGCGAGCTTAATTGAAGCTGAGCGTCGCGTGGCCATCGAGAAGGCTAAAGAAGCTGGTAAGCCAGACGCAATGCTTGAGAAAATTGCTGATGGTACTGTACAAAAATTCCTAAAAGAAGTGACTTTGTTAAGCCAAGCTTTTGTGAAAGATGACAAGCAAACGATTGAGCAGTTATTGAAATCAAAAGGCGCTTCTGTGGCTTCATTTACCATGTATGTGGTAGGTGAGGGCATTGAAAAAGTGGTGACTGATTTTGCTGCAGAAGTTGCGGCAGCTGCTAAAGTTTAATTTGGTTGATTACTGAAAGCTTCTGACTAATCCAGAAGCTGTCTGGCAGCTCTAGTTTGCCAGTTAAGGTTCGCCAATTAACGTTCGGATGGCACGTGTAAAGCGTGCCATTATTTTAAACAATCATAAGGAAACTCATGCCTAACCCTGCATATAAGCGAATTTTACTCAAGTTGTCTGGTGAAGCTCTGATGGGCGATGATAATTACGGGATTAACCGCACCACGATTAACCGTATCGTGCTGGAAGTAAAAGGGATTGTAGATTTAGGTGTGCAGGTAGCTGTTGTGATTGGCGGTGGTAATATATTCCGTGGTGTAGCGCCGGCCGCGGAAGGTATGGATAGAGCAACTGCTGACTACATGGGTATGTTGGCAACCGTGATGAACGCGATGGCTTTGCAAGATGCTATGAAAAATGTTGGTTTAAATGCGCGTGTTCAATCCGCATTAAACATTGAGCAAGTAGCAGAGCCCTATATTCGTGGCAAAGCAATCCGATATCTAGAGGAAGGCCGTGTAGTTATTTTTGGTGCGGGTACAGGTAATCCGTTTTTTACTACAGATACTGCAGCGGCTTTGCGCGGTATGGAAATGAATGCCGACATTGTGCTTAAGGCAACCAAAGTCGATGGTGTTTATACGGATGACCCCAAAACTAATCCAGATGCCATGCGTTATAAAACACTGAGTTTTGATGAGGCTATTAGTAAAAATCTCAAAGTGATGGATGCTACAGCCTTCACGCTGTGCCGAGATCAAAAGCTCCCAATTTCTGTGTTTAGTATTTTCAAGCAAGGTGCGCTTATGCGCGTTGTCATGGGTGAGGATGAAGGCACGAAAGTGCTACCTTAAGCAGTTGTTTGATGTACTGGTAGGAGAATAAGAATGTTAAATGAAGTAAAAAAGAACGCTGATCAAAGAATGCAAAAGTCGCTACAGGCGCTTAAAAATGATTTGGCAAAAGTTCGTACAGGCCGTGCGCATACTGGCCTGCTAGATCACGTGATGGTTGAATATTACGGCTCTATGGTGGCCGTTAACCAAGTTGCCAATGTGACGCTTGGTGATGCTCGTACTATCAACGTTCAACCCTATGAAAAAAATATGATAGCTAAGGTTGAAAAAGCGATCCGTGACGGGGATTTGGGGTTAAATCCTGCAACAAATGGTGATCTGATTCGCGTACCCATGCCCATGCTGACAGAAGAGCGTCGTAAGGATTTGATTAAAGTGGTACGTACCGAAGCGGAAGGTGCTAAGGTTGCTGTGCGCAATGTTCGTCGTGATGCAAACGATGCCCTTAAAAAACTGATAAAAGATAAAGAAATCAGTGAGGATGATGAGCGTCGTATGCAAGATGAGGTGCAAAAGCTCACCGATAAAAATATTGCTGAAATTGATAAAATGCTGCAAACAAAAGAAGCAGAATTGATGGCAGTGTAGTGATTTGCAAGGCGAATTCTCCTTTGAATCAATCTAAACATTTATCTAAGTTGGAGCGTTGATTGGCACTTTTTTCTAGCTCAACTCAATCTATACCTAAAGTCGATGAGATTCCGCGTCATGTGGCTGTGATTATGGATGGCAATGGTCGCTGGGCCAGAAAGCGCTTTTTACCACGAGTTGCTGGTCACAAAAAGGGTGTGGAAACTGTGCGCGATATGGTCAAATATTGCGCTAACATGGGTGTTGAGTATTTGACTCTGTTTGCCTTTAGCAGTGAAAACTGGCGCCGTCCAGCAGACGAAGTTAGTTTTCTTATGACGCTTTTTATGGAAGCATTAAAGCGGGAAGTTAATAAGCTACATCAGAATAATATTCGTTTAATTTTAATCGGTGATCGTTCTCGTTTTGATGCTGGGCTACAAGCGCAGATTGAAGCGTCAGAAGAAATGACTAAAAACAATACGGGTCTAACACTCTCGATTGCAGCCAACTATGGTGGACGTTGGGATGTGTTACAGGCAGCCAATCGGGCAACTGCTGCAATGCAGTTAAATAACCCAGAAAAGGTTGGAGACTTGTCTGAAGAGGACTTATCTGCTTATCTCTCTATGGCTTATGCACCAGAGCCCGATCTATTTATTCGCACAGGTGGCGAGAAAAGAATTAGTAATTTCTTACTGTGGCAACTCGCCTATAGTGAGTTGTATTTCACTGATACTCTCTGGCCTGATTTTGATGAGCAGGCTTTTATGTTGGCCATTCAATCGTATCAAAAACGTGAACGCCGCTTTGGTCGCACCAGTGAACAGCTCAGTAACTCGTAGCTGTTCAGACCAAACTCCCACATGCTCAAAACACGAATCCTAACAGCAGCAATTTTAATTCCCAGTTTTTTGGCGGCATTGTTTCTATTACCTCAGCTCTATTGGTCATTTTTAATGCTTTTGGTTTGTGCTGTAGGCCTTTCAGAATGGGCTGATATGACAAAACTTAGCGCGCGTTTAAAAGCTGGTTATGTATTGATTCCATTTTTAATATGCGCACTTTTAGTGTTGGCGAAAGAGGGCGTGTTAGCACAGCACTGGCTGGTTGATGTCTACCACCCACTGATGTTTTGGAGCATTTTATTTGCAACAATATTCTGGGTATTAGTTACGCCCGCATGGCTGGTGACACGATATCAAATAAAAAGTAAGTTACTGATGCTTATTGTAGGGTTGGCTTTGTTAGCTCCCACATGGTTTGCCATGGTAAATTTGCGTAATATGAGTAATTGGTTTTTATTAAGTGTCATGTTGGTCGTTTGGATTGCTGATAGTGCAGCTTACTTTGCTGGAAAACGCTTTGGTAAACACAAGCTGGCTCCTTTAATTAGTCCAGGAAAAACTTGGGAAGGCGTTGTTGGTGCGATTCTCGCAGTTACGCTGTATGGGTTGATACTTTGCTACGTATTAAATGAAAGTTATTGGCTGATTGTAGGTTTATGGACTTTAGTCGTACTAAGTATTATGGGAGACTTACTAGAGTCCCTCATTAAACGCCAGGCTGGTGTAAAGGATAGTGGTAAGTTGTTACCGGGGCATGGTGGTGTTTTGGATAGAATTGACGGTTTAATTCCAACCCTACCTTTGACTGTATTCTATGTTTATTTTCCTCTTTATTCGGTGTGGTTAACGCATGGCTAAATTGCAAGTGACCATTTTAGGCGCTACAGGCACAATAGGGCTTAACACGTTAGACGTGATTGAGCGCCACGCAAATCAATTCTCAGTCTATGCATTAAGTGCAAATTCACGCGTGGATGAACTATTTGCTTTATGCGAGAAGTTTAAGCCGCAATATGCAGTGATGTTAGAAGAAAACGCAGCCGAGTTTTTGACCACAAAACTAAAAGCCGTGGCGAGCACAACACAAGTATTATGCGGCATGGCCGCATTAGAAAAAATTTCATCTGACCCAGCTGTTGATATCGTCATGGCTGCTATTGTTGGCGCTGCAGGATTAAAACCAGCAATGGCCGCTGCTCATGCGGGTAAAAGAATTTTACTCGCAAATAAAGAAACACTTGTGATGTCTGGCAAGCTTTTTATGCAGGCGGTAGAGCAGGGCGGCGCTACTTTGTTACCGATTGATAGTGAGCATAATGCTATTTTTCAGGTGATGCCCTCTAAAAAGCATGCAACACTTGGTGAATCAGGCATCAAAAAGATATTGTTAACAGCCTCTGGTGGGCCATTTAGAAAGTCTACTACTGCTGAACTTAATGACGTTACCCCTGCCCAAGCGCTAAATCATCCGAACTGGGTTATGGGGCCAAAAATTAGCATAGACTCTGCTACCTTAATGAATAAGGGTTTGGAAGTGATCGAGGCGCATTGGTTATTTAATGCTAGTCCAGAGCAAATTGAAGTGGTAGTGCATCCTCAAAGTGTTATTCACTCTATGGTTGAGTATATTGATGGCTCTGTGCTAGCGCAGCTAGGCAACCCCGATATGCGGACTCCGATTGCTTATGCGCTAGGTTACCCAGAACGTTTGGAAAGCGGTGTTGGCTCCTTGGATCTGTTTAAAATTGCAAGATTAGATTTTGAACTACCAGACATGCAACGCTTTCCCTGCTTGCGTTTAGCGTTTGATGCACTCAAAATGGGTGGTACTGCCTCAACAATTTTAAATGCAGCGAATGAAATCGCAGTGGAGGCTTTTTTGAAACAAACAATAGGCTTTATGGATATTCCACAAATGATTGAATATGTATTAACGCACAGCCAAATTGAAGAAGTCATTGATATTGACACCGTGATTCAAGCCGATAAGCTGGCACGCATCGAGGCGCAGCAATGGGTAAGACAATTTGGGACTAATCAATTAGCGGTTGCCTCTTAGTCAATGTTAACTATTTTTTCATTCTTAGTAACACTCGGTATCCTAATTACCATACACGAGTACGGCCACTTTCAGGTAGCGCGCTGGTGTGGAGTAAAGGTACTAAGGTTTTCTTTAGGTTTTGGTCGCCCTATATTAACGAAGAAGTTTGGAAAAGACCAAACAGAGTTCGTCGTTGCAGTGCTGCCTCTGGGTGGATATGTCAAGATGTTAGATGAGCGGGAAATGTCTAACGAGGAAAAAATGACCTCGGCTACTCAGGACATGTCTCGCGCTTTTAATCGTCAGGGTGTATTCAAACGTATTGCCATCGTTGCTGCTGGCCCTATTGCTAACTTGTTGTTAGCTATTCTGCTTTACTGGGTATTATTGTTGCATGGTGTAATAGGGATGAAACCTATTGTCGGCGATATTGCTAAAGGCACGCCAGCGTCGAGGGCTAGCTTGACCACTGGGGATGTAATTTTGAAGGTAGGAGATGTCCCAGTTAAAACATGGCAAGATGTGCGTTGGGAGCTATTGCATCAAATGGTTAAATCTCCATCAGTAGAGATTGAAGCTATGCGCTCTCCCCAGGAGCTATACAGTAGCACCCTGCCATTAAGCTCAATTAATCCAGATAATTACGAAAGTGATATTTTGGATCAATTAGGCTTAACTCCGATTCAGCCTGCAATGCCCCCTGTCGTAGGTGAGGTGATTGTGGGTGGGGCAGCTGAAAAAGCTGGGTTGAGGATGGGGGATGAAGTTGTCAGTATTAATGGTGCCAGCGTCTTGCGATGGGACACAGTAGCTAGCATTGTTCGCGAAAACCCATTAAAAGCCCTTGATTTGAAGCTGCTACGAGGACAAGAAACAATCAAGGTAACGGTTACTCCTGATGAAGTAACCGATCATGGAAAAACCATAGGGCGTATCGGTGCAGCCTATCGTTTGAGTCAGGTTGAACGCGATAAGTTTTTGGTCAATGTGCAATATCCGCCGATTGAAGCGCTAGCTAAAGCAACGCAAAAAACATGGGAAACCTCAGTGTTTAGCTTAAAAATGCTGGGTAATATGCTCACTGGTAAAGTTTCATGGAAAGGTCTAAGCGGCCCAGTAACCATCGCCAATTATGCTGGAGAAAGCGCAAACTTAGGCTGGGTGGCTTTTGTTGGATTTCTGGCAACTATCAGCATCAGTTTAGGTGTGCTTAATCTCTTGCCTATACCTGTGTTAGATGGCGGTCATTTGTTGTATTATACGGTTGAGATTATAAAAGGCAGTCCAGTATCCGAACGAGTGATGGAAATGGGGCAACGAGTTGGTATTTCAATATTGGGAATGCTGATGATATGCGCCATGTATAATGATATTAATAGACTAATCACAGGCTGAGCTTAATGACTCTTAAGATTGACCATCAACAAACTAACAAAAGCGTAAAAAAATTGAACGCAAAAAAATCCAACCAAATTAGTGCAACATTAAAGAAAATATTGGTGCTTACTTTAGGCGTATACGCTGTACCAGCACTTGCACTAGAGCCATTTGTCATTAAAGACATTCGTGTTGATGGCATACAGCGTACTGAGGCAGGCAGTGTTTTTAATTACCTGCCTGTTAAGGTCGGCGATACGATGGACGATGAAAAAGCAACACAAGCGATTAAGTCACTCTATGGCACAGGCTTTTTTAAAGATGTGCGTATCGAAGCGGAACAAAATGTTTTGGTGGTCACAGTTCAAGAGCGCGCCTCCATTGCTCAAATTAACTTTTCTGGTAATAAATCATTCCCCAGCGATAAAATGAAAGAAGGTCTGAAACAAATCGGCCTTGCTGATGGGATGACTTTTGATAAAGCCATGTTAGAGCGTGCTGAGCAAGAAATTAAGCGCCAATACCTATCGCAGGGTAAATACGGTGCGAGTGTTAAGGCAACGGCTAGCCCCTTAGAAAGAAACCGCGTAGCAATTAACTTTGATATTGAAGAGGGCGCAGTTTCAAAAATTAGAAAAATCAATATCGTTGGTAATCAGGCCTATAGCAACGACGAGTTAACTGATCACTTTAAACTCAGCACCCCTGGTTGGATGACTTGGTGGAGTAAAAATGACCAATACTCTAAACAAAAACTCAGTGCTGATTTAGAAGCATTGCGTTCGTTTTACATGAATCAGGGTTATTTGGAATTTAATATTGACTCTACGCAGGTATCCATTACGCCTGATAAACGTGATATTTACATCACTGTTAATATTACTGAAGGCGAAAAGTATAGCGTAAGTGGCATTAAGGTGTCTGGCGATACTATTATTCCAGAGAGCGATATAAAACAACTTATTTCACTCAAAACAGGTGAAACATTCAGTCGTCAAAAAATGACTGAATCCAACAAAGCCATCACGGATCGTCTGGGTAATGAAGGCTATGCTTTTGCAAACGTGAATCCCATTCCAGAAGTAGACAAAGATAATCACACAGTTGCATTCACATTTAATGTAGATCCAGGTCGTAAGGTATATGTACGCCGCATTAATATTACGGGTAACACACGTACACGTGATGAGGTTATTAGACGTGAAATGCGTCAAATGGAGTCAGCATGGTATGCAGGAGATAAAATTGCACGCTCAAAACAACGTTTAGATCGTACTGGCTACTTTTCTGATGTTAACGTAGAGACCCCAGCAGTGCCTGGTGCGCCAGATCAAGTAGATATGAATGTCAATGTGACTGAAAAATCTACTGGTAGCATTAGCTTTGGTGCAGGTCTGTCGAGTGCTGAAGGCGTTGTATTTAGTATTAACGTTAGTCAAAATAACTTTTTAGGTACAGGTAATCGTGTATCAGCGCAGGTGAATAACGGTAGAGTAAATACCGTATACGCCTTATCATTTACTGATCCGTATTACACACCTGATGGTATTAGTAGAAGCTTTTCAGTATACAAGCGTGATGTGGATACTTCGTACCTATCAACAGGCACTTATAAAACGGCTTCGTATGGTGCTGGTGTGAGCTTTGGTATGCCGTTGAATGAACGAGACTCTGTGAATGCGGGACTGACTTTCGATTACACTGAGGTAACGCTGGATGCGTCAAGTCCAGATAGGTACAGACGGTATTGCGATGCTAATATGACCTTATTAAGCTGTGAGAATTACTCATTAGCGCTAAATGTGGGTTGGGCGCATGATACGCGCGACAATGTGTTATTCCCTAATAGCGGGGTTAACCAACGAATCAATGCCGAAGTTGGTTTGCCAGGGCTGGATTTAGAGTATTACAAGTTAGACTACAAGCACTCTTGGTACAAGCCGTTGGGTAATGACTTTACCCTCATGCTTAATGGTGAACTTGGTTATGCTGGGTCATATGGCGATAAAGATTATCCGTTTTTCAAAAACTTCTTTATTGGTGGTGTAAACTCAGTGCGGGGTTACGAAACCAGTTCTCTAGGCCCACGTAGTTTGGATGCAACATCAGGCACCACCTATGCGCTTGGTGGTACTAAAAGAGCGCTGGCCAATGCAGAAATCTATTTCCCAATTCCAGGGTTGAGTGACAGCAAGCAGTTACGCTTATCGACATTTTTAGATGCTGGCTCGGTATGGGGTGAAACCTCTACATTATCAAGCTCATGCGAGAGTGCTAGCGATTGCTTAAGATATTCAACGGGTTTGGGTATTAGCTGGTACTCCCCATTTGGCCCAATTAAGTTGGTGTTTGCTAAGGCACTTAATTCTAAAGATGGTGATCGAACTCAGACATTACAGTTCCAACTGGGTCAACAGTTTTAATTGTTTTAATATATTTATTTATCATATGGTTGTATGAATGGTTAGGAGAGTTTAAGTGAATAAGTTGTTTAAAAGTGCCTTGATTTTAGGGGTGTTGTCATTTGGCTCAAATGCACAAGCTACAGAATTAAAAGTGGGATATGTGCAAGTAGACAAAATATTGCAAGAAGCCCCACAAACGGCAGAAAGTGGTAAAAAACTTGAAAAAGAGTTTAGTCCGCGTACGCAAGATTTGGATAAAATGTCTAAACAAATCAAAGACATGGAATCCTCGTTAGAAAAAGATAGCCTGACTATGTCAGAAACCGATCGCAAAAATAAAGAGCGAGATGTGGCTAACCTTAAAATTGATTTTCAGCGCAAACAGCGTGAATTACGTGAGGATGTGAATTTACGTAAAAATGAAGAATTAGGCTCTTTACAAGATCGTATTAATAAGGCGGTTACTTCAGTTTCAGAGACTGAAGGTTACGATTTAGTAGTTTATGGTGGTGTTGCTTATGCCAGCAAAAAAATCGATATTACCGATAAGGTCCTTAAAGTTTTAGGTAAAAAATAAGCTTACCCAAACGGCCTAATTGCATGAATGAGAAATACGCCCTAAGCGTTATTGTCGCTAAGCTTGGAGGTGAGCTGGTTGGGGAAGATGTTGATATAAGTAGATTGTCCTCACTAGCCAATGCAAATGAAGGCGATATTACGTTTTTTACTGACTCTAAATATGCAGCGCAATTAGCAAATACTCAAGCTAGTGCGTTGATTGTGTCTCCACAAAACCGGCATTTAACTTCACTACCTTGTATCGTCACCGATAATCCTTATGCTTATTTTGCAAAGGTATCTGAGCTACTTAATCCAGTAGTTATTTACAGTGCGAGTATACATGCTAGTGCTATTGTAGCGCCTACTGCAAAAATCCCAGCTAGTTGCACCATACTTGAACGTGCTGTTGTTGGTGAGCATGTTGTACTAGGTGAGAATGTGGTCGTTGGTGCTGGTGCTGTCATTATGCGCGGCAGTCAAGTTGGGGATGATACCCAATTAGCAGCAAATACCGTGATATATCATGATTGTACCTTGGGGAGGCGTTGTAAGATTGCCGCAGGTGCAGTGATCGGTGCTGATGGTTTTGGTTATGCCGAGCAAAATGGTATCTGGGTGAAAATACCCCAAGTCGGACGTGTTATTATTCAGGATGATGTGGAAATAGGCGCAAATACCACGATAGACCGTGGCGCGTTAGATGATACAGTTATTGAGCAGGGCGTTAAACTCGATAATCTAATCCAGATTGGTCATAATTGCCGTATAGGGGCGCATACTGTTATTGCTGGTTGTGTAGGCATTGCAGGCAGTGCGCGTATTGGTAAGCACTGTAAAATCGGCGGTGCAGCCATGGTATTAGGCCATTTGGAGATTGCAGATCATGTCACAATCTCACCTGGCAGTATGATTACGCGCTCTTTGAAAAAATCAGATACATATACAGCGCTTATGCCGTTTCAAACACATGATGATTGGTTAAAAACAGCAGCGCAAATAAGACATTTGGATACTCTGGTAAATCGTATAAAATTACTAGAGGATCAAGTTGCTAGATTATGTAAGCAATCTCAGTCTGAGTAAACAATATCAGTCCGCATAAAAAAGCATTACAGAGTAATTTGAAATAATTAAAAAGCACAATTAGAAAGCAAAGTTATGAGCGAACAAGCCACGGGTAGTATGGATATTCATGAAATTTTAGAGCACTTGCCGCACCGTTACCCATTTGTATTGGTTGACCGTGTTTTGTCTCTAGAAGTTAATAAAGAAATCGTGGCGATTAAAAATGTTAGCGTAAATGAGCCGTATTTTCCAGGTCACTTTCCGTATCACCCCGTAATGCCAGGTGTGCTAATTATCGAGGCATTAGCGCAAGCGGCTGCAATTTTATCATTTAAAACTATGGGTTCAAAACCAACGGATGAGTCTGTGTACTATTTCGCAGGTATTGATAATGCGCGCTTTAAAAAACCAGTATCACCTGGCGACCAACTAGTGCTTAAAGTAAGTATCGATCGTATTTTGCGTGGTATTTGGAAGTACAAAGGTGTAGCGATGGTCGGTGATGCTATCGTAGCAGAAGCAGACATGATGTGTATTTTAAAACCAATTGAATCATAAACAAGGGGTTTAAGTTGCAACCCAAGATACATGCTACAGCGATTGTAGACCCCAAAGCCGAATTGGATTCAAGTGTTGAAGTAGGTCCTTATTCGATTATTGGGCCTAATGTTAAGGTTGACAGTGGGACAACCATCGCTAGCCATGTAGTGATTGATGGTCATACCACTATTGGCAAAAACAACAAAATATTCCAATTTTCTTCTTTGGGTGAAATTCCACAAGATAAAAAATATGCAGGTGAGCCAACGCGATTGGAGATTGGTGACAACAACACTATCCGTGAGTTTTGTACTTTTAATATAGGTACAGTACAAGATAGAGGTGTTACTAGCCTTGGTAACAATAACTGGGTCATGGCTTATGTGCACATTGCGCATGATTGCCAAGTTGATAACAACACGGTGTTAGCTAATAACTCAACATTAGCTGGGCACGTGCATATTCAAGACTTTGTAATTTTAGGTGGTTTTACCTTGGTACATCAATTTTGTAAAATAGGTGCCCATGTGATTACCGCTGTGAACACGGTCGTGTTCAAAGACATTCCAACTTATGTGATGGCTGCTGGTTACGATGCAACACCACACGGCATTAATGCAGAAGGCTTAAAGCGTCGGGGTTTCTCGGCTGATAGTATTTTAAATATAAAGCGTGCTTATAAAACTTTATACCGCCAAAGCTTAACTTTAGAAGAAGCTAAACAAGCACTTGGTCAGCAAGTGGTGAACTGTAAAGAACTTGAAGCATTAATAGAGTTTTTGAATCAATCAACTCGTGGTATTGTTCGCTAACCTTTGTTATTTTGATTCATTTGGTTTTACACCTTAGTTAGGAACAGTAGTATGCCAACAATCGGCATTGTGGCGGGCGAAGCCTCAGGGGATTTGCTCGGCAGTCATTTAATCCGCGCATTAAAAAAACATCGTCCAGATTTAGAGTTTGTCGGCATCGCAGGCCCCAAAATGATAGGCGAGGGTGCAAAGACCCTGTTCCCAATGGAAAAGCTTTCCGTTCGCGGCTATGTGGAAGTGATACGCCATTTGCCAGAGCTACTAAAAATACGCAAACAAGTGTATCGTCATTTTGTTGAAAATCCTCCAGAGCTATTTATTGGGGTTGATGCACCAGACTTCAATTTCGTTTTAGAGCGAAAACTAAAAAACAAAGGAGTCACTACCATTCACTACGTCAGCCCTTCTATTTGGGCTTGGCGTAAAGGGCGAATGAGTAAGATTCGACGTGCGGTTTCTCATATCCTCGCTTTATTTCCATTTGAACCTAAACTTTATGAGCAGGCAGGTGTGTCTGTAAGCTATGTAGGTCATCCGCTAGCAGATGAGTTGCCATTACTGCCTAACCAGCAAGCTACGCGCCAGCAGTTAAGGTTAAAATCAGATCAAATCGTCATTGCCATGTTGCCTGGCAGCCGACAAAGTGAAGTTGAGCAACTGGCTGATTTGTTTGTAAAAACTGCTAAATTAATGACTCGTGCTCAGCCAGATGGTCAGGTGCCCAATATCCAGTTTTTAGTGCCACTTATCACCCGTAACACGCGCAAAATATTTGAAGAGGCTATTTTTAAAAATCAAACAGATTTAGAAAATGAGCCAGTTTTACCCATTCAAATCTTATTTGGTCATGCTCACATGGCGATGGAGGCCGCAGATGTGGTTATCGTCGCATCAGGCACCGCAACGTTAGAGGCTGCATTATTAAAACGTCCGATGGTCATTACCTACAAAATGCCATGGCTCAGTTGGCAAATACTTAAGCGTATGAACTATCTGCCTTATGTCGGCTTACCAAATGTGTTGGCAGGTCGCTTTGTTGTGCCAGAACTATTGCAACAAGACGCAACACCTGAAAAGCTAGCTGAGGCTACGCTAAAACTCATTAGCGATAAAGCCTTGACGCAAGACATACAGCAAGAGTTTACGCGTATTCATGCATCGCTACGCCAGAATACTGAAGAAAAAGCCGCGCAAGTGGTTTTAAGCTTTTTGAAATGAACGTACTCGGCCAGCTAATATGCGGGGTTGATGAGGCTGGGCGAGGACCATTGGCTGGTGCCGTTTATGCGGCAGCAGTAATTCTCAATCCAAATAGACCGATTCATGGTCTGGCCGACTCTAAAAAACTCACAGAGAAAAAACGAGATACGCTTGCGATAGAAATTAAACAGCATGCGCTTGCTTGGGCAATTGCTAGTAGCTCAGTTGAAGAAATTGACAGTATCAATATCCTACAAGCCAGCTTGTTAGCCATGAAACGTGCATTAGAAGCTATGCAGTTACAATTTGGCATTACCCCCGATTTGGTTCAGGTTGATGGCAATAAATGCCCTAAAATTAACCTGCCATGCGAAGCAATAGTAAAAGGTGATAGTAAGGTGCAAGCTATTTCTGCCGCTTCTATTTTGGCAAAAACGGCGCGTGATGCAGAATTATATGAACTAGATAAACAGTATCCTATGTACGGCTTTGCCCAACATAAAGGTTATCCTACAGCGGCACATATGGTTTTGCTGCAGCAGCATGGCGTTTCGCCTGTGCATAGGCGTAGTTATGCACCAGTGAGGAAGTTATTGAGCTACTAGTTAGCCCAGTTTCAGTCTATGCGAGTAACAAAAATACCGTAGGTTTTTTATGCAAATCAGGCAACGTTGTTTGCTTCCAACTTTTTACCTGTTTAGTCATTATATACTCATCCTCTATGCTGATATTACAAGCTATACAAAGCTTAGTTTCACCACCGCTACTGGCCAAAATATCTTCCAACATATGCTGGTTACGGTAGGGCGTTTCGATGAAGACTTGGGTTTCTTGATGGGTTTTTGAGCGTTTTTCTATATCTTTGATTGCTTGAACCCTAGCAGCTTTGTCACTGGGTAAATATCCCAGAAAGGTAAAGCGTTGACCATTTAGACCGCTTGCCATTAGGCTAAGTAGTATTGAACTTGGCCCCACCAGCGGCGCAACGCGTATGCCTTTTTGGTGGGCGAGGGCGGCGAGCTTAGCGCCAGGGTCAGCAATGCCTGGGCAACCCGCCTCTGACATTAAGCCTATATTTTTACCTGCGATTAGGCTACTTAATAAAGTGGGAAGCTCTTTATCTGTCGTGTGTTCATTCAGTGTTTTAAATGCGAGCTCTCGAATAGGTTTGGGGTGTTTAATCGCGCTTAAAAAGTGGCGCGCTGTTTTTTCATTTTCTACAATAAATTCATCAAGTTGCTGAGTAATTCTGACTACTTCTGGCGGTAACGCCTTGGCAATGTTGTCATCACCAAGCGTTACTGGAATAAAGTAAATTGTGCCTAGTTTCTTATCACTCATTAATATTTAACCTGCACGCGATAGCTTAAAGTGGCTTTACCTTCGGCAGGTACATCTATTTTCCACATGGCGGTATTGCTGGTGGCTTTGGTGCTTGGGTTGCTTTCTTTTAGCATTTTCCAATCTGCTGGGATAGGCTCTATTACTGTGACGGTAACTTTCTCTTTTTTCGCATTTTTGAGCGTGATTTCATAAGCACTTTCAAATACGCTGTTGCCTTTGGCTGGATTTGGTAATTTTTTGAAGTCAGTTTGTTTTTTGTCAGCGGTTACGTCAAAGGCCTCACCCAGTTTCAAGCGCACGTTTTCATTTTTTGGTGTGTGGTCGATACGGTCTTCACCTACAAATTGGGCGTTGCCTTGGCTATCTTTTTTGTATACGCGAATGGTACCTTTAGGCATCGGTAGGCCGAGTTTGTTGGCTTCTTTATTATCAAAGTCTACAAATACACTGACCTTCATTTTTTGCCCCAAATCACCGTAGCTAGATTGGTAATAATAATCGCCGCCGCGTAACACCAGTTCTTTATGGGTGCTAACCCCGCTGGCTGAAAGCAATGCCACCTGTTTAGTTTGATTTTCAGCAATGGTAGTCGGGCGATCCAAGCTGTATAAATGATATTCTAGTAAGCCTTCCTCTGCCATTGGGGATGCTGGAACTGCATCGGCTAAGGCTTCCATGCGCATGGCTTTGACCATCGGTCGAATTTGCTCTTGTACACGGTTAACATCACCAGCAACAAGTTGCAATTTAGCATTTTTATAAGTTGTCCCGCTGGTGTTGGTGAGTGTCACCCAGCCAGATAAATCAAGTTTATCATCTGTACTATTCAGTTCTGCGACATAGTCAGCTTTCCAGCCCAGGCCGCCAGTGAGGTAGCTAAGTTCAACTGTTTGGTCTGTGGCAATTTTATTATTGAGTTGCATTACTAAGGTCGGACGGTCACGGAGGTTGTCTGGAACATCATTAAACGTGACTCTGCCAGGTATTCCCGTTTCAATACGGTTACCTACTTTAAGCACCACCCCTTCGTTGGCAGACAATACTTGCGCTGCTTCTGTGGTTTCCACTCCCGTACTTGGGTTGGTTTTAATGATGTTGACGGTTTTACCCACGTACTTCTCTAGCATTTTTTGCGGAGTAAGTAAGTCAAAATCGAAGTTTTGCTCTAACAAACTGAAACTGCCTGCGTTACTTACACTGCGTAACAAGGCAGTTTCTGGGCGAATTTGCGCGCTAACATCACGCATAGCTAAACTATTAAGACCTGTTTTGAGTTTGACTCTACGCTGATCTTTAACCAACGCTAAATCGCTGTTATAGATGGTGACGGCAACTTCTTGCTGGTCTTGTAATGTACTTCTAGTTTCGTCAGGTTCTGCTAATGCGTTTCCAGCGATTGTTAAAGCGGCTGCATAGACGATTGCTTGTGATTTATTGACCATCATATTCTCTGTATCCCTTATGAGTAGGTGTAGCACTTTAACGTGATTCAGTTACACAACGTTGACACCTTGATTTCTAAGCATATGCGCTAATCTGATTAAGGGTAGGCCGACGAGCGCATTGGGGTCATCGCCACGCATATAGTCCATCAGTGCAATGCCTAAACCTTCAGACTTTGCGCTGCCAGCACAATGGTAAGGCTTTTCAATGTTGAGATAGCGCTCTATTTCATCATCGGATAATTGCCTGAACTTAACTTCATAAGGCACGACCTCTGCTTGCATATGTCCAGTTTGTGCATTGTATAGACATAGTGCGCTATGGAAAATGACTGCATGGCCACGCATCATTTGCAGTTGTTTGACAGCATTTTCGTGCGTCATTGGCTTACCAATTTGCATGTCGTTTAAGGTGGCAACTTGATCGCAACCTATGATGAGCGCATTGGATTCAGTTTCTGCTACTTTCTTAGCTTTAAGTTGGGCTAAGCGCAGTGCTGTGTCTTGCGGTTTTTCGCCGAGTAAGGGCGTCTCATCTATATTGGGTGAAATTACTTCAAATGGTAGATTAAATTTCGCAAGCAAATCTCTTCTGAAGGTGGATGAGGATGCCAATATAAGTTTTTGATTTTTCATAAAATTAAATAATAAAAAAGCCGACTTTTTAAGGTCGGCCTTGAAGTTTTTACGTTTACTCTGCTCTAATTTCTAGCAGCGACTCATCTGGTGTTACGGTATCACCTTTTTGTATATGCACCGCAATGACCACCCCACTGATTGGGGCTTGAATTTCGTTTTCCATTTTCATTGCCTCAATCACCAGTACAGGATCACCTGCGGTAACTTTGTCGCCTGCTTTGACTTTTACATCCACGATCGTGCCTGGCATAGCGGTGGTTACACAGCCCTGATGCGTTGGGCGTGGGCGACCTGATGCACCAACTGGCTTTTCAGATTTTCGTTTGCCACCAGATTTGCCACCTGATACTTCAATTTCGCTTAATGTTTCCACAATGACTTCTTCAGCAATGCCATCGACAGACACATAGAATGGGCGTTGCTCTTCACCAGCGTGACCACTGCCAGTCAGTTTGATGTGGAAAGTTTCACCGTGCAGGGTGACTTTAAACTCATTTGGGGCGTAACGAGGGCCGCTGGTTGTAGCCACTTCTTTAGGGAGTAGAGGCTCTGCTTTTAATGACCCAGCATTACGCTCTTGCAAGAATGTTTTGGCTAAATCTGGAAACATAGCATAAGTGAGTACGTCTTCTTCTGATTTAGCTAAGCCTTCTGACTCCAACGTTAACTTTTCCATCTCATTTTCGAGTAAATCGGCAGGGCGGCACTCAATCACTTCAGCATCACCCACAGCTAATTTTTTAATATTTTCATTTACATTAGCTGGTGATTTGCCGTATTGGCCCAGAAAGTAATTTTTAACTTCATTGGTAATTGATTTATAACGACTACCCGTCATTACGTTTAATACAGCTTGTGTACCTACAATTTGTGAAGTAGGGGTAACCAACGGCGGAAAACCTAAATCTTCACGTACACGAGGAATTTCAGCTAACACTTCATCCATGCGGTCAAGTGCACCTTGCTCCTTGAGCTGATTGGATAAGTTGGAAATCATACCGCCTGGCACTTGGTTCACCAATACACGGGTATCAACCCCAGTAAAGTCGCTTTCAAATTGCCAGTATTTTTTACGCACTTCACGGAAGTACGCAGTGATCTCTTGTAATGCTTGTAAGTTTAAGCCTGTGTCAAACTCTGTACCTTGCAGTGCAGCGACCATGCTTTCTGTCGTCGGGTGGCTAGCACCTTCTGAGAATGATGAGTTGCAGGTATCTATCATGGTCGCGCCATTTTCGATAGCACGCATCAGACACATGCTAGCCAAGCCCGATGTGGCGTGGCTATGCAAGTGAATGGGTAGTGTTACAGCTGCACGAATGGCTTTTACCAAATCACTTGTCATCTGTGGAGTGAGCAAGCCTGCCATATCTTTAATCGCAATGGTGTCTGCACCCATTGCTTCTAGTTCTTTAGCTAGATTTACAAAGTGATTAATATCATGCACAGGGCTAGTGGTATAACTAATTGTGCCCTCAGCATGCTTGCCATACTTCTTAACTGCATCAATTGAAACGCGCAAATTGCGTAAGTCATTCATGGCATCAAAAATACGGAACACATCAACGCCCGAGTCCGCAGATTGCTTAACAAAAGCGCGCACTACATCATCTGAATAATGGCGATAACCTAATAAATTTTGACCACGCAATAACATTTGAATGCGACTATTCGGTAAAACTTTGCGTAATTTTTTGAGTCGCTCCCAAGGATCTTCCTTTAAGTAGCGTACACACGCATCAAATGTTGCGCCCCCCCAGGCCTCAAGTGACCAAAACCCAATTGCATCGAGCTTAGAACAAATGGGTAACATGTCGTCAGTACGCAGGCGCGTAGCGATTAATGATTGGTGACCATCACGTAAAACTAATTCAGAAACATGTATTTGTGCCATATATTTAACTTATAACTTTATATTTATTGATGTTGAATGGTTAGACTTAAATGCCTTCGTGTGCCGCAATAGCCGCTGAAATAGCTGCGGCGATTAAATCTGGCGGGAAATCCGTTGCATAATTAATCAGCTCAGGGTGTGATTCTACAAAGCTAGTGTTAAATTCGCCACCTCTAAAATCTGGATGCTTCAAAATTTCTTGATAATACGGGATGGTGGTTTTTACGCCATACACCACCATATCATCAAGTGAGCGGCGTCCACGCTCAATGACGCTCTCCCAGTTCAAAGCCCAAACTGTGAGTTTTGCGCACATCGAATCATAGTAGGGCGGGATGACGTAGCCACTATAAATTGCGGCATCCATACGCACACCTGGGCCACCTGGTGCATAGTAGCGTGTGATCTTACCAAAACTTGGCAAGAAGTCATTTTTAGGATCCTCGGCATTAATGCGGAACTCCATTGCAAAGCCACGATAATGCACATCGCTTTGTTTGTACTGAAGCGCTTTACCATCTGCGATGCGGATTTGCTCTTGCACAATATCAATACCAGTAATGGTTTCTGTGACGGTGTGCTCTACCTGCAGGCGTGTATTCATCTCCATAAAGTAGAAAGTGTTGTCTGAGTCCAGCAAAAACTCAACTGTGCCAGCGTTTTCATAACCGACAGCTTTGGCCGCTTTTACCGCTAAATTGCCAATATATTCACGTTGCGCATTACTTAGCTGTGGTGACGGGGCAATCTCTATCAACTTTTGGTTGCGGCGCTGAATCGAGCAATCGCGCTCAAATAAATGAATCACGTTGCCATGGCTATCACCCAAAACCTGCACCTCAATATGACGTGGGTTAACCACGCACTTTTCTAGGAACACTTCTGGTTTACCGAAAGCTTTACTCGCCTCCGAAATGACGCGGTCATAATTACTAATGAGTTCTTTTTCATCATTACAACGTCGGATTCCACGCCCACCACCGCCGTTAGTGGCTTTTAGCATAACGGGGTAGCCAATTTTACTGGCTAAGGTACGTGCCTCTTCGACATTTGCCAAGTTGCCATCACTGCCTGGAGTGCATGGAATGCCTGCAGCTACCATCGCGTTACGTGCCTGAATTTTATCGCCCATTTGACGAATAACAGAGGCTTCTGGGCCAATGAACTTAATACCACGACGTGCACAAATCTCGGCCAATTCTGGATTTTCAGATAAAAACCCATAGCCTGGATGCAATGCATCACAACCTGAAGCTACGGCTAAGTTAACAATGTTGTGCGCATTTAAATAACCGATAACAGGATCGGAACCAATATTGTAAGCCTCATCAGCTTTTTTAACATGTAATGCATGACGGTCTGCGTCTGAATAAATCGCAACCGATTTAATGCCCATTTCCGAACACGCACGTACAATACGCACGGCGATTTCGCCCCGATTAGCAATAAGAATTTTTTTTATCACGCCCCAACCTTACTCTGAATGAATATATATAGAAAGATTACAGCGCCAAGGATTAGCCTCGGCTTTAAATTTGTCTTGTGGGATAATTAAATCCCGATTAGTTTTGACACATAACCGTCAAAATTATATCATGCGCCCCTTATGACTGCACAGCACATCATTAACAGCATTGAATTTGCAAGGAAATCTCTTGAGATTCATGATATAATCCCCGTTTTTGAAATGACGCGCGTTCAAGACATGCTCTTTTCGCAAGAGGGTGTGTTAAGTTGGCGGTTGGTTGGCTTGGTGGATGATAACAATAAACCAATGTTAAATCTGCAAGTTAACGGTACCGTAAACTTGATATGCGGTCGTTGTTTAGAGTCTTTTGCATTTGACTTAAATATTGATTCGCTCTTCGTGGTTTTGGCTGATGAGTCATTATTGCCATCAGAGCAAGACGATCTTGAAGATGAAGTGGATTATTTGGTGGCTGACCCGCAAATGCAGGTGAGTCAATTAATAGAGGATGAGGTTTTGTTAGCGTTGCCTTACGCTCCCAAGCACGATGTAAAGGTGTGCGGTGTTAAAGATAAGGTGATAGAAGTAGGAAAACCAAATCCATTTAAAGTATTGCAAGGCCTTAAGGTTGATAAAAGCTAGGGCATAGCAACATCGTAAATTAGGAGTATTAACATGGCAGTTCAACAAAACAAAAAGTCACCCTCTAAACGTGGCATGCATCGTTCACACGATTTTTTAACAAATCCACCATTGGCTGTTGAGCCAACAACTGGTGAGACACATTTACGTCACCATGTAAGCCCAAACGGCTACTATCGTGGTCGTAAAGTAATGCCAGCCAAAGGCGAGTAATTCAATTTAAGCAAAGCGTAGCGCCATTATGGTTGCTACGCTTTTCTTTTTTATATTCATAGTGAATAAAGACATCACTGTAGCTGTTGATGCTATGGGTGGCGACCACGGTCCGCATGTGACTGTCCCGGCCGCGCTCATGGCGCTCGAACAAGACAGCAATATCAATATTGTATTGGTGGGTTTATCTGAAGCGATTACCGCGGAATTAACTGCGCGGGGAGCTAAGGTAGGTGCACGCCTGCGCATTCATCACGCTACTGAGGTTGTGTTGATGGATGAGTCTCCACAAAGCGCCCTTAAGAACAAAAAAGATTCGTCTATGCGTGTGGCCATTAATTTGGTTAAAAGTGGAGAGGCGAGTGCTTGTGTGAGTGCAGGTAATACTGGTGCGCTCATGGCGACTGCGCGATTTGTGTTGAAAACCATTGCTGGTATTGATCGTCCGGCCATTGCGGGTAAATTACCTAATAAAAACGGCATGACTTATATGCTGGATTTGGGTGCGAACGCGGACTGTACCCCAGAACATTTGTTGCAATTTGCAGTTATGGGTTCTGTTTTAGTATCTTGTGTTGAAGAAAAAGCTGCTCCCAAAGTTGGTTTGCTCAATATAGGCTCCGAGGACATTAAAGGCAATGAAGTGGTTAAGCGGGCAGGGGAGTTGTTGCGCGCTAGTCATTTGAATTTCTTTGGTAATGTCGAGGGTGATGATATCTACAAAGGTACTGTTGATGTTATCGTGTGTGATGGCTTTGTCGGTAATGTGGCACTTAAAACCTCGGAAGGTTTGGCACACATGATGGCTAACTTCTTAAGCCAAGAATTTAAGCGAAATTTTTTAAATAAACTCATGGCGTTAGTTGCAATGCCTGTGTTGAAAGCGTTTAAGCGTCGGCTGGATCCTCGTCGATACAATGGCGCAAGCTTTTTGGGTTTACGTGGAATTGTAGTAAAGAGTCATGGTGGTGCCGATGTAGTTGCCTACCATAACGCAATCAAAACAGCAGCGCATGAGGCGAGAAGTGGCATGCTGCGAAGAATCACCGAACAATTAGAAATTGAACATATCAAAACAACTAACACATTAAATCAAGAAAATTTGAAACCTATTCATACTGACTCATCGAAAGCAATAGCATGAAGTATTCACGCATTGCTGGCACAGGCAGCTATCTACCTGAAAAAATTCTCACCAATGCTGATTTAGAGCGCATGATTGACACTACTGATGAGTGGATTTTTACGCGCACTGGTATTCGTGAAAGACATATCGTTGCTGAAGGACAGTTTACTAGTGATTTGGCTTTAGAAGCCGCCAAAAATGCCATTATGTCAGCGGGGATTGATGCCTCAAGTATCGACTTAATTATAGTTGCGACGACAACGCCTGATTTGTTTTTTCCGAGTACCGCTTGTTTACTACAGAAAAAACTAGGGGTTACTAATAATTGCCCAGCTTTCGATATACAGGCAGTTTGTAGCGGTTTTGTTTATGCGCTTGCTACCGCCGATAACTTTATTAAGGCTGGGTCGGCTAAATGCGTGCTGGTGGTCGGTGCAGAGACCATGTCACGCGTCACTGATTGGACTGATCGCTCAAATTGCATTTTGTGGGGTGATGGTGCTGGCGCCGTGATTCTTCAGGCCAGTGGTGAAATGGGTGTTATTTCCAGTCATTTGCATGCAGATGGCTCAAACGCTGGACTTCTTGATATTCCGTCAGGCGTGTCAAAGCAAGAAGGCAGCAAAACCATCCATATGGAAGGCAATGCGGTTTTTAAAATCGCAGTCAATACGCTCGATGCAATAGTAGATGAAGCCTTAGCAGCCAATGGCCTCAGCAAGAGTGACGTTGATTGGTTAGTGCCACATCAGGCTAATATTCGCATATTACAGTCAACAGCAAAAAAACTGGGTATGGATATGGATAAGGTTGTGGTCACCGTCGATAAGCATGGCAATACTTCTGCTGCCTCAGTACCTTTGGCTTTAGATATTGCTGTGCGTGATGGCCGCATTAAGCGCGGCGAAACCATTTTAATGGAAGCCTTTGGTGGTGGTTTCACCTGGGGCGCGATATTGATGAAGTATTAATTCAGTTAATACGAGTTAAAGGTTAATTAAAAACAATGACATTTGCATTTTTCTTCCCAGGGCAAGGCTCTCAATCTGTAGGTATGATGCAGGGTTTTGCAGACGTGGCGGTAGTAAAAGAAACTTTTGTAGAAGCCTCCGATATATTGGGCGTGGATTTTTGGGCGATGGCAACAGAACCCAATGAGCTTTTAAATCAAACTACAAATACACAGCCATTGATGCTGGCTGCTGGTGTTGCTACATGGCGTGCTTGGCAAGCGCAAGGTGGCGCCCAACCTGCAGTAATGGCAGGCCATAGCCTAGGTGAATACACCGCTTTAGTGGCTGCCAATGTATTAGCTTATCGAGATGCTTTACCTTTAGTAAAATACCGTGCACAAGTGATGCAAAGTGCTGTGCCAGAAGGGATTGGGGCTATGGCTGCAATTCTCGGTTTGGATGATGAAGCTGTACGCGCTGTATGTAGCGAAGCTGCGCAGGGTGAAGTATTAGAAGCGGTTAACTTAAACTCACCTGGTCAGGTCGTGATTGCAGGCAATAAAGGTGCGGTTGAGCGCGGTATGGAACTAGCAAAGACCAATGGTGCAAAGCGCGCAGTGGCGTTGCCGGTGAGTGTGCCATCTCACTGCGCTTTAATGAAACCAGCTGCAGATGAGTTGCGCCAATATTTAAATGACGTAGCTGTTACCCCAAGTGCAACTCCTGTTCTACATAATGCAGATGTTGCCTCATATAGCGATGCTGATAAAATTAAAGATGCCTTGGTGCGTCAACTATATAGCCCAGTACGCTGGGTTGAGACGGTGCAGGCTGTGCACGCCAATGGTGTTAGCATGAGTGCCGAGTGTGGTCCAGGTAAGGTGTTATCTGGCTTAACAAAACGCATTGTTGCCGAATTGCCTTGTGTCGCTTTACTGAGTTCAGAAGCAATCGCTGAATTACAAACAAATTTGTCATCATAAAAATAAGGGAGTGCGAATAATGTTAGAAAATCAAATCGCATTAGTGACTGGCGCAAGCCGCGGAATCGGCGCTGCTATTGCCATGGCTTTAGGTAAACAAGGTGCAACCGTTGTGGGTACTGCCACATCCGCCAGTGGTGCAGAGCAAATCACAAAAACACTGCAAGATGCAGGCGTCAAAGGTTTAGGTTTAGCCCTAAACGTCAATGACTCTGCTCAAATTGATGCTACATTAAAAACAATTAATGCTCAGTTTGGTGATGTAAGCATTTTAGTGAATAACGCTGGCATTACTAAAGATATGCTCTTAATGCGCATGAGTGATGAAGAGTGGGATGATGTGCTTTTGACGAATCTGAAATCCGTTTTTAGCCTATCGAAAGCAGTTTTACGTCCGATGATGAAAGCGCGCACAGGTCGTATTATCAGCATCACTTCCGTTGTGGGACATATGGGGAATGCTGGGCAAACCAATTACGCTGCAGCTAAAGCTGGTATGACAGGCTTTACCAAGTCCCTAGCCAGCGAAGTAGGTAGTCGCGGCATTACGGTAAACTGTGTTGCTCCAGGCTTTATTGATACCGACATGACACGTGCGCTGTCAGAAGAGCAACGTGAAGGCCTGCTAAAACATATCCCATTAGCACGCTTGGGTCAGCCAGAAGACATTGCTGCTACCGTGGCCTTTTTAGCATCCCCAGCCGCTGCCTACATCACGGGTGAAACCATTCACGTGAATGGCGGCATGTACATGGCTTAAGGTTTATTTTAGAAGCTTGAAATAATATTGTAGAATAAACGACTTTAGTTTTTTGAAAACCGCAGGACTTTTGTTAGAATAGCGGCTAATTTAGTAGTAACGTGCTTTACCTTTAGATATTCATGGTTTTCGTGGAATGTTTGAAGTGAAAGTTAAACACTTGAAAGGGAGTAATACAGATGTCTGACATCGAACAACGCGTTAAAAAGATTGTAATGGAACAATTAGGTGCAGCTGAGGCTGATGTTAAAAATGCATCTTCATTCGTTGATGATCTTGGTGCTGATTCATTGGATACCGTAGAGCTAGTGATGGCACTTGAAGAAGAGTTTGACTGTGAAATTCCAGATGAAGAAGCTGAAAAAATTACGACAGTTCAACAAGCAATTGACTACGTCACTGCTAACCTTAAATAAATCCCCTCTTAATATTTTCTTGGAGTTGCCTTGTCCAAGCCTATAAACGTTGGTAAACGACGTGTAGTAGTTACGGGCCTCGGCGTTGTATCACCTGTTGGTATAGGTGTGCAAGCGTCTTGGTCTGATCTTATTGCTGGTAAGTCTGGTATCACACGCATTACAAAGTTTGATACCAGTAATTTTTCATCGCAAATCGCTGGCGAAGTCAAAGGTTTTGACGTTTCTCAGTATCTGCCTGCTAAAGAAGCACGCCGTATGGATACTTTCATCCAGTACGGGATGGCTGCAGGTATTGAGGCGATTCGAGATTCTGGCATTGTCGTCACAGAAGAAAACGCTGAGCGTATTGGTGTCTCCATTGGTTCTGGTATCGGCGGCTTACGCCTGATCGAAGAAACCAATGACACTTATGATGAAGGTGGTCCACGTAAGATTTCGCCATTCTTTATTCCTGGCACAATCATTAATATGATTTCAGGTAATCTTTCTATCATGTTTGGTTTTAAAGGGCCAAATGTAGCCATCGTGACTGCGTGTACTACGGGTACCCATTCGATTGGTGATGCTGCTCGCATGATTGAGTATGGTGATGCCGATGTGATGGTGGCTGGTGGTGCAGAAGCAGCAATTACCGAACTTTCAGTAGGTGGCTTTGCATCGGCTCGTGCCTTGTCTACACGCAATGATGATCCTGCAACAGCAAGTCGCCCTTGGGATAAAGACCGTGATGGTTTTGTCATAGGCGAGGGTGCTGGTGTGATGGTGCTTGAAGAGTATGAATCTGCTAAGAAACGCGGTGCTAAAATTTACGCCGAGCTACTTGGCTACGGCATGAGTGCAGACGCATATCATATGACCGCGCCTAATATGGATGGTCCACGCCGATCGATGCGTAATGCTTTAAATAACGCAGGCGTAAATCCAGATGAAGTTCAGTTTGTAAATGCACATGGCACTTCAACACCTTTAGGCGATGCCAATGAAACCAATGCGATTAAAGCAGCATTTGGCGATCATGCTAAAAATTTGGTAGTTAACTCTACTAAATCCATGACGGGTCATTTGCTTGGTGGTGCTGGTGGTTTAGAGTCTGTGTTTACAGTACTTTCAATACATCATCAAATTTCACCTCCTACTATTAATATTTTCAATCAAGATCCTGAGTGCGATTTAGATTTTTGCGCTAACACGGCACGTGATATGAAAATTGAAGTGGCGCTGAAAAATAACTTTGGTTTTGGTGGTACCAATGGGTCATTAGTATTTAAAAAGATTTAATTTTCATAGACTCCGCGTTTGCTGAGTTAAAGTCTTTGAATTTTTAAGTGGTTTGAGTTAAGGAGTCAGGCATGTTGTCAAATGTGCCTGATTTTTTTATGACCTCAACTTTATTGGTACACTAAACTTAAAATTGTAATTTGTGCTTCACCTCATCAATAACATGCTTTACGATAGCCAACATATGATTTTGCATGGTTTTTGAATGACATCTACTCCAACCTTCTTGATTAATGGTCAATCGGATAATCTAATATCGCCATTTGATCGCGGTTTTGCATACGGAGATGGCGTATTCCGTACAATTAAAGTGATAGCGGGCAGGCCATTAAACTGGCTTCAACATTACAGTAAATTGTCTGCTGATTGCAACGCATTGAGTATCTCTTGCCCAAGTGCTAATTTACTCTTGGATGAAGCTGATCAATTGTTTGCAGGCAATGATGGTGCACTCAAAATTATTATTACACGTGGTGAAAGTGCGCGTGGGTATGCTATTCCAAGCCTCATGCAACCGAATCGGGTGCTTATTCGCTCTAATTTACCAGTTTATCCGCAAGCCAATTACGAGGAAGGTGTGCAGTTGCACTTATGCGAATTGCGCTTGTCACATCAACCTAAGCTAGCTGGGATCAAGCACCTCAACCGTTTGGAAAACGTACTAGCTAGAAGCGAATGGAGTGACAGTGCTGTCGCAGATGGCTTGTTATTAGATCAGGTTGGTGACGTCATTGAATGCACCATGAGTAATATATTCGCCCGTTTTGGTGAAGCGTTAATCACGCCAGATCTAAGTAAGTGTGGTGTTGCGGGTTTAACCAGACAGCAAATTATAGTGCTAGCACCTCAATTAGGACTGAATATGTCAATGGGTAAAATTTCTCTACCCAAATTAATGCAGGCAGATGAATTGGTGATATGCAATAGCCTGTATGGGGTTTGGCAAGTACGTTCTGTGAATGAGCAACATTGGCCAAAACTAAGTTTGGCGACTCAATTAATGCAAAGGTTAGAGCTAGAATGCGTTTAATTAGTCGAGTTCTATGGGTTGCACTGTTCTGCTTATGCCTATTAGTCGCGTGGATGTTTTACTTTGCCAGCACGCCAATGACGCTAAACACTGAAATCAAAGAATTTAGTATCAAGCCAGGCAGCGTACGTAGTGTTTCGCAGCAACTGACCAAACAGGAGGTACTCAGTCATCCCTGGAGTTTTGAGTTGTTGGTGCGCAGTTTGGGGCAGGCTGGCAGTATTAAGGCTGGTGTATATCAAGTTAAGCAGGGTGCTACGCCTTATGCATTGATGGAAATGATGAGCAATGGCGATAGCACTCAGTCTAGCATCACCTTTATCGAGGGATGGACCTTTGCACAAATGCGAGCGGCGCTAAACACCAATGAGTCTATCCGGCATATGACGATGGCCTATACCGATCAGCAACTGCTACAAGAAATTGGGGCCGATGATGCAGTGCCTGAGGGTTTGTTTTTTCCTGATACTTACTTTTTTGTGCGTGATTCAAGCGACAAAGAGATTCTAAAGCGCTCATACCAAACTATGAAAGCTAAATTGCAAACTGCTTGGGAAAGTCGAGCCTCTGACTTGCCATACAAAAACGCATATCAAGCTTTAATTATGGCCTCTATTGTTGAAAAAGAAACTGGACGTTCTTCTGAAAGACCGATGATTGCTGGTGTATTTATCAATCGATTACATATGGGCATGCGTTTGCAAACTGATCCCACAGTTATTTATGGTTTAGGTAGTAATTTTGACGGCAATTTACGTAAAAAAGACTTACTTCGCGACAATCCATATAATACCTATACGCGGTCTGGTTTACCGCCTACGCCCATTGCTATGCCAGGACTAGCCGCTATACAGGCAGCGTTGCACCCAGCTGAGACTAAGGCATTGTATTTTGTGGGTAAGGGGAATGGCAGTCATGCTTTTTCTGCCACGTTAGAAGAGCACAATCGGGCAGTAGCCAAGTATCAACTCGGGAAAAATTAAAGAAATGTCAGGTAAATTTATCACCCTTGAGGGTATGGATGGCGCGGGTAAAAGTACACATATTCCAACCATTGTGCATTTATTAGAATCACGTGGTCATGAAGTAGTTTCTACGCGTGAGCCTGGTGGTACCTCACTCGGTGAACGTCTACGTGAATTGTTGCTGCATGAAGAGATGCACCCAGAAACCGAAACACTGTTGATGTTTGCTGCTCGGCGTGAGCATATTAACCAAGTCATTTCACCTGCGTTGGCGCGTGGTGCAGTAGTATTGTCGGATCGCTTTACAGATGCTTCGTTTGCTTATCAATGTGGCGCTCGTGGTGTGAGTGTAGACAAGATGAATGTGCTTGAACATTGGGTGCAAGAGGCGCTACAGCCAGACTTCACCCTGCTATTTGATGTGCCTGTAGAAGTGAGTATGGAACGTTTAGCTAAGGCACGTGAGCCAGATAAGTTTGAACGTGAGAGTTTCGAGTTTTTTACCAATATTCGTAAAGCTTACTTATTACGTGCCGAGCAACATCCACAAAGATTCCACGTTATCAATGCTAACCGTTCGCTGGAAGAGGTCAGGCAATCAGTGGAAAAAGTTATCTTATCAATATGATTAATAACGAGATATATCCATGGCATGCACAGGTTTGGCAGCGTCTTAACGCCATGCGTAGTCGTATGCCCCATGCTTTGCTGTTGAAAGGGCGTGGCGGTATTGGTAAGTATCAATTCGCGCAAGCCCTTGCACAGTCGCTAATTTGCTCATCTCCAAATGCGCAAGGGCTTGCCTGTGGTGTATGTAGCAGCTGTCATTGGTTTGTGCAAGATAATCACCCAGATTATCGCTTAATCGAACCAGAGCAAGATGAGTCTGGAGAAGAAACTACTACAAAAACAAAAGGTAAGAAGCGTGTTCAAATTTTGTTTCCTCAAATTTTAGCGCTGGGTAGTTTTTTTGAGTTGGGTAGTCACCTCAATGGTGGTTCGCGTGTTGTAGTCATTCATCCTGCTGAGGCATTAAATACTATCTCTGCCAATGCGTTATTGAAGATACTGGAAGAGCCGCCACAAGGAGTTGTTTTTATATTAGTGAGTCATCAGCCGCAACGGTTACTAGCCACTATTTTAAGCCGTTGCCACCAAATTGACATGCCAGTGCCTGATACTGAGCAAGCCGAGGCTTGGTTAGCTAAGCAGGGTATTGATAATGTGGCAGAGCGTTTAGCGTATGCTGGCGGGTCGCCATTGTTGGCGCAGTCTACCGCATTAGAAAATAGCCATACGTTTAGTGTAATTTGGCAGCAGCTAACACAAGGTAGCAAGTTAGACGTGTTCGTGCTAGCTCCGCTACTGGTTGTACATGGCATGGACGTGGCTGCCACTTTAATGCAAAAGTGGGTGTATGATATATTAGCTTGTAAATTGGTAGGGGTCGTGCGTTATCACCCTCAGCACCTAAATGCTTTGCAAGGATTGGCTGAAAGGGTAGACTTGGCTATGTTGCTAGGTTTTCAGCGTAGCCTAGTCGATGAGCAAAAGTCAGCTACGCACCCGTTGAACCATGAGTTACAAATTGAGCACCTCTTGTTGAATTATGTGCGTATGTTTGGCACGCATATTTCCAAATCACTGTAATTGAGTATTGAGATAACTAACTAAAATGGCTTTAGACCCCAACACCACAGATCATGCTCAGGCAAATCTCCCTAAGCCTAGCGTTTTGTCATTGGCAATTAAAGAAAAAGCTGCCTTGTATGCTGCCTATATGCCTTATGTTAAAGGTGGTGGTTTATTTATCCCAACAGAAAAGCACTATAAAATGGGAGATGAGGTGTTTATGTTGCTGAGTTTATTAGACGATCCTGTCAAATTAAAAGTAGTCGGGCATGTGGTGTGGATGACTACTGTCGCACAGCCAAACCGTCCCAAGGGCATTGGTGTGCAATTCAGTGAAAAAGATGGTGGTATTGAAGTTCGCAACAAAATTGAAAGTCTGTTAGGTGGTGCGCTTAAATCCACCCGTCCAACTCACACGATGTAATTGTTTTTTTAAGATATCTCATGCTTGTAGACTCCCATTGCCATATTAATTTCTCCCAACTTGCCGAACAGATAGGTGCCGTGCAAGAAGCTATGCTAAGCCATGGTGTCGGCCATGCGCTTTGTATTTCGGTTACGCTAGCAGACTTTCCTCAAGTGCTAGCGATGGCAGAGGCGCATAAAAATGTATTCGCTTCCGTTGGGGTGCATCCAGATTATGAAGATGAGCCACCTTTTACTGTTGAGGATTTGGTGCGTCTAGCCGATCATCCTAAAGTGATTGCTATTGGTGAAACTGGTCTGGATTATTTTCGCCTAACTGGTGATTTGGAGTGGCAGCGTGAGCGTTTCCGCACGCATATTCGTGCTGCGATAGAAGCCAACAAGCCGCTGGTGATTCATACGCGCTCATCAGCCCAAGATACGTTAAAAATCATGCGTGAAGAGCAGGCCTACAAAATAGGTGGGGTGATGCATTGCTTTACCGAAACGCTTGATGTGGCATTGCAAGCCATAGAAATGGGGTTTTATATTTCATTTTCGGGGATTGTCACCTTTAAGAACGCTGTAGATTTAAAAGAAGTTGCAAAGCAAGTCCCACTAGATCGTATTTTGGTGGAGACAGACTCTCCTTATCTCGCACCTATCCCTTTTCGGGGAAAATTAAATCAACCCGCTTATGTGAAATACGTAGCTGAAGAAGTAGCGAAACTCCGCAATATGCCTTATGAAGAATTGGTAGAGGCAACCACAAATAACTTTTTTAATCTGTTTGGACAGGCTAAAGCATGCAACTAACTATGCTAGGTGTTGGCTCTAGCGCGGGTACGCCACAAATAGGTTGTAACTGCGCTACCTGTCTGTCCACCAATCCGAAAAACAAGCGCACACGTTGCTCAGCCGTGATTACCACTCCTACGGGCGAAGTGATCTTGATTGATACTGGGCCAGATTTACGCACGCAAGCCTTACGTGAAGGGTTTACACGTGTGGATGCAGTGCTGTACACGCACACCCATGCAGACCATCTGCATGGTATTGATGATTTAAGAGCCTTTTGTCAAATCAACCGTAAACAAATCCCTCTGTACGCCAAGCTAGATGCCAAAGAGCATATTGCCGCAAAGTTCGCTTATGCCATAAGAGAGCCAAGCGACTTTTGGGACATGCCCGTCCTGAGTTTAAATGAGATCACACAACCATTTGATTTGTTTGGGCTTGCCATTACGCCCCTCTATGTAAAGCATGGGCGTAGCGAGATTCTGGGGTTCCGTATTAACAATATTGCTTATTTAACAGATGTTTCTGAAATTCCAGAGGATGCATTACAGGCGCTGAGTAACCTAGAGTATCTCATGCTCGACTGTTTACGCTATAAACCACACCATACGCACATTAATGTGGAACAAAGTCTCGCTTATGCAGGTCAGATAAAGGCAAAGCAAACTTATTTAATGCATATGACGCATGAAATTGAGTATGAAGATTTAAGTGCAAAGTTACCAGAAAACGTATACCTTGCTTATGATGGCTTGAAGTTAGACGTGTAGGGACATCATAACTTTAGATGCAGTCAATTAGAGAAAATGCGATAATTGGCAAGATTTTTTATAAAAAACATTAGGAATAAACATGCAGCGTTTTATTAAAACAATTTCAATTTTAGCCATGTTAGCCATCACAGTGGTTAGTAGCTCAGCAATAGCAAAAGAAGTCTCGGCTAAAAAAGGCAAAAGCTATGAGGAACAAGAGTTTCTGGCGAGCTTTAGCGGTAAATCACGCGCTGTAGTCATGGAAAAGTTAGGCGCTCCCTCAAGAAAAGAGCAATCTGTAAAACCGACCAATGCTGGTGCGATGATGGCTGGAAAAGGTCAGGAATCTTCAAAACCCGTTAATGTTGAAATGTGGTACTACAACGGTGTAGTGAATTATGCTCCTAAAAAGGCCTATAAGTTCACAGAACTTACTTTTGTGAACGATCGTTGTATGAATATTGCTTTTTTTAATAACAAGTAAACTTACAAAGTCGGCGATTAGCTCAGATTTTTTTGTGTAACTTAGTCGCTGATGTCATGCTTGAAAGTGATACTTTCTGTATGCCATCAGCGTCAAAATTATCTTCTGCAAGCCATTTCTCAAAAGCTAGTTTTAGCGCAGGCCATTCCTTATCAATCACAGAGTACCAAGCAGTGTCTCTGTTGTGACCTTTAATCACAGCCGCTTGCCTGAAAATACCCTCGAATGTAAATCCGAGACGCTCTGCGGCAGCTCTCGACGGCATGTTTAGTGCATTGCACTTCCATTCGTAGCGTCTATAGCCTAACTCAAACGCGTGCTGCATCATAAGATACATCGCCTCGGTTGCTGCTCTGGTACGTTTTAGTAATGGGGAATAGGCCAGGTGACCGACTTCAATCACCCCGTTATTGTGGTCGATGCGAAGGTAGCTGGCGACGCCAATAGCTTTTGCTGATATGGGCTCGATAATGGCATAAAAAAGAGGGTCTGAACCAGTGCAAAACGAGCGCATCCACTCAGAATAGTGTTGCAGGCTGGTAAATGGGCCATAAGGAAGATATAGCCACATTTCCCCGTTGGTATCAATAGAGTTTGCTTCAAATAAAGCATGGCAATGCAAATCTGCGCTTAGGGGAACCAAACTACAAAACCGACCATTCAACTCATCGTGAGTCGGGGGCTTTCTAGCATGCCAGTGCTCAACTGGTTCACCAAGTGGGTTCGTAGACTTAATCAGGGCTTATCCTCTTGTCAGGCACTATGCGGTTGATTTATTACAACTTCAGGCTAATAACGTGACTCAAGTAGACGTTTATTTACTTTCTGAATAATTGAAGGCCAGTTTGGGTATTTATGGGAGTATCCCTCAATAAAATCTACGGTAACCCCACCTAGAGCAATTTTGCGCCAATAGTTTTGGAAATACTTAAATTGATAAAATCCAAACACCCCCCAGCGTATAAAAAACAAACTAGCATTGCTAGGGTATGGTTTGAACTCGTACATCTTATCTCGTGTTTCACGGCGTTTATAGCTAATTAAATTGCGTGGATCGTCTATAGTCTGCACTTCAGGCTTTGCCATTTTGCAAATAATTTTTGGCATATACTTTAGATGAGTAAAGAGCGAGTGTTTATTCTCATCTATTGACTGCAATGCCTCGGTATATCTTGTTCCATAGGTATCTAGTCTATTGAAAATTTTTCTCGTGAACCAAAGCAGTCTATTGGTTTCAGTCACATCGCGTTCAATCATCGCCAAATAGCCAACTTTATGGCCACGTTCTGTTAATAAAGTCGATATCTCCAGGGCTAAATAAGCCGCGGCACAATAGCCAGCTATGATATAGGTGTCTGCTGAGATTGCTTTTTCAATTTCATCAACATAGTACTGACTCAGTTTACAAATTACATCGTCAGTAGGTTCTACAAAGTCGTAGGTACCTCTTAATCCATAAATGGATCTGTCTTTACCTATGATGGAAATAATGGTTTCCAACTCAGGTGGTCCACCACACCAGATAAGCGGTAGTTTTTGGCTATTTTCAACTACATGCACTTTAATCAGTAAAGAGTTTTCAGAAACGCGCACCCCTGGCCACGATGCTGTTAGCATGAGCAGGCCACGATATAGCTTGGCTGGTAGTATGTTACTTAAATTCCGACTTTCACCCATCAAAATCCCCGAGTACTATTCACTTTCACTTCAAATCATTGGTCGTTTTGACAATGAAAAACTTACATGATGATTATTATTATTTTTTAGTTGTAATCACAATGATAATTGAATCACCTTTATTTTTATTCTGCATCCATTAGTTTTATTGGATAGCTGTTTTTGGTATTCAATGCACGTATTCTACCATGAGGTAAGGATTGATTGCCGTTACTCTTAAGTAATACCACTCTATCAAAACCTGGAATGAGATGAAAGTAATTATCACTTGGAGTAAAAGCAGGGGTGTCTATAACCACGTAGAATGCAGGCGCTTTACATGAAAGCGTTAATTGGTATTGTCCATCATCTCTCATGCTTATTGTGCCTATTAAGCCCAAGTCATGGTTAAGCTGATGGGTTTCTGTAGGGCATGCGTAGGTGTTTTGTAATAAATCCTCTCCCGTGCTGTTTTTTATTGTAGCGATACAGCTAGTAAAAGCTCGCGGACCAAAGCGGTATGCATAGCTAGAGTCAACAAAGCGATTTAAAAATAAATCTACACTTATGCGCTGAACACTTCTTGGTTCTAAAGTTAAAGTTTGTTGTTTTTGCTCATAAATACGACCATCAGCAGTCACTAGAGTGATACTAAGGTTGCAGGTTAATGCTTGGCTACCATCGTGAACTAGATATACCGCAAGCCCTTCGAGCCCTTCATCAACAAATAAGAGAGCGGTAGGTTGAGCTGTACGCGCTAGCCCATAAAATGCCGATTTTGGACGGCCAAGCGTATCAATATAACCCCAACCTGCACCTGACTTTAGATCATGTAAAAACCACACTAGCGCCCCACGCCCCTGTGCTGAGTCTGCCCTAAAAATTGAAAGGGTTCTTTCTACTGCTTCAACGGTGGCTGCGCGGCAGAAATTAAGATAGCGTTCTTGGTCAATGGTTCTTAGTTTTGTCGCGTCTATTTCAAATAAACGCTCCACGTAATGATCTGTAATATCGGTAAAATCCCAACCAGAACCTACATCTCTTGGAACGGCGTTTTTCCAGCGTGGGTCGTGTGGTGGAATGATTTCGCCACCAAAGAATGTACGCAGACTTTCATCTTCTGGCACATGCGAGAATGCGAGACACTCTGAAGCAAACTGCCCCTTGAACAGCCTAGCATCGTCAAAACTTCTGCGGTAACCGCCTACACCATAGTAATGCGATGGCCCGTTGCCTGAATGGAAGGGGATGCCATCGGCACTAGGGCTCGAGCGCACGTAAGGTACGTTGGGGGCAAGTTCGTTGACAATGGCGGGTAAATGCTGGTCAAAGATAGCATTATTCAGGTGGTTAAGTTCTAGCCCCATCATGCTGGCTTGCTGAGCCACCTCGCTATTACCAGCGAGTACAGTAAGGCACGGTCGTCCGCCGTGCTTGGCTAAGAAGTGTTTAGCCTCCTGTTTAATACTGTCTACAAACGCTTCATCAGAATCAGGATAATCAAAATTTGCAAAGGCAAAGTCTTGAAAAATCAAAATGCCTAACTCATCACACAACTCATAGAATGCGTCGCTTTCGTAAAGCATATTGCCCGGGATGCGTAGCATATTCATGCCCGAGCTTTGTAACCACAGTAATCTCTCCCGTAGTTGGCTAGCATCAACTAGCAAGCTTTTGGGGTTCATCGGTGTCCAACACGCGCCTCTTAGATACATTGGAACATCATTTATTTTGAGGGAAAAGGTTTTCGGGCTCACACGATCAATGCGTCTAAAACCATATTTCCCTAGGGCGATGGAGGTAGTGCTTGAATCTTTTTCGGTGATCTCAAGCAATACGCTATAACGTTCTGGTTTGCCGTGCGTATGCGGCCAATAGGCGTTGATAGCCTCTACGGTGAACTGGGTGGTTAACCTGTAGTGGTGAGCGCTTTCATTGCTAATATTGAGCGCAGTTTTAGCCACTAACTCGTTTTTATCGTTGAGCACGATTAGGCTAGCATCTGCAATATAGCTATCGATAAACTCTAGGCATACATCAACCGCCAATGCGCCACTATTATCACTGATAAGTTGAGCATTGACGAAGCTTGAAATAATGCTGATTTGTTGTTCGCAGATAAGGCGTATTGGTCGATAAGGGCCAACTGCTTGCGTGGGCGCTGAAAAGCCTGGAGTGTAGCCCAAAATGGGGGTACGAATAAAACGTAAGTTACGTTCGTTAATCAACCTGGTAGCAAAATGAGGGCGAGGGTGTTTTTTTGCGAGTTTTGGGGCAATTGCTCTAAAACATATGGCCAGTTGGTTGGATTGTTTTAAGTGTGTGGTAATGTCAATAATGTTGCTGTGGTAAGCATTGCTTGATGTCAACACTAACTGCTGGTTAATGTAGACCTCAGCATATGTGAGTAGACCATCTAATTGCAGCAACACGCGCTTCGGCTGTTTTTCGGGCAATGCAAATTCAGTAGTAAACCAATGATCTTCGCTGTTGAGCGTGGCAAGTTTTGCTTCATCATTTACCATCATGGCAACCGTGCAGGGCATGGTTGCTACTGGTTTTGCAGTTGTCCAGTCAATATCAATGGGGGATTCAAAGGCTAAATGCTCAGTATTGAGCCACGAAAATCCTTTATCCAAACACACAATCTGTGCATCAGATGCAATTGCAGATTGCGTGGGTGAGAATTTGTGATTGATGCCCACCATTGGTAAAGTCCTGCTCTATTTAAAGTGATTGAAGCGCGGTTTTTAAGTGTTGGTCTGCTTTTACCCAAAGTGCAGATAGTTCTGCAAATACACCCGTTAAATCAGCTGGTTTTCCGCTATTGGCCACACGCGCTAGCTTTAGTACTAAAGTCTTGGCGAGCGTGGATATTTGCTCAAATGCCTCGGCGGCGCTGATTAAATCGGCATTGCCTTCTGCTAACCATTGTAAAAAGTGACTACCCAATTGGTGCGCTGAGCCTAGTTGTCGCAATGCGACAAAGGTATAACTATGATAGATGGGCAATCCACCATCAATAATTGCTTGCTGATGTGCTGTCATTGCCTCTGCATATTTTTGCATAGGATTGCTTGTTGGGCGCTTACGCATATGAAATTTGACGCTTTCAAGCGCAATAGCGCGTAGTTCAGTGTCTGGGCGCAGCTTTACATTATCCAATTTGGCCATTTCACAATAGGGGGGTAAATAACCCTTGTGTTGAGATGCCAATGGTTTCAGCACGCCATCAAAATCTTCACCCTCTAATTTTGCAAAAGTCGCATTATGAAAATAATGCATATATTTTTTTTCAACATCAATGGTTGTAATGCCAATGGTTGTTTTTACATGATTGCTGCGATAATCAATTCCCGCCGTGTCTGGTAGGTGAAACGCATCAGCCTCTAGTAGAGGGATAGAGCCACGTTGCACCTGTGTAACGATTTGATCAATCAGTGGTCGATACAGCGACAGTTCTTCAATACGAATGCCGTATAGCGCTTCTAAATCATGATGTGATGGCTTGCCAAATGTCCATTGGTCACCCTCAAAGTCTGCCGCAACACTGTAGCCAAGGCAAGCAATCGGGTTAAGGCCCAAGCCGTTGACAATTTCGATAACCAAATCAGAATAGCAGTTAGTTTCTCTAAAATTTTGCTCAAAATTATGCAATAAAGCGTGAGCGTGAAACTGCTCAGGCGTAAGCGCAAAAATGTTGGTAGGTAACTGGTTCATAGCATTAATTGTGTTCTTACACTGGCAGGCCATTTGCTCATATCAAAACCATGCGTTTTGAGTAAGCCAATCACTAAGCGATCAATACCAAACCCTAAGCAGGCAGTATGGGCATCGCTGCCGCTGGCGGTATGAATATTGAATAAATGCGAAAAGTGGTCTTGGTGATAATTGAATGAAGCAACCGCAGTCGGATTATCTTCACCCCAAATATTTACAAGAATCTCAAATTTCAATTCCATTTCTTTTTGACTGGCCTTCATAAAGCGACCACCACGGCCAAAGAATGGATCACTTGCCGTATCTAATACAGCAGGCAAACCTAGTGCCTTGATAATATCAAAACCACGATCTAGCCAACTAGAACGCCAAGCTTGGACCTCTTCTGGGCTACCTGCGCGTACATTCTCTCTAATTTCAAAGCTCATCAGACGCGCTGGGTCGTTTGATGGTTCGTGTCTAAAGCAATAGCAGTTTAAATCGAACAAAACGCCACCATCTGGCAGATTTCCTGCAAGGGTAGGGTAGAGTGGATAACAGCTAGCAGGGGTTAGGGTAACGTCAGTTTGTACAAGATGTGGCGTCCAGTCCTCACCAGTTTTTACGGTTTCTAGTAAGGCTACATGTTCTTTGTCACCACCAGTAAATGAGTGGATAGAGCCGCTAAGTTGTGGAAAGTTACCCATATAACCGACTGTTCTTAATAGCTCACGCGGTACAACGGGTGGAAAGGCCACTTTAACTGCGCCATCTTTACGTGACTCACGGTCAACCATAGCGTGTAATGCTTGCACCAACTCTACAATTTGCGGACCCCTACCTACAATACCTTGTACGCCGCTATTGAATAGTAGTTTATTATCAAATAGTTGTTGTTTAAACTGCAAGTGTTGTGTATTGAGATCGGTCATGATTAATTGCCTTTATGGACGAGCAGCATGGATGCATTGGTTTGTTGAATACGGTCATTGTGAACTTGCATGACCGAGGAGTGAACATCTCGAAGATTGCGTCCAAGAGAAAATTGACCGTTATTTTTATAAGCTTGTATGCCAATAATGGAAAGTGCTTCTGTCACTATCGCAATGGCTGAACGAGAGGCTGACAGCTTTAGTGCATTCACACGTATTGCATAAGCCAAGCTAGTGATTTTTTGCGTATCTTTAGCGGCTAATGCAATTGTATATTCATTCGCCATACCAAAAACTTCAAATTCTAATGACTGTAAACTTGCATCAATATCTACTACTCTATTAGCTCCCATTGGGATTGTGCCAGGCATAGCTCTCGCTTTGAGCCTTAGTAACTCTCTACATTTGTTGACGGCATCTTTAGCTATGCCATACCAAAATGCTGACCAAAAGATATGCGCAGTTGGCACCATCGTGTAAGTTGCCATTTCGGCAAATGGTGTTTTCATTACCTGCCATGCATTTCCGTGAGCTTCAACCAACGCTGGAGGGCTACAGGTTCCACGTAGGCCCAGTGTGTCCCAGACACCAACATTTTTTAATTCAAAGTTACCGCGTTCAGCAATAACTAGCACTTGATCTCCGTGCGCAGCATTGCCGTCTTTTCTGGCTGTAATCATCAGATCATCTGCGTAGCCTGCATAAGAGGTCGTTGTTGCATTTTTCACTAGACTATATTGATCATTATTCGTCTCAACGGCGCAGTTACTGTGACGCATATTACCGCCTGGGCCTACTTCAGAAGTAATAGATGCGATTACTCTATTTTCTTTAGCAACACGACGCATATACTCTTCGATGTCGGGGTTACCGTTTGCATGGTGCACTGCACACAAAATCTGCGTGTGATGCATAGCTAAAATCGCAGCTGTTGAAGCGCAATTTTGGCCTAAAGCCGCACACTCTTTCGCTAACTCATTCGGATCTGCACCAACCCCACCAAACTCAACTGGTATCGGCCATTTAAATGCACCAGCTTCTCGTAGGGCATTAACGGCTTCAATTGGAAAACGGCTTTTTTGATCTACATCGTCAGCGTGTACACGAGCAATTTCCCGACCAATACGTTCAACTATAGCAATTCTTTCGTTAATTTCAGCTTGCGAACTCATGTTTTCCCCTTAAACATACATTTTCAAACCCAGAACGCCATTGTACGGTCGGATTTTGCTTGTGATTTCTTGCGCACAGTGGCAATCACCATGCATGCTGCGCTTGCGCCGAAACCATTCTATTGGCAGTGTGACTTTACCGAATGATAAATTTGTAAGCTACTAAAATCTATACTTTGAGTAAATTAGGAAGTAAGACTTTCTACAGCAGTCGAGATTGAGCGAACACTTTCAAATACATCACGGCGCAACATCGAGTCTGGAAACTCAATATCAAACTCAGACTCCAATCCCAACATCACGCCAACTGTGGCACGAGAACTCATGCCAGCAGCAAATAGGTCGTCATCAGGATTTAATGTAGTTGCTTCTTTTGATAATTCAGCATGTTGGTGTAAAACTTTTTGTACACGTATAACCGTATCGTTTGCCATAAAAATAACCTTTATTAATTGAATTCAATATGAGCGATCTACCACAACAGTAACAAGTAGAATACAGCCTTTTAAGTATAGTAATTTTATGGTGCTCATCTGGCAATAGTCCATTTAGACTACCGTTGCGGCACCAATGTCAATACACTTATCTATTAAGTCTTGTTGACAAGGCAGTAATTGCGCTTCAAAAAGCCTCAAAGTCTAGCATTGATGAGCTTAGTAGACACATTGTAAACAAATGTTAAGGTGTGCATCAAGGTCTATGGTTTTTTTATGACAAAGTTTGGCATTGATTTTGCAATTAATGATCTAGGTGCAAGTAGTAATTCGGCCTACTCGGCAAAGGTTGGATTAACCAAGACTAGATTAGTTGGTACTTTTAAGATTGGAAATCTCCACGTATGTAAAACCAGTAACCATTATTTTTTTCAAATAAACTGATTTCATGCAAGCTTTCCGCCTTTCCGTTAACTTTGTAGCGTGCAATGAACTCGACTGAGGCAGTATTTTCTGTCAGTAGCTTATATTCTTTGACTAGCAGGCTTACCCATTTGATATGATTATCGTTGGCTAGCGCAAGCGAAGTAGGGCATGTGCTAATGTGCCAAGTTGCTAGTAGATAAGCCTCAAGACCCAGAGCATAGGCGCTGTAGCGTGACCGCATAAGCTCAAGCGCTGTTGGAGCTGGATTGCCAGCATGGTAACGTTGGCAGCATTGTTCATACTGCATGCCGTTACCACACGGGCATTCATGCTTAGGCGATTTCACGGGTTTCTAAAAACTGTATGTCTGGGTAACGCTCTTGTGCCATTTGTAGATTAACGCGATTGGGAGCAAGGTAAACGTAATCATCTGCACTGTCCAACCCTACGTTAAAACCATATTTGTCAGCGATAGCTTTTAAATCCGCATCGCTACCTTTTAACCAGCGAGCGGTGTAACAGTCAAAAGGTTCAAAAATCATATCTACGCTATATTCGTGTTCTAAGCGATGCGCAACAACCTCAAACTGGAGCATACCAACCGCGCCTAAGATCAGATCATTGGATAGAAGGGGACGGAATAACTGCGCAGCACCTTCTTCAGAGAGCTGTTTAAGGCCAATCTGTAACTGTTTCATTTTCATTGGATTTTTAATCCTTGCTCTGCGGAAAAATTCAGGCGCAAATGAGGGAATACCAATGTATTTTAAACTTTCATTCTCACTGAATGTATCACCCAACTTAATCGTGCCATGATTGGGAATACCGATAATATCGCCTGAGTAAGCTTCGTCCATGGTCGTGCGGTCTTGCGCCATAAATGTAATGGCGTTATTAACACTTAAGGTTTTGCCACTGGCGACTTGTTTGATTTTCATCCCACGCTCAAATCGCCCCGAACAAACACGTAAAAAAGCGATGCGGTCACGATGCTTCGGATCCATGTTGGCTTGAATTTTAAATACAAAACCAGAAAATTTATCTTCGTTTGGTGCAACTGAACGACTTGCCGTATCGCGTGCTTGTGGAGGAGGGGATAAATCAACTACCGCATCGAGTAAAGACTGCACACCAAAGTTGTTAATCGCAGAACCAAAAAACACAGGAGTTTGTTTGCCGCTCAAATAACGCTCTTTATCAAAGCTGTGTGATGCACCGCGCACCAGTTCAATGTCCACGCGTAACTCTTCTGCCTGCCGTCCGATCACTTCATCTAAGCGAGGGTTGTTAAGGCCTTTAATGATTTCAGACGTCCCTTTTTCAGCACGGGGGTCAAAAAAGGCAATTTCATCATTATATAAATGATAAACCCCTCTGAAACCCTTACCCATGCCGATTGGCCAAGTCATAGGTGCGCATTCCATGCCTAAGGTGGATTCAATTTCATCCAACAATTCAATAGGTGGACGGCTTTCACGATCTAGCTTGTTGATAAACGTAATGATAGGCGTATCGCGCATACGGCATACGTTTAAAAGCTTGATGGTTTGTGCTTCCACACCATTTACGGAGTCAATCACCATGACAGCAGAGTCCACTGCGGTTAATGTGCGATAGGTATCTTCAGAAAAGTCGTCATGGCCAGGGGTGTCGAGCAGGTTAATCATATGTTCGCGATATGGAAACTGCATCACAGAGGACGTAACAGAAATACCACGTTGCTTCTCTAGCTCCATCCAGTCAGAGGTGGCATGGCGCGCTGCTTTGCGCCCACGCACTTCACCAGCAACTTGAATTGCACCACCAAACCATAACAGTTTTTCAGTCAATGTGGTTTTACCAGCATCTGGGTGTGAAATAATGGCAAAGGTACGACGACGTGTGATTTCTTCTTGCAGAGATAACATGGGTTTTCTGTTTAATTTGGTAAAACGCCATTTTACCTGAATTATGACTAGGCTCTAAATTTGCTCTTGAAATTTGCACTTGCATCCCCACTTAAGCAACAGTTTTAACCAAAAATGGAGGATAACCATGACAACATCTACAGTTCAAAAAGAAACCCTAGGCTTTCAAGCAGAAGTTAAGCAACTACTGCAGTTAATGATTCACTCGCTATACAGTAACAAAGAAATTGTATTGCGTGAGTTAATTTCTAACGCATCAGATGCATCAGATAAGTTACGTTTTGAAGCGCTATCAAACAATGCTTTGTACGGTAATGATTCAGAGCTCAAAATTCGCGTGGCGTTTGACAAAGATGCACGTACGCTGACTATTACCGATAATGGTATCGGCATGAGTCGCCAAGAGGTGATTGATAATATTGGTACGATTGCTAAGTCAGGTACACGTGAATTTTTTAACGCGCTCTCAGGCGATCAAGCTAAAGATGCCAACTTGATTGGGCAGTTCGGTGTGGGCTTTTACTCAGCGTTTATTATTGCCGATAAAGTTAGCTTAACTACTTTACGTGCAGGGGCGACTGAGGCGGTCAAATGGGAGTCCAAGGGCGAAGGTGACTTTACTTTAGAGCCAGCAGATAAAACAACCCGTGGTACTGAAATAGTCATGCATTTGCGTGAGGGCGAAGATGAGTTTCTAAATGATTGGAAGCTCAAATCAATTATCCGCAAATATTCAGACCATATCACTTTGCCAATTATCATGAAAAAAACGGAGTGGAAGGATGGTGAGCAAGTTCCAACGGATGAAGATGAAGCGGTAAACAAAGCTTCAGCATTGTGGGCACGCAGTAAAAATGATGTGACTGACGAAGAGTACAAAGAGTTTTACAAGCATGTGTCTCATGACTTTGAAGATCCGTTAGCTTGGAGTCACAATCGTGTCGAAGGCAAACAAGAGTATATTTCACTACTATATTTGCCGACAAAAGCTCCATTTGATTTGTACGACCGCGAGCGTCGTCATGGCATCAAGCTATACGTGAAGCGCGTGTTTATTATGGAAGATGCTGAAAAGCTTATGCCTCAATATCTACGATTTGTGCGCGGCGTGATTGATTCAGCTGATTTACCATTGAATGTATCGCGTGAAATTTTGCAACACAGCAAGGATATTGACGCGATTAAAGCTGGCTCAGTGAAAAAGGTGCTGGGTTTGCTGGAAGACTTAGCTGAAAACAAAGTGGAGGAATACAATAGCTTTTGGAACGAGTTTGGCAAAGTGTTGAAAGAAGGCCCTGGCGAAGATTTTGCGAACAAAGAAAAAATCGCCAGCTTGTTGCGGTTCGCCTCCACTAACTTGGATACAGATGCGCAAGTGGTTTCATTCAAAGACTATATTGGTCGCATGAAAGAAGGCCAAGAAGCAATCTACTACATCACAGCGGATAGTTTTGCAGCCGCTAAACACAGCCCGCATTTGGAAATTTTCCGCAAAAAAGGCATTGAGGTATTATTGCTTTCAGATCGTGTAGATGAGTGGATGCTTGGCAGCCTGACTGAGTTTGAAGGCAAAAAACTACAGTCTGTTGCTAAAGGCGATTTGGATTTAGGTAAGCTTGAAGATGAAGCTGAAAAAGAAGCGCAAAAGAAAGTTGAAGACGAAGCAAAAGACTTGATTGGAAAAATAAGTAAAACATTGGGTGATAAAGTAAAAGAGGTGCGCGTAACACACCGACTAACTGATTCGCCTGCTTGCTTGGTAGCAGGCGAAAATGATTTGTCTGGTAATTTAGAGCGCATGCTTAAAGCTGCCGGTCAAAAAACGCCTGAAAGCAAACCTACGCTGGAAATTAACCCAGAACATCGATTAGTTGGTCGTATTAAAGCTGAGTCAGACACTGCTAAATTTGATGATTTGGCCCATTTGTTATTTGATCAAGCCCTACTGGCTGAAGGCGGTCAGCTAGATGACCCTGCAAGTTTTGTGAAGCGTATGAATAGCTTGATTATTTAATTTAAAATAGTAAATTATGTGCAGTTGGCAACCGTAAGTGATGGTTGTGTTGATTGCCATAACTTAATTGACAAAGGTCAGGTTTTATTAGGTTGCATCAACTTAATGAAACCTGACCTTGTTTCGTTCGTAGTGACAAAAAATGTTGCTTTTAATAAAGCACCATTGGTCGTGTCTTTGTATCTCCATTAAGATTTAGGCTTAATTTTTGCTAGTTTTGAATTACAGACAATTCTAATTAAATGAGTACAACGTACCTTATGTGCGAATTTGCATTGTGTTGTTCTTATTATGTGTAAGATGCAAATACATCTGTTGATTACTTAAATCTGTTTAGGAAAATAACGACCATGACCAGTCCGAAAAGTAAAAAGATCGAAGCAACCCCTATCATTACAGGTAAGACGCCTGTACCCGAAGCATTAAGTAATCACTTGATGTACTCCCAGTTTAAAACAGCCGTAGTGGCAACGCCTCGTGATTGGTACTCATCCTCAGCTTATGTGGTACGTGATCATGTAATTGAGCGTTGGATTAAAACTGTAGAAGCTTATTTAGAAAATGACCCTAAACGCGTTTACTATCTTTCTTTAGAGTTCTTAATTGGGCGTATGCTCTCTAATGCCGCACTAAATTTGGGCATGAAAGATGAGTTGAGTGAGGGCCTGAATACGCTTGGGCTTGAGCTTGAAAAAGTGGTAGAGATGGAGCCAGATGCTGCTTTGGGTAATGGTGGTCTTGGTCGCTTAGCGGCTTGTTTCTTAGATTCTATGGCGACCATGGATATCCCTGGTACTGGTTACGGCATTCGTTATGAATATGGGATGTTTAAGCAGTCAATTATTAATGGCCAACAGATTGAAAATCCTGACAACTGGCTACGATACGGCAATATATGGGAATTCCAACGCCCAGAGACGACCTACACCGTTAACTTTTTCGGTAAGGTAGTCGAGTACGAAACAGAGAACGGCATACGCGCTCGCTGGGTGGATATGGAAAATGTGGTTGCTATGGCCTATGATGTGCCGATTCCAGGTTATGGCACAGCAACCGTCAATAATTTACGCTTATGGTCAGCAAAAGCGACTAAAGAGTTCGATTTACGTCATTTTAACGATGGTAATTATGAGCGTGCAGTAGAAGACAGACACGGCTCAGAAACCATCAGTAAAGTCTTGTACCCAAATGACTCCTCTGCCTCTGGTCGTGAGTTGCGACTCAAACAACAATACTTCTTTGTTTCGGCTTCTATCCAAGACATTTTGCATCGTTTTACATTCAAGCATTCTGATTGGAATTTGTTACCAGAAAAAATTGCGATTCAATTAAACGACACCCATCCAGCAATCGCAGTGGCGGAGATGATGTATCAACTAGTCGATGTGCGTTGTCTCAAATGGGATCACGCATGGAGTTTAGTGACTAAAATATTTGCTTACACCAACCACACCCTAATGCCTGAGGCGCTTGAAACATGGAGTGTAGATTTATTTAGCCAGTTGCTACCTCGCCATCTGGGTATTATTTACAAAATTAACCATGAATTCTTGCATATGGTGAATCACCATTTCCCTGGAGACACAGATTTACTATCACGTGTTTCAATCATTGATGAGACACATGGTCGTCGTGTGCGTATGGCGCATCTGGCAATTGTGGGTAGTCATACTGTTAACGGTGTAGCAGAGTTGCACAGTCAATTACTTAAAGATACTTTGTTCTATGACTTTAACCGTATTTATCCAGGTAAGTTTATTAATGTGACCAACGGTATTACGCCTCGTCGCTGGCTTAACCAATGTAACCCTGAGTTAACAAAATTAATTGCAACAGTTGTAGGTGAGGGCTTCCAGAAAGACCTTACCTTGATTAAAAACATTGAACCATTAGCCAGTGATGCAGAGTTCCGTAAAACTTTCCGCGCTATCAAACGTGGCAACAAGGTGCGCTTAGCCAATAAAATAGAATTACTTACAGGGATCAAATTGAACCCTGATAGCTTGTTTGATGTACAAATCAAACGTATTCACGAATACAAACGACAGTTGCTAAATGTATTGCACGTCATTACTTTATACAATCGCATTCGCTCAGGCAAAGTGGCAGATGTTACGCCACGCGTGGTGATTTTTGGCGGTAAAGCAGCACCAGGCTATTGGATGGCGAAGCAAATTATTCGATTAATCAATGATGTAGCTGCGATTGTTAATGAGGACCCAGCAGTGGGCGATAAATTGAAACTCGTGTATTACCCCAACTACGAAGTCTCAGCGGCTGAGTTTTTATTCCCAGGAAGTGATTTATCAGAACAAATTTCAACCGCAGGTACGGAAGCTTCAGGCACGGGTAACATGAAAATGGCGCTGAATGGCGCATTGACTATTGGTACGCTTGATGGTGCAAACGTTGAAATTAAAGAAGAGGTTGGCGATGACAATATCTTTATTTTTGGTCTTACCACACCTGAGGTTGCAGAAACTAAAGCGAATGGTTACAACCCATGGGATTACTACCACGACAATGCAGAGCTTAAGCAAGTATTAGACATGATTGCCAGCGGCTTCTTCTCAGTAGAAGAGCCAGATCGCTACCAAGCAATTTTTGATAATTTACTACATAAGGGTGACAATTATTTACTATTGGCTGACTATGCAAGCTATATTGCAACGCAAGATGCCGTTGGTGAGTTATACAAAGATCAAGAAGAATGGTCACGTCGAGCCATTCTGAATGTGGCAAGAATGAGTAAGTTTTCAAGTGACCGCACGATTGGTGAATACGCTAAAAATATTTGGAATACAGACCCAGTGAATCGTAAATAAACGTTAATCATTTTATTTTGTAGTTTAATCAAGTTGCATATTGTTAGTCTTTGAGTAGACTGGCGATATGCAACTTTTTTTATACCAATGATTTAAGGAGATTCCCTATGCGCAAGCTAACCGCTGCTATCACTTTTACTTTTGTTGCCACTACCGCTTATGCACTAGATGTCAGCGATTTAACCAACAAAGAAGCTAGTGGTGGCTTAAAAGAAGCCTTGGTTGTTGCTGCGCAAAATGCCGTATCTAAACTTGGTGCTACTGATGGTTTTTTTGGCAACCCACAAGTAAAAATTCCACTGCCAGCAACCATGCAAAAAGCTGAAAAAGCCATGCGCATGTTTGGTATGGGTAAGCAGGCTGATGATTTGGTGCTGAAGATGAACCGCGCTGCAGAAGAGGCTGTACCAGAGGCGAAAACGCTTTTGATCGATTCTGTTAAGAAAATGAGTTTGGCTGACGCAAAATCAATTTTGACGGGTGGCGATGATGCAGCAACACAATATTTCAAAAAGACCACTTCAAGCGCGATGAGTGCTAAGTTTTTACCTATTGTCAAAAAGACCACGCAAGATGTGCAATTGGCTCAGCAATACAACAAGTTCGCTGAAATGGGCAGCCAATATGGTCTAGTGAACAAAGACCAAGCAAATTTAGAGCAGTACGTTACCAATAAAGCGCTGGATGGTGTTTATCTAATGATGGCAGAAGAAGAAAAAGCGATTCGCAAAGATCCCGTTGGACAGGCGAGCAGCTTAATTAAGAAGGTATTTGGTTCCTTGGGTAACTAATTGATTGCTCGGTATTGCTGGGCTTCTTAATAATAAGCTACATGCATTTACCCCATCAGCTTTTATTTTGAGGTAAATGCATGATGATCTAAAAACTTTCAGAATCGTTTTGCCTGATTTCGGGTAAAATTGCGTTTTTAAATCAAATATTTTTCCTATGCTTAGTTTACGTGGCAGTGCAGCCCTCTCAAATTTTCGATTAGACAAGATATTAAAGGCGCTGAGTCCACAAGTGCCTAATATCAAGCATATTTATGCCGAGTTTTGGCATTATGCTTGGTCAAGCTCAGAACTGAATGCTGAGCAACAAGACGTCTTGAAGAAAATTCTCACTTACGGCCCCAAAATGGTTGAGGAGAAACCTATGGGGGAGCTGTTTTTGGTGATTCCACGTCCTGGGACGATATCACCTTGGGCGTCACGAGCTACTGATATTGCCAATCATTGCGGCTTGGAAAGTATTCAGCGTTTAGAGCGTGGTATTGCCTATTATGTGAGTACGCATAATGGTGAGATATTGACAGAGGCTGAAAAACTGGCAGTCAAAGCGACCATTCATGATCGCATGACAGAAGCGGTATTTGATAATTTAGAGGCTGCAGCAAAACTTTATCATCAAGATACGCCTAAGCCACTAACCTCTGTAGATATTTTAACGGGCGGGCAAGCGGCCTTGGCGCAAGCAAACAGCGAGATGGGCTTGGCACTGTCACCAGATGAAATAGATTATCTGGTTGAGAATTTTCAGAAAATTGGCCGCAACCCTACGGATGTAGAGTTGATGATGTTTGCTCAAGCGAACTCAGAACATTGTCGCCACAAAATCTTTAATGCCGATTGGGTGATTGATGGTGAGAAACAAGACTATTCACTGTTCGGCATGATCCGCAACACACACAAGCTCAACCCAGGTAAAACTGTAGTGGCTTATTCAGACAATGCCTCTATCGTTCAGGGTGAGATGACTAATCGTTTTTACCCACAAGCAGATGGGCGTTACGAATTTACTGAAGAGGAAATTCACTTCTTAATGAAGGTGGAAACACATAACCACCCAACCGCTATTTCCCCCTTTGCTGGTGCGGCGACTGGTGCGGGTGGCGAAATTCGTGATGAAGGTGCTACGGGTAGTGGCTCAAAACCTAAAGCTGGTTTGACTGGTTTTTCAGTTTCAAATCTTAACATTCCTGATTTTGTACAGCCGTGGGAACTTAACGTTAATGGTGGCGAAAGCTATGGCAAGCCTAGCCGTATTGCATCTGCATTACAAATCATGATCGATGGTCCCCTAGGTGGTGCCGCATACAACAATGAGTTTGGTCGCCCTAATATCACTGGGTACTTCAGAACCTTTGAGTTAGAGTCAGATGGTGAAATGCGCGGCTACCATAAGCCAATTATGTTGGCAGGTGGCGTGGGCAATATTTCTGCGCAGCATTCTAAAAAGAACCCGATACCTGCAGGCGCTGCGCTTATTCAATTGGGTGGTCCAGCCATGTTGATTGGTTTGGGTGGCGGTGCAGCTTCCAGCATGGATACTGGTGCGAATACTGAGCACTTGGATTTTGACTCAGTACAACGTGGCAACCCTGAGTTAGAGCGCCGTGCGCAAGAGGTCATCGATCGTTGCTGGCAATTGGGCGAAGATAACCCGATTTTGAGTATTCATGATGTGGGTGCTGGCGGTATTTCTAACGCATTTCCAGAGCTAGTCAATGATGCAGGCGTTGGTGCCTTATTCCAACTGCGTAATGTGCATAATGAAGAGCCTGGAATGTCTCCGCGCGAGTTGTGGAGCAATGAAGCCCAAGAGCGTTATGTGATGGCAGTATCCCAGGAAAACTTAGGTCTATTTAAAGAAATTTGTGAGCGTGAGCGTTGTCCTTTTGCCGTGGTTGGTTATGCCACTGCTGAACGTCATCTTGCGGTAGAAGATAATCATTTTGGCAACAAACCAGTGGATATGGATTTATCTGTACTACTAGGAAAACCACCCAAAATGACGCGGAATGTAAGTCATGTTGAACGTAGTTTACCTAAGTTTGATACTGCAGATATTGAGTTAAAAGAAGCGGCAGAGCGTGTTTTACGTTTACCCGGCGTTGCTGATAAAACATTTCTAATCACGATTGGTGATCGCTCCGTGACCGGCTTGGTGGCGCGTGATCAAATGGTCGGCCCTTGGCAGGTGCCTGTAGCTGACGTAGCAGTAACATTGGCTGGTTATCAGACTTATCGCGGTGAGGCGTTTGCTATAGGTGAAAAAGCACCATTAGCATTGATTGATGCCCCTGCCTCAGGCCGCATGGCAATTGGCGAGTCAATCACCAACATTGCTGCTAGTTTGATTGATGATATTTCAGAGCTAAAACTCTCTGCTAACTGGATGGCACCAGCAGGACACGCTGGTGAGGATGCGGCTTTGTTTGATACGGTTAAAGCCGTTGGTATGGAGTTATGTCCTGCACTGGGCATTAGTATCCCAGTTGGCAAAGACTCCATGTCGATGAAAACCGTATGGGATGACTACTCAATGCAAGCAGAAGGCGAGAAAAAAGCTGTTACATCGCCCATTTCACTTGTAGTAACAGCATTTGCCCCAACGGCGGATGCGCGTAAAACACTCACTCCTCAATTGCGTGTAGATACGCAAGATCAAACCATTGGAGATACCAAGTTAATTTTAATTGACTTAGGAAATGGTAAAAATCGCATGGGAGGATCTGCCTTAGCCCAAGTTTACGGCGCAACCGATAATATTGCACCAGATGTGGATAGTGCCGAGACATTAAAAGCTTTTTTTGCAGGCATACAAAAGCTTAATAGATTAGATAAAATTTTGGCCTACCATGATCGATCAGATGGTGGATTGTTTGTTACCCTAGTTGAAATGGCATTTGCTGGTCGTTGTGGCTTGGATATCGAAACCAGCCGCTTACCAGGCGATGCCGCTAGTGTTCTTTATAACGAAGAATTGGGTGCTGTGATTCAGGTGCGCGCTTCAGAAGCGACTGATATTTGGTCTAGTCTCAATCAATTATTACCTGATTGTGTGCATATTATTGGTGATGTTGTTCCCGATAATAATGGCATTATTATCCGCCAACATGGCGACGTTGTGTTTGCAGAGCTACGCTCCACCTTGCATCGCATGTGGTCAGAAACCACTTACCAAATGCAAAAGATGCGCGATAACCCAGTTTGTGCGCAACAGGAGTATGACCGTATTCTTGATCTAAATGATACTGGCTTGCACGCTAAGTTGACTTTTGATTACAGTGAGAATATTGCTGCGCCTTATCTCGCCAAAGGGGTGCGCCCCAAAATGGCGATCTTGCGTGAGCAGGGCGTCAACGGCCACGTGGAAATGGCTTCTGCATTTGATCGCGCGGGTTTTGAGTCATACGATGTGCATATGAGCGACATTATTGCAGGACGTGTTTCATTAAAAGATTTTGCTGGTTTTGTCGCATGCGGTGGATTCTCATATGGCGATGTATTAGGGGCTGGCGAGGGCTGGGCAAAGTCTATTTTGTTTAACAGCCGCGCACGTGATGAGTTTTCTGCATTCTTTGGGCGCAACGATTCTTTCGCCCTCGGTGTTTGCAACGGCTGCCAAATGATGAGCAATCTAAATAGCATCATTCCAGGGGCGGAAAATTGGCCACATTTTGTACGTAATAAATCAGAACAGTTTGAAGCGCGCGTTGCTATGGTAGAGGTGATGGAGTCTCCCTCATTATTCTTTAGCGGCATGGCTGGAAGCCGCATGCCAATTGCTGTTGCACATGGTGAAGGTTTTGCGGAATTTTCTGAACAATCTGCTGTCAATGCAGTACTGACTAAGAAATTAGTCAGTATGCGTTATGTAGATAATGCAGGTTTGCCGACAGAAGTGTATCCGTTTAACCCTAACGGTTCACCTAAAGGAATTACTGGATTAACTACACAAAATGGACGTTTTAGTATTATGATGCCTCATCCTGAGCGAGTATACCGTTCAGTACAGCACTCATGGCATCCGCAAGGCTGGGGTGAAGATGCGCCTTGGCTAAGAATGTTCCGCAACGCAAGAAGGTTTATAGCATAAGCATTTAGCGCTTTTTGTTGAATGTGTATTTAATTTTAATAATATAAGCAGGAGAGTGAAGATGAAGTTGTTGAAATTGGTTTTAATGTTAGTTGCTATGATGGTTTCTTTTTCAAGTTTCGCTATCACCGATGATGAGCATGTGGCGTATACACAAGCACTACGTGATGGTGACATTAAGGCTGTGAAGAAGTTTTTAGATGCTGGCGTAGATGTGAACGAGAAATTTTTTACATGGGAGGCGTTGCAAATTGCCGCTAATCAAAACCAGTTTGCTGTCGTGAAGCTATTGGTTGAGCGTGGTGCAGATATTAACTACAAACACCCGATCACAAAGATGACTGCGTTGCAGTTTGCAGCTTATGAAAATAATCAAGAAATGATTAAATATCTAGTCAGCAAAGGCGCAGATATTAACTCTAAAATGCGTGGCAATGTCTCCATAGTGCGAGCAATGCGCGATGAAGGTAATACGAAAATGGTTGAGTTTCTGCTAGCAAACGGCGCTAAAGACGACGGTTGTTTAGAAGAAAAATGCAATTAATTAATCACTGAGCGCATTTTAAATGACTATGTGCTTTGGTAAAATGAATAAAAGCCACCCAGCTACTGGGTGGCTTTTGTTTTTTGTTTTCAGCATGACCCAAATGACTATTACTCAAGCTGAAAGTCTTGGGGAGTCTCCTCATATTCGAGTGTTAGCGGCTTCTTGTGCGGCTTGTCATGGCACAAATGGCAATAGTGTTAGCGGCACACCAGTATTAGCTGGGCTGGATAAAAATCACTTTGTGTTGCAAATGCAGGCGTTTCGCTCAGGTGAGCGTAGCGCCACGGTAATGCACAGACACACTAAGGGGCTTACTTTGGATGAGATTGACCAACTTGCGACTTATTTTTCGCAGCAAAAACGCGTGACTGCGACACAGCCTAACCAGCAAACTTTGGATGCAAATCGTGAGTAATCCCAAGTATGATTTTTTAAGGCGTGATTTTCTAAAACTCGCGTCTATTTCAGCCGCTTCCAGCTTAATACTGCCACTTTCTACATTCGCTAATGCAATAGAGTCAACTGTTTCTAGCGCGAAAGGTCGTGTAGCGATCATTGGAGGGGGTTATGCAGGTGCCACAGCAGCCAAATATATCCGTATATGGAGCCAAGGCGCTATCGAAGTAGTGGTGATTGAACAATACAGCCAGTTTGTTTCATGCCCCTTGAGTAACTTGGTACTAGGTGGCAGTAAAGCTATCAATGAGCTAACTTTCGGTTACGATGCGCTTAAAGCAAATCATGGCATTCAATGGGTGCAAGATAAAGTCACTGGTATTGATGCAGTTGCCAAAAAAGTGATAATGGAGCGGGGTAGCGTTAACTACGACAAGCTGATTATCGCGCCTGGTATAGATTTTATATACGATACCTTGCCAATGCTGCAATCGGTTGAAGCGCAACAGCAAATCCCACACGCATGGAAAGCAGGCCCACAAACCGTTAATTTACGCCAACAATTAGAGGCTATGCCTGATGGTGGGGTATTTGTAATGAGCATCCCCAAGGCGCCATACCGCTGCCCACCTGGCCCATATGAACGCGTTTGCCAAGTAGCCAGCTATTTTAAGAATAACAAACCAAAATCTAAAATTATTGTGTTGGATGCCAATGCAGAGATCATCTCTAAAAAAGGGCTTTTCACCAAGGTTTGGGCAGAAATGTATGCAGGAATGATAGATTATCGCCCCAATAGCGCCGTTGTAGAGGTCGATTTAAAGTCACGCGCAATAAAAACAGAGTTTGAAACCGTGACGGGTAATGTATTAAATATTATCCCGCCACAACGAGCAGGTAAACCCGCGCAATTAGCTAGCGTAGCTAATATCGACAAGCGTTGGTGTGAAGTTGATTTTTTAACCTATGAATCAAAAGTAGTGCCTGATGTGCATATTATTGGCGATGCCGTTTCTGCTGCATTGCCTAAATCTGCCCATATGGCGACCTCCCAAGCCAAAGTCTGCGCCAGTGCGATAGTCTCTATTTTATCTAACCAAACGCCAGATCAGGCACCAGTATTTGCCAATACGTGCTACAGCTATGTCAATGAGAACATGGCGATGCACGTTGCCAATGTTTATCGCTACGATGCTATTAAGAAAGTTATGGTCTCTGCTGAAGGCGGTGGGGTTTCTGATAAACCATCTGCGATAGAAGCTGGTTATGCGCAAGCCTGGGCGCGTAACATATGGTCAGACGTATTAACCTGAGCCTAGTATTAATATGAATTTAAGGCGCAATCGAAATGTGTTGGCATTTTGCTTGTTACAACTTGGCATTTCGTTGTTAAGTTTTGCTGACACTGCCGATGTCATGCCGACCCCAATCAACCCATCTACCGCGATTAAACTACCAGAGGGTTTTAAGCTTACAGTATTTGCCAATTTATCCATGCTTGGGGATGGAAATGCTAATAGCGTCAGGATGATGGCCATTGGGCCAGACGGCCATTTATACGTTTCTCAGACCAGCAAAGATCAAGTGGTCATGCTTCCAGACCTCAACCATGATGGTGTGGCAGATGATGTGGTTTTAGTTGCAAAAAATCTTAATAGGCCACAAGGCTTGGCTTTCGTGAATGGTCAATTATATGTGGCAAACCAAGATGGCGTGGTTAAGCTAGAACGTAACAATCAACAATGGCCTGCTAGCAACGTTATTCCAGTGATTAAAAACCTTCCTGCAGGTGGTCACACAGCCAAAACCTTAAAACTGGGGCCAGATGGTTATTTATATATCAACATTGGTTCTAGCTGTAATGTGTGCGATGAGTCAGACCCAACACGAGCAGCACTGTTACGCTATACCATAGATGGCAAGCCAGCAGGTGCTCTGGTGACCTTGGGGATGCACGCCCAATCAGCTATTTGGGCAAATGGCCTAAGAAATACTCAGGGTTTTACTTGGCATCCGCAAACCATGGAAATGTTTGCCACTAATGACGGTGCAGATATGCGCGCATTAAGTAAAGGTGGCACAGTCAATGATGATTATCCTCCTGAGCATTTAAACCTGATAGAGGCAGGAAAGCATTATGGCTGGCCCTATTGTTGGGGGGTAGCCCAGGCTGGAGTAGGGCAGTTTGCAGATCCCAATGTGGCAGGTTCGGAATCCTTTTGCAAAACAACACAAGCCCCCACAATAACACTTCCAGCGCATAGCACGCCGATTGGCATCACTTTTTTGAAAGGTAGCCAATTTCCTGCTGAATATCAGTCAGATGCTATTGTCGCCTTGCATGGTTCTTGGAACCGTAAAACACCTTCAGGCTATGAGTTGGTACGTGTTAAATTTAAAGATAATTTGCCAGTTGCGGTAGAAAGCTTTGCTACAGGCTGGCTTCAAGGTAAGTCAGCATGGGGGAGACCAGTGGATGTCACTGTGGCAACTGATGGTGCGTTATATGTTTCGGATGATCGTACGGGTATGATTTACCGTATCACTTACGCACGATAAATGTGCCGCACATAGGCATTGTTTAAATTAGTAATTACTCTGCTTCAGCTTCTCCGCCGCCTTTTCGCATTACTTTACCCTCAGCTGCACGCTGACGCCTAACTTCTTTGGGGTCTGCAATCAGCGGACGATAAATCTCAACGCGATCTAAGTGGCGCAAAGGTGTATCTAACTTAGTGAGTTTGCCAAAAATACCTATTTTATTGATACCTAAATCAATTTCTGGAAACTGTTTTAGCACACCAGATGCCACAATTGCCGCCTCAGCGGTAACACCATCATTCACTTTTACTGGGATAATGACTTGCTTAGCAGGCAATGCGTAAGCAACTTCAACCATTAGATCTTGGGACATAATCTATTTTCTTTCTTTTAGTAAATCTGCTCTGCACGTAACACAAAGCTATCCACAAAAGTGTTTGCGATGTGGCTAAAAACGGGCGCAATCAATTTATCTAAAAATGTATTGGAAAATTCATAATTTAATTCAAACACTATTTTACATGCGTTTTCATTTAGCGGAATAAATTGCCACAAGCCATCCATATGCTTAAACGGACCATCTCGCAAACTAATCTTCATTTGACTAGGGTAGGTCTTGTGGTTTTCTGTGGTGAACTGCTGCTTAATGCCATGATAAGCGATATGTAAAGTGGCCACTGTGCTGGCTTCATCACGCTGAATTAAGTCCACTCCGCCACACCAAGGTAAAAATTCAGGGTACTTTTCGACGCCATCTACCAAGGCGTACATTTGCGCATCTGAAAATCCCACTAAAACTGTTTTATTAACCTGTGCCATCCCACGCTTACGAAGTAGAGTAAAATGCTAATTTTAAGCTATTTAAGCAATTGATATGAGTATTGCCCAAAACAAAAAAGCATTTTTCGATTATTTTATTGAAGAAAAATATGAAGCAGGGGTTGTATTAGAAGGCTGGGAAGTTAAAGCCATCCGTGACAATCGCGCCAATATTAAAGAAGCTTACGTTATTATACAACGTGGTGAGATCTACCTCATCGGCTGTCATGTTACGCCACTAGGTGCCGCCTCAACACACATTCGCCCAGATGCGATTCGTACGCGTAAGCTTTTGTTACACAATGAAGAAATATCAAAACTGATTGGTAAGGTTGAACGTTCAGGCTACACACTAGTCCCGCTTGATTTGCACTTTTCAAAAGGGCGCATCAAGGTACAAATCGGCCTTGCCAAAGGTAAAAAACAACACGATAAACGTGAAACTGAGAAACAAAAAGATTGGGAGCGCGAAAAAGGTCGCATCATGCGTGCGCACAACAAATAAGTGCATCTCAAATAAAAGGCGTATAATTGACAATCTGTTTTGGGGCTGACCAGGTTTCGACGTGGGTTGCAAAGCAGTGCAGGGCATACCGAGGGTTCAGGTTTCCTCGTAAATCCATCTGAAAAAGTATAGTCGCAAACGACGAAACTTACGCTCTAGCCGCTTAATCCCGGTTGGACGCTGCACCGAAGGGTCTCTCGGTCGGGCGGGTAACCGCAGCAGCGTCATAAAGAGAGACTCGCGTTTAGTTGGGTTACTTAATTAAACGTTAAATCCAAGGTAACTCGCTTATTACGTGCTTGCTCGTTGGTGCGGCATAAGTTAAATTAAACAACACAGCTAAGTATGTAGAACTGTCTGTGGAGGGCTTGCGGACGGGGGTTCGATTCCCCCCAGCTCCACCAATAATAAACCTATATAAATCATATAGTTGAGATAATTTTTGATTAAAATATAGGCGAAAATAAAGCCATCTTTTGGGGTAGCTTAGGGTTGATTTACCGTTGTTATGCCAGCATGAATGACAGCATTTTGCTGAACATTTTAACGGGCGTTACAGCGCGTTTTGAGGATTCTGCAAAAAAGGTTATTCCATCTGGAGTAGCCTTTTTTTGTTTCCATTTAGCCACAACTCGAAAAGGCAGTGCGAAATGAAAGTATTTAAGAGTCAAAGAAAAATCGCTGCATCTGCGAGTGAGGTATTTAAGGCAATTGAAGATCCAGCACTTTTAGCAAAGTGGTGGGGGCCAGATGGTTTTACCAATACCTTCAACTCCTTTGATTTTAAGCCACAAGGGAAGTGGTCGTTTGTCATGCATGGGCCAGATGGAAAGAGCTACCCTAACGAAAATATATTTCAAGAAATTTCGAAGCCAAACAAGGTTGTGATTCGTCATGATGGCAATCCATACTTTACCGCTACATTATCCATTGATGAGGTGGAGGCTGGGGCAATCATCAATTGGTATCAGGATTTTGATGATGAAGAGGTAGCAGAAAGTGTCGCAAGCATTGTTGGGCCCGCAAATGAGCAACTTATGGATAAACTTATGGCTGTAGTTGCTGGAGGATAATCTATATCTAACGATTGTTTAAAGCCTCAGAATATGAAGGTTCAGTAATTATAATCACCTCAGTCACCGTTTTAATATGGGCTATGTTTGGTTGCAACTTTGCATCTTTGTGCACCAATATTGTCATATTTCACGTGAAAACTAATCAGCAGTCATATAAAAATCAAATAAAAACAACAAGTTGAATTTTGGCACACTAAATGCTTATTGCAAGCGTGGGGAAATTTTTAACTAAGTCGGGGGATTTATTATGAAAGCGTTGTTATTTGTAGTTTTAGTTACATTGTCACTAGGCGCACAGGCTAAACCAAAGCATATTCCAGCAACGGTTGTGCCTGAGCCTGAAGAGTACTCAATGATGTTAGCAGGCCTAGCAATAGTTGGTTACGCTGCACGTCGTAAGATTAGTCGCAAGGACTAATAAATTTGAAGTAACCTAAAAGCAGCTTCGGCTGCTTTTTTTATTTTCACTATTGAAAAGCTTAGGTGGATGTATTGCACACAGCTAGCTGCAAAAATGTTGTTTTGATCTGATAAAAAGGTATGGCTTGGGGGAAAGAGGGGCTGCACTGAGCTTTAAACTAAGGGAGGAAAGTTTTCCACCCAGTGCAACCTATAAAACACTAATCACAAGGAGATGTGAGAGTTCAGTTTATTCTTATCTTTTTTGAATGTAACGAAAAATTTGAGCAGTTTTATTGCGTGTGACAAAGTTTGACTATAACCATTCACGTGAATAAGTTTCTCTGGCAAAGTACCAATCCAGCTATCGAATTAGTTGGTGGCTTTTACTTAAAATGCTAGAAATTATTTAGCGTAAGGTGTTTAATAAGCATATGAAAAAACCATATTATATTGATTTCCCTCAAGAGCATGTCGAAGGGCAAGCCCATACCTATCGCTGCATTTACTGCAAAGTTGTCACCACTAAAATCAACGGTAGTCTACAAGGTCACTTGCCAACTTGTGAGTATCGATTAAAATTAGAACGTGAAGGTTTTGAAAAGAACCCTAACTCAACTTCAGCCAGTTACTCAATTGCTGATGATTTTGATTAAATAGCTAGATCGCTATCGGCGGTTTAGGACTATTGTTACCGTATCTATAAATCACGAGCATCTGGAATCGATCCAGTGCACCCTCGAGAGCGAAAGATTTTAAGTCTCTCATATTTGTTTAGTAGCTTTAATTACTATATTTCAAATAAAGCGCTTCCACTTTCGATCTTGCCCAGGGAGTTTTACGCAAGAATTTTAGGCTCGATTTAATGCTGGGGTCATGACTAAAACAATTTACAGGGATTAGCTCTGCTAGTTTAACCCAACCATAGTGTCCAACAAGTTCATTTAAAATGGCCTCAAGTGTAATGCCATGCAGTGGATTGTTGATTTGAATATTACTTGATGAAGGTTCTGTCATGGTTTTACTGTAAACCTTATTTTCATTGATGAAAAGGGCTTACATATCGCTTACATGAGCAATTTGTGCCAGAAAACGAAAAAGGCTTGCATCGCTGCAAGCCTTATCTTATTTGGCTCCTCAACCTGGGCTCGAACCAGGGACCTACGGATTAACAGTCCGGCGCTCTACCGACTGAGCTATTGAGGAATCGGTGAAGGCGTGATAATAATGACTCTCAGGCATTTGGTCAACAAGAACTGCGTGTTTTTATGAAAAATTTAATACAAAAAATTTTTTAAATGATTTTTTGCCATTCGCGCTAAAGTTTTTTTCATTGTCAAGCCTATACTCCGCAATAAATTTAAATATTTAATACTTAATTTGAGTGAGAACAGTCGTTTGTGGTCGGCTTAGATGAAGGGTTTTGGGGGATTGCTGGGGAGTGATGCTTAATGACGAGCATCAAAAATGCAGATCAGTGGCTTATGATGTACACATTTGCTAATGTTGGGCGTAGTAGGGTGGTGGGAATGGCCTTGGAGGGTGTTTGAGGCTCATCAATGGATGTGGGGTCGGATTGAGTTTGATGCGTTCTAGACGGGTTTCTACAATACGTCTATTGGCGTCAGAGGGTGTGGCAATCTCTTATTTGATCGTTGTGGAGGTATATAGCGGGCTATGAGTACAAGGCAGGTCAGTTGAGACGTTTAATTACAGGTGGCAGGGTAACCTGCCACCATGTCTTGATAACTAGCTTAGCGCCTTTTCAATGCGGTCAAGTGCGTTGCGTAGGTTATCCATTGAGGTGGCGAATGAAATGCGGAAATAACCCTCCGCGCCAAAAGCAGAACCTGGCACTACCGCCACATCAAAGGCTTCTAATAAGTATTCAGCAAGCGCCATATCATTAGCGACCTTAATTTTACCTGCTTTGAAGAGGGTTTGAATCGCCTCGTGCGCAGCGGGGAACGCGTAAAATGCGCCACCTGCTTCAATACACTTCAAACCTTTAATCGTGTTGAAGCGATTGACCACATAGGTATGGCGCTCTTTAAACGCGGTCACCATTGGGGTAATGCAGTTTTGGTCACCTTCAAGCGCCGCTTGTGCAGCTACTTGAGAGATTGAAGTCGGGTTGCTGGTAGATTGGCTTTGCAAAATTTCCATGGCTTTAATAATGTAAGCAGGGCCTGCGGCATAGCCAATACGCCAGCCAGTCATGGAATAAGCTTTAGATACGCCGTTTAACACCACACAGCGATCTTTTAACTCGGGTGTTGCATTTAAAATGTTGTAAAACTTGTTACCCGTGAGATTTACATGCTCATACATATCATCTGTAGCGACTAATACGTGTGGGTACTTTTTAAGTACCTCGCCCAATGCTTTTAGTTCATCTAGTGTATAGACCGAGCCTGTTGGGTTAGAAGGCGAGTTAATCATAAAGATTTTCGTTTTAGGTGTAATCGCAGCTTCTAATTGTGCTGGTAATAACTTAAAACCTTGCTCAATACCACATTCAAGAATCACGGGCGTTGCTTCCGCCACCAATGCGATATCTGCATAGGACACCCAGTAAGGTGCTGGTACGATTACTTCATCGCCTTTGTTTAATATGGCTAAGCACAAGTTAAATATCGTTTGTTTGCCGCCAACACCCACAATCACTTCATTTAATGCATAGTCAAAACCGTTTTCATTTTTAAACTTATTGACGATCGCTTTCTTTAAGCCAGGAATGCCACTAACAGGTGTGTATTTAGTAAAGCCATTATCGATTGCAGTTTTTGCTGCATCTTTAATATGTTGAGGTGTATCAAAATCTGGTTCACCAGCGGCCAAGCCAATAATGTCGCGACCTTCTGCCTTGTATTTCCCAGCTTTTGCCGTAATTGCAAGGGTTGGCGATTCTTTGATTGATAAAACGCGTTGTGAAAGGGTTATTGCTGTAGAAGCCAAAATAAGTGTCCTTGATGGGATTATGCGTAAAAGGCGTGATTTTACGCATAATTTTCATTCAACGAAACCAAAAATTACCTTTTTTCTTAATAAAATCAGTCCTTCATTATCAAATTAGCACTGCGATTCACAACCCACCGTTTTGCTGAATGACTCTGCGATGGTTTTATCAATATCAGAAAGGGCTAGACGAATTGCATGCACTTGCGCTTTATCGCCTTTTTCCGAGGCAAGCACACCGATGCGGAATAGTGCATCCGTATTTTGGGGATTAAGAGCTACTGCTTGGCGGTACGCCTTTTCTGCATCAGCGGCTTTGTTTAAGTGGTCATTTGCTAGGCCTAACTCAAACCAAGCCTCTGTATTTTTGGGCTCGGAAGTTGTCCATGCTTGGGCAACTTCTAACAGCTTTTCCCAGTTTTCATTCAGCTCGGGCTCGGCCATTTGCATAAAATAGGGCTTTTGTGCGTCATCTTCTTCCCAAAAAGTTTTACCAACAATTGGGAATTTAGTTTCTACGGGTTGCTTAGCCACAACCTCTAACCACTCCAATGGTAATGAGTAGTAATAAGCGTTATTACCAGGTGTCTTAATGGTGTTAATGCCTAATAGGTGACCTGAGCTATCGAACAAGCCACTGCCACTTGCCCCCATCACAAAGCGTGCATTAGTGCGCACCACGTTGCCGCTGTCAAAATTATAAACAGATTGAACGGTGCCAAGAGATGTCAGCGGCGCATTCATACCGTTTGAATAACCTATGGATACGACATCTTGGCCTTTATGTAGCGTGCCAGCATTACCAAGCGTAATAGGTTTAAACGGCAAGTTTTGCGCACTCACTAGACAAATATCATGGTAGCGATCTGCTTGAAAGGAGGTGATGGTATAAGTATCTTCCCCTCGAGAAATCCATGGCTGTTTGGTCAAACGAAAAATATGACAGTTTGTCAGTACTTTATCTTGAGCTACTACAATGCCAGAGCCATATGACATCCCGCCATTTTCACTATATCCCCGTATCATTACAATGGAAAAGAACGCTTCGAGGAGTTTTTCTTGGTTGAAAGCCTCTTGATCTTGCGCTTGAGCGGCTGGCAAAGTAATGATGGATAAAAACACAACTAACAGTTTACGCATTGGATAGCCCCTAAAATGATTTTGTTATTGGTAATACGCAGTATCTAGTGATAGTAGATGACTGTTTTTGCAAATAAAAGTTCAGGAAAGTGTTTTTATACACAGTGTTGCAATGAAAGTTGTCAGATGTTTTGCTATGCCTGCTAGAATACTTGTTTACAGAATTTTTGGTTGTGATCGTGTTTGTTACATTCCCCAATAGTCGTTACCAATTGCATCAACCATTTCCGCCCGCAGGTGATCAGCCAGCAGCCATTGAAAAGCTCACACAAGGTATAGAACAGGGCTTGAAATTTCAAACCCTGCTTGGTGTAACGGGTTCGGGCAAGACCTACACCATGGCGAATGTGATCGCGCGTACTGGGCGCCCTGCGATTGTCATGGCACCCAATAAAACTTTGGCAGCACAGCTGTATTCTGAGTTTCGCGAGTTTTTCCCCAATAACGCGGTTGAATATTTTGTTTCCTACTACGATTACTATCAACCTGAAGCCTACGTGCCATCGCGTGATTTGTTTATTGAAAAAGATTCCAGCATTAATGAGCATATTGAGCAGATGCGATTAGCTGCCACCAAAGCATTGCTGGAGCGAGAAGATTGTGTGGTTGTGGCGACGGTTTCAGCGATATACGGTATTGGTGATCCCACTGAGTATCATGGCATGGTTTTACACGTGCATATGGGTAAAAAGATTAGCCAACGCGATGTGGTGAATCAGCTGATCACCATGCAATATGATCGCAATGACTTTGACTTTAACCGCGGTTGTTTTAGAGTGCGTGGCGATGTGATTGATGTGTTTCCCTCGGAAAATAACGAAACTGCCGTACGCATTAGTTTGTTTGACGATGAAATTGATAACATTCAGTTATTTGACCCACTGACAGGGCAGATGCATAACAAGATTCATAATTATCGTATTTTCCCCTCCAGCCACTATGTGACTGCGCGTGAAGCAACCATTCGCGCGATGGAAGGCATCAAAGCAGAGTTACGCGATCGTGTGAATGTGTATATCAAAGACAATAAACTGGTGGAAGCTCAACGTATTGAGCAGCGCACACGCTTTGATTTGGAAATGCTAAACGAAATTGGTTTTTGCAAAGGCATTGAAAACTATAGTCGCCATCTGACAGGACGTAACCCTGGAGACCCACCACCAACGCTGATTGATTATCTGCCAGAAAATGCACTGATGATTATTGATGAAAGCCATGTCACTGTGCCGCAAATTGGCGCGATGTATAAAGGGGATCGTTCGCGAAAAGAAAATTTGGTAGATTACGGCTGGCGTTTGCCTTCTGCTCTAGATAATCGCCCCCTCAAATTTGAAGAGTTTGAGCGCATTATGCGCCAGTGTGTATTTATCTCTGCTACGCCCTCTGAATATGAAGCGACACATCAAGAGCAAGTCGTCGAGATGATTGCCCGGCCAACGGGTTTAATAGATCCAGAAATCACGGTTAAACCTGCGGATACGCAAGTCGATGATTTACTTTCTGAGATTAAATTACGAGTCGCCATCGGTGAGCGCGTATTAGCCACTACGCTTACCAAGCGTATGGCTGAAGACCTAACCGACTACCTGTCAGAGCATGGTGTCAAAGTTCGCTACTTGCACTCGGATATTGATACCGTTGAGCGTGTGGAAATTATCCGCGATTTGCGCTTAGGTGAGTTTGACGTGTTGGTCGGTATTAACTTATTGCGTGAAGGCTTGGATATTCCTGAGGTTTCTCTTGTGGCAGTATTAGATGCAGATAAAGAAGGTTTTCTGCGCTCCGAGCGTTCTCTTATACAAACTGCTGGCCGCGCTGCGCGTAATCTAAATGGTAAAGTTATCTTCTATGCTAACCGTATCACGCGTAGCATGAAACTCGCCATGGATGAAACAGATCGTCGCCGCGGCGTACAAATGGCGTTTAATGCAGCGAATGGGATTACACCTAAAGGCGTCACTAAGCGCATTAAAGACATTATTGATGGCGTATACGATATTGAAGACGGCAAGCGAGAACGTAAGGCCGCCCAAGATCAAGCCGAATATGAAAGTCTCAGTGAAAAGCAGATAATGAAGGAAATTAAACGCCTAGAAAAAGCCATGCATGACAGTGCTAAAAACTTGGAGTTTGAGAAAGCTGCAGACTTTAGAGATCAGCTAAAAAAACTCAAAGCAAAGTTCTATGGGGCGAATGTACCAGACTGATATCGATAAAAATCTCGAAAGTGGCGAGCAACATGCTTAAGCAAATAGCTTTTCAACCGCGTTTAAGAAGCGCGTAATACTCTCATTTTCAGTTTTGTTGCTGTACCTGTCCGCTAACTTACTGATGCCATCGGTGTCTATAGCTGGATTGTTTTCTAACTGGGTTATTTTGTCTAATATACTCTTAACATAACTTTTCATATCACCACAAAATACCTCAGTGAACATCGGCAAATACCAGTATTCCTTTGCACCTTCTCCTGTATATCCAACTACCTGATTGCCTGATAGGGCTGCTTCCACAGGAGGTAATGGACATCCTTCAAACTCGCTAAACGACAAGAAAATTTTAGAACGACTTAAAATGTCGATCACTCCATGCTCATTTAGACCATCAATAGCCTGTATCTTCCAGTTCTTTGGCAGCACTCCATTGAGAAAGAAAAGCACCATTTTGCTATGGGATGCTAATTTTCGAGGCATATAGGTAATCATATTTTCTTTTGATGAGGATGCTTTAAATTTATCCGCATCGACTGAGTAATAAATTCTAATGATTTCAGCAGTAACATCGGGAAATGCCAGCTTGATGCACTCAGTAGTGTCATCAGAGATAGATAGAATCAGCGAGGCATTCTTATATGCCTCCTTGAGTTCACTATATTCATGGCTCATGAGGGGAAGGCCAAGTGAGTAGCCATTTTGTACATAGATTGCATACTTAACACCAATGTCAGATAGCATTTTGGCGTGTGGCACAACCCAAAACTCTGGAAGCACAACAAGATCAAGCGCTGGATCAAATATCAGATCGCTTTTGTGGATTGCTTCATGTTCAAACCATGTCACTTTATAGGAGAGTGATTCTGGGAATAAGATTTCACTGCTAATTTTGGCTGGATTTAATTTGCTGATCAACTCGGATTGACGACAGATCACTTTAATTCCACCTGCTTGATATTTGGTAACAGGCAAAACAAAAATAATGTTCTTGTTTTTGCCTTTACTTTCCCCTTTGCGAAATAAGTATGTAGGCTGTTTTTTGTCAAAAAGTGATTTTATTTTTTTAATATACTTAAGAAATTTCAAAGTCGCTCCAAACCTTAGATAAACAAAAATATCAGGTTAAATCTATCAATATTTCAGAATCTACTTGCGTTTTTTCAGACCGAACACATTGGCAACACAGCGTAACTTAGGTTTGATATATAGCTCATAAAAGTCCATAGCACCTAGCGTAAACAGCCCCTTGGTTGAGACATTGAACTTTTTGAACAGTAAATAGAGTTGCCATGTGTAGGTCACAGGGGCCTCGTTGCAGGCAAAATGCATCATGCAAGGTTCCCAGATATCTCCAGTATCGTTGTATACAAAACGACAAAGCCCTTTTCTAGCATCCATCTTAATCGTGTTTGGCCTTGCGCTAAGATGTCTACATGTCAAGTGTAGGTCTTTGGGTAAATCGTTAGAACGTGGGGCGATGTCCATCGAAGTCATGACGATGTTCATTGCATCCTCATCCGCATAACGAGCACCACCAGAAACCTCTTTATAGTTCTCGCTGATCTTTCTTGCCATTTCAAATATCTCGGTACATCCTGGCTTGAAAAAAATAGCATGTCCAGCGCCGCCAATTTCAACAAACTTAGGTTTGTTCAACTTTTCTCGCATGGCAGCTCGGTCTAGACCAAATGCACTTAAGCCGTTGTTATCATAGGTGCCAACGGCGTTGTATGCATTATCTTGCCAGGCTTTAACAAAGGGTAGGGCTGGCTTAAACACTAATACATCGGAGTCAAAAAAAACGGTATTTTTAAATGGAGAATATATATCTAAATAGACTTTATGAATGAACCCTCTCAGACCAGCTTGCTCTTCAATGACATAATCAAAGTAAGGCTCAACTAAGGGACGGACTTTATTTGAGCATGCAATTGCAATTGGCACTCCTGGATTGCTAACTCTAATTGAAAGCGCTAGCCCAATAGCCTTTAAGTAATCATTCTTAGTGGCTAAGGTTAGAAAGCCAAACTCAATGTCTTTTTCACTCATACGGTTCTTTCCGTTCAACTTGGGGGTAGGTTTTTTAATGCTTTTACTTAATATTTAACTCACTAAATAACCATTAGGATTATTTTTCTGCCAGTTCCAAGTATCGATACACATTTTCTCTAAATTAAACTGTGTTTTCCACCCAAGTAGTTTTAGCGCATAGTTTGGTTCAGCATAGTTCACCGCAACATCACCCGCTCTGCGAGGCAAGAATTCGTAAGGGATTTCTCTACCACTCGCAGCACTAAAGGCATTAACGACATCTAGCACACTATAACCGACACCAGTACCTAGGTTTACGGTAATGAGGCCCGGATTCTTGAATAAATAATCTAATGCAGCAACGTGACCATCAGCAAGATCGGTGACGTGGATATAGTCACGTACACCAGTACCATCGTGTGTTGTGTAATCGTTTCCAAATACTCTTAATTTCGCAAGGCGGCCAACTGCCACTTGTGCAACATAAGGTAGCAGGTTGTTAGGTATGCCGTTAGGATCTTCGCCAATCATGCCGCTTTCATGGGCGCCGATAGGGTTAAAGTAACGCAATATACCGATGCTCCAAGTGCTATCACTGACTTGAATATCCCGTAAGATATTTTCTATCATAAGCTTGGTTTGCCCGTATGGGTTCGTTGCTTGAAGCGGAAAGTCTTCTTTGATCGGTACTGACACTGGGTCGCCATAAACGGTGGCAGATGAGCTGAATACGATTTTTTTAACACCAGCTTCGGCCATTACCTCAAACAAAATAATGCTGCCTAATACATTGTTATCGTAGTATAAAATTGGTTTTTCTACTGATTCACCTACAGCTTTTAAACCAGCAAAATGAATGACAGCATCAAATTGATATTGCTTAAATATTTGCTGTAATTCTGATTTATTGCGGATATCAATAGGGTGAAACGGAAAGTCCTTACCGCTAATTTTTCGCACACGATTTAAGGATACTTCACTACTATTGCTTAAGTTATCAATGACGACAATATGATGATTCGCAGCCAACATTTGCACACAAGTGTGCGAGCCAATAAAGCCAGCACCACCAGTAATAAGAACTTTCATTTAATTGATACCCGATTTAATGTTGTAATTTAGTCAATAACGCCAGCGGCTGTAATGTTCATGCCACCGTCCACATAGGTAATTTCACCTGTAATGCCAGATGCTAAATCACTGCATAAAAATGCGCTAGCGTTACCGACCTCTTCAATGGTCACATTGCGACGTAATGGGGCATGTTTTTCATTAAAACCCTGCATCTTGTCGAAGTCGGCAATACCTGATGCTGCGAGGGTTTTAATTGGGCCCGCTGACACTGCGTTTACGCGGATGCCTTTTGGGCCTAAGCTTTGTGCCATATAACGAACATTAGCTTCTAGGCTAGCTTTAGCTACCCCCATAACGTTGTAGTTAGGTAATGTTCGCTCTGCACCCAAATAGCTAACTGTCAGTAGGCTACCATTACGGCCTGCCATCATCGGTAGTGCAGCCTTAGCAAGCGCCGCAAAGCTGTATGAGCTGATGTCATGCGCAATGCGGAAATATTCACGTGTAACTTTATCTAAATAATCCCCGTCTAAAGCATCTTTAGGTACAAATGCGACTGAGTGCACAATAATATCAATGCCATCCCAATGCTTAGCAAGTGCAGGGAAGAGGGCATCAATTTGCGCATCTTCTGCAACATCACAAGGCAACACAATAGTAGAATCAAAATCTGCCGCAAGTTTAGTGACGCGGTCTTGAAATTTATCCAGCTGATAAGTGAAAGCAAGTTCTGCGCCTTCACGTTTCATGGCTTCTGCAATGCCATATGCAATTGAGCGGTTACTTAATAGACCAACGATGAGTGCACGTTTTCCTGTGAGGAATCCCATGAAATACTTTCCTTAAAATAAGAGTGTTTTAATTAATATTGTATGACGAACGTTTGATTTTGCTTATCGACTTCTAGGGTCTAATGCGTCCCTTAAGCCTTCACCTAATAAATTATACCCTAACACGGTAATTAAAATGGCAAGGCCTGGGAAAAGTGACAGCCACCAAGCAAACTGTATGTACTCTTTACCATCTGTAAGTATGTTGCCCCAAGAGGCTTGTGGTGCCTGTACACCTAAGCCCAAGAAGCTTAGGCCAGATTCTACTAGCACCGCGCTAGCAATACCCAGCACCGAGCTAACGATAATAGGCGTTAGACTGTTAGGTAGTAGATGTTTAAATATTAAGCGACCATCTTTCGCGCCTAGTGTACGAGAGGCCAATACAAACTCACGACCGTGTAAGCTTAAGAACTCAGCCCTAACTAGGCGTGTCACCCCCATCCAAGAGGTGAGACCAATCACGATCATGATGTTCCAGATTGAAGGAGTCAAAAAGGCGATGACGGCTAATATTAAGAAAAAAGTAGGGATGGAAAGCATCACGTCTACCAGACGCATAATCAATGTATCCACCCATCCACGATAGTAGCCAGCAATAGCACCGAGGAGGATGCCGATAGCTGTTGCAATACCAACTGCGACGATACCCACCAGCAATGAAATACGGCCACCAAACAACATGCGCGATAACACATCACGTCCCAAACCATCGGTACCCATCCAGTGTGCAGAGGAGGGGGCTAATAAAATAGCTTTCACGTCGATAGCATTGGGGTCATAAGGCGCAAATAAAGGGGCGAAAATAGCGAATATAAATATTAGACCAATGATGATAAAGCCCGCTAATGCGAGTGGATTAGCCAGTGCCTGCTTAAATAAGCCACGATGGTTTACTGGTGCAGAGGTTGGAGCTTGCATCATGTTGCGACTCCCCTGCGTACGCGTGGATCAGCCCACGCATAGGCTAGATCAGCGAACAAGTTACCGAGTAAAGTGAGTGCAGAGCCTATGGTTAAAATGCCCATAATTACGGGAAAATCGCGCATTAATACGGCATCATAAAAAATTTTACCCATACCTTGAATCGCAAAAATAGATTCGGCAATGACGGAACCGCCGATTAAACCTGGAATTGATAAGCCAAGCAGCGTAATCAAAGGAAGTAGCGCATTGCGTAGGGCATGTCCATAGATAACTGTATTTTCTGACAAACCCTTCGCACGTGCAGTAGTAATGTAGTCTTGGAATAAAACATCTAGCATGCCATTACGCACAAATAGAGAGATACCTGCTAAACCTGTAATGGCTGAAATAAAGACTGGCAATGCTAGATGTTTAAGCATGTCAATCTGCTGAAATAACCATGGTAGCTTTTCAAAACCTACACTGTGCAGCCCTGATATAGGTAACCAGCTATGTAGCACGCCCGTCCAATACATAAGCAGTAACGCAAGCCAAAAACTAGGGATAGCAAACCCTATAAATACAAATATAGTAATGCTTCTGTCTGCCAGTTGATTTTGCTTCACTGCGGAAATGACACCCAAAGGTAATGCGATAGAGATGATAAGACCTAGGCTTAATAGGTTAATCAGTAACGTAATTGGCAACGCTTCTTCAATCATACCTTTGGCAACATTACCATCTTTATCTTTTCTATCTAAAAATACTGGACGCTGATGGCTGGCAAATGAGGTACCAAAATCCAGGTTAGACATGCGCTTTAACCACAAGCCATATTGTACGATGACAGGTTTATCTAGGTTGTAAAGTTCACGCAGTTTTTGGCGAGACTCCTCGCTGGCCTTAGGGTTAAAGCTCGCCTCTGTCGCAGTAATATCGCCTGGCGCTAAGTGCATGATGAAAAATGATATTAAGCTGATGCCTACTAGTAAAGGTATCATCCAAAGTACGCGTTTAATTAAGTAGCTAAGCATTTTTGTGTCAGCCCCGTTATTGACTAATTTCGTTGCGACGCAGTTGCTCTGGGATATACCACTCATATGAATTGTATGAAACTCCAGCAGGTGGTGCTGGATTAGGTATACCTTTTACCCGTTTGTGAATTGCTGATAATCCATAGCCTGCGGATAAATACACGACGGGGCTGTCTTCCAATAAAATTTTAGAGAACTCATGGTAAATTTTCATGCGCTTATCTGGGTCCAACTCTAGGCGCCCTTGTTCCAATAGTTCGTCAACCTTAGGATTGTGATAGCCAATAAAATTAAATTGCCCAGGCGCTTGCTGTGATGAGTGCCAGATATTATATTGATCTGGGTCTAAAGATAAACTCCAGCCCAAAACTACCGCATCAAAATCCCCTGTTTTAATAAATCGGCTGATAAAACTTGCCCATTCAATCACGCGAATTTTGACATCAATCCCTACTTCTTTTAGGCGGCGCTGTATTAACACGGCGCTCATTTCACGCTCTTTGTTTTGGTTGGTTAGAATCTCAAAAGTAAAAGGTTTGCCATTACGCTCTAAAACGCCATCGCCATTTGTATCGACAAACCCAGCCTCACGCAATAAGGCTTTCGCTTTATTAGGATCATAGGGGTAAGGTTTTAATTCAGGATTGACCCAACGTGTGCCTGGTTTATAAGGTGCAGCTACTGGCTCGCCTAAACCTAACAAGACACCGTCTATTAACTCTTGCTTGTCGATAGCATAGTTAATGGCTTGACGTACTTTTATATCATTAAAGGGTTGATGCTTAAGATTAAACCCGAGATATGTATAGCTATTACCCAACTCTTTATAGAGGGCAATTTTGTTGGTGATGTCTTGTCTAGCAGGGATTATGCGAGCGTACTGAATTGGGTTTAAACCCATCACATCGATATTATCCGCCAGCAGCTCTAAAAACTGCGAAGCCTTGTCGGGGATAAATCTTGAGACTAAATGATCAATATTCGCTTGCCCTTGCGTGGCATTAGGGTTGCGCACCAGAGATATGCGCTCACCATCTTGCCACTTATCTAATTGATAATAATTACTACCTACAGGATGACGTGCAAAGGCTGTTGTGTTGATGTCCTGATCTTTTAACAAATGTTGAGGCAATATTTGTAGTCCCGCCCAAGATTCTAGTGCTGGGGCATAGGCTTGTGAGTATGTCACTCTAAATGTACGTGTGTCAGGAGCCTCGGCGGATGTCACCAACTTATAGTCAGAGCCATAAGGCGTATGCGTTTTTTCATCAGTGACTAACTTCCAAGTAAAAAGCACGTCTGCACTGGTGAGAGGCTTATTATCGGCCCACTTTAGATTGGGTTTTAGTGTGAAAGTAATAGTTTTTTGATCGTTAGATATTTTCCAAGACTCTGCCAACTCACCTGTTAACTCTAAGTTTTTATCGTACTTTAAAAGGCTGTTGAAAATATTAGAGGCAATAGCCGAAGCAGCGGCCTCGCCCGCGGTCATTGCAATTAGGCCGCTTGGCTCGCCTATCATCGCATCAATTAAAGTTCCACCCTTTTGGGTAGGGTAGGTTTGCTCATAATTTGTAGTGACATCGTTGGTGGCTTGTCCGCATGCACTTAACGCCAGCGTGACTACAAAAAGTTTGCTCCATTTTTTTGAAGCGAATTTAAACGTCGTCAAATACTTGGATTTGATTTTAAGCATGATTGAACGAGTTGACGGTATCACAGCTACGCGTCATCTGCTTTGCGTACGGTTAAGGTGAGGCCAGGGGCGATATGCGAGCCACTGATTTTGTTCCAGCGTTGCAAGTTGTTGCGACCTACATCAAACTTTTTGGAAATACTCTCTAGTGTATCTCCGCGTTTAACCACATAATATTTATTGAGAACCACGTTTTTCTTGTTTTTATCAGACTTAATATTGGATGCGGTTTTGCTGACCTTTGCCTCATTTTTAGCCATTTTCAGCAATTCGCTTTTAGATAAATGCGCTTTCGAGTCATGATTCTGTGCCTGAATTTCTATCACTAATTTTTGACCAGCTTTGACGCGACCATTTTTTAAATGATTCACAGCTACTAGACTTTTCGCAGTCACTCCATATTGCTTTGCAATAGCAGCTACAGACTCTTTATTTTTAACGATATGTACCTTCGTTGTGGGCTTGCTCAATGCATCATTGTCTGAGTTAGCAACTTCTGGCTGTATATTGATAGATTCATCTGTATTAATCGGGGCATCGGTGCTGGTGCTGCCATTGCTTGGCACTAATAATGGTCTAGCACCCGCTATCTTATCTCGGTTAGGTAGATCGTTAACGTCCTTTAGCTGGGCGAGATTGATACCAAATTTACGCGCAATACTCGCCGCACGTTCGCCACGCTTTGCGTGGTAAGTTTGCCAGCTAACGAGCGGTTTGTCATAGTTAGCCAAGTTATCTTTAAAGGTTTCTGCTGCACTCACTGGCAGTAAAATCTCATGTACGGTGCCAGTGGCTGTGATAACAGGGCGATTGTATTCTGGATTGAGTGAAGTAAACTCTTCAAATGAAATTTCTGCGAGCTTTGCTGCAAGTGCCGAGTCAATTTGCTCTGGTGCTCTTACTTTGGTGAAGTAAGGTTTGTTTGCAATCGGTTGAATATAAAGACCGTAATGCTCGGGGTTGGTCATAATATTTTTCATAGCCTGTAATTTAGGCACATAATTTCTGGTTTCTGGCGGTAGCGCCAGACTGGCATAATCGGTAGGCAAGCCATTTCTACGATTGCGGTCAATTGCACGCTGCACTGTGCCTTCCCCTGCATTGTATGCTGCCAAAGCTAAATCCCAAGTGCCAAACATGACGTGTAGTTTTTGCAGATAATCGAGCGCAGCTTTTGTTGCTCCAGTCACATCTCTGCGATTATCTACCCACCAGTTTTGTTTAAGGCCGAAATTTTTGCCAGTGGATGGGATAAATTGCCAAATACCAGAAGCTTTGCTGCGCGAGTACGCCTGCGGGTTATAGCCACTCTCTATCATGGGTAATAAAGCGATTTCTGAGGGCATGCCACGTTTTTCTACTTCCACAACGATGTGGTACAAATACTTTTGGCTGCGTTCTATCATGCGCTTAACGTAATCTGGGCGATTTGCATAAAATGACTCATGCGTACTCGTGTAGCCTGAGTCTAAATTCGGCATGCCATAACCATCAATAATGCGCTGACGTAGGTCATCATCGCTTGATGCGTCTTTTTCTGAGGCAACTTGATCAGGTAGATAGTTTAAGGCTGGGTTGACGCTTAAATTTGGAGACAAAGTAAGGTTAGGCGAAAGATCAGCGTCGCCATCGTTGATTACAGTAATTTCATCTCCCTGTGCGTTTGTATCAGCAAGGGTAGTTAGTGGAATAAAACCAGCAAGACCTATTAGGAAAATAAAAGAAGTATTAACAAAAAAGGCAGGTATAGCGATTAGAATTTTTGCTGTCATGCAGAGATTTTCTCTTTTGAGTTATGCTCGTATTCAAGCAATAAATAATAAAATAAACTCGGCAAATAGTATCGAATACCTAGGTGCCAAGTCAAGGAAAAATGGCCTTACTTAACAAAACTTATCATGTTCAGAAACCGTTAACCTTAGGGGTTTATTGGTTAATTTAGAACTGGTTTCTCAACTGCCTGATGGCAGTAAATACATTAATGGGAAGGCTGCTATTGGTTTTAGATGACGACTGAATTTCTGAAACCTCACATCTCAAAAAAGGATTGGTGGCAAGCTCTAATGCTATTGTACTCGGCAACGTGGGTTTGTTTTGCGATCTTTGCTCGCGGCTACTTTGTGCACGTATGATTAAATTTTGATTGTTCGGTTCAAGGGTTAGCGCAAATTTAATATTGCGTTCGGTATATTCATGTGTGCAATAAACTGCGGTTTCAGCAGGCAAAGCTGCCAGTCTTTGCAATGAGTTATACATTTGCTCAGGGCTGCCTTCGAACAGCCTGCCACAGCCAGCGCCAAATAATGTGTCGCCACAAAATAGATAATTTGAGCCATAATAGGCCACGTGTCCAAGCGTGTGGCCAGGTACCTCTAGTACTTGAAAGCTGAGATTTAAGTTTGCCAAGTGAATTTCGGTAGATTCGCTCACGGCAATATGCGTAAAGTTATAGTGTTCTTTTGCTGGTGCATAGACCATTGCTGGGTAAAGGTTAAGCAAACTGTCGACGCCATCAATATGGTCAGCGTGGTGATGGGTGATTAAAATAGCATCTAAATGTAGATGATATTGTTTAAGAAAACGAATCACTGGAGTTGCGTCTCCAGGGTCAATCACAATGGCATGTCCATCTTTATGTAATAGCCAAATGTAATTATCTTGAAACGCTGAAATGGGAGTAATTTTTACCATTTAACGATGATTGGTTTTTACACATTAAATGTCAAGGGAAGAAATGGCAGATTCAGCAGTAGATAACGAGGGCACGTGCAGTGAAAGCTGGCATCAAAGCCCACTGGGTTTATATGTACAAGCACAAGAGCAAGCTCTATTTGACGCCAGCGTTGCAGATATATTTGGTTTTAATGCCATCCAGATGGGGATGCTGCATATGAACTTGCTAGAGACTTCTCGAATTCCGCTAAATATTCATGCTAGCAATGAGGCGGGGGATGTTTGTTGCGACTCTACACAGCTGCCTTTTCCCGCAGGTAGCATAGATTTAATGTTGTTGCCACATGGCTTGGACTTTAGTGTTAATCCTCAACAATCATTACGAGAGGCTGAGCGTGTGCTTGTACCTGAAGGTTACTTGCTGCTCACAGGTTTTAATCCTTTGAGCTTTTGGGGTGTCATGCGGATGATTAAATCACGTCAAAACTTCCCTTGGCGTGGCAATTTTTATTCATTACTACGTATTAAAGATTGGTTAGCTTTACTTGGGTTTGAAGTCATTAGTGTGCGAACTGTTTGCTACGCACCCGTTTTTCAGAATAAAGCATGGTTAGATCGATTTGCATGGATGGAGCATCTTGGCAAAAAAATGTTGCCTATGATGGGCGGTGTATACTTTATCGTGGCACAAAAGAAAGTTGTGGGGATGCGTTTGATTCGTCCGCAATGGCAAAAAACTAAATTTAAGCCACGCTTAGTCACCACTTCGACGCAAAAAGAAGATTTGCACCATTAATTAAAGTTTTTGTATTTAGAAAGTTGTTACACCTATGGCAGAGCAAGTCCACGTTACAATTTACGCTGATGGCGCATGTAAAGGCAATCCTGGCCCTGGCGGCTGGGGTGCCTGGCTGAGTTATGATGGAAAAGAAAAAGATTTGTTTGGCGGAGAGCCGCTAACCACGAACAATCGTATGGAACTCACGGCGGTTATTCGTGCATTAGAAGCGTTAAAGCGGGCTTGTGAAGTAAAAATATACACAGACTCTGTTTACGTGCAAAAGGGTATTACTGAGTGGATCATCGGCTGGAAAGCGCGTGGTTGGCGCACCAGTGATAAAAAACCAGTGAAAAATGATGATTTATGGAAACATTTAGATACTTTAGTGCAACAGCACAAAATCGAATGGATATGGGTTAAAGGACATGCCGGCAATGCTGGCAATGAGCGGGCAGACGCTCTGGCTAATCTGGGTGTTGATATGTATTTGGCCAAATAATCAGTAAGCAAGTAGACAGCACAATAAAACTTAATTAACTAAATTAAAAAGTAGAAAACAATGCGCCAAATATTTTTAGATACTGAGACTACAGGTTTATATCACGCCCAAGGCCACCGTATTATTGAAATTGCAGCGGTAGAGGCAATCAATCGTCGTATCACCAGTAATCATTTTCATGTGTATTTAAACCCAGATCGTGAAATTGATGCCGCTGCACAGGAAGTGCACGGCATAACCCTAGAGTTTTTACAAGACAAACCAAGGTTTCCTAATGTAGTTGCAGAATTTTTAGACTTTATTAAGGGCGCCGAGTTGGTGATTCATAATGCACCGTTTGACGTGGGTTTTTTAAATTCAGAGCTAGGTAAAATTGACGCTCCAAACGTTGGGGAAGTGGCGTCAAGTATTATTGACACCCTTAAAATGGCAAAAGATATGCGCCCAGGGCAGCGTAACAACTTAGATGCGCTGTGCCGACATTTTGGCATCGATAACTCTAAACGAACTCTACATGGCGCCTTACTCGATGCAGAGTTGTTGGCCGAAGTGTATTTTGCCATGACGCGTGGGCAAGAAAGCCTGATGATGGATATGTTGGATGCCCCCGATGAATCAGCGGCTAATGAGAGTGTTGTTGCGAATCAACCTTTAAAAGTTTTACACGCGGATTCAGAAGAGCTAAGCTCACATCATCAGTATTTACAAGGTTTGGCAAAAGGTGGTGCGCCAGTATGGGGCTTGCCTGAGGCTGACTAATATTTGCAATTAGTTAGCTTAGCGCATCAGCCCAACTGTTAGGTGTTTCATAAAGCCTCACGCGTTCCAACTTAAGATGGTTGCCGTAGGTATCTTGATAACGATCTTTGAGAATACGAAAAGCTTCTGCAGCCATATTTTCTGCGGTAGGCACCGATGACATCACTACAGTTTTATGATTAGGGAGGCTATTGAGGAAGGTAAGTACCTCATTGTCGCCTTGGTACACCAAAAATGCATGATCCCAAACGTCTACTACAGACTCTCGTGCGATGGCTTTAACATCTGAAAAATCCATAACCATGCCGTTATCAGAGCTATTTTCTTTAGAAATAATGTCACCCGACAAGGTGATTTCCATGGCATAGCGATGACCATGTAGATTGCGGCATTGGCTTTTATGGCAAGGGATACGATGGCCAGCATCGAATTCAAGACGTGTAGTAATTTGCATAAGGCTATTATATCAGCACTCTGATATTTCAGTCTCTGGGTTAAAGTGAATTTGGCTACCTTGTCATTTCGTTGAAGTTTTTGACCCATGCTACGCATTCGCTAACTGACACAGGTTTAGAGTAGTAATACCCCTGAACTTTCGTGCAACCCATTGATTTTATGACCTCTAAACAAGCTAAATCTTCAACTCCTTCAGCCACAGTTTCTTTATTAAGACCCTTTGCCAAGGTAGCGATAGTTTGGACGATGGTTTTATCGGTGTCAGACTCAGCAACATGACGTACAAACGACTGGTCAATTTTGACTGAGCTTACAGGCATGTTGCGTAAACGGCTCATGGATGAGTATCCAGTACCAAAGTCATCAATAGCGAGTGGGCAGCCAATACTGATTAGTTCATTCATCACGTTTTCAACCTGAGTTTCATCTGCTAAAAGGCCTGTTTCTGTAATCTCCAAAGTAAGATCTTCAGCTTTCACATCCCAGATGCTGAGTTGCTGCATAATTAAATGAGGTAAATCTCTATCGAGCAAGTCATCTGCGGTAAGATTAATGGCAATTTTGAGTTCATAGCCTAAATCGCGTTGAATTTCACTGGATATCCGGCATGCAGTGCTAATCAACCAGCGCATAAATGGTTGACCTAGGCCCTGGTGGTAAATGATTTCTATGATAGTGGGGGGAGGCACATACTGGCCGTTTGGATTTTTCCAACGTAATAACGCCTCAGCATTAATGCATTTACCTAGTTGGATATTGACGACTGGTTGCAGAAATAACTCAAAGTTATTTGCTTCAAAACCTTCTATTACATCGCGTTGTAGTTGTTTATAGAGGTCAGCGCGTTGCTTAACTTCTGAGTGGTACATGGCGACTTGTCTATTACTACTCAGCGCGTCTTCTAATGTTAGTTTTGCATAATCATAGATTACACCAAGATTTTCAATATGATTTACTAGGCATATGCCCGCCATAATGGTAGACATTTCGTAAACTTTACGTTCTTGATGCAAAGCTACATCGATTACGCGCGTTAACTTTGTGGCTAATAAATCTAGCGCCACTTGGCTTTCAAGATGTGCAATTGAAACAGCAAACTCATCTCTTCTAACTTGAAATAAGAGTTGTCCTGGCGCCAGATAAGATCGAATAATATGGCTAATTTCTTTTATGACTGCAGCATTGGCTATTGCTCTCGCATTATTTTTTGAGGCTGCTATGGTCATACGTATGATTAGCAAGCCCACAAATGTTCCGTCATTACGGAAAAGTTGAGGTAGGTGCTTTTCTAACACCTGCAAGTTGGCTAAGCCTGATATCGTGTCATGTGTTTGCGTATATTGAAACTTGTAGCTCTCAAATTGGCTGGTACATTCAGCAATTAGATCATGTAGTAGTAACTGAAACTGATAAGAGTTTTTTGAAAAAAATCCTAATTTGAATTCAATAAAATTAGTCAGATTTAAACCTACTTTAATTGGCGTACCAGCGCTATAACATTCCAGCCAATGTTGGAGTAAGGTGCTTACTTGAGAGGTGAAAGTTGGCTGATCTAGCTTGTAAGGCCATTGTTTAATACACTCTATCATCTCATCAAGCGCAACTCTTGATGTATCTGCTATGTCCTTTGGAGAGGCTTTTTGAAGTAAATCAAAATTCAATTTGGCAGTTTGAATTTTGAATCGACCACTAGTAATTTGCTGGGGGGTGAGGCCATGATTCGTTAGGCACTCAGCTAACATGCTGGAAGTTAATACAAACTCAAACTTAGGGATATGAGTAGCCATTGAGTTTGTGGTAGCTGATGGCTGAGGCGACTGGATCATAATTTCAAGTTGTTGTTCGGGCTAATGATCAAGTGTGTCAGAGTTTTTACGCCATGTAAAACTCATTCGGGTTTAACCCATAGCTAAATGGAGGAATTCCCCGAATAATTGAGTAGACTTCACCACTTGGTGTTCTGGGAGCGTTAATTAAATCAATGGTAGGGGGGTAATTGTTACGTGTTTTGTCTGGCCCCAAAAGTACCATCACGCGCGGCAATAAGCGCCTTACAAAGTTTTGTTCAACGACCACGGCCACTTCACCTGTGTTTAACTCGACCAAAGAGCTTACGGGGTAAATACCCAAAAATTGTACGAGTTGCTCAATCAACATGGAGTTGAATTTGGTATCTCGAAGCGTGTAAATCTCATCTAGAGCCTCTTGATTATAAAGGCCTTTTGCATAAGGTTTATCTGTGGTCATGGCACAATAAGTATCGACTAAACCAGCCAATTGACCTTGCAAGCTAATTTGCTTGTTGGCTAATTGTTTAGGGTAACCACTACCATCAAAGCGTTCATGATGTTGCTCAATAGTATAAAGCACTGGTGGGGATATGCCCTTGATTTGCCCCAATAGAGATACACTTTCTTTAACGTGCCCCTCTAATATTGCTCGCTCTTCTTGCGTGATTGGAGATGTTTTTGTTAATAGGGCTGGGTCTACCTTTACTTTGCCAATATCTTGCAATAAACCAGCCATACCCAATTCTTTTACTTGGTATTTTGGCAGCGACATAAATTGCGCAAGTGCCATCAGATTGATGGATACATTCAATGCATGGTTGTATGAGTAGCCGTCTGTCTGCTTAAGCTTTGATAACCACATAAGAGCATCTGGGTTACGCTCGATACTTTCTACCATTTGATCTAACGAATCATGTACGCCACTTAAATCAATATCCCCTTGAGCAGCAATTGCTTCAAATATAGCGCGTGTAGCAATTTGAGTTTTCTCATACACAGGAGCAATATTGACGATTTCTTGCTCAACAGGAACATGCTCTTGGTATATGGTGATACGGCTGCCATCTTTGGTGGCTTTATTTTGCTCAGTAGGCGAGTAGAGTGGGGCGCTGCTTCCACTCGAAAGCTTGTCTGTTTCGGAGCTGGACGCTAGCCAACCTAAACTAAGGGCTGAGCGTAGCCAGCCTTTAGTATCCTTTTTAAGATGTTGTGATAGTGAAACCGAGTTAGATGGTTTTATACCAGCTTTGTTACTCTGCTCTGTAGCGGTGATTTGCTGTGTAACGCTATCAGCGTAATAGTCAATTTTGTGGGATGGGAAGTTAGGTTTGTTTTTGTCGCTACTAAGCACCTCAGGGTTTTTTTGTGTTTTTTGCTTTGAAATCAATTCGCCAAAAATATCAAAAAAGCTAATCTTATGAGAGCTGGCAGCAGACTGGGTATGCACCGCAGGCGTCTTTACATGAACAATACTTGGTTCATGCTGAGCCTCTTCTTGAGTCACATTTTTTTTGTAGTGCTCCATGGTAGAGCGCGTTCTATCAATAACAACGCTGTGGCACAACTCACGAATAAGGTCGATTTGCTTGTGCTCTTCCAGCAAGAAGCCTTGTAACATAAAAGGCGTGTCTAGCCACGGCCTATCAAGGTCAGACACATACATGCCAATCTCAAGTCGTGACGCGGCTATAGTTTCTCTACGTATATCAGACACAGTTGTTAACATTTCCCTAAAATACCGACCAACGGACTGTACAGCAGTTTATTGCACCAATTTCAACACTTAATGATTTTTTACATTAATTCTACGAGTTATATTAGCGGTGATGTTGATTGAAATCAAATACTAGCATTTAAATGCTAGGTTTAATCTCAAGAGAAAGTGTTTGAAACTGGTCTAATCTTAATGGATTGATTTTACCTTGAGTAACCGCGAGGCTTAAAGCACAGTCAGGTTCCTTGAGATGGCGGCAATTGTTGAACCTGCATTTGCCCAAGTGCGGACGAAACTCAATAAATGCAAGCTCCAGCTCATCAATGCTTAAGTGATTTAAGCCAAACTCCTGCAAACCAGGAGAGTCAATCAAATCGCTTTGGTCGTTGAGGTGATATAAGTGTGCGGCTGTAGTTGTGTGCTTGCCGCTGTCCAACACCTCAGAAACCTCTTGGGTACGTACTGTTTCGTTAGGTAGCAAGGCATTCACAATAGTAGATTTGCCCATGCCAGATTGACCAACCAGCACGCTTACGTGGCCTTCAAGCCGAGCGATAAGTGGGGTGATGTCTTGTTTTGCTGATAGTGGTTGTACATCGTAACCTAAGCCAGAATATAAGCCAAGTTTTTTAAGTGACTCAGTATTATCACCAATATCACACTTATTGAGCACGATAAGTGCTTTGATGTTGGCGGCTTCAGCCGCGATAAGACAGCGATTAAGCAATGATTCATAAAAACTAGGCGTAGTGGCAAGCACAATAACTACTTGAGTGACGTTTGCTGCTAGCATTTTACTGCGAAATGCATTGCTTCGATAAAGCAGACTCGTGCGAGGCAGCGTAGCCTCCACAACACCTTCCAGACTATCGGTAAGTTTTATCTCGACCCGATCACCACAAGCTAAATCAGTTTTTTTACCGCGTGTCACGCAGCTAACCTGACGGCCATCGCTGAGTTCTACTCCGTATCGCTTGCCATAGGCGGCGGTAACTAGGCCTTCTTCTAAACTAGCTTGATTACTTTTGGGTGTTTTTTGTTTCAAATGATCTATTTTTCAAACTTGTAGTAGGTTTTATTGAGGTAGCTTGCGACATGCAGCTCTTCATCTTCAAACCATTTTAGCCCCAAATTAGTATTGCAGTTACGAATTTGTGCGATAAGCCCAGCAGAAGTTTTTACTTTGCGATATTCACGAGTGTAAATTTCTGAGCCGTCACCGCCATATTGTGACGCATGACAGCTTATGCAGTTTTTTTCGATCATGGCTTTGCCGATTTTAGGGTCACCCTCTTTAAACGGCTCCGCATAGGCTTGGCTGAATATGGCCAATAAAAAAGATGTAATACATATTTTTCTCATATTCAGCCTCTTGTAGTTAAATTACCTCTGTACGCTATTGTAACGCTGATAGTTTAGCAATACGTATACTGGCAGGTGGGTGTGAGTCATAAAATGCAGAGTGCAACGGGTCAGGCGTAAGGGTCGACGCGTTATCTCGATACAGTTTAACCAATGCTTCGATCAGGTACCGTGCATCTGCGTGCTTTGCAGCATAAGCATCTGCCTCAAATTCATTTTTACGTGAGTAGCTAGCCATAAAAGGACGCAAAATAAATAAAAATACTGGGCTTACCAGTAAAAACAACATTAACGCCATATAGTTACTTGGATTAGTAACGCCCAGTCCTTCATAGAACCAAGTTTGCTGTTGTAACCAGCCTAACACAGCTAGTCCAACAAAGCTCATCGCAAACAACATAATAATGCGTTTAATTACGTGATGGTGTTTAAAGTGACCAAGCTCGTGGGCGAGAACGGCTTCAATCTCATTGACGTCTAGGCGATCCAATAATGTGTCAAAGAACACAACACGCTTGCTAGCACCAAAGCCCGTGAAATAAGCATTTCCATGACTGCTACGGGTAGAGCCATCCATCACAAATAGACCTTGTGATTTAAAGCCGCATTTAGTGAGTAACGCCTCAATTCGCGATTTCAGCGAATCATCAGCCAAAGGCGAAAATTTGTTAAATATAGGGGCAATAAAAGTAGGGTAGATAGCCAGCATCAACAGGTTAAACACACTCCACACCACCCACAAGTAAAACCACCAATACTCACCCGCGCCTTGCATCAGCCAAAGTGCAGCAAATAAAATAGGAGCACCCAATAGTAAGCCAACAAAGGCCTGCTTAAGCATGTCTGCGAAAAATACGCGAGGGGTCATTTTGTTGAAACCGAAGCGATCATCAATGCTGAAGGACTTATAGTAGTCAAACGGTAAATCTACCAGGCTACTGATTAGCATAACGCTTAAAATAACAAGTGCACCTCTAAGCATTTCCAAGTCTGGCAATAATGATCGCCATACGCCATCTACCATTTGCAAACCACCACCAATGGTAAAAATAACCAACAATATAGCCTGTGCAATGGTCTCTAAGATAGCTAAGCGTGTTTTTGCAGAAGAGTAATCTGCAGCTTTTTGATGAGATTCCAGACTGATATTTTGCTTGAATGCATCAGGCACTTGATTGCGGTTAGCTTGCACATAATTGACGTGCCTACGCGCAAGCCAAAGGCGAGTCAGTGTTGTCAGAATGAGTAAGCCAATAAATATAGAAGAAAGAGTTGTCGCCATCATTATAGTGTTTTCAGTTAAACTAATAGGTTGTTAAAGTATATGTTTTAAGAAGCGCATTGTGGCATAAGGTTCAGCCACAATTGCTATTTTAGTCTATTTTCATGGAAATCATTATGTCACAAGTTGCAGCGCCCCACCCCGATAACCTGATTTGGTTAGATATGGAAATGAGTGGTTTATTGCCTGATAGCGATAGAATTTTAGAACTTGCAGCCGTGGTAACTGATGCCGAGCTGAATGTGCTTGGTGAATCGCCAGTGATTGTTGTGCACCAAAGTGATGCAGTATTGGATGGTATGGATGCATGGAATAAGGGCACGCATGGCCGCTCTGGATTAATTGAAAAGGTAAAAACCTCTAAGGTTGATGAAACTGCGGCAACACAAATGATGATTGAGTTCTTAAAGCAGTATGTGCCTGCAGGTAAATCGCCTATGTGCGGGAATTCAATCTGCCAAGACAGACGCTTTATGGCGCGCTATATGCCTGATTTAGAATCATTTTTTCACTATCGAAATTTAGATGTTAGTGTATTTAAAGAGCTTGCTAGACGTTGGAAGCCAACTGTGTACTCTGGTTTTAAAAAAGCCAGCAAGCATGAAGCACTTGCCGATATTTACGAGTCTATCGACGAACTTAAATACTACCGTGAGCACTTTATTAAACTAGATTAGTATTAAGCAAAATTAGTCATCAGCAATAAGATAAAAAAGAAGGCGCATAGTTGCGCCTTGAGGGAGGAGAAGTAAAGCTTTGGAGAAAGCTCGCATATTGATAAGCATCAAATATGCCAGTTTCAGAGAGAAGCATTTACAATATCAATTTACAGCTTAATTGTTACATTGATGTTAATAACTGATGAAGGTTGGGGTTTTAGGCGATATTCAGCAACTAGCTGACTGAGTAGCTAACAAATAGCTACCCAAATACATGTTCAGTTAAGCAGGTGGTTTGCTAGCTCAATAGCATTTTTTTATATAAGTTCAGATAAGCTTGTGCGCTTTTATCCCAGCCTAGTTCTGTTTTCATCCCCGCTTGCTGGATTTGCTTCCAAAGTTTTGGTTCTTGGAAGTAAGTTAGGGCGCGCGCTATGGTGTGTAGTAATGCATCTGCGTTAACTGCAGCCATGACAAACCCAGTTGCAGATTTATCCCCGAGCGCAGTGGGGGTGGCGTCGCGGATTGAATCAGCTAATCCACCAGTTCTAGTCACAACGGATGGTGTGCCATAGCGCAAGCCATACATTTGGTTTAAGCCGCAAGGTTCAAAGCGCGAAGGCATGATAAACAAGTCAGCCCCCGCCATAATGTTGTGTGATAGTGGTTCGTTATAACCGATAGTTGCGGCCACTTGTTGCGGATAACGCATAGCTAGTTGTTTAAACCCATTTTCCATCGACTTTTCACCGCTGCCGAGCAGAGCAATTTGACAGCCTTGCTGAATAAGTGGCTCTGCAACTTGCAGAAACATATCCAACCCTTTTTGGTAAGTAAGCCTGCTGACTACCCCTAACAATGGTGCTTTTGAATCTGAACTCAATCCAAGTTGCTGCTGTAACGCTTGCTTGACAACACTTTTATTTTCTAAATGTGCTGCGTCATAATGTGCGCTGAGGTAAGGATCACTTATAGGATTCCACTCCGTAAGATCTATGCCGTTTAAAATGCCGTCAATTTCTCTATTACGCTTGGCTAGCAGACCTTGCATGCCAAAGCCATACTCAGGTGTTTGGATTTCTAAGCCATAGGTTGGGCTTACCGTTGCGAGATGGTCAGCATAATAAACCCCAGCTTTTAAGAACGACATCTGACCGTAATACTCCAAACCCTCTATTTGATAACTCTCGGCTGGCAACCCTAAATTAGCCACCCATTCAGCCCCATAATTACCCTGAAAAGCTAGATTGTGGATACTCAATATGGATTTTGCGTGTTTCATGCCAGTTGCCAACTGGTGAAAGTGGATAAAAGCAGGAGTTAAGCCGCTCTGCCAGTCATTGCAATGCACAACATCTGGTAACCAGTCGATAAGCGGGCTGGTCGAACTGCTCGCAAGATTGGCTGCAACACGAGATAAAATACCGAATCTGAGTGGGTTGTCAGTCCAATCACTGCCTTCTGCATTAATATAGGGGCCACCAGCACGCTCATACAGGAATGGAGATTGAATTGCCATTACATTGACGCCAGTTTCGGGCATTGTGCCCATCAGCAATTTGACGCTACCAATTATTGGCAACTGGTCCATCGTTGCGATTATCCGCAAATCTATCAATTTTTCTAATACAGCGGGGTAGCCAGGGATCAAAATACGTACATCTGCACCAAGACTGTTAAGTGCGGCTGGCAATGAGCCACTTACGTCTGCCAAGCCCCCAGTTTTGATTAAAGGAAAGGCTTCTGAAGTAACAAATAAAATTCGCAAAATTGTGCTTTCAAGTAATGGCTTTGATAATCGCTCTATTTTAGATGGAGTTGATGAAACAACGCATGTACTGCATCATACTAATGGAGTGAGCGTGAATCAATATTTAAAAAATGTTAAATATCTCAAATGATGCGCTAAAAATGTAGCGTAAGGTTTGTTAGGAGGTGTTATGAGTTGGGCGGGTTTTGTGGTGGTGGGTGTAGGCGCAGCGCTAGGTGCTTGGCTTCGATGGGGTTTTAGTGCTGCCTTAAATGCAGTGTATCCAGTGTTGCCTTTGGGTACTTTGTTGGCCAATCTGTTAGGCGGATATTTAATGGGTATTGCTATGGGGTTTGTTTCGTCTGGTAGCCTAAGCCCCGAAATACGGCTTTTGCTGACAACTGGTTTTTTAGGAGGATTGACTACGTTTTCCACTTTCTCGGCAGAGTCAGTGAGTCTACTTAGTCGTGGCGATTATGGCTGGGCTAGCATACATATTGTGATGCATTTAGTGGGGTCTTTGCTTATGACTGCGCTCGGTTTATTTACCGTACAATACCTGAGAAACTAGCTTAAAACTTAGCTTCGATCAATCAATCCTATATTTTGAATAACTTAATTCTTAATTAACTAGCATAAAGTCTAGAAAACGATTGATTAAATAAGTATTTTTGCCTATAATCGCGCCTCTTTCACCTTGGCTCACTGTTTCGCAGTGCAGGAGCCTTTAATCCAAAAGGAGTATACATGCGACATTATGAAGTAGTTTTTATCGTCCATCCGGACCAAAGCGAGCAAGTGCCAGCGATGATCGAGCGTTATCGCACACTTATCACTTCTAACGGCGGTACTATCCATCGTTTAGAAGATTGGGGTCGTCGTCAATTGGCTTACCCAATTCAAAAAATCCACAAAGCACATTACGTGTTAATGAACATCGAATGTAGTCTTGCTGTGCTTGAAGAGCTTGAGTTGGCATTTAAATTTAATGATGCTGTATTGCGTCATTTGACTATGGCAACTAAAACAGCTGTCACTGAGCCTTCTCCAATGATGAAAGAAGAGAAATCTAAATCAGTATTGGGTAAAGAAGAGGCTCCTGCAGCACCAGCAGAGCAAGCATCTGCTTAATTGAATAAGCTGGTGTTAACTGGCGAAGTGGTGCAAATAGACACGCTTCGTTACACCCCAGCAGGCATACCGTTGTTGAGTTTTATGTTGCATCACCTGTCTGAACAAGTTGAAGCAGGGATGAAACGTAGGGTTGAATGTGATGTTAATGCAGTCGTCATGGGCGAATTAGCAGAGCGATCACTAGCAGTAAAAGTGGGCACACAATTAAAAGTGTCTGGTTTTATGGCAAAACGCAGCCTCAAAAGCACGCAATTGGTACTACATTTGAATACATTAGAGATTATTTAGAGGATTACTAACATGGCACGTGATATGTTTAAACGCCGCCGCTACTGCCGTTTTTCTGCAGAGGGCATCAAAGAAGTTGATTACAAAGACGTAGATTTGTTAAAAGACTTCATTACCGAAAACGGTAAAATTATTCCAGCGCGTATTACTGGTACAAAAGCTAAATATCAACGCCAATTAACGGCCGCTGTTAAACGCGCTCGTTTCTTGTCATTGCTTCCATACACTGACAAACACTAAGAGGAGACGACCATGCAAATTATTTTATTAGAAAAAGTCGTGAATCTTGGTAATCTAGGCGATATCGTAAAAGTTAAAGATGGCTATGGCCGTAACTTTTTGATTCCTCAAGGTAAAGCAAAACGTGCAACAGAAGCTAATAAGGCTGAGTTTGCTGCACGTCGCGCAGTATTGGAAAAACAACAAGCTGATTTGTTGGTTGCTGCACAAGCACGTGGCGAGAAATTAGCTGGTTTCGTATTACAAGTTGCACAAAAAGCTGGTGTTGATGGTCGCTTGTTCGGCTCAGTAACCAACGGTGACATCGCTGAAGGCTTAGTAGCTCAAGGCCACCAAGTGGTTAAAGCTGAAGTGCGTATGCCTAACGGCCCACTCAAAATGATTGGTGACCACGCTGTGAGCGTTGCACTGCATCATGATGTAGTGGTAGATATTACAGTGACTGTAGTTGGCGAAGCTTAAGTTTTACCAATGAATGCAAAAAGGCTGCTTCGGCAGCCTTTTTTGTTGCCTGTTAACCTTCCTGAAATTGTATAATGCGCCATGGCTGACGAAACATTAGATGCATTAAAACTCCCTCCCCATTCTGTAGAAGCTGAACAGTCGGTCTTAGGTGGCCTGCTGCTTGAAAATGAGGCGCTCGACAAGATTGCAGATATTCTGTCTGCCCATGACTTTTACCGATACGATCACAAATTAATTTTCGGGCATATTGCCAAGCTAATTGAGGGCAATAAGCCTGCAGATATCGTAACAGTTGCAGAGTCACTTGAAAGTACGGCTGAACTCTCCAGTGTAGGCGGCATTGCCTACCTTGGCGCGCTGGCACAGAACACACCCACAGCGGCTAATATAAGACGCTATGCTGAAATTGTGCATGAGCGTGCTGTGATGCGTAAATTAGTTGAAATTGGCTCTGGTATTGCTGAAAGCGCTTATAACCCGCAAGGTCGTGATGCCCAGCAGCTGCTGGATGAGGCTGAGGCGAAGATTTTTCAAATTGCCGAAGGCGGCAAACGCAGTACCCAAGGTTTTCAGGATATTAAAGTATTGTTACCGCAAGTGGCTGACAGAATTGATTACTTGTATCAACGTGAAAACCAAGGGGATGTAACAGGCATTTCGACTGGCTTTTCTGATCTGGATGAGCGCACTTCTGGATTTCAACCCGGCGACCTTATCATCGTGGCAGGGCGCCCCTCTATGGGTAAAACTGCATTCTCGCTTAATATTGCTGAGAACGTTGCATTAGATAGTAAAAAGGCTGTGGCGGTGTTTTCTATGGAGATGGGCGCAACACAGCTAGCTACGCGTATGATTGGCTCGGTAGGGCGCCTAGATCAACACCGTATGCGTAATGGCAATTTAGAAGATGAAGATTGGGTACGTCTAACCACAGCATTAGGTAAGTTAAACGATGCACCGATCTTTATTGATGAAGGCGCAGGTTTAAGTTCATTCGATGTACGCGCAAGGGCGCGTAGATTACATCGCCAATGTGGCGAGCTGGGTTTAATCGTAGTGGATTACTTGCAGTTGATGACGGGTGCCGCTGGTCGTCAAAGCGAAAATCGCGCCACTGAAATCTCTGAAATCTCACGATCTTTAAAGTCGCTCGCGAAGGAGCTAAATGTGCCAGTTGTGGCGCTTTCTCAGCTCAACCGTGGGCTAGAACAACGTCCTGATAAGCGCCCTGTGATGTCCGATTTACGTGAATCTGGCGCTATTGAGCAAGATGCGGACGTTATTTTGTTTATTTATCGTGATGAAGTTTATAACCCAGATAGTCCAGACAAAGGTACTGCAGAAATTATTATTGCCAAGCAGCGTAACGGCCCAATTGGTCGCGTTCGCTTGACGTTTATTGGGCAACATACCCGCTTTGAAAACTTTGCAGGTAATCATAATATGGAAGATGCATATTAACCGCGGTTAGTAAGCACACCTTGTATGGCTAAAGCGAAAACTATCTACAGTTGTACAGAGTGTGGGGGGCAATCACCCAAATGGCAAGGGCAATGCCCTAGTTGCATGGCTTGGAACACCCTTGTTGAGTCCATTGCTGAAACTGTAACTAGCAATCGCTACGCTGCTTTAGCACCCAGTGCTGGTTTGCAAAAACTAGCCGAGGTAGAAGCCGCAGAAGTGCCACGCCAACCCTCAGGAATCAGTGAGTTTGACCGTGTACTTGGCGGCGGCTTTGTTGATGGTGGGGTAGTGTTGATTGGTGGTGATCCAGGTATTGGCAAATCAACCTTGTTACTACAAACACTATGTCATGTAGGTAAGACAAGAAAAGCCCTGTATGTCAGCGGCGAAGAGTCCGCCCAACAAATTGCGATGCGTGCCAAACGCCTTGGCCTAGATGCTAGCCCCATTGATTTATTAGCAGAAATTCAGCTTGAAAAAATTCTGGCTATATTGCAAACCCACAAACCAGAAATTGCCGTTATAGACTCCATTCAAACAGTCTATTCAGAAGCATTGCAATCAGCCCCAGGCTCAGTCGCCCAAGTGCGCGAGTGCTCTGCTCAACTAACTCGTGTGGCAAAACAACTAGGGATTGCCGTTATTTTAGTGGGTCATGTCACTAAAGAAGGTGCATTAGCAGGCCCTAGGGTGCTGGAACATATTGTTGATACGGTTTTATATTTCGAGGGCGACCCTAACTCAAGCTTTCGATTAATCCGTGCCTTTAAGAACCGTTTTGGCGCCGTCAATGAGCTTGGCGTATTTGCCATGACAGAAAAGGGTTTACGTGAAGTTAGCAATCCATCTGCGCTGTTTTTATCGCATCACGCCGAACAAGTTGCAGGCTCCTGCATCACCGTAACGCAAGAAGGAACTAGGCCTTTATTGGTTGAAGTGCAGGCCTTAGTTGACGAGGCGCATGCGCCCAACCCTAAGCGCTTATGCGTTGGCCTAGAACAAAACCGTTTGGCCATGCTATTGGCGGTATTACATCGGCATGCGGGTATCGCTTGCTTTGACCAAGATGTGTTTGTGAATGCAGTCGGCGGCGTCAAAATTAGTGAACCAGCTGTGGATTTGGCTGTGCTGTTAGCGATTGTATCCTCTTTAAAAAACAAACCATTAAATAATAAACTTATTGTATTTGGTGAGGTTGGTTTGGCTGGAGAGGTACGTCCAGTGCAGCGTGGCCAGGAGCGTTTAAAAGAGGCTGCCAAACTGGGATTTACTCATGCAATTGTCCCCAAAGCCAATGCACCAAAACAAGCGATCAAAGATATGCAAGTGTTTGCCGTAGAAAGGCTCGAGCAAGCGCTTGAAAAGGTAAAAAATGTTTAAATCATGTTTACTTTACAAATAAAATTATTAAGATGGTCACTTTATGTATTGCTTAATGTGTTTAGCAATATATTTATATTTTAAATATTTGATAGGTTGATCATGAAAACTTCAAAATTACTCGCTGCTGTATTACTTTCAAGCGTGTCATTTACTGCAAATGCAGCGATTACATTTACTTCTACTGCCGATGGTAAGACTCTAGCAATTCCTGCCGAGTCTTTTAATAGCCCAGCGGCTAAGGAATTTTTGAGTTCTGGTAAAAATACTTATCTTGGCAATGCTGATGCAATCAAAGCAGGCAAAAAAACATTCCAGCTTTATAGCTGTACCGCTTGTCATGGTGCGCATGGTGAAGGAGCAGTCGGCCCTAACTTAACAGATGACAAGTGGAACTACCCGAAAAATGCTAACGATCAAGGTATTTTTGAAACCATTTGGGGCGGAACTGCAGGGGGTATGGGGGCGAAAGGCGTAGGCTTGATGCAGCCAGATGATCCTACGCAAGGCCTAACACCAGATGAAGTATTGAAAGTGGTGGCTTTCTTGCGCAGCAATGCAGTGGGTGCTGCCCCAGTAAAAGCAGCAGAGCCAGCTAAAGCTGACGAGGCTACGAAAGCATCAGAAACAGCTAATACTGCAGTGCCCGCAAGCACCACAAGCACTGCAGAAAAACCTGCAAATACAACAACTAAAAAGTCTAAAAAAACCAAAAAGGTCAAAAAAGCGGCGCCAGCTGCTTGATTAGACTTGTAAGCGTTAGTTATTAGATAAAGGGATGCAAATGCATCCCTTTTTTGTATTTGCCGTGAATAACTGGCCCGTTTAAGTAGATATCACAGAAACATCATTAAAATACCTGCCCAGTTACCTGCTTACTCTCTGCCATCATTAAATATATATAAATGGGCAGCTTAGTTTCAATACTTGGTAAGTTATCGTGCACTTCGCCTGGGTGAGTTTTTTTACGCTGAGGGCTTTGCAATGCCCCTGGAACCACACTATTTAAGCGAACTGCGGTGGTTTCAAGCTCGTGCGCCCAAGTTTTCACCATATGGTCTGCCGCGCATTTACTCGCACTATGCGCACCCCAATAGGCACCAGCCGTTTGAACAGCAGATGTGGAGGTAAAAACCACCGATGCGTCACTCGCTCTTTGCAGCAGCGGCAGGCAGGCTTTGGTTAAAGCAAAAGGCGCAATAACATTGACCTTAAATGCTGCTTCAAACTGGCTCACAGTTTGTATAGCTAGCGGGCTTAAATTATCCAGATGCGCCGCATTGTGCAAAATACCATCTAGACGACCAAGCTGCTGGTAAATGCCTTCTGCCATTGCTTGGTAGTCATTTTCAGTCGCTTTTTCTAAATCCATCGTAAATATTAAAGGCTCTGGATATTGCGCAGCCACGATTTCATCGTAAGTCGCTTCTAACTTTGCTTGCGTTCTGCCTAACAAAATTACCGTTGCGCCATGTTGCGCATAACTTGTAGCAACAAACTTGCCTATACCTTGACCTGCGCCCGTGACTACAATGACACGGTCTTTTAAACATTGCGCTGAAACTGGGGGAAGTGCTGGGATTTGCATCATACTGAAATGGTGTTGCCTTTAGAAATAAGGATAGTCGTGGTACCAGGGAAAAAGCTTTCTAAGAAGCTGGCAAAAAATGCGATAAATATACTGACAAACAATGCTGTCCAAAATCCACTGACAGAGAAACCTTTCACCAATTTGGCGACTAACTGAATCATAAAAGCATTAAGAGCCAGATAAAACAGGCCAAGCGTAACGATAGTGAGCGGAAAGGTGAGTAAAAATAAAATAGGTTTGACCACTGCGTTAACAAAACCCAATACTAGTGCGGAGATTAGTAATGCGCTATGGTTATCAAATTTAAGACCCCTAAACAAAAAGCTAGCCACCCAAAGCGAAGCACTCATGATGCCCCAGTTGATTAAAAACTCGCTAAATTGTGTGGGCATGATTTTCCTAAAGTTATGATGATTGAAGTTGTTTGCTGATTAATGACGCACATTTTACGCCACTTCTCACTGCACCCTCTATGGTGGCAGGATAGTCGCCCTCGGTGTAATCGCCAGCAAGATATAGATTAGGCAATACAGTTGTGTTTGCTGGTCGTTTTATACCAACATCGCAGCTAAATGTTGCACGCTTTTCGGTGATTATTTTAAACCATAACGGTGCTTGCAGCTTGAAGGCTAGTGTTATTTCTTTTATCACGGCTTCAGTAAGCTCAGCCTGTGTCATGCCACTATGCACTCCATGCGCGCTAACAACTACGGCAATCAAACCATGTTGATCGCACACTTGGCCACGATCAAACACCCACTGACTGATGCTGTTTACCATCCCTTGCATAGCAAGAGGCAAGCGCGTATCGGTTGAAAATTGTAAATATAGGGTAGTGATGGGTTGGTAGCTAAATGCTTGGACTATGCCGCCCAATGCATCATCAAACAATCCATTTGGTGCAATCTTACCAAGCTGATGTGGGGCAACTGCCAGCACAACATGACTAAACAAGCGATCCCCAAGTGATGAGCTTAAACTGTAACCATGTTGAGCAACTACGATTTTATCAATAGTAGCGTGGCACACTTCGCCATTCTTTGATTGGATATAACGACTAATAGGATCGCCAATCAGGCTAGTTAAATCCACTCTAGCGAGCAGCATATCGCTATCAGTTTTTTTTCTTGCAAAACTATCGCGCAATACATTTAAAAAAACTTGGCTGCTTGCCTGTTTTATCGGCGTATTTAAGGCGGCCAGGCAGAGTGGTTCCCATAAGTTCTGAATTAAATTTGTAGATTGTTTGTGCCTAGCGAGCAGCGTGTGTAAATCTATATCTTGATTAAGTTTAAAACGGTTAATGTGTAAAAGCGCCATCATGCGTATGGCTAGCCATTTATCTTTCGCAGATAGACCTTTCGCGCTAACTAAGCCTGCCAGCAGGTGGAGTGGGGCAGGCAGATGCTGACAGGTTTTTAATATTAGCTGTGCTTGCGTATGCACATCTTGCATATGCATAGTTAACGGCAGGCGCTGCAACGTACGCTTAAAATCTACACCCACTAATTTAAGCAGTTGCAAGGTTTCTTGATAAGCACCTAGCAATATATGCTGACCATTATCAATTTCTAAGCCCTGATAGCTCACTTTCCGCGCGCGCCCACCAAGTTGCGGGCCGGCTTCAAACAAGGTCACGGGAATATTTTGTTGGGCCAGTTTTGCTGCTGCTGCAAGCCCCGCACAACCCCCACCAATGATGGCAACGCGTGTATTCAGTGTCTCAGCCATGTACTAAAGGCTAGCCAAAGTTTACGAAAGCCACCTAGTGAAGTTTTGGTGTTAAGCACTTTTTCGGCGCCATCCGCCTTAATTTCGCGGAGTAGGGTGCGATAGATAGCCGCCATCATCAAACCTGGCAGCTGGGCTTTTTTATCCTCTGAGGGTAGGGCACGCAACGCTTTGTCGTAGAAAGTTTCTGCCCGCTCAATTTGAAACTCCATCAGCACTTTAAACTTATCAGACTCGACACAATGCAAAATATCATGCTCTGTTAAGCCAGCCTTAGCGACTTCATCTAATGGCAGATATATACGGCCTCTGCGAGCGTCTTCACCTACATCGCGAATGATATTGGTAAGTTGGAACGCCATGCCTAGATCATGCGCATATTTAAGTGTATTGCGATTGGTATAGCCAAAAATACTGGCGGACAATAAGCCGACTACACTGGCAACACGATAGCAGTAGAGCTGTAGCTCTTTAAAATCGGCGTAGCGATTTTGGTCGCAATCCATCTCCATACCATCAATTATTTCAATAAAGTGCTCTTGAATGAGGCTATAGGTTTTGATAGGTTCCACTAGCGCTTTGCTCACAGGGTGTTGCGGATTACCTTGGTATAAATTGTTAATTTCAGCGCGCCACCACGCCAGTTTCGTACGGGCGATATTAATATCGGTGCATTCATCCGCAATATCGTCTACCTCACGACAAAAAGCGTAAAGCGCAATCATTGCCTCACGTTTCGCTTTTGATAAAAATCTAAAGCTAGCATAAAAACTAGAGCCACTCGCAGCGGCCTTTTGTTCGCAATATTGTTGTGGCGTCATAATGCTTATCTTTTAGAAAAAGCGCGGTACAAGATATAAGCCCAATCTTTTTTGTTGAGCACTGGCCGCTGTGTAAACACGTCACCACGTGATTGATGTAGCTTGTATAAAATACGCTCGCCACCTGCAATAATGCTACGCATTTCCAACCCGATTCGACCAGTCAGTATTACCCCTAGTGGTGCCCCAGATTGCAGCAAGCGTCGGGCGCGATTGATGTTAAATTCCATAAAATTTGCCCAAGCAGGGTGGCCGCCATCTGCATTGACAATATGTTGCTCAGTTATTTTGTATTTGCGCATTTCATCTTGCGGGAAGTAAATGCGGTCTTTTTTGTAATCAATAGCAACATCTTGCAAAAAGTTAATAATTTGCAGAGCCGAGCAAATGGCGTCAGATAGACCAATATTGTGTGGCGTTGCTTTGCCGTAAAGATGTAACATCAGCCTGCCTACTGGGTTGGCTGAGCGGCGGCAGTAATCTATCACCTCACCAAAATTTTCATATCGAGCTTTGACTACATCTTGGCTAAAAGCATTTAACAGATCATAAAACGGCTCTAATGGCAGTTGTCGCGCACGAATCATCTCACCCAACGAAACAAAAAAATCAGTATTCGGCTTGATATACGCTTGAATTAAATCTAGCTCCTGCTTAAAGCCATCAAGTAAAGCCAATCGCTGTTCAGGCGTTAAATCGCCTTCATCTGCAAAATCATCCGCTTGTCTTGCAAATGAGTAAATCAAACTAATCGGCTCACGTAATGATTTTGGCAATAAAATAGAGGCTACGGGAAAGTTTTCATAGTGCGATTGCGCGTGCGCTAAACTAGCTTGTTGGACAGATATATTGGCTGGGGTATTCATGTGGCTGGAGTATGCCATAAATTGGCGATTAACTCAGCCGATACTCGCGCTAAAATAGAGTTTTTTACGTTACAATTTGCGCACGCTCAAATTTAGGACAAGTTCAGAATGCAACAATTATTATGTTAGGGATTATCGGCGGCACAGGTTTAACGCAACTTGCTAATTTAGAGATCAAACGCAGGCAGCTCATCCGTACACCATATGGAGAGCCTTCAGGCCCGTTAACCTTTGGTGAGATCGCAGGCAAACCATTAATTTTCATTCCTCGCCATGGTAGCGGCCACACCATCCCTCCGCACGCAATTAATTACCGTGCAAATGTATGGGCATTACATTCTGCAGGGGTGTGTGACATTGTGGCAGTGGCAACCGTAGGTGGCATACACCCCGATTTAGGCCCAAGTAAAATCGCCATACCAGACCAAATTATTGATTACACACATGGTCGTAAAAACACCTATTTTGATGGTGAAAACCAGGATAGCCCTGAGCCAGTGAAACATGTGGACTTTACTCAACCATACTCCCCAAAATTACGCGACTTATGCAAAAAAGCGGCATTGCAAGCTGGGCAAGCGATTGTTGATGGAGGGGTCTATGCCGCTGTGCAAGGCCCTAGGTTGGAAACGGCTGCCGAGATTAATCGCCTAGAACGTGATGGCGCAACGTTAGTAGGCATGACAGGCATGCCAGAAGCGTCATTAGCGCGTGAGCTTGGCATTAACTACGCAGCCATCTGCCCAGTAGCGAATCATGCAGCAGGGCGCGGTAATAGCTTGCACGAAATTAGTCATGATGAAATCGGCAAAGTATTAGATGAAACCATGCAGCGTGTCCGATTATTAATAGAACAGGTGGTATTGTTACATGCCAATTAAACCAGTATTGCGTATGGGTGACCCACTATTATTCGAGGTTGCCACCCCAATAGATCAATTTGATACGCCAGAATTACATGCCTTGATTGAAGATATGCAAGACACCATGGCGCATATGCATGGCGCAGGCATTGCAGCCCCTCAAATTGGCGTAAGCAAGCGCGTGGTGATTTTTGGGGTAGGGCATAACCCACGCTATCCAGATGCTGAGCAAGTACCTTATACCGTATTGATTAACCCCGTTTTAAAAACGATTAGCGATGAAACGGATGACGGGTGGGAAGGGTGCTTATCAGTCCCAGGTATGCGCGGCTTAGTATCTCGGTATAGCCGTTTACATTACACAGGGGTTGATCAATATGGCAATGCGATTGACCGCTTGGTTAGCGGCTTCCATGCGCGCGTGGTGCAACATGAGTGCGATCATCTCGATGGGATTTTATATCCTATGCGCATCAATGACTTGCGGAATTTTGGCTATTCAGAAGTACTTTTTCCTGATTTGGAAGTAGCAGACGACTAAAATCTTATGATACAATGTTGTCCTTGTTAAATGACAAGCCCGACTGGAAGAGTGGCAGAGCGGTTTAATGCTACAGTCTTGAAAACTGTCGTGGGTTCACGCCCACCGTGAGTTCGAATCTCACCTCTTCCGCCAGTTACCCCTCGCAGCATCTCGTAATAGTCAGTTGTAAAACAAATCTTCCAATTTAAAAACTCACACTGGCAGTTTTTCTAGCTTCTTTTTTGCTAATTATCCCCACGTTAAAGAAACACCCAACAGGCTAATTCTGCTATAAATCGGCACATCTCTAGCCATGCCCTAACAACGGCTGGTAGGGGCGCGTCCTAGATTTATATTACGGACACAATACAACAGGAATCATGAAAAACGATGGTAAAAAGAACGTAAGTACCCATTAAAAAATATGATTTATGGATTCAAACCACAACCTGATATAAAACTACCCGCATGGGTTAGTAATTTAACCAATTACTATTGGTTTATAAGAGTAGAAGGGCGCAACAAAGCGAAGAGGCGCAGATACTATCGTTATATGAGAAAAGCTTAGGTTAGTTGAGCAACTACACATCGAAAAAGAAACATTAGGCGTGCTCTATAAATACCTAGTATCATTTAACAAAAACAGCTCAGCAAGGTTAAGTTTTATTCTAACTATACCATCAACCCTGCTTCCATTAAATTTTACTTGATACTTTTAGATTGCATACTTCAATGGTAAAAAAAGCTTTTGTATTAATGCCGTTCTCAGAGGATCTTAAGGAGGTATACGAGTATTTGATAAATATTAGCCTATCTTCTGCTGGTTATGAAGTTAAGCGTGCAGATGATATTAGAAGCCAACGTAATATACTCAATGACATAATTGAGGGAATTATTACAAGTGATTTAATACTAGCTGATCTTACAGGATCAAATCCCAATGTTTATTATGAACTAGGCATTGCTCATGCTCTAAATAAACATGTGATTTTACTCACTCAGAACATTGAAGAGTTACCCTTTGACCTTCGATCTTATCGTGTAATTCCATATAGTACTTATTTTGCTTCAATGGAAATTGCAAAAGCTGAATTATCTGCGTTAGCCAAAGATGCATATGATAACAAGCTTCCTTTTGGAAACCCTGTTAAAGACTCTGATAAATCCTTTCTAAATCAATTGGAACCTGCTTCTTCACTTAATAGCTCATCTACAGTATTAAATTATGATGATAAAGGTCTACTTGACTACAGTGTACAACTTGAAGACGGTCTTATTAAACTTACTGAAATAGTATTAAGAGTTGGCGCAAAATTGAGTGATAGCTTTACGCCTCAAGTTGAGTCCTCAACTAGCAAGATTATTTCTAGTCAAAATTCATCCAAAGACCAACTAATTATTATCAGATCTCTTGCTGATCATATTCAAGATTTTGCGGCTTTTATAAGGCCTGAGAATGATCAATACCGTTTAATTTTAAAGGATGTCGAAAGTAGTATAGAGTTTCTTTTAAGTTATGACTCTGGGATGGTCCGTACTAAAGAAAATGGCTTACAAGATTTAATTGATGTTTGGGTTCCGTTACAAGACCAATTAACACAAGGTAGAGATAGTACATTTAGTCTTATTGAATCTATGGATAATCTTCCAAATCTTGAAATTAACTTTAACAGAGCTAGAAAATTTATGCTCTCTCAACTTAGAGATTTTGTCGATAATATTGATCAAACTATTTCAATTATATCAAGAGGTACTAGACTTGCTTTGAGCCTGAAAAAAAGGTTTGAAGACTCAAGGGATAATTAATTTTAAATGTTTAAGAGTTTTCCAGAGTTTTTTTGTTCCAGAGAATACCTTTAACTTAAATTTTACATAATATACATTATGCGAAACGTTATTTTATTTTTATACCGTCTTCTCTTCGGTGAAAAACGCTCAAAAATGAGCGATACTTTACGTGTAACTGGCACGTAAAGTATTTAGTTCCGTTAATAATCCCGAATACTTAAGTTACTCATGAACTATTATTCACTATCAGGAATAAGAAGATTTGTTATTAAAAGCTCATTTTCATTTTTAGGTGTGCGCGTACTGTATTGAAAAGGCTTCAATACATGATTGTGTTCTTCGTACAGACGCTTTATTACGTCATGGCTGTCATAGCTAAGTAACCATTTAAACTCAACAGACTCAAGAGCTTTGGCCAAAGCAATATGTTGTGTCAGGCTGTAGTGATGCCGATAAAGCTTAGGACCTTGAATAAAATATGGTGGATCGATATAAAATAAACAATTTTTATCATTGCGATACTCATCAATTAGCTTAAGTGCATCTCCAAACTTAACCTTGACTCTAGACCCCAGTTTGCGCAATTGGGTTATTTTTGATATCAGATCATCTTTATTGAACCTACAATTAACTTTGTATGCAGAACGTTGGGATTTTCCGCCAATGGGCCCAGCATGCATAACACCAGAAAAATTTGTACGATTTAGAAAAATAGCAGCAAAAGCCAACTCATCTAAATCATGACCCCTAGGATTATCAATCTTAAGAAATGGCTGCAAAGATTCCCATGTGTCTAAATCAACTTTAGTTAGTCTAATTCTTTCCTTAAGCTCTTTTGGATTGGTGAAAACAACTTTCCAGAAGCTGTATAGCAATGGATCTCTTTCGCCAATAACGGCATTGGAACAAATGTTTTCAGAGATTAAAGAAATCGTGACGGCAGCGCTGCCCGCGTAGGGCTCAACTAATATAGAGTCTTTTAATCCATTGTAATCAACAAACTCCTTAACGACATTGGTAAAAGCTGACTTGCTTCCCGGGTAACGGAAAGGCGTTTTTACATGACTAGACATAACTAAACAGCTCTTAACCGGGTAATTAACCCGTTTACCCATGCTTGTATTTCGGGATAGTCTTGAGTTCTTTCAATAGTTAAATCAGTATTTGCGGTTGCGAGTTGCAAACCAATTCTGGCCAATACAGGAATTAAATATCGGTAATACATGTTTCCATAAATACGTGTGAGCAAATCAACGCGCTGTTTATGAGATACACCTTGCTCGTCTATGCAAAAAGGTATAAACATTGCAGGAGTTGGGGTTGATGGAGGCTTCTCACTAAACCAAATGTCATGAAAAGGATCAATATCACCTTTGATACTTTTATCCCTCCAGTTTGCACCAGAAGCTACTTGGCCCAATATATAAAGCCTGCCAGCAGCGCCATCGCGGCGTATTCCCCAAGCTATAACATCAACTCCCCCGTCTTGAACATGTCTTGGTGCCGCAGGTAGGAATTCGTCACGCACTACACCTTCATCCATAAGAACATAAGTTTGTTGTAACTTAGCTTTAAATCCAAGGTTATCAGGACGTGGAACACCAAATGTAATTGCACAACCTTTAGTTTCAGCGGCGGCTGCCCACGTGGCGCAGGCTTGAAATAAATCTCTAGTACGATTATCCAAAAAGTAATTAAATTTATCTAACTCAAATATTTCTGAATTATTTGTATTGGATAAGAAAAGGCAGAATAAATATAATACGGCACCTTCTGACAAGCCCGCTTTTAAGCTTAATGTCTCCTCAGAATCGTTAAATTCAAAAGGATAATCCTCACCTAGAAGCTCCATCCTAAATCTAAACTGCTGAAGCATAGACTCAAGAAAACTTTCGTCAGGGTCAGATTCATCAAGAGACTTACCTTCAGGTGTTGAATCTTCTGTATTTTTTCGTTTATCCCAAGATCGTTGTAAATCCCTTATTAAACCGGTCTGATAGTCCTGGATTATGATATGGAACTCAAACCAATCAGCAATTACATGTCCATCACAATCCAAAGGAAGTTTTGACAGCGGCATAAGAAATCCCAATATTATTGATTATTAACTGCTGAATTGGATGTCTGATTTGCCTTATGTTTTTTTAACATAATGTCATAGAGTATAGAGGTCTGATTGACCATTTCAAGCGAAATACCAAGAAGACTCTCTTCCCCTTGGTATTTTTGAACATTTTCTATAACAGAACGAAGCTTTACATGTGCTTGCGCAAGAACTTCGCTAAAAACATCATACGGTGTTCTAACTTCATTGTATGCATCCTTCAAAGAAGCACCGCTCCTTAACAGTTGAAGCGCAACTGGAGAAACTATCGACTCCCCAATATGTTTAAGATCAGGATTCTGAGACTTTATGAGAGATGGCTTATCATCGCGCTTATCGCCATATAAATAAATTAGTACTTCCTTGAGTTTGTCTTCACTTGGCCTTGGCACAGGAAAATGAGTTAACGTCTTGTCCCAGCCAGAACCTAGCCCTAAGAACTCTTGAAACTCAGTACGACCTAAAGCAGTATATAAGTGAGAAAAAGCAAACTTACCACGGTTAAAACGATTTTTAATATTAAAGATTCCACGTGCCTCAGCTTGATCTAAAACATAGATACTACTTATGTATGATCTAATAGTATCGTTATCATCACCAAGTTGCCTAGCAATTTGGTCTATTGATACTCTGCCCTCTTCACGTTTATACCAGTCACTTACAAATCTAGCTTTAGCGTATGCGTCCCACCTACTTGGGCCATTAATATGTTTAAAACCAATGAATGACTGAGCATCAGTTTCTTTCTCAACCAACCAAACTGTGACCTCTTGTACTGAAAGCAACACATTCTCTGGTATAGCAGGAAGAGGAATTTTGCACCTCTTTGCCAACTCTGGATCTTTAATCAACTTAATAGATGCAAGTCTTCTATTACCCTCCAGAACCTTAAAGCGTCCGTCGTTAGTAGAAATTACTATTAAGGGCTCAAAATCTAAATATGTATTTGTACAAATAGAAGTTATCACTTCATCAATGGGGGATATTTCATTTAAAGCGGTAATAATATCCTCATCACTAGTAGTATCGTAATCATTACCATTCAACAAGCGTGGATTGGATTTGTCAAAATCCAATAAATCAGTAGGACAGCCTTTAGTTGGCTTACCAGACTCTGGTGAAAATAACCCCATAACATTGCCTAAATTATTATCTAATGAGTCGATTATACAACATTCGCTAAGTTGTATATTTTTTCTAAGCTTATTTACATCTCATTAAGTATTAATTGAGTTGAAATTGAGTAATCTTATTCCAATTTAGTTGTAAGTACGCGATCAAAATATTTGATATTTCCAGAACAAATAAGTAAAGCAGTAAATAGTAAAAACCGTTGAATTTTGTTAGTAAGTCTGTGGAGAACCCGAAGTTTGGTAATTGAAACAGAGGAATACCTAGCTGCGTAATATTTCAGCATTCACCCCCTTGAGCTTTCACCGCTCGCTGACGCTCGCCGTTCCAGCTCATCGGGAAACCCCCAAAAACCGTCTACAGGGCGCGAACACACGAAACCTAAGGGGATGGGGATTACCGACGCGAAAAAAATAGAGCCTAAGCGCGGGAAAGTGTTAGTCAGCATCAAGGGGCTATTCGCCCCTTAATAATCCCCTAGCCTCTTACTGGGTCTAGTAAGGGTAGTGGGTTAGAGGGTGCCTTGACGGCTTCTAGCGTGTGTGGATTTTTGGTTAGTTCAAATTGGCCGTTAGGCTGGTCGGTGGCACAGGAAGCAACGACTTGGGCGCCATTGAAGAATAGAAACACCGAGCAGTCATTAGCTTCTGTAATGGCATAGCCAAGTTTTTTCAGTGATTCATCATCAATAAAGACGGTGTGATTGTCTTTTGTGAGTTCGAAGTAGATCTTGTTTACTCTAGCGGAATGGATTGCACCCTTAATGGTGAAGTCATAGCCTAAGTAAGGGTGCGGGAGTTCCTGAGGCTGCGACTGATTAGTTTTGATTTCTGCGATCGCGGGAGACTGTTTAGCACTTGTAGCATTCTGTGCTGTAACGGGGTCAATGGCTGGTTTAGGTTGCTCAACAAGCTGGTCAGGGTGTTTGGAGAAGTGTTTGTCATAGATTCGGTAACCATTCCAGATTAAAAGCGGGATTAATAAAGCGAGCAGGTAGACGGCGTTGTGCATACGCATAGAGACTTTGGTATGCGCAACGGCCGAGCTATACAAGCCAAACACATGCTTGGGCGGGCTAAACTTACGTTTGCTGGCCTCTTCAAAATTGGTTTTCACTTTGGGGTCATGATATTCAACCCATTCATACAGATAGCGCATACCTAGGAGGTTTTTTTTAAGGTGAATATGCTTCTCTACCAGCCCTAAAACATGCGGGTCTACTTGATTCGGCTTTTGAGTAATCAACCAGATATCTAAGCCAGTGTGACGATGGGTTTCAAGGGCGGCGGTAATGTCAGGCACTTTTGAAGTACTCGAACGAGAACGATAAACTTTTTGACACTCATCGACGACTAAAATCGAGTTTGGCGGGAAAACAAAATAATCGCTTTGTAGTGTTGGGTCATCTGGGTCTGGCCGCTTTACTGTCCATTCAGCAATAGGCGGCACACGTTGATGCGGTACTTTAAGGTCATTAATCCCCATCACAAAGAACGTAGGGTCATCTTGCTTTTGACGCTTGAGCATTTCAGCAACAACCATTGAGGTTTTACCGATACCAGGCACACCAGTAAACAGGGTAATCATAGGAATCCAAACTTTTTAATCGCAGATAAAGAAGCCTGAAAACTCAATGCACCCAACAAAATACCGATGGAATCAGGTACACCAAACAGACTGGCCATTTGCAACATGATGGCGGGAACACCTGTCATACTGGATGTAATTGAGTTGATAAACTGTTGAATCAAAAGGGATGAGCCTGTATAGGTTATGACCCCTATTCCTAGACCAACCATAATGCGTTTGATGATCGGTAAGCCAATCCAAAGCAAGAGTTCTTTTAACATTAGAACAAGCCCCTTTGATATGGTTGAGAATCAGCACGCACAGCACCAGTAACCATCACCGCGGCCGCAAACAGTGAGAAGGCAATGACCAGCCCTTTAAATGCAGATGCATACTGGCAGAGCCAGTCAAAACTAATCGTAATGGGATGACCATGATTAGGAATGGTGATGGACTGGGGACAGCTATTGTTTGAAGGCATAGAGACAGCGCTAAATGCGTCTGGGTCTACTGTTTTAGTAGGCACCCCTACCCCATCGTCACCAGAACCCGAGCCTATGAAATCACTTGCATCCTTGCAACCTACGGAATTTGGGTATTTCTCACACAAGAACTTACAGCTTGCACCTTCGGGGTCAGATTCACAGGCAGATTTAGCCTTGCAAAGCGGCGAATTAGGGTTTGAAGTACAAAAGGTGTCTTTATCAGATGAAGTGTCAGTGGTTGAACCATCTGCATTAGTACCACCCACAGTTACTGTAGGCGGCGTAGATGCAGGAGAACCCGCAGGGGGCGGGGTAATGGTTATGATTGGTTGAGGTGTGTACGTAGTGACAGGCGCTGGATTGGGGTTACTAGGAGTGGGCGCAGGGGTTGTAGTAGTCGCTATAGGCGGGGCTTGGGTTTTAACAGGGGCAGAACCAGCCGTACCACGCGTAACACAGACAATGGCACCATTCACCGTGCCCCATGATTTACCAGCATCGAGGCAATCACATACAGGACATGGATTTGGTTTTGGTGGTTTGGGCTTGGATGGTGCTGGTGCCGCATCTGAACCGCTACAAGTGGCACCCGTTTGTTTATAACCACCTGACTGATAGTAATAACATGAACCAATACCACCAGATTCACCACAGCCTATATAGGGAGCGCCATCGGGATTCCATAGGACTTCACAACCATTGTGACAACCTACTTGAGGAGTAACAGGCACTTCAGAGGCGGCGTTTTGTGGACCATCGGGGGTACCATCGGTACAACTGGCAGGAGGCGTATCACAAACGCCCGTAGTAGCATTAAAAACAGTTGGGGCATCACAGGAACCTTGACGATAAATATGATAACCAAGGGCACCATCAAAATTACAGTCACCCACGTCACCAGCGGCATTAAAACTAACCGTTAGAACTCCCCAGCTAGCACTAAAACCATTACGAGATTGACATGCCTCAATAGGGGTAGGCCTTCCGCCGTTGGATTCATTCCACAAGACAGCAGAGTGAGAAACAGAGGGAAGCAAAAAAAAGAGGATGAGTAATAAACGTTGAACTAGCGGCATACAATGATCGCAGGTAAAACAACGATTAAAAAGCCAGCCCACATATACAAGTCTGAGACTACAGGCATTAGAATCCCCTCTTAAGACGCATGATGCAGTAAACGACAACCATGACTGTAGCAACACCCCAACCGAGTTCCATGCCATCCTGAAAATTAGTCATCGGGTCGTTAAGAACATCGCATACAGGAAGTTGAATCGTATCTAGAGTGCCATAGGCTGTTACGGTCAATTGTTGTTGTTGGGATGAAGGGTAAAGCGTAACTCTGTATTGCCATTGACCTTCATCGAGATAAACGTAATCCAAGACATACATATCCCCTGTAGGAAACGGCATGGGAACAGGTGGTAGTAATGAGTAGTGGTTATCAATCGCCTGATTTAAAGTCGGGAAACATACACCATGTGATAAATAACCTTGAGCCATGATAGAAGGGGGACAAGCCCCCTGCCCTGATTAAACTTTGCGTTTCAACCAGAAAATTACACCAACAGCTACAGCCAAACCTAGCATTTGATAGCCTAAGTCTGTGCCATCTGCTTGAGCGGCAGTGATTGCAGTACCTACAGCAGCAGGCAAAGCAGCATATGCTTGAGCAGCAACTAAAGACATACCAGTAGCCAATGCGTAGGCTAAACGTTTTGCGTAACGTGACATGATTAAATCCTTTCAAATTTGCAGGAAACCGCCTGCACGGACTTGGGGACAGTATCCCAAATTCTTTAAGCCGCCGATTGTGACCAGTACCAGTCAGGGGCTTCACATTTTTGTAATTCAACCACCTGTAAACGAATAGGCAAGCGAGTAACAGAAGATTGTAGTTTTATATCAATACCGTATTGAAGTAGTTGTTTGCGCCAGCGTCTACGTGTGCTGACGCCGTAATTTGTGTCATGGTAAACATCAATACCTTGACGCCAGTCACGAGCGATACGACCCAGCACCTTTGGTATATCTTCAAGCGGTGTACGAGTGGCAGTGCCACGTTTTAAGACGTCGTCAAAACGACCATATATGATGTTTTCCATGCTTTCACCTTTAAACATATCTGTTTTATTTCGGGGTAACCAATCATTAATACTGCGTAATCCGTTTTGCGTTAAATAGCGACTTTTAAGACTAATTTCATGCCTAACAATGCCCTGCTCTATCGTCCAACTCTTTACATTCTCAACCGCGTGTTCACCTAGGGATTCGCTTTTTATATACATTTTGGAATACCAAAATTTAGAACCTTCATTCCAACTAACACCATTTTCGCCATACTGTTTTGCATTAGCGCGTCGGCCGACGTCTTGACCAGCAAAATAATGAATTAATCGAACAGCATTTTGATGGGAACCTGCGGAGTAATTTGTTGTTAAATCTACTCGAGTAATGATGCAGCCTGATGGGGTAAATGAATCACGAAAAGGCGCTGAGCGTTTATGCTCGAAAGGTGGTAATCCAAGCTCTACGAGAATTTTATTGGCTAACGCTATGCACTGAACTACTGAATAGCCGAAAACATTATCAGTCCTACCAAACCTAGAGACATTACCATCAAAAGAAACACGAAATCCATCACACTTAATACGAATCTTTGTATCGTAGGAACCTGTAAATTCAAACGCTTTTTGTGTAGTCCACTCAATCTGAGTAGCATCAAATATGGTTTTAAGTTGACCTGTTTGCGGGTCAATAAATTGTTTTATTGCATCAGCCTCAAATTGGGCGACACACCCATTATTTAAAACGGGTAAGCCGCCCTTGGGGTGCTCTTGATAGCAACTAAGCCAATCGCAAAAAACCATGATTTATAAAACAGTAAATTCGTTACGCGCTGATCTGATTGTTGAGGTACTGACCTCGCCTGTCTCGGTATCTGTGGATTTGGTGTCATATACGTTCGACATGCCATGCAAGCGAACATGGCCTTGCCAATCATCACCAGCTAATCCAAGCGATTCACTAGAGCGAAGTTCTACCGTTGCTGGGTGGTCATATTCAGAGGGTGAAGGAAGTCTAAGAACAGTTAAAAATAAATTACCTTGTTGAGTTTTGATTTTGCGTTGAGAAATAATGCGTCCGCTAATGTAGCCCTGATTGTTTGGTGTCTTTAATTTACTCAATTGTGAAACTTCGTTTGCATTCGTGCTCATGATTTTTCCTTAATTAAATTTGAATAGCTCTGAATCAGAGCTAATGACTTTATAGCTCTAAATCAGAGCTAATGCAAGAATTTTTTTTAAGGGTATGATAGATAGCTGAAAGAGAGGCACATATGGACATAAATGAGCTACTAGACGAATGTAAAACGAAGCTAGAAATTACCTCTGATTACAAGCTAGCCAAAGAGCTTGAAATATCTACTGCGAGGGTAAGTGAATACAGGAACAGGAAGACAATACCTGATATTTACGCCTGTTTTAAAATTGCAGAAATTCTCGGAAAATCGCCTTCAGTGGTCTTAGCTCAAGTTCAAGCAGTTTTTAACAAAAATGAAGCTAAGCGTTTGTATTTTAAACGTTTTTTTACGATAGCGGGGTTGTGGATAGTTTTGGGGCAATTATCACCAAACTACAATGGTTTAATAAGCAACGCGTACGCGCATGGAAAAAGCGCTGAAACCCGCGCCAGTGCTACATATCAGGACATTATGCGAAGTGACGAGTTATTAGATTCGTTGGACTTTCTTAACTATAGCCAACTGGGAAAGTCTGCCGCATACTTATCAATCCACTCCATAGCGGCCTCTTCGAATGTTAGCATACGATTTTCATCACTTTTGGCCGCATGTCTGTAGTTTTCAATATAACAAATCTGTTCAATCATTCTTGCTTTAAAAGCATCATCCTCAGATAAAAATTCGACAGCTAAATCCGTTCCATGTCGTAGCTCACGACACCAAATAACTTTCGCATCAGATTCAAATGTGGGATAAATGTACGGGATTTTGATATGCACCATAGTTCCAGGCTGGAGTTTCTTATCGCAATGAAAAGCAAGCCCACCTAGCCCAATATCTGAGGTATGTGCACAATCTATCAAAGACGCTTGTCCAGCGCTCACCTCAATGGGGACATTCACTGGATGCCGAATAAAACGACGCATAATTGAAATACCTCCTTTACTTTTAAAGTAAGGCAAGTAATGGTTGATAACCGTTTGCAAGCTAATGCAACTTAGTCGAGTATAGCGCGTGTGGGTAGTTAAATTACATTAACGCACGCTAGTTTAATAGAATTACTGAATCAACAAATGTGAAAAATACACTTATATCGACAACGTAGCAATTGCTAAAGTTCTGTAATATGGTATTTTTTGCAGCGGCAGTCTCTATGTATTGGCTTTAAAAACCCTAAAACTGGCCTGCTTTACTGGCTCAAACTTCTGATTAAACTTTAAATATACCTAAGAAATATTTATCACATGCAAAAAAACATCATTGAAATTGAAAATGCTCAACAGGCTGATATTCCCGCACTTATCACCCTGCTGGACACGTTATTCAGCATTGAAGCCGATTTTGAGGCTAATACTGAGAAACAAACGTTGGGATTAGCAATGTTACTCAGCATGCCTGACAGGGCTGTTATTAAAGTTGCACGTAATGAAGAACAGCAGGTAGTGGGGATGGTTAGTGCTCAGCTTGTTATTTCAACCGCACAAGGAACCCCTTCCGCTTGGGTAGAAGATATGGTGGTGGATGCGAGTTATCGTGGCTGTGGTATAGGTAAACGCTTGTTAGAGGCGGCACGAGATTGGGCAATACAACATGGCGCAAGCAGAATGCAGTTGCTGGTAGATACAGCTAACCAACCTGCTTTAGATTTTTACGAGCATTTAGGGTGGGAAACAACCCAGCTAAATGCCCGTAAATTGATGCTTAATTAAGTTATTGCGTTAATTTATAGACCACAACGCTATCCCCTGCTTTATAGCCAAATATTGAGTTTCCACCAGCCGCAACTGCAATATATTGAACGCCGTCAATTTGATAGCTAATTGGTGGTGCATTTACCCCGGATTCGTTTTTGTTTTGCCACAAGAGCTTGCCGCTATTAGCATCAAAGGCGTCAAATTGCCCATTGCCCTCCCCTGTAAATATTAAGCCACCAGCCGTAGCTAACACGCCACCAACCATTGGCTGCTCTACTTTTTGCTGCCAGCTTAACTTACCCGTGCTTAAATCTATTGCAGATAATAACCCCCAACGTGGGGCATCCGCTGGCTCTGAAGCCGCGTAGCGTATGGCTGGCTTATCATCGACTGCTGGGGTTTCATGTAAGGTGTATTTAATTGGTGCATGTATCGCCGCCACAAACACTTTTTGTTGAGTCTCATCTAACGCGACTGGCGACCAATTAGAGCCGCCGAGTATGCCTGGATATAGGGTAATACCTTCAAAAGTGGCTTTACCGAATAAATTAGATTGCGGAACAAAGGCATCAGATTTAAGTAATAGCTCACCTGTCTCACGGTTATGCACATAAAACCATCCCGTTTTACTGGCTTGACCAACCGCTGGAATATTTTTGCCACCCTGCTTAAAATTAAATAAAACTGGTGGGCTAGCTAAATCATAGCCCCAAACATCATGCGGAACCTGCTGGTAGTGCCAGCGTAACTTGCCTGTGGCAATCTCTAGCGCAACTAATGACACCGTATAAAGGTTATCACCAGGACGTGAAACATCATTCATTTGTGGAGATGGGTTGCCTGTGCCAAAATAAAGCAGGCCTAATTTTGGGTCAATCGCAGGGGTACTCCAAGCTGAGCCGCCACCAAAGCGCGCCGCATCTGGAAATTGGCTGAGTGTTGCTTTTTCGTGAGCAATGTCTCGATTCAGCGAAATACCATCAGAGGTAGTCGGGCTAAAATTTCCTTCCCAACCTTTATTGGGAATGGTATCAAACTGCCAAACACGTTTACCTGTATTGACATCAAATGCCGCTAAAAACCCAGGACGGCCATAGCGCCCAGTGACGCCTATCACTGCGCCTAGTGGTGCATCCTCACGTGGGTTATCAATGTGTAAACCGTAGCCAACCCCTGTAATGCCAATCATGACTTTCCCTTGGTACACTACGGGCGCCATAGCAATGCCAACACCTGTACCGCCAGTGACTTTGCGCTTGCTGTTCGGGTCGTTACTATTGAGTGACGCTTGCCCCTCAGTAACAACAGCAGCATCTACCGCGTCAATATCCCAAACAATTTTGCCTGTTTTTGCATCTAATGCTATTAATCTGGCATCTACGGTGCCGATAAACACCTTGCCTTCAGCGACTGCCACACCGCGATTAGCGGGCCCACAGCACATGGCCCAATCCTTTTGCCTTTGGTGTTCATAGCGCCATAATTCTTTACCCGTTGTTGCGTCTAGTGCAACCACATGATTAAAAGGCAGTGAAACGTACATGACGCCATCCACCACGATTGGTGTCGATTGAAAACTGGCTTTAATCCCACTGTGGTAATGCCATGCTGTGGTTAATTTCTGGACATTCTGCGTGTTAATTTGATTAAGTGGAGAAAAACGTTGATTATCATAACCACGACCAAAGCTCGGCCACTCAGCGTCAGAGATTTGCGCATTAGTATGATTAGCTTGCTCTGTAATTAAGCTGGGCTTCGCACAACTAGACAGCAAGGCGGCCGTAACAACTAAGCCAATTTTAACCAAATGATTGTGAATTAGTTGCATGATTTCCTCACATTAACGCAAATGTAAAATCAAAGTATACAGGACGGTATACATATTGACCAGTCTATACCAATAAATTGATTCTTACCCGAAAGCTGATTCACTCTGCATTATCATGAATGTTAGTTTATTCTGTCTGCCCTGTTATAAAATAAGCCACTATTATCAATTCACCCCAACACGTAAGCACCATCAACTAAATATGCCGAAACCAGAAGCAAACATTTTTTGGAAAGAAGGCCAGCCATATTCAACACAGTATGAAGATGTTTACTTTTCAAGTGATAGCGGTATTGATGAAACTGAGTATGTGTTTATTCAGCATAATCAACTTGAACAACGCTTTAAAGCTTTACCCCAAAATCAATTTACCATCGTAGAAACAGGCTTTGGTACGGGATTAAATTTTCTATGTGCTTGGGCATTGTGGGATAAAACGGCGCCTAAACATGCACGTTTAAATTTCGTCAGTACTGAACTACACCCGTTAACTGCGTCTGATTTAAGTATTGCGCTTAAACTCTGGCCCAGCCTAGAAAATTACGCACAACAATTAATCGCCCAATATCAGAATATCTTGCCTGGTATGCATCAGCTAGCATTTTCGCAAGACCGCGTAAATTTAACATTATTGATTGGCGATGTAACCGAAACGCTACCCACACTCCACGCAAGTGTAGATGCTTGGTTTTTAGATGGATTTTCCCCTGCGAAAAATCCGCAAATGTGGCAAACCGACTTATTTTCCACTATGGCTAACATCTCGCATGCTGATACCACTTTCGCAACTTTTACCAGTGCAGGTGTGGTACGCAGGGGTTTGCAAGCCGCTGGCTTTGAGGTGCAAAAGGCTGCGGGCTTTGGCAAGAAACGTGAAATGCTATTTGGTCAGTTTTCAGTTATTGGTCTAGCAAACAATAAGGCATCAAGCAAACCCAAAATATACAAAAAACAAACAGCCATTGTGATTGGCGGCGGCATATCGGGAACCACCACTAGTTATGCACTTGCAAAACGTGGCTTGCAAGTCACATTAATTGAACGTCATAAAGCGCTAGCGCAAGAAGCATCAGGCAACCCTGCTGGGGTGCTTTACCCGCGATTAGGCAACCCCCAAGATAAACTGAGTCAATTTGCCTTAGCTGGTTATTTATATAGTTTACGGTTGTTGAATCAACTAAATTTATCTCAAGAGCATTACCAAACATGCGGGGTGTTGCAGCTAGCATTTAACGCACGTGAACAAGCGCGCTGTGACAGTGCTATAACGCAAGGCTTACCTGACAGTCTGCTCAAACAAGTGAATCAAGATGAAGCTAGCACGCTCGCATGTGTGGATTTAAACGCTGGTGGCATTTTTTTCCCCACTGCTGGTTGGGTCAATCCATCTGCATGGTGCACTGCTCTTACAAAACATGAAAATATTAAGATTAAAACCTCAACTCAAGCGATACGAATTATCCGTACTGGCGACGTTTGGCAGGTGTTGGATAGGCAAAACTGCATTGCCGAGGCGGATATAGTCATATTAGCCTGCGCGAAAGATGTCGTACAATTTGAGCAATCGAGCCACTGTGTCATGCAGACTGTACGGGGGCAAGTTACTTTAGTGCCTTCCACATCGGCAAGTGAGCAATTAAGAACCGTTGTGTGTAGCGAAGGTTATATCACGCCAACGCATCAGCAAATGCATTGTTTAGGTGCCACTTTTTCAACTGACGACCACGCTTTAGACGTGCGCGAAGCGGATCATCTGCACAACTTAGGCATTTTGCAAGAGATCTCTCCTGCACTTTACGACTCACTAAAACCTCAAGCATTAAAGGGGCGGGTAGCGTTTAGGAGCACTACAAAAGATTATTTTCCGTTACTAGGGCCATTGCTAGATGCCAAGCAACTTAACGCTAATCCGCCTCGCTATAACGATAATCCATGTACATTGCCGTGGTTAGATGGCTTATATGTCAATGCAGGGCATGGTTCTAAGGGTTTAATTTCGGCACCATTATGTGCCGAGGTATTGGCCAGTATAATATGTGGAGAACCAGTCCCAATTGCTAAGAGTTTAATGTCTGCAATAGAGCCCAATCGATTTGCCTTGCGTGCACTCGGCTTAAAATTAATGGCGTCACATATATACGATCAGAGCATACAATAGAACTTACCTGTTAGATTACAAATAACGCATAAGCTAATGAATAAAGAACAAAAAAATCAATTGATGATCGCAGTCAATCACTATCAAACCTTAATAAACAAGGCACCTAGAGATTGGGAAGCCCACTTTAATTTGGGTGCGGTATATCTTGAGTTGAATCGTTTTGAAGAGGCGGCTGGCTGTTTTCGTAAAGTATTTCACGCTAATCCCAAAAACCCTGACGTTAAAAATGCGTTAGGCTATGCACTACAATCCTTAGGGACAGAATGCCAGCAGGCTGGGCACTATGTGCAGGCAGAAGCATGTTTTCAAGAAATTATTCCGCTCAGCCCCAGTGATGCAATGCTTTACTACAATCTTGGCAATGCGCAGCGCGAGCTGGGCAAATCACAACAGGCCCTAATCAGCTATCAGCAAGCGGCGCGGCTAATGCCAAATGATGCAGATATTCACAACAATCTTGGCAATGTCTATCGAGAGCTTGGGCGTTTAGATGAAGCAATCAAAAGTTATCAAGCTGCGATAACCCTCAATCCTAGGTTATTTCACGCTCAAGTGCACTTGGTGCATCAAAAACAACATATCTGCGACTGGTCAGATTTGGATAAAGATATTGACCAAATTCGAGCATGGGTACATGCAGAACCAAGCGCCCAAATATCTCCTTTTGCATTGATAGCCATGCCTGATACTCAGCTATCTGAGCAAAAAAAATGTGCGGATAATTGGTTAAGTAATCGTTACAATAAATTGATTAATAATGAAAAATTTAACTTTAAAAATCGCAATCATCAAAAAATACGTATAGGTTATCTATCAGCTGATTTTAGGCTACACCCTCTAGCCTCTTTAATTGGTGAGCTGATGGAGCTGCATGACAAAAGCCAATTCGAGACCTATGCATACTCATACGGCGCTGACGATAAAACGCCCGAGCGTAAACGCCTAGAACAAGCATTTGATCATTTTACTGATATAAGACCACAGAGTTTGAGTGAGTCTGCGCAATGCATTTATGCAGATGAAATTGATATCTTGGTGGATTTAACTGGCTTTACTCAAACGAGCCGTACAGGCATTGTTGCCCTTAATCCAGCCCCAATTTCCGTTAGCTGGCTCGGCTTTCCTGGAACGATGGGTAGCTTGAATAGCAAACCATTGTTTGATTATCTACTGACAGATAGCAATATCACGCCACTGACACATTCTGCATATTACGCGGAAAATCTTGCTTTTTTACCAAACAGTTATCAACCCAATGATCGCAAACGCCCAGTTGGTAAAACGCCTAGCCGTTCAGACTATAACCTAGCCGACGATGCCTTTGTGTTTTGTTGCTTTAACCAAACCTACAAAATTACACCTAATATGTTTGACGTCTGGATGCGCCTGCTAGCCAAGGTACCAAATAGTATTTTGTGGCTGCTGGATTGCAACCCGCTCGCCAGAGAAAATTTAAAGCGTGAAGCTGAAACCAGAAACATTGATAGCCAACGACTTATTTTTGCACCACGAACCAATATGGCCGATCATCTGGCGCGTCACACTTTAGCTGACCTTTTTTTAGATACCCTGCCCTACAATGCGCACACGACCACTAGTGATGCTTTGTGGATGGGCTTACCTGTGCTAACTTGCCAAGGTGAAACATTTGCAGGCCGAGTAGCAACAAGCCTACTAAATGCTGTCAATTTACCTGAATTGGTAACGCTTAACATAGAAGATTACGAAGCGCGTGCCCTACAGATTGCCACCAACCCACAAGCGTTAAACACAATTAAGGACAAGCTCGTGCGAACCAAACACACAGCTCCACTGTTTGACACTAATCTTTTCGCACATAACCTTGAAGCAATATACCAAGAAATGTGGCGGATTTATCTATCTAATCAACCGCCACGATCAATTGTCATGTGATAAAGTTAAATTAGCGAATAAGTTCAATTTTAGGAAGAACCATGGCAGCTCTTGATATCACTCCTGTATTTAAATTCATGGTCGAAAAAAACGGCTCTGACCTGTTTTTTAGTACTGGAGCGCCCATCAATATTGAAATTGAAGGCAAAACAGCACCCATCAATAGTCAGGTGATGCAGCCAAATATGGTCAAAGAGATTGCCTATTCATTAATGAACGAAGCTCAGGTTAAAGAGTTTGAAAACACGCTTGAAATGAACTTTGCTTACGAGCAACCAGATATAGGCCGTTTTCGCGTGAATGTATTTAAACAACGTGGTGAAGTTGCCATGGTAATACGGCATGTCAAAAGTAAAATTCCGTCGATTGAGGCTTTAGGCTTACCACTCGTCATGAAAGATTTAATGATGCGCCAGCGTGGTTTGATTTTACTGGTTGGTTCAACAGGCTCAGGTAAATCGACTAGCCTTGCAGCCATGGTGAATTACCGCAATGAAACCACCACGGGGCACATTTTGATGATAGAAGACCCAATTGAATTTGTACACGAACACAAAAAATCGATCGTAGATCAGCGCGAAGTGGGTATTGATACACTTACCTTACAAAATGGCTTAAAAAATGCCATGCGTCAGTCGCCTGATGTGCTTTTAATTGGTGAGATTCGCGATATGGATGCGATGAAAAACGCCATTGAGTACTCGGAAACTGGACACCTGTGTTTAGCTACCTTGCACGCGAATAATGCAAATCAAGCAATTGAGCGCATTCTTTCTTTCTTTCCTAGTGAGGCTAGAAATGGCGTGCTATTGTCACTCTCGCTCAACTTAGCGGCTATTATTTCTCAGCGTTTGGTGCCAGGCTTAAAATCCAAACGCATTGCCGCCGTTGAAACTTTAATTAACACACCATATGTGGCTGATTTAATTAAAAAATCAAAGTTTGAAGACATCAAACAAACGATGGCAGATAACCATGATATTGGTATGTCTACATTTGACCAGTCATTATTTGATTTATATATGCAGGGGTTAATTAGCGAAGAACTGGCGCTTAACAATGCAGACTCACGCAATGACCTATCACTCAAAATACGCTTTGAGGCCGAGAGCGAAAAAAGCAGGCTGATGCTCTAAATCAGCCTGATTACGCCGACACGTTTACAAGCCGAGATCGCTTAAGCTAGGATGATCCTCAGGGCGTCGTCCTTGTGGCCAATAAAATTTTCGCTCAGATTCTTTAATGGCTAAATCATTAATGCTGGCATAGCGTTTTTTCATTAAGCCGTGCTCGTCAAATTCCCAATTTTCATTGCCGTATGAACGAAACCAAGCGCCTGTATCATCGTGCCATTCGTAAGCAAAACGCACCGCAATTCGATTACCATCAAATGCCCATAGCTCTTTAATCAGACGATATTCGTGTTCGCGTGCCCATTTGCGGGTAAGAAAAGCCTCAATTTCGGCACGACCATTGGGGAACTCTGCTCGGTTACGCCATTGACTGTCAATCGTATAGGCAAGCGCTACTTTTTGCGGGTTGCGATTATTCCAGCCATCCTCAGCCATACGCACTTTTTGCATCGCAGTTTCACGCGTAAATGGTGGAAACGGTGGCCTATCCTCAGTAACAGCGTTCATTATATTTCGCTCCTAAATTAACAATTACTTTTAACAACCATACTTAACTGGCTGACTGTTTAGCTCTATCATCCGACCAAGCAGCATATAAAGCAGCCGCAACAATTAAAAAACCGCCTAGCCATTCATGAGGCTCCATCACCTCATCGGCTAAATAATACGATGCAATAGAGGCTACCACCAACTCAAATAAAAATATCACAGAAGCCCGTGTGGCGGTAATTTTAGTGACGCCATATTGCACAAACAAAGTCGCAGTAATTAATATTAGGGCGATCATTAAAATCAGCCCCCAAGTCATCAAACTTAATGTTGTGGGTAGCGGTATGGAAGCTGATTGTATCGGCATTAGCATCAGCGCAACAAACACTGCACCAAGCCAAACAGACATAGATTTAGTCGCTACACTCAGCTGATTTGATTTCCGTGAGATGACATTTGTGCAAGCAAACCCCACCCCTGCAGAAAATGCCAGCCACTCTGCGTTGCTTTGTGGCACAGGCAACCAATTTCCTTTGCCATCAAACACATTAGTGAGCATGATCAACGCGCCCAATAAAGAAACAGCAATGGTAACAACACCATGCAACTCGATACGCTCTTTCAGCCAAAAATGCGCCAGAATCAGCGTCCACAGGGGCGAAAGGTAAAACAACAGCATTACGCGCATGACTTCGCCATCAATCACAGCCAACACATAACTTAGATTGGTCCAGCCTGCACATAGCGCGAGTAGAAATACAATTTTGGGCTGATTGAACACCCCACGCCAATCGCGTAGGAAAAACAGTGACCCTATGATGACGGCAACTGAATAAGTATAAAAGCTAGAAGCTACGCCGAAGATCCCCGCTTCTTGCAGTAGTCGATACGGGTACCAAATGACACCCCAACATACCGCGCCAAACAGCAAACCAAAAATGGCGAGATAATTTTTTGATGCAGACATGCTACTCCAATTATAATGTAGGTTATGAATCCGAATTTAAATCAGCTACAACCATATCCGTTTCAACGTTTACGCGAACTGTTTGCTGGGTTAACCCCTAACGCAAATTATCAGCCCATCAATTTATCCATTGGTGAACCCAAACACGCTACTCCTAAACTGATTCAAGATGCCTTAGTCAGCAATCTTGCAGGTTTGGCGAATTATCCCACGACTGCAGGTGTTTTAGGGTTGCGCCAAGCAATTTCAGCCTGGGCAACACGCCGCTATGGCATTCCAGCCTTAGATGCTGAAAAAGAAATCATCCCTGTTAATGGTAGTCGTGAGGCGCTATTTGCTTTTGCTCAAGCGGTAATAGACCGTTCGCGCCCAGCGCCAGTGGTCATCAGCCCCAACCCCTTTTACCAGATTTATGAAGGGGCAGCATTTTTAGCAGGTGCAGAACCTTACTTCATCAATACTTTACCAGAACACCATCACGCGATGGATTTTGATAGTGTGCCAGCAGCCATTATGCAACGCACGCAGTTGGTTTACGTCTGCTCACCGGGCAACCCTTCAGGTAAAGTCATGAGCTTAGAGCAATGGCAACATTTATTCGCGCTCTCTGATCGCTATGGTTTTGTGATTGCAGCGGATGAGTGTTATTCGGAAATTTATTTTGATGAGGCAAACCCACCACTTGGGGCCTTGCAAGCAGCACACCTGCTAGGGCGCGACTATACACGCCTTGTCGTATTTAGCTCGTTGTCTAAGCGCTCAAACGTACCAGGCATGCGCTCTGGCTTTGTCGCGGGTGATGCCAAAATCTTAGAGCAGTTTTTACTTTACCGCACTTATCATGGCTGCGCTATGAGCCCCACAGTGCAAGCCGCAAGCATCGCTGCGTGGAATGATGAAGCGCATGTCATCGATAACCGTACACAATATGCAGCTAAATTTAAAGCGGTCACCCCGCTTATGCAATCCGTATTTGATGTGCAAATGCCGGATGCAGCTTTCTACTTGTGGGCAAAAACTAATATGCCCGACACAGAGTGTGCCGTACGTTTATACCGAGATCTCAATATCACAGTATTACCAGGCAGCTATCTCGCACGCGAAGCGCATGGTATTAACCCTGGACAGAATTTTATTCGCATGGCATTAGTTGCCTCATTTGATGAGTGTGTAGAAGCTGCACAACGCATCGTTCAGTTGCTGAAATAGCAATCATGGTATCTAAACCTCAACAAGTAGACGTGCTACTGGTCGGCTCAGGCATCATGAGCACAACCCTAGGCACGTTACTTTCAAAATTAGATTCATCATTAACTATCATGATGATAGAGCAGTTATCTCATGTCGCACATGAAAGTACAGATGGCTGGAATAATGCAGGCACAGGGCACGCTGGTTATTGCGAACTGAACTACACCCCACAACAAACCAATGGCGAAGTTGAAATTAAACGTGCACTCAGCATCAATGCCAATTTTGAAGTTTCGTTGCAGCTTTGGTCTTACTTAGTTGAGCAAGGTGCATTGCCTGAACCCACACAATTTATCAACGCCACTCCGCACTTAAGCTTTGTTTGGGGGGATGATGTTGCGTTTTTACGCAAGCGCCATCAAGTGTTAAGCCAGCATCATTTATTTGCTGATATGGAATATAGCGAAGACCCTCAGCAATTGGCTGAGTGGATGCCGCTAGTGATGAAACAACGCAAGGTAAACCAACCACTCGCCGCTACCCGCGTAAAATATGGCACAGACATAGATTTTGGTTCGCTTACTCGCCATATGGTGCAAAATTTGCAGATGAAGTCGGGCTTTACACTCTTACTTAGGCATAGCTTAACGACGCTTAAGCAACAAGCCAACGGTCGCTGGCTAGTCAAAATCAAAGACAAATCCACAAGACACATTAAAACGATTGATGCTGGCTTTGTATTCTTAGGTGCTGGGGGCGCGGCATTGCCATTATTACAAAAATCAGGCATTCCCGAAGGTAAGGGTTACGGCGGTTTTCCCGTCAGCGGTCAATGGCTGGTGTGCAGAAACCCTGAAATCGTCAAACAACACAATGCAAAAGTATATGGTAAAGCGGCTATTGGCGCGCCACCTATGTCGGTGCCGCACTTAGATACACGTATTATTTCTGGTCAGCCAGCCCTTTTGTTTGGCCCATACGCTGGCTTTACCACCAAGTTTCTCAAACAAGGTTCATTTATGGATTTGATTAAATCCGTCAAGGGAAACAATGTAAAATCAATGTATTCCGCAGCTAAGCATAACAAAGATCTCACCAAATATTTAGTCGGTGAAGTGTTTCAGTTAAACAAAACGCGTCTGGCTGTCCTTAAAAAATTCTTTCCAAAAGCTAAACCAGAGGATTGGTCACTCGCGATTGCAGGTCAACGCGTACAAATCATCAAAAACTGCGATGAAAAAGGCGGAAAGCTAGAGTTTGGTACCGAGATCGTATCTGCAAGCGATGGCACACTGGCGGCATTACTGGGTGCATCTCCCGGGGCATCCACTTCTGTGCAAGCCATGGTGGAAGTGATACAGCGCTGCTTTAAAGATCAAGTTAACAGCGAAGCTTGGCATCAAAAACTCAAACTAATGATTCCTTCATACGGTGAATCATTAGTGGATGATGCTCACCTTCTTAAAACAGTGCGCGACAGAACACTTAAAATACTTAAATTACAATAAGTTATATTGTTCTTATAAAGTCTTTTATCTGCGTTTCAACCTGTCGGTACAAGTCTGGTGACAAGCAGTCCACCTCCCAAGTATCATCCATGCCGCGTAGCCAAGTGAGCTGACGTTTAGCCAGTTGACGTGTAGCGGCAATCCCCTTTTCTTTCAATTCAGCCAAATCATAATCCCCACGCAAATGCTCTAATGCTTGGCGATAACCGACACAACGCATCGATGGAGTTTCTGCTGTTAAGCTAGGGTAAGTTTTAAGTAACTGCCGTACCTCATCCAAAAATCCATGCGCCAACATTTGCTCAAACCGCAGTGCTATACGTTCATGCAATACCTTGCGATCACTTGGCACGATAGCAATTTTAAGCAAGTTATAAGGTAAGACGGCCTGTTCAGTGGCCAGATATAAAGCAGACATTGGTTTACCACTTAACTCACACACCTCCAAAGCACGCTGAATACGCTGAGCATCAGTAGGCTTCAAGCGTGCCGCCGTTTCTGGGTCTATGATGGCTAATTTGTCATGCATGGCAGGCCAGCCAATGAGTGCCGCCTCATCATCTAATCGTGACCTTACTTCAGGGTTAGCTTCAGGTAAATTACTTAAACCACTTTGTAATGCATTGAAATACAACATGGTTCCACCAACCAGTAATGGAATTTTACCTTTAGCCGTAATCGCCGCCATTAAACGCAAAGCATCATTTCTGAAATTCGCTGCAGAATATGACTGTGTAGGGGGTATGACATCAATCAAATGATGAGGCGCTTGCGCTAGAGTAGCTGTATCTGGTTTAGCAGTGCCAATATCCATACCTTGATACACCAGTGCAGAGTCAACACTAATCAACTCAACAGGCAAATGTTGATAAAGCTCAACTGCCAAGCCAGTTTTTCCGCTAGCAGTAGGGCCCATCAGGAAAATCGCGGGGGGTAGACTATTCATAATGGCTCCACATCCGCAGCACTTTGACAACCTTTTCAACTTCTAGCACTTGATATACCAGTCGGTGTTGAATATTAATTCGGCGTGAATAAGTGCCAGACAAGTCGCCAACCAATTTTTCATATGGCGGCGGATTTTGAAAAGGATTTTTTGCAATGATATCTAATAGTGACGAGGCTTTCTCTTTCAAGCCAGCAGCTTTTAAATTCAATGCATCTTTTTGTGCTGCTTTGGTGTAAAGCAGTTGGTATTCCGTCACGCGACTCTACCATCCAAGCGTAGATGAGAGTTCGCTCACAGGCGCTGCCATGCCTTCACGCAGGGATTCACGCATATTAGGCACAGAAAGCAAAAATAATGTCTCTTGAATCGCTGCCCAGTCCTCTTGCGAAACTAGCACAGCATTATTGCGCTTACCTGTGATCGTAACGGGTTGATGTGAAGCTGCCGCTTCATCAATTAAGCGGTATAAATTGGTTCTGGCATTACTGGCGGATAGGGTTTGCATGATAGCCTCAACGATTTTTTTAAATAGTACGTTATTACGTACCAAAAATCAATTTCATTACCTACTGACTTCTCCCATCTAATATTTCTGCTGGTTTATACCTTTCACAATAAACTTCAACTCCAAGTTTAATTAACAAAGCGATAACTGGAACGGCAACAGCTTTAACAGCAAAGCCAAGCTCTAACAAGGCTGATGTTACGGCAAATGTATAATATTTTTTTGACAAAAAATGTGAAATACCATTTGTAAACCAAGCTTTATAAATCTCACTTTGTGGGTCACACATAGATTTCCAAATGACAAGTTTAAGTGAGTCAAAAAAGTTTTTACCCTGCTCGCTTTGTTTTCTTAATGAATCTGGACTAGATAAATACTTCAGCTCTATTTGGGTAAGTTGCTTTCTTGAAGCTTTATCGATCCGATTTACATAATCCAAAACAGTTGCTGGAAGAGCAGCGCCAATTTCAATAAAGAGTTGATGTTCTGATTTATTTTCCATTACCGCTTTTCCAGCTAAAAGATCAATCTCATTTACATCCCAATTTTCAGACTCAAGATTTCTAACTGCTGAGATAAAACCTTCCATTTCAAATCTTTTTGCTACACTTGATATGAATACTTTTCGTTTTTCAGAAGTTTTAATGTTTTTGCTATTTAATACTTTGGGAATTAGAACTTCGGCTTCTGATAATTTATTCTGCTTTAGCAAGCAAACAACTAATAATGCCATTGCCTCTAAATGAACTTTAGTTGTTGATTTTGTTTTTGATAGAACTCCTCTAAATCCAATCTCAGCCGTTAATATTTCACCTGCATTTAATGCGGCTTCATACAACCAGTTTTTTGACTGCATTAATCTGGTTTCATGCCCTGTGGCCCTTAGCAATCGCTGTATTTCAACAGCGAGTAATTTTGCTTCAGTGTAGTTTCCACAATAAACTGCCTGATGAAGCGCTGGCTCCAATGTTGAAAGCCTATTCTTTTGCTGAACTGTTAATTTAGGTGGCATCTCACTTACCCCGCATAAACATTTTATCCAAATCCTGCATGGTCACTTGAAACCAAGTGGGTCTACCATGATTGCATTGCCCACTGCGTTCTGTGGCTTCCATATCACGCAACAAGGCATTCATTTCGGGGATAGTTAGACTGCGGTTGGCTCGCACGGCGGCATGGCAAGCCATGGTGCCGAGCATTTCGTTGCGTCTTTCTGTTAACGCGCGCGTTGCACCATATTCGCGCAAATCACGCAATACATCACGGGCTAGCGCAACAGCGTCGGCATCTTGCAACATGGCGGGGGTGGCACGTACCGCTAGCGTAGTTGGTGATAGCACGGCAATATCAAAACCTAATTGCTGCAAGCCACCCTGCCCTGATATCAACTGTTCTTCTACTGTGGCGACTTCGAATCTATCCGCTTGAAAACTCACAGGAATTAACAAAGGCTGCATCGGCACATTGGCACTATCCAGCGCATTTTTTAGCCGTTCGTACATAATACGCTCATGTGCAGCGTGCATATCGACAACCACCAAACCCATGCTATTTTGTGCCAACACATAAACGCCGTGAATCTGCCCTAACGCAAAACCTAAGGGGAAGTCTGATACAGGCGTCGCTTGACTGGGTTCAGTGTAGTTAGGCGTTTCAGCCAAACCATTATTTGCTGAAAATTGATGACTTTCAGCCGCTGGCCGACTGATATTGCCATATAAGGTTTGATAAAAATCTGGTGTTTGGTTTGCACGTAAGTCAATCTGCGACTGATACGTTGGATAAGCGATGTTATTGGCATTTGGTGCAAATGGGTTGCTGGGAGATTGGTTAGCGGTAACGATATTAGAGTTACCCGTCGGTGCGGCAAGCGCTTTGTTTAACGAATGAAAAATAAACCGATGGATGGACTGCCCATCCCTAAAGCGTACTTCAGTTTTAGCGGGGTGTACATTGACATCAACTAAGCTTGGATCTAGCTCTAAAAATAAGACGAAGGCTGGGTGCCTATCATGATGCAACACATCTTGGTATGCTTGGCGAATGGCATGCGAAATCAGTTTGTCACGTACGAAACGACCATTGACGTAAACATATTGCGTATCGCGACTATTGCGATTGTATGTAGGCTTAGCGGCCAAACCCCAAAAACGTAAACCTGCGGCGCTTTCATCGACGGGAAATGATTCCGCAGAAAATTCAGCACCAAGCACCTCACCAAAGCGTTTTTGTGGTTCCGCAACCCCAAGGCGTGTCAGTGCCCGACCATTGTGCTGCAACATAAAAGCGACATCAGGGCGCGATAACGCCACACGGCGAAAGGCTTCTTCACAATGCCCAAATTCCGTCCCTTCTGTTTTGAGAAACTTACGACGGGCTGGGGTATTAAAATACAGATCATTGACTTCAACTATCGTGCCTTTATCGAGCGCTGCTGGCTCTATCGGCGCTATTTCACTACCATCTGAACCGATGCGCCAAGCATGTTTATCTGCTTGATAGCGACTAATAAGCTGTGTACGCGAAACTGAAGCAATGCTGGCAAGCGCCTCACCACGAAAGCCTAGACTAGCCACCTTTTCTAAATCATCCAAGCTGGCAATTTTGCTGGTAGCGTGACGCGTTAGTGCTAACGTTAAATCCTCTTTAGCAACGCCTAAGCCATTGTCTGCAACGCGCAGTTGCTTAACACCGCCCTGCATCAGTGACACGGTGATTTCGCTACTGTTTGCATCGAGGCTATTTTCCAATAGCTCTTTGAGTGCAGAGGCAGGTCTTTCTACCACTTCCCCCGCCGCGATTTGGCTGATAAGCTGGTCAGGCAATAATTGAATTTTACGCATTATTGTCACTACTCATTAGCTACTTTAGTTTTGGTCAGTGGTGGATTACTTGCAAAGTATTTCTTGATGCCAGTTAAAATGGCGCCTACTAGTTGGTACTGATAGCTTTCATCATTCAGTTTTTGCTCTTCATCTGGGTTACTAATAAACGCTGTTTCCACCAAAATCGAGGGAATATCAGGAGACTTTAACACTGCAAAAGCGGCTTGCTCAACCGAACCTTTATGTAGCTTGTTGATTTTACCAATATTACCTAGCACTGATTTACCCAGTTTCAAGCTGTCGTTAATCGTTGCAGTTTGTGATAAATCGAGCAGCGTGCGTGCCAAATTTGGGTCTTTATCATCTAAACTCACCCCGCCGATTAAGTCAGACTCATTTTCTATCTTCGCCAAATATCGTGCGCTGGCACTAGTCGCGCCACGTTCAGACAAAGCAAATACGGATGACCCACGAGCATCGGGTGTAACAAAGGCATCTGCATGTACAGACACAAATAGATCCGCATGCATATTACGCGCCTTAACTACGCGACCATGCAGCGGAATAAAGTAGTCACCATCACGCGTCAAAATGCCACGCATATTAGGCTCAGCATCAATCTTTTCTTTAAGCTTTTTTGCAACGGCCAAAGTAATATCTTTCTCATGAGAGCCATTTGCACCACGTGCCCCTGGATCTTCACCACCATGCCCTGCATCAATTGCAATGGTAATTAAGCGTGAATCACCTTTAATGGCTGGCTTGTTGACAATTTTTTCAGCAGTGACTTCTTTTGTCGCCGCATCTTTATTGGTTAGAGGTTCGTTCGCCATATTGCTAGGTGGCGTAATATTCGTATCCATTTTTAGCGTTGGATCTTTTGCCTCTGTAGGTGCACCTGATTGCGGCGAGCTAGGCGACTCTGTAATAGCTGCTGGAGCATTATTACTTGGTGCCACCCCAGCTGCAGATGCGCCTGTAGCGCTAGATGGCGGCACAACATTGGCTGATTCACTATTCACAGCATCTTTATTGACAGTAGATGATTGCGCAGACTTTTCACGCTGCTGCAACATTGCAATCAAAGGGTCTTGGAGTGGGTATATATCTAATACTAAACGATTTTTATACTCACCTGCTGGGGGCAATACGAATACCTGTGGATTCACTTCTGATTTTAAATCAATCACTAAGCGCATGATTCCAGGTTTAAAATTGCCCACCCGTATTTGCTTAATGTAAGGGTCACTACCCAAAATTTTGCTAGAGAGCGTTTTTAAGGTATCACTCATGTCCACATCTTCCAAATCCAGCACTAATCGGTCAGGATTTTTAAGCAGAATCATCTTTTGCGTAATTGGTTTGCTAGACTCTAAAGTGATGCGCGTGTAGTCATCCGCCGGCCATACGCGTGCAGCAATAACTGTGGTGCCTGCTTGTGCAACATGAGTCGTCGCAATCAATAGTAGGCTGATAAGCGTTTTAAGCATTGTGTTCCAATTTCAGTATTCGATTTTAGATTGATTATTCTGCCCACAGCATCTGGCGCAAGATGGATTTCAATATCGGCATGGGGGATTAGATTGCCCGCTTTTTCAGGCCACTCAACTAAACATATTGCGCTCTGATTAAAGTGATCTCTAAAGCCAGCGGCTTCCCATTCTTCTTCATCATTAAATCTATATAAGTCAAAATGATAAAACATCTTGTTGGCTATCTCATAAGGCTCAACTAAGGTATAAGTTGGACTTTTAACCTTACCCTGATGACCTGCTGCGTGGAGCAAACCGCGCACTAAAGTCGTCTTCCCCGCACCCAAGTCACCAAATAGATAGATCGTTGTCCCAAGCTGTAACAATTCAGCCAAGCGTGAGCCTAAATCTAAAGTTGCCGCTTCATCAGGCAGGTTCAATGTAATATTATGAGACATATGACAAAACAATTAACAAATTTGCATCAACTTTCTATCCAGATCAAACAATGGGGTATTGAACTTGGGTTTAGTCAAGTTGGCATTACCGACACAGATTTGTCTGCTGCAGAGCCTGAATATCAAGCGTGGATAGACAAAGGGTTTCATGGTGCTATGGATTATATGGTAAAACATGGCACAAAGCGCACTCGACCTCAGGAATTAGTACCTGGCACAGTGCGTATTATATCTGTGCGTATGGATTACATGCCACCAAATGCGCTTAGTCTCAATCAGGTATTAGAAGATGATGCGCTTGCTTTTATCTCACGTTATGCATTAGGGCGTGACTATCATAAAGTATTGCGTAATCGCCTACAAAAACTCAGTGAACGAATTGCTGAGGTCATTGGTGTATTTGGTTATCGAGTTTTTACTGACAGCGCACCCGTCTTGGAAGTGGCGCTTGCAGAGAAGGCAGGGTTAGGCTGGCGAGGAAAACACACGTTATTACTTTCTCGTGAATCAGGTTCATGGTTCTTTTTAGGAGAAATTTATACTGATTTACCACTACCTATTGACACACCAAGTCACAATCACTGCGGCACTTGCAACGCATGCATCGAGATCTGCCCGACAAAAGCGATTATCGCTCCCTATCAAGTAGACGCCACACGCTGCATTTCATACTTGACTATCGAGCTAAAAGACAGCATTCCAGTTGAGTTACGCCCGCTTATCGGCAACCGCGTTTATGGTTGCGACGATTGCCAGTTAGGCTGTCCTTGGAATAAGTTCGGCAACATTACAAAGCAAGAGGATTTTTATGTCAGACATGGCTTGGATAATGTCACTTTGCTCGAATTATTTGAGTGGGATGAAAAAACATTCAATCAAAAAATGGCAGGAAGTGCCATTTATCGGATTGGCTATCAGCAATGGATTAGAAATGTGGCCATAGGATTAGGTAATGCTACAACGTCATCATCGGTTATTAATGCATTAACGTTGAAACTGGAAGCCAACTCATCTCTTAGCTTGAGCAATATAACGCTAGAACATATTCAATGGGCGCTGAATCAACATATAAGATAAAAACTAACCACAAAATAATTAAATTTTAATGACTTATTTATTACAATTTAAAATTATTTGTTAAAATTAGATTAATACGATATAGTTATGGTAAATTTGATTCAGACTCTAGTTAAAACCTCATAACCACATGTATAATGATGCATGTGGTGCCTTGTTATTAAAAAATAACCTTACAGTATACCTCATCACGTTGGTGACATAAATAGGCCATATGGACTATTGGTGCCCCCAAAAAATATACTCATAATGGCTCTGCCTAGACAAGCAGTAGCAATCAAGATGAAGAGAGTGGGCGGGGTATAGCGCTGGTTAGTGTGTAACTAATTCAGTAATTAATAATAAAAACTCCACAAGCCATCAAGCTTGAAGTGGTTGTTGTCATCAGGACACAGCCTGTATTTTAGAATTTTAGAGCTTATATTATTAATTTTAAAGGAACTAGAAATGAATCTTATTAAATCGTTAGCATTATCAGCGGTGTTGCTGTCATCTCAAGCAGCATCAGCAGCAGTTTACCAATTGGGTGACATCACCCCTTCTTCAGCAGTTTCATTCGACACTGCCATATTAGATACGAGCGTTGACTTTATCGACTACTTCACATTTAATTTAACAGCCGACGCTGGCTCTGTTTTTGGTAGCGCTCCAGATGTTAAAAATAAAGTAGATGGCAAAACCGACAAAACTAATATCACAGCTGTTTTATTGTACTCAGGTGAAATTAGCTTTGCAGATGCGCTAAAGGGCGACTTAGACAAGTCATCAGAAGGCTTTTCTTTCAAAAACTTGAAAGCAGGTACCTATTACTTTGCGGTTGCTGGCCAACACAGAGGCAACTTGGAAGGAAATTACACATTCAACCTTGCTAGCACACCAGCAAAAATCGTTTCTTCTGTAGCAGAACCAGAAACATATGCATTGTTGTTAGGTGGCCTTGGGTTAATGGGTTTTATTGCAAGACGTAAAAGCGCCTAATTTATAGTAAGTTAATGATTAGTAGTTAGGTTGAGCCCTGCATTTGCAGGGCTTTTTTATTGGCAATAACACGCCGCAAGTACTGCCTGAAGCTATAAGAAGCTTTTGATTAACAGCGTAGCTACGGTTAAATCTGCACTCGTTCCTGGATTAATCTTTTGATCCTTTAGCGCCCGATCAAATTCAAGCAAGGCCTTAAAATAAAGCTTAGGGTTTTCCATAGACGCTAATGCATCATAATGTACTTTTGCTTGCAGTTGGATGCGTGATGCCACTTCATCCCCATACTTACGTACTATATGACTATCTTTGAATGTTGATAGGTAGGCTAAATACACCAAAGTGGTTGCCCAGCCTGATCGCTGCCATTTAACTAAGGCTTGCTGATAAATAGGCAGACCAAATTCGATAATTTCTTGATAACCGTTCACATATTGCTGGGCGATTAAGTCCTGTGCTTGTGCCACCTGCATAGCCGCTAACAGGGTAATCTTAGGCGCATTAGCTACATCATGCTGCTCTACCTTGCCTAAACCAGCAGGATTTGCACGCTGTATTGCCTGATAAGCACAGACTGCATCATCAACTGTTAAATCTTTTAGTGTATCCGACAGCCTAGTTCGAAATGGAGTAGATTGTGATTGTAGTGCGGCATGAACAATGGGGGCTGCTAACAAAATAATTCCAAGATTTGTATTACAGCCAACCTTATCCCAAGTAGCATTCACCGCATATAAGATGCGGTGACCGATACTGATATTTTCTTGGGTAATGACCTGGCTTGAAGCTTCTGCACTTTTGATAAAGTCATCCACCACCATACCATGGCCATCTGCAAAAACATGCACATTGCCAGGCTTAAGCACAGCAATCTCATCTAAACAGGCCTGTTTAAACAATTGTGTAAGCTGAATATGCGTGTATTGTGCTTGCATAGCTATTTAATAAGATTTAGCTAAAAAATCATCTACCAATAATTGCGCAATGTCTAACTCAATCACGCCCTGCAAACCCTTCCATGCAGGAATGCTATTGACTTCCAGTACGTAAAGTTTCCCATCACAATCACGGATAACATCTACCCCGCAGTAATCAATATTTACAGCCCTTGCAGCGGCTTCTGCAAGCTCAGCAACTTCTCCGGCATGCGGATAAGGTTCACAGCGGCCTCCTAATGCTACATTATTGACCCAGCCGTTGCCATGGCGCACCATGGCCCCTATCGCCTTGCCGTTGATAATAAAAACGCGATGATCATGCCAAGCACCCTCACCACTATCTACATAGCGTTGCAGATAATATAGTCCATCAACATGCTGCTCTAACGGTACTGGAAAAGAGGATCCTTGCTCTAGCTTGCGTACGCCCTGCCCTTGCGATCCAAACAGAGGTTTAATGACTAAAGCGCCCCCATGCGCCGTCTCGCGCTGAATAATATCCAGCGCATGATGTCGAGATTCGCATACCCAAGTATCTGGACTAGCGACTTCTTGCCGATGCAGTAAAAAGCTCGTCATGCCCTTATCTACAGTGCGTTCAACTGCCCTGCCATCGTTATAAACACGAATCCCAAGCATTTCTAAGCCATGCAAAATATCTAAGCGCATAATCACTTGCTGCAAGGTCCCCCCTGGTACGCCACGTACAAAGGCACACGAAGGGAGCTTGTCTTCGAATTCAGCCAAAACAATACCCTGCTGACCTTGCGTCAGATTGAAATAACAATCTTTAAGGGAGATAAAAACTGTCTCGAAGCCACGCATGGCAAATGCTTGTTTTAAACGCTTGCCATGCCAGCCAGGGTCGTCTGTAAAGACGGGAATACGTTGCTTCACGAAAATCGAAGGTACACTAAGCGCGATACCCGAATGATTGATCAATTAAAGCAGCGTCCAACTTCCCACCCGTAAAAGTGTTGCCAGATTCTACTGCAGTCACTGTAACCGCAGCTGGGCTAAACAACATTGGATCAATTTTGTAAAAGTCCATGTTGACGCTTTTGAACACTTCAGCAAAAGGACGACCATAGTCGCGTGACGCGCTACTTGGCAGCTCTTTTGCAAGTTTTTCAGCCGCTTCATCGGTGCCTTTTACGAATAGATGAGCGTGCCCACCAAATAAAATTGCATCATTGGTGCGACCCATACCGATTAAGAAATCAGGGGCTGGTGGTGGTAGCGGTGCACTGGCCATACCATCCACTACATGATCTAGCGGGAAATGCAATGTGTGAATTTTATGCATTGCCACCTCTAACACACGGCCAACGATTTGCACCGTACCTGCCAAGCTACGTGTGGGTGTCAAAATAAATGTAAGCTTATCAACAGCCACACCCGTGTCTCGCGATACTTTCTCAATCACTTCAACGGGTGGTGCTTTATCACTTTCCAGCACCAAACAAGCAGCATCCGCTTGATCTTTATAGCCAAGCTCTTTATATAAATCTTCACGCGCAGCAATTGCACGGCCCGGACCTGATCCTAATGAGAAAAACTTCTCATGCGCTAAGCTCCAGCCAGCATATTGGCTACCCAAACAGGACAAAATTGGGTTATTTGAATGTACAGAAAGCATCCAAGGCCAATGCGGGAATGTGGTAGAAGTTTGAATGTTCACATGCCCCAAACCACCCATGCAGATTTCAGCAATTAAACGCCCAGCTTCCAAACCACCTGGCGACTTGATACCCGCATCAATAATGGTTGCACCGTTAGCAGATTTTTCTACACCAAGGCGTAAACTCTTTGCATTAGCCACCAAATAGGCTACTAAAGGATTGGTCAGTTGATTGACGCTAGGCCAATTTGAAGTATCTAATTGTTTTGCTTCACTCATGGTTACATCCCCTTTTATTTTTTATATTACTAATTATTAATACACCGTTTTTACACAATGGCGCTGTTAAAGTTTCGGATCATTGCTTCAACTAGTGTTTTTCTTGTATTGACTAAAGTCCGTGCTTCAACTGCATTTTCGGCTTCGGCCAAAACGGTACATACAGGATTGTTAGCCGCAATATGGCTATTTGCAACTGGAATATCTGCCACCCAAACGGGCCAATCTAAATGTGTTGGAATATCCAATGCATTATTTGCATAAATCACTTGCCTTGCTTTAGATAAAGTGGGCACGGCAATTTTACCTAAAGCCTGATTACTACAGGCTTTTACATGCAAATCGAATAAATTACATGACAAAGATTGATACAAGTCGAATGTAGAACTTAATCGTGGATTAATCTCCAGCACCCAAATATCATCTTGGTACATAACAGCATCTAAGCTATTTAATCCACGCAGACCTACAGCTTGCGTTAATTTTTGAGCAGCATCTAGCAATTTGGCTTTGACGGCCTCAGGCAATTGCCCGTGACCGACAATTCCACCATATCGGTATGGCTGCGCAGGGCAGTAAGCTACCCACTGTTCATTAAAGCCAATCACATGCACCTGACTGTCGTGTGCTAAGAACAGGATAGACACAGGCTCACCTTGCACGGCCTGTTGGTAATAATAGCCGACTGGTGGCGCGACATTCATTGGCGCATTCACAACATGTGTGCCGCCCGAACCGCCAGCATGTTTAGAAAGCCACCCATCAGCATTATCAAGTGCCTGAAAACTAGTGGCAGGATGTTGGATATTCAAGCTATCAAGCAAGCTAAAAAATTGAGCTGGACGTTTTAAGTCTCTCACCACAGCGGGCTTGTTTCCCAAGAGAGGCAATCTAGCTTCGATACGTTCTAGTAAATCTGGTTGCGCTTCAAAACCACTACCATAAACAAAGCCTGTAACATCATCCAAATGCTGTTGACTTAAAATACGCTCCAACTCATCTGCCACAAAACCACCATTTGCATAGGTAATTTTAAAAGCCTGCTTTGCCGCGCTTTGTGTATCTTTATCAGAAAACACATCCATCGCAATGACTTCATAGCCAGCTTGGGCAGCCGCTTTGACAAACGGGCGAGCTGAAACTGCTGCTACGATAATCTTTTTTGCTTGAGACATTATTACAGACTATTGCGCGCTATTTCAAATGCAGATAAAAAGTCTAAATAATGTTTTTCATTAGATTCCAGCATCAATTTCAAGAGGTTGAGCTGTGCATTATATTTAACATTACCGATACATAGCGCTCCAATACCAAACGCTGTAGTGCCGTGAATCAATACGCCATCGGCCATCATGTCCACGCCTTCTGCACCTAATGGTGGAATAGCATTTACGTCAGCAACAATTTTTAGGAGTTTAGATGTCTCGATTTGCTTATGACTAATCACTTGCACGCCAGCCGCTGCACAACATAAAACAATTTCGGTATCTTGAATAATATCGTTTTTAAGCGCTTCAGTACTACCATCAACGCACTCAAGGTCTACACCATAACGTTGTTTGTATGAGTCCGCTTTTTCTTGAACGTCGGATATTGCGCGATGAGCTACCATTCTAACTTGAGCTCCATATTTGGCAGCAATAACAGCCGTGCAACCACCTACAGGACCAGTTGCGCCAAATATCGATACTTTACGCCCAGCCAACTCCAGACCGAATTGCTTTTTAAGGTGATGCTCAACTTTAGCCATCATCCCCGCAGCCGTTGTAAACGCGCCAGACGGATCAGCAAATACAGATACTTCAAAGGGTGGCACCATGGCTTTACGTGCCGTACCTAGCATATCCATGGCTACATCAATATCACGTCCACCAATAAATATATGTTCACGCTTTACCCCAGAAGGACTACGTGAAAATATTGCATCTTGAACTAAAGCTGATACCTCTGACAACTGTACGTCGGTGTAGGGCATAATTTTATCAAAACCAGCATCAAATCCCATATTCACATCGAATGGACTGGCATTTTTAGCGGCTGTAATAAGATGCAAAATCGATACTTTTTCCATGATTATCCTTTTTATCCTTCGCGATTTTTTGGCAAAATTGCCTTTTGTTATATTAATTAAATTGGTAAAACCCTTACGATACCACCTTGATTACGACCTTTGCATAGCAAAAATGTTAATCCAGAATCTGCAGAGTACTTTTTATTCAAATTGCTCAAATTCTGGGCAGCTTCACTATCATCGGCAAAAACCACAAAACCTGTAGGTCCCCAAGAGCTTTGTCCGTAGCACACCGCACCTTGGGTCTCAAGCCAATTGAGTGCAGAGCTTACCTTAGCACTCGCATAACGCCCACCTTGCACAGGCGAAAAATAATCACCTGTTATCTCTTGTAACTGTTGAATTGCTAAGCCAAACCCCTGTAAGTCTTGTTCTGCCAATGACGGCAATGCTTGCATTAACAAATGCCGACACAAACGAGCAGCGGATTCTTCAGGAAATTTAGGCAATGTGCGAAACGCCTCTATCTCCTCAGCACCATGCACCCCTTTACTTGCATTATCAAAAATCAACAATACACACCATGCTTCAGGAAAGTCCAAATGCGCAATGACGGGAGGAATCACCGTATTGGGGCCACGCCCACCATCAACAATTACACCGCCAGTAGCAAAAGTACCTAATCCAATACCTGAACGAGCACCACGTGAAGTTAGTTTTGCGATATCTTCTACTGTTAAGCGTAAGTCATATAGTGCATTAATCGCCATCCCAACCGCTAACGCCATCTGCGTACCAGAACCCAACCCAGAATGCGCGGGTATCGCTTCAACAACATTGAGTTGCAATTGCGCAGGCAAATTAAGCGCACTAAGTATTTTTCGTGCAACCCTTTCTGCGCGTTCTGCATCAGGGCCGACCACACTTAGTTCACCCACGTTAATTGTCGCACAAATTTTAGTACATGGCTTATCCAAAGACAGCCCAATACTACCAAAACGTCGCCCTAAGTCACCATTGAGGTCAAAAAAACCCATATGCAAGCGAGCAGTCGTTTCTACTATAACTTGCTTAGCAACATCTCCATCGCCATTGAGCGTCTGACTAAAATTACCTGACATAGATGGCGTCCAACACAATCCTATTCACAATTTTCACATTGTAACGTAGGCATTTTATTTTTCATATGCGACAATCTTACGAATTGGACCATAAACAAACCTTTGTTTGCATAATGCTCATAATTATTTTTAACTAAACTGATAAATCTATGCGTAAACTATGCATAAAATCAAACGCCAAGCATCAAACATTTAGTAACTTAAGAGCAGCCTAAGTAAATAAAAAATATTTTAGAAGGTATTGGGATGAACAACTTTACACAATCAAGCACCATAGAGGCAGTCACTTGTACTGCTTGCGGTTTGCTATGTGACGACCTTAGCATCCATCGAGATGCAGAAGGCGCTTTGAAAGTAACCGCAAATGGCTGCGCAAAGAGTGTGGCTTTTTTTGAACGACCATTCAGCGCCAGCCAACCACGTGTTGCGGGCAAAACCACAGATTTAAAAATTGCACTTGATGCTGCAAGCGCCTTAATCAAAAAATCGCAGCGTCCATTGATCACTGGCTTAAGCGCGGATGTGCAAGGAATGCGCGCAGTGATGAATCTAGCTGAATCATCGGGCGCAACGATTGACCACATGAATTCAAAAAGCTCGATGCGTAATTTAATGGTAATGCAAAATTCAGGTTGGCAAGTTACCACGCTTACCGAAGTTAAAAACCGTGTTGATTTATTATTGGTAATAGGCACAGACATTGTGAGTTACTTCCCACGTTTTTTTGAGCGTAATGTGTGGAATAAGGAAACCATGTTTGACCAAGATACCAGCGCACGTGAAGTGGTATATCTTGGCGGACGGAATTTAGATACCAGCGCTGGCACTTCACCAAGCGGAAAAGCTCCGACTGTATTGCCATGCGACACAGCAGATATCCCAGAAGTGTTAGCCGTTTTACGTGCGCTAGTGCTCGGTAAAAAAATAGTGGTTACAGAAGTAGCAGGCATTTCCGTGAGTGAGTTATCGGCATTAGCAGAGCGTTTAAAAGCCGCCAAATATGCAGTAGTCGCATGGACAAGTAGTGCACTTGACTTTGCTCACGCAGAACTCACTATCCAAAATATCACAGGCTTAATCGAGAAGGTCAACACTACCACACGTTGTGCTGGCTTACCATTAGGTGGTAATGAGGGGGATGTAAGTGCATATAATACCAGTAGCTGGATTAGTGGCTATCCATATCGTATGTCGTATCACCGTAATTATCCAGATTACGAGCCTTATCAATACACAACTGAGCGCATGCTGGCAGAGCAAGAGACCGATGCACTGGTTTGGATTAGCGCATTAAACCCTGATCGCACGGCCCCTAAAAGCACCACCCCAACTGTGGTGATTGGTCATCCAGAAATGAAATTTGATCAAGAGCCTGCGGTATTTATTCCTGTGGCTGTGCCAGGTATTGACTGTAAAGGTACACAGTTCCGCAGTGATAGCTCTGTTTCCCTCCCCCTACAAAAATTACGTGACCGCGCATTGCCAACTTTGAGCGATGTATTATCAGCAATCGAGAGTAGCTTATGAGTCTAATTAAACTGACTGGTGGCAGAATTTACGACCCCGCCCATAACATCAATGGCGAAGTAAAAGATATTTACATTCGCGATGGGCGTATCGTTGCCGCACCTAACCACGGCGAACCTATTAACCAAGAATATGATTTGCGTGGCAAAGTTGTAATGGCAGGCGCCATTGATATGCACACGCACATTGGCGGCGGCAAGGTAAATATCGCGCGTTTAATGCTCCCTGAAGATCATCGTGCTGACCCTGCTGTCCACAGCGATTTATGCCGATCAGGTTGTGGTCACGCCGTGCCTTCAACACTCACCACAGGTTATCGCTATGCTGAAATGGGTTATACCGCTGGTTTTGAGCCAGCTTTATCGCCTGTAAATGCACGTCAATCACATCTCGAAATGGGTGATACGCCGATTATCGACAAAGGCGGTTACGCCATGCTGGGTAGTGATGACTTTTTCTTGCGTATGCTTACCGCAAAGAAAGATCAAAACGCGATTAACGATTACGTTGCGTGGATTATGCATGCTAGCCAAGCCATCGGCATTAAAGTGGTAAACCCAGGGGGTATCAACGCCTTTAAGTTTAACCAGCGTGCATTAGATCTAGACGAACAAAATAGCCACTACCAAGTGTCACCTCGTGATGTGCTAAAAGCCCTATCGCGTGCCGTGCATGAGCTTGGCGTGCCGCATCCACTACATGTACATGGCAACAACTTGGGTGTACCTGGTAATATGGAAACGACACTCAAAACTATGGGGGCCGTAGAAGGCTTCCCCATGCATCTCACCCATATTCAGTTCCATAGCTATGGCACTGAGGGGGACCGCAAATTTTCATCTGGCGCAGCCGCAATTGCCGAAGCCATTAACAAGCACAAAAACATTTCAGCAGACGTAGGTCAAATTCTCTTTGGCCAAACTGTTACCTGCTCTGGCGACACCATGCGCCAACAGGCCAACGCTGCATTTGGTAGCCCACGCAAATCTGTGATTATGGATATTGAATGTGATTCAGGCTGCGGTGTTGTACCGTTTAAGTACAAAGATCAAAACTTTGTGAATGCCTTGCAATGGGCGATTGGTTTAGAAATCTTCTTACTGACTGACGATCCATGGCGCATTTTCCTTACTACAGATCACCCAAATGGCGCTCCATTTACCAGTTACCCTCACCTTATTAAACTATTGATGGATAAGAGTTTCCGTAATGAAACTTTTGCCAAATTGAACTTAGATGCACAGGCCATGAGTACGCTTAACTCAATTGAGCGTGAATATAGTTTGTATGAAATCGCTATTATGACGCGTGCAGGGGCTGCAAAATTGGTGGGCTTACATGATCGTGGCCACTTGGGTACAGGTGCAGGGGCTGATATTACGGTCTACACCGACAATGCAGACCGCGAAGCCATGTTTAGTAAACCAGATTACGTGTTTAAAGACGGCGAGCTAGTAGTGAAAGACGGTCAAGTGGTGAAAGTCACTTGGGGTAAAACACATACGGTTAAACCTGAATTTGACCGTGGTATTGAAAAAGACATTAAGAAATACTTTGACACCTATCACACGATGAATATGGAAAACTTTAAAGTCAGCGCTGATGAAATTGCCGAAGGCGGTCGCGGTGGTGTGGTGGTACAAGAGTGTAAAGGCCGTCGGGAGAAAACAGCATAATGAGACTTACCATTAACATCATTGGAGCTACGCTATGATTATCAATGGCGTACAAATTGACGATACATTCGCCGAGGCATTTAATATGCGCGGTACGCGAGTGATACTCACCGCACAGAATCATAAATGGGCCTATCATGCGGCTAATGCCATGACAGGGTTTGCAACCTCAGTGATTGGTTGCGGTGTAGAAGCAGGCATTGAGCGTGAACTCAGCCCAGAAGAAACCCCAGATGGCCGCCCTGGAGTGGCCATTCTGATGTTTGCGATGAGCAGTTCTGTGCTGATGAAGCAACTCGAGCTGCGCATGGGGCAATGCATTCTGACCTGCCCTACTGCTGCTGCTTTTTCAGGTTTAGATAGCCCAGATAAAATTAACTTAGGTAAAAATCTACGCTTCTTTGGCGATGGTTTTCAAATCTCCAAACAATTTGGCGGTAAACGCTACTGGCGCGTGCCAGTAATGGATGGTGAATTTATTACCGAAGAAAAAACAGGTATGGCACGAAGCGTAGGTGGCGGTAACTTCTTAGTGCTGGCTGAGTCACAACCGCAAGCCCTAGCCGCATGTGAGGCTGCGATTGAAGCGATGAGAAAAGTACCGAATGTTATTATGCCGTTTCCTGGGGGTGTCGTACGTTCGGGTTCAAAGGTTGGCTCAAAATATAAAGCGCTATTCGCCTCTACTAACGACGCGTTCTGCCCTACCCTTAAAGGGATTACCAATACACAACTATCACCCGATATTGAGTCTGTAATGGAAATTGTAATTGATGGGTTGACCGATGCAGATATTCGCAAAGCTACACACGTTGGCATTGCGGCTGCGTGTAGCCTTGGCGCAGAGAACGGTATTAAACGTATTTCCGCAGGTAATTACGGCGGCAAGCTAGGACAATTCCAATATCATTTACGTGAAATTATGAATGACACAACACTCGCAGGAGGTGCAGCATGAGCGCCTTAACTTTCACACTTAAAGCTACACCAGCACACCGTGTTGACTGTTCGCCGCTGACACCAGATCAATTAACAGGTAAAAATGCTGCGGATATTGCAGCATTAACCCTGCAAAGCGGCAAGCAAACTTTACGTGTCGATAGCTTATTTGACATTAGCGGTGATGATGCGAATGAAATTGTATTCAAAAATAGCCATACAAAGCTCGATTTTATCGGTAAAGCAATGACATCGGGCAGCATTACTATTTATGGCGATGTGGGTTCATACCTAGCCTTTCAAATGAAAAATGGCACAATTACCTTACATGGCAATGCCTCAGACTTTGCCGCAAGCGGCATGGCAAAGGGTTTATTGCATATTCACGGTAATGTGGGCGATTTTCTAGGTGCAGCTATAGTTGGTGATCGCAAAGGTATGAAAGGCGGCACTGTCATAGTCACAGGTAATGCTGGTGAGCGTGTAGGAGACCAAATGCGCCGCGGCATGATTTTGATTGAAGGCAACGCTGGCAGTTACTGCGCCTCACGTATGTTAGCTGGTACGATTGGTGTATTGGGAACAGTAGGCGATTATGTAGGCTTTAGTATGCGCCGTGGCACTATAATTCTCACTAAAACACCTCAGCTGCATGCCACACTACAAGATTGCGGTACACACACGTTACCATTTTTGAGCTTGATGTTTAAAGCACTAGGTAAATTACCCAGTAAGTTTGCCAGTATCAGTCAAAATCGCGTGCAACGCTTTGCAGGTGATTTAGCCAATGACGGCAAGGGTGAGATTTTAGTTTTTAAATAAAATGCTTTGAATAAGCGTGCTTGATATTCTGGAGCTATATTAACTTTAGAATATCAAGCGGCTGCTGTACAAAATAATCTGCAGACCAGTTTTCAGGATGATCGTTTGTGTCTAAGTAGCCATACATTGCTACAACGGTTTTCATTCCCGCAGCCTGTCCCGCTTGTATGTCTCGCTCCGCGTCTCCAATATATATCGCATCGGAGATAGCTACCTTGGTTTGATCACAGGCCATAAACAATGTCTCGGGGCTTGGTTTAGGCTTAGTTGCATCATCGCCACAAATCACTGTGGCCGCCCTATCATACAACTCCATCGCTTTCACTAAGGGCTCAGTGAATCGGCGCGGCTTATTGGTGACAATTCCCCACTTTAAGTTTCTGCTCTCAATATTGTTTAATACTTCCTGCATACCATCAAACAATACGGGCGATCTGGTAAACACTTCATCATAGAGTGATAAATATTCAATACGCATTTTGTCAAAATCAGCGTGATCTGGTGTTAAGCCAAAGCCAAGCGCCAGCAGACCTTTTGATCCGTGAGATGCGACGGGTCTAATCATATCCATACTAAGCGTAGGTTTGCCGTGTCGTTCAAGTTGCATATTGAGCGCATGGCCTAAATCTGGAGCGGTATCGACTAATGTCCCATCTAAATCAAACAATATTAACTGATGCATCATTATTTACTTGTATGCATGATGTAATTTACACTGACATCTTCACCTAATGAATAAGTTTGTGTGAGCGGATGATAGCTCATTCCTTTAAAGCCATTTACCGTAAGCCCTGATTGTCTTGCCCATGCAGCCATTTCTGATGATTTAATAAATTTTGCGTACTCATGCGTGCCTTTTGGCAGCATATTCAAGACATATTCTGCCCCCAATACAGCTAACAAATAAGCTTTTAAGTTACGATTAATGGTAGAGAAAAATACTTTTCCACCTGGCTTTACTAATGCTGAACATGCCTGAATAACTGCCGCAGGATTTGGTACGTGCTCTAACATTTCCATACAAGTCACCACATCAAACTGCTCAGGCATTTCGCGCGCTAAGGCCTCTACTTCTACAAGACGATACTTAACTTGCGCACCTGTTTCTAAAGCATGCAATTGAGCCACTTTAAGTGCTTTTTCACCTAAATCAATACCGAGTACCTGCGCGCCTTTTTGGCTCATGGACTCTGATAAAATACCGCCACCACATCCTACATCTAAAACGCTTTTACCTGACAAGCTCACTAAGCCATCAATAAAATTAAGACGTAATGGGTTGATTTCATGTAGCGGTTTAAACTCGCTATTGATATCCCACCAGCGATGCGCCAAAGATGCAAATTTCTGCAACTCAGCTGGGTCTACATTAGGCTGGTTAATCATTTGAATTGATTCAGTTTGGGTTGCCATAAATTGATAATCTCTTTCAGTTCAGCAGGCTCAATATTGGCAAAAACGCCATCATACGCATCTGTTCTTTGATATTTTAACTCACCTTGTACCCAAACGTGGGTGACATGTTCACGACCAGCCGCGTACACTAAATGAGATATTGGGTCATAGCATGGCATAGTCTCAATATCTGTCAACTTAACCGCGGTTAAGTCACCTAATTTACCTATTTCAATCGAGCCTATTTGGCTATCCAGACCCAAAGCCCTTGCCCCGTTAATGGTCGCCATTTCTAGCGCTTGCTCTGCAGGTACTGCAGTAGCATCCCCACTCGAACCCTTACTTAGCAAAGCAGCCAAACGCATCTCTGCAAACATATCTATGCGATTATTACTAGCGGCCCCATCGGTACCTAAACCAATATTAATGTTGCGCGACAACATGTTTGCAACAGGCGCAATACCGCTAGCCAACTTTAAGTTAGAAGTTGGGCAGTGGGCGATATGACAACTATAATCTTGCATCAGTTGCATATCTTCATCATTCATGTGCACACAGTGCGCGGCGACAAGGCTTGGCCCTAATACGCCTAAATCGGCAAGTCGTTTAATAGGCCTGACACCAAACTGCTGATTACTCTGCACTATTTCATCTTGTGTTTCATGTAAATGTGTATGCACACCTAAACCCAACTGTTCAGCGTAGGTCATCACCTTCTCAAAAGTTTGATTAGAAATGGTGTAAGGCGCGTGCGGCGCAATACAGCTAGAAATGAGAGAGTTACCACGCCATTGATCTCGCGCATTTAAACCTTTGAGCAGATAATCATCCGCATCACTGGCATAGGGTGAAGGAAAGTCTATTACAGTCAAACCGATTTGCGCGCGCATACCAGCTTTTGTAGCAGCTTGCGCTGTGGCTTCTGGGAAAAAGTACATATCATTAAAACAAGTAATGCCACCTTTGAGCATTTCCGCACAGCCAAGTAAAGCCCCGTCATAAACAAAGCGCTCTGATAGTGTTTGCGCCTCTAGTGGCCAGATATGCTCATTTAACCAAGTCATCAAAGCGAGATCATCAGCAATACCACGCATTAAGTTCATTGCTGCGTGGCTATGTTTGTTGATTAAACCAGGAATTAAAATATGCTCATCAAGCTTAATGGTTGTATGGGGGTTATATTTGCTGCTTGCCTCAACCGTCGGCAAAATATCAACAATTACCCCCTGCTTTAAAATCACTGAGGTATTTTCAAGTAGTCTTGTATTTTGAGTCACTGGTGCAACCCAGCGAGCCTCGATCGCCAAACTCACATCTATCTTGGGTTGCTGGGTGACTTGGTTATTTTGATTTTCCACTAAAGAGTCCAATAACTTCAGATTTCAGATATAAAAAAGCCCCGCATTGCGGGGCTTCAATTTACAACAATTTATTACTTATTTACAAGTATCAGTTTCAACTTGTTTTTCAGCACTTAAAACAACACGGCGGTTTGGTTGTAAGCACTCAATCAATTTCTTACCTTTAACGCCTTTGCACTCAACCACTGGCTCAGACTCACCTTTACCAACAGCGTGTAGACGCTCAGCAGCTATACCTTTTGATACCAAGTAAGCTTTAACTTGATTAGCACGGCGCTCAGATAGTTTTTGGTTGTACTTGTCGCTACCGATTCTATCAGTATGACCAGTCACCATTACCAACTCAAGCGCTGGGTTAGCAATAATTTTCGCAGCAGCGTCATCTAAAGTTGCTTTACCTTCAGCTTTTAATGCAGATTTATCAAAACCAAACAATTTCTCAGCTGACACAGTCACTGTTTCAAATGTTGGCTTACATGCTTCTGGAGCAGGCACTGGCGCTGGTGCTGGCTCTGGTGTAGGTTCAACCAATGCTGCAACAGGCGCTGGTGCTGGAGCAGGCGCTGGTGTTTCTTCAACCACAGGCTTAGCACCACCCCAACGGTAGATACCACCTAAGTTTAATAATGTGTTACCGATTGCTGTATTGTCACTACCACCAAGACCACTTAATAGCCCTGTACCTACTGTAGATCCAGAAATTCGACTATAAACTTGGCGTACATCTGCTTGCAAACCTAAGTTATCACTAAACAAGTATTGAACACCTAAACCAACGTTAGCCATCCATGAGGTCGTATCAATGTCAGTATTAACACTAGGAATACTATAATCCATATTATTTTGCGCAGCACCAACACCAGCTAGCAAAAATGGACGTAATTTATCACGACTAAACATATATAAGGCATCAACGCCTAACAATGTTTGTTTAAAACGACCACTTGCACCTGGAATCCCAGTCGCTTGATGTGATTGAGCATAACTAACGCCAGCTTGCACATCCCAATGCTCGCTTAACTCTTTACCTAATCTTAAAAACACACCAGGGCCAATAGTATTGGCACTTAAGTCTGTATCTGTAACCATAGCGCTAACACCTGGTACCGCGTACCAAGAGCCATCATACGCACCCTCAGCCATCGCACTGAATGCTGTTAATGCTAAAACACCAGCTACTGCTAGCTTGATCGCGTTATTTTTCATTGTTTAATACCCTTATATTGATTGAAACCTGTGGAAAACTATACCCAAACCATTACCAGTAAGCAACAATACTTAACAGTTATTTACAAAATAAATCATTGCCAAGCCTTTTATTAGCTTGATTGTTGTATTTCTGCAACATATTTTTAATGTGTGAAATTTTATAGGCATTTAAATTATTTTCTCGCTGACTTTCTTCGCATAATGCGCTACGAAAACCTAAGTAATTCGGTTGCAATGCCGATAACTCAGCCACTTGAGATTCCCGCAGTGCGCCAGCTAAACCTACCTCTAATTTCAGCTGCTTAGCCTGCAGAATAAAGATTTTTAGCGCATGCAAGTTAAGGTGACTTAACAAATGCTGCCCATTTTTATTCGCGGTATCAAGCATCACTCCATAAAAACCAGCGTTTCGTAATAAAGGTAATACTGAAAAGTCATGTAAACCATCGGCAAACAAGACAGCAATGATTTTTTGTTCTTTGCTATAAAGGCTCACGGCTTGCACCAAAGCTTGGTAATCCATTTTGTCAAAAAAACCGATCTTGATAATATCAACGCCAGTCTTTATGGTGGACTGAATAGTTTTAGTCACATCCTCGATTATCGACAAGTCTCCAATAGTTGCGCTGACGGGACTTCTGCCATTAACCAACTTCACTATCTTCGCAATTTCATCCATAGCCAAGGCACCAAGCGCGCCTTGATTAGGGTCTTTAAGATCGATAATGTCGACACCAGTACTCAGAGCCATAGCCGCCTCATCAAGATTAGACACGCTGGCGAGCATTTTAACTTTCACCTGATTCGCACTTTTCTGAATGTTCATAGATGGGTTCGCATCTAAATGTATTGCACGAGCAGATTCCATTATGCTTGGTTTTCTCCTGATATTTCGGCTTGAAAGTTTTGAATACGCTCTACAAGCCAAGTCCACGCCTCTAACTCTCGTTCGCCAGCTGTTTTATTGATAGCGATTTCTAGATAGGCCATTTCTGTTTTGATTTTTTCAATGGGTAGCATATGCAATCTGCTCACTAGCACTGAAAGCTCAATAACGGCAGCTTGCGCACGGTTAAATCCACGAAACGGCTGATGATTTACTTCGTGTACCACCTTAAAATAAAGCTCAGGACGCTGCTCATCATTATTCACCTTATCCAAAACCAACTCACGATGCGCCAATGCAGTTCCTAATCGAATGCCATTTATCTTATCTGCTGGTTGCGTAGGCCAAACTCTTCGCCCAGTGAGCGAGCCTGCGAATATACGAACATCGTCAGTGAGGTTAAGTGTAGCTGTTTTTTGATTAAGTAAATTATCTAAAGTTGTAGAAGGCCTAAAAGGGGCAATCAACACCAAGCCATCACGTTCGCGCACACCAAATGGAGCAATATAAGGGTTACCCATCTCATCCGTACTAATAACAATGGTTTCGTATATCATTTCTGTCATGTCGATGACTTTTTTGTACGTTTTTCTTTGAGCGATGCGTCTCGATGTGCGACTCTTGCATCTGCATTTTTAGTGATGGTGTTGCAGCCCCAAGTTAACTCTTCATCTTGGCTGTAGCGTTTATTGAGTTGCCATGCAATTTGCGCACGTGCCAGTTCCACACCCAAGTAAAATGCATGAGAAGCATCATCATCCACTTTTAAATGAGGATATAGCGCAAAGGGATCTAAGGCCTGAAATAGACCGTCTCGATTGTAAATATGCAAGCCATCTCGGCTGATTTGAATACGAAAACTGGGGTCTTTAATTTGAGCGGCGATCTCTGCAATTTCATCGGCGGTATAGGGAAATGGCCGCCTGTCATGCAGACCCAATAAGCCATTACTGTAATCTCTAGGCAAACGTCTATCCTCGTGCGCCGCATGCATTACTCGTCTGGCAATATCGGCTTCAGCAACCGCATTCACTGCATGTGGGCTCACGGATGTCGCCAGTACTGCATTGATATTAAGCTCGGCAATGATGCCGAACAAGATAGCGTTGATGCCCGTGGTGTCAGCATCTGTGAGTTCAGTTAAATTACCCACTCCCATCATGATTTGAATGTCAGGATAGCGTTTGCGTAATTTTTGGTAACGCACCACCGACTCAGTAAAACCAAAGGGAATAGGATCTAAAATAGCGTCTGCAATAAATGCTCTATTTTTTGCTATACATTGGTCAATCGCACGATACAGCGACGGCAAACTACCAGATTTTGCAGGGATCAAAATAGGGGTAGCGTCCACTTCATCTGCCACCCACAATGTTTTTTCAGTCAGACTCAGTAAGTAATCAGCTCCCGATTTCCCTGCTAGCAATAGGTCGTCCGTGTTTAACGAATCTACACTGACTAAAAAACCGTGCGATTTAAGTGCTGAGATGGCTTCTGCCAAGTGCGGAAATGGCGTATTGGGTAAACAGCCCAAATCGATAACATCGGCCCCCTGCCCTTTAAAGTATTCTGCGCGAGCAAGTATGCCATCTACACTTAATTGAGGCGCCTCTACAATTTCAGCAAAAATTTTAGTGCTGTACTTTGAAATATCTGGTGCTGTGCCGCCTCGGCCAAAAAACTGAGGTAAATCCTTTAAATCATCAGGCCCACGCTCTACTGGTATACCATATTTGTCTTCAAGAATACGCAAATCGCCACGGCATAGGCCAGGCAAAATCACACGGTCTGCGTCGCCTGCGCTTGGTAAGCGACGCAGGATTAATTCTGGTGTCATCAAAGCTGCAACCGAAACACCAATTTGAGCAATGCGATATTTAAAATCTGGTCTATTAGGGTTGGGCTTTTTCATATCACTCGCTTGAATGCTCGATAACACCTTATCCAAGCTTTTTTCAGCGAGTTTGCCTGTTAAGAAGAGGAGGCTCTCAGACATGACAGCCTCGTTTGTATTGCTGCATTTAATTGCTGCATATCCCCAGCAACAATGGTTTCCTCAAAAGTTTTTAGCTTTTGCATATTTTCTAAATCAATACGGCGAGGATAAACCTTTACCATGTTCTCGTGTGGTGCTTCAGACTCAATTTCAGGCTCGGTATCACAAGCAAACACAATGCTTGGCACACGACATTTACCAGCTTGTGCGTAAACATTAGTGACTAAAGTATCTGAAATTCCGCACACCATTTTAGCGACAGTGTTGGATGTGGCTGGGGCAATTACCACCGTGTGGTAAGTCCCATAATAAAAAAACTCTACAGGTACGCTGCTAGCCGTTTTATCTAAAAAAACTCGCCCAACATTATGCTTATAGCCATATTGCTTAAGAATTTCATCAGCGGCTTTAGTTAAGAATAAATCGACATTTTCCAGCTGGTTAATGAGATCAATACACTCACGTAAATAATGACCTGAGCCTGTAATTGCCCATGCAAGCCTTTGCTCGTTAATTGGTTTCATTAATTACAATTACTCAGCAAACGGGTGATGAAGAACAATCGTTTGATCGCGCTCTGGGCCAGTTGACACAATTGCCACAGGCACTCCACAAAGCGCTTCTAAACGTTTTAAGTAGTTACGTGCATTGAGTGGCAAATCATCCCACTGATTGATGCCAAACGTATTTTCATTCCAGCCTGGCATCGTTTCATAAATTGGCTCACAGCGCGCCAAATCATCAGCACCCACTGGTAGTAAATCAATTTTTTTGCCGTCTAAGTTATAACCCGTACAAATTTCCAATTCAGGGATGCCATCTAACACATCTAGTTTGGTAATACACAAACCTGTTAGGCCATTGATTCTAGCTGATCGACGTAGCGCAGCCGCATCAAACCAGCCACAGCGACGTTTGCGTTTGGTCACGGTACCGATTTCACGACCTTTGTCCGACATTTGGAAACCTGGGCTGTCACAAGTTTCAATATCCAACTCGCTAGGGAAAGGCCCACCACCCACGCGTGTACAGTAGGCTTTAGTAATACCTAATACATAATGCAACATATCGGGGCCTACACCAGTACCCGCTGAGGCCTGACCTGCCACGCAATTTGAAGAGGTAACAAATGGATAAGTACCATGATCAACATCCAGCAACGTACCTTGCGCACCTTCAAATAAAAGTCGATCGCCCGCTTTATTGGCTTCGTAAATTGCTGCTGAGACATCAGCGACTAAAGGACGAATTAACTCCACTCGACTCATCGCCGTATCAAGTTCTGACTGATAATCTACCGCATCTGTTCCTAAATATTTAGTTAGTACAAAGTTATGGTAATCCATGACTTCACGTAACTTTTCAGCGAACATTGCTGGATGAAATAAATCATAAACGCGTAAAGCACGTCTCGCCACTTTATCCTCGTATGTTGGTCCAATACCCTTACCTGTTGTGCCAATTTTTACGCCACGAGCGGCTTCGCGAGCCTTATCTAACTTAACGTGATAGCCCATAATTAATGGACAGCCTGGGCTGACTCTTAGGCGACTACGCACCTCCACACCCACCGCTTCTAAACCTGTAATTTCATCCAGTAAATGACCTGCATCTAACACCACGCCATTACCGATGTAGCATTTAATGCCTTCTCGCACTATCCCTGATGGTACAAGGTTAAGTTTGTATTCGCGTTGCGCATCGCCCTGCCCAATCACTAAAGTGTGACCAGCATTATGTCCACCTTGAAAGCGAACCACGCCTTGGGCATGATCAGTTAACCAGTCAACAATTTTACCCTTACCTTCATCGCCCCACTGGGTACCAATCACTACAACATTCTTAGTCATAACTTTGCTCTATATATTTTAAATAATTACTTTTTAGTGGCTGAACTCTGAGGTAGCAACCACCTGCCAAACCATCTCTTGTTTTACTAATTTACGATCACAATTCAATTCTGTTCGATACGCTTCTTGACCAGGCAGCTCTTGAACCACCACTTGCCCTTCAGTGCGCAATGCCTCAATTTTTTTGGTTAATGCTGGGTCTAAGTCATATGGTGCGAAAATAGCCTTATCTAATGTGTTCGCGGGTAAAGCTGTCAATAAAGCACGTAAATCCAGACTGAAACCCGTAGCTGGACGAGGGCGACCAAAGGCAATACCCACTTCATCGTAACGACCACCTAAAGCCAAGGGCCCAGCATAACCTTGTGCGTAAGCAGCAAATATAATACCACTGTGGTAATCAAGCCCACGCAACTCAGCCAAATCAAAACAAACGTCCACATCCAAATCTGCCAGCTGCGCACCCACCGTACGTAAGTCTTGTAACGCTTTTGTAATGGCAGGGTTCGCTGGTAAACGTTTTGCGGCTTCATCCAATATGGTTACATCACCATTTAACTCAGTCAGCGCACATAATGCATCACCGAGTGTTTTGTCTAAAGAAGACGATAATGCACGCACTTCTGTTTGATCTTTACTTTGTAATGCAGCGTAAAGCGCTTGCTCTAAAGGTTTTGCCATTTGACTCTGACGCACCAATGCGCCAAATATATCTACATGACTAAAATCCACATGCAAAGCCCCGATACCAGCAGTTTGTAACGCTTTGATCATGAGGCGATGAATTTCAATATCGCCTTCTACACCTGCATAACCAAATAGCTCCGCACCAATCTGCAACGGTTCACGAGTACGCGCTAATCCATCAGGGCTAGTACGCAACACACTACCAGCGTAACAAAGTCTTGTAACTCCTTGATTATTTAACATATGCGCATCAATTCTAGCAGCTTGTGGCGTAGTATCTGCACGCACCCCCATTAAGCGGCCTGTTAGCTGATCGACAACTTTAAAAGTAGCCAGATCTAAATCATGCCCAACCCCAGTAATCAATGACTCTAAGTACTCCAGCATGGGGGGAATTACATACTGATAGCCGTGTACTGCAAACAGATCCAGCATACTACGACGTAGCTGTTCTACGCGCGCAGCATCAGCTGGCAACACATCTTCAATGTATTCAGGGAGTAACCAATTTCGCATAAGATTTGAATCGACTAGATATTTTAAATTATTGTTATTATGAGCAACCCAATGAGCATAGATATCATGCCAATAAAGCGCAACTGACCATCGTTCAACTTCAGTAGCCGCTCAAAGGTTTGCCGCCAAGCCTGAGGAGCAATTAATGGTAGTATACCTTCAAATACTAGCATCAGGCCAATGGCGGTTACTAGGGCATGATACATACCCTATTCCAACGCAAGCCTAGTGTTTGGCACTGCCAGAGCTACGCATATACTTAAAAAAGTCCGAGCTTGGCTCTAACACCAATACATCACTCTTACTCTTAAAGCTATTGCGGTAGGCCTCTAAGCTACGATAAAACGCATAGAATTCAGGATTCTTACCGTAAGCATTTGCATATATTTCAGAGGCTTTTGCGTCACCTTCACCCTTGGTATTTTGCGCTTCACGGAAGGCTTCAGCAATAATTACCTCACGTTGCCTATCCGCATCTGCACGTATTTTCTCAGCCGCGCCAGCACCTTGTGAACGCAACTCATTGGCGACACGTTTTCGCTCAGCTTCCATACGCTGATACACAGACTCACTCACCTCTTGCGGCAAGTCAACACGTTTCAAGCGTACATCTAACACTTGAATACCCATTTGACGGGATTCTCTATCAGCACTTTGGCGTAAAATTTCCATAATTTGGCTACGCTCACCCGAAACCACATCATGAATAGTACGTTTACCAAACTCGTCTCTAAGGCCAGCATTAACGGTTTGCGACAAACGGCGCTCTGCCGCAATCTCGTCACCCTTAACTGAAACATAATATTTAGCTGGGTCAACAATGCGCCACTTTACAAACGAATCAACCAGAACGTTTTTCTTTTCGCTAGTCAAAAAGCGATCAGGCTCTTCCCAATTAAGCGTCAAAATACGATTATCAAAGTACCTTACGTTATCTAACAACGGTACTTTAAAATACAAGCCTGGCTCTTTTTTGACAGATACGATTTCGCCTAAGCGGAATACCAATGCATATTCGCGTTGGTCCACGGTAAATGCAGACAGGCTGATCAACAACAAAACCATCATCAAGCCAATTAATACTGATGCGATATTTTTCATATTAAACCCTATCTACTTTCACGATCACGACTACGGAAAGCATCTCGCGAACGTTGACTATCTGCAGAAATTTCCGCGGTATTTGATGAGTTTGCTGGCATAGTTGCTAATGGTGCTGAAGATGTCGCTGGCGCTGAAGCGTTATTAGCACTAGCCGACAATAATTTATCCAAAGGCAGATATAACATGCTGTTGCCGTTTTTTTGATCTACCACGACCTTGCTAACGCTAGATAAAATTTGCTCTTGTGCATCAATGTATAAGCGCTGGCGAGTTACCTCTGGGGCACGTTGATATTGCGCAAGCACTTGCTCAAATCGGCTGGCGTTACCTTTTGCCTCATTTTCGACACGCAATTTGTAACCTGCAGCTTCTTCTAATAAGCGTGAAGCGGTACCACGTGCTTTAGGGATTACATCGTTGGCATATGCCTGACCCTCATTTTTTTGACGCTCTAAGTCTTGGCTAGCTTTTACAGCATCATCAAATGCCGATTGCACTTGCTCAGGTGGCTGGGCATTTTGCATGGTAATATTGACGATATTAATACCAGATGAATAGCGATCAAGCGTATCTTGCATGAGCTTTTTAGTACGTACGGCAATTTCCTCACGACCCTCATACAAAGCAAAATCCATCTTGCTTTTACCGACCACTTCTCTAATCGCCGTTTCAGCAATACTTCTGACAGACTCTTCAGGCGAACGATTGTTAAAAGAGGCATCCTCAACACTCTTTAGGTTGTATTGCACCGCAAATTGCAAGTCAATGATGTTTTCATCATCAGTCAACATAAGTGACTCTTGCAGCTGTTTGCTACGACCAGCCCCACCTTCGGCGGAACGATAGCCAACCTCAATGGTGCGCACTTGCTCCATATTGACGATGCTCACACCCTCAATGGGATATGGCATATGCCAATGTGGACCTTCTTTTGTTGTTTCAACATGCTTACCAAAACGTAACACCACGCCACGCGAACCTTGGTCAACGATGTAGAAGCCTGTGGAAACCCAGATGACAACAATCAAGCCAATCACGGGCAAAATCGGAATACTCTTAAAATCAGCCTCTGGTGAAGAGCCACCACCATTACCACTTTTACCAAAAAAGTTGTTTAACTTGCGACTGAACTGACGCAATGCTTCGTCCAAATCAGGCGGGCCACCATTGTTACGATTGCCCCAGCCAGGATCATTTGCCATGCTTTACTCCAAAGTATTTATTAATATTGGCGGTGAGTTACGATAGATAAGCTTCTTCCGAAGTTAAATAGGCATTCACACGCTGTTGGTGCTCAATTAAAACCTGACGCACCAATTCAATCCCCTCACCTGTCTTAGCTGAAATACGTACTTTGCTAATTCTACCATATTCATCACGTTCAAGCCCTGCATCAAGCCCAACACGATCAATTTGATTAAGCACCAACACTTGATGCACTTGTTGTGCACCAATTTCATCCAGCACTTTATTCACTTGTGCAATTTGTTCTTCTCGGTTACTACTAGCTGTATCAACGATATGCAGCAGTATATCCGCCTGAGCCGCTTCCTCTAAGGTAGCACCAAATGCCTCGACTAAAGCATGTGGTAGATGTTTGATAAACCCTACGGTATCAGACATGACAATCGCGCCAGCTTCGGGAATAAATAATTTTCGCGAGGTAGTATCTAGCGTTGCAAACAGCTGATCTGCTGCAAAAACCCCAGACTGTGTCATTCGATTAAAAAGAGTGGATTTTCCGGCATTGGTATAGCCAACGAGTGAGACTGACAACACTTTTGACCGTTTACGTGAACGTCGTTGCATGCCACGCTGCTGTTTGAGCTTGTCGAGTTTTTCTCGTAGCTGTTTGACACGCACACGTAGCATACGGCGGTCCAACTCCAACTGCGTTTCGCCAGGGCCGCCACGAACACCAATACCACCTTTTTGGCGCTCCAAGTGTGTCCAACCGCGAACAAGACGGGTGGATAAATGCTCCAACTGTGCTAACTCAACCTGCAATTTACCTTCGTGGCTTTGCGCACGCTGAGCAAAAATATCTAGAATCAAACCTGTACGGTCAGCGACTCTACATTCCAAAAGACGTTCAAGATTGCGTTGTTGCGAAGGACTTAGATCATGATTAAATACAGCCACTTTTGATTCCGTAGCCTTAATGGTAGCAGACAGTTCTTCAGCTTTACCACTACCTATAAAGTACTTAGCATCTGGCTTGAGTCGCTTACCTTCTATAGTTGCACGTACAGACAACCCCGCACTGATGGCTAATTGTGTTAGCTCTTGCAGGCTTTCCTGATAATCAAACTCGCCAAAATCAACACTAACAAGGACAGCGGCATCGCCGCCTATGGGTCTATCTATCATTAAGAAATAATATTACGAAATACAAAATAAACTGAATTTACGAAACAAATTACTCTTCTGATGATGGCTGAGAATGTGGAATATTCACAGCACGACCCGGAACAATGGTAGAAATTGCATGCTTGTAAACCATTTGGGTTACCGTATTTTTTAATAAAATTACATACTGATCAAACGAGTCAACTTGACCTTGCAACTTAATCCCATTCACCAAATAAATGGATACTGGTACATGCTCTTTACGCAAAGCATTCAAAAATGGGTCTTGTAACAACTGCCCTTTTGCGTTCATTGTTTATTCCTTTTCTTAATTATAGGTACTTGCGTGGCTTAGGCAATCAAACTTACTTTTAACTACTGCTTAACACACTCAATCAACACAGTTACTTTAAACAAACTACAAAATTATAATGCGCGATTAGCCTAATCCGCAAAAATTAAAGCATAAATCATGCAACACGACGCCGTACTACTTTGTGCCTGGATAAAATAAACCGCATTTCCAAAAGTAGACCATAAATATCTATATTTGTTCGCATTAATTTTAGTTTAAACGTAACTTATTAATTTATAAAGCGCCGAATACGACTAATTGTCTCTTGTTGTCCTAAAATTGCCATTACCGCATCAATACTCGGTGATTGAGCACCGCCTGTCAGCATCACTCTCAGAGGCATCGCCACTTTTGGAAATTTGAAACCATTCTGTTTGACGCATGTTTCAATTTCATGATGAATCTGTTCAGCAGTCCAATTTATTTCTGACAATCGTACACTTAATGCCTGCATCACTGGCAAAATATCTGGGGTAATATGTTTTTCAAGTGCGGCAGCATCTGTTTCAGGCAACTGATAAAAATAGGCAATACTATTTGCTAGCTCATTTAATGTATTGGCGCGCTCTTTATACAGATCAATTGCTTTTGCTAACACTGGCTGCTCTGCCACTTTAACCTGTTGTAAAGCTAAGCGCTTTTCAATATCTTGCACCAAGTCTGTGCCATTTAATTGCTTAATGTAGTGCGCATTTAACCAGTTCAATTTCTCAGTATTAAACTGTGCGGCCGATGGCGTAATGTGATCTAAATCGAACCACTGACAGAATTGTGCCATATCAAAAATTTCATCGTCACCATGAGACCAACCTAGTCTGGCCAAGTAGTTAAGTACAGCCTGTGGCAAATAGCCATCATCGTCATATTGCATCACACTTACGGCGCCATGACGTTTAGATAACTTTTGACCATCATCTCCCAGAATCATAGATAAATGCGCATATTGCGGGATAGCTGCTCCTAGTGCCATGAGCATGTTGATTTGGCGGGGCGTGTTATTGACGTGATCATCCCCACGAATCACTTGAGTAATGCCCATTTCCCAGTCATCGACCACTACGCAGAAGTTATAGGTGGGGGTGCCATCAGCACGTGCAATAATCAAATCGTCTAACTCTTCATTAGAAATGGTGATGGTGCCTTTAACCAAATCATCCCAAGAAACCACCCCTGTTTGTGGATTTTTGAAACGAATAACAGGTTGCACATCCACTGGTGGCGCAGGTAATGCCTTGCCCTCTTCAGGTCTCCATCGACCATCATAGCGGGGCTTAAGTTGATTCGCCATTTGATATTCACGTAAGGCCTCTAACTCTTCTTTACTCGAGTAACAGTAATAAGCCTTACCTTCATCTAACATTTTTTGAATAACTTCTTTGTACCTATCCATACGCTGCATTTGGTAAAAAGGACCTTCGTCCCAATCCAAACCTAACCACGCCATACCATCTAAGATAGCTTGTACCGCTTCTGGGGTTGAGCGAGCAACATCAGTATCTTCAATACGTAAGATAAATTGACCAGCGTGTTTACGCGCATAAGCCCAGGAGAACAAAGCAGTGCGCGCACCGCCAATATGGAGAAAGCCCGTGGGGCTAGGAGCAAAACGTGTACGAACAGTCATGAAGTTAATTACTAAAAAATAATTTTCAATTTTAACATGTTAACCGAGTTTCTTTTTCAATTTGAAGTCATTTTTGAATTTTAAACTCGAGACACCAAAGTTTGACCTAAAACAAAGCCATATGCTTTAATTCACGTCCACTCATTGCCGATATGCTTTTTATGCTATTAGAAATAAACGATATTATTGGGTACGCTTCTGCTTTTTTCACAACGACAGCTTTTGTGCCACAGGCCTACAAGTCATGGAAAACACGTGACTTATCAGGAATCTCTTTGCCCATGTATAGCATGTTCACCTTGGGTGTTGCAGGTTGGCTGATATACGGTTTAGTGATTAACAGCCTACCTGTCATTGTGGCCAATGCGATTACGTTCCTTTTATCTGCTGTTGTGTTGTCGCTTAAAATTGGACAAATCAACAAAAATAATTAAACGCATTAATTACATTACGGTGTTGCCGCAGCCTGAGACATCGATTTCTCTTTAGCCACCCAGCCACCGCCTAACGCTTTAAACAAATCCACACTTGAGACTAATCGTGCTTGGCGGCTTTGTATGTAATTTAAGGCTGCATCGTTATATACACGCTGTGAATCCAACACATCTAAATAAGCAGAGTATCCAGCTTTATATCGATTTTCAGAAATTTGCAAAGCACGTTGGGCCGATTGTCGACTTTGATCTAAAGCCGCTTCACGCTCAGTATTTTGCTTCACCGATACCAGAGCATCATCTACCTCACGGAAAGCCGTTTGCACCGAATTCTCATAACTAAATAGCATTTGCTTTTGCTGTGCTGCGGCTTGATCTACTCTTGAGTTCAAACGACCCGCATCAAAAATAGGTAAATTTAAGCTCAAACCAGCCCCCCAAATACGAGAAGCAGATTTCAAAACATCACCCAACTCAGCACTTTCACCTCCCAAACTCGCAGTTAACGAAATTGAAGGGTATAACGCCGCCTTTGCTACACCGATTTTAGCATTTGCTGCAATCAGACTTTGCTCAGCTTGGCGTACGTCTGGTCTAGCTTCTAACAAGCTAGATGGCAGACCCGCTGGTGGCACAGGTGGCGTGGGCATATTGGTTAAATCACCAACCGCCACTTTTAATGATAAATCCCCTGTTAACACCGCCAACTGATGCTGTACTAGTGCACGCTGTCTGACTAAATCAACAATTTGTGCTTTTAAGTTTGAGCTTGCCACCTCTGCCTGAGCAACATCCAGCGCTGACGAAGCTCCGCCAGCTAAACGCCTTTGCGTAAGCGCTAAACTCTCATCACGGTTATGCAAACTATCATTAGAAACATTGATTTGCGCATCTAAACTACGTAGCAACAAGTAGTTGCTTGCAACCAAACCTGTCAGTGATAAACCTATCGTATCGCCAGCATATCTTGTTGCCAATGCCTGCGCGCGCGCAGACTCTTTAGCGCGACGCAATTTACCCCAGAAATCTAACTCAAACGACGTACTTAGTTTTGCGTTGTAATTATTTCTCTCAAAAGGGGTTCCAGCAGGATAGCGCGTTGCCGTTGTTTCTGAGATGCGAGACCTATTACCACCTGCATCTAAATTTACCTGCGGAAATAAAGCCGCGCCCACCTCTTGCAAGTAGGCATCAGCCTCTTCTATGCGTGCGGCAGCCACTTTCAAGTCTTTATTATTTTTTAATGCTTTTGACATCAAATCATTCAGCTCAGCATCTTGATAAAGCGTCCACCAATCTGCTGGCACTGTTAGGTTTGATACATTGCTAGCTTCATCATACTGGCTCGGCAATATACTTGCTGGTTTTTGATAGTCTGGCCCTAATAACTGGCAGCCAGAAAGTAATACTAATGCCACAGCTATCGATAACTTATTTAATGAAAACATTATGCAGATTCCTTACCTGTTTTGTGAGCCGCAATCTCATGCGAATGTCTCACGTGTTTACGTGTAAGCCACGTAAAGAATAATGGAATAAAAATAGTTGCGACAAAAGTCGCCAACAGCATGCCGCCGAATACACCAGTACCCATTGAGCGCCTTGCCGCAGCACCAGCGCCCGATGCGACCACCAATGGGACAATGCCTAACACAAATGCCATAGACGTCATCACAATTGGGCGGAAACGTAGTTTAGCAGCGGCTAAAGCTGACTCCATCACTCCCATTCCTTCATCCATCATTTGACTAGCAAACTCTACAATCAAAATGGCATTTTTTGCAGCCAAGCCGACCAAGGTAATCATACCGATTTGGAAGTAAATATCATTAGGCATACCACGTATTGTTACCGCAATTAACGCCCCAGCGATAGCAAAAGGCACCGCCATAATCACAGCAAGTGGTAGAGCCCAAGTCTCAAATTGTGCAGCCAGAATCAAGAACACCATAATAATCGCAAAGCCGAAAGCAAATATAGCGGCTGAACCAGTGCGTTTTTCTTGGTAAGCTTGCCCTGTCCAAGCAATCTGATAACCTTCTGGTAAGTTTTCTGCAGCAACTTTTTCTACCGTCTTAATAGCGTCGCCAGAACTCTCACCCTGCGCAGCTTCACCTAGTACTTTTGCAGATAACAGTCCGTTATAACGTTCAAGCTGTTCAGCACCGATAACCGTTTTTACGGTACTTAATGCTGACAGAGGTACCATTTGCCCCAAGCTTGATCGTACATAGACTTTACCTAAATCTTCAGGATTCATACGATATTGAGGCTCTGCCTGTAATTGCACGCGGTAAGTACGGCCTGATTTGTTGAAATCATTCACGTACAATGAACCCATGGTGCTTTGCAATGTGGCATAAATTTCAGCAATCGGTACGCCTTGTGAAATTGCTTTAGCCTCATCCACTTCAATCAACAATTGAGGAACTGTTGGTCGGAAAAAGGTACGAGTCTTCGCAGGATCTAACTTAGCTTCCTTTTGTAAAGCCTCTACAAAATTGTTGACCACAGCTGCTAAATGTAAAGGATCAGAGTCTGTACGACTTTGCACGTAAACCTCAAAGCCCCCTGCACTACCTAGACCACGAATCGCTGGCGGATTAAACGCAATGGCCAAACCATCTGACTGCATCATCCCAAGGCCAAATAGCTTTTTCACTATATCATCGGCAGTGGCAGTACGCTTATCCCAGTCTGTCATTCGGACAAACATAGTACCCGCACTCGTTTTATTACCACCACCAATTAAATCAAAACCATTAATCGCAAACTCATGTGCAACTGCTGGATCTTTGGCAATGGCAGCCCTTACATTTTCAGTGGTTTTACTAGTGCGACTTAGGGTAGCACCATCAGGCATAATAACTGCCGTCACGACATAGCCTTGATCCTCTGGTGGAACAAACCCACCTGGTACTGCCTTCAATAAAACAAATACCAATGCCAAGACACCTACAAACAATGCCCCACCAATGATTCGATGGTGTAGCGTCAGATTGACGATACGGCTATAAAATCGCGTTAATCGCTCAAACATACGGTTAAATGGCTTAAAGAATGTAGATTCACCGTGCGACGATTTTAGTAAAATCGCACACAATGCTGGCGTTAATGTTAACGCCACTACACCTGAAATAACCACAGCAATGGCAACGGTAACAGCGAACTGTTTATACATTTCTCCAGCAATACCGCCGAGGAAGGCAACTGGTACAAACACCGCACATAACACCATGACAATTGCAATAACCGCGGCAGACACTTGCTCCATAGACTTAATTGCAGCATTAAAAGGCGATAACTTCTCATCAGTCATCAACCGCTCAACGTTTTCAAGCACCACAATCGCATCATCGACCACAATACCAATCGCCAATACCATGGCAAACAAAGTAAGGGTGTTGATTGAAAAACCAAATATCCATAGACCTGCAAAAGTACCGATCAGAGAAATTGGCACTGCAATCAATGGAATTAAAGTTGCTCTCCAGCTTTGCAGGAACACAAACACCACTAGCACCACAAGCACCAATGCCTCACCAAGCGTTTTTACAACTTCAAAAATTGAAGATTTTACAAAATCACTGGTGTCATACGGAATTTCATAATCAATGCCAGCAGGAAAGCGTTTTTTCAGCTCTTCCATCTTCTGCTTGACACCGTTAGCGGTATCCAAAGCATTTGCACCAGTTTGTAAGTTAATACGCACGGCAATACCAGGAAGACCATCTAACGTTGTGCTGATATTGTAGCTTTGTGAAGCCAACTCAATACGTGCAACGTCTTTAAGGTACAGCACACCTTTTGCGCCATCGGCACGCATAATAATATTGCCAAACTGCTCCGGATCAACCAACCGTCCCTTGGCGGTGACGGTGTACACCAACTGCTGACTCTCAGGTGCTGGATCTTGACCTATCTTACCAGCTGCGTATTGCGCATTCTGACTATTAAGTGCTGCGACTACATCAGAGGTGGTGACGCCCAGTTGCGCCATACGATCAGGACGCAACCAAACCCGCATTGAGTAATCTTGCGCGCCAAAAATACCTGCATCACCAACGCCTTTTACACGCTTGATTTCATCTAGTACGTTGAGCGTGCCATAATTGCTTAAAAATAGAGTTCCATATTTTTGTTGTTTATCCGTCAACATAACTACCAACAAAATATCATTGGAAACTTTGTTAACGATCAAACCAGTACGTCTCACATCATCTGGCAAGCGCGGTAATGCGGTATCCACGCGATTTTTCACGTTGAAAGTTGCCTGATCAGCATTAGTGCCAACTTCAAAAGTTGCGGTAATCGTCAACGTGCCACTGGAGTCCGCACTGGAGTTAAAGTACAACAACCCCTCTATACCACTGAGTTGCTCCTCAATCGGTGCAGCTACGGTTTTTGATAAAGTTTCAGCACTCGCCCCTGGATATGTCGCTGTAATTTGTACAGTTGGTGGTGCAATTTGTGGATATTGCGCAATGGGCAACTTCAACGCTGCCGCCAAGCCTGCCAATATAATAATAATGGACAGCACTGAAGCAAAAATTGGCCTTGTAATAAAAAATTTTGACATTACATTCTCGCTTATACTTGTTTTGCTTTGGCTGATTGCGCAGAGGGTGATGGCATGACAGGTGCCTCACCTAAAGGATGTGGGGCAACTTTTGCACCTGGGCGTAATTTAATCAGATTATCAACAGCCACTTTTTCGCCTGCTTGCAAACCGCTAAGTACAATCCAATCTTTACCCAACCATGACCCAACAACCACTGGGCGTGGTGCAATTTCATTATTTTCATTCACGACAAAGACAAACTTACCTTGATCTGAAGTCATTACAGCAGCTTGTGGCACCAAAAACACGCCATCTTTTGAACCTGTCACCACACGTGCACGTACAAACTGTCCTGGGAGTAATTTTTTATCATCATTCAGAAATGTTGCTCTAAATTGTTGCGTACCCAAACTGGCGTCAATCTGGCTACTGGCAAAGTTCAATTTACCCTTTTGCGCATACTCGCTACCATCAGGCAAAGTCAAAATGACCTCTTTGACACTGTGTTCACTCAAGTTCCCACCAAGTTGCTTAACTTCATTATCAGACAAACTAAATCTCACCCATATTGGTGAAAGCTGAACAACAGTGGTTAGCAAGCTAGTGTTAGCAGCAACCAACGCACCTTCAGAAAACTGAAAGCGACCTGATACGCCACTCACTGGAGCCGTGACAGTGGTATATGATAAATTCAGCTCAGCTTCACGCACACTCGCTTGCGCTTGTTGCAAATTAGCTACCGCAATCGCATTATCCGAAAACGCGTTGTCGTATTCGCGTTGACTGATAGATTGCGTAGCCAGTAGACCTTGCAACCTTGCTGCCTCGCGTTTTGTTTGCTCAATACGAGCATTTTGTTGTGCAACTTGAGCTTTTGCTTGGCTTAGCGCAATTTGATAAGGGACAGGGTCAATTTGAAACATGGCCTGACCCGCTTTAATTTGCGCGCCCTCTTCGTATAAACGCTTTAGCAAAATGCCACCCACGCGAGGACGAATTTCAACCTCTTTAGCCCCTTCGGTTTGCGCTACAGCTTCTGTGCTTATCGGCACGCTGGTTGATTGTAATTCAATGACACTCACTGGCATTACCATCCCACCTCCCGCTGCTGCGTTTGGCTGATCGTGTTTACCACACCCGTTCAGTGTAGAAATAACAGCTACGACCATCACTAACTTTGAGAGTGAATACTTATTCGATTGATTACTTAGTGCGTTTAAAATTGCGTTAGCCATGCATAACTCCATGTCCTATATATAAATACAGCTTGAAATTGTTTTAAAATTGATATAACTTACCTAGATTATATACAAACATGAATGTATGTAAAGAGTATTCACAAAAAATTCACATATGTTTGTATGTTGAAAACAGAAATTAAAGGTTTTGATAAGTAGATATGGTCAAGAAAACAAAAGAAGATGCAGAAAAAACCCGTGAAAGCATTATTGATGCTGCGCGTACAGTATTTTTGCAACGTGGAGTAAGTCGCAGTAGCTTAGAGCAAATTGCCAGCAAAGCGGGGGTTACTAGAGGTGCCGTATATTGGCACTTTCAAAATAAAACGGAATTAATGTTAGCACTGCGCGAGCGCGTTTTTCTACCGCTGATTGACCAAATGGAAGACACCATCAGCCTTGAAGAAAATCTTGACCCACTAGGCAGTATAGAAGAATTTATGTGTAGTCGATTTGAGCACTTAGAAAGCTGTCAGGAGACTCGAGAAACTTACGAAATCATGATGACGAAATGTGAGTATGTAGATGAATTTGCCAACGTACTTCAACAAATCACTTCCAACTGCTCGATTATCGAAGATAAATTAACAACTTGTTATGAACAGGCGCAAGCCAAAGGTCAGGTCACCATCAAAATGACTGCACGCGAACTTGCCATGGATTCAAACCTATTTTGGATTGGCCTGCTACACCTTTGGATAAAAGATGCTAATGGTCTAAATGCAAAAAAATACGCAATGGATGCGATTAAAAATCACATCAAATTGCGGAGGAAATAACTTTTCATTAACAAATAGTTAGTGAAAACTGACTACCGCCTCTAAGCATCTAACAACTTGCCACCTATCGCCCAATCTTCATACTCCACTTCTTCAAAGGTGATATAAGTGTAATTCGCTGGCTTATTAGCAACACGCGTGAGTGTCTCTGTAATTTCTTTAGCAATTTGTGCTTTTTGCTCGCGAGTTACGTTCCCAGCAAGCTTAACATTGACATAGGGCATATTCGTCTCCTTAAATAACTCAATCATTATTGAGTTTTAAAATGATTTTTACAAAATATTTGAAACTATCCTGGCTTACCTGCAACACGACATTGTAGGTCTTTATAAGGTCCATCGACCACTTCCCAGCCCTCCCCCAACGGTACTTGAGAACAAATGATAGTACCGTCCTCTTTACTGCGCCATTTGTACCAGGCAGCTGGTGCAGCAATAACACTTAAGGAAAAAACACTCATACTGATAAATACTAATATCTTTTGCAACATATCCGCCTCCTAGCTATTCACTTTAAAATCAATGAGGTGCTGCTAACATACTGGACTCACCTTCAATATGAAAATGAGATGAGGCTAACTGCATATCCTTAATTTCAGGCTGCAAGGTAATGTGATTGATGCCGAAATCTTTTTGCAACAAAGATCTAAGCGTGAGCAATGCAGGGCGCCAAGCGTGCACATCTTGCAACACCACGTGCGCTGATAGCGCTATATTTTCAGACGATAGCGACCAAACGTGGATTTGATGTACCTCTAACACACTAGGAACAGACCGCATTTTTTCTTTTATCAACTCCAAATCCAAATGGCGCGGCACACCTTCCATTAGCACATGCAGCACTTCTCTTAACAAATTAATGGTAGAAAATAAAATAAGCGCAGAGATAAAGAAAGACAGTATTGGGTCTATCGGCATCCAGCCCGTAAAGTAAATCACGGCACCAGCCAGAATAGCCGCAATAGAGCCTAGCATATCACCCATTACATGTAAAAAAGCCGCTTTTGCATTTAAACTATGTTGATGCTGATGTAACTGTCTAGCCACCACAATATTCACAATCAACCCAACCAATGCAATAATCATTACCTCCGTGCCATGCACCAAGTGTGGGTTTTGCAGCCGCTGAATGGCCTCTATGGCAATAAAAGCAATTACACCAAGCATCAGCAATCCATTAATCAGCGCGACCACCACCTCAGCTCTTACTAACCCATAACTATGGCGTTTCGAGGCTGGCTTTTGTGCCATCCAAGCACCCAAAGCTGCCAGCCCAAGCCCTGCGGAATCTGAAAACATATGGCCCGCATCACCTAATAAAGCCAATGATCCTGTATACCACCCCCCTAGTGCTTCTACAAAAGCAAAAGCGAGGGTAATTGCAAACGGCCATGCTAACGCTGCGCCTGTGGTGACACGCAACCCATGTTCGTGATCTTCATGCGCATGATGAGAGTGGTGTTTATGATCGTGATGATGTGTTTTTTCCATAGCAGAATGCTAGCGCATAACACAAAAAAAAGCAGTCTTATTCGATATAATTTATTTTCTTACTCAGAGTAACCAACTAGATATAACCCAGTTATATTAGGTAAAGCCTAGGCTAATCATGTAAGCTAACGCTCTTTCTCGTTTTCCACTAATTTCCAATGCTTAGTTACCGTCACGCCTTCCATGCTGGCAATCATGCAGATGTGCTTAAACATTTTGTACTCATGCAAGTTTTAGCTTATACCAATCAAAAAGATAAACCCTATTGGTATATAGATACCCATGCTGGTGCTGGTATGTACCAATTGAATACAGGTTACGCCGCACAAAATGCTGAGTTTGCATCAGGTATTGCACCACTGTGGTATGAGAACGCACTTAATCAACCACTTAATGATTTTGTTGCATTGATTCAATCATTCAATCCAGACGGCAAGTTAACTTACTACCCAGGCTCGCCGTGTATTGCTCAAAACCTAGTACGCGCGACTGACAAAATACGCTTATTCGAACTCCACCCGAATGATTGCAAAATTCTTTTAGAAAACTTTAAGGGTAAAGACAGAACCGTAAAAATTGAAAAGCAGGATGGGTTTGCTGGAATTAAAGCTATTTTACCGCCACCGTCGCGTCGTGCTGTGGTGCTGATAGACCCGCCGTATGAAGAAAAGCAAGATTACCAGCGCGTAGTCACATGCATCAAAGAAAGCCTAGAGCGCTTTGCAACTGGCACTTACTTGATATGGTATCCCCAGCTACAGCGCCCTGAACCTGAACACATGATCCAGCATCTACACAAACTCAATCTCAAAAGCTGGTTGCATGTGAGTTTGAGCATTGAGGCGCCTGCTGCAGATGGGTTTGGCATGTTTGGTAGTGGAATGTTTGTAATTAACCCACCCTGGACTTTAGCCAAAGTATTGGAAGAATCGCTACCGCAATTGGTTGAACTATTAGGTAAAGATAACCAAGCTCAATTTAACTTGGATTATGAAATTAACTAACGCTACTAGTAGTATTGAGGGATTAAGGAGTAAGACAGTATTAAACTAGCAAAACTAAAGGTTTAAAGTTGTTTTGCCTGTTTCTCGCCTTTTCTAGATACGCGTTTGCGACCTGTAATCATCGCAATAATAAGATTATCGTGGTGTAAAATGCTTTCTGTAATCACACCAATCACATGAATGATGACAAGCCCCAGCCAAGACCAAGCTGAGTAGTAATGTATAGCACTTAAAATTTCCGTTTGATCAATTAACCAGCCGTCATTGAAAACTAACCAACCAGAGGCTACTGTGATTAAACCGTCAACTAACATGGCATAAATCACCAACGACCCGATAGGGTTGTGGCCGACGTAGCGCTTAGCGCCACCATGTAGCATATAAACAACATGTTTAAATGCTTGTACTGGTGAAAAGGGAAATGAGCGAAAACTGGCATAACCAGTTTTGCACAAACCCCAAGCGATACGAGCCAGTAGCAGAAAACCCGCTACGTAGCCCGCTTTCGTATGTATCAGACGATCCCATTCAGAAGCATGCGTGTAATACGCCACTGAGAACGCTGCAACTAATGACCAATGGAATATCCTAACAAAGATATCCCATACATAGATCATTAATAAACTCCCAAATTAATCATCAATTACTTAGACTTTTTAGAGCCTTCAGTGACTGTAATCAGATAAGCAATAAAGTTTGCTTTATCTTCAGGCGCACAATCTTTACCTGTAATGTCGGTACAGTGCTCTTCAAACTTAGCTTGCACCTTGTCCAAGTCAGCAAAACGCTTAGGATTTACCACTGGCGATAAAGGACGAATTGGTTTATGCGTTACGATATTTTTACCTGTGTCACCTGGATTAGCAGTATGGCATGAAGAACAAGATACTTTTCTACCTTCTACACCGATTTCGCGGTTGTAGAAAGCTTTGCCCTCATCTGCATTCAAACCAGCGTATGAAGGATTCACAGATTTTGCGATACCCGCATATTTATCAGCCATTTTTTGAGCCGATGTCAAATCCGCATAAGCATTGATTGCTACTGCACTTAACAATGTAGCAAAAACGATACTATATTTGAGTTTAGTCATTTATATCTCCTGTTAAAAATTAGTTAAAAGTTAAAATTTGGATAAAGCTAGAGTTTAAATCTTGCGTATTTCTTAAGTTACAGTCATTTTAATGTACCGTCTTTACGCGCTCAAGCGGTTTGCATAAAGATGTGCTTAAAATAACGCACATTGCAAAGTAGGCCCAAGTATAACTCAAAATATATCTAAAAATTATGGCTCAAGCTAATATTCTTAGAGTATCACCTCAATTTAAAACCTTCGCCTTATCATTTAAATACAAGCCTGAGATATGTTTATTGATACAAATCAAGCATATCGCAACTGTCAACTTGGCATTTGGTTATAATGTGATGGATTGTCTTGGTGGCTGGGATTCGGAACTTAATGTAATGGTAAATTCATCAATACTTAAAGTACGAGCATCTTCAGTTTCTATTACAACACGCCACTCCCCTGCTTGCCAGTTTTGTATATAGGTATAGCCACGAAAGCCTTTCTCTCGGCCCCCATTTAATGAGAACCCAATACGTGAAGTCGTCACCCAACCTCGTTTGGGATCATGAAATTGCCACCGGTGAAATAGCTTGGTGCTGAGTCCGTTGGGTGCAAATACCGCACTCACACAATAAATCGCTTCTCCTTGGCTCATATATAAGTTAGATGAGTGATACTTCCATAACTCCCACCATGCAACACGGTTAACCTGTAGCTCATATATCGTAGCTTTTTTTTGTAAGTGGGTGCCAAACACCACCTCTTGCTTGACCAAGGGCACGGGCGGGATCCAGTCTAAGCTATAGGCTGCCATCAAACTACCTGCGATTAGCCAAACGGGGATAATTTTTCCAGCTTTTGCATGCGTCTTGTTGTATAACCAATGCGTTAAGACAACACCTAATACTGTACTTAAATAAAACCAGATAGCATGTATGCTGCCAACCAAGCAAGGCAGTAAAAAATTAAACAGTAAAATAGCGCACAACCCAAACATGCTCCAGCTCAATGGTAACCAAGCATAATGCTCTTCTAAGAATTCGTTACTTACTAAAAGCCCAGCCAAACCCAGAGACCAAAACAGAGCAACCCAATGGCTAGCACTTTTAAAATAAACAATAAAAAGTGCGCTCAACAAGCTACCAAAAATAAATTGCAGTAAAAAATAAGGTGCGCGCGCCCTCCATTGACTGAGCCACTTAGCACTTCGCTTAGTGTCTTCTATATGACCTGAAACTTGGTCTTGTGTAAGAGTTTTTGAGTCTTGTACAAGAGTTGCCGACTCTTCTATAAGAGTGTTTTTTGTTGCGTATTGTTGATGACTCAACTTTGCTAGCCAAGCCAGTATTAAAGCCGCTGCGAACAAGTATGCGGTAAGTATCATGAGGTCAGATTGCTGAACCTGATGACCTATGGTAAAAGCATCCCAAGCAAAACCGCTCAAAAAGAAAACTGCTGGAAAGTAAGCTGTCAATTTTGAAAAGTTTGTGAATAATGTTGATTGCTTTAATTGACTAAACACATACACCTAATGATTAAATTTTTTATAAAAAAAAGGAGCATATTTGAATATGCTCCAGCTCGCTAGCAAGTTAATTAGCTCTAGCATGTGCATGCGAGAAGACTACACCAACGCATGCGCATGAATCAACCTGATAAAACTTAAACTTCCAAAATAGGGATCATCTTTTTAGCTTGATACTCAGGCATTTTGTCAAAATTAAGATATTTGTAAATACTATCTGAATTCTTGGTAATTTTATCACCCACCGTCGCCAAGTACTCTTGCGGCGTTGGCATATAGCCTAATTTTGCGCATACGGCAGCCAGTTCAGCTGAGCCCAAATAGACACGCGCATCTTTACCCATACGATTATCAAAATTACGTGTACTGGTAGAAAACACAGTCGCCTTATCCGCCACACGCGCCTGATTACCCATACACAGTGAACAACCTGGCACCTCAGTGCGCGCACCAGCTACGCCAAACACAGCATATACACCTTCATCGCGTAGTTGATTTTCATCCATACGCGTTGGGGGTGCAATCCATAATCGGGTAGGTAAGTTACCGCCGCCTTCTAACACCTTTGCCGCCGCGCGATAGTGACCAATATTCGTCATACAGCTACCAATAAACACTTCATCAATTTTATCACCCACTACCTGTGATAAAGGTTTAATGTCATCTGGGTCATTAGGGCAAGCGACCAATGGCTCTTTAATTTCATTTAAATCAATTTCAAGCACATACGCGTACTCTGCATCGGCATCTGGCTCAATTAAGTTAGGGTTAGCTAACCAAGCTTCCATCGCTTCGATACGACGTTTTAAGGTGCGTGCATCAGAGTATCCTGTATCAATCATGTTTTGCATCAATACGATATTCGATTTCAAGAACTCAATCACTGGCGCTTTATTTAGACGCACTGTACATCCATTGGCAGAGCGCTCAGCAGAAGCATCGGCAAACTCAAATGCCTGCTCCACTTTTAAGTCTGGCAAGCCTTCAATCTCTAACACACGGCCGTTAAATACGTTTTTCTTGCCTTGCTTGCCCGTAGTTAAATCACCCTTTAATATCGCCGCATATGGAATCGCATTCACTAAATCACGCAGGGTAATACCTGGCTGCATTTCACCTTTAAAGCGTACTAATACTGATTCTGGCATATCCAACGGCATCGCACCCATGGCTGCACCAAACGCTACCAAACCAGAACCCGCTGGGAATGAAATCCCAATCGGGAAACGGGTATGTGAATCACCGCCCGTACCCACGGTATCAGGCAGAATCATACGATTTAACCAAGAGTGAATTACCCCATCGCCAGGGCGCAAACTTACGCCGCCACGGCTAGACATAAACTCAGGTAGGGTATGCTGCAATTTAATATCAACGGGTTTGGGGTAGGCCGCAGTGTGGCAGAAACTTTGCATCACTAAATCTGCACTAAATCCCAAACAGGCCAACTCTTTAAGTTCGTCACGCGTCATTGCGCCAGTCGTGTCTTGTGAACCCACAGTCGTAATTTTCGGCTCGCAATAAGTACCTGGGCGCACACCTACACCCTCAGGTAGGCCACAGGCTCTACCCACCATTTTTTGCGCTTGCGTATAGCCTTTGCCTGTATCTTTAGGAGCAATCGGTTTAATAAACAAATCAGATGGTGGTAAGCCAAGCGCTTGACGTGCATTGGTAGTCAAGCCGCGACCAATAATCAACGGAATACGACCACCTGCTCTCACCTCATCAGGCATCGTGAGTGGGGCTAGTTCAAAGCTAGAAATGAGCTCTCCAGCCGCATTAAATACCTTGCCCTGGTAAGGTTTAATGGTAATGACATCGCCCATTTCCATTTTTGAAACATCACACTGAATTGGCAAGGCACCAGAATCTTCTGCTGTATTGAAGAAAATCGGTGCAATTTTTCCACCTAACACAATACCGCCAGTGCGTTTATTTGGAATATTGGGAATATCATCTCCCATCAGCCATTGCACAGAGTTAATCGCTGATTTACGAGAAGATCCAGTACCCACCACATCACCAACATAAGCCAACGGCAAGCCTTTTTCCTTAAGCTTGATAATGGTATTTAAACCATCAGGCATTTTACTAACCAACATTGCTTTAGCGTGCAATGGAATATCGGGACGACTCCACGCTTCTTGCGCTGGAGACAAGTCATCCGTATTCGTTTCACCTGGCACTTTAAATACCACGGCTTTGATTTCCTCAGGCATCACTGGTTTATTGGTAAACCACTCAGCATTCGCCCAAGACTCGATTAGCTTCTTCGCATGGGCATTACCTGATTTCATTTTTTCTTGCACGTCGTGGAAAGCATCAAACATTAAAATCGTGCGTGAAAGTGCTACCACCACAGCTTCCGCCATAGGTGTATCAAGCAACTCAACCAGCGCTTGAACGTTGTAACCACCCAGCATCGTGCCTAACAATTCCACTGCTTTTTCTGCATTTAGTAATGGAGAAGTAGCCGTACCCTTTGCAATATCAGCCAGAAATGCAGCTTTTACATAGGCAGCTTGGTCCACCCCTGCTGGAATACGGTTCGCCAATAGATCCAACAAAGTTTCCGCCTCATTTGCGGGCGGACTTTTTAACAATTGCACCAATTCTGCAACTTGTTCTGCACTTAATGGTAAAGGAGGCAATAATTGTGCGGCGCGTTCGGCCACGTGGTCACGATAAGCTTTTAACATGGGGCTTCCAAAAAAATAATCTAAAGTAAAGTGAGATAAATTATACAGTGCGCCATACATTACGTACGCGCAAGCACAAAAAAACATAAATGCTACATGCAATGAATATGCCTATTGGAAAGATTCCAAAAATAATACCAAATTACACCTGCGCCAATGTCTATTAATAAAGCGGCTTCGAAAATGGTGAGCTACAACTTTTTCCACCTGCTGATGACTCCATATCGTCTAGCACCTCTGTTTTATAGCCCTTACCGTGCTTTGCTTCAACAAAAGCACGCACCTCATAAACCGTAACAATGCCATCGTGATCGGTGTCTAAATTTTTAATATTTTCCGCTACCGAAGGTTCGGGTAGTGCATTCAAAACATGGCCGTATAAATCTTTATCCGCAGCCAACAAAAGATTGGCTTGCGCAAAACCTAGGCAGCCTATTATCAAGCACAGCAATCGCAAAATTATGCACAGTTTACTAAATACAACCATGGTAGGTATTTTATGCCTCTATTAACACTTAGCTTAATCATAATTAGCCTTAAATCGTATACAGCCTAAGTCAAGCAGACGATTGGACTTCACTTTACCGCTGCTCTAGCATATAGCTATTCAGCACCCTGCTTCAGCAGTTAAATTCTACATATATTACGATTATAATAGCACTTCATGCCTGATGAAAAAACGTTCTATCAACAAGCAATAGTCTTTATTGAAGTCAATTGCCATTTAAGGCGGCCAATAGAGCCAATTAAGGGCAAATTACCAAGTGGTCAACTACTGAGAGTTAAGCCCAAAAGCTGAATCATTCATATGTGCTCAGTAAAAATCCATTAAATATTACATCAAGCACATTTTGACAAACTCAGATGTAGGGTAGAATCACGCCTTAAATTTTAAAGTTCAAAACCAACTTCGGCATTACTGCTGTTTATGTTTAGTAAGTATTTGAATAGTTAATCTTCAAAAGGCATTTATGGAACTCACCCCACTGAACGCACTATCCCCTCTAGATGGTCGTTATCAAACAAAACTTGATCCGCTTCGTCCTTACTTTAGTGAATTTGCACTGATTAAGCACCGCGCTTTTGTCGAGGTTGCATGGTTAAAGGCACTCAGCCAAGCCGATGCACTGAAAGAAATTGCACCATTTAGCGAACAAACCATTCAAGAGCTGAACGAAGCAATGACCCAGTTCAGTGAGCTAGATGCAGCAAAAGTCAAAGCTATTGAAGTGCGTACCAATCACGATGTAAAAGCGCTTGAATACTGGCTCAAAGAACGTTTTGATATTAATGACGAAATTCGCAAAGCCAGTGAGTTTATTCATTTCGCCTGCACTTCGGAAGATATTAATAACCTATCTCACGCGTTGATGCTTAAAGCCGCACGTGATGAAGTGATGTTGCCTATGCTGCAAACATTAATAGCACGCTTGACAGAACTAGCACAGCAGCTTGCTGACACCCCCATGCTTTCCCGTACGCATGGTCAAACCGCTTCACCCACCACGTTAGGTAAAGAGCTAGCCAATGTGGTCTACCGTTTACGCCGCCAACAAAAACAAATTGAACAAAACGAGATTCTAGGCAAGATTAATGGTGCTGTTGGCAACTTCAATGCCCATCTATCGGCTTACCCAGAGTTTGATTGGGAAAGCTTTGCCAAGGCCTTTGTGGAGTCTTTAGGTTTGGTTTATAACCCCTACACCATTCAAATCGAACCCCATGATTACATGGCAGAACTTTATGATACTTTCGCCCGTATCAACACCATCTTAATTGACTTAAACCGTGATATTTGGGGCTACATTTCAGTCGGCTACTTCAAACAAAAAGTTAAAGAGGGCGAAGTTGGCTCATCCACCATGCCACACAAAGTGAACCCCATTGACTTTGAAAACTCTGAAGGTAACTTAGGTCTAGCTAATGCCATTTTGCGCCACTTAGCTGAAAAATTGCCCATATCTCGCTGGCAACGTGACTTAACGGATTCCACCGTGCTACGCAATATGGGCATTGCTTTTGGCTACAGCTTGTTAGGCTATGACTCATGCCTGCGTGGCTTAAACAAACTCGAAGCGAATTTCGCACGTTTAGCTGAAGACCTAGATAGCAGCTGGGAAGTGTTAGCAGAACCCATTCAAACCGTGATGCGTCGCTATGGCATCGAGAACCCGTACGAGCAACTCAAAGCACTGACGCGTGGCAAAGGCGGTATTAACAAAGAGTCGCTGCACGCCTTTGTACAAACGCTTAAAATCCCTACGGATGCGAAACAAATGTTATTAGAAATGACACCAGCAAGCTATACGGGTATAGCAACCAAGTTAGCAAAAAAAATCTAAATGGCCATTGTCACGGAAAATGCGAGTATAGCTGTATTAATTGATGCTGATAACGCACAAGCTACAATCATTAACGGATTGCTTTCTGAGGTCGCAAAATTTGGGGTTGCTAGTGTGAAACGCATTTATGGGGACTGGACAACTCCCAACTTAGGTTCTTGGAAAAATGTATTACTAGAGCATTCAATCCAACCAATACAACAGTTTAGATATACAACAGGTAAAAACGCCACAGATAGTGCAATGATTATCGATGCTATGGATTTGCTCTATGCAAATACTTTTGACGGCTTTTGTATCGTTTCCAGTGATAGTGATTTTACTCGCTTGGCCTCACGCATTCGCGAAGCTGGTAAACGAGTGTATGGATTTGGAGAGAAAAAAACACCCCAACCATTTGTTGCCGCTTGTGACCGATTTATTTACACAGAAGTATTTTCAGTTGCCGAAAATACGGATAAAGAAACAACCAAAATTCCAGGGCATAAGTTAAGGCAAGACACAAAATTAATAAATCTATTCAGAACAGCTATAGAGGCAGCATCCAATGAAGACGGTTGGGCAAACCTTGGAGCCGTGGGCTCTAATATCGTGAAAAATGCACCCGAATTTGACCCAAGGAACTATGGTTACTCAAAACTGAGTGATTTAGCTAAAGCTGTTGAATTATTTGAAGTTGAAAAAACCTCAACTCATCTTTTACTAAAAATAAAACAAAAATAATGGCCGAAATTTTAGTCCTCTACTACTCGCAAGGCGGTGCAGTACGTGAAATGGCGCAGTTGATTGCACGTGGCATTGATAGTGTCAGTGGCGCAAAGGCACGCATTCGCACTGTGCCAAAAGTTTCCGCAAATTATGAAGCCACAGAACCAGACGTACCAGCCTCTGGCGCACCCTATGTCACGTTACTGGATTTAGAAGAGTGCACTGGTGTGGCACTAGGCAGCCCTACTCGCTTTGGCAATATGGCAGCCCCTATGAAGTATTTTTTAGATGGCACCTCAGGCTTGTGGCTTAAAGGGGCGCTTATCGGCAAACCTGCTGCCGTATTTACCTCTAGCGGCTCTCAGCACGGTGGCAATGAAAGCACTTTGTTGACCATGATGCTACCCCTACTACACCACGGCATGATGATTTTAGGTTTGCCCTACTCAGAACCTCAGCTATCTGGCACCACCACTGGTGGCACCCCTTATGGTGCTAGCCATGTCGCTGGCGCCATGGATGACAAACCCATTTCAGATGATGAAAAAAAACTATGTATTGCATTAGGTAAACGTTTGGCTGAAACTGCAGTAAAATTGACCACATGAGTATCACTATATGAATTTAGCTACTGAGGCTCGCCTCTTTTTGCGCAGCACACGCAGTGCGATTCTTTCAACTTTTTCCGCTAAATTTGAGGGCTACCCTTTCGGGTCTGTTGCGCCTTTTGTGTTAGATCATCAGGCGCAACCGATTATTCTGATTAGCAGCATTGCCGAGCACACCAAAAATATTATCGCCAACCCTAAGGTCTCACTCCTAGTGTTTGCAGGCGCAGATGACCTGCAAGCGAACGCCCGACTCACATTACTTGGTAATGCCGTTTCAACAGACAAAAATGATACGCTATTGCGTGAACGTTATTTACGCTATTTTCCTGAGGCAGCCGCTTATTTTGATATGCATGATTTTGCCTTTTACCGCATTAATATCGAGCAAACGCGTTACATTGCAGGCTTTGGCAAAATGGGCTGGGTTGAAGGGAAACTAATAGCACCTCCAGCAAACAGACTAGCCGAGCAAGAAGCAGGCATTATTGAGCACATGAACGCAGATCATAGCCAAAGTATGATCGCCTATTGTCAACACTTTCACGGCGTGACTGCTATCAATGCCCAAATGCTTGGAATAGACTGTGATGGCTTTGATGTAAAAGCGCTGCTCGCTGACGAGAGCAAGCAAGTTTTACGTTTTCAGTTTGACGAAACAATTCACGATGCACAGTCAGCCAGAGTTGAATTAGTTAAAATGTCTAAGGTCGCCATGCCCCACCTGACGCCCAAAACGTAATAGTCTAATGCTAAAAAAACTACAACTGACTGCCAGCGCCAGTTTAATTGCGCTTATTTTACTTTGCCTTGCTTGGGAAGGCTGGTTAGCACCACTCAAACCACATGGCTCCTTGTTAATACTTAAAACTGTACCGCTACTTTTGCCACTTTTCGGCATACTGCGAGGCAAACGTTACACCTATCAATGGGCGTGTATGTTTATCTTATTCTACTTTACTGAGGGTGCCGTACGCGCTTGGGCGGATCAGGGACTTTCATCAATTTTAGCGATGGCAGAAGTAGTCCTAACCGTCATATTTTTTAGTGCAAGCATTTATTATGCAAAATTCAGTGCAAACCAGCACTAAGCCCATCACTAATCCGTCACAAATCCCTTATAATTAGCAGTATGAGAATATTATTATCCAATGACGATGGCTACTTTGCCCCAGGGTTAACCATACTGGCTGAACATATCGCCAAAATTGCAGAAGTTGTAGTTGTCGCTCCAGAAAGAAACCGTAGCGGTGCTAGCAACTCACTTACTTTAGATCGCCCGCTCACGGTACGCCAAGCACACAATGGCTTTCACTACGTGAATGGCACGCCAACAGATTGCGTGCATTTGGCTGCCACAGGCTTACTAGACAAATTACCAGACATGGTGATTTCAGGCATTAATGATGGTGCGAATATGGGCGATGACACCATTTACTCTGGTACGGTAGCCGCTGCTACAGAAGGATTTCTGCTGGGAGTGCCCTCCTTTGCCGTTTCAATGTCGCAACACAACGCTACCCATTTTGAAACCGCAGCAAAGGTTATTGTAGACCTGGTTTTACACTATCAACAAACAGGCTTTCCACCACCTTTGTTACTTAACATCAACGTACCTGATGTGCCTTACGATCAAATCAATGGCAAATTAGTTACGCGCTTAGGTAAGCGCCACAAAGCAGAACCCGTAATTCAATCACAAACCCCGCGTGGCGATAAAGTATACTGGGTTGGTGCTGCTGGCAGCGCTCAAGATGCTGGTGAAGGCACTGATTTTCATGCCATTACGAATGGATTTGTCTCTATCACACCATTACAGGTAGACCTCACTCAGTACAACCAACTCAATGACTTACGTGCTTGGATTAGTTAACTTATGATTCCTAGCAATAAAATTGGCATTGGTATGACCTCGCAACGGACACGTGAGCGCATGCTTGCAAGACTGAGAGAGCAAGGCATCAAAGATGAAGTGGTACTTTCAGCCATGGGTTCTATCGCCCGCCATATCTTTGTAGATGAGGCGCTATCCATTCGCGCTTATGAAGATGTTTCACTGCCAATCGGCTTTGGGCAAACCATCTCACAACCTTACATTGTCGCCAAAATGACAGAAATTTTGCGTGCAGGCAATCCACTAGGTAAAGTGCTGGAAATTGGCACGGGGTGCGGCTATCAAACTGCAGTACTATCAAAATTAGCTAAAGAGGTTTACTCCCTAGAGCGGATTAGTCCATTAATTATGAAAGCACGTGGTCATTTACGCGAATTACGCATGAGCAACATAAAACTCAAGCACGCTGATGGCACCATGGGTTTACCTGAAATAGCCCCATTTGATGGGATTATTGTGACCGCTGCCGCCAGCCATATCCCTGAGGATCTTTTGGCACAACTTGCGATTGGTGGTCGCATGGTTATCCCGGTAGGCATTAACGATCAAATTTTATACTTGATCGAGCGCACTGAAACCGAGTATAAAAAAACCAAACTTGAGGCCGTAAAATTTGTCCCTTTGCTGGGTGGCACAAGCTAATGCATAAGCGTTTTGGTACACTCCACCGTTTAACCCGCCCCACTCTAACTGCGTGTTTTTTAATCCTATCATGTATCGGTTTACATGCTTGTAGCAGTGCACCAACCCAAGCACCAGTATCTGAAGCCAATACTCAAGTAGCTAAAAAGCCAGCACCGCCAGCGACAAAACCACTCACTAAATCAAGCACAGACTGGCGACCAGATACTTACACTGTAAAAAAGGGCGATACCTTATTTAGCATAGGCTTGCAGTATGGCTACGACTACAAAGAAATTGCGCAGTTGAATGGCCTTACGGCTCCTTTTAATATAAAAATTGGCCAAGAACTCAAGCTAAAAGACCCGAAAAACATTACCATCCCAAGTGAACCTATGGCTGATGGCGTTACAACAGCCCCACTCAAGCAAAATGCAATAATCACTGGTACTGGCAACGGCGAAACCCCTTTTATCACCGATCCTAAAGCCTTGCGCGAACCATACAGCGAGCAAGCCTTGCTGGCAAAGCCAGCGCTTTCATCACAAGGAGCTGAAAGTGCTAAAACTAGCGAAGCTAAACCCAGCCCTGCAACCACTCCTAGTTTAAAAACTACAACGCCAGCTAACGACATCAATAATATTGAGGATGATGCTATCGTGTGGGCCTGGCCAACCACAGGTAAAGTAAGTGGGAGCTTCAGCGACAACAACAAAGGGATTGATATTGCTGGTACACAGGGCCAAGCCATTAACGCTGCCGCTGCGGGCCGTGTTATTTACAGTGGCTCTGATTTGCGTGGCTACGGCAAACTAGTCATTATCAAACACAATAAAAACTATCTATCTGTTTACGCACACAATAATCAAATTTTGGTTAAAGAAGGTCAAGCAGTAAACAAAGGGCAAAAAATCGCCGAAATGGGCAATAGTGACGCAGATCGTTACTTATTACACTTCGAGATACGTCAACAAGGGAAATCAGTTGACCCTAGTAAGCTACTCCCTAATAATTAGCGCTTAACAAATTAACTTTTTGGGTGTTGAAAAACAAGGCGTTGAACATGACTAAATACGACGACTACCAAAAAAGCAAAGATATTAAGCCAGACTCGCTACTCCACACATTAAGCTCGCTAGCCCGTTTCGGGCTTATGGTCATTGGGCTAATCGGCCTAACGATTAAGTTATTTCAAGATAACGGTTGGCTGGGTAAGTTTTTTAACTATATTACAAGCTCGTCTATGGGGATTATAAGCTTTATTGCAATTTTAGCTGTAGCCTATGGGATTAACCGCTGGATGACCCCTACCACGCCCGACAAGGCCTCAAGGCGAGGCAACCTGCCGATGTATGTCATGATAGGTCTGGGCATCTACTTTTTATATCAATATCTAATTAACGGAACAATCTAAATCCTAGAACTTTTACTCGGATAGCTCATATGAAAAAAGCCGCTTTGAGCGGCTTTTTTCATAAATTTAATGACTATTATTTCGCTTCTGCATCTTGCTCTGCATAGTAGTCACGAACTTGCTGCATATCAAACTCGCGTGCCCATTCGATCAGCTTATCTAGAGCAGCAGCGCCGATTTCACCTTGTTGCGCATGTATGCCCGCTTGCTCACGAATCACCAAAATACCTGGTATCTTACTTACTTCAAAATAATCACTAATTTCAGGGTCTGCTTCTGTATTTACCATACCAAATACAATGTCAGGATTCGCAGCTGCTGCCGCTTCAAATACAGGCGTAAATGTTACACATGGCTCGCACCAAGGCGCCCAGAAATCAACAATCACAAATGGATTGTTAACAATAGTCTCTTTGAAATTATCTTTGTTAAGTGCTACAACAGCCATGATTTTCCCTGTAGATATTTGTTTAATATGCGAGTATTTTATCAGATGATGGCTTGGTTCTACAGCCTAATTAAGGTAAGTTTAGATAAAAAGCACCAAGTATTGTGCTTACTGCTATTCAAGATTAGTATTGGGCGATTTTATAATTATCACTACTATGAACCCAATTTCTAACACCGCTTATTATTGCTGTGGCGTCAGGATGCTTGATGCGGAACACCCTCGTTCACTATGCCATGACCACTACGCCAAGCGCTTTATGGATGCCCATGGTATGCAGATTTTTGAGCCATTCAGGTCTCAAGTAATGCCCAATATTAGTAGCACCGTACGTTGTCATATTATTGATCAGTCAATTCGACAGGAGTTGGCAAAGCAACCAGACAGCCTAATTATTACGATTGGTGCAGGGTTTGACAGTCGCCCATATCGTATCAAGGGTGGTCATTGGATTGAAATTGATGAGCCACAAATCATCAGTGATAAAAATGAAAAACTCCCAATAGCCGAGTGTAAAAATAATCTAACTAGAGTTTCCATAAACTTTGCAAACGAAAAACTCATCGAAAAATTACAAGGACAGCCTAGCAATCAAAGCATCATCATCGTGATTGAAGGCGTTTTTATGTACTTAGAGAATGATGCGATTAAGTCGACTATTCAGCAGCTACGAACACTTTACCCCAACCATACTTTACTCTGTGACTTAATGTCTAAAAAAATGTTCGACCAATTCGGGCGTAATATTCATGAAAAGCTAGTGGAAGCTGGGGCACGATTTACTACAAGACCAGACGACCCAACTACTATTTTCACTGAACATGGTTATATTCAAGCCGCTCATACACCAATGTTTAAACTAGCATATGAAATGGGTATCCTATGGGATAGGGGCAGGATACCCAAGCCCATTGCCCGCCTGCTATACCACACTATTATGAGAAACATCCAAGGCTATGCGGTTCATAGGCTTGAGCTTGGTAGTACTTAAACGACTGGCTTACCCCACGCCTGACTAAAAAATAACGCACCTAATTCGTTGCGTTTTCTTGGTGCCAACTCGCGTTGCTTAAGTTCTTCAGGTAAATTATTAGCATCGCCTTCATAACCCACGGTGAGCATCGCCATCGGTACATATTGCTCTGGTATTGAAAATGCTTGACGTGTTTTATCGCCATTAAATCCACCCATTTGGTGGACCACCAAACCCATACTAGTGGCTTGCAAACATAAATTTTCAACCGCTGCCCCTGTGTCATACTGCGCCCAGCGATTTGGGGTCTGATTATGGCTAAACAGTGTATCTGCACAAGCCAGAATCAACACTGGCGCGTCCTTCACCCAAACTTGATTGTTAGGCACGATGCAGTCAAATGCTTGTTGCCAAGTGATGGCATCAGTATTTTTATCCCACACAATAAAGCGCCAAGGTTGGTCACCAAAACAGCTTGGCGCCCAACGCGCAGCTTCTAAAAGGGCAATAATTTGCGTCTGTGTGACAGGTTTATTCGCATCGTAAGCACGTGGACTCCAGCGTGCGGCAATGATGGGGTTAATTTCAACTTGAGTGAGCGCAGGTTTTTGCATAGGTTAGGTATCGATTCAATTAGGTTGAAGAAAGTCAGGCTGCAAGAAATGGATAATCAGTATAGCCTTTTTCTGCTCCACCGTAGAAAGTGGCAGAATCTGCTTCATTTAATGGAGCATTTTTTGCAAAACGCTCGACTAAATCTGGGTTAGCGATAAACGGCACACCATAAGCAATACAATCAGCATGTCCACTGGCAATAGTTGAGTTGCCGCGCGCTTTATCATAGCCCAAATTAGCCATATATTGGCCTTTGATGAGTTTGCGGAAAGCCTCAAAATCAAAAGGATCAGCCAAACCACCGCCATGGATACCACCTTCTAAGGCATGAATATACGCCAAATCAAATTGGTTTAACGCGCCTGCCACGTAGTTAAATAACGCTTGTGGATTACTGTCTTTCATATCGTTAAATGGGTTAACAGGTGATAAACGCACGCCTACTTTATCAGCGCCAATCACATTCACTACCGCTTGTGTCACTTCTATCAACAAACGGGCGCGATTTTCCAAGCTGCCGCCATAATTATCTGTGCGCGTGTTGCTACCATCGCGTAAAAATTGATCTAACAAATAACCATTTGCCGCGTGAATCTCAACGCCATCAAAGCCCGCAGCAATCGCGCATTTTGTTGCATGCACATAATCCTGAATAATCGCTGGCAATTCACTAACCTCTAACGCCCGCGGCTCAACATAATCTTGTAAACCTTGGTAGGTAAATGCCTGACCCGCTGGCTTAATCGCGGAAGGGGCAACGGGTTGTGCGTTATTCGGCAATAAGCTGGGATGAGATATACGCCCAACATGCCAGAGTTGAATAATAATTTTACCGCCTTTGGCATGTACTGCATCCGTCACCAATTTCCAGCCCGCAACTTGTGCGTCATTATAGATCCCTGGCAGCGCTGGGTAGCCATGCGCCATGGCTGAGATAGGGGTAGCTTCAGTAATAATCAAGCCAGCACTAGCACGCTGTTCGTAATATTTAACATTTAACGCTTGCGGCACACCACCCTCACCTGCCCTATTGCGGGTAAGTGGTGCCATCACTATACGGTTTTTCATGCTGATGGTGCCTAACGTCAACGGGCTAAATAAATCGGTCATACAAACTCCTAGTAAAAATTATTAGTTAAATGCGTAGCAATGAGTTCACCACTGCAAGCTTGGTAAATAGTTAATTGAAGCTAAATACACTCATTAACTATTTCCACCTAATGGTTTTGCTTCCGTATAAAAACGCACACCTTCAATCAGCAAGGTGACCTCTATATCATCACCAATCGGCGCGTCATTCTTAACGCCCCAGCTAAAACCATAATCACTGGCTTTGAGCATGGTGTGGGCTTCTAGGCCTACACGATGACCACCCCATGGGTCAGCACCAAATCCCAACACTTTAAATGGAAATGAAATTTCCTTGGTAATCCCATGCAATGTAAACTTGCCCGTGAGCACGCCCTCACCCATACCTTTAGCAGCAATTCTGGTGCTGACAAATGTCATGTCGGCATATTTCTCTACATCCAAATACTCAGGCTTTTTAATATGCTCATCGCGTTTTGCATGGCTACTATTGACACTTAACAAATTAATTTTAGCGTTGACGCTAGAGTTTTCAAGGTTATTCTTATCAATAGAAATTTGCCCTGTTACGTCGCTAAAAGTACCAGAGGTTTTTGATGCAACGTGACGTATTGTCCAGTTGGCAAAGCTATGCGTATTGTCTATTTTGTAAGTTTCTACTTCAGCAAAAGCTTGGCTACTTAATAACAACGTTAGTATCAACAGCTTTTTCATCAATAACCTCTGTGTTTAATTAGTCGCGCAAACGTTTAGTAATTGTTGCCACTCGCTCACCAAAATGCTCCGCAGTAAGCAAATCACTTTGAAGGGGAGCTATATCAGGCCCTTGGTCTGCGTTAGCCTGTGCCATTGCACCTAAAAAGCCACCCAAACGATTCAAGTCATTTACAGAACCTGTGCTGCTATTATTGCCTGGTAATAAATCTTGACCAACCCATATCATGCCATGCTGCGCGGCAAACACTGCAAGTTGAATCAAAGTGTTTAATTTATCGCCACTTTGACTTGCAGAGGTAGTAAATCCTGCTGCCACTTTATCTTTCCAATCGCGGGTATACCAAGCTTTTGAGCTAGCATCCATAAAAGTTTTAAACTGTGCAGAAGCACTGCCCATATAAGTAGGACTACCAAAGATAATGGCATCTGATGCCTTTAAAAGTTCCCACTGAGTTTGCGCTTCTTCAGTGGTGAGCAGACTAACTTCAGTGCCTGCTACTTTTTTTGCACCGCGCGCAACCGCTTCGGCTTGAGCACCAGTATGTCCATATCCACTATGATAAACAATCGCAACTTTTGCCATTTTTCTATTCCTTTAGTTAAGTTTAGGTAAATCAAATAAAACTAGCTCTGAATCTTCTTTTGCTAATAACTCACACACCTCTATCGCCTCTATCATAGCTGCATCACCTACTGATAGCATTTTTCCATCTAACTCCACAGTACCCCTAGCCACTTGTAAATAAGCACAGCGATTAGGATTTAGTGTGGTTGCCAAAACACTACCTTCTGCTAACAAGCTGGCATACACGTAGGCATCTTGGTTAATTGTAACCGACCCATCATGACCATTTGGTGACACAATTAACCGCCAACGATTTTCTTTTTCCACTTCAGAAAAATGCTTTTCTTCATAACTTGGAGTCAAATTATTTTGCGCGGGTAACACCCATATTTGCAACAAATGTGCGGGGTTAGAAGTTGAAGCGTTAAATTCACTATGACGTATACCCGTACCCGCCGTCATGCGCTGCACATCCCCCGCGCCAATCACAGAACCATTGCCCATGCTGTCTTGGTGACGCAGCTCGCCAGCCAACATATAGGTAATAATCTCCATATCTCGATGAGGGTGCATGCCAAAACCTGTGCCACCATCTATTCTGTCATCATTAATCACGCGTAATACTGAGTAACCCATGTGCGCTGGGTCATAATATTCCGCAAACGAAAATGAATGATAACTGTCTAGCCAACCATGGTTGGCATGTCCGCGATCTTGTGATTTCCTGATGTTTATCATATATTCTTATTCAAACTGATTGAATTAATATCTATATAGTAATTAGAGATGTAATATATTCATATCAAATAATTTTGCTAAATACATTCAAATAATTTGATGAAAGTAACATGAGCCTTAAACTATCCATTGAAGCGCTAGAAGTGATCGACGCAATCGCCCGCAAAGGTAGCTTTGCTGCAGCAGCTGAATCTTTATTTCGTGTGCCCTCTGCCCTCACTTACACGGTTAAAAAGTTGGAAGAGGATTTAGACGTTCAATTATTTGATCGTACAGGCCATCGCGCCAACCTCACTGAGGCGGGCGTTGAGCTATTAAAAGAGGGCCGTCACTTGCTAGAAGCAGCACAATCGTTAGAGTGCCGAATTAAGCGTGTGGCCACGGGCGTAGAAACGGATATTGGTATCGCTGTTTCAGATCTATTCAACTTAAATACTGTACTCAAAATATTAGAAGAGTTTTACCAGCAAGGTTTTGGTACGCGGGTAAAAATCACGCGTGAAGTGTTTGGGGGCAGCTGGGACGCACTTTTGTCAGGTCGAGCCGACATTTCTATTGGCGCGCCAGGAGACGCACCTTCAAGTGGTGATTTTTCAACAAAAATGCTGGGACATGTCGAGTTTGTATTTGCAGTTGCTCCACAACACCAACTGGCTAAATTACCAGATCCTTTAAGCAATGGAGACATTATTCAATATCGCTCCGTCGCGGCGGCAGACAGTTCACGCAATTTAGCGCCACGCACTTCAGGGATATTATCGGGTCAAGATGTACTCACCGTGCCCGACATACAAACAAAATTTGATGCTCAGATATTGGGATTAGGCGTAGGTTATCTACCCAAAAAGCTGGCTGAACAATATGCCAGTGAAGGCAAATTAATTATTAAACAGGTGTCTGAGCCCAAAACCCTTGCGCCAACTTTTCTTGCTTGGCGTAATATACGTAAAAATACCATGGGAAAATCTCAGCAATGGCTGTTAAAGCGTTTTGAACAGCTAACGCTAGAACAACTACTCTGAGCTAAAAAAATTAAACGATAAAAATACTTAAATATTGAGGAAGAAAATGTCGCAAGAACAACTACCCGAAGAGTTTGAGCCGCTCAATCAAATCGCCATCAAAGCCATGCTCTGGCTTAATGGTATTGCACATATCATTATTGGCTTAGCCTTAGCTATTTCTGTACTGATGTTTACTTGGTTGTTTTTCGTAGATGTCAAAGAAGCGGCAAGCGCACATAACCTCATTCACGGCTTTTTGCATGCACTGGGTACACTGATGTTGTTGTGGTCAATTTCTGCGCTTATTTCAGCCGAAATTCGCTACTTACGCGGACATAAATTACTAGTAGAAACGTTTATTGAAGTGGTTTTAGTGATGTTTTTACGCAAACTGATTGTAATGCCCGTGCAAGATGCAGATCCAACCTATATGGAGATTGGCATCTGGCTAGCAGGCTCCTTAGCACTAGGTTTGCTTTATATCATGATACGCTGGACTGACAAAAACCAAAGCTACGGCAGCAAAAACTATAATTACAAAAACAATGTCTGACATAGAATTTATGCAATATGCCTTGGCGCTTGCTGAGGAAGCCGCTTTAAATGATGAAGTACCTGTTGGCGCTATTGTCGTCAAAAATGGTGAAATCATTGGCAGGGGCCGCAACTCCCCTATTATGCTCAACGATCCAAGTGCCCACGCAGAGATACTTGCACTACGTGATGCTGCTAATAACATTGGCAATTATCGCCTTGTAGACTGCACACTTTATGTCACGTTAGAGCCCTGTGCCATGTGCAGTGGCGCAATTCAACATGCTCGCATTGCCCGTCTTGTGTATGGTGCTAATGACCATAAAACAGGTGCCTGCGGTAGCGTAATCAACCTAATGAGCGAACCCAAGCTCAATCACCACGCACAACTCGAAAATGGAGTATTAGCGACCGAATGTGGTGCGATCCTGACCAAGTTTTTTGCGGAAAAACGTAAAAAATCACTCAACAACTAGGTTAGATTAAAACTAACATCCTTAGTAACCAAGGTGCAACCAGATTGGTTTTTTATAGCCACCAACTCGCGCCTTATAGAGCACCATTAAAAATAAAATAAAATAAAATCATAATGTTATAAATTTACTCCATCTCGCACAATCATTGCTCTCGGATATTACTAAAACAATAATATTCGGGGAGTGTTTCTGTGAGAAAAATAAATAATAAATGGGTAACTCCATTGATCTTGGCATGCACGCTATCTTCACAAGCAATGGCGGAAGAAAAAGATGTAACACAAAATAAAAAAAACAGTGACATCAAAACTGACAGTATCGAAATTACCGCGCCTAAAATTATCCAAGACCTAGGCGTTACCAAAGAAGAAAGCACCTCAAACGTAAAATCATCCACAGCCAAAGATATTGCAAAGAGCCAGAACACGAGCCTCAGTGAGTATTTGGGCGACCACATGCAGTCAGTCAATGTGAATGATTATGGTGGCAACGTATTCCAAATGGATGTGAATTTTCGTGGCTTTACCGCATCTCCCTTGCTTGGCACACCGCAGGGATTATCTGTTTACCTAGACGGCGCACGCATGAATGATCCTTTTGGCGACACAGTTAGTTGGGACACAATTCCCATGAATGCAATTGATCGCTTGGACTTAGTGCCAGGTTCCAATCCCCTGTTTGGACTGAATACCATAGGCGGTGCGCTCGCCATGCGAACCAAAAGTGGGTTTAATAACAATATCAATCAAGTCAAAGCAACCGTTGGTGATTGGGGACGTAAACAACTACAAGTTTCAGCTGGAGGCGCAGTTAACGAAAACCTTGCCGCCTTTGTAGCAATAAATCGTTTTGATGAAGATGGTTGGAGACAACTTTCCCCAACTGAAGTTAGACAAGCTTTCATTAAACTTGAGGGACGTATTGGTAACTTTGATGCCGCATTCAGCATCTTGAATGCGGACAACAGCTTGGTTGGTAACGGACTGACCCCTCTCTCAATGTTGAAACAAAATAGGGCTAACATTTTTACAGCGCCTGACGTCACTAACAACAACACTAACCATTACAACCTCAACACCAGTTGGCAAGTCAATGACGAACACCGTTTTGAATTTATGGCTTACTCAAGAAATATTAAGCGGGATACGCTCAATGGTGACTGGAATGATGACTTTAACGACAGCGACTATGACGGCAAAAAAGGCGGCTTAGGTAACCCAGGTGGCGAAGTCAGTGGTGCCCCAATTGGCTTATTCAATAAAACAAAATCAGATTTAAATGGTAGTGGGATATTACTCAACTATAAGTGGGAGATCGAAAAGAATAACTTAATGCTAGGATTGGCGCGAGACACTACTGACGTTAGCTATCAAAGCTCATCCCGCCTTGCTACACTTGACGGCAACCGTGTAGTACAACCGATACTACTACCCGATTACCCAGTAAACTCTAGTGCAGATATTCTCATCAATAGGCTGAAAGGCAATAGTACAGTAAATGCGGCATTTTTTAGTGATACATACTCGCCCAATAGCAATCTACATCTAACCCTATCTGGACGATGGACATGGGCGCAAGTCACCAATAATCTTATTAGCAGTCGCAATGGATTATCATCATCCGACGATAGTATCTTTTATAGACCAGAACAATCGGAATCATTTAGCTACTCTGCTTTCAACCCGTCTGTTGGCGCCTCCTGGTCTGTACTCCCAAGACTCAATGTATTTGGCAGTATCAGCCGAGGTAACCGTATTCCTTCAGCATTGGAACTAGGCTGTGCAAACCCAGAAGCGCCTTGCCGTGTGCCATCCGCACTCACTGACGATCCGTACTTAAAACAAGTTATTTCCACTACTACAGAAATTGGTGCACGCGGATCTTGGGGTAGAAAATCATCATGGAATATTGCTGTGTTTAGAACTGATTTAAAAGACGACATTTTGTTTGTTGGCTCCCCTGTTAGCAATCAGTTAGGATACTTTACCAACTTTGGTGAAACACGTCGCGAAGGCGTTGAGCTTGGAACAAGCTTCGCACAAGATAAGTTTGATTTTGATGTGAATTACACTTACTTATTGGCCACTTACCAAACGGCGGCGCGCCTAAGAAATAATGCCAATAGCACATCTCAGTTTGATGTTAGCAACCTAGGCAACCTTAGCGAGCGTTTTAGCTACTTAGTTGAACCAGGCGATCAACTACCTGGAGTCCCCAATCATCAAATTAAACTTGCTTTTGAATACCACATTACGCCAAAAATTGACATTGGCGTTAACTTAAATGGCTTCAGTTCATCTTATGTGCGTGGCAATGAAAACAATGAGCATCAAGCAGGTTCGGTAACCTCCGTGGTTGATAACACTGGAACAACAGAGACCCGCACCTTTCAAGATTCAGGAAAAATTCCAGGATATGCAGTGCTACATTTACAGGCGCAGTATCGTATTCAAAAAGGCATTACCCTGTTTGCAAAAGTGAATAATCTCTTTGATAAAGACTACTACACAGCTGGTAGCTTGGTGACCAATCCATTTGTAGCATCGAGCACGGCCCCAGGCAACTTGGGTGCTAGCGGTTTTAACCACAACTCATCCAACTGGGAACGATCCACCGCATACTCACCCGGTGCGCCACGCGCAGTTTGGGTGGGTGTTGGTTGGGACTTTTGAAGCTATAGGTCCTGTGCGTATAAAAGTTAACACAACCCAATTGGCTATCAACAACCAGGGTTGGTTGTTAACAATCTTTAGCTAATCAAAAAAACATCATCTTTAAAATAAATTAATAAATTAAATCAATATGTTATATAAAATTAAAACAATGGCATTGGTTTTGCAGTATCTACTCTAGCCTGTATGTAATTGCTGTTATACAGGTTGAATAGCGAGGTCAGATGGACTGTACTTTAAACACATCCTAGATTGTTGAAGTTTACAAACCATTGCTGACATCATTTTTCTTAGAATTATATTTGGGAGTCATTATGTTTAAAAGAAACTTACTGGGCGTAGCTCTAGCAGCAGTTCTCTCTGCTGGTAGCCTATACGCTCAAGCTACTGAAGTAAATAGCAGTACAGTAAGAGCATTTGGTGCTTCTAGCACAACAACTGATCAGCTTTACTCATCAGTAGATATTAGAACCAACAAGACATTGTTAGCAAGTGCAAGTAATTCACTTATTTTTTTAACTGATAATGTAGGTTCAGTTTTAGATCAAGTATGGCAAGACAACACAACTGGAAAACTATCATTTCTTACGCGCATCGTCATGACTCAAGCGGGTTATGAAGTGAATGATATTGTTCGTTCTGGCTTCACAGGTTTTACTACTGATATTCAATGGTTTCGTGAAACTGGCAGCAACCTTGCAACGCAAGGTTTCCGCCTTAAAAGTGCTGGTCGTACAAGCTCAATTGGTACTACCGCAGACGTCTATGATGCAAACCATGTTAACTTGCGCTCTGATATTTCCGTGGAAGAAGGTAAGCCTACTTCTGGTTGGTACGTAATTAACACAGACGCAACATCATTCACTACATTAACAGGCACAACTGCTAGCAATTACGGTATGTTCCTGCGCTCAACTGGTGAAGATGTTGGCGCACCTGCGTCATTGTATATTTCAGCATTTGCACCGACCACAGTGGCAGCAGTTCCTGAAACAGATACTTATGCCATGTTATTGGCTGGCTTAGGGCTTATGAGTGTTGTTGCACGCCGTAAAAGTATTTAAGTATTAATAAAAGAAGCGGGGAAAGGTTAACTTTTCCCCGCCTAAAACCACTTTCATCTATCAACTCCATTAATAAATAAAAGCAAGGGAACTATACAATGAAAAATATAATTTTGAAACAAGCCATTGCGTCAACAATCTTAGCATTAAGTGCTAACGCAGCAAACGCCCAGTCAATCACCTTTAACTTTGACTATATTGCGCAAGCGCAAACTAGCGCAGCTTTAAGCCCTGGCGCATCTATTGCAAGCTTGTCTGCTACTGCAACGCCTGTTGGCAGCATTACATTTACCGACTTATCTGATCTGAATCTAGGGGATGGCAAAACTGGTGTGCGTATCAGTGCAAATTTAACTGGCTTGGGTCAATTCTCGTCAGGCACAGGCTCTATTTACTCAAACACTATTGAGTTTAGCTTCCCAGGCACAGGTTCAGGCACTGGTGGTGTTGAGTTTATTACATCAACTGATAGTTTACGTAATGTCAGTGGCGTGCAATTCACCACAGGTGGGGATGGTGGGATTGAATGGGACGAACATGGCTCTGTAGGTAATGGCTCCGTTAATACGGCCACAAGCCATAGATGGGCTTTTTTCCAGCAACAAAACAATGTTTTAGCTGGAACTTGGACTGGTGGCAATGTTACTTTTGACTACCTGAATGGCGGAGCAATGATTGATGCAACAGGCAGCGCTACTGGTCAAACATTTAATGGTTTTAGCGTTGCAAGTTTAATTTCAGTGGCTAACCAAGATGGTGTCCAACCAAATGCCTATTCATGGTTACGTGTTAGAAGTACTGATGGCGGCATTCAAAAAACGGGACAATGGTTTGACCCTTACTTGTTAAACTCAACAAATGCCACTACAGGTATTACAACACAAACACTAAACTTCTTAGCTATTGCAGCGGTACCAGAAACTGATACCTATGCAATGTTGCTAGCTGGCTTAGGCGTAATTGGGATGATAGTACGTCGTCGCACTGCTGCTTAATTAAAAAATAATAGTATTTAAATAAAAACAGGCGACTATCTATCGCCTGTTTTTTCATCTCTTCGTTAGCCATAATAGCCAAATTAAAGCTACTCTCACACCTTAAAACTATACTAATTCTATCAAATACTTACGCTCAAACTCTTCTATTGGCAGTGCTTGGTCATACAAATAACCTTGCCCATAGTCACATTGCAGTTCTTTGAGCAATTCAGCGTGCTCTATCAGTTCAATACCTTCAGCGATTGTTTTAATTTCTAAAACATTAGAAAGCTTTGTAATCGCAGCCACGATAGAGTTTATTTTTTTATTGTTTATCATGCCATTGACAAATGACATATCAATTTTAATCACATCAATCGGCAGTTTATGAATGTAGGCCAAAGATGAATACCCTGTACCAAAATCATCAATGGCAATCTTAAATCCCATGATTTTTAACACTTCGAATTTAGCAATGGTTTCTTTTGTGGAGTCCAGCATAATACTTTCAGTAAATTCCAGCTGAATATTGCTTGCGTCCACTTGATATGTCTCTAAAGCACTGAGTAAACCATCGATAAAATTATGTTTTTGAAATTGGCGCCCAGAAATATTAATAGAGATATAGGGGGCAAATGCTAATTTACTCCAAGCTTGCGCCTGTTTAAACGCCGTATCAATTAAGAGATCACTTAACAATCCGATTAAATTTGAAGTTTCAGCAATCGGGATAAATTCAGCAGGTGCAATAAAGCCCTTGGCTGGATGACGCCATCTAACTAACGCTTCTGCTCCCACCAATTGATTATTCGCTAAATTAATAATCGGTTGGTAGTAAAAACTTAAATGATTACCAATCTCTAGCGCATATTTAAGATCATTTTCAATCTCAATACGATAGCGTAGGGCCTCATTCATTGCCTCAGAGAAAAACGCATACCTATTTTTACCCGATTTCTTGGCGGAATACATGGCAATATCTGCATTCCTTAGCAAGGTGGCACTGTCTGCACCATCCTCTGGATATTGAGCAACGCCTAAACTTGTACTAATTGACAATGATCTACCGCCCATATAAATAGGCTTAGTCGCCAATTCCCAAACTAATTTTTCTGCTAGCTTGGCAACGATATCTATAGAATCACCATCTTTAAAACCCTCAACTAAAATAGTAAACTCATCGCCACCAAGGCGAGTGATCATGTCACTTTGTCTGAAAATTTCCTTCAATTTTTTAACGATTTGTACTAGAAACTTATCTCCTGTTTCATGACCAAGCGTGTCATTAATAAATTTAAAGTTATCTAAATCCATAAAGAATAATGCAAATTTTTTCTTATTACGCTTACTGTGTTTGATAACGTTACGTAGATGGTCTGTAAACATTCGGCGATTCGGCAAATCGGTCAGCTTGTCATAAAAGGCTAGCTGATGCAGCTCTTTCTCCAAGTGTTTACGGGTTGTAATATTGGACATTACTAGCAAAAAGTTTTTATCTTGATTTTGCTCTAAATTGTCGATTTTCCCTGTTTTTTGATCTTCAGCAATGCCTTCTAAACGCATCTCAACATCCAACAGGATGTGATCGCTACGCCTAATCACTGCATCTCGCGTTGGCAGGCTTTGTTTATTTCCTCTAATCCATTCAAACTCACGCAGTATTTGGGTTAAATCTAAATTGAGTAAACTGACAAACTCGACTATTGTCATGCCAATAAGCTCTGTAACTTGATAACCAGTCACATCGGTTGCCGCATCATTGGCAAAGATAATGTTTAAAGAGGAATCGAATAGAATAAATGCATCGTTTGTTTGCTCAACAATTTGCGCCAGTTGCTTAGTATTCTGTGTTTGTTCTTGAAGATGAATTGCCATAGTATTAATGGCTTTAGATAGAGAACCAATCTCCCCCACTCCATCTTCAGATGCCCTAGCTGCAAGATTTCCGGTTTGAAGCTGGGATGCTGTCTCTGATAAACGAGACATTTCAGCCCTAATTTTTTTAGAGCTTCGGTAAAACAAAAATAATAACAACGCCACTAAAATAATTGAGACAAAACCCACGATTAGGGTATATCTGTTTTTAATATACACGTATTGCTGATCGCTCATACCAAGCGTTAAGACACCCCAAGATGCCCCGCCTATGTCGATAGACTGATGGTAAATAAAACAATTAGTATGGGTTATTGGATCTAAGCCAAAATAAAGTGCAGTCTGTTTTTGACCAAGCTGAATAGGTTCAATTTTGAATAAATTTTTAGCTTGTAGCCATCTATCTTTGCTAATAACAATATCATCACCAGCATTTTTCGTAATGACAACGAATAAGATATTGTCTGTGTCCTTTAAAACCTTAGTCAAATACTCAATCACATCTCCATATGACTCAGTGTAAAGATTTGAGGTGGTTGCTGCAATTGTGGTATTGGCAAAGGTCTGGCCCTGACTTTCAACCATCTGCAAAAGCTGACTTTTAAAAAATGGTAATAAAATTAGCAATAAAATAATGGCAAAACTGACGATTACCACGACCGCTCTTGAGAAAAAGAAACCAAAAATTCCTACATACCAAGACCTCATTGATTAGACATCCTTTTCTTGCCCGCAACCGCATCAATGAGGACTCTCACGCCATTTAAATCTTTATTTCCAACCTCATCTAAGCATGTCAACATGAGTAATAAAAAACCATACAATAATTTAACGTTCATTTTTTTCTATTTTTAATCGTTTATTTTTTGCAATGAGTGCGCGCACATTATCTAATTCACTCACTGAAATTTCTTTAAACCCTTGCGCCTTCATTAATCTTAAGACATTTCGACCTGCGCTCGTTTTCTCCACTGAAAACAAACTATTTTTAATATCCGTGATTTTTTGTTCAGGCATGCCCGTTGTGAACGCAGTGACAAAAATAATGTAGGGTTCTGATGCCTCTAATATTTGAGTCTGTGCACGTAATTGTGGGTTAAGCTCAGCAGCAACTTCATACTGACTTTCATTCACCAGAGCAGCATCCACTTTTTTAAAAAAAAGATCGACCAATGCCGAGTTAGTCGTTTCATTATTTTGGATTTGAGAGAAAAAATTCTTAGTAATTGGCAACTTATGTTCTAGCAGTAGCGTTTCTAGATATAGACCTTCCATATCTCTCGCCACCCACTTTTGGGTTGACAACCGCTTCCCTTGGAGCTGCTCCAGAGAGCTAATGCCGCTGTCTTTTCTAACTAATAACAGTATTTTATATTTGAGCTGATTTCCATATACTCCACTCGCGATGGGGCTGCTTAGCAGGAATGGCTCGGATCTTAAAAACTCAATTGGACTTCCAAAGAATGCATTCACTTGATTTTTTGATATGGCAATCGCAAGTTCCTCGGAACTATCAAAGCTTTGAAAATTGCACTTCACATCACTCGTAGACAAAAGCTCATTAAAAACCGTCTTAAAACCAAGATTAAGCGTTTGTTTATCGTTTTCACGAAGACCGAGTGCTGAACTTCCCGCAATAAATTGATAAGGTTCTGCTCGAGCTAAGGTAAAAATAAACCCACTTAAGATCCAAACACCCACACACCATTTTGCCATAAAATATCTCGTTACTTGTTATTGCTGACCAACTTGTTATTACTAGTTAACTTGTGAGCCAATAAAATACTCAATCTCGGCCTCACTATTCGCACTATCATGTTGTGCTCTTAAATGAGTACCTTCCACAAGCGCACTGTAAATACTTGCCTGTATCATATCCTCAGGCTTGCTGGCACCGATTTGGTAAGCCTGATTAGTGAGACGCTCATAATCTTTAGCAAATTCGACCGTTTTTTGTGTCAAGGTGACTTGTTGATTTGCCGCCTCTAAGTTGATGAATAAATTTTTGATTTGCGCCGCTAACCCTTGCTCAACTAACAACTGCTTCTCATCCATTTGGTTGCGCTCTAGCTTGGCCGAGTTAACGTGGCTGCTAGTTTTGCCAAAATCAAAAATTGGCATATTCATCACTACGCCTATCGTCCAAGAGTTTTTATTATCGTCATTTAACAGCCCACCATCGTATCCATTTTCTATATGCTTTACATTGCCTGTAAAGGCCACTTGTGGATAGTATGCACTTTTAGCTTCGTTAATTCTTTCATCGGCCATCTTAACTGCCAGCTTCATCTCTCCCATTTCTGGATTAAACTGTTGAGCTTGGGCGATTAGACTTTCTAAAGCTGGCTGGCTATTACTTTTTGGAAAATCCTCGTGGGCAATTTTAATAGTGCTACTCCATGGAACCCCCATAGCAAGTGTTAAGGCAGAAATTGCTGATTTTCCTTTAGCCAGAAACTCGGCCTCTAGTGATCTGGCATAATTCACCGCCATCTCAGTTTTCAAGTAATCCAGTTTATTGATGCTACCTGAACCACCCTCATACATGGTTTTTGTTAAATCGCGGGTACTTTGTAATGTTTCAACCGTCTCATGTGCCAGTTCAGATAGGTCTTGGGTTAATTTAACTGCGTAATAATACCGTTTGACGTCTCGCACCACTTGCAATGTGCTACGGTGGTACTCCTCTTGGGCAATTTCCTTACCTAGGCTAGCTTGATTAACAAGGCTTGTGATTTTTCCGCCAGTATATAGAGGCATCATTAACTGCAATGTTGCAATTGCGGTATCCCTATCCATTAATTTAAGTTTTCTTTCCCCAGATGTCAGGGTAGACGGAATCACTGATCCACCAAGCAACCCATTGAGTGGCGTTGCGATGTTAGCAATAGAAATGGTTGTGCTTGGTAATAGGAACGTCGGATCTTCACCCATGCGTGTTGCACTAACTTGCAAACTTATCGTTGGCCAACGTGCAGATAGTGCCTCTTGGTATTGTGACTCGGCAATGGCAGCAGCTTGCAAGGAAACTCTCTGCTGTATATTGTTTTTTAAGCCAATTTTGACAGCATCGCTTAGCGTCAAGTCAGTATAGGCCTCTGCAGCGAGTAATTTAAAGGCACTACAAAGAATGACAAAAGCTGTTATAACCAGTAACTTAAACTTAATACCTGAATTTACTTTCGACATACAAATCTATCTTTTAATGAACACACCTATTTCCATTCCTATAAGGTAACACAAAGTTAAAAAATTTGGTCTACAAATGGATTTAGAATGGCGAAAAATTATTGCTCTGCCCAATAAAAAACCAGCCGTTAAGGCTGGCTTTTTATTGCATCTTAATTAAGTTAAGCTGAGTGTTTAAGACTTACAGTTTAGTCACGGTTGCCTAATAGTGAAGTCAAAATGTTAAGCAAATTAACAAAGATATTATAAATATCAAGGTATAAGCTTAATGTTGCCATAATGTAGTTTGTTTGACCACCACGTACAATTTGATTCACGTCATACAAAATATACCCTGAGAAAATAAGTACAGATACACCTGAAATCGCCAATGACACCGCTGGGATCTGGAAGTACATATTAGCTAAACTTGCGACAACAGCCAAAATCAATCCGATAAACAAGAACTTACCAATATTGCCAAAATCACGCGCTGGGGAAGATGCAATAGCAGCCAAGCTTAAAAATGTAATGCCTGTACCAGCAGCTGCCAAACCAACAATTTCGGCGCCATTACGCAAATGAAGTGCATGTTGCAACATAGGGCCTAACATTAAGCCAAATAGGAATGTAACGGCAAATAATAACCAAATACCTACACTGCTGTTTTGGTTTGCTTGAATCGCACTGAACATACCCCACATCACTGCCATATAGCCAACCGCAAACATAATTGGGTGCTGTGCAATTAAACTAAAATCTATGCTTAAACCAACAAACGCACCGATAATAGTAGGGATCATGGTGAGCCCTAATAACGCGTAAGTGTTACGCAGGACTTTATTCGTGGCTAACTCAGCCGACTGTGAACGACCTAATACTTGTACGTCATCATTAAACATTGCATTAATCCTTTTAAAATTGAACCACTACACTAAGATAGCGATTATCCTGGAAAGTTTCAAGCGCCTTATTGTTACAAATTGAAAATAGCCGATATTTACTACGAGCTTTTTTCAATATCCAAGCTAAACGAAGGGCAAATCTTGCTCAGACGACCCTATTTGCCCAATTTGGTGTACCGCCTGCACGTAATCTGCATCCTCGCGTAAAGCGGTTAGGTCTTTGGGGTGGTGATGGCCATGCATTCGGGCTAAACGAGCTATGGTTTGCGCTGAAATCGTCCATTTCAGGTTTGCCAAAAGCTCATCTGCCAAGTCTGGACGATTGCATAACAATACCATGTCACAACCTGCATTTAAGGCAGCTAAGCTGCGCGTGGTGACATCACCACCCACGGTTGCCCCTTCCATACTTAAATCATCGCTAAAAATCACACCGTTAAAACCCAGTCGCTCGCGTAATACTTTTTGCAACCAGCGCGCGGAAAAACCTGCAGGTTTATCGTCGACTTTGGGATAAATGACGTGTGCTGGCATAATGGCGGGCAGGCCATCGTCTATCATTTGTTTAAATGGCTGCATATCATTGGCTGCAATTTCATCAAAACTACGCTCATCCACAGGAATACTCACGTGAGAATCCGCCACCACAAAACCATGCCCAGGAAAGTGTTTGCCAACGGCTGCCATACCGCCTTTTTTCAAACCTTGCATAAGGGCATAGGCTAAATCTGCAATCGCCTGCGCATTGAGATGAAAAGCACGGTCGCCAATCACTAGGCTATCACCATAATCCATATCTAGCACGGGAGTGAAGCTAAAATCGATACCATGTGCGCGCAACTCCGCTGCCAGCACCATCCCCGCTTCTGTAGCAAGCTCTTTTGCACGCTTGGGGGTTTTATCCCAAATTTTGCCAAATTCACGCATGGGAGGAATCTTAGTAAAACCTTCGCGAAAGCGCTGCACTCTCCCCCCTTCATGGTCAACTGCAATCAATAAGGGCGGTTGGCGTACCGCATGAATACTGGCGGTTAGCGCTTTTAGTTGAGCATTATTTTCATAATTACGCTTAAATAAAATCACGCCACCCACCAAAGGATGTTGTAAACGGCGAATGTCATCGGCAGTAAGTTCTGTGCCGACCACATCTAACATAATTGGACCTAATGACATATGGTTAAGCTTCTAATTTAAATGGGTTAAAGTCAGTATTTCTATCGTAAAAATCTTCATTTTCAGCACGTTTCAAAAACGCGATAATTTTGTACATCAATGGAGTAAAAGCAACTTCTACTAACACTTTAGCAGTGAACTGTGCCATCACAATTTGCGGCATCATCGCATCGGGAAAGTCGCCAGAGCCATAAAAGGCTAAAGGGAAAAACAATATAGAATCAACAGCTTCGCCAAAAATAGTGGAGCCAATAGTGCGGCTCCATAACCATCGGCCTTGTGTCAGTATTTTCATTTTGGCAAGCACAAATGAATTAACAAACTCCCCAGCCAAAAATGATACCAAGGAGGCTAGCGCAATACGCCCAGTTGAGCCGAATACCGATTGATAAGCGACTTGATCATGCCAATCAGGCGCTGGTGGGAGCGCTACTATCACCCAAGCCATAAAGCTCGCAAATGCCAATCCGACAAAGCCTGCCCAAATCACACGACGAGAAGCGGCATAACCATAAACCTCTGTCAGGATATCGCCAAAAATAAAGGAAATAGGGAAAAACATGATGCCTGCACCAAAGATCAACACACCAATAATGGGCAGGTCAATCTGTGTAATTTTACCTGGACCAATTAAATTAGAGCACACCAAGACCACGGCAAATGCTGCCATAATAAAGTCATAGTATTTGTAATGCTTAATGTGACTCATGAATTCCACTCAGTCATTATTTTCGTTCTGCCCTTACATCCAGCCGATCACGCAAATAATCGCCGCCTAGGTTAATCGCCAAAATCAGACTCATCAAACTCAAACCCACCACTAAAACATAGTGTGGAGCGACCAGCATATAACGTACCGCATCACGCAACATCGCTCCCCATGAGGCATTAGGGGCTTGAATGCCCAACCCCAAAAATGACAAGCTTGCTTCTGCTACCATCACACTAGCTAAACTATACGTCGCCTCTACCATTAAAATGGATGCCAACAAAGGTAAGATATGTTTAACCAAGATGCGTGGCACACCAGCCCCCAACGACTCAGCAGCCACCACATGCTGGCGGTTACGCAAAGTCATGGTTTGCCCACGGCTAAGTCGGGCATAGCTGACCCAACCCGTTAAGCTCAATGCCAGCACCAAATTGCCGATACCCGCCCCCAGAACTGCCGCAAAAGCAATCGCGAGCAAAATACCTGGGAACGCTAAAAATACATCGGTTATTTGCATCAGCAAGCGGTCTACTTTACCGCCAAAATAACCAGCGATTATGCCAATGGTCACGCCAACTAGCATCGTCACCGCCGTGACTATGCAAGCCACCCATAGAGAAACCTCAGCCCCGCGCAACAAACGTGCCGTTAAGCTACGACCTAAATCATCTGTACCAAGCCAGAAATCAGCATTAGGCCCAACTAAAATAGCGGACAAATCAATATGATTCGGGTCAACGCCAACAATACGACCAAAGAGAATTGCAACTACCCAAAATAGCAAAATATACGATGCAAACTGCTTCATGATTACTGCACATCCATCATCTAGACACCCTCAGACGCGAGCGGGGATCCGCTAGCCCATAGACCATATCCGTTACTAAATTCACCAAAACATAACTCAGTGCAACGACTAATACACAAGCTTGAGTGACAGGATAATCACGCTTTTCAATACTCTCCACTAGCAATCGCCCGACACCATCCCAACTAAATATGGTTTCGGTAATTACCGCACCAGCTAGCAAGCTCCCCATTTGCAAACCAACGATAGTAATAATCGGCAGTAAAGCGGCACGCAGGGCGTGATGTAAAATAATAGTGGTTTCTGGCAAGCCTTTCGCACGTGCGGTGCGAATAAAATCCTCATGCAACACCTCAAGCAAACTGGTGCGCGTCATGCGAGTAAGTATTGCACTTAAGCCCAAACCCAAAGTCAGTGCTGGCAGCACAATGGAAGTATTCGATTCCATCCCATTCACAGGCAACCACCCAAGCCAAACTGCAAATATCAGCATCAACACAGGCCCTAGCCAAAATGCAGGCATGGCGGAAAAACGTACAGAAATAATAGTCACCACAAAATCTTGCCACTTACCAGCATGTAAGGCCGCAAAAATACCGAGTGGGACACCCAAAATTAAACCGATACTCAAAGCCAGCAATGCCAATTTCAATGTCGCTGGGTAATGCGTTTGAATCAAATCCAAAATAGGTGTTTTGGTATGGATAGAGCGACCTAAATCGCCATGTGCTAGTTTGTTTAAATAGCATCCAAACTGCACGAATAAGGGCTGATCTAAACCCAGTTCATTGCGCAAGCTAGCCCGATCAGCCATGCTGGCGGAATCACCCAGCATCACGTCTACAGGATCGCCAGGAACTAAATGCACGAGCAGAAATGTAAGAATCAATACACCGAATACAACGGGAAACATTCCCAACAAACGCTTAATCATTATGAATATATACGGGTGTACCCACCGCCACCATATCAAACAGCTGAATAATGTCATCGTTACGCATGCGCACACAGCCATGTGAACCTACTTTGCTCATATCTGTGCTTTCAGGCGTACCGTGAATATAAATATAACGTTGCATGGTGTCGACATTACCCAAACGATTTTTGCCAATTTCTTTACCGCTTAACCACAAAATACGCGTCAAAATCCAATCACGATTAGGAAACTCTGCAATCAGCTCTGACGTACAGATTTCACCCGTTGGGCGACGCCCTTTAAACACTGTATTCGGCAGAACGCCCTCACCTATCTTGGCGCGGATAATATGCAAACCAAGTGGTGTACAACCACTATTTTTCTCGCAACCCACGCCATTTGCAGCAGTAGAAACGGCAAATTGCGCGACGAGCTCATTTTCGTTGCTTAAAACGGTTAGGGTTTGTTGCTGGATAGAAATTTCAATGTGCATATATGAATTATTAATGATGTTGATGAATTGTACCAAGTCCAAGCTAATTTCATTTAATTTTACGTGAGTTAAGTGATTAAATTACAAATTGTGCAGTTACAATAACAATTCACTAAGGAGCTAACATTGCGACATTCTGAAAACCACCGCTCACACCGTATAGGCTGGCTACGCGCCGCTGTGCTTGGCGCCAATGATGGCATTATTTCAACGGCCAGCTTAATTATAGGTATTGCTTCAGCACATGCAACCCACAGCAGTATTCTGCTTACTGGGCTTGCAGGCTTGGTTTCTGGTGCAATGGCAATGGCGGCTGGTGAGTATGTCTCAGTAAGTTCGCAAGCAGATACAGAAGCAGCTGATTTGGCACGTGAACGATATGAGCTGGCTAACGACCACGATAGTGAACTAAAAGAACTCACCAACATATATATACATCGTGGATTAACTGCTGATTTAGCGCACAAAGTTGCTGTTCAACTAACCGCACATGATGCCATTGGCGCACATGCACGTGATGAGTTAGGTATTATTGAAGCAATGAATGCAAACCCTGTGCAAGCCGCCATTGCCTCAGCACTCACATTTGCCGTCGGAGCAGCGCTGCCTTTAGGCGTCGCTTACTTTACAAATGAGATTAATACAACAACCTATGTTTCTGTTTTATCATTATTATTTCTTACAATTTTAGGTGGGCTAGCTGCCCAAGCTGGTGGCGCGAGTTTGTGGAAAGGGGCATTGCGCGTTACCTTCTGGGGCGCATTAGCAATGGCAGCAACGGCTGGAATAGGCAGCATGTTTGGCGTAGCGGTTGCCTGACCAAGACTTTACCTACTGGCGGCGTATGCTAATTAAACCATCCCAATTGCCATCTGCTTTGATTTGATAACCTGTTAAATCTTGCCGCATGGCGGAAAATTGCCCTTCATACCACAATGGAATATAGGGCAGCTGTTGATGAATGCGCCGTGTGGCAGCCTGCCAATCTCCCTTAGCTAGCAATGCATCTAATGTTGCATCCGAGTAACGACCACGATTAAACCCATTTGGTGGGGTAAAATTTGTACCGAATACCTTAGCATATATTTCTGGCGTCTTAATACCCACCCAATTCATGCTGTAAAGCTGAAAATGCCCCTGTTTAACATCCTCAAAAAACGTACCCCAATCAAGAGATCTAATGTGTAATTGAATACCAGCTTCAGCCATTTGCGCTTGCATAATGGTGGCAAGACGTACACTCTGAGCATTAGTCGAGGTTTTATAAGTCAATACAAGCGGCAAATTCAAACCAGCTTGTTGCAGTAACTGACGCGATAACGCTGGGTTGTAATCATAAGATTTAAGTTGTGGATTGCCCGCCCAATGCTCTGGCGGCAAAATTGCGCCAGCCTCGCGGCTACCGCCTACCAGCACTTGGCGAATAATGGCTTTACGATCAATCGAATGCGCGATAGCCTGACGCACTAACGGATTCTTTAATTGTGCGTCTTGCAGGTTTAAACCTAAATATGAAAAATTTGCCCCTACCGACTTGACGACTCGAATATCTTGTTTTTGTTTTAAATAACTCACTAATTCAGGGGGCAGATCACCCGCCAGTAAATCTGCTTCGCCACGCTCCAGCTTTAAAATTCGCACCGTTGGATCTTTAACCTCAGCTAATGTAAATAGCTGCCCATCCGATACCCGCGCCAGCTTTAGTACACCCTGCCAGCTGACAAACTTAAACTCACCATTGCCTATTGGTTGATGTGCAAAATCGTGTTTTTGCACCACTAAAGATGCTGGCAGGATACCCATAATCAGGCGTGCTGGAAAATCGGCGTCTTTTACAGTTAAAGTAAAATCAACAGTATTGTTGTCAACCATTTGTATTTTATTAATATTATTAAATTCAGCAGTATGTGGCGAATCCTTCAAAGAGAGCAGTGATTGATAAGTGGCCACAACATCATTGGCTTGCACAGGGGTACCATTATGGAAACTCGCAATAGCTGGCTTAAGCGTAAAACGATATTGTGTAGGCGACAATTGCACCCAAGTTGCCAAGCTCGGTATTGGTTTTGACTGCGCATCAAAATCAACAAGAGAGTGATACAACAAGCGATTGATGCGCTCAGAGGCAGCATCTGTTGCATAACGCGGATCTAAATTAAGCGGGGCTTGCGCAATCGCAAAACGAATATCGGTGCGTGGCTCCGTTTTCGCACAGGCAGCCAAACATAGTACGATTAAGCAACAGACCAGCCTTTGATAACAAATACGTAAGCAAGCCTGTTGCAAGGACTAACGCTCAAACAAGGCGATAGATTCCACATGCGTAGTATGCGGAAACATATTAATCACGCCAGCAGCGACCATTCGATAGCCTTTTTGTTGCACTAAAATGGCAGCATCTCGCGCCAATGTAGCAGGATTGCATGACACGTAAACAATGCGCTGCGGGCTGTTTTTGCCATCTTCTGTAAGTGATTTCACAAGTTCCATCGCACCATCACGTGGTGGATCAATTAACCATTTATCAAAATAACCAAGCTCAGCTAAACTTTCCGGTGACATAAAGAACAAATCAGCCTCTTGATACCGCACCTGCTTTTCCAAGCCATTCAATAGTGCAGACTCTTCAGCACGCTTCACCAAAGCACTGGAACCTTCCATACCAAAAACTGTTGCGCCACTTCGCGCAATCGGCAACGTAAAATTACCTAAACCACAGAAAAAGTCAGCGATGCGCTCATTGGCTTGCGGATTCAGCAACTGCATGGCTCGGCGAATCATTACGCGATTGATATGAGGATTAACTTGGGTAAACTCAGTCGGACTAAATGGATAATTTAAATTAAATTCAGGCAAGCTATAGCTCAAACTTGGCGCATTAAGCGGATGAAATGGCTTTACCGTATCTGGGCCTTTAGTTTGTGTCCATACTTGTACCTGATGAACATCAGCAAATTCACGCATCAGCACTTCATCTTCGGGCAGTAAGGCTGACATAATACGGAACACCAGCACCGTTGCGCCCTCACCCACTGCCAGCTCAATTTGTGGCACCAAGTCCTTGATGCTGAGCTGAACAATCAACTCTTGCAATGGCACGATCAGTGCAGAAACATGTGGCGGCAATACCTGACAACTTTGGATATCTGCCACATAGCGAGTAGCGCGCTCATTAAAACCTACTAATACGCGTTGTTTTTTATGCACATATTTCACGCGCAAACGTGCTTTGTGGCGATACCCAAACATCGGCCCATAGATTGGCGGCAACATGCTTTCCGCCTTCACACGACCAATATGCCACAGGTTGTTTTCTAGCAACCGCTGCTTTGCTGCCACTTGGCCTGTAAAATCAAAGTGTTGTAATGCGCAGCCACCACACATACCGAAATGCTTACATTTAGGCTCTACGCGTAAGTTTGATGCTTTAAATACTTCGCCTACATCAGCAAACTCATAATTGGATTTACGTTGCGTGCTTTTATAGCTAACTTTTTCACTAGGCAAAGCGCCCGTGATAAAAACAACTTTACCTTCGACATGGGCAACACCGCGCCCTTCTTGATCTAGCGATTCAATGACCGCAGTGGGGAGTAATTTATTCATAACGCCATTTTACCTCATCCTGTTTTTATTCCAAATGCGCTGTTTTGAGCAGCACGGCACAAAAATCGTGCAAATTAATGAAAATCAGCCTACACTACAGAGCAAAGTCGTTGTTTTTATGGGCATAGTTGTTGCTAGATAATTCTCTGAATTACTAAATAAAGAAAGATATTTGTCATGTCTTTTAACCAAAACTTGCAAAACATGAGCACTTCCATCGATGAGGCAATTATCTTTCATCAAAAACACAGCCAAGATTTTGATGAGCAGGCGACATTTTTAAATAAATGGAATCAGGATTACACGCAAATATCGGCGGGAAATTTTGAAGGTTTTGTATCTGAGGTACACTTTGATGAACTTAGTTTGTATTGGGAATACACGAGCCAGAGCCTCTACCAGCAAGGTCACTTAGATGATGAAACGATTGCTATTGGCGTTCCTTTAAGCAGCTTAGACAACGGCTTATTTTGTGGGGCAGCTTGTGGACATAACGCGATACATGTTTATTCGGGCAAGCAAGGTTTTGAGTTTATCTCTCCACAACACTTAATGATGGGCCTGATCGTCATGAATCGAAACAAGCTATTTCGCTTACTTTCGGCTGATGACCAATACTTTCTAAACCTGCAATGCAAGCAAGCCCATATCGCTCGCATTCCGTATTCAGCCTATATCAATCTGGTGCAATTCTTGAAATCTACATTTCAAACCTTAAAGACACAACCAGTCCTTGCTAGTAATCGACTATTTATAGACGAAATCACTGCCAATGCAACTCAGTTAGTCTGTGAAAGTCTGTTAAATAAAGAGCAAACACCACTAGACTCAGTGCGACACAAGTCTTGGGAAGTATTGGCAGTGACACGCGAGATGATCAGCAAGCGTCAAGATAACCCCATCAGCGTCGCTGAGCTTTGTGAATCCCTCGATATGAGCCGCCGCAGCTTGCAATATCATTTTGAACAAGCCCTGCACACCAGTCCTGTTGCCTTTTTGCGTGCAGAACGCTTAAATGCAGCACGCCATATGCTTAAAACAGCCAACTCTGTGACAGAAGCTGCCACCCACTGGGGATTTTGGCATTTTGGGCATTTTTCACAAGAGTATAAAAAGATGTTTGGCGAGCTACCTTCAGAGACCTTTAGACGCTTACATAGACTGAATTAACAAATAGACTAAAGTAATAAAGGGGTTGAGCTCCTTTATTTAAATACTTAATCAAAAATCAGCACCTTAAATGCCAAGCTCGGGAGAAGCTTTCACTTCTATTTGCACCGCATCACTTTCATCTTTAAGCATTACCCCTGAAACCTGCAAGCGCATCGCCTCAACGGCCAGCCACATCATTTTCTTAGCAGCCGCCGCATAATTTAGCCCCTCTGGGCGCACATTGGAAATACAGTTGCGATCAGCATCGCTGTAACCAACTTTAGGGGCATAAGTCAAATAAATACCTAAGCTATCAGGAGAGCTCAGACCTGGACGCTCACCAATTAACATGGCAATCAGGCGCGCGCCTAAAGCTTCTCCAACCTCATCGGCTATAGCAACGCGCGCTTGACTCGCTATTACTACATCCCCCAGAACCCAAGTTTCGGGCAATATTTTTTGAATTTCGGTAATTAATGGCGCAACATGCCGCTGAACGGCAAGTGACGATAAGCCATCACCAATGACCAACATAAAATCTATCGGTTTCTGAGGTTTATTCGCTTGTAAAATACCTAAACTTGCAGCGTCTAATCTACGTCCAAAATCTGGACGCAACAGATATCCAGCACGATCTGGTGCGCGACTATGTACCTTGATAACATTCAAACCTAGCGCCTCAATTTGTGCAGCAAGCGCATCAACATCCAAAGCTAAATGTACGGCATCGCGCGCCATAGCGTGACTTAGCCCAAAACTCAACACCTCTTTGGTGGGTAGGCTACTGCCTACACGCCCCAGCGCTATACGAGCACGTGTAAAACTTTTAAGTTGTGCCCAAGGGTCTGATTGAACACGGTCTAATTGAACGCCGTCTTGCGGAGGAACATCTTGTTTTAGGCTAGATTTAATGTCTTTACTCATCAGTTTCTCAAGCAGCGTTTAATAAATGTTTAGGCATATTTTGTAACATATGATGGCCCGACTTAACGGCTTGTACGACACCATTTTCATCCATAATATTCATTTTCTTGAGCCACATTTCAAACTCGGGTGCAGCTTTTAAACCTAACACTTTACGTAAATACAAAGTGTCGTGAAAAGAGGTGGTTTGATAATTGAGCATGATATCGTCAGCCCCCGGAATCCCCATAATAAAAGTTAACCCTGCGGTGGCTAGTAGGGTCATTAAGGTGTCCATATCATCTTGATCAGCTTCGGCATGATTGGTGTAACAGACATCGCACCCCAGTGGAACGCCTAATAGCTTCCCACAAAAATGATCCTCTAATCCTGCGCGTATAATTTGTTTACCATCATACAAATACTCTGGCCCGATAAAGCCCACGACGGTATTAGTGAGTAGCGGTGATAAATGCCGCGCAATAGCATAAGCACGCGCTTCGCAAGTTTGTTGATCCACACCAAAATTGGCATTGGCAGAGAGTACAGAGCCCTGCCCTGTCTCAAAATACATGACGTTATTACCCACAGTACCACGATTAAGTGATAAAGCCGCGGATTGTGCTTCACGCAACACCGCTAAATCAATGCCAAAACTCTTGTTGGCCTTTTCGGTCCCAGCAATCGACTGAAATACTAAGTCTAATGGCGCCCCTTTTTCTATTAGCTGAATTTGGTTGGTGACGTGGGTCAAAATGCAGGATTGTGTTGGTATTTCGTACTGATTAATAATTTCATCGATCAGGTAGTATAAATCCATCAATGCTGGCAGGCTATCTGTGGCAGGGTTGATACCGATAACAGCGTCTCCTGAGCCATACAGCAAACCATCTAAAGTGGATGCAGCGATGCCACGTGCATCATCAGTAGGATGATTGGGTTGCAGGCGCGAAGATATATGCCCTGGCAACCCAATTGTGTTCCTAAAAGCCGTGATTACATGGCATTTTCTAGCAACTAAGATTAAATCCTGATTACGCATAAGCTTGCTAACGGCCGCCGCCATTTCCGGCGTAATCCCTGCTGAAACCCGCTTGAGTGTTGCACTATCCGTACTATCTAATAACAGCCAATCCCTGAAGTCAGCCACGGTTAAGTGACTAATTTCCGCGAAAGCTTGCACATCATGGGTGTCAATAATAAGTCGAGTAACTTCGTCTGTTTCGTACGGTATTAACAGTTCTTGTAAAAACGTTTTAAGCGGAACCTGTGCTAGGCACATGCGTGCAGCCATACGCTCTGCGTAGGTGTCTGCCGCGACACCCGCTAAAAAGTCACCTGAGCGTGCAGGTGTGGCTTTTGCCATCACTTCTTTTAAATCAACAAACTGATAAGTGTGAACACCAATGGTATATTGATATGCCATATATAATCCATTTTGAACAAGCTTTGCCAATTATAATCATTGGCAAAGCTTAGTTTTAAATATTAAACAGTAATTACATTATCTGAAGAGGCATCACGGTGATGCTGGGTCATGCTGAAGTATGCATAACCTAATGCCATCAAGCCAAAGAATACCAAAGTCAGTTGCTGATTATAATAGATGATCGTTACCAGACTAATCACAGCCAACACCAAAGCAACAATTGGGAACAGTGGGTAGGCGACTGCCTTAAATGGACGAACCAGATTAGGCTCATTTTTGCGTAAAGTAAACAAGCTCATCATCGATACGATATACATCACAATCGCACCAAACACTGACATTGTAATCAGGTTAGCGGTTAACGTCATGCCATTGAATTGCATATCGTCACTCAAGATTGCCACTACCCCAACAACTGCACCCGCAATGATGGCACGATGTGGAGTCTTATATTTTTGGTTAACCGCACCAAAATATTTAGGCATAAACCCAGCACGAGATAAGGCAAATATTTGACGTGAGTAACCTAAGATAATACCGTGGAACGAAGCAATCAAGCCGAACAAGCCAATCCACACCAACATATGTAACCAGCCGCTATGCTCACCCACAATCATTTTCATGGCTTGAGGTAATGGGTCGTTAATATTAGATAAGGCTTTCCAATCGCCCGCACCACCCGCGAACACCATCACACCAATGGCTAACGCCACCAGAGTTAAGATACCTGCGATGTAGGCTTTAGGAATTGTCTTTGTTGGATCTTTAGCCTCCTCAGCCGCCATTGCCACGCCTTCAATCGCTAAAAAGAACCAAATCGCAAATGGAATTGCAGCCACAATGCCTGGGATAGCCGCCATACTAAAATCGCTCTGGCCAGCCCAACCATTTGCAACAAAATTACTCATACTAAAACCAGGAGAAACTACACCCATAAATACTAGTAACTCAACAATTGCCAAAATAGTGACGAAGAGCTCAAAAGTCGCTGCAATGTGCACGCCAATAATGTTCAGTGCCACAAATACGACATAAGCGCCAATAGCAAATAGCTTAGGGTCTACACCTGGGAATTGAACATTAAGATAGGCACCAATCGCCATCGCAATGGCAGGTGGTGCAAACACAAACTCAATCAAGGTTGCAAAGCCTGCGACAAAAGCCATTTTTGGCCCATAAGCACGCCTTGCATAAGCAAAAGGTCCGCCAGCATGAGGAATTGAAGTAGTTAGTTCAGTAAAGCTAAAAATGAACGTGGTATACATAACAGCGATTAAGATAGAGGTCACCAAGAAACCTAATGTGCCCGCCTTATCCCATCCATAACTCCAGCCAAAATACTCGCCAGAAATAACCAAACCTACCGCTAATCCCCATAAATGCCAACCATTTAAGGTCGATTTCAAATCAGTACTCATTACTAAGCCCCTTTAATTATTTAAATAGCATGCTCATGATGCAATTTAAAAACTAATGCGGCTATCCCATTTTGGCAAAGCGCTTGAATGAGTAAAAGTTAAGTTGGCGAAAGCGAGCGTAAATATCCTCGCCAGCCGCCTAATGCGGAAATATCTAGCGCACCTTCGGTGGCATATGCCTCACACAAAAAACCTTGCACTTGAGTGCCATCTATCAATGTAAGCGTACCAAAACCAAGTGGCGCTGGTACCGCAGCAACCAGTTTTCCATAGTTCTCAATGGGGAGTTGCCAAACTTCAAGAGCAATTGAAGTCCCTCCTTGCTTAACGCGAATTAAACCTGGGCGTTCTGGAATGAAGTCTGGCAGCTTGAATAGTTTGTAATCAGGAGAGGTTTGTGTAGCAATCACGAGTTCACCGCCTAAAGCAGTAAGCTGTGGGTTAAGCGGCAAACCTTGCATATGCGCCCCACATAGCGCGACCTTAATCATAGTCATGTGATTTTCCTATTCATGTAATTTCTCTTTCATAGTTGTTGCAAGACTGCTGAGTATTAACTAGTCCATTTTTTTGCTAAATCAATCAATGCATCATCCCTAAATGCGGGGGCACATAAGGTAACGCCAAATGGCAAACCGTTGGACTGAAAACCAGCAGGTATGGCAATTGCAGATAAATCTAGCAAATTCATAAAGTTAGTGTAGTAACCTAAATTACTGTTAGTTTGCACTGGGTCATTTTCAACTTGATTGATGGTATAAATCGTACCCGCAGTTGGAGTAAGGATCACATCCACACCCTCCCATACTTGCGCCGATTGCCGTTGCAATCCTTTGAGTTGATACTGTGTTTGATAAGCATCTACCGCATTAAATTTAGTCGCGCCGTTGATAATTTGATAAGTCACAGGATGTAGTGCATTGGGGTTGGTTTCAATAAAATGTTGAATGCCCGCGTAGCGCTCCGCCACGATAGCACCTTCATATAACAGGCGAGCGGTTTGCAAAAACGGGGCAAAATCGATCTCAACCATATGACCACCCAATGCTTGCAGTTTTTTAATCGCTGCAGCAAATAGCTTGGGGGTTTCTAGGTTATCAAAAAAAGCCAACTGTTCTGGTTTAGGCACACCAAAACTAAACTCAGGTTTAAATGTGGCAGGTACATGACAGGCTTTTTTACGAGAGTATGCATCTTGCGCATCAAATCCTTGCGCCACTTGTAATACAATTTCCGCATCTGACACACTTTTGGCAAAAATGGACATGCAATCAATAGTGCGACAGGCTGGCAACATGCCATGAGCGCTTAACAAACCACAACTTGGTTTAATGCCAACCAAGTTATTAAATGCAGCAGGCACTCGGCCTGAGCCAGCGGTATCAGTCCCTAAACTAAAACTTGCTAAACCTAACGCCACCGATACCGCAGAACCCGAACTAGAGCCACCAGAAATATACTCAGGGTTGATGCTGTTTTTACAGGCCCCATAAGGTGAACGAGCGCCTACTAAGCCTGTGGCAAATTGGTCAAGATTGGTTTTACCAACGGGTATAGCCCCTGCATCAATTAACTTTTGCACCACTGTCGCGCTTGCGTCTGGTAGGTAAGCAAACTCAGGACAAGCCGCGGTAGTTGGGACACCAGCCAAATCAATATTATCTTTAATCGCAAATGGAATACCGTACAAAGGTAGACTGGCAGGGTCTGCGCCTACTAGCCTTTGCGCGTAAGCCAGCATTTCGTCTAAGGACAGGCGACATATCCAGATATGGTAATCGTCATTCGCATGAATCAACTTATTAAGCTGCTCAACTAGCTTGGTGGGCGTCAATCTACCCGAACGATACTCAGTCTGCAGATGCGAAATACTTAAGTTCATAGAGGCTCCTCAATCACCACCAAATTCTGCCCAGCGGCAACCGCGCCACCTGCAGTACATAACACCTTGCTAACTTTACCTGCAAATGGCGTTGTTACTGCAATCTCCATCTTCATTGACTCAACAATCACCACCACATCACCTGCTTGAACGATATCGCCCTCTTGCACCTGCACTTGCCACAAATTACCTGCTACATGAGATGCAATAGCACGACACCCTTCACCCAACACCAATGTATCTGCTTGGTCATTCGCCACCTCTGCGTCACTGGTATAATTAGCTTGACCTGAGGCAATCCAACGTTCACGCTCCTCATCAAATGCTGTTTGCTGCTTGGTTTTAAAGGTCTCTATCGTAGCTGATTCTGCTTTTAAAAATGCGTTATACTCCTTTAAGCTAAACGTGCTTTCTTCGATATTGAGCTTAAATTTCCCATGTGGAAAGTCTGCACGCATTTGTAATAACTCTGCTGCCGATACAGGGTAAAAGCGGATCTGGTCAAAAAAGCGTAATAGCCACGGTTTTCCCTCAGTAAAATTGGTCGTTTCGGATTTGCCATTAAAACAACCCCAGCGATTCCACATCTGTATAGTGCGCCCGACAAATTGATAGCCACCTGGGCCTTCCATGCCATACACACACATATAGGCACCGCCTATGCCAACGGCATTCTCAGGCGTCCAGGTACGTGCTGGATTGTATTTTGTAGTTACTAGACGATGACGTGGATCCACAGGTGTGGCTACTGGGGCCCCTAGGTATACATCTCCCAAACCCAGAGTCAGATAACTCGCGTTAAACACAATTTCTTTTACCTGTTCAATCGACGCTAAGCCATTGATACGGCGGATAAACTCAATATTACTCGCATGCCCGTCTACCATTTCACACCAAGGTGCATCTTTGCGTACCGATTGCATATATTTCTCAATGGCTAGCTGCGTGGCTACGTCATCCCAAGACAGTGGTAAATGCACAATTCGCGTCGGTACTACCATTTCATCAATCGCAGGTAATGCGCGCTCAGCTTGTTGCAAAATATCAATTAACTTGCTTACTGGCAGCACAAGGCTCTCATAATGCACTTGCAATGAACGTATGCCAGGGGTGAGATCAATAATCCCTTTGATTTGATGGGTCTCTAGCCATTCCATCAAAGCATGCACACGGAAGCGTAAATTCAAATCCAAAGCCAGTGGGCCATACTCCACCAGCATATATTTATCACCTGCCTGACGATAGACCACTTTAACTTGATTGTCGGTTGCTGTAATTTCACCCAATATCGGGCTGAGTGTATGGATAGCGTTAGATGGCAAAGTGACTGGCTTGCTGAGCAGACTGGAAACATAGGCATTCTGCGTAACTTCCATCTCAGCGGCTTGCGCTTGGGTAAGTGGTTTAAAGCGAATTTTATCGCCCGCTTTGAGTTGCCCCATTTTCCATAATTCTGCTTGCACGATGGTGACAGGGCAAACAAAACCGCCTAAGCTTGGGCCATCAGGGCCAAGGATCACGGGCATATCCCCAGTAAAATCTACGGCACCAATGGCATAAGCATTATCGTGAATATTCGAGGGATGCAAACCCGCTTCACCACCGTCTTGACGTGCCCACTGTGGTTTGGGGCCAATTAGGCGGATACCAGTGGTGTTAGAGTTGTAATGCACCTCCCAGTCGGTTGCGAAGAACATCGCTATATCATCATCGGTAAAGAAATCTGGTGCACCATGCGGGCCATAGAGCACGCCGATTTCCCACTGACTGGTATAAATAGGTTGCGCTTCTTTTGCTAGCGCTATGCTGGATGTGTCTTGCGCTAACTTGTAAACACGCAGCACATCTCCCACCCGAATCGCCCGACCGCCATGACCACCGAATTGTCCAAGCGTAAAGGTTGATTTACTGCCCAAATAATCAGGCACATCAAAACCACCTTTCACTGCTAGATAAGTTCGACAGCCCTCTTGCAATACTTTACCCATACCCAGCGTACTGCCTGCTTTAATATAATGGGATTGCCACATCGCTAATGGGGCACCATCTAAAGTCAACGTCATAGCGGGGCCTGTAATCGCAATCACTGCATCGGTATTAAATTTTAGTGTAGGGCCTATTAAGGTCACCTCAATACCAGCCACGCCCTCTTCATTCCCAACAAGCTTATTGGCTAAACGAAAAGCGAGATGATCCATTGGACCAGAAGGCGGCACGCCGATATTCCAGTAACCAACACGGCCTGGATAGTCTTGTATGGTCGTCATCACCCCGCCATCCAGCACATCGATAGTGACAGGCTGATAATCAAAGGTATTGAGATAGCGAGTAGTTTGTTCGCCAGCGGGAAACACATGGTGCGCCAATACCTGTTGTAAATAAGCCAGATTCGTTTCAATACCATGTATGCTGGTTTCCGCTAATACGGCTCGCATCGCATCTACAGCTTGCGGCCTATCCGCACTATGCACCAACACTTTGGCAATGAGTGGGTCATAAAATGGTGAAACTTCACTGCCAGTTTGCACCCATGTGTCTACGCGCGCGCGGTCTGAAAAAGTGACTTCCGTCAGTACACCGCTTGAGGGTTGAAAGCTTTTGTTTGCATCCTCGGCATATACACGCACCTGAATGGCATGACCTTGTGGTTGATGCTGATAATCGGCAAACGCATTCGTTTCACCTGCAGCAATACGGATCATCCACTCGACCAGATCAACCCCCGTCACCAGTTCAGTCACGCCATGTTCCACTTGCAAACGGGTATTCACTTCCAAAAAGTAAAATTCGCTTGTCGTTTTATCGTAAACAAACTCTACGGTGCCGGCTGAGCGATAAGCAATTGCGCGCCCTAGCTTAACGGCAGTCTGGCACAGCGCCAGCCTAATCTCTTCTGTAATATTTGGCGCGGGTGTTTCTTCTATTACTTTCTGGTTGCGACGCTGTACTGAGCAATCACGCTCACCAAGCGCAATCACCTCGCCCAAGCCATTACCAAAGATTTGCACTTCAATATGGCGGGCTGCTTCTACATATTTTTCAAGATAAATGCCCGTGTCCTTAAAATTAGCCTGAGATAGACGCTGTACAGAAGCAAACGCGCTCACCAGCTCATGCTCAGCCCAAATCAACTGCATACCGATACCACCGCCACCTGCGGTACTTTTGAGCATCACAGGGTAGCCAATGTGAGCAGCTTCGGTTTTAGCGTGCTCTGCGTCACGCAATAAACCTGAGCCTGGCAACAAAGGTACCCCATTTTTTTGCGCTAACTCACGGGCGGTATGCTTTAAGCCAAAGTCACGCATTTGTTGTGGTGTTGGGCCGATAAATGCAATGCCTAATGCCTCACAGCTTTCGGCAAAAGCAGCATTTTCTGACAAAAAACCATAGCCAGGATGAATAGCCTGCGCACCCGTTTGTTTAGCTACCTCTAGAATTTTACTAACATTTAAATAACTCTCAGCCGCAGGCGCTGGGCCAACACACACAGCCTCGTCTGCTTCTAGTACATGGCGTGCGCCAGCATCTGCTTCAGAATAAATGGCGACTGAGTGTATGCCCATTTTCTTGAGCGTTCTAATAACGCGGCAGGCGATCTCGCCACGGTTTGCAATTAACACTTTTGTAAACATTTCACCCTTCGAGCAGGTCGTCCTGCATCTTATTTTTACTTATTAGGCCGTCCTAACAAGTCGATTTAGGCATTCCACACCAATAGCTGAACAGGTGTAGGGTTGTAAGCGTTACATGGGTTATTCAGTTGCGGGCAGTTAGAAATTAACACCACGACATCCATTTCCGCACGCATTTCTACATATTTACCAGCACCAGAGATACCATCGGCAAAGCTCAAACCACCCTCAGCCGTCACCGGTACATTCATAAAAAAGTTGATATTGGCGGTAATATCGCGTTTACTCATGTTGCGATGTGTTGCACACTCACAGTGGTTAAGTGCATGCATAAAGCTATCGCGACAGCTGTGCATGGGACGCTTTTCCAGCGCATAGCGCACGGTGTTACTTTCAGCGGCACAAGCGCCACCTACCGTATCGTGGCGACCACACGTATCCGCCACAATGGTCAGCATTGGATTGCCCTCACTGGAATACAGTACTGAGCCAGTCGTGAGGTATAGCTTGGCTTGACGAGCAATGGTATCAACAGCGCTATAACGCTCTTCGGGGTTAGCTGCGCTGTAAAATAAGGTATCTACCGCTTGGTTGCCATGTAAATCTAAAATACGGAAGGTTTGACCTTTGGTCACCACGCCCATCCATGGGTCACCTGCATCGCAAATATCACTCACGATAGCGAATTTTGGATCTAACTTACTTTCAATTAAAGTTTGGCTCATCATAAATAATAGCGCTCCGTATTAATAAAGCCTCGTTGATTTTGCTCACAACTATTACGGCACCTATCATCTGCATCTGCTAGTCCTGCCTGCCAGGCACTGAGCTTAACGGATGCAGGGCTATACTGTGTTTTTGGATCTAAGGGATGCGGCGCGGCAGACACCACAAGCAGTACATTCATATCAAACCTCACATCCAAATAAGCACCAGCAGCACTGTGGTTTTGCACAAAACTCAGATTGCCAGCTTCGTCAGGTGTAACCTTGCTAAAGAAATTGACGTTTGCCACTAAGTCACGCTTACCCATCCCATATTTAGCAAGCTCCACTAACAAACCATCTTTGCCACTGCGAAACATTGCATTGCGGTGGGTCTGGTAACTACTGCTGCCATATTGCGTGCTAATCATGGTCGCATCTGTAATGCCGCAGATGGTGTCATGCCAACCTACGGTATCGCCAACAATTGAGCACATCACCCGCCCCATGTCTGAATAGCATACCCGTCCCGTGGTTAAAAACGCCGTATGTTGGGCTTTTAGGCTATCTGGCATGTTATAGCGCTCGAGCTTATCTTCTGGGTTATAAAACAGCGCTGATAAATTAGCGCCGCCCTCCAAATCGGTAATACGTAGAGCCGTACCACGGCGAATTAAACCAGACCAGTGATTTCCACCAGGTATGGTTTCTTCCCACAACACATTATTTTCATTGAATTTATTTGTCATTTTTCAATCTTTTTGTTAAAACATATGGCTATAGCGACTGATTTCCCATTGACTGATGGACTGGTGATAAGCTTCCCATTCTTCAGTTTTATACTTAATGAACTCGTCACTTAATCCTTTACCTAAGGTTTTTTCTACCAGTGGGTCGGCCGCAAAGGCTTTAACGGCCTCTTGCAAGGTTTGCGGTAAAAAGCCAATACCGCGTTTTGTACGCTCTTCTTCTGTCATTTCATACAGGTTATCTTCGTTTGGTTTACCTGGATCTAAGCCTTCTTTAATACCTTCTAAACCTGCTGCTAGTGCTAATGTGGCCGCCAAATATGGATTGACTGAGCCATCGGCATTACGTGACTCACAACGCCCACCGCCCATCGGTACACGTACTGAGTTGGTACGGTTATTTGAGCCAAAAGAATTAAATACAGGCGCCCAGCTAAAATAGTTCATCGCACCACGACGCACCAAGCGCTTGTAGCTATTTACAGTAGGTGCAAAGGTGGCGCAGAGTGCGGGACCATGTTTCAAAATACCCGCAATAAATTGGTAGCCTAGCGTAGTTAAACCTAAACCGCGTGGGTCGTCTTTGGGGTCGCAGGCGAAGAGATTTTTACCTGTCTTTAAATCGTATAAAGACATGTTGAAATGCGCACCAGTACCTGTTTTATCCGCAAATGGCTTGGGCATCGTAGTCGCCAGCAAGCCTTCTTCTTTCGCGTAGTGTTTAGCCATGTAGCGGAAGAAAGTAAAACGGTCACACATGGTCAACGCATCACTGTAGTTAAAATCAAACTCAAATTGGCTGTTGCCATCTTCATGGTCAAAGGAGTACAAATCCCAGCCTAGGTTGTTCATGGCAGAGCCCACTTTATCTAACCAAGTGAAATTATCCATAAAAGTGCTCACGTCATATGCAGCTTTACCTAGCTTATCATCAGGATTCGGGACACTTAAACTGCCATCTGCATTTTGCTTGAATAGGTAAATTTCACATTCAATGCCTAAGTTCATGCCAAAACCCATTTTCTGAGCTTCTGCCAGCACGTTTTTAAGCGCTACACGCGTATTTAGGGGGTATGGGTTGCCCTGAAAGTAGTTATCCGCTGGCATCCAAGCCACTTTGGGCTCCCAAGGTAGTTGAATAATATGGTTTAAATCTGGGACAGAAGTGATTTCATCGTCGCTAGGGCCTTGTCCCAAGCCGTCTAAAGCGTATCCAGTATAGCGCTCAGAACCACCCGACATTTGTGGCAAATGGTCAATGGGCACCACTTTACCTTTAGGGATACCATGAATATCGACATAAGCACCGATGCAGTATTTCACGCCTTTATCTTTCAATTGTTGCTCTATGACTTTAACTTCTGCTGCCGTTTTCATACGTTTTAGTCCCCATTAATCGCTAAATTTACTGAAATATGAATACTCCAAAGGAGGATTCTCCTGCGTACCTTTTGTTACTAAATTACTGAGATCCTCCACCATCCAAGCGAACCATTTTTCGCCTTTTTCTTTACTCGAAATACTCGGTGCACCAGTCACACCATTCAAACTCGTTCTATTAACAGGGTGAGAAAACACCAAACCATCTGTTCTATCGATGTCATCCGCCATTGCTAATTTGTCCATACGCACCATATCGGGAGCCGTTGCTAACATCAGTGAGGTTTCACCGTCGTTTGCGTGCCAATCATCACCATCAGCATGCTGAAACTCTTTCGCTCGTTTACTTAAGTGCGCGGTGTTGATGACGGCAATCATCATGTCATCATGTTCTGCACGCAACATTTCTAGGGCACAACGTAATGGCGCTGCATTGGTAACATGGGTATTTACAATAAAGAGCCGCTTAATACCGCTGTGATATGCCCAATCCCCCATATCCTTAATCGTGTTGATTAGGGTAATCGGCTGCAATGCAATGGTGCCAGGCCAGCGTTGACTGTGTCCGATGGAGCAGCCATAAGGCATCGTGGGCAACATTGGCACCTTAGTTTTTTCAGCAACCGCCTTGCATAAAACATCAGCCAACACATAATCCATTCCGCAACCCATATGTGGACCATGCTGCTCAGTAGCCCCTATGGGTAAAATCGCAGAATAATTAGAAGCTTTTAACTTAGCGGGCACTTCATCCCATGTGGTTTTTGACCATTCCATTGTCATCGCATCACTCCACGTTATCTTCTACATTTACAAAACGAAGCATGCGTTGTTGAATCGGTATTTCGTTTGTGTCAGTTTCTTCTTTTGGATGGATCAGCGCTTCTAGACGTGCTTTAGTCGCCAAAAATTCTGGGCTAAATAATTGTTCGACACTGCGCGGACGTGGCACTGGCACTTCAATAAGTTCCATTACTTCGCCGGGATGCGCTTTGAGTACCAAAATACGGTCTGCTAAAAAAATTGCTTCGTCTAAATCGTGCGTAATGAACACGATAGTGATATCAATGTTTCGCCAAATCTCAAGCAAATGCGTTTGCATTTTGCAGCGTGTTTGAGCATCCAGCGCACCGAAAGGCTCATCCATCAACAAAATGCGTGGTTGATTGACCAGTGCACGCGCAATTGCAACACGCTGTTTCATACCGCCAGACAGCTCGTGTGGATAGGCATTTGCAAACTTTTCCAACCCCACTAAATCCAGCCATTGATCGGCCTCGCGCGCGGCTTCGTTGGTGGAAATGTTATTCATCTCCAGACCAAACATCACATTTTGTTTGACTGTTCGCCATGGAAATAAGGTGTAGCCTTGAAATACCATGCCACGGTCGCGACCTGGGCCAATAATCGGTTTACCATCTAACAAAGCCTCGCCACCGTTGTAACTTTCTAATCCCGCCAAAATTCGCGCAAGTGTCGACTTGCCGCAACCTGATGGCCCAATCACGCAGACAAACTCACGCCTATGGGTTTTAAAACTAATATTTTTAAGCGCGGTTGTCTCACCTTTGCTCGTCTTATATATCTTATTCAGACCTTTAACTTCTAAAATAACTTCACGCTGTTTCAGCTTGTCAAAGCGCTGTTTAACAGCGTCTGATTGCGTTAAATAGTCCACAGTCATAGTTTTTTTGTCATCATTCATCATTATGTGTATCCGTCATTTTTAATTGAGGAAGATTTACTCTTTATTTGCCGCTTTATCCCAAGCGAACAAGCGCCTACCTAACCATGCCAATATTAAATCCGACCCTAACCCTATGAATCCGATAATAAAAATTGCAGCATACACATTCTCAAAGTGCTGGTATCTGGCTTGTTGCGTGATAAACAAAGTAATACCAGAGGATGTACCTATGAGTTCAGCAACGATTAGATACGTCCAAGCCCATCCTAATAAAATGCGTAAATCTCGATATAAATCTGGCAAAATTCCAGGGATCACTACATGCCATAACAGCTTGAATTTATTTGTCCCCAAGGTCATGGCAGCTTCTAATAGAGAGTAATCAAGCTTACGGGTTGTATTACTAATAATGAGCACCTGTTGGAAAAATGTACCAATCACAATGATGGCTATTTTTGGACCATCATATATCCCCAAGATCGCCACCATGAGTGCGCCAAATGCAGGCGCTGGCAAATATCTAAAGAACTCAATAAAGGGCTCAAACAATCGAGAAACAACACTGTATGTGCCGCACAAGATGCCTAATGGCACGCCAATCAGGGAGGATATAAAGAAACCCCAGAAAATCACCTGTATGCTTTGCCATAAGCTCTCATGCAGCCATAAACCTTCCTTCTGTGCTGGTGCAGTGGTAAAAGCGGTATAAAATGCTTTCGCTACTTCATGTGGCGCTGGTAAGTAGATAGGGTTAGCCGCTTTACCTTCTGGTATTTTTTTGCCTTCGTGCTGCATATTGACAACTTCATCGTCAAAAACCTCACGTGTAACCAACATATCTGGCTGAAAGTAATCCACATCCCCTGCTTGTTGCACAACCACCATTGGGTGCCAAACAAAAGGCAGATAACTCACCGCACACCAAAGTAATATCGGTAGCAGAAATGACGCCCATCCAACGATTTTTTTTCGCTCTGGCGATAACTCTTGTCGCACACTAAACCAGTTAGATACATTGCATGAAAAGCGCATTTCTGCTCCTAAATAATGATTAAATTTAGCTATTACAATTACTTGTACAACACTGGGTCGATATATTTATTAATATCTTGTGGCGCCTTGTAAATTGCGTTTTTCACATTAAACGCATCTGCATTTACGGTTGAGCCATACAATGATTTCAAGCCATCAGCCTTCACCAATGCAGCCTTACCCTCAGCCACATTCAGCAAACGTGTACCTTTTAAGAACTTGACATACTCTTGAGGGGTTAAACCATCGCGTGCTGACATAATTTTCAATGCATCTGGTTGCGTCTTTGGATCATTGATATAAGCCACAACTTTAGCCCAGATAGGCGTTAATTTAGACCACTCTGCTTTATGGTTAGAAAGACTCGCCGGATTCACTGTTAACACGTCGTAAATCAAACCAGGAGACTGTGCAGAGGTGTAAATAGGTTTAGAACCAGCTACTAGTTTTAGCGCTTGGCTTGCACTTGGTTCAAACACGCCAATTGCCGCTAAATCACCAGCAGCAAGCGCTTGAGGAGTATCGTTAATCTTGGTGTTTACAATGGTAATATCTGACTCTTTCATGCCAGATTTTTGCAGTGCATCCAGTAACAACAAGTGATCAACAATCCCTACCTCTGTGCCAACCTTTTTACCTTTTAAATCTTTAATACTTTTCACCCCAGGTTTACCAATAATCATGTCATTGCCATTGGAGTAATCGGTAATCAAAATCATGGTATTTTTAGCACCGCCCGAGCCAACGACTAAAGCATCACCATTTGTCACAAATACCGCATCCACCTTACCTGCAGTAAATGCATCCATGGATGCACCGTAGTCAAACCATTCAAACTTAACGTCAATACCAGCCTCTTTAAACCAGCCTTTATCAATCGCCACTTGCCATGCTACAAAGCCAGGCCAATCACTGTACGCAATTTTCAAAGGTTCGGCGGCTTGGCTCACATTGCCATACGCCATAGCCAACGGAATAGATAAAGCAACCATTAATTTCTTTAAATTCGAAACTCTTTTGCTAGATAACATATTGAATCTCCTAAATAAAAATGACATAAAAACTTTAAAAAAACGCACATCAACTAACAATAAAACTTACATCAACGACATCACTGCTTGTTCTCGAAAAGGCAAAGTTGAATGGTGTATTTTTCCCGACAGTCCGTCTTGGATATCACCAAATGAAATTTCAAAATCCAACCAGTCTAGTAACTCATCGCGGTTAGGATTGACGGTATCTATCGCCTCATTAAGGCTGGCTGCTCTGGGTAAAACCGCACTACGTGGTCTTACATAAGCAAAATGATTACCTGCAGTGAATAAACGTGCTGGCAATTCAATGCCATGGCGATTAATGCCAGTGATATGCTTTACACTTAAATTGAGCTGAGTGTCTTTGATTTTCTGCCAGATTTCACGGTATTCAGCGTCCACACCGATTTCCACAATCACATCCGCAGATTCAAAAGTCATTTCTCCAATATCACGCTGACCATTTGACGGCTGATAGTCATAGTCTCGTAGCCATTGAGAGATGTTGTCGTTAACTTGGGTAATTCCCGTAAATCCTTGCTGGCTCGCTAGCCAACGCAATTGCTCTGCTGAACAATCGGCTAAACATTCAATGCCACTAAAGCCTGGGCGGTCGGTTGGAATGCGTATATCTGCGTGATATTGCTCGGTTTGTATCACCAGCACCAAGGTCGATGTGTCAACTACGCCAGCTTGCTCCAGCAAAGTTCTACGCCACATACCTAGGTATTCAGGAGGTAATGAATGTGTTGTCATTTAACACATCCCACAAACGCTATTAACTGATGGCAATCACACACTTTGTTTGGTTGATTGTTTATCCATTCTACTGAAAACATATCTAGCTCCCACAACGTTCAAAAAGTACGAGAAGTCGGCATAAATTCATGCTGTCTCCCGGGCTTTTATCCCTCCGTGTAGCCAAACTGTTCATTGGCCGACAACTCTTGGTCCAGACTTTTCTACGCTAAAACTTTGCAATAGAAAACGGAACCCTAGATGTCTTTCGATACTGATGCGGTAATAAATCTTACCGCTTTCTCGGTCAAAACTACTAAAGCACACAACATGCCACGTTAACAAAAAACTAAAATTAACAATATAAAATCAATTAGTTAATTATAAAACACAGCCTACTACTCAACCGCTAACATTAATCACACGCACTACTTTGGAGCGCACTACTTTAGAATGCACTACGGCATCATGCACTAGGCAAAGACTCTAAAATTGTTGCCGAGATAATCAGTGCACCGCCTATGTATTCCTTTAACTCTAACACCTCGCCCCCCAACCACATCGCGGTCACAATCGCGATAAAGAGCTCCATCACCTGCAATATAGAAGCGCGGCTAGCCTCCATATTAGCCACACCATAAGTAGTGAGCACTGTGGCGCCAAACAGCCAGAAAAAAGCAAATAGCACCAGTAGAATCCACGTCACAGTTTCCATCACAGGCATGGCCGTAGGTTCAAAATAATTACCGATGAGTGCCATGGGCGGGCAAAAGATAAATGGGATGAAAGAGCGGCTAGCCATTGGGATTTTTTGTGCCATTTTATTGACTACACCAGTCGCAGATAAACTAAATCCAGCAGCCAATGCCATCATATCAACCGTAGAAAAATGCTGATTTAAAACATCTGCACCGCCTAAAATCACAAAAACACCAATGAGCGACAAGGCTATTGCAACACAACGACGCTTATTCAGCTTTTCGCCCAACAAAAACACACCACCCAAAGCACCCCAGGCAGGCAGCAGGTAGAACAACAACATCACCCTTACCACTTCCCCTTGCATGAGCGCGGTAGTAAATGTGATGTTAGCCAAGCCAAAAAAAATTCCAATCAACAACAACAAAATCACTTCACTGCGCCACTCGTTACGTTGCTTCCACACAATAGGAACAGCGAAAAGACCAACAATCGCATAGGCTGTCATACCAATTAAATTGCCTGAAAGCCCTGCATCGGCAAAAAATTTTAAAGGCCACCAGCAAAAACCCCAGAATACGGCACCGACGAGTATAGAAACCACAGGCAGGCTCGTTAAAGCGGATGTTTTTGGGGTAATTACAGTTGTATTGCTCATATAATAAAATGACTTCAAGTAAGTTAATTGGTTAATACGCGATGTATGCGTCATTGATGAAATTCTGGAAACTGCTTTAAAGTACGCCAAAATTCGATGTCATGGTTAGGCCACAACTCGGCTTTTTCTTTTTTGGCTAAGTCTTTTAGTTTTCGTATGCTAGCAACTGCGAGATCTGTTTGATCTTGCCAGCAATTGCCAGGAGCAACTTCATCAACTATATTTTCAGTTAAATCTGCCGCATCACCAGCCAAAATGATGGGAGCACCTTTAGGCATCTCTATCCATAATGACATATGCCCTGCCGTATGACCTGGGCTTGCTATCGCTTGCACCCCTGCAGCCAGTGCATATTCACCTTGTTTCACGCGCCAATTAGTTTGCGCAATCACTTCATTATCAAAATAGGCTAAGTCGTGCTCAGGATTTGCTGTAGCTAACTCATCTGCCTGAATATGCACCTCTGCCCCACACACATCGCACAAACCACCTGCATGATCAAAATGCAGGTGACCTAAAAAAACCACATCAACATCTGTGACTGACAAACCCATTTTGGCGAGTTGATTGGGTAGGCGCTGTGTATCTTGCATATCTGGTGCGCCGAACTCAAACACCTCCGGGTTGTAGTAACGTGCTCTAAGCGTTGAATCAGCGATTTTATTGTAATCACAACCCACGTCATACAATATTCGCCCGTTCTTAGTTTCGATCAGATACGCCAAAATAGGCGCGACTATCATTTGTCCAGCGCCTCTATTGTGGGTTGATAAGGATTTATCATACTGATGTGTGGCAGTTAAGATCGGCCATAACTTGGTAACGCTGGTCATAATGATCTACCCTTATATTGCCGTTAAAAAGGACACGCCCACACCACCTATAAATTGATCAGCACCATGGGGGCCATCTGTAATGAACCCGTAATCATCGCTCACCACCCGTTTCACTCTGTTGCAATGGTAGGTTTTCAAAAGCTGAGCCATGGGAATGACAGGTAACTGCGTGGTATCGCCATATAGTTTTTCGTGAAGCTCTGGCAACTTATACCAAGGCACAATTGGTTTTTCATGATGCGCGTTATGATAAGGAAAATTGAGAAACAACAGATTCAGCCATGGATGCTGAATAGACGCTAAATTTGAAAAAGTATTAGCTTGTTCATACGCACGATCCCGCAACTTTCCGTCTTTAAACTTACCATCGCTGGTTTTAGGATCAGTTTTCAAAAAAACATCGTAGGTATGCTGAAATGCATCAGCAAAACGTAAGGCTGTCAGCATCATGCAATAGGCTAACAAATATAAAAGCCAAGCTTTCAACGAAACCCAAGCCATCATGACAAACAACGGAACACGCAAAGCCAGCGTAACCAATATGCGTAGACGCTTTTCGTGAAACTGAGGTTTAAAAAATGGCAGAGAGATTACCAAGAAGTGCATCATGATTTCAAAAGCAGGAATATACAACCACTCCAGCGCTACGATAACAGCCTTAATCCAAGCAGGCATGGCGCTCATCAACTGTTGAACATTGAAATTTAATACATCCGCTCGGTCTACATGGTGCTTCATATGCTGATCGCGCACTGCTTGAAAGGTGGTATAGCAACTGCCATTAATCCAAGCCATTACGTTTGCCCAACGCTCATTCACTTTCGGCGACTTAAAAATACTCCAGTGGCTAAACTCGTGAATCAAATATGCGCTAATGATTAAGGCTTCCGCTGTTAACAACAGGCCAAACAAGTTGATTAACCAAGCATTCGAAAACAGAAAGTAAACTCCTATCGGATAGCCTAGCAGTACAAATGCAAAGGCCAGCAGATCGGGTAACGCTGTGTGAAAAATTTCAACTGAAGCTAGACTGCGCTTTAACAAGATATTGACTCCCACATTAGAAAAAACTCGAGAAGGCGGCATTGTTAAATGCAGTCTCCCGGGCTTTTATCCCTCCGTGTAGCCAATCAATTTGGCCGACCACTCTTGGACCAGACTCTTCTCTAAAAACAGAAGACGGAACCCTAGTGATCTTCTCGATACTTATACGGCAACTCACCGCTTTCTCGGTACTGTTTATGATAAAGCAATTCACATACCACAACAATTAATTTAAATATTTACATTTTTATCAATTAGTTAAAATTAATACTTCAAGTTAAATATAATAAATTGATAAGTAATTTAGTGCACCACCCTAATAGAAACGCACCAATATTAAGCGCACCTCTATTTGGAATTAGTTGATTATGAGTATAACTTTAAGACACGCACGGTATAAGCACGAATCTCAGCTATTACGTCAGGCTCAGCAACCAATGACCGCCCGTAAGATGGAATCATTTCTCGCAATTTTTCCTGCCATTCTGCAGATTGCATGCGTGCTGCAAAAAAGCGCTCTATCACATCAAGCATGGCAGTGACTGACACAGATGCACCAGGTGATGCCCCTAATAACGCCGCGAGCGTGCCATCTTGTGCACTAACAATCTCGGTACCAAATTCCAACTTTCCCCCTTTAATATCACACTGCTTGATAATCTGTACACGCTGACCAGCTTTAGCAATCACCCAATCTTTCAGATTGGCTTGCGGATAGAACTCTTTCAGTGACTTTAGTCGGCTTCCGTGAGATTTAAATACCTCAGTAACTAAATAGCGTGTTAAATCCATATGATGCTTGCTGGCTGACCATATTGCATTAAGGTTGCTGGTTCTGATCGATTTAATCCAATCTAGCCAAGACCCTGTTTTGAGAAATTTTGTCGTAAAGCCTGCATAGGGGCCGAATAGTAAGGCAGATTTTCCATCTACTACTCTAGCGTCTAAGTGAGGAACAGACATAGGTGGCGCGCCAATAGCCGCTTGACCATAAACTTTTGCATAATGTTGGTTGATGATTGCTTGATTATTACAAACCAACCACAAACCACTCACGGGAAAACCACCGTATTGCTTACCCTCAGGAATACCTGATTTTTGTAGCAAAGGCAAAGCTGCTCCACCTGCACCCAAAAATACTCGGTCTGCAGTGATACGGAGTTTTTGTTTGTTACTCAGGTCTAGCATACCCACACACCATTGTTTAGATGGTTGTTGCTTGAGATTTTGCACCGAATGGTTTAGATATAATTGAAAACGTGGATTGCTTTTCAAACTATCCACCATACACCTAGTCAATGCCCCAAAATCAATATCAGCGCCATGGCGAATGCGGGTTGCCGCAATCGGCTGCTGTGGGTCACGACCCTGCATGATGAGTGGCATCCACTCAGCTAGTGTATGATGATCTTCGCTATACTCCATCTCAGCAAACAAAGGATGCTGCGTAAGCAATTGATAACGTTTACGCAGAAATGCCACATTTTCCTGCCCCCAGACAAAGCTGATATGCGGCGCTGGGCTGATAAACAACCTTGGGTTTGGCAATAACTGCTGGTTAACCAAATACGCCCATAACTGCAAACTCACTTCAAAAGCAGCATTAATTTCCAGTGCACGTTGGGTTTGAATATCACCATTGGCCGATTGTGGCGTGTAATTGAGTTCGCAATAGCCTGCATGACCGGTGCCTGCATTATTCCATCCGTCTGTACTTTCCTGCGCCACGCCTGATAAACGCTCTATCATGGCGATGCTGAGCGTAGGGTCAAGCTGTATTAGCAAAGTTGCTAAGGTGGCACTCATAATGCCACTACCTACCAACAATACGTCGACACGCTGATCATCCATGGTTAAGCCTTAAAAGCTACTGACCGCATGGGTAGCAGCACAGATGAGATAAAAGATTCCACCGGCCATGGCATTGAAACCGGCGGAATCACCCCTCGGAGGGTAAGGAAAACAACAATAGACATGCCTAGGCAGCCGAGTTTTTGAGCTGCTCTAATATCATCGGATTTTCCAGTGTAGAAATATCTGATGCGATATCTTCGCCTTTGGCTAGTGAGCGCAGTAGGCGACGCATGATCTTGCCAGAGCGTGTTTTCGGCAAGTTATCTCCGAAACGAATCTCATCTGGTTTAGCAATCGGGCCAATTTCTTTGCCCACCCAATCGCGTAGCGCCACAATAATTTTTTGCGCCTCCTCGCCTTCGGGGCGTTTACCTTTCATCACCACGTAAGCAACGATGGATTCGCCTTTAATTTCGTGAGGTTTACCTACTACCGCAGCTTCTGCCACTAATGGATTCGCGACTAGTGCCGACTCAATTTCTGCAGTTCCCATACGGTGACCGGAGACATTCAACACATCGTCAATACGGCCCATAATAGTAAAATAGCCGGTGTTGGCATCGCGAATCGCGCCATCTCCCGCCAAATAGAGTGCGCCACCCAAGTCACTAGGAAAATAAGAGTTCCGATAGCGCTCTGGATCACCCCAAATGGTGCGTATCATGGAAGGCCATGGGCGTTTAATCACCAACAAACCGCCCGTTCCCCAAGGCACAGGTTGGCCTGTTTCATCCACCACATCAGCCAAAATGCCAGGGAATGGCAAGGTGCAAGAGCCGGGCACTAATGGCGTTACGCCAGGCAAAGGAGTAATCACGTGCCCACCCGTTTCAGTTTGCCAGAAAGTATCCATGATCGGGCATAGCTTGCGACCTACTTGCTCGTAATACCACATCCAAGCCTCTGGGTTAATGGGTTCACCTACCGATCCTAAAATCCGCAAGCTAGATAAATCAAACTGACTCGGATGCACTTTGGCGTCTAACGCGCTCGATTTAATCAAGGAGCGAATCGCCGTAGGCGCAGTATAAAAAATACTTACCTTGTGCTGTTGTATCATGCGCCAAAAGCGACTGGCATCTGGGTAAGTTGGGATGCCTTCAAACACCACTTGCGTAATACCCAGAGCTAGTGGTCCATAAGCGACATAACTATGCCCTGTAATCCACCCCACATCGGCAGTACACCAGAACACGTCTTTATCATTGGCATCAAAAGTCCAGCGCATAGTGTTCATCGCGTGTAGTAAATAACCCGCTGAAGCATGTTGCACGCCCTTGGGCTTGCCTGTAGAGCCTGATGTGTATAGTAAAAATAGCGGATGCTCTGCGTTTACCCACACAGGCTCACAAGTGTCGGCTTGACCAGCAATTAAATCTGACCACCAAATATCCCGACCCGTTTGCCAAGCCACTTCGCCACCTGTGCGCTTAAACACGACAACTTTCTCAATACTTTCGCAGCCTGGCATAGCCAGCGCTTCATCCACCGCGGACTTCAATGGCAAAGCCTTACCACCACGGAACTGCCCGTCTGAGGTAATGACTACTTTAGCCCCCGCATCGTGGATACGCTCTTGCAGGCTCTTGGATGAAAAACCACCAAACACAACAGAGTGTGTCAACCCCAAACGTGCACAGGCTTGCATAGCCACTACTGCCTCCACACCCATTGGCAGGTAAATGACGACTCGATCACCCATACTTAGATTTAAGGTTTTCAGACCATTGGCGAATTGGCATACTTGCTGATACAAGGCTTGATACGTGACATGCGTTACTTGCCCATTATCGGCCTCAAAAATAATTGCAGTCTGCCCACCACGCTTAGGCAAATGGCGGTCTAAACAGTTATATGAAACATTGAGCTCACCATCACCAAACCAGCGATAAAACGGCGCATTACGCTCGTCCAGCACCTCAGTAAATGGGTTTTTCCAATCGAGCAACTCGTTGGCTAACTTAGCCCAAAACCCCTCATAATCTTGTTCAGCTTCTTTGCATAAAGCTCGGTAAGCATCCATCCCAGCCACTGCGGCATGCTGCTGCAACACGGCGTTAGGTTCAAAAATGCGGGTTTCGTGCGAAACAGATTGAATACCACTCATAAAAATACAACCTCCCAATTAAATACTGCCGAATCGTATTGGCGATGCAAACCTAATGACAGATGCACTATTGTGCACGTGTGCTAAGCTGGCATTTCGACAACAGCGATCACTTTTTTTGGCTGATACTCAGCCATTTGGTTGAAATTGAGGTATTTGTAAATGTCAGCGCGGTTATTGCTGAGTTTATCGCCTACTGTATCCAGATACTCTTGTGGAGTCGGAATACGTCCTAGCTGTGCACATACGGCGGCTAATTCTGCTGAGCCAAGATAGACCCGTGCATCACGCCCCATACGGTTATCAAAATTACGCGTACTGGTAGAAAACACCGTAGCTTTATCCGCCACACGCGCTTGGTTACCCATGCACAATGAGCAACCTGGAACCTCGGTTCTAGCACCTGCAATCCCAAATACTGAATACACGCCTTCATCACGCAACTGAGCTTCATCCATACGCGTTGGAGGCGCTACCCACAAGCGGGTCGGCAAAGCGCCAGCACCCTCCAGCACCTTGGCTGCGGCTCGATAGTGCCCGATATTGGTCATGCAGCTACCAATAAAAACCTCATCAATTTTATCGCCCACCACCGCTGACAATGGTTTAATGTCATCAGGATCATTGGGGCATGCCAACAACGGCTCGGTGATTTTGTTTAAATCAATCTCAAACACATACGCGTATTCCGCATCTGCATCAGCCTTTAACAATTCTGGTTTAGTCAGCCATGCCTGCATCGCCTCAATTCGGCGCTGCAAGGTGCGTGCATCTTGGTAACCTGTTTCGATCATGTGCTGCATCAACGCAATATTTGAGCGTAAGAACTCAATAATCGGCGCCGGGTTGAGATGCACGGTACAGCCATTCGCAGAGCGCTCTGCGGACGCATCTGCAAACTCAAATGCCTGCTCAACTTTTAAATCTGGTAAACCTTCAATCTCTAAAATTCGCCCATTAAACACATTTTTCTTGCCTTGTTTACCCACCGTTAATTGCCCCTCTTGTATCGCTTGATAGGGAATGGCATTGACCAGATCACGCAAGGTAATCCCTGGTTGCATTTCGCCTTTAAAGCGTACCAACACAGATTCAGGCATATCGAGTGGCATCACGCCCATAGCTGCCGCAAACGCGACCAAACCAGAGCCTGCTGGGAAAGAAATACCAATAGGAAAGCGTGTATGAGAATCACCACCCGTACCCACGGTATCGGGCAAAATGAGACGGTTTAGCCACGAATGAATTACTCCATCGCCTGGCCTCAATGACACACCACCACGACTAGACATAAACTCTGGCAAAGTGTGATGAAGTTTGATATCCACAGGCTTGGGATAAGCTGCGGTATGACAAAAGCTTTGCATAACCAAATCAGCACTAAACCCTAGGCAGGCTAGTTCTTTTAGCTCATCACGCGTCATACCGCCTGTTGTGTCTTGCGAACCTACGGTGGTAGCTTTAGGTTCACAATAAGTACCTGGACGCACACCCACGCCATCTGGCAGGCCACACGCACGCCCCACCACCTTCTGCGCCAAGGTATAACCTTTATCTCTGTCTTTTGGTGTCAACGCTTGGACGAACACTTGAGATGGAGGCAAGCCCAGCACCTTGCGTGCATTAGCCGTTAAACCCCGGCCAATAATTAACGGAATACGGCCTCCAGCACGCACCTCATCCAGAATGGTCACAGGGGCAACTTCAAAGTGTGCTAACACTTCGCCTCGTGCATTGAGCACTTGACCATCGTAAGGGCGCACTGTAATTACATCGCCCATATTCAATTGACTAACGTCACACTGAATCGGCAACGCGCCTGAATCTTCTGCCGTATTGAAGAAAATTGGCGCAATTTTGCTGCCGATAATCACACCGCCTGTGCGCTTATTAGGGATAGCGGGAATATCTTGCCCCATAAACCACTGGACTGAATTAATGGCAGATTTACGGGAAGAGCCTGTCCCCACCACATCGCCCACATAAAGCAACGGTAAACCATACTGCTGTTTAAGCGAGTCTATGATTTGTAATGCCTCAGGCATTTTGTTCACCAACATAGCCTTGGCATGTAGAGGTATATCTGGGCGTGACCATGCTTCTTGGGCTGGAGATAAATCATCAGTATTGGTTTCTCCAGCCACCTTAAACACCACCATTTGCATGCTCTGAGGCACCGCTGGGCGACTGGTAAACCAATCAGCGGCCGCCCAAGCGTGCATAACCTGCTCAGCATAACTATTGCCAGCCTGCATTTTAGCCACCACATCATGAAACGCATCAAACATAAGAATGGTGTGCGAAAGCGTGTTAGCGGCTTCAGCAGCCATTGGACTATCCAGCAGTTTGACCAAAGCTTGTACGTTATAGCCACCCAGCATGGTGCCTAATAACTGCACGGCTTGCACTGGCGTGACCAAGGGAGAGTGCGCATCGCCATTGGCCACATCAGCCAAAAAGGCAGCTTTTACATAAGCAGCTTGATCCACGCCTGCTGGCACGCAATCTTGCAAGAGGTTAAGTAAAGTTTCAGTCTCCCCTTGCGGCGGATTCTTCAACAACTCCACTAAAGCCGCCACTTGTTCGGCATTCAACGGCAGCGGTGGCAGACCAACCGCAGCGCGCTCTTTCACATGGTCTCGGTATGCGTTTAACATGACATTAAATTTCGAATAAGTTCACAAACTCGTGCACAGGCATGGCTTCTAATTGGGCCTGGCTCTCACAAGCGGCCAAAATACGTGCTTGTTGTTTTGCAGGGAAACGACGTGCCAAATTGATCTTGAATTTTTTAACCAATTCAGGAATACCCTCACCGCGACGGCGGCGATGCCCAATAGGGTATTCAACGGCAATGTTGTCCGAAGTCGTACCATCTTTGAAAAAGATCTGGATGGCATTTGCAATCGAGCGCTTTTCAGGGTCAAGGTAATCTCGAGTGTATTCAGCTTTTTCCACACACACCATTTTGGCGCGCAAGGCATCGATACGTGGATCTGCAGCTACATCGTCCTCATAATCCGCAGCGGTCAAGTTACCCTTCAGCAAGCCTATCGCACTCATATACTGAATACAGTGGTCACGGTCAGCTGGGTTAGCCAGTGGGCCAGTTTTATCAATGATGCGAATAGCCGATTCGTGGGTAGTAATGACAATTTTGTCAATCTCGGCAATCTTATCCACTGTATTTAAACGCTGGCCAACTTTAGGGTACAGCGCCAGTGCGCATTCCACTGCGGTCTGTGCATGGAACTCGGCAGGAAAGGAAATCTTAAACAGCACTTGCTCCATCACGTATGAACCGTATGGACGCTGGAATTTGAACGGCTGGCCTTTAAATGACACATCGTAAAAACCCCATGTTTTTGCAGTCAACGCAGAGGGATAGCCCATTTCGCCTTTCATCGCCATTAATGCTAAACGTACAGCACGACTGGTAGCATCACCAGCCGCCCATGATTTGCGCGAGCCTGTATTAGGTGCATGACGATAGGTGCGCAAGGCCTGGCCATCCACCCACGCATTTGACACTGCATTGATAATTTCATCGCGTGTGCCACCCAACAAACCAGTTACCACTGCCGTTGATGCAACCTTGACCAGAACCACGTGGTCGATGCCTACACGGTTGAAGCTATTTTCTAGCGCTAATACCCCTTGAATTTCATGTGCTTTAATCATGCCCGTGAGCACATCACGCATGGTTAATGGGGTTTTACCTGCGGCTACTCGAGTGCGTGAAATCCAATCTGCCGTGGCTAAAACACCCCCTAGGTTATCTGATGGATGTCCCCACTCCGCCGCCAACCATGTGTCATTAAAATCTAGCCAGCGGATCATCGCCCCGATGTTAAATGCAGCTTGAATCGGATCTAGCTGAAACTGTGTTCCTGGTACTTTTGCACCATTTGGCACCACTGTGCCTGGCACCACTGGCCCTAATAGCTTGGTACAAGCTGGGTAAGACAATGCCTCCAGCCCACAGCCCAAAGTATCCATCAGGCAATTACGCGCAGTATCAAATGCCTCACTGCTTTCGATTTTGTAATTTAGAACATAGTCAGCAATATCGACTAACACTTGGTCTGGTGCGGGACGTACATTTGATATATGGGCAGACATAACAACACTTTCTATTGATTAATAATGACTACTAACGAGTAAATAAACTACAACCATCTATTTAGCGTTGGTTAATGGGTACATAGGGACGATTATCTGGCCCGTTGTACTCTGCATTCGGGCGAATAATCTTGTTATCAATACGTTGCTCAACCACGTGTGCGGCCCAACCAGTGGTGCGCGAAATTACAAAAATTGGCGTAAACATCGCTGTTGGTATCCCCATCATGTGATAGCTCGATGCACTATACCAATCTAGGTTAGGGAACATCTTTTTCTCACGCCACATGGTTTGCTCGATACGATCAGAAATATTGAACAAATTCATATTATTACCAGCCTCACAAAGCCGTTTAGAGATGGCCTTAATCGCCACATTGCGTGGATCAGAAATTGTGTACACTGGGTGACCAAAACCAATGATGATTTCTTTGGCTGCCATGCGACGCATAATGTCGGTTTCAGCCTCATCAGGCGAGTTATAACAGGCAATAATCTCCATTGCCGCCTCATTAGCACCACCATGTTTGGGCCCACTTAATGCACCGATGGCGCCACTGATACTAGAGTAAATATCAGCCAAGGTACCAGCAATCACACGTGCGGCAAATGTCGATGCATTAAACTCATGTTCGGCATACAGCACCAGCGATGTGTTCATACAGGCTTCATGCAGTGCAGATGGTTTTTTGCCATGCAACAAGTGCAAGAAGTGGGCAGCAATAGAGTGATCATCGGTCACCAATTCAATGCGTTTGTTATTATGGCTAAAGTGGTACCAATACAATAAAATCGAACCGAAACAAGCAATTAAGCGATCTGCAATATCCTTGGCACCTTGGATATTATGATCATCGGCCTCTGGTTCCAGTGTCCCCAACATAGAGCACCCTGTGCGCATCACATCCATAGGGTGTGCATGCGCTGGAATTTGCTCTAACACAGTTTTTAACGCGGCAGGCAAATCACGTAATGTCTTCAATTTCTCGTGATACGCATCAAGCTCATCTTGTGTCGGTAAAACACCGTAAATCAACAAATAAGCCACTTCTTCAAAGGTGGCTTGTTTTGCCAGCTCCAAAATATCGTAACCACGATAATGTAAATCGTTGCCTGTATGTCCCACGGTGCAAATGGCTGAAATACCAGCCACTACGCCCGAAAGCGCTACACCTTTTTTTAATTTGGGTTTTATTTCGCCACTGGCAGGGGTGTCAGCAGCAGTTACAGCAGCAGGGTTAGACATAATGGCTTCCTCAATTGATTCCGTCCGTCAGGACTTGGTTGTGCATTACTTCTTCTCAAATTACATTAGGCTTAGCACCTGATTGCTAGCGCATTCCCTATTACTTATTATGGCTGTTTATAAAGGGCATCCAGCTTTTGCTCAAACGCGTGGTAGCCAAGGTATTCATATAAATCTGCACGCGTCTGCATGGTAGATACCACATTTTTTTGCGTACCATCTTTGCGTACAGTCTCATATACATGCAATGCCGCTTGGTTCATGGCGCGGAAGGCGGACAATGGGTACAACACCATACTGACATCGGCCGATGCAAGCTCGTCAACCGTGAACAATGGAGTTGACCCAAACTCAGTGATATTCGCCAATACAGGTACTTTCACCGCATCTACAAATTGTTTGTACATACTTAGTTCGGTCATGGCCTCTGGAAAAATCATATCTGCACCCGCCTCCACACAAGCACAGGCGCGGTCAATTGCAGATTGCAGACCCTCGACTGCCAAGGCATCAGTACGGGCCATAATCACAAAATCTGGATCAGTTTTAGCATCGACGGCCGCTTTAATACGATCGACCATCTCTTGCTGACTAACCACAGCTTTATTGGGACGATGACCACAACGCTTGGCTTGCACTTGATCTTCAATGTGCACTGCAGCCGCACCAAACTTAATCATGCTTTTCACTGTGCGGGCTATGTTAAATGCGCCACCAAAGCCAGTATCAATATCTACCAACAAAGGCACATCGGTCGCATCCGTGATACGGCGCACGTCTACCAAAACGTCATCTAATGAAGAAATACCCAAATCGGGTAGGCCGAGCGAACCTGCCGCGACGCCGCCACCTGACAAGTACAGGGCTTTGTAGCCCACATGGGTCGCTAACTTAGCGTGATAAGCGTTAATGGCGCCTATAATTTGTAACGGCTTTTCAGTCGCCAACGCTTGGCGAAAACGTGCGCCAGCGGAAGTAAGGGTTGTGCTCATCAGCAATCTTTCTTTATCAAAACCTAGTTAACAATATCGCACCAACTATTAGGCAAAAAAGGCCTGTTGCGCTGCCTGCGGGATAGCAATGCCAGTCACTCTGGCTTTTTGTAGTACTTCCCAGTAATAACGATAAGTAGCACGGTCATGCAATTCACCTGCATGCTGAATCGGTCCCCAATCGGCTTGCTGTGCAGCTAATAAAATATCTGCAGCCACTTGCACTTCGTCCATATTGGGCTTCATAGCATCCACAATCGCTTGCACTTGCGTGGGATAAATACTCCACATACGCAAAAAGCCAAATTCGTTACGCGCGCGACTAGCATCTTGGTGGGTAACTTCAGCATTCTTCAAATCCAAGGTAACGTTATGCGCGGGAACCACGCCATGCATCAGCGCAGCGGCCACCACTTGTGATTTAGCACGTGCTAGCAAACGGTGCTCAAACTGTCCTGGACTACGCATCGCCGAGGCAGGGATAGCGCCATGATGCCCGCTCACGAAGTCCATCAAACCAAAATCAAGCACTTGCAACCAAGGCAACGCCGCAATCTCAAACACTTCGTGCAAGGCGCCATGCGTTTCAATCAACACGTGAATTGGTATTTCACGTTGAATGTCATTTTGGCGACATGTTTGCTGAATATAAGCGATCATTTCTGCCAGTTGCGCGGCATTAGTCGCTTTAGGAATCGTAATATAAGCAACAATATTGCCGATGCCAGCTACTAGAATATCCACGTCTTGCTTCCAAGCGGGATGGGTGTAATCATGAATGCGCACCCCCGCCATGTTGTACTGATTAGCCTCTGATTGCTGTACACGCACTATCATTTCCACGTGTTCACGCTCTTGTCCGGCAGCGGCTCCATCTTCACAATCACAGGTAATATCAAAGATAGGACCCAGCTGCGCCTGCATTTGCAAGGCCTTCAATATAAGTTTTTCGCTACCAGCAAAATGCTCACAGCTAGGAATCACCGGGAATGCTTTTTCACCTTTAAACAGTGCATCATTAGGATGTACCAAAGCATTACCAGCTGTTGCATTTAAATTTGAAGTACTCAAAGTAATTTCCTCTTCTACACAAACCCATGTTGCAGAGCACGGGCAATTTCAAGGTTACAAATAGTCTAATTAGTTAATTACTGTGCGGCGCGGCATCAACACGGTGTAATCTAAATCCAACACCACATTGGGTTGATAAACACGCTTATTATTTTCAACATGTACAGCCTCTTTTATGTCGCTCAACGGCTGACCTCGAACACCAAGCAAACGTAAACGCAATGCGCCTACATCGCTTCGATTAGGGACTTCCATTAAAGCCAATACTTCAGAGTGTGCATACAAGGTATCTCCGCCAAAAGTGGGGTTCACATGCGCTCCGCCATTAATCGCAGCTATAGTCAAGGCATTCTCCAATCCCTCGTATGACAATGCCCTACAAACAGACATGACGTGCCCACCAAACACCAATCGTTTGTTGTAGATGGATTGGCTTGCATCAAAGTGCAAGCGCGCAGGATTCTGATAGAGCTTAGTAGCCAGCGTATGGTCACTTTCATCCACGGTCATGCCAGATGGATGCTGAATCTGCTCACCCACAGCGTAGTCTTCCCACAAATGTGCACCACCAGTTACGGTGGTATCAAACCCTTGATAGCTAACACCTTGAGGAATTTCCAAATCTTCGATGGCCACCACGCCAGGTAATGCTGGAATTACTGTTTCTGGTGCCGGCACTGTTAAATCAGATTTACGCACCATCACCCAACGCACCCAAGAAACAACCACTTGGTGATTTTGATTGATCGCTTCGGAATACACGTAAACAATGCCGCTATCGCCTGAAGAATTCTGTTTGAGCCCAATCACCGTCGACTTGGCACGCAAAGTATCTCCCGCGTACACTGGCCGCAAAAAGCGCACATCGGCATAGCCTAAATTGGCCACAGCGTTAATGGAAATATCAGGCACCGTTTTACCGAGTGCAATATGAAACACCAGCAAATCATCGATTGGTCTATCTTCATAGCCCATGGCGTGAGCCACCGATTTGGCCGAGTGCACCACTTGCCTAGAACCTGTCAAAGCGATATAAAAAGCGCTATCTCCCTCGCTAATAGTGCGAGGCGTGGGATGCTGAATAACCTGACCCAGACGAAAATCTTCGAAAAAGCGCCCATGCAGCGCTTTTTGTCCCGCTTGAGAATTAACTTGCTTAGACACTCTCAGCCTCCAACTTCTTAATCATGTCACTTAATACTAGTAATCGTTTAGCAGCCGCCACTTGGTGGCGCTCAATCAAGCGCCCAGCCACTACCGCCGTTCCGCGACCTGCTGCGTTTGCTTCCGCCAATGCAGAAATCACCTCTCGAGCCATCTCCACCTCAGCGCGTTTGGGCGTATATGCATCGTTGCAATAATCCAACTGCAAGGGGTGCACCAAGGTTTTTCCATCCAACCCCATATCACGCCCCAATCGACAGGCGTATTCAAAAGCATGCATATCTTTCAAGTTGGTATTAATGCCATCCACAATCGAGCGTCCATAGGCACGTGCCGCCAATTGCACCATAGACAAACTAGCAAGCAACGGTAAGCGCTCCAATGTAACCAGCCCGCGCAAGTGTGATAACAAATCAGAGGTTGCCATCACCATGCAAGCGATTCGGCTTGACGACTTTGCAATTTCTTCTGCATGCAGCACAGCCAGCGGACTTTCAATCATCACCATAATGGGAATGGTCGTATTACCCGCCTCCTCAAGGATCGCCAGCACCGCGTCTACATCCTTACTGCTTTCAATATTAGGAAAAAGAATGGCGTCCGCACCAATGTTTGCGACGGCAAAAATATCATCTCTGCCCCAAGGTGAGTCTAGGTCATTTACACGCACAACAACTTCACGCGAACCATACCCACCCTCTTTAACAGCTTCAACAACATTGGCTCGCGCCTCTTCTTTGGCTTCCACCAGAATTGGATTACCTAAATCCAAAATTACGGAATCAACAATCAACGAACGCGCCTTATTGATGTAACGCTTGTTACACCCTGGCACATAAAGCATCGAGCGCCTAGGCCTAAAATAGTCGTTCATTGCAGCTCCCCGAATTCCTTGCCAGCACCATGCTAGCGTATTTATGTATGTAGACATGCGATGTTTGTCGCTAAACAGCCCAATCAAACACCTCATTGCATCATTGCGAAAACAATTCTAATCAGGCAACTTTCGCATGTCAATAAAAATATTTATTATCTTATATAAGACATAAAACTATAGACATGTAAAAAAAATTTGATTAAACTTCAAATCATGGAAAAAAACATTTCAGACACGCGATTAAGTTACCAGCCGCTATATGAGCAAATTAAACGTATGCTGGTACAGAACCTGATTGACGCAAAATGGAAAGCTGGGGAGCTTATCCCTAGTGAACAAGAGCTGGCCGCTAACTTTAAAGTTAGCCAAGGCTCCGTGCGCAAGGCGATAGACGTACTTGTGCAAGAAAACATTTTGATTCGCCGTCAAGGCAAGGGCACCTATGTCGCCACTCACGCACAGGAAGGCGCCAAGCTAAGATTTTTACGGTTAACAGGTGAAGATGGCAAAAAAGCTATCCCTCAAAATCAACTCATTTCTTGCCAACGTACTCGAGCGCCAGCCGCAGTGGCGCGACAGTTAGATTTAAAAACTGGCGCATCAGTCATTGAAGTAAAACGTTTACTGTTGTTTAAGGGCGAACCCCTTATATATGATCTGCTCATGGTACCAGCTAAAGATTTTCAGGGCTTAAATGCCAAGCAAATTGAAGAGCATAAAGGCTCTATGTATAGCATGTACGAACAAATTTTTGGCATACGCATGGTACGAGCCGCCGAAGAAATTAAGGCGGTAGCAGCCACGGAAGAAGCCGCTCAATTATTGGGTTTGGCACCGCAAACCCCCTTATTGCAAATAGAGCGCACCTCCTACACATACGGAGACAAGCCTCTGGAGTGGCGACTAGGGTTGTGCTTGACCGATGGCTATCACTATCGCAACGAATTGGAATAATAAGGCATGGTAGCCTTTAGCTCATCTAAATGCTCCACACTAGATAATGATTAACGAATAAAGAGGCTAGCATGGATGATCTGAAAACACGCGCATTGCACTACCACGAGTTTCCCAAACCAGGAAAGCTTTCGGTTGATTCATCCAAGCCTTGCGCTACCCAAGATGACCTCTCACTCGCTTACACACCAGGCGTGGCTGAACCTGTGCGCGAAATTAATCGTGACCCTGAGAATGCTTATCGCTATACCAATAAAGGCAACCTGATTGCGGTGATTACTGATGGTACTGCTGTACTGGGTTTGGGCAATATGGGCGCGCTAGCGAGTAAACCTGTGATGGAAGGCAAAGCGGTATTGTTTAAACGCTTTGCAGGGATTGATGTGTTTGATATTGAGGTGAATGCACCTAGTGTTGAGGCGTTTATTGAAACGGTAGTGAATATTGCGCCGACATTCGGTGGTATCAACCTTGAAGATATTGCCGCACCGCATTGCTTTAGAATCGAAAAAGAGCTACGCGAGCGTTTAGATATCCCTGTGTTTCATGATGATCAGCATGGGACAGCCGTGATTGTCAGTGCGGCATTAATAAACGCACTGGCACTGCAAGGCAAAAAAATAGAGGACGTAAAAATTGTGTTTTTAGGCGCGGGGGCTGCGGGCTGTGCTTGTGCCCGCCTATTAAAGGTGATGGGCGCAACTAATATCATCATGTCAGATAAAAAAGGCGTATTACGTAGCGATCGTACCGATTTACATGACATGAATCGAGACTTGGCAACGAACGAGAATATCAATGACCTATCAGAAGCCATGGAAGGTGCAGATGTATTTATAGGGGTATCCGCCGCCAATGCATTATCTGCAGAATTGCTCACCAAAATGGCACCCAAACCTGTGGTATTTGCATTGGCCAATCCAGACCCTGAGATTCTACCTTCGGCCGCAAAGGCGGTGCGGGATGATCTAATTATGGCAACGGGGAGATCTGATTTTCCCAATCAAGTCAATAACGCGTTGTGCTTCCCTTTCTTGTTCCGTGGTGCATTGGATGCACGCGCCAAACAAATTTCCACCCATATGCAAATTGCGGCAGCAAAAGCATTGGCCGAGTTGGCAAGACTACCCGTACCACAAGCGGTACTTGACGCGTATCAACTCCGTGAGCTGAAGTTTGGACCAGAATACATCATTCCCAAACCTTTTGATGAGCGCTTACTGAAATACGTTTCTTCAAGAGTCGCAGCGGCAGCGAAAGAGGAAATGGACACCTAACACCAGGCTTCATAAACACCCATTCCAATTACATTAAAGCATGCACAAACAAATTAGGTCACCTTCGGGGAGAGCAATATGAGCGATCAACACACTATCAATTCCGATCCATACGCGATTGCGGATTACTGCCGCGTGGTCTCCTCCAGCGTACTGGGTGATTACTGGCCAGGCATACAACTATATTATCCACCCGTGAAGTATTCACCATCTTTGGGTATATACGAAGACATGACAGCCGCGGCTAATAGATTCAAAAAGCACGCGCTCAATACCAACGCTCACACCTTGATTTTTGACTTAGAAGACGGCTGTCGTCAAAAAGAAATGAGTCGCGAACTGTTACGGCAAGAGTTACCTTCGCTCAAGCACCACAAAAATAAGGCTACGGTAGCCATTCGCATCAACCCATTCCGCACCGAAGAATACGAGCATGATATCGCCTTCGTGCGTGACATGGCAGACTATATTGATGCGGTAATGCTAGCCAAAGCGGGCGAGGCTTATGGCGCAGCCGAGGTACGTGATTTGTCTAATTTATTAGCTGGCTGGAACCCAAAAATCACCATCCAGCCAATTATTGAGCACCCCAAGTCACTTAAAATTGCCAGCGAACTGATGCAATACTCTACCGTGAAGCATGTGGTGTTTGGTATCCATGACTTCTCAAAAGCCATGGGGATACACATCACGCCTGAAAACTGGACTGAAGAACTTAAATACTTCATGAACCAATTGATGTTTGAAGCGCGTATCGCAGGTAAAGGTGTGATTGGCGGGGTGGAGACATTGATAGGCTCAAGCAGCATGCCAGAGAAATTTTTAGAACCGCATGACGTGCGCCGCTGGCTAGATCTGCATGGAGAAAACGAATCGCGTATTGTCTACAAACATGCGTGCCAAGAAGCTGCCATGGGGTTGACAGGCAAACAGGTTATTCACCCAGGCCATATTCATTTATGTAAGGTTGCTTACACGCCCTCCCCTACAGAAATCGAAGTGAAGATCAGGATTTTAAAAGCAGCCATTGAAGCCGATGCTTTACTAGGCGGCGCTATTAAATTTGAAGGGGAAATGCTAGATCCCCCAATGTTTGGTAAGGCCTTACAGACATTGTTACGTGCCAACGCGTTACGCGCCTTGACGCCAGAAGACACCAAATTTGCCTTGCAAGTAATGCAAATGCTACCAACACAAGTCATCAGTCAAAACTGGCCGTACGGGCTTATTTTGTAACCGTAGCATCAATACCTTAGTAGACAATATAACCAGTATTTCGGGTAGGAGAACATAAAATGGAACTCGCACAACCACTCGCCCCTTTTGCACCATGGGTGTGGAATGTCCCTAAGCACTTCAATATTGGTGTGGCTTGCACGGATAAACATCTCAGCACGCCAACAGAACAAGCGATTGCTATGATTGTGGAAGACGATACGCTCGGCACTTCGCAAGCAACATTTGGACAAATGGCAACACGTACCAGCCAATTTGCACAACTACTACGCAATCTTAATATTGCCGTGGGCGAACGCGTGCTGATTCGTCTACCAAACAGCCTGGACTACCCTACTGCTTTTTTAGGTGCCATGAAACATGGTGCGATTTCTGTCCCCACCTCTACTTTACTCACAGCAGAAGAAGTGGTTTATCTGGCGAAAGATTCTACTGCGCAAGTGCTGGTAACAGATAAAGCTGCATGGAAAACCCTAGCTGCGCCCATGCAACAAGTAGGCACACTAAAGTACGCGTTAGTGTGTGGCGAAGGAGAGATCACGCCTGCCGATGGCATCACAGTTATCGACATGAGTTCTGCATTAGCTGCCATTCAAACTTGGGATGCACCGCACAATACTTTGGCAGATGACCCCGCTTACTTGGTCTATACATCAGGCACGACTGGCTACCCAAAAGGCGTATTACATGCACACCGTGCTCTCATTGGCCGTACCCCTGCATCGCAATACTGGTTTGATTTTAGCCCGAGTGGCGACCGCATTATGCACTCAGGCAAATTCAACTGGACTTATGTATTGGGTTCCGCCCTTATGGATCCACTGTATCTAGGTAAAACGGTTATCGTACATGAAGGTAAAAATGACGCCAACACCTGGCCTCGCCTTATTGCCAAGCACAGTGCCACCATTTTCATTGGTGTGCCCACCATTTATCGTCAAATTCTACAAAAAACCAACTTCACCCATACGGAACTACCAAGCTTACGTTATTGCATGAGCGCTGGTGAGCATTTATCTGACGAAGTATTAGAGCAATGGAAGGACCGCTTTGGCATCAATATTTACGAAGCCGTAGGTATGTCTGAGTTTTCTTACTACTTGTGCGAGACCAAATCACGCCCTATTCGCCCTGGTTCAGCAGGCTTTCCACAACCTGGACATGATATTCAGCTGCTTGATCCTGAAACGCTGCAGCCAGTACCAGATGGTGAGGAAGGTGTAATTGCCGTGCCTGAATCTGACCCAGGCTTGTTCTTGCACTATTGGAATCTGCCCGAGGAAACCGCCAAACACCGACACGATGGTTGGTTTATTACAGGCGATTTTGCGCGCCGTGATGAAGATGGTTATATCTGGTTTTTGGGGCGTAAAGACGACATTATCAAAAGCTTTGGCTTCCGCGTGTCCCCTTATGAGGTAGAGCGAGTATTAAAATCGCATCCTAACGTAGCAGACTGCGCCTCAGTGGCAGAAACCATCGAAAAAGACAAAGTATTGGTGGTCGCTTATATCATTCTGCAGCCTGGCAGCACCACTAGTGCAGATGAACTGCTGGCATTTGGTAAACAACACTTGGCAGCATACAAAGCACCTAAAGTAATCTATTTAACTGATCAATTCCCGCGTACGAAAAATGGTAAAGTACTTCGTCGCGATGTTAACCCGTCTATCGCAACTAGTAGGTCAAGCTCATGAGTGCAATAACCCCGACCATTATTCAGCAAGAAGACCTCATCAAGAGTGTAGCTGATGCGCTGCAGTTTATGTCGTATTACCACCCAGTTGACTTCATTCAAGCACTCGGCGATGCCTACGAAAAAGAAGCCTCCCCCGCGGCAAAAGATGCTATTGCGCAAATTCTCACCAATTCACGCATGTGTGCTGAAGGTAAGCGCCCCATCTGTCAAGATACGGGCATTGTGGTGGCGTTTGTGAATGTAGGCATGCAAGTACAATTGCAACATGGCGACCAAGCTGCTGATTTAGATATTGAGTCGATGGTCAACGAAGGCGTGCGCCGTGCCTATATGTTGCCTGAAAATCCATTACGTGCATCGATTGTGGCCGACCCAGCTGGTACGCGAAAAAACACACGCGACAATACCCCAGCCGTGACCCATATCCGCTTGGTGCCAGGCAACAAGGTTGAAATTACACTAGCGGCCAAAGGCGGTGGCTCCGAAAACAAAGCTAAACTAGCGATGCTCAACCCTTCTGACAGCATTGTGGACTGGATACTCAGCGTAGTGCAAGAGATGGGCGCGGGCTGGTGCCCGCCTGGAGTTTTAGGTATTGGCATTGGAGGCACTGCAGAAAAGGCCGTATTATTAGCCAAAGAATCACTGATGGCACCACTCGATATGGCCGCATTACGCGTACGTGGTGCTAGTAACAAAATAGAGCAACTTCGCATTGAAATTGCCGACAAAGTGAACGCCCTCGGCATTGGTGCTCAAGGCTTAGGTGGCTTAACCACAGTGTTGGATGTAAAAATTCTGGATTACCCTACCCACGCTGCCTCCCTGCCTGTGGCTGTGATTCCTAATTGTGCTGCTACCCGCCACGCGCACGTCGTATTAGACGGCAGCGGCCCTGTGCACATGACGCCACCCAGCTTAGATGATTGGCCTGATGTGACCTGGGCACCCAATCCGCAAGCACGGCGCGTCGATTTAGACCATATTACTCCCGCTGAAATTCAAAGCTGGCAGCCAGGAGAAACATTACTACTTAATGGTAAGTTGCTGACTGGCCGCGACGCTGCCCACAAACGCATTGCTGATATTCTCAGCCGTGGCGAGAACTTGCCAGAAGGCGTTGATTTTACCAACCGCTTTATCTATTACGTTGGCCCAGTTGACCCAATAGCTGGCGAAGCCGTTGGCCCAGCAGGCCCCACCACCGCCACCCGTATGGATAAATTTACCGAGATGATGCTCGCCAAAACTGGCTTACTTGGTATGGTAGGCAAAGCCGAACGGGGCGAAGAAACCATCGCCTCGATTCGTGCCCACCAATCTGTTTATTTAATCGCAGTGGGTGGTGCTGCTTACTTAGTTGCAAAGTCTATCCAGTCAGCACGTGTCGTCGCTTTTGCTGACCTAGGTATGGAAGCAATTTACGAGTTTGATGTAAAAGATATGCCAGTCACGGTGGCAGTAGATAGCCGTGGTGAGTCAGTGCATGAAACTGGCCCAGCCAAATGGAAAGGCATCGCCATAAAAGCAAACTAAGGATTATTCCTGTCATACGCCAGATAATATTTATTGCTATTTGCTATCTGCATCTTATATAAGAATTGCATTCCCGCCAAGTCTTATATAAGATACAAATCATAGCAATGTAAGTGAAAAAAACGCATGGACACAACATTAGTCACCCCGAATTTTATGCCTTTGTATAAACAAATCAAAGGTTTAATAACTGACAGCCTGATAGCTGGCGAATGGCGTCCTGGCGACATGATACCCAGTGAGATGGAGCTGGCATCAAAATTCAACGTTAGCCAAGGCACGGTCAGAAAAGCCGTTGATGAATTAACATCACAAAGTATTTTGACGCGTCGCCAAGGTAAAGGCACTTTTGTAACGGCGATTCTTGAAGACGACATCAAAATCCGCTTTTTAAATCTTAGCGCTGATAATGGTGACAAAGAGTCTACACAACACCGCTTACTCAAATGCAACCTGAGCAAAGCCAGCGAGCATGTAGCGAACAAGCTGCAGATTAAAGTGGGTGCAATTGTAATAGATATCAGAAGGCTGCTCACTTTTGCAGGTAAGCCCTTAATTTATGAGCACATTATTGTTGCTGCCTCTGAGTTTAAAGGCTTGAACGTAGGAAAAATCGAAGCTTATAAAGGCTCTTTGTATCGTATGTACGAAACCGAGTACAACATACGTATGGTACGTGCAGATGAAAAGATTAAAGCAGCGTTACCTAACGATGAAATTGCCAATGCTTTAGAAGTGACAACTGGTACCCCCATGTTAAATGTTGAGCGTATTGCCTACACCTATGGCGATAAGCCAATGGAGTTACGCTCTGGATTTTATTTGACACACGATCACCACTACAGCAATCAACTAGAGTAAGTTAATTGGAATAAGCCAATTGAAATAGGCAGCAAATCACTTACAAGCAAGATACTTAAAAAGTAGGATAATTATGCGCATAAGCTCTGGTAAACCTCAGCCTAACAACAAGCAAGGTAACGCGAACAAAAGCGGTAACTTGCGCCGAAAAGCCGTAGTCAACGATAGACCAAAAAACCTAAAACTCACCACAATAGGTTTACCGCTTCCCGCACTTATCTCCATCTTGCATCGGGCCAGTGGTGTGATTTTATTTTTAGTCATTCCCTGTTTTATTTGGGCACTTCAAATGTCACTTACTTCAGATGAGGGCTATCAAACTGTGCAGAATGTGATGCAGTGTTGGCTGGTCAAACTCATGTTATTAGGCATTGCTTGGGCTTATATTCATCACTTTCTAGCGGGTTTACGCCACCTAGCGCATGATGCCCACTGGTGGGAAGGTTTAGCGCAGGCAAGGTCCACCAGCAAGCTGGTATTAACTTTGAGTTTTGTCTTAACGATTATAGTTGGGGTTAAGTTATGGTAAACACACAAACAAATAGGCACGGCCACTCATTGTGGCTAATACAACGCTTTAGTGCTGTGGTGATGGTTGTTTACTCACTTACTGTAATTTTAATTTACCTTAACACCCCCATCCATACCTACACCGATTGGAAAGCATTTTTTAATTCCACTTTATTCGGCATGGCTTGGCTAAAAATCTTGACCCTATTGTTTTTATTGGGCTTATTTTTGCATGCATGGATAGGGGTAAGCGACGTAATCAGTGACTATATCAGCCATTTAAAATTACGTTTCACGTTACAAAAAATGATGGAACTAGCCTTGTGTGGCTATACCTGCTGGAGTATCTGGGTACTCTGGAATGCTTAAATTAACGTGCTAATCTAAACCACTATTATCTAAGCAACTATAAAACGATCAAAATCGAATAAGGGCAGCTAACTTTTATGACAATTCCTGTAGAACAATTTGATGCCGTCATTGTGGGCGGTGGCGGCGCTGGTTTACGCGCGGCCTTACAGCTCGCTGAGTCTGGCTTAAAAGTCGCCGTTATTTCCAAGGTATTCCCGACACGCTCACATACAGTCGCTGCTCAAGGCGGTATCGCTGCAGCATTGGGCAATGTGGGCGAAGATAATTGGCACTGGCACATGTACGACACAGTAAAAGGCTCCGATTACTTGGGTGATCAGGATGCTATTGAGTTTATGTGTCGTAAAGCCCCTGAGGCGATTTATGAGCTTGAGCATTTCGGCATGCCGTTTGACCGCCTGGATAACGGCAAAATCTATCAGCGCCCATTTGGTGGCATGACCCAAAACTTTGGGGAATCCTCCCTCTCGCGTACTTGTGCGGCGGCTGACCGCACGGGCCATGCCATGCTGCATGCACTTTATCAGCGCAATGTAAAAGCCAACACCGAGTTTTTTGTCGAATGGTTTGCGCTAGATTTAATCCGCGACCAAGAAGGCACCGTGCTTGGCGTTACCGTCATGGAAATGGAAACAGGCGAACTACTCATTTTGCATGCAAAAACCACCCTATTTGCCACTGGCGGCGCGGGACGCATCTTCCAAGCCAGCACTAATGCTTTCATTAACACAGGTGATGGTTTAGGCATGGCAGCACGTGCAGGCATTCCACTAGAAGACATGGAGTTTTGGCAATTTCACCCGACTGGCTTGCTGGGTGCTGGGGTATTAATTACCGAGGGCGTGCGCGGAGAAGGTGGCTATTTAGTCAATAGTGAGGGCGAGCGTTTTATGGAGCGCTATGCCCCAGTGGCTAAAGACTTGGCTGGCCGTGATGTGATTGCACGCGCCATCGCTACAGAAATTAAAGAAGGCCGTGGCGTAGGCAAAAACAAAGATGCAGCCTACTTAAAGTTAGATCATCTGGGCGCAGACACCATCAAAAACAAATTACCTGGCATACGCCAAATCGCTATGACCTTTGCACATGTTGACCCGATCAATGACCCTATCCCAGTGGTGCCAACGGCACACTATATGATGGGCGGCATCCCCACCAATATTGATGGGCAAGTAGTCGTGCCTGCTGCGAATGGCGGCGAAACAGTCGTCGCTGGTTTTTATGCGGTAGGCGAATGTGCCTGCGTATCTGTGCATGGCGCCAATCGCTTAGGCTCTAACTCATTACTAGATTTGGTGGTATTTGGTCGTGCGGCGGGTGACAAAATGATACAAGACGTCAAGCAAAACCCCACGCACAAACCACTGCCTGCCGATGTGGGCGAGCAAACGTTAGCGCGTTTAAATCGCATCAACCATCAACAAAATGGGGAAAGCGTTGCAGAAGTGGGTGCCGCCATGCGCAACGTGATGCACACCTATTGCAATGTTTTCCGCTTCCCTGATTTACTGCAAGAAGGATTAGAAAAAATTCATGTGGTGGCAGAGCGCGTTAAACACACAAAAATTAAAGACAAAAGCAATGTATTTAACACCGCCCGTATCGAGGCACTTGAGCTAGAAAACTTAATTGAGTGTGCATCGGCCACCATGGTTGCCGCGCATGCGAGGCTAGAAAGCCGTGGTGCACATTGCCGCTCTGACTACCCAAAACGCGATGACGAGCAGTGGTTAAAACACTCACTTTATTACAAACAAAATCATAAACTAGATTACAAACCAGTGCGCTTACAACCGCTGACTGTTGATAGTTTCCCGCTTAAAGCGCGTGTTTATTAAAAAATACGGCTGTATTAAATAGAGACTTTTGCATGAACCAGATAACAATGATTTTTCTAACAAAACCATCTGTTTTCGTCATTCCCGCGAAAGCGGGAATCCACTTTATAGCTAGATGGATCCCCGCTTTCGCGAGGATGACGGAGTTGTGACTTTTGCCATATAAATTACTGCGCGCAAAGGCCGCAAATAATTAAGGAGCTACTATGCGTTTTTCAATCTACCGCTACAATCCAGATGTGGACAAAGAGCCACGCATGCAAGATTACGACATTCAATTGGAACCAGAAGATCGTATGCTGCTAGATGCCTTAGAGCGCATAAAAACGGTGGATGACAGCCTTGGTCTGCGCCGCTCTTGCCGCGAAGGGGTTTGTGGTTCAGACGCTATGAACATCAACGGCACCAATGGCCTAGCTTGCACCACAAAACTAGCAGACTTAACTGAGCCTATCACCTTGCGTCCAATGCCGGGACTACCTGTGATACGTGACTTAATCGTCGATATGACCCAATTTTTTAACCAATATCACTCAGTTAAGCCCTACCTCATTAACAACGACCCAGCGCCAGCCACTGAGCGCCTGCAATCGCCTGAGGACCGCGCAAAACTAGATGGCCTGTATGAATGTATTTTATGTGGTGCGTGCACTACCTCATGCCCCTCATTCTGGTGGAAACCTGATAAATTTGTTGGTCCTGCTGGGCTGTTGCAAGCCTACCGCTTTATCGCTGATAGTCGCGACCAAGCCACAGAAGAGCGCCTAGAAGATTTAGACGACCCAGATCGTCTGTTCCGTTGCCACAACATAATGAACTGCGTAACGGTCTGCCCTAAAGGCTTAGACCCTGCCAAGGCCATCGGCAAAATTAAGAGCGCCATTCTAAAAGGGAAATCCTAATTCTATGGTAAATAATCTAACAGACAATGAAACGCAACTACGCAGACTGCAATGGCGCTGTCGCAGAGGTATGTTAGAGATGGATTTGCTGTTAGAAAAATTTATTCCACTCCACTTTCCACGACTCAACGCCGCCGAACAAGCTGCATTTGATAGCTTGCTTGACTATCCAGATAATGAGCTGTGGGCGGCGATTGTCAATACTGAGCAAGAGCATAATGAAACGGTTAACTCCAACCTAAGCCTTGAAATGACTACTGAAATTAAATACGTGCTGTCTTTACTTCAAAAATGTTGTGCACAAACCCTGAGCTGAGTCAGCTATTCTCTAAAAGTTAGCACCGCGTAATTTCTCACTAAATTTTGCTTTATGATTGATGTTCTGTAGCAAACAAATCACCCAGAGTGACAATATTTTGTAGTGATTTATATACCACCAGTGCTACCTAGTAGTTTGGTAACGCGTCGCACAGAAGAAATGTATAATCCTCAAATAGTCACCAATTAGAGACACAGCATGTCTGAACCCCAAGACGAACTCCATAACTGCAGTGAAGTGTATAAAACTTTACTGGAGTCAACGAATGCCATTCCGTGGAAAATTGATTGGAATAGCATGAAATTTACCTATATCGGCCCACAAATAGAGCCTTTGCTGGGCTGGAGTCAGGATAGCTGGGTTTCTGCAGAGGACTGGGCAACGCGCATACATCCAGAAGATCGGGAATATGTGGTGAATTTCTGCATTTCGCAATCTAAGGCTGGTACGGATCATGAGGCAGATTACCGAGCGCTCACTAAAGATAATGGTTATGTCTGGATTCGCGATGTTGTACACGTAGTACGCAATGCAGCGGGCGAAGTAGAGGCATTAGTTGGTTTTATGTTCGATATTAGCGAGCGAAAAAATACCGAAGAAAAGTTAATCGGCCTGCAAAAAGAATTAGAAGCGCTCTCATATAAAGACGGATTGACTGGCATTGCCAATCGGCGCAAGTTTGATTTAAGGCTGGAGACCGAATGGGCCAGTGCACGTCGTAGTAACCAGCCACTTTCTTTAATCGTGCTCGATTTGGATTTTTTCAAACAATACAATGACCACTATGGCCATGTGCAAGGTGACAAGTGCTTAATCAGTGTAGCTCAAAAATTAAATTTAGCCGCCATCCGCCCCAAAGATATTGCTGCCCGTTTTGGTGGTGAGGAATTTATACTATTACTCCCAGAAACCGATGAAAGTGGTGCGCTGGAAGTAGCTGAACGCTGCAAGAGCCTGATCGAAAACATGAGAATTCCACATGAAAAATCAGAGGTGAATCCGTTTTTAACAGTCAGTATGGGTGTCGGCACCATCAACGTGCCTGCTGAAATGGTGTCTGAAAACTTTATCCAGACGGTTGATCACCTGCTTTATTCGGCTAAACAAAAAGGTAGAAATCGGATAGAGTCTGAAAGATTTTAGCATTGCTAACTCATGGAAAAATACTAACTAGCTGATGTAATTAAACAAATCGCCTCAGCCGCAATCCCCTCACCCCTGCCGGTAAAACCCAGCTTTTCAGTAGTGGTGGCTTTGACATTAATAGCATCCACCCCTACCGCTAAGTCTTGCGCAATATTCTCACGCATCGTATCTACATAGGGACGTAAACGTGGAGCTTCGGCAATCACGGTGGCATCCACGTTGCCAACTTGGTAGCCCTTTTCTCTTAGCAACTGGCACACATGGCGCAATAACTCGCGAGAATCGATGCCTTTGTAGCGCGTATCAGTGGGCGGGAAATGTTTGCCAATATCGCCCAATGCTGCCGCGCCAAGTAATGCATCGCAAATTGCATGTAGCAGCACATCAGCATCTGAGTGCCCTTCTAAGCCTTTTTCGTAGGGAATTTCCACGCCGCCTATAATGCATTTCCGACCAACGACTAGTTGATGCACATCGAAACCTTGACCGATTCTTATCATATTGACGCTTTCTTAAAATGGCTCAGGCTGAGCATCCGCACGTAAAATAGCTTCTGCTATAGCTAAGTCTTGAGGATAAGTGATTTTTAAATTGCGCAACTCACCAGCCACCAATTTGGGTTGCAGTCCAAGCGCTTCAACCGCTTGCGCTTCGTCTGTAGGTGCGCCACCTGATTGGATTAATGCCTGTTTTAATAAGCCGTAGCGGAACATTTGTGGGGTTTGTGCTTGCCACAAATGATCGCGCGGTTCAGTGTGGGCGACGCGCTGCGCATTGTCAGCACGCTTTAAGGTATCGGCTAGAGGAATTGCAAGCAAGCCGCCTACTTCGTCATCTTGTAAGGCATCTAACAGGCGATCTAATAATTGAAGCGTCAAGCCAGGACGCGCAGCATCATGCACCAATATCCAATCATGCCCATTGACTTCATGAGCCAATGCTTGCAAACCATTTAAAACGGTTGCAGCACGAGTTTCGCCACCACAACGCAACACACGCACATACGGGTTTGATTGTGCACAATGCGCATCCCAGTAGGTATCTTGTGCGCTTAATACTACGTTGACAGAGGCTAATCGTTCACAAGCCTTAAAGACTTTTAAAGTGGCCTCAATTAATGTTGCGCCTAATAATGGCAAATATTGTTTCGGCAGTTCGGTCGCCATACGGCTACCTGAACCAGCGGCAGGGATAATTACGTGAAATGCAGTCATGCCCCTATTCTAACATATGACGATAGGCGATTATTTCCACAAAAGTTAGGCAATAAACATTTATAATGCTGATATGAACTATCTAACTATAATATTAGCCTTACCAGACAGCCTTTTATTGAACACTTAGCGCATGCGCCTAACTCTTTATCTTATTTTGCTAAGTTTTACGATGAGTGCTTGCAACTCTCTAAAGGACCCTGAGCTTAAACCTGCGTACCCTGAAAAATGGAGAAACGCTAGCTCAACTAACACCACCGCCACTACCAATGATGCATGGTGGTTAGCCCTCAATGATACTGTATTAAATGAAACAGTCACGCTCGCACAAAAACAAAACTTATCCATTGCGCAAGCATCAGAACGCTTGATTGCGGCGCGCAATATTAGTGAATCCGTTGTTGCAGGGCAACGCCCACAGATTGGCTTTACCGCAGGTCCGGACAACCTAGCACGCGCAACCCTATACTCAAGTGGCGACGCCAGTTCATCCAGCACCAGTAACTTTCGTACCAAGGGGGCCTATTTAGCGGGGTTTGACCTTAATTGGGAAATACCTTTATTTGGTCGTCAAGAGTCTGAACGTAAAATTGCAAACTCTGATATCAGCCATGCCACTGCGGGCATCCAGGCAATTAGCGTTAGCACTACCGCAGAGGTGGTTAGAACCTACTTTAACCTACGGGCAGCCCAAGAAAAAAACCAATTACTATCTACCCAGTTAACAAATTTAGAAACATTAGCTTCACTACATGCTGGTGCGGCGGAAGCTGGTTTGGTTTCAACAAACGAATATGAGCATTACAGAAGTGCAGTTACTGAGGCTAAACACGCCCTCATTAACGCACAAACCCAACAGGAAGTTGCAATTCAACGCTTATCCGTACTATGTGGTTTAACTAAGCCCTTAGACCATTGGCTTGAATTCCAAACCAATGGTCAAAATGACTTGCTAAAGTTAAGTCAAACTGAGTTTAGCCCCAACCCGCCTGCTGAGTTAATCCGCCAACGGCCAGACATTATGCAGGCTGAGGCCACGGTAATGAATGCTGCAGGTCAGGCAGGCGTTGCACATGCAGATATTTACCCCCGACTTTCAATTGAAGGTGCGCTACAAGTCGCTGGCAGCATCAGCCATTCACGTAAGACACAATATATTAATGTCATCGCCCCTGCCCTACGTTTACCTGTGGTCGACTGGGGCTTAGCGCGCGATGTAGCAAACGCTCGTGATGCAAAGCTTAGAGAGGCGGTGCTGGGCTACCGAGAAGCGGTATTACTTGCGGTGGAAGAAACCGAAACCGCGCTAGCCAACTACAATGCCGCGCAAGAACACTTAACTATTACACAAGCAGAAAGCGAACACTGGGCGCAAGAAGCGATAAGAGGCGAATCCGCTTATCAGGCTGGTTACATTGCTCGGGTAGATTTATTAAAAACGCAATCAAAATTGATTGAACACAACTTACAAGCAGTAGAGAGTAAGTTAGAATGGGTAACTGCATTTACGCTAGCCAATAAGGCACAAGCGAAAATGCGTGATAATTTTTACCAGCAAGCTAGTAATCAACAAGTCAATCTAGATAACTAAAAAAGAACAAACTAAATTAATTAATTAATTAATTAGTTAAGTTATTAATTAAAAATAAAATACCAAATAGGGTTTTAATAACCATATGAACCAATCGTTATCACGTCGATTTTTAGTTATCGGGGCCATTGTAGGTGGGATTTTTTTCAGCATCCACTGGCTTACGGGGCTAATGGCGCAACCACGTGCCACTGAGAATAACTTTGTCACGGTAACCACTATTACCCCTCAGCATATGAGCGTGACAAAAACCATTCATTTTTCTGGGCCTGTCGTTGGACGTACCGAAGTGCCAGTTTATGCAGAATTATCTGAGGGCAGAATCTCGAATGTTCTGGTAGAAGAAGGGCAACACGTTAAAGCAGGTCAAGTACTCGCTACCGTTGATACATCTTTGCTCGCTATTCGAAAATCAGCGTTACAAGCTAGGCAGCAAAAAGCAAATGCAGCCGTTGCCCAGCAAGCCGCTATGTTAGAGGCTGCAGAAGTTCAATTAAAAGAAGCACAAAGCCAAAAACTACGTGGTGATAATGTTGCTAAATCAGGTTTCCTCTCCAATGAAGTGGCAGAACAACGTACTTATGCTGAACAGACCGCAATTGCCCAAGAAAAAAGCGCGCATAGTGCCTTAGATATTGCAAAAGCAGATCAAGCTGCGGCCGCCGCAGAACTTGCAGAATCTCAACTGTACTATAACAAAACCTCAGTTCGTGCCTCTGTTGCTGGCACTATTATTGAGAAAAAAGCCATTATTGGACAAGTGCTAGGCCAGACACAAGAACCGCTTTTTGTCATGCTACACAATGACGTGGTTGAAGTCGAGTTAGACGTTTCTACTAACGAAATTAATAACTTACAAGCAGGTGTGCCAGCCAGCATACAAATCATCGGCGACAACAAACTGTATGCAGGTGTGGTGCGTTTGGCAGCCGCAAAAATTAATCGTAACAACCAAATGGGCAAGTTACGCGTGCGCTTTATTGATACACCCAAAGTGATCCCTGGACAGTTTGCGCGTGTCACCGTATCACTCAAAGCAAAAGAGGGCTTATACATCCCTGACAAAGCCATACGCTTGGAAAATGGTTTGGCCTCCGTATTTACCGCAAAAGATGGGGTGGCTGTGCAGTTGCCAGTAGTGCTGGGTGATCGCTCAGGAGATATGGTAGAAATTTTAGAAGGTTTAACAGTCGACACCCCCATTATTGATGGCTTTGCCGCGTTTATTCGCGCTGGCGAGCGCGTTCGGGTAGCTGCATCTGTGACTAAACAAGGTACGCCTGAGCAAAAATGAGCTTTAAAATTTCATCATGGGCGATTAAGCAGCCTTTAGCACCGTTTGTCTTTTTTGTAGGCTTTTTACTGGCAGGTTTGGTTGCTTATACCTATATCCCTGTTAATGGCATGCCTAGCGTCAAAATTCCCATCGTGAATGTTTCTGTGGTACTGGCTGGCTCCACGCCGACCATTATTGAATCAGAAATTACGCGCCGTATTGAAGCCTCAGTATCAGGCATCGGTGGGATTAAACACATGGCCTCCAGCGCAACCGCTGATGTCTCAAATACGCAGCTAGAGTTTGAGCTTGGCACCGATATTAATGATGTGCTATCTAAAGTGCGTGACCAAGTGGCAAGCATACGCCCACTGCTTCCGCATGACGTAGAAGAGCCTATCGTACAAAAAATTGATGTAGATGTTGTACCTATCCTCACCTTCACGGTTAACTCCCCCAATCATTCCATCGAAGAAACTTCATGGCTGGTAGATAGTGAAATTAGCCGCGCATTGCTTTCTATTAAAGGGGTCGCAAAAGTACAAAGACAAGGCGGACTTGAACAAGAAATCAAAGTGGAGCTTGATGCGGCGCGACTACAAGCCTATAACATTAGTGTCAGCGACGTGAATGAGCAAATTCGTAAAACGGTGCTTACCTTACCTTCTGGCAGGCTAGAAAATACCACGCAAGAACTACTCATTAAATCCAATGGCGCACCTAAAGATATTGAGTCACTTGCAAACACCCAAATCAGCTTACCCAATGGCAACACTGCAAAGCTTATAGATTTAGGTAGTGTCCGCTACACAACAGCACAACAACACCAGTTAGCTAGATTTAATCATCAGCCTGTCGTTGCTTTTGCCATCTACAAATCAAATACGGCTAGTGAAATTGAGGTGGAAACAAAGACACTGGCAAAGTTAGCCCAATTTAAAGCAAGCCACCCTACCTTTGAATTTAACCAAATCCAATCAACGGTTGATTATGCAAAACAAACCTATCACTCAGCACTTTGGTCGTTTATTGAGGGTGCCATTTTGGCTGGTCTGGCAGTATACGTGTTCTTACGAAACTGGCGGGCGACATGGATTACCGCCACGGTCATCCCGCTATCTGTAATCCCCACCTTTGCGATTATGCACGCGCTTGGCTTTTCGCTTAACCTAGTAAGCTTGCTCGCCTTATCATTAGTTTCTGGCATTTTAGTGGATGACGCCATTGTTGAAGTTGAAAACATTATGCGCCATTTACGGATGGGTAAAACACCCTATCAAGCCGCGATGGATGCTGCAGATGAAATTGGTTTAGCCGTTATCGCCACCACCCTCGTGATTGTTGCTGTTTTTACGCCTGTCAGTTTTATGGGTGGAATTGTTGGCCAATACTTTATTCAATTCGGCCTGACCGTGGCAGTTGCCACTATTTTTTCACTGTTTGTTGCACGACTCATTACCCCAGTGCTCTCGGCATACTTTTTACAAGCCCAAATTGAGGCGCAGTCACAACCGTCATGGCTGGCACGTTACTTAAGCTGGGTGCAAAAGTCGCTGACTAACCGCCCTACTACCTTGCTGATCGGCATGTTTATTATATTAGGTACCATTTATTTAGCCACGCAGCTACCTACAGACTTTATGCCGAATGAGGATAAATCTCAATCGACATTACAAGTAGAACTCGCTCCAGGCTCAAAAATCACTGATACAGATGCTGTAGTTTCAATGATCACCAATCTCTTGCGCCAAAAACCTGAAGTTAAATCAGTCTATGCCATTATTGGCGGCGCCGATTCCGAAACTAATGTGGAAGGTGAAGTACGTAAAGCCAAATTGCTTATTCAATTGGTTGCTCCTGCTGAGCGCAAACTGAGTGCGCAGGAATTTGAACAATCCATCTCCAGTGATTTGTCGAAAATTCCCAATGCACGCATGAGTTTTTTAAATGAAAATGGTAACAAGGCACTTTCTTTTTCTCTGGTGAGCGATCAACCAGAGGAACTGGTTAACGTTGCAAGAGCATTAGAAATTGAAATGAACGGCTTGCCACAACTAAGCAACGTCAGTGCGTCGACCCCTAGCCCAAGAACTGAGCTAACAATAGTGCCGCGCCCAACAGAGGCCGCTCAGCTTGGCGTTAGTACCGAAGCTATTGCAGAAACTGTACGTTTAGCCACACTAGGTGATAACAACACAAACTTACTTAGAGTTAATCTTAACAATAGACAAGTGCCTGCTCGCATTTCATTAGATGCCAATGCTAGAACCAGCCTTCAAGAGATAGAAAAACTACTCGTGCCTAGCAATCAAGGCACCTCCGTACCCCTATCTGCCGTGGCTGATATTCAATACGGTACTGGTCCTAGTAGTATTGAACGCTTTAAACAACAAAGACAAATCACACTTGAAGCCAATTTGCATAATGCAACACTCGGTGAGGCGCTTGAAGCCATTAACCAATTACCCAGCATTAAAAAAATGCCCAGTAGCGTTAAACGCTTTGATACCGGCGATGCTGAGTTACTTGATGAGATGTTTAACTCCTTTGTTATCGCCATGATGGCCGGCGTCACGTTAGTGCTAGCCATTTTAATTTTGCTATTCCGCAAGCTATTGCAACCCTTTACCATCATGGCAGCGCTACCACTCTCTATCGCAGGCGCACTCATTGGGTTAAGTGTTGCTCAACTATCATTATCTTTACCTGCAATCATCGGCATATTAATGCTAATGGGCATTGTTGGGAAAAATGGTATTTTACTAATCGACTGTATTGCAGAGTTAAGAGCTTTGGGTCTAGCAAGACAAGAGGCTATTTTTGCGGCATGTGAACAACGTGCTCAACCCATTATCATGACCTCATTTGCCATGATTGCTGGCATGCTACCGATCTTATTTGGACTTGGTGCTGGCAACGCATTTCGCATGCCGATGGCCATCGCTGTGATTGGTGGACTTATTGCATCAACTGCACTAAGTTTATTGTTTATTCCACTCATTTATACATTAGTGGATGACTTTGAAGCTTGGTTAAGCCCAAAATTAAAAAGCCTAACTACCCTAAAAAGTTAACTTTAAAAAATATCCATACTAAAACCTAAGCAAAGAACCTTACTTTTCAATGAAAAATTGTAACTAAACTGTAATTTTTGACAAAATTAGGTTTAACAATCCACTTAAAACGCTAACTACACGTGACATATAGCACTATATTAGGCAAAATACGATTCTACGGTGGCGCTCAAAGCTAAATAAATAGTGGTTGCAAATAAGAAACTAAACCAGACATTAAATAAAGACAAAAATAACTTAACCAGCTAGTAACCAAATCATTTCACTCATTTTTAACATTAACAATTGCGATACTTTACTAACCCTCAAGTATCCAAAGATGGAGATTTAACATGTCAGAACACGTCATTTCCTTTGAAAAATTGCGCATCGACGATGTACCAGCAGTCGGAGGAAAAAACGCCTCATTAGGGGAAATGATCAGCCAACTCAGTGCAAAAGGAGTTCGCGTGCCTGGTGGCTTTGCTACAACGGCAGATGCTTATCGTGAGTTTTTAGCACAAGATGGCCTGAACGACAAAATTAACGCTGAGTTAGATAAGCTAGATGTAGACGATGTAACCGCACTTGCTGTATGTGGCAACAAAATTCGTGAGTGGATTTTAGCAGCCTCATTTCCAAAGTCACTGAATGACGCGATTGCCGAACATTACAAAGCCCTAACGGCCGCCTCTGGTGAAGACATGACTTTTGCGGTGCGCTCATCTGCAACCGCGGAAGATTTACCTGACGCATCATTCGCAGGACAACAAGAAAGTTTCTTAAATATCCGTGGCTTAGATAACATTCTTCATGCAATTAAAGAAGTTTTCGCCTCACTCTATAATGACCGCGCAATTTCATATCGTGTGCACAAAGGCTTTATCCATGCAGATGTAGCGCTATCCGCTGGCGTTCAACGCATGGTGCGCAGCAACCTGGCTAGCTCTGGTGTTATGTTCACCATGGATACCGAATCAGGTTTTGATGATGTTGTATTTATCACTTCAGCTTATGGCCTGGGTGAAACAGTAGTTCAAGGTGCAGTTAACCCTGATGAGTTCTATGTACACAAACCACTATTAAAGCAAGGTAAACCAGCCATTGTGCGTCGCTCACTTGGCTCTAAACTGATTAAAATGGTTTTCAGCGATGTTAATAGCGCTGGTAAAAGTACCAACACTGTTGCCAACAGCAAGGAAGACAGCGCACGCTATTCACTGGACGACGCAGGCATTTTAGAGCTAGCTCAATTTGCACTGATCATTGAAGAACATTACGGTCGCCCAATGGATATTGAGTGGGGCCGTGACGGTGTGGATGGCAAGCTTTACATACTGCAAGCTCGCCCTGAAACCGTTAAATCTCAAACTGGTAATGTTGTTGAGAAATTTGCGATTAAGTCTGAAGGAAAAACCGCATTAATTACAGGTCGCGCAGTAACACAAAAAATTGGCTCAGGCCCAGTGCGTATCGTCAAGGATGCCTCTGAAATGCATACCGTACAAGCAGGTGACATTTTAGTTGCGGACATGACTGACCCTAACTGGGAACCAGTAATGAAGCGCGCTTCTGCACTTATTACCAATCGTGGTGGTCGTACCTGTCACGCGGCGATTATTGCACGTGAATTGGGTATCCCAGCGATTGTAGGCAGCGTCAACGCAACAACGCTATTAAAAGATGGTCAGATCGTTACAGTTTCTTGCGCAGAAGGCGAAACTGGCTATGTATATGAAGGGGCAGTTGATTACAAAATCACGAAAGAATCATCTGATGAAAAACTCGGCACAGCGCCAGTGAAAATCATGATGAACGTGGGCAACCCTGACATGGCATTTAGCTTTGCTAAGATTCCTAACAGTGGTGTAGGCTTAGCGCGTTTAGAGTTTGTGATTAACAATATGATAGGTATTCACCCTAAAGCCATCCTAAATATCGATAGCATGCCTAAAGACATGCAAGAAGTAATTAACGAACGTGCAAAAGGCTATGCCAGCCCACGTCAATTCTATATCGATAAATTGGCTGAAGGTGTTGCTACCATTGGCGCAGCGTTCTATCCAAAACCAGTGATTGCTCGTATGTCTGATTTTAAATCCAATGAGTACAAAAAACTGATTGGTGGCGAAATTTATGAGCCAGATGAAGAAAACCCAATGTTAGGCTTCCGCGGCGCTGCGCGCTACATAGCAGAAGACTTTAGAGAGTGCTTCGAGCTAGAGTGTATCGCCATGCGCAAAGTACGCGAAGAGTTTGGTTTAACCAACGTTGAGTTGATGATTCCATTTGTGCGTACCTTAGACGAAGCAAAAGCTGTCATCGACATCTTAGCGAGCTTTGGCCTAAAACGTGGCGAACATGGTTTGCGCCTAATTATGATGTGTGAGATCCCTTCAAATGCCTTGCTTGCAGAGCAATTCTTAGAGTACTTTGACGGCTTCTCAATCGGTTCTAACGATCTAACTCAACTAACCTTAGGTATGGATCGCGACTCAGGTTTAATGGCACATGGCTTTGATGAACGTAATGATGCTGTGAAAGTGCTATTAAGTATGGCTATTGATACCGCTAACCGTTTAAACAAATATGTAGGTATCTGTGGGCAAGGTCCTTCAGACCACCCAGACTTTGCTGAATGGTTAGTTAAAGCGGGGATCCAATCTGTATCGCTGAATCCAGATACAGTGGTTGATACTTGGAAACGTCTAGCTAAATAGTCCAAAACATAAGCCACGGTTAGCTGAAAAACAAGTTAATCGTGGTCTCTACAGTAGTAAAGCAATTACAAATAAACTAAATAATTAGGTGATGTGAAACAACGCTCATCACCGAGGGGAAAGTAGCTCATGCAAGAACGCACCGTATTTTTCATTTCCGATGGTACAGGCATTACTGCAGAATCATTGGGCCAATTACTTGCGCACTTCCCTAATGTGCATTTCAAGCAAACTCGGCTACCTTTCACGGACACCACTTCAAAAATAACTCAAGCCCTAGATAAAATTGCACAGGCTGAAAAGGAAGATGGGGTTAGGCCGATTGTGGTCATGACTATCGCTAAGCCAGACTTAGAGTCTATGCTTAAAAAAGGTAACGCACTTTATCTGGATGTATTTAGCTCATTTGTTGACCCACTGGCTGAAGAGCTGCAGCAAGCACCATCTCAAACATCGGGTATTGCCCATAGCGTACTAGGCAATAGCTATCATGAACGTATTGATGCCATTAACTTTACGCTTAACCACGATGACGGTATCACTGATTACGGCCTTAGCGAAGCCCAAGTTATTTTAGTGGGGGTGTCCCGTTGCGGCAAAACGCCTACTAGCCTTTATTTGGCGATGCAATTTGGCGTGAAAGCCGCTAATTACCCATTAATACCTGAGGACTTAGAGCGCAATGTACTACCTGAAGCGCTCAAAAAACATCCTGCCAAAATTTACGGCCTCACCATTAATCCAGAGCGACTACATAGCGTAAGAAGTGAACGTCGACCTGATAGCTTTTACGCATCATTAGACAATTGCCGCAATGAAGTTAGGCTCGCTGAATCGCTCATGGAGAGAGAAGGCATTAACTGGGTGGACTCTACAAAACGTTCAATTGAAGAAATTTCTGCCATTATTTTGCAAAAACTGGGCATTACTGAACACTAAATACATTGTATCCCTGCCGATGCCGAGTATCTTTAGAAGTTTCCTGAGAGCAATATCGGTTCATCCATTAGGGCAATTTGCTCACGCAACTCTAATATACGGTCCTGCCAATAAACCTGAGTATTAAACCAGGGAAAGGCGACAGGAAAAGCAGGGTCATCCCATCGGCGCGCTAGCCAGGCCGAGTAATGAATTAACCGCAGAGTACGGAGTGCTTCAATTAAATGCACTTCACGCGGGTTAAAATCATAAAAGCACTCATAACCTGCCAATAAATCATTTAATTGCCCACGCATTTCAGAGGCATCTCCTGAAAGCATCATCCATAAATCCTGTATTGCTGGCCCCATGCGACTATCATCGAAGTCCACAAAATGCGGCCCTGCATCCGTCCACAGCACGTTACCCATATGACAATCGCCGTGTAAGCGCAAATAAGCAACATCACCAGCACGATCAAAACAACGCTGCACCCCATCTAGCGCTTGTTGGACAACACCACGATAAACCTCGGTCAATTCATGGGGAATAAATTGATGGCTGAGCAAGAATTGACTGGGTTCCCGACCAAAACTTTCAATATCAATCGTTGGGCGATGCTCAAAAGCTTGCAGGGAACCAATGGCATGAATACGTCCGACAAACCGTCCTATCCACTCTAAAACCCCAGGCTGGTCTAAATCAGGCGCCCGTCCACCATGTTTTTTAAATAAGGAAAATCGATAGTCTTTAAAAGCGTAAAGTGTCTGATGATTTTGCAATGCAAGGGCGGGTACTGCAGGCACTTCTGCTTGAAACAGGCTTTCAATAAAAGCATGTTCCTCTAAAATTGCCGCATTAGTCCAACGGTTAGGTCTGTAAAATTTCGCAACTATCGGTTGCGCATCTTCAATACCTACTTGATAAACACGATTTTCATAACTATTAAGTGCTAATAAACGACCATCTGCACGTAGGCCTAAGCTATCAATCGCATCTAAAATAAGATCAGGGTTTAAATTTGAAAAAGCTAATAATTGATCAGTCATTGACACATTTTACATTGGATATGCAGTTCCATCGTAAAGTGTTTTAGTCGTACTCAGCCACATCGCTAACATGTGTTACTTTAAAAACGGTTTCAATTTATCCATAACCTGCGCTGAATCTGGCTCAACATCACTACTGTAGCTATATATTTTGCCATTAGGCAACACTAAATATTTATAAAAGTTCCACATAGGTGGCTGATTGGTCAGCGCAATCAGTTGTTGATATAAGGGATTGGCATTAACCCCAACAACTGAACTTTTAGACATCATAGGAAAATTCACCGCATAAGTATTTTTGCAAAAATCGCCGATTTCTTTATTACCACTGAGCTCTTGATGAAAATCATTTGAGGGAAAACCAAGCACTAACAGGCCACGACTTTTATAGGTGCTATACATGGCCTCTAACTTCTCAAACTGTGGAGTAAATCCGCATTTGCTGGCGGTATTCACGACTAAAACAGGTTTGTCATGATAATCACACAGATTGAATTTATCGCCTTGTAATGTAGTAAATTGAAAGTTATGTAACTGATCACATGCAGCAAAAGCAGTTTGCGTAGTTAACGTCATTACAATGCCCAAAAATAAAAATTTCATTGAAATACTCTCTCAAAATACAACTGCAGCTATGACAGTTAGTTTACGTAACAGTTCTAATGATAAAAAAAACAGGCGCGTTACTAAGCAAGAACTATTTAGCAAGAAAAAGGCCACGCGAAGTGGCCCAATGCACTAGCATGATGCTGACTCAGCTAACTCGCCAAATGCCCAACAAATTGGAGGTTTTGTACACTACCCCATAACATCAATGTGCACACCATCAAAAACCCCCAAGCAATCACTCCCGCCATCAGGACTGCACCGAATAACAATAAGGCATGCCCCTCATCTTCGACTTTAAAAATAACAGGTATTCCATAATAAATAAAGCCTGCTGAGGCCATTAGTGCCATGGTTGTCACCATCAAATTTATTGCAATATCTGGAATAAAAAGAAATATTGGCGCCAACCAAAGTGGTGTTGGCGCTATTGCAGCAATGGTAAACGCTTCTTTGTAAGTAGGGTGCACCTCTGCGACCTCAGAAAGCTGCCGAATAATAGAAGCCATTGCTGGTACCACCACAATTTGCACCAAAAACAAGGCAACCGCTACAAATATTAACTTGGTACCTGAGACAAGTTGTATCAAATCAAATAAGGCATCCCCATGTTTTTTACTCGACAAATAAATCATAACAGGGGGAATTAATGAAAATGGAATGACATGAAGCAGATACAATCCGTGAATGCTGGGCTTACTTTTTAAGACACTCTCCCAACCCTGCGTTGGTTTAAAAAATAGCTTAAATATTGTTGCTGGTGTCATCAATATCTCCTCTAATTTGTAACAAATTGTTACACCAGTATATCCCTAGTAAAAATATTTGTGTTAAAAATTTTCCTGAACACCCCCTCTAACTGCTGTTAAGTTTGTTATAAATTGCAAAGACCCTTATGCATCGCATATCATATGACTTTATATACGCCGTACTTGGAAATCTAGCCTTGCCAAACTTTATCGTTGCCGCTTTATACAAATTCGCAAACTTTCCTGACTGCAAAGAAATACAACCTGCCCTGCTCGACTTCTGCCTAAAACAAAACATTAAAGGCACCTTAATTTTGGCTGAAGAAGGCATTAATGGCACCGTAGCAGGCAGTAGAGAAGCCATTGATGCACTTATTACTTATCTAAAATCTGATACACGCCTAGCGGACTTAGAGCACAAAGAATCTTATGCAGAAACCATGCCCTTTTACCGCATGAAAGTACGCCTTAAAAAAGAAATCGTAACACTAGGCGTCCCTGGCATTAACCCCAACAACAAGGTTGGTACTTATGTTGCGCCAGAAAACTGGAACGCATTGATCTCTGACCCTGATGTTATTCTGGTCGACACACGCAATGATTATGAGTATGACATTGGCACTTTCAAGGGCGCGGTTGATCCGCACACAACCACGTTTAGAGAGTTTCCTGAGTACGTGGCACAAAATCTAGATCCAGCGAAACACAAAAAAGTAGCCATGTTTTGTACGGGCGGTATTCGTTGTGAGAAAGCTAGTGCTTTTATGCTGGAAAAAGGTTTTGAAGAGGTTTATCACTTACAAGGCGGCATTCTCAAATATCTGGAAAATGTACCTAAAGAGGAAAGCCTATGGGAGGGTGAGTGCTTTGTATTTGACCAACGTGTAGCAGTGAGACACGGTTTGGAACTCGGTGACTATGACCAATGTCATGCTTGCCGTCATCCGCTTTCACCAGAGGAAATGCAGTCGCCACAATATATTGCAGGCATTTCCTGCCCATACTGTCATGACAAGCTATCAGAAGAAAAGCGCGCCAGCGTGATTGAGCGTCAAAAACAAATCGCGCTAGCCAAACAAAGAGGGGAAGCGCATATTGGCAAAGTCACTAAAAAACACACGGACTCATAAATAAGGGATACTTAGCTACTACATTGACTTCGTAGCATTTACTTAGTTTCACTTTTTGACGTCTGTTGCTGATCATGTTTTGCTTTATCGTCAGCAACTACCTTAGCGGCTGTTTGCGCTTCTCTTAATGAGCGCTGTATTTGCTCAATATCCTTAGTGCGTAAGCCTTTAACCAGCGATTTAGACGCATTACGGCGAATTTCTATATATCGCCGCACATTACCCAAAGACTCAGCAGAGGGTGAATTAGGTTCTAAATTGATTGAAGAGAGTTCATTAAAGCTTTTCTCATAAGGGATCGCCACATCTTGCTCGATTTTCCCCGCTAATTTATCAAAAGAAAGCCCTTCAGCTTGCCCTTGTTGCAAAGTATCTTGCCAACGTTGAGAAATGACAGCATCTCTACTTAGAAACTTTGTAATTTCCACCTGTGCTTGTTGATCTTTATTCCAGCGATAGCTTGCAGAAGGCATTAAATAAAATATAGTGACCACGCTTAATATCATCAAAATAGCAAAAAACCATTGGTTTCTGCGAATTTCAAATGTAGCGCCCTGAGGATGCGGCTCTAAAACAATGCCTAATATAATACCCGCAACTAAACCACCAATATGGGCAGCATTATCGATACCCGTAATTGAGAAACCTAAAACCAGCGTTAAACAGGAAAATAAAATTGCCCCGCCGAATAACCATTTAAACTCTACAGGATGCACTTGACGGCGGTGTCGCCACAAAAAGATAATCAAGCCACCATATACACCAAAAATAGCGCCTGACGCCCCACCAGATACAGCATGATTGCCTTGCACAAGCAGAGAAAGCAGGTTGCCAAACAATCCGCTCAATACGTATAGAAAGGCGAATCGCGCATGACCAAACATGCGCTCGACCAAACGACCACTATCAAACAGTGCCGCCATATTCATGGCGAGATGCAATAAGCCAAAATGCAAAAACATGGCAGTAGCAAGCCGCCACCATTCACCATCTTTAGTGGCAGGACCAAAATTAGCCCCCCAAGCTAATTGCACACCGTTTGGTGAGTGCCACAAGCCTGCGCCAAACTTCAGCATGAGTAAGAATATAAAGACATTCACGCTAATCATAAAAAGCGTGACGTAAGCACCATTTGGCCGGTCTCGCAACAGGCTTATAACGCCCTGCGCTTCTAGAGAGTTAGTGGATGTCATCTATCAAAAATCAGCTAGATTTAACACTGTCTCTGCGACGCATGACTTCTTGTCTGATCTCCGAAAACTGCTCTTGAGTCTCATGTTCGATAAAATGCTTGCCCACTAACGGTGGAATCCAAACCCCAGGAATAGACTCGCTGTGATAAACCACCTCAGTCACATCTCCTTCGGATTTAAGTTTCATTGAACCATCAAACTTATGCATCGTCCCGCTTAGTAAGTGTGTTTGAATTTCAGATTTAGGGGTGACATGAATCTCTCGGGTGGATTCAAATTTAAAAGACAACAATCCGTATTTAGCTAAGCCTTTTTGCTCCACTTTGAACACATTGTCTCTAGCTTCAAGTATCTTGCTCTCTTGCAAATTTGAAATGAAATGCGTGGCATGATCAAAATCAGTGAGCACATCCCACACTTGATCGATATTGGCATTGACCGTAAATGTGGCATCAAGCACAACTACTTTATTTTCAAAGCTGACATTAACATTAATGTCTTGCATGGACTGCTCATCTGCCAGACTGGGATTAACAGCCGAGTAAAGCACCCAACATAATAAAAGTTTACGTATCATTTACTCACCAACATTATCTATAAGATCTATAAGCTACTTTTTAACCAGTTTAACCAGTCACTGGCATTTATTATAAATCAGAGTTTGCCAACCTCAGTGTCAATAAACACAACTTTCCAGAGACACCTTATCGATTCGACTTCTTTTTGCATACTTTGTTCAGGCACCCAAACTTCTTGATACCCTTGTAAGCGCAAATCATGTTGCTGACGTTTCAGCGCTTGATAGGCTTCAACCGCTTGCATACCGAGCATCTTGGGGATCAGTATTAGATTGGCGCAACACATCACAATATCAACGCTCGCTCTGCAATTGCATAATGATTGATGATCTGTCGCGTGAGCAAGCATTAAATACTGCGCAATAAATTCAAAATCTATCATGCCACCTAAACCATGCTTAACGTCAAACTTGCCAGCCTCGTACTTAAAAGCACCTTGCATACGCTTACGCATGCTGACAATTTCCTGACCCAATTGGGCTAAATCTCGCTTTTTCGTGATAATTTGATGACGAATTTTTTCAAAAGCATCTCCAACAACCTCACTCCCTGCTGCAAAACGCGCACGAGTAATGGCCTGATGTTCCCATATCCATGCTTTTTCGGTCTGATAGGCGGCAAAGCTTGCTACCGAACACACCAACAAACCGCTACCGCCATCAGGTCTGAGTTGCATATCAATCTCATAGAGAGTGCCCGATGAAGTCATCGTATTTAGCCAAGCAATGATTCGCATGCCCAATCTAGTGTATGCATCCCGCGCATCGGGATGATCATCATCATACAAAAATACCAAATCTAAATCAGAAGCATAACCAAGCTCTCGTCCACCATGTTTGCCGTAGGCAATAATCGCAAACGCTGGCTCTTCCCGATGTTTACCCTTAATGGTCGGCCATACAGTTTTAATGACCAAGCGCAGAATCATATCGGCTAAATCGCTCAGATACCTAGAGATGATCGGCAAGTAAATATTATTAAGTACATCTTCACATGCCAAGGCAAATAAACGCGCTTGTTGGAACTCCCTGAGCACATTCATTTGCCGCTCGGTATCCCCTTCCAATTGACTGAGTTGCAACTGCATACGCTGTTCATACGTTTGCATTTTAGCAATGCTTGATGCCTCATCCATGTCAAATTCCTTGCTAGCATGGTCATCAATCAAACCATCTAGCAAAATAGGATGCTGCGTTAAGTAATTAGCTAACCAAGGACTAGCGCTCACTAAATGCACAACGCGCTCCAATACATGAGGATACTCTGCAAAAAAAGCTAAATAGCTAGCACGTCTGCAAATAGTTTCAAGTAGATGTATCATGCGTACCAAGGTCTTGCTTGCATTGGAATACTGTCCACATAGATGAATCACCGTTGGCATCTGTTCATCTAAGCGTTTGCGGCTAATATCTGGCAAATGTTTAACACGGTTGCTTGATCTAAAATGTGTGATCACCTGCACCGTATCCTCTTCTAGCTGATAGCCATGTGCCTCCAACTCCGAGTGCATTTCCTCGTCCGTTAAATTCCCAAACCAGAGCATAACAAGCCTATCAGACCGCTCACCTTCAGCCTGAGGCATGATGAAAATTTCTGCAAATTGTGATGATACAAAAGTACGTACTTGATCAATCTTTTGTAGTAATGCAGGCCAATCCAGCACACCTTGACCATCTAGCCGCTGCATTGCCAATGCGATGACTGATTGATGTGACTCAGTTTTAGGTAAGTCATGGGTTTGCGCATCGTTATAGTATTGAAGCCTATGCTCTAGATTCCTGAGGAAAATATAACTTTCGGTTAACTGATCACATATCGATTGCTCAATCACAGACTGTTGCGCAAGTAGCTTTAACACCGCTAAGGTTGGGCGGATTTGCAAGTCATTATCTTGCCCCCCACGAATGAGTTGAAACACTTGTGCAATAAACTCAATCTCACGAATACCACCCCGTCCTAGCTTAATATTGCCATGACGATCTTGCCGGTCTACATCTTGTTGAATTTGTACTTTCAGATCACGCATCGCTGAAAACATGCTGTAATCCAGATACTTACGATACACGAATGGTTTCAGCAACTTTGTAACGGATTGCGCAGAACCTGCAATCACACGCCCTTTAATCCAAGCGTAACGCTCCCACTCTCGCCCGTGATTTTGATAATAATCTTCTAAGCCATCTAGACTGGATACTAGTACCCCTTCACTACCAAATGGACGTAAGCGCATATCTACGCGAAACACAAAGCCATCTTGCGTGGGCTCATCTATCACGGCAATCAATTTTTTTGCGACTAAATTAAAATACTCTTGGTTACTTAAACGCTTGCCTCCATTGGTTTCACCAGCCTGCTCATAGGCAAAAATCAAATCAATGTCTGACGATACATTCAGCTCACGCCCACCCAACTTACCCATACCTACCACAATTAATTCTTGAGTTTGTCCATTTTGACCAACAGGCTCACCATAAATAGGCTTGAACCAATCATTGATATGCAGCAATGAAAACTCAATCACCACCTCTGCCAAATCGCTCATGGTGTGCATGACTTCAAACAAATTGGCTAAGCCATTTAAATCTCTAACGATTAACCTTAGTATTACCAGTTTTCTTAGCTGTCTCAGTACATGCTTTAAATCCGCTTCATTAGTAATAGATTTTTCATTCAAGTACACTTGCATGGCTTGGCGTGTAAATACCTGTTCCACATTCTCAGCCAGCGCTAACAACAACGCCTCGTCACTCAACAAAAGTCGCTTAAAAAATGGACTGCAATTTGAGGCATGCCTCAGCCAAATCTCCAATTGACTAAAATCTGACGTTTTATCCAGTATTTGGCTAAATGAAGTCATGAAAAATCCCGTCCGCTAGTGCTATGATTACGTATGTTCATAAGTTAAAAAAATAATTAAATATTTTGAGGGAAGTTGTATGTCAGCTATAGAAACCGTTTTATCAGAAACCCGCGTATTTCCTGCACCTGAAGCTTTTGCAACACAAGCCACTGTGAATAGCATTGAAGCCTATCAGGCACTATGCAGTCAAGCAGAACAAGACTACAGAGGTTTTTGGGCGGACCATGCAAAACGAGAGATTAGCTGGCAACAACCATTTACGCAGGTTTTAGATGAATCCAACGCCCCCTTCTATCGCTGGTTTCATGATGGTAAACTAAACGCATCTTATAACTGCTTAGATCGCCATCTCCCCTCCTCTGCTAATAAAACAGCCCTTATTTTTGAGGCTGATGATGGCGCAGTCACAAAACTGAGTTATCAACAGCTATATCAACGTGTTTGCCGCTTCGCTAATGTTTTAAAAAATCAGGGAGTCACAACTGGTGACCGTGTCATTATTTACCTACCCATGAGCATTGAGGCGATTGTCGCCATGCAAGCCTGTGCACGCATAGGCGCAATTCACTCTGTAGTGTTTGGTGGCTTTTCTTCAAAAAGCCTGCATGAGCGCATTACCGATGTTGGTGCTAAATTAGTCATTACCGCAGATGGTCAGTACCGTGGGGGCAAAGCCATGCCACTAAAACCAGCAGTGGATGAAGCACTCACCTTAGGCGGTTGTGAAAATGTTGAAAAAGTTATCGTCTATAAACGTACTGGTGGCGACATTGCTTGGAATGCACGCGACTTGTGGTGGCATGATTTAGAAAACGCGGCTTCAGATGTATGTGAACCAACATGGGTAAACGCAGAACACCCTTTATTTATTCTTTACACTTCTGGTTCCACTGGCAAGCCTAAAGGTGTACAACACTCGACTGGTGGTTATTTACTCGGCACGATTATGTCAATCAAGTGGGTATTTGATTACAAAACCACTGACGTATTTTGGTGCACAGCCGATGTGGGCTGGATTACAGGCCACAGCTATGTAGCTTATGGTCCACTTGCTTTAGGGGCAACCCAAGTGGTATTTGAAAGTGTGCCCACTTACCCAGATGCAGGACGCTTCTGGAAAATGATAGAAGCGCATAAAGTCAGCGTGTTTTATACCGCGCCAACGGCCATTCGCTCACTGATCAAACTTGGTGGCGATTTACCTAATAAATATGACCTCTCCAGCCTACGTTTACTTGGTACAGTCGGTGAACCGATTAACCCCGAAGCTTGGATGTGGTATCACAAGGTAGTCGGTCAAGAGCGCTGCCCAATTGTAGATACTTGGTGGCAAACTGAAACGGGAGCGCATATGATCGCCCCGCTGCCAGGTGCGATTGCGACAAAACCAGGCTCATGCACACGCCCATTGCCAGGCATTATCATGGATATTGTTGAAGAAGATGGCTCACATATTGCAGGTACTGGTGGTGGAATATTGGTGGCAAAAAAACCATGGCCGTCCATGATCCGTACCATTTGGAATGATCCAGAACGTTTTAAACAGTCCTATTTTCCTGCTGAAATGAAAGGTTATTACCTTGCGGGCGACTCTGCGCATCGCGATGCTGATGGGTATTTCTGGATTATGGGGCGTATTGACGATGTGCTCAACGTGTCTGGTCACCGTCTTGGTACGATGGAGATTGAGTCCGCACTGGTTGCCAACCCCTTAGTCGCAGAAGCAGCTGTTGTAGGTAAACCGCATGAAATAAAAGGTGAGTCTATCGTTGCCTACGTTGTACTTAAAGGCACCCGCCCAGAAGGTGAGGCCGCTAAAAAAATCGTTGCGGAGCTGCGTGACTGGGTGGGTAAGGAAATTGGCCCCATCGCCAAGCCTGATGAGATACGATTTGGTGATAATTTACCAAAAACCCGCTCAGGTAAAATTATGCGTCGATTATTGCGCAGCCTTGCTAAGGGGGAAGAAATCACCTCAGATATTTCAACCCTAGACAACCCTGCGATTTTGGATCAACTCAAAGAAGCAGTGAAGTAACAACGGATATTAATATTACCCACTAATCATCATGCAATCTTTAATACTGGGCAGATAAACTTCGGAGCAATTATGATTAAAAGAATATTAATTAAAATACTCAAGCACACTGCAATTAAGTATAACAAATACAATTGGTTGTATTTAAAACTGGCTAAATTGAGCAGCGGCGAATACGCCAACTATTTGAAAGACACGCATTATTTTTATAGCATAGGAGATAATTGCTTTATCAATAATGATATGAATGCAACAGATCCTAAACTAGTAAAAATTGGCAACAATGTCACATTATCAAGCTGCACTCTACTTTGTCACGATGGCGTCATTGGCACACTGAACGTCATCTATCAATCCAAATTTGACTCCGTGGGGAAAATTGAAATTGGAGACAATGTGTTTATCGGTCATGGCGCGATCATCATGCCCAACACGGTGATTGGCGCTAACGCAGTGGTCGCAGCGGGTGCTGTTGTCACTAAAAATGTAAATTCTGGGGATATTGTCGCAGGGGTTCCTGCCAAGCCAATTAGCAGAATGGATGACCTCGCCAAGAAGATGAAACTTCAAACAGAGCAGTACCCATGGGCAAGCTTAATTATGGCAAGAAAAGGCGCATTTGATCCTGAAATGGAACCAACCTTACTGAAAATGCGGCAGGAATATTTCTTCAAAAACTCAGAAAATCAATAAGTTAAAACAGCAAAAAAATAACCATAAAATACATTTAAGTTATAATGTGTAAACTATGAAACATCTATAAGAAAACCAACCATGGCAATTAAATCAAGAAGTAAAAGTAAACAAACTAAGCCTAACAACAATTCAGGGATCATTCGTGTTGCGGGGATACAAATGGCATCTGGTCCGCATGTTGCTTCAAACCTAAGCGAAGCCGAGCGCCTCATAGAGATAGCTGTAGAACAAGGTGCCAAGCTAGTTGTATTACCTGAGTATTTTGCACTCATGGGCTTAAAAGAGACTGACAAAATTGCCGCACGTGAGCAGGAAAATTCTGGGCCAATTCAACGCTTTCTATATAAAACTGCAAAAAAACATGGCATCTGGATTATCGGCGGTTCGGTGCCTTTGGAGTGCGACAATCCTAAAAAAGTGCGTAATGCCTGCGTTGTGTATGATGACAAAGGTAAACTAGTCGCACGTTATGACAAAATTCATCTCTTTGGTCTAGATTTAGGCAACGAACATTATCACGAAGAAAATACCATCGAAGCTGGTGATCAGGTAGTTGTAGTGGATAGCCCATTTGGCAGAATCGGCCTATCTATTTGTTACGATTTGCGCTTCCCCGAACTCTACCGAGCAATGGGGAAAGTAGACATCATCGTCATTCCATCCGCATTTACTGAAACCACCGGCAAAGCTCATTGGGAGCCGCTTGTGCGTGCACGTGCTATTGAAAATCTTTGCTATGTCATTGCCCCTGCACAAGGTGGCTATCACACATCTGGCCGTGAAACCCATGGCAACAGTATGATTGTGGATCCATGGGGAGTGGTATTAGATCGACTCCCGCGTGGTTCAGGCGTTGTTATGGCTTCAGTTAACCCAGAGTATCAATCTAGCCTGAGAAAAAGCCTGCCTGCCCTCAAACATCGAACCGAATTTAAAAATGAGCAAAGAACCAACTCCAGAGTTAAATTTGACCCAACACAGAAATAAACAAGCGGATGTAAACACTAGCGTGTTTTATCTAGTCACATTTACAGAAATTAGCTAGTACTGGCCTAGAGTGCACGTGTTATATTTACGTTATAAATGTAACACGCGTAAACATTAAGGCTATTATGAAACAAACCCCCACCCCAAAAAACTCAAATCTAGACAATAGTTCCAACTTTGATATAGCTGCGGAGTCTTTGCTCGCACCAGCTCAGTTGGATGTAGGCGCATTGCAAGATGTGCTTAGCAATATCATGTCACATGAAGTGGACTATGCAGATTTATATTTCCAATACAGTCGCAGTGAAAGTTGGGGGTTAGAAGAAGGTCAAGTCAAATCTGGCAATTTCAGTATTGACCAAGGTGTTGGCGTGCGGGCAGTCAGCGGAGAGAAAACTGCCTTTGCATATTCAGATGACATCAATTTACCCGCCTTAAAGCAAGCGGCAAACGCCACTAAAGCGATCGCAGCTTTAGGCGCAGAACAAACAGCCAAACCGATTCAACGCGTACAAGCTCCACAACTCTATATACCGCACGACCCAATTGCTTCTCTTAGCGCAGACGCGAAGGTAAAGCTGCTTGAACGACTTGAGCAATATGCACGCAAGCTTGACCCACGTATTTCACAGGTAATGGCTTCTATTGCAGGGGAATATGAAGTCATTATGGTTGCGCGCCATGATGGTTTAATGGCCGCGGACATTCGTCCATTAGTACGCTTGTCAATTCAAGTCATTGCTGAAAGTAATGGTCGTCGTGAACAAGGCTCAGCGGGCGGGGGGGGTCGTTTTGATTATGCCTATTTCACCGATGAAGTACTGCAGGACTATGCCCAAAAAGCCGTCCACCAAGCGATTACCAATTTAGATGCGCGCCCTGCCCCAGCGGGCAATATGACTGTAGTATTAGGTGCAGGGTGGCCTGGCATTTTATTACACGAAGCAATAGGCCATGGCCTAGAGGGTGATTTCAACCGCAAAGGTAGCTCAGCATTTGCTGGCAGAATCGGCCAGCAAGTCGCCAGCCAAGGCATTACCGTAGTTGATGATGGCACCATTGCAGATAGGCGCGGCTCACTCAATATTGATGACGAAGGCAACCCTACACAAAAAACCGTACTCATCGAAAATGGGATTTTACGTGGCTATATTCAAGATAGCTTAAACGCACGATTAATGGGCATGAACCTGACTGGTAACGCGCGTCGGGAGTCTTACGCCCACATTCCCATGCCACGCATGACCAACACCTATATGTTGAATGGCGATAAACCACCCGAAGAAATTATCAAATCAGTGAAAAAAGGCTTATATGCCGCAAATTTCGGCGGTGGGCAAGTCGATATCACAAGCGGAAAATTCGTGTTTTCAGCGGCCGAGGCATGGATGATTGAAGATGGCAAGCTGACTTATCCTGTAAAAGGTGCAACGCTTATTGGCAATGGTCCAGACGTACTGACGCGTGTAACCATGATAGGTAATGATATGTCTTTAGATAGTGGTGTAGGTACCTGTGGCAAAGAAGGCCAAAGCGTACCTGTGGGCGTTGGTCAGCCCACATTAAAAATTGAAGGACTAACTGTTGGCGGAACTGCTTAAAGTCATTACAATAAGTGCTTGATGTAAAATGTTTTAACAATAAATTCGGCATAAAAAATGCTTAATATAATTGCTTTTAACTGAAAGGATCAAAATGTCTGACAGCAAAATTACCGAAAAAAAACCAGTTGCAAAAAAAACTACTGCAAAAGCTACGGCTACGAAAGTAGCGGCAAAACCTAGCACCGCAACTGTTAAAAAAACTGCGACAACAACCAAAGCTAAAACAGTAAAGCCATCGACTGCAAAAGCCCCTGCGAAAGCTAAAGCGGTCAAAAAAATTGGTGCCGAGCAACGTTATAAAATGGTTGAAATGGCCGCTTACTATATTGCTGAGCGTAATGGCTTTGAAGGCAGCCCATCTGACTATTGGATTCAAGCTGAAGCACAAATTGAAGCTATGCTAGGAAAATAGACGTGAACGCATGAAGGCTGGTAACTTTGATCTAGAACAATACTTTGATCGCATAGGTTATAAGCATGACCAAAGCAGCATCGGCCATTCAGATCAGAAAGTAGACATTACTACGCTATCTGCCATTATGCGTAAACAGCTCTTTTCAGTACCTTTTGAAAATACAGAGGTACAGGCAGGCTTAGTTCCTTCATTAGTGCCTGAGCACATTGTCACAAAAATCGTTGAACGTAACCGTGGTGGGTATTGCTACGAGGTCAATGGTATTTTTGCCATGGCACTTACCGCACTAAAAGTTCCGTATTACTTTGTCGCTGCTCGCCCTATGTTTTACACGACGACACGCCCCAAAACGCATATGGCCATCATCGCTCACGTAGACGGGCAAGATTGGTTATGTGACTTAGGCTTTGGTAGCTATGGCATAAGAGCGCCATTTCCATTGCACCAGCTAGCGTGTGAAATTGAACAAGACCATGATACTTTCATGATTACAAAAACCAGTGAGCGCGAATATTGCCTACAAGCAAAAGTTGATGGCAAATGGGCAAACCAATATGGTTTTGATCTATATCCCCAAGAGTGGGTGGATTTCTCTCCTGCTAACTTTATGAACGCCACCCATCCAGATGCTATATTTGTACAAAAACTACTAATAGTTCAGCACCATGCAGAAGGTCGTACCATATTGTTTGGTCGCACACTTAAAACCAATAACAACGGTGTAACACATAGTGAAGTGATCACTGAGACACAGTTAAAATCCCTAACACTCAAAACGTTTGGTTTAGAAATGCCTTACACTCCTCCCCACTAACATCCCACTAAGTTAGCTCACACAGCTATAATAGTGTCTTTGCAACATTTCCACGGCTTAGCATATGCAACACAACTTGCCATCATTGGCAAAAGGTCAATCGAAACGCATTCCCACCCTGTTCACTGGATTAGATAGCCTGCAATTAGGCCAATTTGCGGAAACGTTACGTAAGACCAAACAACTATTGGTGATACTCGCTTCAAGTGCTTTTGAAGCACCGCGACTATTAGAAGAAATCAAATGGTTTAATCCGTCACTTAACGTGCATCTGCTACCCGATTGGGAAACCCTGCCCTATGACCATTTTTCACCCCATCCTGATTTAACCTCGGAACGTTTATCTACGCTGTACCAAATTAGTCAGCACACCTGCGATGTGGTGATTATCCCTATCAGCACCGCGCTCATTCGATTTGCACCACAGAACTATCTAAATGCCCGCACCTTTATGTTTAAAAAAGGGCAAAAACTCGATTTGGAGGCGCTTAGAACCCAATGCGCCAACGCAGGCTATCACCACGTCACTCAGGTGATTAGCCCTGGTGAGTTCAGCGTGCGCGGTGGCTTGGTAGATTTATTTCCCATGGGGAGCGCACTACCTTTCCGCATTGATTTATTTGATGACGAAATTGAAACCATACGGACCTTTGATGTAGATACACAACGTAGCCTTTACCCCGTACCTGAGATACGGCTGCTGCCCGCCCGCGAGTTCCCGCTCGATGAAGCAGGCATTGCTACCTTTAGGCAAAATTTCCGCGAAACTTTTGAAGGCGATCCATCACGTAGTCGCATCTATAAAGATATTAGCAAAGGTATTCCTACTGGCGGTATTGAGTGGTATTTACCTTTGTTTTTTGAGCAAACTGCCAGCATTTTTGAATACTTACCAGAAGATAGCATTATTGCCATGCATGGTGAACTTGATAGTGCTGCAAAAGCCTTCTGGCACGATGCAAATAGTCGTTATCGACTGCTTGCGCACGATATAGAGCGGCCAATTGTTCACCCAGACAAGTTACTGCTCAAGACCGATGATTTTTTTGCACAAACACACCAATACGCACGCCTGCAAATCAGCGTAGAAAAAAATACCCTGCCCGATCTCAATATCGAACGTCGCGCCGAAAATCCGCTATTTAAGCTCAATACGTTTATCCAAAACTTTAAAGGTCGCATACTTCTAGCCGCCGAAAGTTTGGGCCGCCGCGAAACCATGGGGCAATTGTTACAAGATCAAGGCATTAGCTTTAGTACTTGTGAAAACTGGCATGACTTCAACGATGGTGATGCCAAGCTAGTGCTAGGTGTTTCTGCGCTACATCAGGGCTTTGTTAATGAAAAGCTGGCCATCATTACTGAGGCTGAACTGTATGCAGGTACTGTACGCCAACAACGCCGCCGTGATAAAGAAAAGGCGCGCAATACAGAAGGCATGCTCAAAGATTTATCTGAGTTGCGTGAGAACGATCCTGTCGTGCATGAACAGCATGGTGTTGGGCGTTATCGAGGTTTAATTAATTTAGACTTTGGTGAAGGTGAAACTGAGCTTCTATTGATTGAGTACGCAGGTGACGACAAACTATACGTGCCTGTCTCACAACTATTTCTTATTTCACGCTACTCAGGCGGCCCACCAGAAAGTGCTCCGCTACATCGTTTAGGCAGCGGCACCTGGGAAAAAGCCAAGAAAAAGGCCCTTAAGCAAATACGCGATACCGCAGCAGAGTTGCTCAACCTATATGCTCAACGTGCGGCACGTAAAGGCCATGCCTTCAAACTTAGCCTGCAAGATTATGAGGCCTTTGCCGAAGGATTCCCCTTTGAAGAAACCACCGACCAATTGGCCGCTATTGAGGCGGTCATTGGCGATATGCAGTCTGGCCGCCCGATGGACAGGCTGGTCTGCGGAGACGTTGGCTTTGGTAAAACTGAAGTCGCGCTGCGCGCTGCGTTTGTTGCCGTCATGGGTGGCAGACAAGTGTCAGTGCTTGTCCCCACCACGCTTTTGGCGGAACAGCACTACAACAACTTTTGCGACCGCTTTGCTGAATGGCCGATTAAAATTGCAGAGATTTCACGCTTTAGAACAGCAAAAGAACAAGCTGAGGCGTTGCGTGGCTTAGAGAGTGGTGAAATTGATATTATTATCGGTACGCATCGTTTGATACAAAAAGACGTCAAGTTTAAAAATCTTGGCCTAGCCATACTAGACGAAGAACACCGTTTTGGTGTGCGCCAAAAAGAGCAAATGAAGGCGCTACGTGCAGAAGTTGATGTGTTGACATTAACCGCCACGCCTATCCCACGTACGCTAAGCATGGCGATGGAGGGCTTACGTGAGTTTTCCGTCATCTCCACCCCACCACAAAAACGTCTGGCGATTAAAACCTTTCATACGGACTATTCAGAAGGCATTATCCGCGAAGCCGTCATGCGTGAATTCAAGCGTGGTGGGCAAGTGTATTTCTTACACAATGAAGTGGATACCATCTTCGTACAAAAAGAAAAATTGGAGCGCTTTTTACCAGAAGCCCGTATTGCAATCGCTCATGGGCAACTACGTGAACGTGAGCTAGAACACGTGATGCGCGACTTCTACCAACAGCGCTCCAACCTGTTGCTATGTACCACCATTATTGAAACGGGTATTGATGTCCCCACTGCTAACACCATCATCATGAATAAAGCAGATATGTTTGGCTTGGCTCAGTTGCACCAACTCCGCGGGCGTGTTGGTCGCTCTCACCATCAAGCTTATGCCTACTTACTGACTGACCCAGACCGTAAAATTACGCCACAGGCACAAAAACGCTTAGATGCTATTCAATTGCTAGAAGACTTAGGAGCGGGCTTTCACCTAGCCATGCATGATTTGGAAATTCGTGGTGCAGGCGAGCTACTGGGTGACAACCAAAGTGGCGAAATGCAGGAAATCGGCTTTAGCCTATATTCAGATATGCTTAATCACGCGGTAAAACAACTTAAAGCGGGGAAAGAGCCTGATTTAGATGCTCCCTTAGGCGTGACAACAGAAATTAATTTACACACACCTGCCCTACTACCAAACGACTACTGTCCTGATGTGCACGAGCGCCTTGTGCTCTATAAGCGCCTAGCTAATTGCACCAACGAAGATGACTTAGACACCTTGCAAGAGGAGCTTATCGACCGCTTTGGCTTACTACCAGAGCAAGGTAACTCTCTTATTAGTTGTCACCGTCTACGCATAACAGCTAAACCGCTCGGTATCATCAAAATTGACGCTTCCGATGCCGCAATCCAGCTACAATTCAATCCCAAAGCTGACCTTGACCCGATGAAGCTGATTAACCTACTGCAACGTGACAGAAGATGCCGCATGAATGGCCCAGACAAACTCCGTATCACCGTGCAGTTTGGCGATGTGCAATTACGTGCAGATTTCATTAAAACCTTATTGAAAGAATTTATTTAAATGTTAGAAAAACTACTAGCAGCCATCGCCACTTGGATTATGGGCGTCATCTCATCAATGGGTTACGGCGGGATTGTCTTGCTCATGGCGATTGAATCCGCATGCATCCCGCTCCCGTCAGAAATCATTATGCCATTCGCAGGTTTTTTAGTAAGCAAAGGCGAAATGACGCTTTGGGGCATCGCGCTAGCGGGCGCGGTAGGCTGCGTTGTTGGTTCAATCCCTGCCTATTATATCGGCATGTTTGGCGGCAGACCCCTCGCAGAAAAATTTGGTAAATACGTGCTTATCAGTAAAAAAGATCTAGACATGGCTGACCGCTGGTTTGCACAATATGGCGAAATTATTATCTTTATTGGCCGCCTACTCCCTGGGGTGCGTTCATTCATTGCCTTTCCGGCGGGCGTAGCACGCATGAATATGCCTAAATTTATTACTTACACCTTTATAGGTTCATTTATTTGGTGCTGGACACTTGGCTACGTAGGGATGAAGGCTGGTGAACATTGGGAGGATCTAAAAGTCTATTTTCATGAATCTCACTACGTCATTGCTGCCTTAGGTTTAGTATTTATTGCTTGGTATATTCGCAGGCATTTTAAAAATGAAGGTTAAAATACAGGGTAGATAAAGTACCAAACTTTGGTTGGACATTTTTGGTCACTTTCACAAAATGAACTTGCCAATACCAAAAGAATCAATGGATTTTTTAGCAAAAAAGAGCATAATAAAAATGTCTGCTTTAGCCTCGAATCCTATTTGTAGACATGGCCTCATCAGAGTGGATTTTCAAGAAATTTACTTTGATGGGGTCATTTTATTTCAACCGAAAAAACATAAATAGTTAAGGCCAAACCTACTAGATTTGGCCTAAAAATTAGAAACAACTAGATAATTTTTGAAAATCTGGCGCGATTGCGATCAGTCTGCAAATAACGATCAAACTGCATAGCTATTCCACGCACAAAAAACCAACCTAACTCCGTAATCTGAATAGCAGTATCATCAATTTCTACCAGCTCGGTATTTTGCAACTCGCTAATATTAGCTAACTCATCCTTAAAGTATGATTTAAAATCAATTAAATAAGATAGCTCAATAGATTCAAACTGCAATCTACCCTGACACATTAGTGCCATGATAACTGAACGTCTAATTAAATCATCGCGCGTTAAAGCCAAGCCACGCACGACAGGAAAACGGTTCTGATTAAGGTAATCGTAATACTCTGCTAGCGTTTTTGCATTTTGGCTATAGGTTGTCCCTATCTTACCAATGGCAGAAACGCCTAGTGCGATTAAATCACAATCTGGCTGTGTGCTATAACCTTGAAAATTACGATGTAAACGCCCCTGACGTTTAGCAATCGCTAACGCATCTGTAGGTAAAGCGAAGTGATCCATTCCCACATAAACATAACCAGCACTTAAAAAGGTGGAAATGGCATTAGCAAGCATAGATACTTTTTCCGTTGCGGACGGAAGTTCTGCCGCAAGGATTCTCCGTTGAGGCTTGAATCTTTCTGGCAGATGCGCATAGGCATAAAGCGCAATACGATCAGGCTTGAGGGAGATGACCTTTGCCAATGTTTGAGTAAATGATTCGCTTGTCTGTTTGGGTAGCCCGTATATCAAGTCTACGTTGACTGACTCAAATTTCAATTCATGCGCCGCAGTCATTAAATCAGCAACTTGTTCAAGTGGCTGTATGCGATGCACTGCCTTTTGCACTTCAGCGTCAAAATCCTGTACGCCAAAACTTAAACGATTAAAGCCCAGCCAAGCTAAATGTTTTAAACGTTGAGCATCTACGGTACGCGGATCAATTTCAATAGAGTACTCACCACTTGGTATCAATTGAAAGTTCTCACGCAACAAACTCATAAGTTCAGATAGTTCTTCATCTCTGAAAAAAGTAGGCGAGCCGCCCCCCAAATGCAATTGTGATATCGCCTGACCTTTGCCTAGTTTATCAACATATAACTCGACTTCTTTTTTTAGATATCCTAAATACTCAATGCTGCGTTCGTGGCGTTTGGTAACGATTTTATTGCAGGCACAGTAAAAACATAAGGACTCACAAAAAGGAATGTGTACATATAAAGATAACGGCAACAAGCGCCCGCTTAAATTTCTTTGCTCTAGCGCCTGCCCAAACTCAACATCAGCAAAGGCTTCAACAAAGCGATCTGCCGTAGGATATGAGGTATAGCGAGGCCCCGCCACATCAAATTTTTCAAGAATTTGAGGTGTAAGTTGTGGTGTGTTTGATAGATGATTAAACATGGCATTGCTCTGTCTTTGATATTGACGATACTTTGTCATTTTCTAATCAAAAACACATTGATTTACGTCAACATTACTTATAAAAAATTAAGCGACAATGGACACAGTTGGGTAATTGATATTTCTTAGGAAAAAATGCATGGACGAGTTACTATATAGCCCTGAAACAATCACTTTATTATCACTCGATAATCTGGTCAGTAATGGGCGAAAAATGAATATAGATACATTAAAAGTTGCATGCTCCAACTGTAATTTACGCGAGCTTTGTATGCCACTTGGGCTAGACAATAGTGAGCTACAAAAATTAGATGAAATAGTAGCTACACGCCGCAAGGTTAAACAAGGTGGCCTGTTATTTAGCGCGGGTGATACGTTTTCATCTTTATTCGCAATTCGCACAGGGTTTTTTAAGACCTGCATTTCGACTGAAGATGGGCGAGAGCAAGTGACTGGCTTTCAAATGGCTGGTGAAATTATTGGCTTGGATGGCATTGTTAATGATATTCACAACTGTAATGCAGTAGCACTTGAAGATGCGGAAGTTTGTGTGATGCCTTTTGCCAAAATCGAAGAATTTTCACGTGATTTTCCTGTGCTGCAACGCCATGTTCACAAAATCATGAGTAGTGAAATTGTGCGAGAAAATGGCATGATGATGATGCTTGGCAATATGCGCGCTGAAGAACGCTTGGCTGGCTTTTTACTCAACTTAGTACAACGCTTACATGCACGCGGATTCTCACCTTCTGAATTGGTGTTAAGAATGACGCGCGAAGAAATTGGTAGTTATCTAGGTTTAAAACTTGAGACCATCAGCCGCACTTTTTCAAAGTTCAGCGAAGAAGGCATTATTGAAGTGAAGCAACGTTATGTCAAAATTTTAGAGCCAGATGCATTAAAGAAAATATTCAATCCGCAGACTTGTTATTAGTAGTTTTCACGCTGTTTGATTTTGGTAAGAATAGAGAGCAACCATACAGGCTTTATTTATTTACAATCTGCTGAACAATCCCACCTACTACTTTCAATGCATTTTTGACACCTTCATCTAGTGGGTGACCGCAATTTATCCTAATATAAGATGTCAAATCTCTCGACGCCGAAAACATCGGACCTGGAGCGATGCTAATAGACTGCTTCAATGCCGCCTGATGAACCTTAAGTGCATCAACCCCATCTGGCAACTTAATCCATAAAAAATATCCACCTTGCGGCCTGTTAAGCTGAGTTCCTGAAGGAAATAGCTCTTGAATAGCCTCTATATATTCCATTTGTAGCAGCATGAGTTTATGACGTAGTTTTCGTAAATGCCGATCATAGCCACCTTGGCTGAGGTAATCTGCAATCGCGAGCTGGATGGGTACAGAAACTGCGATTGATGAGGTTAGTTTAAGGCGTTCTATCATTTTGGAGAATTTACCTGCAGCCACCCAACCAAGGCGGTAACCTGGTGCTAAGCATTTTGAAAACGAAGCGCAATGCATCACAATGCCAGCCTTATCAAAGGCTTTTGCAGGCAATGGACGGTTTGAGCCAAAATAGAGCTCTCCGTATACATCGTCTTCAATCAGTGGAATATCATACAAAGTTAAGAGCTCCACCAGTCTCTTTTTATGGGCGTTTGGCATCAAACTGCCTGTTGGATTCTGAAAGTTGGTCATCAACCAACAGGCTTTAGGATGGTAAGTCTCGATAGCTAGTTGCAGGGCATCTAAATCAACGCCCGTCACAGGGTGACTTGGGACTTCAACCGCTTTTAATCCACGTTGCTCAATTGATTGTAATGCAGCATAAAATGACGCAGATTCAATCAATACTGTATCTCCGGGTTGCGTTACAGCAGACAGGCATAAGTTAAGCCCCTCTAAAGCACCACTCGTAATAATTACCTCATTTATCGGGATAGCTAGACCATCTATCGAATAGCGTATGGCAATTTGTCGGCGCAGATTTTCATCGCCAGGACTAATATCTTTTACCGTAAGCCAAGGATCCATTTTCCTTGAAACAGCACCAAGGCGTTGTGCAATTTTATCGAGTGGAAATAGTAATGGGCTAGGAAATGCCGACCCTAATGGCACCACATTTTTATTTTTTACCGCATTCAATATATTAAATACCAACTCACTGACATCCACATCACCAATGTAAGTTGGCTGTTTAGACGAAGTAGGTTGTATTGAAGGGAGGCGCGAAGAGAACCCTGTGACATAGTATCCAGAGCGATCCTTGGCAGTAATCAAGCCCCTAGCTTCTAGTAGGTAGTAGGCCTCAAATACGGTAGAAGCACTCACATTTCTTTCCAACTTTAACTGTCGTACTGAGGGCAGTTTGTCCCCTGTTAACAAGACTCCAGTTTGAATGGAATGGACTATCTCTTCAGCTAGTTTCTCATAAAGTTTCAAGGTATTTCTCTTGATAAAGGAATAGCGATCATTATGCATCTGATATGGTAAATATTCAAAAAACTGAATCTGTTTTATTTATTTGAGGTTTCTACAATACAAGCTAACTATTGTAGGAGCCGATACATGCAAACTAGCACCATTGCCATATACCCAGTTGATAAAAAAGTTACCCCCATCATGCCATATGCGGTCAAAGGCAAGTATCGGGACATTAAAACCGTGATCTTGATGTTGGCTTACACTGTGTATTTCGGAATGCCATGGGTGGTGTGGCATGGCTCGCAAAGAGTTGGTCAGCCGCTGTTATTTGATATTGCTAACGAGCGGTTTTATCTTTTTGATCTGGTAGTTTACCCCCAAGACTTGATGCTGTTAGTCGCGGCCATGATCATGGCTGCATGTTTGCTCTTTATTGTTGCGACTTTCTATGGTCGAATTTTCTGCGGTTTTTTTTGCTTTCAAACCATTTGGACTGACGCTTTCCGCATAATCGAGGGTTGGGTGCAGGGAGAGGCGCAAGCCAGGCAGCGCTTGATGAAGCAACCTTGGCACCTAGAGAAAATCGCTAAACTACTGACAACCTACTGCTTGTGGTTCTTACTTTCACTTGCCACAGCAGTCACTTTTTCACTGTACTTTGCAACCGCGCCCAAATTGTTCGCTGAGCTACTGACTGGACAAGCTGCGATTGCTGCTTATATCACTGTTATTACACTAACTTTAACCACCTACTTTGCTGCAGGCATTGCAAAAGAGGATATCTGCCGGGTGGCTTGTCCTTATGGGAAATTCCAAAGCGTGATGCAAGACCCGATGACCAAAACCGTGAATTATGATCAGTCTAGGGGTGAGCGTCAAAAAGGCCGTATAGTCCCTAATAAAAGTCTTAAAAATGCAAGCGAGAGAAATAATCTTGGCTACGGAGATTGTACTGATTGTGGATACTGTGTGAATGTTTGCCCAACGGGAGTTGATATCAGGCAAGGTTTTCAAATTGACTGTATTTCATGTGGATTATGTATTGATGCTTGTGACAGCATTATGCGGGCAGTCAAACTGCCAACAGGGTTGATTCGCTTTGATCACATTGAGTCAAAACAGTCGGTCACTGCCGACTTTCGCTTTGCAAATCAGATAAAGAAGCTCGGTTATATGACGTTGCTAGCTTTATCTGCCTGCTTTATTGGGTATCAAATACAAAATATGACTCCATACACGGTCAGCATACAGCAACAAGCTCAACCATTAGTCACTCGGTTATCTGATGGGACGTTTAAATCCCGTTATATCGTTCGCATCAGTAATAAAACCGATTCAGGTGAAATCTATGAGATTAAAACGATGGGGTTACCCAAAAACGTTAAGTTGATGAACGATACCTTTGAAATACCTGCTGGCAAGTCATATGTCCATACGGTGAATATGATATTAAATGAAGAAGACGCAGAAAAGTTGAAGAGCTTTAAAGTAATGATAAACCCTAAATCTTCACCAAATGCCACTACACAAGTAGACCTAGACTATAACTTCAAGCTTTAATCAACGTAAATTCATATAAGAGACCCTATGCCCATTATTCAAATTATTCCGATTAACAAAAAATGCCAAGACATGCTATTGGGTTCTGGTCAACGCCTGAAAGTTGTGATTGAAACCATGTTCAATGTGAAGATATACGATGATAGTGTATGTGTTATCAATATGCAGTTTCATCCGTTAACTTCATTAAACAATCCAGAATTAAGCCCAAGATATAAAATCATCTCTTCAAATATTGAAACCCAGTTGATTCATGGTTCATATCAAGATGTCAGCAAAATCGCCATGGACTTTTTTTGCAGCTATACTGGGGGCTCAATTCAAAATGCATCAGCTTGATGCGTTGAGTTTGAAGCGCCGCAACTTTAATTACTGGTGCAATATCAGAAAAACAGTTGCACCGATATTTTTAACCCAATATTTTTAACCCGATATTTGCAAACAAAATCTAGCCCTAAGGTTTGGCTGGACTTAGACCAGATTGACTTAGGCCAGATGGACTTATGCCTGTGGCTGCATGGTTGCGTGCTAAAAGGGCTGGCGCCATTGCATCACGTTGCGCATCAATGGTTTTATTAATTTCAATACCCTTGCGATAGTAGTCATCAATCACTGGGTCGGGCCTGCTTAGCGCCAAGTACAGCGTAAAAAATGAGGCCATAACCACGGCTAACGGACCAGCCACAATTAACCACACATGCCCGAATTTCCACCATGGCTGAGCTTGCGATAGCTGTAATTGAGATGACTGTGCTTGTGATAGCTGCGTGTTCATTTTTACTTCCCTTTTATACTGATGTATTTAATATTGATTGCTTTAGCGCGGTACGATAAACACTGATTTCTCAACGATGGTTTCACCGTTATCCAGCGAGTGAATCACAAAGTTAACTTTATGTGAGCCTATTTCAACAGAACCATCTGGGATTTCTAGTCGCACTGAAACCCATCGAGACTCCGTTGGTTTTACCACAATGGCGTTGTTGAGTTCAGTTTCATCCGTTTCAATCTTAAGCCCATCAATTCCTGTGGCTGAAATTTGATAATGTTGAGCACTTTCAGTCGCATTCATAATCTGCAGGCGATATACATTTTCCAGTAAGCCACCATCAACCAACCTAGCCATTACTCCCCTATCTCGTACAACATCTACCCTAAACGAGCTACGGAGACTTAAACTAGCAATTAAACTCGCACAAAGCACGAGTAGTATCATGCTGTATACCATCACTCTGGGACGTAGCACGCGTCTAATAATTTCTGATTTTGACCAATTCTTAGTGATCGCATTTTGCGTAGAGTATTTTACTAACCCTCTCGCATAGCCCATTTTGTCCATCACATCATCACAGACATCCGCACACGCGCCACAGCCAATACATTCGTATTGCAAGCCTTTACGTATATCTATGCCCGTCGGACATACTTGTACGCATAGACTGCAATCTACACATGAGCCAAGACTCAGTTTAGTAGCATCCGCATTACGTGAACGACCACCACGCGGCTCACCGCGCATTTCATCGTAGGTAACGATCAATGTATCTGCATCAAACATTGCACTCTGAAAGCGGGCATAAGGGCACATATACTTGCAGACTTGTTCGCGCATAAAACCAGCATTACCGTAAGTAGCAAAGCCATAAAACAGCACCCAGAACATCTCCCAAGCACCCATCATTTGTGATGTGAACTCACCCATCAAGACACGAATGGGAGTGAAATAACCGACAAAAGTAAATCCAGTCCAGAGCGATAATGCAATCCAAGCGCCATGTTTACTAACTTTTTTGATGATCTTATTGGAACTCATCGGTCCATTGTCTAGCCGCATGCGGGCGGCCCTATCACCTTCAATTTTCGATTCAATCCAAACAAACATTTCGGTATATACCGTTTGCGGGCAAGCATAACCGCACCATAGCCGCCCAGCAACAGCGGTAAACAAGAACAAGGATAATGCAGAAATAATTAATAGCGCTGTGAGGTAAATTAAATCTTGTGGATAAAGCACAAGACCAAAAATATAAAAACGCTTAGCTTCTAGATCAAATAATAACGCTTGGCGTTGCCCCCACTGTATCCAAGGCATGCCATAGAAAAAAATTTGCGTTAGCCATACGAGTAGCCAACGCCATTGCCTAAATACCCCAGAAACACTGCGAGGGTAAATTTTAGATTGTGCTTCATATAACGAGACCACCACCTCACCAGTTGGAGATTTGGCTTTAGATAATTTATTGGTAGTAGTCTCAGTCATTTGCATTTAAATCAGCCCATTATTAATGGTTTGATAGTCCCCAGATATAAGCAGTTAACACATGAATTTGCTCAGGCGTAAATTTGCTTGCCCATGCAGGCATTTGGTTAGTTTTGCCTTCATTAATACGTTTAATGATGGCAGCCTCACCTGCGCCATGTAGCCAAATGTTATCGGTTAGGTTTGCTGAGCCAATAGCTTGATTGCCTTTACCATCAGCACCATGACAGGCTGCACAGGCGACAAACTTATCTTTGCCTAAAGCTGCACGGCTTTCATCATGTACGCTACCTGATAAACTCAACACATAGTTGGCTACATTTTTGACATCTTCCTCAGTGCCTACTGCAGCCGCCATAGGTGGCATCATGCCGATACGACCGCCTGTGATGGTTTCCTTAATTTTGTCAGGGCTACCACCATGCAACCAATCGTTGTCTGTTAAATTGGGGAAACCACGGCTACCACGCGCATCTGAACCATGACATTGTGAGCAATTATTCATAAAAATACGTTCGCCAATTGCTTTAGCCTCAGGATCTTTTGCTAAATTTTCTACACTCATCGCTGCAAATTTTGCATACATAGGCGCCAACGCTTTATTCGCAGCCTCTACTTCCTGATCGTATTGTTTGGCTTCGCTCCATTCCAAACCACCTGCATAAGTACCTAGACCAGGGTAAGCCGCAAGGTAGCCTAAACCAAATATAATCGTGATAATAAACAGGCCCACCCACCATCTTGGTAACGGATTATTCATCTCGCGAATATCTTCATCCCAAACATGACCGCTCGTGTTATCCCCTGCACTCGTGTTCACTTTCACTTTGCTGGTTTTCCACAACAGTAAAGCGCAACCGAATATCCCCCCCAAGGCAATGACGGTAATAAAAAGAGGCCAAAAACTACTTGTAAAGTCACTCATTTTGTTTTTCCTTTAATCTTCTTTAAATGGCAAATTGGCCGCGTCGTCAAAGTCTGAGGTGTGACGATTTTTCCAAGCCCAAACCACAATGCCAACAAATACAATGAAACTTGTCACTGTGGCTAAAACCCTAAGAGAGTTGATACTCATAAGTGTATTGATATCCATCTTGAGACCCTTTAATTGAATCGACTACTTGAGATTTGTGCCTAATACTTGCAGGTAGGCAACTAAAGCTTCTAGCTCAGTCTTACCCTCAACCTCTTTAGCCGCATTAGCAATTTGCTCATCGGTGTAAGGTACGCCAACGGTACGCAAAGCACGAAGGTGAGCTGGCATTGAGGTTGCGTCCACAGGGGTTTTTTCTAACCATGGATACATCGGCATAATCGACTCAGGCACAACATCACGCGGATTATTCAAGTGTATGCGATGCCATTCATCACTATAGCGACCACCAACACGTGCCAAATCTGGCCCTGTACGTTTACTACCCCATTGGAACGGATGGTCATAAACTGACTCACCTGCAACAGAGTAATGCCCGTAACGTAAGGTTTCTGCACGGAAAGGGCGAATCATCTGTGAGTGACAGTTGTAACATCCCTCACGCGTATAAATGTCGCGCCCTGCCTGTTGTAATGCGGTGTATGGCAACATTCCCCTGATCGGTTCAGTAGTAGATTTTTGGAAAAACAATGGCACAATTTCTACTAGTCCACCAAACGCGACTACCACTAAGATAAGCACGATCATTAAAAAATTGCTGGTTTCAATTTTCTCGTGGCTAAAGCCACTTTTTGTATTCTCTGACATATTGAGTTTCCTTATGCGTGTGCCGTAACAGCGGGAATATTCGCAGTCGCAGGCTGTCCATTAGTAGCAGTTTTAATCACATTCCAAAGCATAATGACCATGCCGCTTAAGTAGAGCAAACCACCTAATAGACGAATCATGTAGTACGGATGTTTAGCTTTCACACTCTCTACAAAGGTGTAAGTTAATGTGCCATCAGTGTTGATTGCACGCCACATCAAACCTTCCATCACGCCAGAAATCCACAAAGCTGCGATATATAACACGATGCCGATGGTTGCTAACCAGAAGTGAATCTCAATCGCTTTCATGCTATGCATTTGTTTTTGGCCAAATAGCTTTGGCACCATAAAGTAAAGCGCCCCCATCGATACCAAACCTACCCAACCCAAAGCGCCTGAGTGAACATGGCCAACAGTCCAGTCTGTATAGTGGGAAAGTGAGTTAACCGTTTTGATCGCCATCATCGGACCTTCAAACGTACTCATGCCGTAGAAAGAAAGCGATACGATTAGAAAGCGCAAGATTGGATCCGTGCGCAATTTATGCCATGCGCCAGATAAAGTCATAATGCCGTTGATCATGCCGCCCCAGCTAGGCGCTAGCAGAATTAAAGAGAACACCATACCTAATGATTGCGTCCAATCGGGTAAAGCGGTGTAATGTAAGTGGTGAGGACCCGCCCACATATAAGTGAAAATCAAAGCCCAGAAGTGCACAATAGATAAGCTGTATGAGTACACAGGTCGCTCAGCTTGCTTAGGCACAAAGTAGTACATAATGCCCAAGAAGCCTGCGGTTAAGAAAAACCCCACCGCATTGTGACCATACCACCATTGCACCATCGCATCTTGTACCCCAGCATAAGCAGAGTAAGATTTCATCCAGCCTGCTGGTACCGCTGCACTATTAACAATATGCAACAAAGCTACCGCAATAATAAAAGCACCAAAAAACCAGTTAGCGACATAGATATGTTTCACCTTGCGTGTGCCTATCGTGCCAAAAAACACGATGGCATATGAAACCCAAACCACGGCAATTAAAATATCAATCGGCCATTCTAATTCAGCATATTCTTTACCTTGTGTATAACCTAGTGGTAATGAAATCGCTGCAGCTAAAATAACTAACTGCCAGCCCCAAAAAGTAAACGATGCTAGTTTGGGACAGAACAACTTAGTTTGGCAGGTACGTTGAACCACATAATAAGATGTAGCAAATAAAGTACAGCCACCAAATGCAAAAATTACCGCATTGGTGTGCAATGGTCGTAATCGACCAAAGCTTGTCCATGGCAACCCCAAATTTAATTCTGGCCATACTAACTGGGATGCAATAACCACCCCCATGAGCATACCGACTACGCCCCACACTACTGCCATAATCGAAAACTGTCTGATGACACCATCGCTATAAGTAGCTACTGATGAATTGGTTAAACTCATTGACTTCCCCCTATCTTTTATTGCTTGCGTCTTAAAATGGCTTACATCACTCGCTTCGAAATTAGTTTTATTTTTTTAAAACCCTTCAAAGATAGCCTAGTGTGCCTAAACTCATAGGCAACTTCTTTGATGCATGTCAATCATCATGAAGAATCCGTTCACCTTCTATTTCAATATTCTCAAATTGCCCCGTGTAAATTGCCCACCAGAGTCCACCTAAGATAGCGAGCACTAAAATGACAGACAGTGGGATAAGTAAATACAAAATATCCATTAAGTTTTTTCCTGTGAAATACCACGAGACAATCGCGAAGCATTAAGAATAACCAGCAACGAGCTACAGGCCATGCCCAGGCCAGCTAGCCACGCTGGCAAATAGCCCATAACAGCCAAGGGCACACAGATAGCGTTGTATAATGCAGCCCAAATCAAATTCTGTTGCACGATCTGCATCGTTTTGCGTGCCTGAAACCACAATTGTGGTAAGACAGCAAGCTGTGCGCTTTGAATAACGAAATCACTTTGTGCCTGAGCGAGCGGTACGGCTTGCCCCATCGCAATAGAAACCTGAGCGCCCGCCAATACAGGGCCATCATTTAAACCGTCACCCACCATGAGTACCTTTTTGCCGCTACTTTGCAGCATTTGCATATGTGCAAGTTTTTGTTGTGGCGTGCAATCCGCTAATACATTGCTGATACCTAATGACTGCGCCACCGCCTGCGCGGCACTTTCTCGATCACCTGAGAGCATCCAAATACTTAAACCTAGGCTTTGTAGCACAGAGATGGCTTCTGTCGCGTCATCGCGGATTTCTTCAGCCAAGGTAAACGCCGCCAGCAGCCCATGTGTATTACGCATAAACACCTGCATTAGGCTGGATGACCTCCCCTCAACTGCACAATGCTTAGCGGAACCTAGTTTCACCTCACCTAGCACAGGCGAGTTTGCAATTAAACCAAATCCAGAGACTTCCCTAACATTGCTCAGCTGCCAATCTGCTTCAGCAATGTTTTTGTTAGCAGCAGCGACTAAAGCCTTAGAAACTGGGTGTAATGAATGTTTGGCGAGAGAAGCTGCTAATGACAGGCACTGTTGCTGATCTAGGTGCTGGTGCGTTTGAATATTGATGACTTGAATGGCGTCTTTGGTTAAAGTGCCAGTCTTATCAAAAATGACAGTATCAACAGAGTTCAATGCCTCCAAAGCCTGTAAGCGCCTGACCAAAATACCCTTGCGGGCCAGTGCGCCAGCACTGGTTAACATGGCGGCTGGCGTGGCTAATGATAATGCACATGGGCATGTGACAATCAATACTGATACAGCAGCCATTAAAGCTTGTGCGTGGCTTGTGGGCCATAAAATTAATGCTGACAATGCAGCCGCAATAAGGACCAGCAAAAGAAACGGTTTGGCCACTCGATCCGCCAAAACAGCCAATCGGGGCTTATCTAGTGATACCCTCTCCATCAACGCTACAATCTGCGCATATTGCGTTGATGACCCCAATTTTTCGACCAGCACCTCGACGGCTGAAGTCAGATTATGACTACCCGCAATAACCTTATCATGCAAAGTCTTAGTTACAGGACGAGACTCACCTGTTAGCAAAGCTTCGTCAGCGTTCGTATTTCCCGAAATGACTTGGCCATCAGCAGGGAAAGCCTCCCCAGGTAATACGCGCACAATGTCCTGAGTTTTAAGATTGCGAACAGCTACACGTGTAAACGTCCCATCAACATTTAACCGCTCAACACTGGCTGGCAAGCGCCGCATTAGATTCTCTAGCGCGCCAGCAGTTTTATTACTTAACCGCGCTTCAATCCAACGCCCAGTCAATAAAAAGAACACAAACATAGTCAGCGAATCAAAATAGACCTCGGTACCCCACCAACCACTGGGCTCAAAAGTGGCAAGAGTACTCACGCAAAAAGTAATCAAAATACCCAGTGCAACAGGTAAGTCCATACTAATACGACGGTGTTTTAAGTCGTTCAAAGCACTATTAAAGAAGGGGCCACTTGAGAAAAGCATGACAGGCAAGGTCAACACCCAAGAAGCCCAGCGCAGCAACCTGACCAAATCAGGAGTAATGTCACCTTGGTTAGAGATATACACTGGGTAGGCATACATCATCACTTGCATCATACAAAAGCCAGCCACCAGCCACCGCCACATAAGTAATCGGCTTTGTTTTCTGCGGTTAAACTCGGTATTTGATTGTGGATAAACCTGATAACCCGCTTGCTGTATCGCATGCATCCATGCAGAAGGTTTGGTTTGATCTTGCGACCACACAACTCTGGCTCGACCAGCACTTGCACTCACGTCGCAACTTAATACGCCACGCGTAGACTTAAGCGCTCGCTCCACTGAGAAAGCACAAGCGGCACAATGCATCCCTTCGATTGAGATGCGCGACTCCCAGATGTTATGCGTCGTGTCACTGGTAGGCTCACTAAACGCAAGCCATTCAACTGGCTCATCTAAAGCGAGTAATGAGGAGTCTACGGTTTTGGCTTCTGACTGAGAATGATGTAATGATTGCGCTTGCATATTGCAAGTGTAGTAAGTTAAGGGATTTACTGCGTTGATGTAAATCAAGGTAAGTGTTTATGAAAGCTTACTGTCAACAATCTCGGTTACCCACCTAAGGTTACCTAGCTTTTATATTCTTTTATTGATTCATGTCAAAGTCGCTTTCAGGCAAATAAATAAAATGCACTCATGCTAATTGCATTTATTTTTAACAACCACAAGAGGCTCAGTATGAAAAAAACGATATTATTTGCTGCGTTAAGCAGTCTTTTTGGCGGCCTGACTGTTTCGGGCTATGCAATGGCAGAAGCAGGTGATTGGGTAGTTCGTGCCCGTGCAGTGAGCGTTTCACCTAATGAAAGTAGTGAACTTGGTAAGACTGTGAATCAGAATCTTGCCAATGTAATGACACCAAGCGCAGAGTTGTCAGTAGATAGTAATATAATTCCAGAGTTAGATATTTCTTACTACTTCACAAAGAATATTGCTGCTGAATTGATTTTGGCAACAGGTACTCGTCACGATGTAAGTGTCAAAGGGGATTCTGGTACAGTTGTCGGCAATCAAAACTTAGGCTCGGTCAATTTATTGCCCCCAACTTTAACCGTGCAATGGCACTTTATGCCAGACCAAACATTTGACCCATACGTAGGTGCTGGCCTTACTTACTCACACAGTTTTGACCGTGGTTTAGCGTTTCAAAGTGGTCCGCTAGCTGGCGCTGCTATTAGAATTGATCGCGATATGATTGCCCCTGCGGTGCAAGCTGGTTTTGATGTTAACTTAAAAGATGGTTGGTTGATCAATGCTGACATTAAATACATCTGGTTAAATACAGATGTACAAACGCAAGCGGTTACTGGTTCATGGGTAAAAATTGACTCTCTTGACATTAATCCATTCGTGATTGGCATCGGCATTGGTAAAAAATTCTAATATCTAACCAAACGTCCATCATATCCCTGATCTGACAATAGCAACGGGGCCTATTAGATAGGCTCCGTTTTTCATACCTCCCTAACCGAGAAGTCACTTTAGCTAAACATCAGTTACTCAATACTCAATTACAAACTCATCTAACTAGCAATAATATTAAGTTCAAACTAGAATCCAAGTAACCGATTAATCTCAAGTTTTCACAATGACATATATAGGTCGATTTGCACCATCACCTACAGGCCCATTACATTTTGGCTCACTGATTGCTGCGGTGGCTAGCTACTTAGAAGCTTGCAAACATCATGGCGTTTGGTTAATACGGATGGATGATCTAGATACACCACGTATACAACCATCAGCAGCCAATATGATACTCAAGACTATAGAAAACTTCGGCTTTGAATGGCACGGAGATGTTCTATACCAAAGTGAGCGCACAGATGCCTATATCAGTGCGTTTCAGGCGTTGTCTGAGGCGCATTTAATATACCCATGTTCGTGCTCACGCAAAGAGATTGCGGATTCTGCCAGCCATGGCATAGATGGTTTGGTATACCCCAACACTTGTCGTTTAGGCGTCACTCACGAAAGGAAAAGTTATGCATGGAGAATCAAAACGGAAGATGCTTGTATTAAGCTAATCGATTTAGTACAAGGCTCGATTAGTCAAAACTTAAGTACAGATATCGGTGACTTCGTGCTTAAGCGAGCAGATGGCCTTTTCACTTATCAACTAGCAACGGTAGTAGATGACTGGTACCAAGGTGTCACGCATATAGTACGCGGTTCTGATTTGCTAAGCTCAACACCTCGACAGATTTATTTACAGCAAAAACTGCAACTTCCACAGCCCAACTACGCCCATATCCCAGTTGCGACCAACGCAAAAGGAGAAAAATTAAGCAAGCAAACCCTGGCCACTAGCTTGGTTGTAGAGGAGAAAGCAAGATTACTGCATCAAGCATTAGCTTTTTTAGGTCAAAACCCACCTCCTCCTCTGCAATATGAACACATCTCACATATCTGGCAATGGGCAAAATCTAACTGGAAAATTGACAACGTGCCAAAACAAACTGCTATCCAAATAACAAAATTCACATCTTAAAAATAACACGCCCAATCAAACTATTTGCCTACACTATTTTAAGTTGAGCAATGATAAAATGTACACATACACACACTACAAAGCTACTCATGTCAGACCAACTTCAGCGATTTATTTTTGACCAAACTGCTGTACGAGGCAATATGGTTCAGTTAACACACACCTTTGACAATGCACTTCAGCACCATGAGTATCCAACCGCTATCCGTCAATTATTAGGTGAATTAATGGCTGCAAGTGCGTTGCTCGCAGCTACACTCAAAATAGCAGGTGGCGCTTTGATATTGCAGATTCAAGGTAGAGGCATGATTCAGCTATTGGTGGTGGAATGCTCTATGAATCAGGACTCCCAATCTCTCAACATGAGAGCAACGGCAAAACTATCTGAAAAATCATTGAGTACCGACCTTGAGAACTACAGTTTGCAAGAGCTGATTGGTGAGGGGCATTTTGCAATCATTTTAGACCCTAAAGATGGTGGACAAGCCTATCAAGGCATTGTGCCGATTGAAGGTGAAAGTATTGCTGAGATTTTACAAAACTATATGCAGCGCAGTGAGCAAATTGATACCCTGATTTGGTTGGAGTGCAACAACCATAACGCAGCAGGCATGTTGCTGCAAAAACTCCCCGAAACACTGACTCAAGATTTAGATGCTTGGGACAGATTAAGCCATTTAGCCAGTACCGTACAAGCAGATGAGCTGTTAAACACGCAACCAGAGAGATTGCTTTACCAACTTTTTCATCAAGAAACAGTGCGAGTGTTTGAACCTCAAGCTATTATTTTCAACTGTTCATGTTCTATTCACAGCGTTGGAAATATGCTCAAAATGCTTGGCCACGAAGAACTAGAAAGCATTCTACAAGAACAAACGAAGGTGGAAGTGAATTGCGATTTTTGTAATAAAAAATATACTTTTGATGCAGTAGACGTTGAGCAATTATTTATACCCAACGTCATAATGTCAGACAACCCATATAAACACTAGCTACTGTTATCTATAAGATCATAGTAGCTAGTCAATCAGCAATTAAACAATCACCGAGCGAAGCTTAATTTAGTAGTAGTCTCTAACTTGAACATCTTCGGCTTTGTTAATCACAATACCGAGTAAGTTTGTCTTCGCTAATAACCGCATGGATTCGTTAATATCCGCCTCATTCACTAGGCCATTACCAACGACCATTAGCGCACAATCGACTTGCTGCAATACAACCATCGCATCGTCAGAGTTCAACATTGGAGGCAAGTCAATCACGACAATACGTGAATCATAACGCCCTCTTAACTCTTTAATTAAATTACTAATCTTAGAGGATGACAACATTTCAGATGACTTATTTACAGGTCGATTGGTCGGCAAAACTACTAAACGTGGAACACCTGGATTCACTAAAATATCTTGAAGCTCTGCATTATCATGTAAAAAGTCATTCATTGACTTTTCCACTTTAAGCCCTAAATAACTGGCAACACGTGGTCTACGCAAATCAAAATCTACAAGTATCGCTGTCTTTTGTGGCTGCTCAGCGATGCTAATTGCTAGGTTAATGGCAATGCTTGTTTTACCACATCCAGGGGTTGGTGAAATAATGGCTAACGTACGCCAGTTATTCTCTTCCATCTTTTGGATTACCTGAGTACGTAATGAATCAAAAATAGAAGTACGTGGATCACGCTCATTTAAGGCAATGATTCTATTTTTATCCAAGTGATTCAGGTCTAACCTAACCACTTGAGTTTTTTCATAGTCAATTTTATCGACATCAGTCTCAACATGTGCTGGAGATTGAGCGTCCTTAACTGGTACCGCTGTGTTTACAACAGGCCGTTCAGCTCTGATTGGTCTTTTTTCTTGGGGAACTACACCGTGGCTTGCAGCTAACCTAGCCTTTTCAATTGCACCTTTAATCTTCTCCATGTGTAATCCTTAACTAAATCTTGCAGATATTTTTGAGATTAAAATATCAAGCGGCATTACAAAAACATGAACGATATAGATGACAAGTAATGACAAGACAAATATCGCAATTAAACTATATTTGAGTGTTTTTCTTCGCCTTGCAACTTCATCCCCTAACTTCATATACGGCACAACCACTAAAGGCTTCATATTAAAGTGCGCAGCAATCGCTTCCGCCCCTCTCAGTTTACCGTCTATCGTTTCTAATACCATAGCCAACGCTAGCCCTAAACCAATTCCAGCGGCAAATCCAATCCCAATAATTTTTTTGCGATTAGGTTTAGTTGGTCTTTCAGGAAATGCTGGCGGCTCAAGTACCGTAAATCGTTCTGCTTTATTTTCTTGCTCTAGGTTTTCAGAAACTTTAGCCGTTTCAACCTTAGAGAGCATTTCGGTATATTTCGTTTTTGCACTATCATAATCTCGCAACAACGAGGTTAACCCCAATTGCACTTGTGGCGTTTGAGAAACAGAACTCTCCATTTGGGCTAATGATGCTCTCAAACTTTGTTGCTGTTGTACCAGAGAGTCTCTTCGACTTTTTGCACCATCAATTTGCGCCTGAACTTTAGCAACAACCAGATCTTTTGAACCTAAGGGGGTAACCTGACTTTTGTTGTCAACACCAGTAGCTGTCGGTAAGCTGGCTTCAAGTTTATCAATTTTTCTTTTTAAAGCTCTTAACGTTGGGTGCTCTTCGTTGTATGTAGCAGATAATTTTGTATACTCTGCTTTCAAACTTTCAAGTTCCTCCGCAGGGCTTCTTACAGGCTGAGCTGTATCAATCGGTTTAGTTAAACCCACACCTGCTTTAGCAGAGGTCAACTCAATATCTAGATACCTTAACTCTTCATCTGCTGATTTAATGTCACGCTCTGTTTCTCTTAGCGCTTGTTCATCACGCTGTAAAATACTCATATGCATATCCGCGTTTTCGGGCAATGCATTTGCGTGCAATCTTTTGTAATCAGCAACCTTTAATTCGATCTTCTCAAGCTCTTCTTTTTGTCTTGCGGCTTCTTTTTCCAGAAATCCTGTAGTTTCTGTCGCACGCTCAGTACGAGACTTGATGTTTTCAGCTAGAAACAGGGTTACCAACTCACTGGCTACACTATGTGCAACATCTGGGCTTTTATAATCAAACGATATTTGGAATGCTATTGTAGACTTGCGTCCTTGACCTTGAGAAACATCAGCACTAATCAGCGTTACCGCAATAGCTGATTTTGTCAAATCTACAATATCAGAAAGAGATTTAGACGATTTTTTATCAGCAAATAACTGATACTTATCAATAATTTTGATTAGGTTTTCACGCGTCATTACGCGCTGTTTGACCACCTCAATGCGCTCATCGGCAAATGAGTTTACACTGTCCTTCACAAAGTCCGTTGGAATTTGCTGTGACTCAATCATAATAGTACCCACTGATTGGTACACAGGTGGAATCACAATAGCGACCACAATCGAAGTAATTAATACCAACGCAAATGTAGCAATTACATAAAACGAATGACGTCGGACTATCCCGAGATAATCTCTTATTGTTAGTTCATATTCAACAGCCATGTAGATTTAGACCTTGTTAGTGATTATCAGAAGCTAGCTATATTATAGATGAGAGATAGCCCTAAGACGTCACCATCAGCATTTGAAATGTTAGATGCTGACATTTTATGGCTATAGGTCAGTCTAGCCTGCCAATCTGCACTTAGATCACGTGATCCAAATATCGATAGTTGTTGAAATTCAAATTGATTTACGTCGCTAGACTTATAGTAACTATAGGTTGCACCTAGGCTATCAAAGTCATTGAGCGTGTATACAACCCCAGCGGACAATGCATCGGACTGAATAATTCTACCAATACCACTGGCGGAAGCAGATCTTGCATAACTGGCTGTGTATGTTCTTCTTTCAGATGATGCATAACTAGCCGTCATGCCCCCCTGAAAATTTGTGTCACTACTTAATCCAGATGTTTGATTTAAACCACCATTAACAGATAAATCCAATTTCTCGCTAGGCTTATACATGGCACCAATTACGGCACTGACCAAGTCTGATGAAACCCCTGAGCTGGGCTTATATCGGGTATAAGAACCTTGTAGATAGGTGCTTAACTTTTCATTCCAAGTATAGCTAATATTGGGCGTTATGCTTTGATTGGTGTAGTTGGTCAAACCTGCAGACTGACCGCTAAAGGTTTGCTCGATATAAGCGCCGCTAACGCTAAAGGTAACCCTATCGCTGAAGTTTCTAGAGTAATTAGCGCCAATATTCTGATTCAAGCTTGTACCATCGTTAAATACAAGCCCTGTAGATTTAAGTTCTGAAACGCGACTAGATGACTGTGCATACGAAGCATTGATACCGTATGAGCCCAATGCATATTCATGTTTCCATGCTGCATTAAAAGTTGGGTCTTCCCGATCTTGCGAAACTACTTTATCAGAAGATCTTTGCAGGTTTATAGCAGCACCAACTGTCCAAATATTGGGTCCATTATATGCGTTAAGCGTATATCTTGGCGTTACCGACAGCCGCCAAATTGCACTTGAATTAACAGAAGTTAGTGTTGGGTTGGTGTCATACTCGAGCAAAGTTGGCACACTCAATTGATGCTGAAGTGTTACCCCCGATAGCCACTCCCCACCAAAAACCTCAGCTTTTGCTGAAAAACTCAACAAACCTAATGCAAAATATAAAGGGATGTGTCGATAGATACCATACCTTACCTGTTTGATGTTCAAATTAGCGCCCCAAAAGTAATTCAGCAGAAATGCCAAACGGTTGCAATCACACTCAGTGTTCTTATAATTATTTTAGATGAGTTAAGTATTATGGTACTAAGATTACGTCGCCTGGTCTAAGCTGAATGTTATCACCTAAATCCTGACCGTTTACCAATCTACCATAATTCAGCGGGATAGCTTTTTGTGCTTTACCTTCAGTACGTAGTATTTTAATTTGGTCGGTCGCCGCAAACTTATCAAAACCTCCCGCCAAACTTAAGCCCTGTAAGGCAGAAATTGGGCCTGTAATTAATACGGGACCTGGCTTAATAACCTTGCCAACCACATAAAAACGATTACCATCTGTGCTATGCACAACTACTGTTACTTGTGGATCTGGCAAATATTTTTTAAGTTTTTCTGTAATCAGCACCTCAGCTTCTGGTGTACTTAAGCCCACAACTTCAACGCGTCCAGCCAAAGGAAATGTGATACTACCATCAGGCAACACTTTTACTTCTTGCAGTAGCTTCTCTTCACCCCAAACAGAAACCTGAACTGCATCCCCTTGTTGTAAACGATAAGCATCTGCAGCCGATGAAACCAAAGCCGTAGATAACAAACCCAGCGAAATAAATGCTGTTATTTTTGATTTAATACTCATAGTTATTCCCTTTGCTATTTTAAGTACAGTATATTCACAGCGATTGTACCATCCAACCACTGCGGTTCAAACCACACACCTTAAGTAATCTACAAACGCAATGTAATCTTTTGTTAATAGGCCTAATTCTTCAATGCATAAATCGCTGGCAAATTACGCCACCACCCATACACATCCATACCACACCCAAACACATAACGGTCTGGAACTGTTAGCCCAACAAAATCTGCAGTAATGGGCTTAGTTTTATTTAGCTCTTTTTCAACCAACACTGCAATAATGACCTCTTTAGCCCCTTGTGCAAGACACTTTTCTTTAATGGCAGCCAAAGTGTGACCTTCATCTAGAATATCATCTAACAACAAAACAGTCCTGCCAAACACGTTTTTAGTCGGCTCAACCTTCCAAACCAACTGCTGGCCAGACGTCTGATTGTGATAACGACTTGCTTGTACATAATCAAACTCTAAAGGAAAGTTCAACTTAGGCAACAACTGCCCAGAGAATACAACAGCTCCGCCCATCACGCACATGACTAAAGGCGTCGCATCTGCTAACTCCCTAGTAATGTCAGTTGCTAGCATTTCCATTGCGTTATTGACCGTTTCTTCAGAAAAAACCAACTCTGCATCTTCAAGTAAAAGTTCTGGCTTTGTCATATTGTCTTTCATTGAGCTGTTAATGCACGGAGTGCGATTGTTGACTCAAAATAGCTATTTTTTCTGTAGCAACCCGATTTTGGTAGTCAATGGTGTATTCTTCGACCCACAATTTCAACTGCTCTTTAATCTCATGCTCATCTAAAGCGTGTGCTTGGCTTACCCAAGACAGCATTGACTGTACCCAGATAGGCTCCACAGCTCTTGCTATCGCCACTTTTAATTTAGGATGCGGCGTAGCAGTTGTACGCTCGTCGTCAGCCAGCAACTCCTCGTATAACTTTTCACCTGGTCGAAGACCTGTATATTGGATATCAATGTCATTTTCTTGAAAACCCGACAGCCGTATCATTTCTTTAGCTAAGTCGGCAATTTTCACCGACTCGCCCATATCCAAAACAAATATCTCACCTTTTTTACCCATCAATCCCGCCTGCATGACAAGCTGGCAAGCTTCAGGAATCGACATAAAATAGCGTGTGATTTCTGGATGTGTGACCGTCACTGGCCCACCACTCGCGATCTGTTGTTTAAATTTGGGGATTACGCTGCCACTACTACCTAATACATTGCCAAAACGCACAATCGCATAAGTGGTTTCATTATTAGCCATATTTTGCAAACCTTGGCATACCATTTCAGCCAATCGCTTGCTCGCACCCATTACATTGGTGGGGTTAACCGCTTTGTCAGTTGACACTAGCACAAATCGCTTCACTTTTGCTTCTTGACAAGCGATAGCCACAGTATAAGTACCAACCACATTATTATTGAGCGCTTCAGAAACGTTATCGTTTTCCATCATTGGTACATGTTTATAAGCAGCTGCATGAAAAACAATGGCAGGCCGATATTTATTTAATAATGCTTTAATTCTAATAGCATTCTTTACATCGCCTACCACATACACCATGCGTGTCTTAATTTGCAAGTTCGTCAACTCTTGCTCAAGCGTATATAGTGCATACTCAGAAACATCGTAACAAACTAACACTCTTGGTTGAAATGCTCTAATTTGGCGACAGAGTTCAGAACCAATCGAGCCACCCGCACCAGTGACCATCACTACCTGTCCTGTCATTAAGTCATGCAGACCTTGTTCATCTAATTGCACGGGGTCTCGACCTAGTAAATCCTCAATATCAACTTTACGAATTTGCGATACTTTTACTTTGCCACTCATTAGATCATCTAATGTTGGCACGGTTAAAATATTCAGATTTAAATTCTTTGCCAACTCAATAGCATGGCGTTTTAAAGTGTTTTGCGTGTTGGCAAATGCCACAATCACATGCCTGACATTGGCTGCATGTGCATGACGTGCCAAATCATCGATACTGCCCAACACACGAACCCCCTTTAGTTCGCGGCGATGTAAATACTTTTCGTTATCTAACAAACCCACCACTCTCCACTCTGTACTACGCGCTAACTCATTCAGCAAATTGATGGCGACATCACCTGCACCGAGCACCAGCACGGGCTCCCCCATGCTCGCATGCATCGCATATAAATCGTGATCTTTCCAAGCGCGGTATACAAAACGACTACCTCCCATCAGCATAATTAACAAGATAGGATCCAATAAATACACACTGCGGGGAATTACACCAGGCGGCAACAGCATTACTCTTATGACAAGCATGAGTAGTACAGAAGCAATAGCCGCCTTTATAATACGTTTTAAATCTGGCAAGCTAGCAAATCGCCACAAACCTTTATACAAACCAAAATAAAAAAACACGATTACTTGCAATGGAATTACCCAATAGCCGTTTTTTAAAATCGAATCAAAAAAATCCTGTGGTATTTGAAAGTTAAATCGCAAAGAAAAAGCGAGCCACCAAGCAAGCATGGTGGCTAAAACATCATGCAGCACCGCAAGGGCAGATAAAAACTTGGGGAATAACTTTAAATATTTAGACATTTATTATAGTTCTAAAGCAATTAATGGCTGATGTTATCACGACGAATCACTTTTAACACAGTAAGCATAATGATCTTAGCATCTAGCCATAGACTTTTGTGCTTGAGATAAAAAACATCCAATACTACTTTTTGTGGAATAGGAATTTCATCTCTACCATTAACCTGCGCCCAGCCCGTAATACCAGGCTTAAGCACATGTACTCCAGACTCAGTTCTTAACGTGATTAAGTCATCCTGATTATATAAAGCGGGACGTGGCCCAACAATTGACATATCACCCTTTAATACGCTCCAAAGCTGCGGTAACTCGTCTAAGCTGGTTTTACGAATAAAACTACCAACAGGTGTTAAATAACTACTAGGGTTGGCCTGCTGATTCAATAGATGTGTTGCCAAAGCGGGTGTTTCGACTTTCATTGAGCGAAATTTTGGCATATCGAACAATATGTTGTTACGTCCTACTCGCTTGCTCCAATAAAACGCAGGACCCGCGGATGTAAACTTCACTATTAAAAAAGTTATCAACAACAACGGCAGTAAAGTAGGCAAACTGAACACTACTAAACAGTAGTCAAGGGTTCTTTTCAACATAATCATCCACTGCTTTTTTAATACCTTCATTAAACGATACTGGTGCTTGCCAGTCCAATAACTGTTTAGCCTTTGCAATATCAACCTGCAGATTTCCAAACAAACGTTGGTTTAAACTTGATTTACCTAATAACGTAAAAAGGTATACCAACCAACTTTGTGGTATGGGAATTAACCAACTAGACTGATTTAGTGCTTTTCTAGTTTTAGCAATCAACTCGGTAGTAGAAACATCATAACCATCAGAGATCAAAAATGTCTCATTAGCCGCTTTTGGATGTTGGCAACATAACTCTATAAAATGCACCAAATTCTCTAAGAAAATCAAACTACGTTTGTTATGAACTGCTCCGAATGGCAGAGGAATCGGCAAACGACAAAACTTAATCAACTGTTTAAAATTGGCCTTAACCCCAACGCCATATATCAAGGGAGGACGAATAATAACTAACTCAGCTTTCGAACCCCTAAATAACTCTTTTAATGCAACTTCAGCATCTAGCTTTGTTTGTCCGTAAGCATCTTCAGGATGTGGATATGCTTTTTCAATAAATGGCACCACTGTCGACTCGCCATTCACTTTTATTGAACTAAGAAAAATGAACCGTTTAACTTTAAGTTCTATGGCGAGCCTTGCCACTTTGAGTGTATATACAACATTAATCTCGCTGTATGCTTTATAAACATCTTGAACAGTTTCATGCATAACATGTGCACGTGCTGCTAAATGAACTAAAACATCATAGTCATATAAATCATTAGCTTTTAAACTGACTGCATTACAGCCGTGAGAATCCAAACTACTCGCTAATATCTGCTCCGCAGTAAAATCAAGATTAGCGACTCTGTGTAATGTAGCAACTTCATGCTCATGTTTTATTAAGTCCTTGCATAAGGCCTGCCCAACAAAACCACTTGCACCTGTTACTAGAATTTTCATTTTCTTAACCATAACACTTACTGGCAATTAATAAGTAAATGTACCCGAAATCAAGTCTCGAAAGTAAGTTTGCGACGTGATCATTTATGTTTGAATATTGCAACAGTTTGTTTTTTGAGGTTTACAGAGAAATGTTACCTTGAATTTCATGGATAACTATACCAAATATACATTTTATATCTACATAATACCCGATTAAGTTGATATGTATTTGGGGGCTTTTATCTATAAATCAGATATTGTAGTGATCATGGACTGTCAGAAAACCAAAACAACAATATAGATAGTAGCAGAAATACTCTATCTGAGAACTTACGTCTAGCTTGAGGCACGTAGCACAGAAGCTTAATTTGGGAGATAAAAGTATTTGACTCGAGCAACTTTAGAAGTTGATTAATTTCTTCATTTTGCGAAATCATCAGGCTTATTTTGCACATATTCTTAATTTCTGAGCGATACCATCCTTGCTTGAGTTTAACGATTCTCGATAACTTTGCCTTTAAACCTGAGTTTGCCCCCAACACATTACTCTCATGCTGGCGATATAGGACAGAAGGGTGAGCATCTATCACCCATTTATGACCGCTTGACCTGCAAACCGCATAGGCTAACCAATCATGTAGAGTAGCATCTTTTGCAAAACCACTTTCCATTTTCAACAATGATTTAAGTTGGCTTACCAGCCAGGGCGTCATCAAAAAAGTACACCCTGGCCCTGCAGACTCAAACAAAAAATCCCATTTCCTTTGTACCTGAGATTTAACGATCAATTTTTTCTTGTTGTTTGGCCAGAACGCTAATACATTTGAAGATACGCCATCTGCATGCTGAGCTTTAGCTAACATAATGTGACGTACTAGCTTATCACACTCCCAAATATCGTCCTGATCACAAAAAGCCACATAATCGTAGCCCAAAAGATCAATATCTTTAATTAATCTAAAAAAGTTTTTTCCAGCACTGCCAAATTTATCTCCCAATGGTAGCAAAGAGATTCGCTTATCTTGAATAGCTTTATTAGTTATCCATGCAACAGTGGAGTCTGTTGACAAGTCATCTGAAACAAAAATATGAACATCTACACCAACCTGATTGAGAACACTCTCCACCTGCTGCTCTAACCATGGTGCACCATGATGTGTTGCCATTAATACGGCTACATGACTAGTCAAATTATTTCACTTTTAAAGTATTTAACTTTTTAGAAAAAGCAACAAACAGCCTGCCAAACTCTAAAGTAAAAACTCTAGATCCAATAATAATAATTAAGGCCCACAATTTTGCTAGCACTCTTGGCAACTTAAAAATAGGCATTAAACAAATCCAAAAAGCTGGCTCGCACCTATATCTTTTTTTCAAAAGTGCATACGAAGTCTCAATTGAAGCTACCTCTGATGATTGCGCGTATCTTAACTGTAATATAAAAAAGGGGAAAAAATACCAAATTAGTTTTCGATTTATTTTTTTTACTGCATCTTGAGAGAAACCTCTAGACACAAAATAATCAAGCGCATCATTTAGTGCTGATGCAAATACCTTTGTAACATCATAATCTCGGCTTTCTATTCGCTTTGCTGCAATCAAATACTCACCTACATAAAGATTTTGTTTTGCCTCTCTTGCGGCCTCGTAGAACAGGTAGGTTTGTACCAATGAAGTATTAATAAAGCGATTTGCATCTATTGATGGAATTTTAGATTTATTAATCACTAAAGATGAAATAAAAGCCATACTATTTGAACAACGACAAATAAAATCATTCACATCAGAGTACACAACCCCACGTTTACGTATCTGAAAAGGCATTTCCTCCATAAAACTATCATCATATCCGTAAGCTTTTATATACACGACGCCAAAATCTGATTGTTCAGTTTTTAGGATATTCATTATTTTTGCTAATGCTCCAGGGATGATTACATCATCATCCCCTAAAATTAGCACATAGCGTCCAATTGCCTTATTAAAACACTGAGCTATATTCTTATCCGACCCAATATTTTCTGAATTAAGCACATAACTTAACGCTAGGTGTTCCCCTAAAAATGAAGAAACAACTTCTCGGGTATTATCTGGAGATGCATTATCATAGACTGTAACCTCAACGCGATTTCCAACCTCTTGAAGTTGAGGAATCAATTGAGTTAAGCAAAGCTTTAACCATTTAGCTCTATTAAATGTTGGGATAGCGATAGAAAGCAATATGTCTTGCATCGAAACTCACTTAAAAATTTAGTGCCACTCTCTACGCATCTTTGCCCAGAGCCACAATGAGCTAGGTAATCCGTATATCAAGTTAACGCAAAGAAATGATACCACCATTCCGAGCTCTGCATATAAACGACCGAATTCATAAAGACATAGCGACAGTATGACTGCACCAATTAAAGATAAAACCATAAAGGGCTCTTGTTTGTGTAACCTAAGATAATAAGCGAGCATACTTACTACATGAGATATCAAAAAACCAAAACACAAAATCACCATATCAGAAAATGGAATAATACGTTGAGTTATCGGCAATCTCTGAAATGTGTAGAGAAAAACCCCTATAAAGCAATATCCAAGGATGACTAACACTAAAGACTGTTTAAAAAATCTAAAAAAGTAATGATCGAACTCAATCCATTTTTTCTGCGCAGCAAATTTAGTTAGTGTAGGTCCATTCGCTTGAAGCAACACAAATCCCAAACTATTGACCATAGTAGCGACAGCTATACTCATTCCCATCTTTCCAGCTGCAACGGGGCCATAGAAATGAAATAGTATCGGGGTAAATAATTGGAATATAAAATATCCACAAATCCAACTAACAGCAATTTTCCACTGCATAGGCCAAACCTCAGCTTTCCAGGAAAAAGCACTATCAGCGGCACTAGTGATAGGCGTTATTAACACCTCAACAATTGATGGGTAGCGTTTATATAACCAATAAACGGAGCTCAACAGAGTCACTAAAGGTACAGCCACTACCATCCATAAACCTAATCTAGAAACAAGTAAAAACCAAGCTACTGTGCTACCCACCACCCCCTGTATTAGTCTTAGCTTATTAATCTCCGTTACCCGTCCACTTCCCTCTATTGCAGACATGGTTGGGAGAGTAACGAGATTCAGAGCAGTAACAACAACCAATAGAACCCATGGCCATAGCCATAGACTTGAAGCTAAAACAGACTTATTTTGAAAAAAGAGTATTCCCGCTGGTAACAAAATTAGAAGCATGATTAAAGCAGCACATGCATACCAAACAAAAGCGGAGCGTAAAAGCAGGTGAAATCTAAGCTTTGCATGATCATCGCCCTGTACATCCCCATTTGGCAACCAGTTCAATCCTGCAAACAGATGTCCTGAAAACTGAAAAATGACAAATGACAATCCCATTTCAAAAATCACCTGTAGCCCGAGGACGCTACCAAACGTATAAAAATAGCCCTGTTGTTCTTTGGTAAACCAATGAGCAATAAATAGAACCGTCAGTGCGCCCGACGTCATTTGCCACCCTCTAGCCAGCAAGGACACGAAAACTGAGGAGTTGAAATCGAAACGAGCTAAAATTTGGTGCATATCGCTTAGTTTAATAGGTTGGTAAATTAAAACTTTGGAGCTATTAACAGAAATATTTAACCATTACACTTTTATTTTACTTCCACGTCATTTCTGAGATAAATATTCACACTATTCCAGTCTCGTGGAAAGTCTCTCCCTATCCCGATTTTTCCAGACATAGACATCACCTCTTTATACCGCCCAGACAAGCGTAACACATCACCTGGACGCAAAATAAAACCCTCTTGAATTTGATAAAACACTCCATCGCGAGATACACCTTCCACTTTCACCTTATGCCGAACAAAATCAAGTGCTCCAGATATATACTTAACATCCTTGCTAAAAAACTTAGCACTTTGCAGAGAAACATCTTGCGTTATAAGAATAGGTTTCTCATCACTACCCTCCATCTGCTTCAGCGCTTTAGTAGGTAAGGCTATGCTCTTCAGAAGACGGTATTTTCCATCGCTTACCCACTGATCTAGATGCTCCTGAAAGTCCTCCTGAGGCAGATGCTCAGCATGTTTTAATTGGCGATGTATAACAAAAGCAAGAGGTGATGGCTCCATTGCCACAATTAAACGAGGGGGAATTTTCTCAAGTTTAGATAACTCTGAATTCATTTGCGTCGTACTTACAACATCAAACCAGTGCACAACAGCTCTAAACGGGGGTACTTTTTTATGCAGCAAATAAAAAAGTGGTAAGTTATAAAAATAGACATCCGATGAAGATATGGAATACTTATCAACAGTCTCTTTTATCTCATTAAAAACATCACGATATATGTGATTAACGTATATTCCCCTCAAATCAGAGTAATTAGTTTCATACTTAGCCGAAAAAACTGAGCCTTGAACATTCTCCCACCAAGAGTAAGGCTCAAGCAATTTAGTTGCTACAACACGCGGAGTAATTGCAAGAAAGAACAAACAACTCATAATCCAGTAACGAGGGCTTGGTATAAATTCAATACGACTCAGAATATAACCAACGCCGAAAGCCACTGGAATTTGCATCCCGTTATAATCAAATGTGGACGTGTTTGTATTACTATAAGCCAAGGCAAGTAAGGGTAAAACAATTGCTACATTTTTAGTACTTAAATCCATGGTTGAATTAGATAGTAGATATTTATATGCCTGATAGGTAAGTATGATCAAAATTGCAAGGCATACCACTAAAAGCATATGAAAAAACACATGAAAAAAAGAAAGACTTACTGCCAAAGAAACAATAAAAAAAGCACTTACAACGAGAAAAGAGCGCTCAACAACTGGCTTCTCGAGCACCTTTAAGATTCGATCAAACCAAATTTTTCTGTTATTTTGTTTTGGATCCACTATAAAAATAAATGAAAAATATACAGTCGCTATAAATAAAGCAGAAACCAGTATCAATCTGTTATAGGGATTAATTAGAACTCTAAAAAAAACTGTGATCAAATCCCCTTTTGCGTCATTTTTAAACAAAATATTATGCCAGTCTGACATTGATACTATTGGCGACATAAGGTACAAACCAGCAGTCGCTCCCAATAAAAACATTATTGATTTAGAGATTGCATCGGTTCTTTTTAGAATAAAGCTCGCGATGAGAGCAACCGCCAATAAAACCCCAACATTTTGTTTAAGAACGATGACTAAACAAACTAGTGCACCAAGAACAAAAGTAGCAGCTAAATTTTGCCACTTATTCAGTTGAGCGTTACCAACAAGCCATGTATGTAACAACAAAACTAAAGACACTAGAAGTAGTTGGTAGGTGTGATAATCTTTGGCGATAAACTGAGTCTCATTGAACAACATAAAGCTTGCAACGATGATAGCTATAGCCGAAGTTTTGGAAGAATAAAACTGCTCAAGAAACAATTGCAGACAAAACGTCGCAATCAAATATACAAAAACCCCAAAAAGTCTAAAACAGAAAAAAGAGTTTCCAAAAACATGCAAAAGCCCCGCGTTAATAATTGTAAATAGGGGGGTAAATGCTAGGTCAAAATCTGTATATGGCCGCAACCCTAAGTTATATAAATAACCATAAGTCTCCCACCAACCTTCGCTCAGAGGGAAGTAGCGATTGAATATAACTAAGTTAAAAATCCCCACTACCAGAAGTGCAAGTAACCTAGGTTTGAATTTAGCTGCGAAATGAAATGACGATATTGCTTTTTTAAGCATTAACTATGTTCTCTTTTAATTTTTTGTTTTAGATTAATTATTACTGCTTAGCACTAGGGTTAAGTCGTGTGGCGCTTTAAATGCTGGCTTGCAATAAAAATTAATCAACTGTTGTACACCATTAATCCAACCATAAGGCTTTCAACTTCCAGCTTAATCTACAAAGTTGATTCTTTCTTTTTCCACGACGACTGGTCTCTTCTGAACGTATGTATGTATTGAACCAATATACTCGCCTAATATGCCAATAAAAAAAAGCAATATCCCAAACATGAAAAACATGCCTATCACTATTGGCGCAATTCCTACAGGGAATGAATGCCAGTAAATAAGCTTAAAAATTAAAAACACTGTTGCCACTAACATACTGATCAACCCTAAGATAAACCCAGTGATAGCGGCAACTCTAATAGGCATTTTTGAATGGCTTACTATTCCCAGCATTGCAATATCATAAAGTGTATAAAAGTTATTTTTGGAAATACCTCTTTGTCGCCTGGGTTGGTTAAACTCTATCGTTTTGATCTCATAACCCAACTCACAAATCAGCCCTCTTAAGAACGGATAAGGGTCCTCAATTTTTCTCAGACGGTCTAATACATCTTTATCATATAAGCCAAACCCTGTTGAGTCTGAGAGAATAGATATATCTGAAATATCGTCTAAAAAACGATAATATGACTGACGCAAGTAATGCATCAACATGGATGCTTTACTCACAGGCTTTACTGCCATTACTAACTTATAGCCACCTTCCCAATGTTGGATAAACTCCCCTATTAGTTCAGGCGGATCTTGCAAGTCAGATGCCAAGTATATGGTTGCCATACCTCTCGATTGTAAGATCCCGTAATAGGGTGATCTAATATGCCCAAAGTTGCGCGTATTTATAATCACTTTGACTTGACGATCGATGCTAGCGATTCGCCTAAGTTTTTCTACTGTGGTATCTAATGAGTGATTATCTATAAAGATAATTTCAAACTCGTAATCGGGGTGCTTTGCTATCTCTGCTTTGATACGAACGTATAACTCTTCGATGTTATCTTCTTCGTTGTAGCATGGTGAAACAATACTAATCAGCTTGGTCATGTTTAAATACAAACTTTTTATTTAATAGAAAACTTAAAATAGCCATGGGAATTAGCATCAAGGCTCCAGCTAACACGTAACTTACTTTTACCGTATTTAACAGTTTGATTCCTGTCACGTTAAACAAATATAAAAGTGCGTATACAGTGATAAATCGAAAAATTAACTTATTATCGTCTGACCGAAAGACATACCTTCCTGTCGTTTTGAAGTTAAAAAGCACACCAATAATAGTTGAAAGCAAAGCAGCTATTGAAAAACTTAGGTTGCAGTATAAAAAAAGAACATAAATACTGTAACCAAATAACGTGTTTAGAATTCCAACAAATAAAAACCTGATAAATTTACTATTCATTTTAAAGCTATAAGCTTACGCCTTTCAAGGTGGCATAAATTGAGCTCATTAAATCGTACTTAAGATACAAACCTAACTCAGTCTTTGCTTTTTCAATTGAGGGTATGTAACGATCAATCTTTGTCTCTAGAATAGCTGCGACATCAGCCTCTACAGAAAACAGCTTTGAGATTTTTTGGGCTAAATCACCCAAAAGTACTTCTTGATCAGATCCAACGTTATACACTGGGCAAAGCGGGTTCGAGTTTTCAGCAATCGTCATCAACCACTCAACCAAATCATCTGCATACATATAACTACGATAGACTTTGTGCTGAGCCTTTACCTTAATAGGTCGGCCATTAATACCATCATCAATAAAATTTCCAATAGCAAAATGCTGGTCTCTTGGTAGCCACATTCCTACAAAAGCGAAGCACCTGGCAATACTTAAATTTAGGCCCTCAGCCGCTAGCGTCTTGATAGCACTTTCAGCATGATTTTTTGCTATGGCGTAGTCAATTTTTCCAGGATCCATTCCAACTAAAGTGTCAGGCCTATACGACTCTGTTATCGCATTAAGAGTCTTTGGCTGCACCCCATAAACAGCGCCAGAACTAACGTAAACTATTTTACTCTTCGGATGGGCCAGTTTGGCTAAGTCACAATAATTATAAGTTCCAGCTTGGATATTTTTTTTTTCTTGTTCTGGTTTAGAAATATAGCCCCTAACGTCCGTCGATGCTGCAGCATGAATTACGTAATCTGCTGTTGGCAGGCTATTGACTATTGATATATCTGCAGAAAGTAGCTCAACCCTTTCAGTTATCAGATGCGGGACTTGCTTTGATAACTCGTGTGCATTCCTAGACATCGCTATTACACGAGAAATTCCCCAAGGACGAAGCAAACCTCTTGAGTATGCATCCAGAATAGATTTTCCAAAAAAACCGCTACCTCCAATGACTAATAGTGTGCTCATAACAAGATTTTTGTTTTAGAAAAGTAACCTATAAAACTTTCCATCTTGTTTCCAACATATCGATTCTTTTGTCATCTTCTTTCATGATTAATCCGTAGTAGTCGCGCTTATTTAACAGCCACAGCAACTCGAACTTCACCGCATCCAACAACCCTAACTCAATTGATGGGTTTTCGACTGCTGCGCCAGTAAAAATCACTTTCCTTGTTTCAAATCGGGTCAAATTAGATCTGTATATACTTTTTAACATTGGCAAGGCATCAACTGATACGGCCCCACCAACAACCATATCAAGTTTATGGTCCAAGCAAACCGCACTAGACTTGACGCAATACTCAGTCATTGCATCTGTGTTAATGTCATCTCTTGACCAGCCCATAGAACCAGAGAAATCTACTCGGCCAAAAACCATCCCATTTAGCCCTTTTTCAGCTGAAGCTAGTTTAGCCATTTCGTGAATATGATTAAAAGCCGTTATAGTTTCAACATTGAACAAAAAGTCAGTATCTGCTTGCTCATCAAGGTTATATATTTTGTTTTTAGCATCAATAAACTTGGTTAAAGCATATGGCGTTTCAACCATTGGCGCGATGATATACTCCACACCAAGCTGCTTACTTTCAATCAAATCACGTATTGCTTCACAACCGCCAATTTTGAGCGCAATTTTCAAGTTTGCTTTTCTTGCAATTTCAATCAACCTAAGTAGCTCATCAACTCTAGTACCCTCAGCCTCAAACTCTGCTTTTACTGCAACTGCTCCATGCTCGTCTCTTAATTTTTTTAAGATTTCAAGCATTTGATATTCACGTTTATTCATCTCAATATCTTTATTCTATTTTTTAAAAATGATTATAAATACTTAGCTAACACTCGAAGTTGATCTTCATCTAACTGCGGGGTCATCACATGCAAAGGATTGGACTCCATAGAGCCATTTTCTGTAATTCGACTAGTAATTTTAGGGAAATATGTCTGTTCTGGATCAACAGAAACAATAAATGCGCATACACCATTCATTTTAAACATTTCCATAAATTGAGGATCTAAAGTATATCCGCGATTTACGCGCATTACTGGCACATTCCACGCATCAAATAATTTCTCCCAGTTAGGTAATCCCAACCCCGTATTACGATCGCAACCCACATAACGTCCACCAAAGTAGTTTCTTTGGGTAGCGCGTATTGAAGCATAACCTGAATCATCAAAGATAAAAATTTTTAAGTTTAAATTTCTAATCGCAGCAGTGCCAATTTCTTGAATATTTTGCGAAAATCCACCATCCCCCTCCACCAAAATTACGCGTTTATCTGGATGCGCGATAGACACACCAATCGCCCCTGATAAACCGTAACCCATGGATGCTAAACCTTTATCTGTGATAATCACTTGTTCATTTTTCTGCTGAAAAGCTTGCATCATGACTGTAAAGGCTCCTCCACTACTTGCAGGAATAATCACATCACTTTCAGAACATATATTGGAAAGTTCTTCGGTAAAAACATAAGGGGAAATATACGCCTCGCCTGTAGTATTAATTGGTTCAACTAAGGGGATAGATGCTCTAATTTCAGACGTGTATTCCAGCCAGTCCGAATAGTCCCTAAGCGGGGTACTCACAAACCTTTCGAGAAAATCGTTGGCGTCACCAAGCAAGGGAATCGCAACCTTAGGGTGCCCTTTATCAAGCTCAGCCTGATCAATATCGACTTGAACTATCTCACCATTAGGCACAAAACGCTGCCAATTAAATCCCGTTTGCTGCATACCAAGTCTGGTACCTACAGCTATAACCAGATCTGACTGCTGGATAATTAAATTTGCGCTACGCTGTCCCCAGGTATTAGGTCTACCAACATAATTAGCCTGATCAGAGGCTATTCGATCAGCTGCATTCCATGTGGTAGCTATGGGAATAGATAATGCGGCCAAGTTAGCCTTAAGCTTCTTGGCTACTGCTCTGGACACGCCCCCTCCCAGCAAAAGTAATGGCCGCTTAGCCAAATTAATTTTGGCAATTACTTTAGAAATATCTTCTGAGCTTACCAGAGGATAAAGTGTCTCTGGTTTTGATAGCAACACATTAGAAAAGTTAACTTCTCGGCTCTGAATATCTATAGGAATTTCGAGAAAAACTGGCCCTTTTCTAGATACGCCTGTATGGGATACAATATTTGAAAAGCGTTCAAAATCAATCACCTCATCTATTAACTCAGCCCTAACAGTAATAGGTTTTACAATTGCAACACCATCAATTTCTTGTATACCTCTCTGTCGCAAACGGCCTCTGGAAAGATCAGCTGTTTTTACCTGTCCTCCAATTAATAATAGCTCTCGGCTCTCTAAGTAAGCCCCAGCTAAACCGGTCACAGCATTCGTCAAACCTGGGCCTGCTGTCACTAATGCAACCGCTTTTTTAGACAAATTTGATTCGTTGAAATATTCTGTTGCAATTGTAGCAGCCACTTCATGTATCACTGGAATACAATCTAGTTTGCGGCTAAAACTTTCCAATAAATGCATGATATTACCCCCGCCAACATAAAAGCAGTGGGTATAACCCAGCCCAACCAACCAATCAGTAATTTGATCACTATACTTCATAAGTACCTTTTATTACTTCAAATAAATTTACAACTAAAGCTTCAAACTCACTACCTTTAACGATATGCTTTTTCACTAAAAAACCATTTGTGTCGGGAATAATAACGACGTAGTCTGTACTAGTATGTTTTTTGTCAGACTGAAATTTAGTCAACATATCTTTACTAGAAATGGCTTTCAAACTTCCCACCAACTCTGGAACATTTCTAAGTAGTTTCTCTAAATAAGTGCTCAACAAGCTGACCCTCTTGTTGTTTTTCACTTCAGGACTAAATGTGTAGGCAACTTGAATAGCCATCTGCATGCCCAAGCCAACTGCAACCCCGTGTGTAATTGAAAAGTTCCCAGCGGCTTCTATGGCATGCCCAAAAGTATGCCCAAAGTTTAAAAGTAGCCGCACTCCAGTATCGAATTCATCCTCCTCTATAAACTTCTTTTTGGTGAGAAGAGTAAGCTCGACCATTTTTGATAGGCTAGCCTCTGGAACAATACCCTCCTGATTAGTTAACTCAAGGAACGCATCAAATTGACTGCCTTGGTGAGCAAAACATATTTTAACTGCCTCACACAAACCTGCAATTACTTCAACGTTTTTTAAAGTACGACAAAACTCGGTAGCAACTACAATCTTGTCAGGGGGATAAAAGTTCCCTGCAATGTTTTTATATTGCCCAACGTTGATAGATGATTTTCCACCCACACAAGAATCAACCATACCCAATAGGGTTGTTGGATAATATGACCATGAAATTCCACGCATAAAAACCGATGACACAAATGTGGCAATATCTTGAACAATTCCTCCACCTAGCGCAATTAAATGACTATTTCTATTTGCTCCTAATGAACGCAACGTCTCAATCACATATGCAACTGTTTCAAGTGATTTAGACTCTTCTATAGCAGGAATTGTAATCAATCTATCAGACTTGAGATAAGGATATAAATCCAAAACTAATTGATCAATTAGAACAAACTTCTGCTCAGGATGATAACCATTACTATTGACTAAGTTGTCACAAATATCCACTTGATAGCTTTTAATACTAGATATTATTTCAAACGATACGGACATCTGAATACCCTAAATCAACTTTAAGAAACTGACCCGTCATGCCTGTGTTATGTGGGGAACAAACGAAATATGCAGCATTAGCAACATCAACCAAACTAGCTAAACGACCAAAATGAGTTGAACTCAGTAGAACATTAATCTGCTTGCTAGTTAGATTTTTATGAGTCATTGGAGTATCCAACGCGCCAGGAAGGATGGCATTTATTAAATGGCCATCGGCCCCCAAGTCATTAGCTGCTGATAAGACAAGCCCTTTTAGTGCTGCTTTTGAAATCCCATAAGACAGTTTGTTTTGACGAGACATGTCCTGCCAAATCGAACTAATAACACATAATTTAGCTGGTTTACTTAACAACTGGCTCTCAATGAGAAAACTCAATGTTTTTAAAATATAAATAACATTGGCATCATAGACATCCCTATGCGCCTGCTCATCAAATTGATAGATAGAGTCATTGCAGTTTTGACCTTGCGCCCAGCATACAGCATCGAATCCCTCATAGCTCTCAAGCTGCTCAAGAGGTCCCTCTATAGTAGAGTCTAGAGGGTCCCATAAAATCTGCACTTCTGTGCTTAACGCAGACCGTCCTACGCCGACCACATCCCATGCTTGCTCTTTAAATTTTTCGCATATAGCCGATCCTATAGATCCACTAGCACCAAATAAGAGTAGTTTGTTTCTTTTGTTTAACATCAGTCGAAATTAACACCAAGATATGATTCAATTTTATCAATAGTAAAATCAAGCATTTCTCTTGTTAAACCAGGATACACACCAATCCAAAAACTATCATTCATTACAACATCAGTATTGGTAAGCTCTCCACTTATTCGGAAGTTACGACCAGCCATATAAGGTTGGCGTGTCAAATTACCTGCAAACAATAGACGTGTACCAATCTTGTTCTGATCCAGATACTCTAAGAAATCCACTCGACGTATTTTGGCTTCAGGTCGAATTGTCATTAAAAAGCCAAACCAAGATGGATCACTATTGGGGGTAGCTTCTGGCAAAATCAAAAACTCCTCGCATGATTTTAATCGCTCATGCAAATAGTTAAAGTTGTCTTTACGTGCTTGCACAAACCCATCTAACTTATCCATCTGGGCTAAACCACATGCAGCTTGCATATCAGTAATTTTTAGATTGTAGCCTAAGTGGGCATATGTGTATTTATGATCATAACCTTCAGGCAGATCGCCTAACTTCCAACAGAAGCGTTTTCCGCAGGTGTTATCCTTACCAGGAGCACAGTAGCAATCGCGTCCCCAGTCACGGAATGACTCGACAATTAACTTCAACTCTGGGCTGTTAGTAAAAACTGCACCGCCCTCGCCCATCGTAATATGATGAGCTGGATAAAAACTCAAGGTACCAATATCCCCAAAAGTACCTGTTAATTGACCATTGTAGCGGGAACCCAATGCATCACAATTATCCTCTATCAACCAAAGATTATATTTTCTACATATTTCCATAACAACTTTGATGTTAAAGGGATTACCCAGAGAGTGGGCTAACATGATCGCTTTTGTTTTTGGGCTAATGGCCGCTTCGATTTTATTCACATCAATATTGTGGGTAACCACATCAATATCAACAAACACAGGTACCGCGCCAAATTGTAAAATTGGATTCACAGTAGTTGGAAAACCTGCAGCTACGCCTATCACTTCATCTCCTGGCTTAATAGCACGCTCTTTAAGTCTAGGTGAAGTCAATGCTGAAAACGCCAACAGATTGGCAGAAGAGCCTGAGTTTGTCGTGAGTAAAAATTTTACGCCCAAATAATTCGCAAGACGCTTTTCAAAAGCCTCATTAAAGCGACCTGTAGTTAGCCATGCATCTAAAGACGCCTCTGTCATCGCTTTTATTTCATTTGAATCAATTACTTTACCTGAGGGGGGAATTACCGTTGACCCAGCCTCAAAAGGCTTAGGTGCATATTTAATTGCAGAGTATTCTTCTATTAGTTGTGCAATCTGACTACGAATTTGTTCTGATCTATCCAAAATACTATCCTTTACTGATGTTTATTTGCCAATGAACTTGCTTGATAATCAGCAATTTCATTGAGCGTATAAGTTTTCATGTCTGCGCCACCTATATGCGCCTTATGCCAAGCACATATGCGTTCAATTGTCTGAGTTGCATCCCATTTAGGCGTCCAGCCAAGCTGCATTCTAGCTTTACTACAATCCAACTTTAAAAAGTGTGCCTCATGAAGATTCAATGAGCTAGCTTCAACTTGAAAGCTAGCTTGATCGCCCCAATTAGCAACTAACTGACTCACTATCCATTCAACCGTTTTGGCATCATTATCACTCGGCCCAAAGTTCCAAGCTTCGGAGAATTTTGCTCCCTGCATATACAAGCTCTCAGCGAGGGTAAGATAGCCACTCAAAGGCTCCAAAACATGCTGCCAAGGGCGGATTGCATTGGGACTCCTGATAACAACCGTTTTACCCGCCACTATTGAACGAATAAAATCAGGAATCAACCTATCAGCAGCCCAATCACCGCCACCAATCACATTCCCTGCTCTAGCAGAGGCTACAGCAATCCCGTGCTGACTGTAGGCTTCAGGGTTCATAAATGAAGAACGATAGGCAGAAGTCACTAACTCTGCACAAGCCTTACTATTGCTATATGGGTCATACCCTCCCATAGGTTCGTCTTCACGATAACCCCATACCCACTCCCTGTTTTCGTAACACTTGTCACTAGTCACATTAACAACTGCTTTTACTGAGCTAGACTTTCTTGCAGCCTCTAATAAATGAACCGTTCCCATGACGTTCGTTGAATATGTTTCAACAGGATTTTCATACGAATATCTCACTAACGGCTGCGCAGCCATATGGATTACGATTTCTGGCTTAGCTTGATTGATGGCATTTTCTAATGCAGAGTAATCTCTGATGTCTGCAATAATAGAGTGCATTCCACTTCCAACATTGGCAACCTCAAACAGGCTAGGGTTAGTAGGCGGATTGAGGGCGTAACCAGTGACTTCCGCACCTAGTGTTTGCAGCCACAGCGATAACCAGCTTCCCTTGAAACCAGTATGTCCAGTTAAAAATACTCGCTTACCAGACCAAAATTCTGTATTCATTGCCATGCTTTCCATGGCGCTTTGCCGCTTTGCCACAACTCTTCCAACAAATTCTTCTCTCTAAGCGTATCCATCGGTTGCCAGAACCCTGTATGTTCAAAAGCCATCATTTGATTCTCTTTGGCGATTTTTGCCAAAGGTTCGGCCTCCCAAGAGGTTTTATCATCGGCAATATAATCTAAACATTGGGGCGATAAAACGAAAAAACCACCGTTAATCCAGCCACCATCGCCCTTCGGCTTTTCTATAAAGCCTTTTACTAAGGTACCATCCATATTCAGTGCCCCATAACGCCCAGGTGGCTGCACAGCTGTGACTGTAGCCAATTTTCCATGTTGCTGATGAAAATTGACTAAGTCTTGAATATTCACATCAGAAACACCATCACCATAGGTAAAACAAAAAGCTTCTTCGTCTTTTATATAATCGGCCACGCGCCTGAGACGCCCCCCCGTCATGGTTGACTCTCCAGTGTCGACTAAAGTGACTTTCCAAGGCTCAGCTTTGCGGTGATGCACTTGCATTTCGTTATTGGACATATCAAAAGTCACGTCTGACATATGCAGAAAGTAATTGGCGAAATACTCTTTGATGATGTAGCCTTTATATCCACAACAGACAATAAAATCATTGATACCATGTGCAGAATATAACTTCATGATATGCCAAAGTATAGGCATACCACCGATTTCAATCATTGGCTTTGGTTTGAGATGTGTTTCTTCAGAAATTCTGGTCCCTAGGCCACCAGCGAGTATCACTGCTTTCATTTTTATAATTTCTCCATACAGCTACACTATTTCAAAGTAGCACTTATACCACTCAACAAAATTAATAACACCGTCATTCAAATTTGTTTGGGGCTTAAAATTTACCCAGTTTTCTAGCTTTTCTGTATCAGCGTATGTTGCTTTTACATCTCCAGCTTGCATCGGCATGAAGCTCTTCTCTGCCTCTTTACCAATCGCACCTTCAAGTGCCGCTATAAAGTCCAACAACTTTTCTGGCTGACTGTTACCTATATTAAATATTCGATAAGGAGCATTGCGGCTAATCGACTCCGAATTTAAACTAGCATCTGAGGTAGCTGGGTTATCCGTAACCCTAACTACACCCTCCACAATGTCATCAATGTAGGTAAAGTCACGCATCATATCACCAAAATTAAATACCTTAATAGGCCAGTTGTTTAAAATGGCATCAGCAAATAAGAACGGGGACATGTCGGGACGGCCCCAAGGGCCATAGACCGTAAAAAACCTTAATCCTGTCGTTGGGATATTGTATAAATGACTGTAGGTATGCGCCATCAATTCGTTTGATTTTTTAGTCGCAGCATACAGACTGACGGGATGGTCTACATTGTCACTTTCGCTAAATGGCATTTTGGTATTGCCTCCGTAAACACTAGAGCTGGAGGCATAGACTAGATGTTCGATTTTATGGTGTCGGCAACCTTCTAGCACGTTCAAAAAAGCAACTAAATTACTTTGTACATAGGCATGTGGATTTTCAAGCGAATAGCGGACGCCTGCTTGTGCAGCTAAATGCACAACCCGCTGAACTTGTTCCGTGGCGAATATTTCGGCTGTAGCCTTTGTATCGGCTAAGTCTTGTTTGATAAACTTAAATTTTTCGGCATTTTGGTGCGCTTGAATTTGCGCTAAACGTGCCTCTTTTAAGCGCACGTCATAATAATCATTGAGGTTATCTACCCCAACAACCTCATCGCCACGTGAAAGTAAAGCCATGGTGACATGATAGCCAATAAAGCCCGCAGCACCTGTGACAAGGACTTTCAATTGGCGACCTGCTTAGTGATGAGGATTAACTTCAAATGACGCGGCTTATGTTTTTTGTAGCCTCGCATTTTACATCAAAACAGCATTACCAGAATAAGCCAAACCTAGTTTTATTTAGGTTTTATTCAACCAAACACGTCTGCAGATTCAAATGGAGACCCTTTTGCATCCTTGCCTGATAGCAAAGGTGTACTTTGTAAAGGCCATTGCACATTGACTGCTGAATCATTCCATATCAAGCAACGCTCATGGGCTGGCGCATAGTAATCTGTTGTTTTGTATAGAAACTCAGCATAATCAGATAGTACCAAAAAGCCATGGGCAAAGCCCTCTGGGATCCACATTTGCTTTTTATTTTCACCTGATAAAAGTTCGCCCACCCATTTACCGAAGGTGGGTGAGCTTTTACGTAAATCAACGGCCACATCAAACACCTCTCCCGAGGTGACGCGCACCAACTTACCTTGCGGCTGTTGAATTTGATAATGCAGACCTCTCAACACATTTTTTGCTGAGCGAGAATGATTATCTTGTACAAAACTTACTTGACGGCCAATGGCTTGCTCGAACTGAGCTTGGTTGAAGCTTTCAAAGAAAAAGCCCCTATCATCACCAAACACTTTGGGTTCAACTACAAATACATCAGGGATTGCTAATGGCGTTACTTTCATTTAGTAAACTGGCTCCTTCAGTAAGCGCTGTAAATATTGCCCATAAGCATTTTTAGACAGAGGTTTAGCAAGTTTCTCTACTTGTGCGGCATCTATCCATTTCTGGCGATACGCAATCTCTTCTGGGCAAGCAACTTTTAAGCCTTGGCGATTTTCAATCGTTGCAATAAACTGCCCAGCCTCGAGTAGGGATTCATGCGTACCAGTATCTAACCACGCATAACCGCGCCCCATAATCTCTACGTTTAGCTCACCTTTATCCAGATAAATTCTATTTAGATCTGTAATTTCCAACTCACCACGAGGCGATGGTTGGAGATTTTTTGCGAAATCAATCACTTGATTATCATAAAAATACAACCCAGTCACCGAGTAGTTAGATTTTGGTTTAGCAGGTTTCTCTTCCAAGCTCACGGCTTTGCCGTTAGCATCGAAATCAACCACGCCATAGCGCTCAGGATCATTCACATGGTAAGCAAAGACGCTCGCACCGTTGGTGCGTTGCATAGCGCTGCCAAGCAACATATGGAAATCATGACCATAGAAAATATTATCGCCAAGTACAAGCGCTGATAAATCATTGCCAATAAATTTTTCGCCAATGATAAATGCTTGCGCCAAACCGTCTGGACTTGCTTGCACTGCATAAGTGATATTTAAGCCCCATTGCGAGCCATCACCCAATAATTGTTCAAATCGGGGAGTATCTTGCGGGGTAGAGATCACTAAAATATCTTGGATACCCGCCAACATCAAGGTTGACAATGGATAGTAAATCATCGGTTTATCATAAACAGGGATTAACTGCTTTGAAAGTGCCATGGTGGCAGGGTAAAGTCTGGTACCTGAACCACCAGCGAGAATGATGCCTTTTCTTTTCATAGCATTCCTTTTTTGAGCTTATTATTAACTTAACTTAGAGTTAGCGACTACAATGCACCTTGCCCAACCAACTCGTCAATTAAGCGGGTCACATGGTAACGCCAGTCTGGCAATTGCACAGCAAAGGTCTGTTGCACCTTCTGCGTATTAAGTCTTGAGTTTTTAGGTCTAGGTGCTGGCACAGGGTATGCCTCGGTTGGAATAGGTTTTACCTGTGCTGGGGTTAAACTCAACTTAGCACCACGTGCTATCGCCAACTCAAATACATACTGTGCATACTCATGCCAGCTAGTTTCCCCACTAGCAATCACATGATAGGTACCTGCCAAACTGCTTGCATTCTGACTTTGCTGGATTTTCTGAATAGCCAAAGCAGTGACATCAGCAAGTAGCTCTGCACTAGTGGGCGCACCAATTTGATCTGCTACCACACTGAGCTCCGTTTTATCTTTAGCTAAACGCAACATGGTTTTAGCAAAATTACCACCACGCGCAGCATAAACCCAACTAGTTCTAAAAATTAGATGGTTAGCATGCGTTTGCCTGAGCAACTCCTCACCTTCACACTTGGTTTTACCATAGACCGATTGCGGGTTAGTTAAGTCATCTTCAAAATACTGACCAACTTTTGTACCGTCAAACACATAATCTGTGGAGTAGTGGATAAGCCAAGCATTGAGCTTTTTCGCCTCCTCAGCCAATACTTTGACTGATTCAGCATTTACCAGACGCGCTGTTTCAGTATCAGACTCTGCTTTATCTACCGCAGTATAGGCAGCAGAGTTCACAATAAAATCTGGTTGAATTTTCTGTACTAACGCACGTAAAGCTTCTGGCTGGGCAAAATCAACCTCAGGGTGATCATATGCAAACAAATCACCCAGCACCGCTAGTGAGCGTTGTAACTCCCAACCCACTTGCCCGCCCTTACCCAAAAGTAAAATTTTCATTTGTATTGTTTATTAACCCAATTACGATACTCACCCGATGTCACATTGCTGACCCAAGCTTGGTTGTCTAAATACCATTCAACCGTTTTGCGGATGCCTGTCTCAAAGGTTTCCTTTGGTTTCCAACCTAACTCTCTTTCCAGTTTAGTAGCATCAATCGCATAACGCCTATCATGACCTGGGCGGTCTTTAACGTAGGTGATTTGTGATACATATTTTTGCCCATCTGCACGCGGTTTAAGGTCATCTAAAATAGCACATAAGGTTGTTACAACAGTTAGATTGGCTTTTTCATTCCAGCCACCTACGTTATAGGTTTCACCTAACTTACCTGCCTCTAGTACACGACGAATTGCACTACAGTGATCTTTCACAAAAAGCCAATCGCGAATCTGCTGACCATCGCCATAAATAGGCAATGGCTTACCCGCCAATGCATTCAACAAACATAGCGGAATCAGTTTTTCTGGGAAGTGAAATGGCCCATAATTGTTGGAGCAATTAGTCGTCAAAACTGGCAAACCATAGGTGTGATGATATGCGCGCACCAAATGATCTGAAGCTGCTTTTGATGCAGAATATGGACTATTGGGCGCATAAGGGGTTGTTTCGGTAAAGGCTGGATCCGTAGCACTTAATGTACCGTATACCTCATCTGTAGAAACATGTAAAAATCTAAAGTTGGCTTTGTCTGCATCATTTAAATCGTTGAAATAAGCGCGTACTTCCTCTAACAAATGAAACGTACCAACAACGTTAGTTTGAATAAAATCTTCAGGACCAAGAATTGAGCGATCTACATGGCTTTCTGCCGCAAAATTCAACACGGCACGCGGTTTATGTTCTGCCAATAACTTGCTCCAAAGTGCTCTATCACCAATATCACCCTCAACAAATAGATGATTTGGGTTACCGTCAATTTCAGCCAAATTTTCAAGATTACCAGCGTAAGTTAACTTGTCGACATTGACGACCTTACCTAGCCCCAAGCTAACCCAATCCAATACGAAGTTAGACCCGATAAAACCAGCCCCACCTGTCACAATGATGCAGTTATCCATATTTCAATTTACCTTATTAATTTTATTAAACTCTATAGCACTGCTAAACTCAAAAAAGATGATTAGCCAGATAATTACCAGGTTCCAGTAAATCGCTTGATATCTCGCTGTTGACGCTTGGTTGGTCGCCCTGCTCCACGCTCACGCTTGGCATGGTCTACCTCACCTGTCATCGCGGCTTGCTTTCTCTTTGCCACACTTTGCTCAGTCTCAGTATAAAGCAAGGCAGCCTCAGGGGCACCTCTACGTACCATAGACAAGCCAAAAACTGTCACTTCAATTTCAAAGTCTCGATTGCGTATATGCACAATCATGCCCAAACGAACTTCTTTTGCAGGTTTTACACGATCGCCATCTACATGCACTTTACCTGTATCGATGGCATCCGTCGCCAAACTACGTGTTTTAAAAAAACGTGCAGCCCACAGCCATTTATCTAGGCGACACTTTGCGTCATTTTCATCACTTTTATGCGTTGACATATTTATGCTTTACACATGACCTCTTAAAATCTATCCCTTAAGCTTTATCAGACAAGTTATTTTTATAGTCCTGCTGAAAGCGCTCTAAAGTTGCCTGTACTCTCGTCAATAAATTCTCGACACTTTCCATGTCGCCAGTCAAGTCATGGTTAGTCTCACTTGAAGCCAAATCAGTCAGAAAAGCTGCGCCATCCAATACATTGTCTATCGTATAAATATGAAACTGACCTGACTCGACCGCGTCTATAACAGCTTGTTCCAACATGAGGTGATGTTGATTGCGGCTTGGGATGATGACCCCTTGCGTACCATCTAAGCCTTCATGGTGACACAACCTAAAAAAACCTTCAATTTTTTCATTCACGCCACCAATTGGCATGACCTCGCCATGTTGATTTAACGCGCCAGTTACTGCGATCCCTTGTGGCAAACTTAGGCCAGATAAAGCAGATAGCAAGGCAAAAAGTTCCGCACACGAAGCAGAATCACCTTCCACACCATGGTACTCTTGCTCAAATACCAGTGAAGCAGTAAGCGCCAGCGGGCTAAGTTGCGCAAAGTTTGCAGATAGCCAGCTACGTAAAATCATCAAACCTTTATCATGGTTGGGGCCCGTCATTTCAACTTCACGGTCAATATTGATAACGCCTTCTTTGCCTGCATAACAGCGGGCGGAAATACGCACAGGTGAGCCAAAATACGCATCACCCACATCAATATGCGTCAAACCATTAATCTGCCCGACGGCACGTCCCGTGACGTTAATCATGAGCTCGCCATCTAAAATAGACTCACGTAACTGCTGCTCGGGTTGTTGATATCTGAGCTGACGTGCCGCTAACATCTCAGTCACATCACCGACCTGCACTAAATCGTGGTCATGCATCTGCGCAATAGCGGCACTTTCTAACACCAAGCTTTGTAGTAACGAAAAATTAGTACTGATACGATGTTGATCATCAATTTTACGTTGCATCACCCAAACAAGTTGTGCAACGGCATCAGCGGTGAAATGTTTAAGTTTAAACTGCTCACATTGCGAACTAACAAAATGACCGAGCTGAATATGATGGTTTTGATTCGCTGCAAAATAATCAGAAAAATCAACTTTAATCTTAAAAAATTGAGCGAAATCTGGCTTTTCATCATACAACTCATAATACTCATCACGCGTTGCGATTAATACCAACTTGAATTCAACGGGTAAAGCCTCTGGGGCAAAATGGCTTGCGGAGTTTTGACTAGAAGTGCCGCTAGACTCTTCAATTTGTATGCTGCAATTACGCAGCACGCGATGCAGCTTTTCTAGTATTTGCGAACCATTTTGTTGATCTGCCAGAATATCGCGTAAATGCAGCATAAGCATGCCGCCATGCGCACGCAATACATTACCCGCACGTAGGCGCATAAAATCAGCCGTAGCACCAGCTTCTGCACCGCCTTCATATCCACCAAACAACGATTGAAAACTTGGATCCGCATCATAAATAACAGGAGCTGCATGTAGATTAGTACGGTTATCAACCAGTAAATTGACGCGATACCGACTCAAAAAACCCTCTAATAGATTATCGCCATCTGCGTTGGGCTGAAATACCTCGATATTGTCTAATAAATCCTGCTTTAGCGACCCTAAATAAGCTTTGATCAAATCGAAATCTACCACACAGCCACTAGCCACACTTTCCAGTTTAGCTAAACGCTCATCTATCAAATTCAACACTTCGCCTTTGATTGATTCAGACAGCTTTTTATCAACAGCATTAATCTTTTTTGAAGCGCTAAACTCTTCTGCGGTTGGAGCATCCCCAAGCAAGCTAGGAACATTTCGAACCAAACAGCGAACAAAAGCATCCATTTCAGCACGTAAAGATGCCCCCTGCCCCGTACCCACTTTAAGCGCCAAAGGTTTCTCAGCGGATGAGAAATCATGCAGCAACACTAAGTCATTTGCTGGAGATCGCTTTGATGCAGCCTGCCTCATCGCATCCAGCATAAGCGAAGTGCGTCCACTGCCTTCATCACCCAACACCAATAAGTGAAAACCAGCATACGGTAAGCTTAAGCCATATTGAGCAGCGTTTTGCGCTGCCAATTGCCCTATCCAAGCTTGATCTAACTGACCGTTCGTTGATTGATGTATCAACGCTGACGTATCGGCAAAGTTTAAATCTTGCCTTGAAATTTTTACGGAAAGTTGCTCAGCTGATAAGGGTCGTAGCATGTATGGGTAATCTGTTCTTTAAGTTTTGATTATATTGCAGTTTTGAATGGTTATTGAGGGCCGAAAAGCGATAGAGTGCAATGGCTACCATCTTTCCTTGGCAGCATCGTCTGTAGCTTTAGCATCGACCCAACGTGCGCCAGCTGTTGTCTGTTCTTTCTTCCAAAATGGCGCTTCGGTTTTAAGGTAGTCCATCACAAATTCACAAGCCATAAAGGCTTCTTTTCGGTGCGCACTACTGACTGCAACCATCACAATCTGGTCACTAGGATTCAAGTCCCCAACACGATGAATCACCAGAACCTCAACAATATCCCAGCGTAGTTTGGCCTGTTGCGTGATGGCTTCAAGTGATTTCTCTGTCATCCCTGAATAATGCTCTAGGTGCATAGCCGACACGCTAGAGCCATCGTTAATATCACGCACCTGACCAATAAAACTGACGACAGCACCTATATCAGGACGAGCTAATCGCAGCGCCTGTACCTCAGCCCCTGCATCAAAATCTTCAACCTGCACGCGCACTGTCATAAGGATAAACTAGCCTCCTGTGACTGGAGGAAAAAAGCCAATCTCGTCGCCATCACGAATCACTGCACTGTTTTCAACCAAGGCATGATTAATGGCTGCACGCACTGGTTGCTTACCAGAAAATAAGTTTGACCATGCATCACCACGACGCGCCAAAAACTCTTTTAAGTGAGCAATAGTCGTCACATCCGAAGGCAGTGCCAACTCTTCAGTAGAGTAGTTGAGTGATTCTTTGATGCGTGCAAAATAGAGTATCTTGACCATGCTAACTTTCTAAACCTACTTTAACTTTTAGTCTTTCTAACACTTAATCTTCACTATCGGCGGCTAGCACGTCGGCATCAGTTACAGCCCCACGCCTGCCACTAATCGCGTCCATCATTAACTTCATCAGTTTAGTTTTATGTTCTGGATTTTCCAATAAGTGTGAACTAAATGTGATGCCAAATTTACCCGCGTAATGCTGCACCATCATAATGACGCCCATTTCATCTTCATTTTCTGCTTCTATATTCGCCATCTGCGTTATTCCTTATCAAATCTAATCATCATTATCTAGTAAATCAATATCAGGCAAAGCCAAGCTTTCCTGTGTATCTTTTTTCAACTCTACACGCTCAATTTGTGCAAAGCGGCGTGAAATTTTTTGGCTTGTCGTTTGCACATCCTGTGCATCTTCATGCGCTTGGCGGATATGGTCTGCCAGTTTTTTCATACGCGTATCAAAGCGACCAAACTCTTTACCGAGCTTACCCAACTCATCTTTAATGATATGTACTTGCTTACGCGTTTCCACATCTTTCAGCACAGCGCGTGCCGTATTTAGAACGGCCATAAGCGTAGTTGGCGAAACCACCCAAACGCGCTTAATCATTGCATAATCAATCACATCGGGGTGGTAAGCATGAATCTCAGCAAACACCGCTTCGGCAGGGATAAACATCACCGCACCATCAGAAGTCACATTGGGGATAATATACTTGCTCGCAATATCATCCACATGCTTTTTAACATCGGCTTTAAACTGTTTTTCTGCAACCAATTGCTCAGCATCACTTAAGGTACTGTCAAACATACGGTGGTAGTTCTCAAGTGGAAATTTAGAGTCCACGCCCACTGTGCCAGTCGGCTCAGGCAAAAACAATGCACAATCCACACGCGTGCCATTTTCAAATGTATGCTGCATGGCATAAGTGGAAACTGGCAACACATTACGTACCAAGGCCTCCAACTGCACCTCACCATAAGCGCCACGTGAGCGTTTATCGCCCAACAGCTCTTGTAAACTCACCATATTGGTGGTTAAGCCATCAATTTTCTTTTGTGCTTCATCAATCGTTGCCAAACGCGCCATCACGCTCACAAAGGTCTCATTAGTTTTCTTAAAGCCCTCATCTAAACGCTCAGACACTTTTCCGCCAATTTGCTCCAACCTACCATCCACCACCTTACTCAAACTTTCAATACTTAGCGTCAGAGTTGTTGTAGCTTTCAGCATGGTGTCATTGATTAAGGCCTGCTCTGCTTTACCTTGCTCGCTTAAAGTTTTATGCAAAGTTTCTAGCACCGTTTCACGGGTTTGGGCGAGGCTTTGTGTTTGCGCGATTTGTAAAGACTGCATAGCTTCACGCGTTTGCGTAAGCTCTTGTGCGACGGATTGCCTTAAACGCTCAGCACTTTCCGAGGATGAGGCATTAAGCCTATCTCCTAGTTTGTTTAACGCATCATGCAGATCTCGCAACATAGCAAGGTGCTTTTCTTCCAACTGAGCCATTAAGGCGATAGAAGCATCTGGCGTGTGCTGACTACGCCATAATTGCCATAACAAAAGCAATAGCGTAACCGCTATTAAAATTAAACTGAACAAAGGAATCATATCGACTACATTATACCCTAGGTCTTTCGTCAACAAATAATAAGCACACTTGGCCGCAAATCTAAATACTTCAAAAATGACCAAGTTTGTGCCACACTGAGCAAACGAAATGCAATGTAGACTCCATGACAAAACTCAAACTGATCATCGGCCAATGGCTAGCTAACGTAACACGCAAGCTACGCAATAACTTTTACCTTTACTTGGCAGTGCTGCTAACAGCGTTGATATTGCTAGACGCTAGCGTATTTCATATCGGCGAAAATATGCGTGACAAAGCGTTTGATTTAATGGTGAAGAATCGCATCATTAAACCGCAAGCAGATCCAGACATTGTCATTGTCGATGTCAATGAAGCCAGCCTTGCCGCGATGGCTGGCGATTATGGTCGTTGGCCTTGGCCACGCCAAGTATTTGGTGAGTTTGTAGAAAATATTGAAGCACAAAAACCTAAAGCAATTGTATTTGATATCTTGTTTAGTGATGCCGATGTCTATAACCCAGACAGTGATACCTATTTTAACGAGGTCATCAAAAACACTAGTAATACTTACTTCCCATTCTTACGCTTGCCTGAAGAACAAGATAAGCTCAGCAAAGTAAAAGCCAGCATGATTCCGGGCTTAAAAACCGACCCAGCCAGTGAGGTCAATGCTGACACCACTATCGCAGTCGTGCTACCACATTTTGATGCTATCCTAAACTCCAAACGCTTAGGTACGCATAATATAGACCCCGATAAGGATGGCATTGCCCGTGAGTATAAACTTTGGCGAACGACTGGTGGTTGGCAAATTCCCGCACTACCTTTAGTGGTTGGTCAGCCATTGCAAACAAACAATATCAACTTACCGCAAGATATGCTGATTAACTGGCGTGGCGCTCCGTTTACTTATCACTTTGTCAGCTTTAGTGATGTCATGACAGACATGAGCAATAAAGTTAAAAAACGTCCGCAAGATGAATTTAAAGACAAAATTGTCATTATCGGCTCAACTGCCCCCAGTTTGTTTGACCTTAAAGCCACGCCTATGGCGAAAATACATCCAGGGGTTGAAATTCTCGCCACCGCGATCGATAACGTAAAACATGGCGATTTTCTGTATGTTTTACGTGGTGTGAGCAGCTATATTTTGATGAGTTTACTGTTTATCTGGCTGACCACCGCTGCGTTTTACTTCAACATGGATAGGGATAGATTCACAAAACTGTTCAGCACCAGCCAAATTGGCCTACTCGTACTTTCTTATATCGGCATTAACCTTACCCACACCTATTTAGACTTCACTGGTCCGATTACGTGGGCGGTGGGATATTTCAGTGTGGCAAAAATTTATGCGATGGCAACTGATTTGGCCTTGCAACGCTACTTAGCATTTGGGGTTAAATCAGGTGAAAAATCCTCGCTGGCGTTAATTATGCCAATTTTGATTGAAAGCGACGAACCACTTAATGACGCCACGTTAAAAAAAATAAAGAGAAACATTGAGTTATTGAGCAAGACGCCCAACAATATTGAATTTATTCGTGGCACGCAAAGTGGAATTTGGGGGCTTTTTGGCGATATGCTCGTTGTGACATGGACATATTCCGATGCAAAAACCGACTATAGCCAAGCCGCCAATGAAGACGCCATGCAATTAAGCACTCAGTTCACCAAAATCGTTACTAACTCAGGTCTACCTATTAATACACAAATACGTTACACCCAACATGAAGGCTTGCTCAACGCAGAGCATTCGTTAGCTCGGCAATGGCGCAACCTATTTGCACAAGCCGTCATTAAACTTGAAAATGACATTAAACCATCGCTTTAAAGCGTAGAAAAAGAGATACAACGACCATGAAAAAATTAATACTAATCAGTGCACTCGCTCTGCCCTGTGTACTGCCTTATGCCGTATTTGGCGCGGACATGGGCACCGCCCTAAAAACTGACAGCTTACGCGCAGAACCATTTGCCGACGCAAAAGCTGCAGGTAATATTAATCGAGGTGATGCACTTGAAATCATCACCAAACAAGGCGCTTGGCTCAAAGTTAAGAACAAAAAGAGCACTGGCTGGGTCAGAATTTTATCAGTCAAACGTGGTGCCGCAAGCAGCACTAGTAGCAGTGCAAGTGATGTACTAAATATGGCAAGCGGACGTGCAGGCACGGGTAATGTTGTTGCTACCACTGGCGTGCGCGGTCTAAGTTCTGAGGATTTAAAAAGCGCTAAGTTTAATGAGTCTGAAGTCAAACTAATGGAAAGCCAAACACAAACTTCGGCACAAGCACGGGAGTTTGCAGCAAATGGCAAGCTAAAATCGGTATCGATGAGTTACCTACCAGCACCCAAACAATGACACTTAGCCACTTTACAGGACACACTCCGCAATGAAAACAGATCATCAGCGCAAGACAACGACAACTAGCTACAGTATTCCAGTTTTACTATTGGCCCTTTTTGCCTTAACACCGCCCGCGAACGCATTTAATTTGGGGGATGCACTAAAAGATGCTGTCAAAAAAGAGCAAGATAAATTAAATCCCGCACCTAATACAGATACACCTACCAGCACCGATGCTAGTAGCACCGCAACTACTACAGAAGAAACAAGTAAACCTGCGTTTAACTTATCCAGTCCCTCAAAAGAAGAAGAAATTCAACTGGGTCGTGAGATAACAGGCAACCTTTTGGGCGCTGCCCCGCTGGTAAAAGATGAAGCGTTACAGAAATACGTCAACCAAGTGGGGCGCTGGGTAGCTAGCCAGAGCGAGCGTCCAGACTTACCATGGCATTTTGGTGTAATTGAGTCTGAGGATTTAAATGCATTTTCCGCACCAGGTGGTTACGTGCTAATAACCAAGGGCTTATACAGAAAACTGGAAAATGAAGCGCAATTAGCAGGCGTACTAGGGCACGAAATTGGCCATGTGATTAAAAAACATCACCTTAAATTATTGCAAAAGTCTCAACTCATCAATTTTGGTGCAAGCTTATTAGGTTCAAAATTGGGCAAAACTGATTTAACTGTACAAAAAGTGATTGGCAACGGCGCAGAAATTATGGCGCGCGGTTTAGACAAAGATGCAGAGTTTGAAGCCGATCGCATTGGCATGACGCTAGCTACCCGCGCAGGTTACGACCCGTTTGGTTTAACTGACGTGCTGCAAACGATTGGTCAAACTAACAAAAACGATAGTAGCGTAGCACTTCTCTACAAGACACACCCTAGCCCAGATGACAGACTTGCTAAGCTAAGTGATGCTGTGGGTAGCCGATTTGACAAAGTAAAAGATGGTAAAACCTTAAGTGAACGACTATATAAACTTAAAGATTAAGGTTAATTGAGATTTTTTTACAATTCAGATCATACTAACTTTTCAAACAAAGTCATTCATTTACGTCATTCCCGCGAAAGCGGGAATCCATTTTAATCAAGCAATTAGATGGATCGCTGCGTTTGCGAGGATGACGAAGTTGCGACTTTTTCTATATAAGTTACCTCATGCGAGCGTCCCAAATTAATAGTATGTATAGGCGAACAGGCAAGAAGCGTTGTAAAATCTACCCAATCCAATACCTAAATGTTTAAAATACCAATACAGAGGAGTTTTTGTGAACGTTCAAAGCCATATCGTTGATTTACCAACCCCCACAGGCGTGATGCGCACCTATGTACATCGCCCAGCAGGTGAAGGTCGCTATCCTGCGATTTTATTTTACTCAGAAATTTTTCAACAAACTGGCCCTATTGAACGCGCAGCGCGCATCATGGCTGGACATGGTTACGCGGTGCTTGTACCAGAAGTATTTCACGAGCTAAATCCAATCGGTACAGTATTAGGCTATGACGATGATGGTCGTGATAAAGGTAATGCTGATAAATCTGCAAAAGATGTACAAGATTATGATACAGACAATACCGCGATGATTGAATACGTTAAAAAGCAAGCATGGTGTACAGGTGTCGTTGGCGCAATGGGCTTTTGTATCGGTGGTCACTTAGCTTTCCGCGCAGCTTTGCAACCTGAGATTAAAGCAACAGCTTGCTTCTATGCGACTGATTTACATACCCAAGTTATCCCTAATAAACTAGGTCAACACAGCATGGAAAGACTTGCCGATATTAAAGGCGAACTACTCATGATTTGGGGGAAACAAGACCCGCATATTCCTGCGGCTGGTCGTGCAGAAGTGTATAGCAAACTAAGTGCTGCCGAACTAAAATTCACATGGCACGAGTTCAACGCCCAGCACGCATTTATGCGTGATGAAGGCGAACGTTACGACCCACAAACCGCCATGATAGGCTACCAACTTGCATTAAACTTGTTCGGCAGAACTTTGCATCAAGCTTAACACTGGCTGAATAGCTTGAACTGAGTTATTTGGTTTTAAAAAGCCTGCACAAGTAAGAAAAATAATAAAAAACCCGACCTAAGTCGGGTTTTTTATTGCTGCAAATACTTCAATTATTCTTTTGCAGCGCGTTTACGCTCATGCTCTAATAAGTAACGCTTACGGATACGAATCGTTTTTGGTGTAATTTCAACCAATTCATCATCATCAATAAACTCAACAGCGCTTTCCAATGTCATTTGCACTGAAGGCACCAAGCGCACTGCCTCATCTGTACCAGAAGCACGTACGTTAGTAAGTTGTTTACCTTTTACAGGGTTCACAATCAAATCGTTATCACGGCTATGAATGCCGATAATCATACCTTCGTACAATTTATCACCAGGCACTGCAAACATACGACCACGGTCTTGTAGCTTCCACAACGCATAAGCCACAGCCTCACCTTTCTCAGATGAGATTAACACGCCATTGCGACGACCTGGCATATCTGCTTTCACAGGTGCGTACTCATCAAAAATATGTGCCATCAAGCCAGTACCGCGCGTCATGGTTAAGAATTCACCTTGAAAACCAATCAAACCACGTGCAGGGATTTTGTATTCCAAGCGAGTACGACCATTGCCATCAGATTCCATGTTTTGCATTTCACCGCGACGACGACCTAACTCCTCCATAACCGTGCCTTGGTTCTCATCTTCCAAGTCGACTGTTAGGATTTCATATGGTTCACACTTAACGCCATCAATTTCACGGTATACAACGCGTGGCTTACCAACCGCCATCTCAAAGCCTTCGCGACGCATATTTTCCAACAAAATCGTCAAATGCAACTCACCACGACCAGATACACGGAAAACGTCAGCATCTTCAGTATCTTCAACACGCAAGGCAACGTTGACCAACAACTCTTTAGTTAATCGATCACGAATTTGACGTGAAGTAATAAATTTACCTTCAGTACCTGCTAAAGGTGAAGTATTGACCATAAAGTCCATCGTCAACGTAGGCTCATCTACCCCTAAGTGTGGCAAACCAACTGGATTTTCACGATCACAGATGGTAAAACCGATACCTATAGTATCTAAACCAGAAATAATCACAATATCACCAGCTTCAGCTTCTGGCACATCTACACGTTCCAAACCTTCAAAACCGAGCACTTGGTTAATTTTACCAGTGCCAATTTGTTCATCACCGTTCATTACCGTCACAGCTTGGCCTGACTTAATACGACCATTGACCACACGGCCAATGCCTAAACGGCCAGTATAGGTTGAGTAATCTAATGCAGAAACTTGCATTTGAAGTGGCGCACTTGGATCACCAGATGGAGATGGAACATGACTTAATATAGTATCGAATACAGCACGCATATTGTCTGTAGGTTTAGCCATGTCTAACATCGCAAAACCATTTAAGGCTGATGCGTACACTACTGGGAAATCTAATTGTTCATCTGTTGCACCTAAATTAGCAAACAAATCAAACGTTTGGTTAATCACCCAGTCTGGACGGGCGCTAGGACGGTCAACTTTATTAATCACCACAATTGGACGCAACCCTAACGCCAGCGCTTTTTTAGTCACAAAACGTGTTTGTGGCATAGGACCATCAACCGCATCGACTAATAGTACAACGCCATCAACCATACCCAATACGCGCTCTACTTCACCACCAAAGTCGGCATGGCCTGGGGTATCAACAATATTAATACGTGTGCCTTCATAAGTAAGCGCGGTATTTTTAGCTAAAATGGTAATGCCTCGTTCTTTTTCAAGATCATTACTATCCATCGCACGTTCAATGACCGCTTGGTGCGATGCAAAGGTACCTGCTTGTTGTAAAAGTTTATCAACCATGGTGGTCTTACCATGGTCAACGTGGGCAATAATTGCGACATTACGGAGTGCGCGTGACATGTATTTGGTTTCTCTAAATTCTTAAAAGTGCGCGATTTTAACACAGACTATGTTAAAACTTCGCATAAAACCTTTGACATCTTTAAAAGATTCTATATACTGCGCGCATCGGTGAGATTTGACTAGCTTTAAATAGTCCTTTTCACCTGAATCATTGCCCTAGCCTCTCGAAGCCCGATGTAATTTTGCGGCTCTCTTGTATTGTTTACCGGTTAGTGGCTATGCCCGTGCGCTGGTAAAAATGCATTTTAAATATTGTTGATGTTTTTCAATAATTATAGAAATAAAATTTAAGTGTATTGCGCCTTCAATCCCAACCATCTTTAGTTGATGCGTGGATTTTGATTGTGCCTGCTTGCGCCCTTTATGTTAGTTTTATTTAGGGAATACCATGTCGTTAGAAACTCAAAACACAGAAATCAATGAAGTTAATGCTGAAGCTAATCTAGCCAGCGGCTTTGACAAATTAAATTTACATCCTTCAATTATCCGCGCGATTATTGAAACAGGTTACACAACCCCAACCCCTATTCAAGCACAAGCCATCCCTGAAGTGATGGCAGGTCATGACTTGATGGCATCAGCACAAACAGGTACAGGTAAAACTGCTGCATTTACATTGCCAGCACTTAATTTATTGGCAACACCACACCCTTCAAAAAGCCGTGGTCCACGCATTATGGTTTTAGTGCCAACACGCGAACTTGCAGCGCAAGTAAATGAAGCAGCCCGTAAATACGGTAAATTTATCCGTGCCCGCACTGTAAGTATCGTTGGCGGCATGCCTTACCCATTGCAAAACAAATTACTATCTCAACCATTAGATATTTTAGTCGCCACCCCTGGTCGCTTGTTAGACCATATGGAACGCGGCCGTATTGATCTATCTCGTCTACAAATGTTGATTTTAGATGAAGCAGATCGTATGTTGGACATGGGCTTTATGCCTGATATTGAGCGCATCAACCAAGCGTTACCAAAAGAACGTCAAACACTGATGTTCTCAGCAACATTTGAAGGCGAAATCGCACGCGTTGCTAAAAACCTATTGAACAACCCTAAAGTGATTCAAATTGCATCACAAAAAGAAAAACACGCCAACATTGAGCAACGTTTACACTTTGTAGATGACATGACGCATAAAAACAAACTGTTAGAACATTTGTTAATCGCACCTGATGTTAACCAAGTCATCGTATTTACTTCAACTAAACGTCACGCAGACTTATTAGCAGAAGACTTATACGCAGCTGGTCATAAAACGGCGGCTCTACATGGCGACATGACACAAGGTGCACGTAACAGAACCTTAACAAAACTACGTCATGGCGATGTTAAAGTATTAGTAGCGACTGATGTTGCAGCACGTGGCATTGACGTACATGGCATTACTCACGTAATTAACTATGACTTACCTAAATTTGCTGAAGACTATGTACACCGCATTGGCCGTACTGGCCGCGCTGGTAACACAGGTGTTGCGGTATCTTTTGCTTCACATATGGACAGACATCAAATCCGCAAAATTGAACAATTTACTGGTCAACGTTTAGAAGCCAGCGTAATTGAAGGCTTTGAACCAAAACGCCCTGCTCCACGTATGGATGGCCCAGGCGCTGGTCGTAACGACCGTGGTGGCAATGGCCGCAATAATCGCTCAAGCAGCCCACGTACTGGTGAACGCTCATTTGGTGACCGCGCAGCAAATGGCCGCGCAGATAGCAGACCAAGTGGCGATCGTTCACAACGTCCAAGCCAAAATACTGGCTTTAAACCACGTGACGCAGCACCTCGCACTGACGGTAACAACTTTGCTCGCCCAGAGCGCGATGGCAACCGCGCTGATGCTAACCGCGCACCACGCGATACTAAATTCGGCGCACCAAGAAGTAGTCGCCCTGAAGGTAGTCGTGATGGTAACCGTGGGAATGGCGGCGCAGCTCGTCGTCCACGTGACTTTGCTTAACTTTTGGCTTAGCTTTTAATTATTTTTAACATTGGTGATTAATTTAACCTTGACCTCAGAAAACACTAGCATGACACCAAATTCAGACAACGTAACTTTTGATACGCTTGGCTTAGCGCCTGAACTACTTAAGGCGCTGAGTGAATTTGGTTACTCAACTCCTACACCTATCCAAGCGCAAGCGATTCCCGTTGCGTTAGCGGGTGGTGATTTAATGGCGGGCGCGCAAACAGGCACAGGTAAAACTGCCGCGTTTTCGCTGCCTTTGCTACAAAAATTGCTTCCACATGCGAGTACGAGTGCATCGCCCGCGCGACACCCCGTGCGGGCGTTGATTCTAACGCCGACGCGTGAGCTAGCGATTCAGGTGGAAGAAAGCGTAAAAGTATATGCCAAGCATACGGCTTTACGCTCGCTAGTTGTATTTGGTGGTGTTGATATTAAAACCCAAACCCCAAGCCTCATGCGCGGGGTAGAGGTTTTAGTCGCGACACCAGGCCGCCTGCTCGACCATATTGAGCAGCGTACAGTGCAACTTGGTCAGGTACAAATGTTAGTCCTGGATGAAGCAGATCGCATGCTGGATATGGGCTTTATGCCTGATTTGAAGCGCATTTTGGCATTATTGCCGAAACAGCGTCAAAATCTCATGTTTTCTGCAACATTCTCCAATGAAATTAAAAAGTTATCAGAAGAGTTTTTAACCAACCCTGTACTGATTGAAGTTGCACGCAGCAATGCCACTTCAGAAAACGTGACACAAAAAGTGTATCACGTAGCTCAAACACAAAAACATGCACTCCTTGCGCAGTTGTTAAAAAATGACGACGCAAGGCAAGTCATCGTATTTACCAAGACAAAACTCACTGCCAGCCGATTGGCGCGTCAGTTAGTGAAAGAAGGTATTTCCGCAGATGCTATTCATGGTGACAAAAGTCAGCTAGAACGTATGCAAGCGTTAGATGCATTTAAACAAGGCAAAATCGCGGCATTAATTGCTACCGATGTTGCCGCACGTGGCTTGGATATTGATCAACTACCCATGGTGATTAATTACGAGATTCCAAGCGCGCCAGAGGATTATGTACACAGAATTGGTCGTACAGGCCGTGCTGGCGCATTGGGAATTGCTATATCGTTAGTTTCACCTGAAGAAGAAAAGTATCTCAAAGAAATTGAGAAGCTGATTAAACGTGAAATTCCGAAAGAAATTGCTGACTTACCAGCTGAGTTATCAGATGCTGAAAAGGCCCCAGCGCGACGTGCTTATAATAAAAACAACACGAACAGTGATGATTATGCTGCCAAGCCAACAAGCACAAGAAAACCAAGTGCTGGATACAAAACGAAGCATGACCCTTGGTTTGACCAGCCATACGAGCCGAGCAAAACAGCACAGCCTCCAGCACCATCAAGCTTTGCTAAGAACCAAAAATCTAAAACTCAAATCGCCGCTTTATTGGGTGGCTTAGGTCGCAACAGATAGCGTTAACTCTTTAGACCGCAGCATTAGCCCTGATTACGCATAAAATCAGCAACGCCATAAAGCTGCTCGGCTAGCTTAGTCATCAGTGGCTCTTCAATGTTTAGCTCATGCATGGCGCGTATCATGCAATATATCCACTGATCACGTTCTGACTCACCAATAGCGAACGGCAAGTGTCTGGCACGTAACATCGGGTGTCCATAGCGCTCAATATAAAGCTGTGGGCCACCTGTCCAACCCGTTAAAAACATAAATAATTTTTCGCGTGCTGAGGTTAAATCTTGGCCATGCATCGCGCGAATACCTGCGGCTTTAGGGTCGGCATCCATTACATCATAAAATCGCTCAACCAAGGCTCGGATGCGCGTTATGCCACTTTCATCACCGCCTAATAGCTGAAAAAATGTTTGCTTGTTGCTGCCTACCTCGTCTATTTGATTTAGCATAACTTAGGCTGCCTTGGGTTTAACTAAACTAGCGGCCAACTTAGCCCGTTGACGAGCTTCATCTACATTCTGTCCCGTTGCCAAGGCCACACCCATGCGGCGTTTCACAAAAGACTCAGGTTTACCGAATAAGCGCACATCAGCCTCGGGTACTGCTAGCGCTTGCTCCAGACCTTCAAATATCAGATTATTTGAATCCACACCACCATATATCACTGCGCTTGCACCAGCACCCTTTAAGCTTACATCAACAGGTAAGCCCAATATAGCGCGCGCATGCAACTCAAACTCATTGAGGCGCTGGCTCGCCATTGTCACCATACCAGTATCATGCGGCCGTGGGCTAACCTCAGAGAACCAGACTTGATCGCCTTTAATAAACAACTCAACTCCAAATAACCCAAGGCCGCCCAGACTATCTGTCACCGCCTTTGCAATGCGTTGTGACTCTGCAATTGCTTTGGGATTCATTGCCTGAGGCTGCCAGCTTTCTACATAATCACCACTTTGTTGCACATGACCAATCGGCTCACAGAAGTACGTTTCAATTTGACCTTGTGCATTTTTAGCACGCACGGTGAGCAATGTAATTTCATAATCAAAATCGATTTGACCTTCAACAATCACCACCCCTTGATTGACGCGCCCTGCACTGGCAGCGTATTCCCACGCAGTTGCCACTTGTGAAGCATCGGTTAGGCGTGACTGTCCCTTACCAGAGGAAGACATCGTAGGTTTAATGAAACATGGATAGCCAATACCCGCATCAATCGCTTGTTGTAATTCTTGCTGACTGCGAGCGAACGCATAGGGGGAAGTAGGCAAACCAAGTTCTTCCGCAGCTAATCGACGAATACCTTCACGGTTCATCGTCAATTGCACTGCCTTAACTGTGGGAATCACTTGAGCTAACCCAGAGCTTTCAATTTCAGCCAGTGTTTGTGTATTGAGCGCCTCAATTTCAGGCACAATCAGGTGTGGACGCTCGGCTTTGACGAGCGCCATTAACGCCGCATGATCGGTCATATCAATGACATGCGCACGATGCGCCACTTGGTGACCAGGAGCATTGGCATAGCGATCTACTGCAATCACCTCTACGCCCAAACGCTGCAAGGCAATAATGACCTCTTTGCCTAGCTCGCCGCTACCCAATAACATCACGCGCGTTGCGCTGGAACTTAGAGGGGTACCGATAGCCATGACAAACTCCAAACAAATGAAGCCGTGATTTTATCACGTACAGAATCATGCCTAAAAAATTAGTGAAATTTGTTTGATGTAGATTAAACCAATACATAGATTAATCTAGGATGTAGAAATTAAACGCGGATCCCATGTTTTTCCATACGATAGCGCATCGCCATACGGGTAATGCCCAATTTGCGGGCCGCTTCTGACACGTTGTTGCTAGATTGATGCAATGCATTTTCAATCATTATTTTTTCAGCGGAATCTAAAGTCACCTGCACAGGCAATTGCCCTGAGTTTTTTCTTCTATCCAGCCATTGCGGGTTACCAGTGTTTGGTAACACACTGGAGTTAACATAACCTTGGGATACAGTCACCTGTGTTGGCAACACCAAATCAAATGCTTCCACCCGTCCATTTTTACTCAATAACACAGCTCGGCTAATTTGATGTCTTAACTCACGCACATTGCCTGGCCATGCATACGTAACCAAGACTTTTAATGCATCATCGGTAAAAGCTGATTTAATTAAGCCATAACGACGTTCAGTTTGCGCTGCAAAATGACGTGCTAATGCAATGACATCATCGCCTCGCTCACGCAACGGCGGCATCATAATACTCAGTACATTCAAGCGATAATATAAATCAGAGCGAAAGCGCCCTTCTAGTACCATTTGATGTAAATCACGATTTGTTGCTGCCACAAAACGTGCCATCACTGCACGCTCTTTGGTCGATCCCACGCGACGCACCATGCGGCGCTCTAACACGTTCAGCAATTTAGCTTGCAGTAGCAGGGGTAATTCACCAATCTCATCTAAAAATAAGGTCCCATCTTCAGCTGCTTCAATGAGACCTGCCCTTGTGCCTTGTGCACTGGTAAAAGCACCTTTCTCGTGACCAAACAACTCACTCTCAATCAACTCTCCTGGCAACGACGCACAATCCACATGCACAAAGGGACGATCTGCATGGTCACAGGATTGGTGCAGCAAACGCGCAGCAACATCCTTTCCTGTTCCCGTTTCACCATTGATCAAAACCGTGGGAGGGATTGCATCATTTAATGAGGTTAGTTGAGCGATACGCGCTATTTGCGCTTTGACGCTCTGCATCGCAGGGCTTTCACCCAGCATTTCCACCCCATCTGTTTGGTGACTATTACGTTGGCGTGAATAATCGTAGTGATGCTTTAATTTACTAGCATTTTCAACTTTTTCAACAATCACCAATAACTCTTCAAGATCAATCGGTTTTTTCAGGTAATCCGCAGCACCCAACTTCATCGCGGTCACCGCATCAGACAATTCGCCATGCGCGGTCATTACGATGACTGAGGCACCTTTTGCGACAAACTCTTCAATCAAATCTAACCCATTACCATCTGGCAGGCGCATATCAAGCAACACCAAATCTGGATTGAATTGGCGCGCTAGCGCCCTGCCATCGGCAATATTTTCAGCATGCTCACACTCATAGCTAGCCTTTTGCAAACGTTTGGCCACTGCACGCGCAAACAAAACCTCGTCTTCCACCAACAAGACGCGGACTTTTTGTTTAAAAGCAGAAACTGTGACTTCTTCAGTTTGCATTAGGCTACCTATTTGCATGATTAATTGTTATCACTACTTGCTACAGATGATTTATCGCGACCAAACTCGTATGTTACGCCAATCCAGCCTGCGCGAGGCGCGCCTGGCGCCACAAACTTGGCTTTCGACCAGTCATCTGAGGCGTTCCCAGCATCAAACTGTGCACCAGCTAGAGAAAACGCATTACGACCTAAAATACCACCTGACACGTAATCAGTATCAAACACATTATTCACCTTGGCAAATAACTGCCAGCCTGAGCGACCAATCGTGTAGCGTGTATCTAAATTAAGTAGGGTATAACCGCTTGCTTTACCGTCTGCATCTTGATTGTTTTCGTTACCACGCAAAAATTGTGATGAGTAAGCAACTACGTTTGCGCCCACTGTCCAGTTGGGTAAAACATCATACTCGCCACGTACTTTAAATTGATGCTTGGGAATACCCGCCAAATAATTCCCTTTTGAAACTTGTATCACATCGGTCGTGCCATTATTAAATGAAGCAGAGTTAACAGAGTTAGCAATTTCAAATGGCGTTTGATAAGTGGCATCAATATAGCTATAGCCAACAGACCAACGCATATTACTCAGCTTGGCTTGCAAACCTAAATCTAGACCTTGGCGTAAAGTTTCGCCAACGTTTTTGAAATATCCAACACCACTAGTTGTACTTGACGCAATAAACTGAATATCATTTTCATTAGTTGCGCGATAGACGCCTGCGCTCCAAGTCACCTCTTGACTCAACTTGCCGCGTACACCTGCCTCCCAAGTCTTAGCAACCACTTGCTTGAGTGTTGGTGGGTCACCCGCCATTGAGTTTGGCAATTGACAAGGAGAATCAGGATCAGAACAAGCAATTTCCACAGATGACGGCGCACGACTACCCTCGTTATAGCCTCCATAAAAATTAAGGGAGTTACTTACACTATAAGCTAGACCGATGGCTGGATTTAACCTTTGAAATGTCTGCTCACCAGAAAGAGAGCCCGTACCAGAAGGTAGAATTAAGTCATCATTTTTTACTCGAGTATGGTTGTAGCGACCAGAAGCAGTCAAACTCAAAGCGTCAGTTACAGATAATGTATCTGTTGCGAAAATACCGTAGGTAGTCGTTTTGCCACGCAAATTAACAGTGTCATTTATTGTGCCATTGCCGATAACGCCTCGATCAGCAGACAAATCACCAAACTCTTGCGTTTGATTAAACTTAATATTGCCATGATCGTAAGTCGCACCAGTAGTCAACTGGTTAGCGTGGTTAGCTAAATTACCTTTAAAACTGGCCTGCAAAGAGCCACCAAATGCATCTTGGCGTGTGCTTGTGCGGTTATTTACACCTGCAAGTAAATCATTAGGGTCTGTTGCAGGATTCGCACTTGGGTCATATCCATCATTCAGATCGCCATTAAGTGTTTTGGTACGATTGTTACGATAATAAATATTGCTTGATAAGTAAGTGTCATCAGATAACCAATACCCGCCTTTAGCATTTAGCATATTAAAACGGTTTTTTGTCTGATCTGGCTTGGTATATATTGAACTGCGTCCCAAACTGTTCAACAACTCCTCAGGTTGATAGCCATTACCTGTCAAATCATTGTCTGCACCTGTGTAGCTCACTTCAAAGTCAGCTTTTTCTCCTACCCAGCCAAACTTACCAAACAACTGGCGCACATCCGAAGGAGAGGCATCGCGCCAACCATCTTCTTTAAAGCCATTACCTGCTACAAACCAATGGGCGCCATTGTTGAGCTTGCCACCAGCCTCTGCTTCAATGGCTCGCCTGCCCCAGGACCCAGCATAGGCTTGCGCGCGAAAACCTGGGCTATCCAAACCACTTTTGGTTTGCACTGAAAGGGCGCCACCTAATGTATTTAAACCAAACACTGGGTTTGAGCCTGGCATTAAAGTAATACCTGCAATAGCATTTTTTGGGATCAAATCCCAATTGACCACATCGCCAAATGGCTCATTTACGCGCACACCATCTTGATAAACAGACAAACCTTGAGGCGTACCTAATAATGGTGACGCTGCAAAACCATGATAATTGACATCAGGCTGAAATGGATTATTTTGCGTGTCGTTAACATTCACTCCGTTTAAGTTGTCTGACATGTAATCGGCCAAACCCAAACTTTGTTGACGTTGAATATCTTGGCCTTTAACAGTTTGCACATTAGATGGAATTTGTTCCAACGGCAGACCAATAGACGGTAATGGTGTAGTACTGATAATTTCAATTTTTTCAGTCTTCAATGCCTCTGCGGCTTCGATTGTAGACGACATACTACAAACGCCAGCAACAAGTGCGGCGATTGTTTTAATTTTGAATGTTGCCCTGTGTTGCATAGTATCTCCCCAGATGACTATTGATTTAAATTACGATTAAATACTTAATCAACTTTTGTGCCAAACCATATAAACAAAAAAGGCTCATCTAGGAAAAAGTTACAATTTACTTACAAATCAACAACAAAAGTAAAACACATGCATTCAATATTGATCTGACGTTGAAAATACAACCAATCAATTTGGCTGTATATAACCATATTATTGGCTAATAACAACCATTTAACAACCACTAATTAAACCAGAATGTTTATCGACGCTATAAATATTAGGGGCTTAGCCCCAGTAGCGGGCTTTTGCCTATCCATATCAGAGATAACTCGTGTACATTATCCACATGAGCATAGTGAGATTATCCAGTTATCGGGACTTCATAGAAGGAGTACAAAACCTACTGTTCGGTCTTGCTGGTATTGATTGTCTGTACAGTTGGCGATGGTTTGGTGTGCTTATCTCGACTAGAGTGCTAGATCATCTGAACTTGGGCTGACCTTTCCACCAGCGCTTTAGTGAATAGTCTGAATAGATTACTCTCACCACTCAAGTCTTTGGGCTTTTGATCATCAGTGAATAAACTATCATTTAATGCTGGATAAGGCTTGGGCTTGGGCTGTTATTCTGAAGCCACTTCTAGAAATAACAGTTCGCCTGTAAAACGACGTTACTGACATACTGTACTGCTAGTGCATTTTACCCATTCAAAATAGGGTGTAACGTTTGATCCTAAATCTGACAAATGCATATCCACTCTTAAGTTTGAATTGGATAATTTATTTAAAGGTATTTGCTGAGTTCTCTCTCCAGTGGGACTCAATGCATACAATCGCCAAGTTTCATTCTTTGGATTTATCCATTCAATGGCCACACGTATATCTCTAATTAAAAACGGTAAGGTTCCGATGTCAACAAGTTGAGTTTCAGTGGCATCGGTAAACTTCATATTAGAGTTTCGGCTATCAGTAGATACCACCATTAGCATTCTATTTGAGCTGTTTAAGTCTCCAGAACCCAAGTCAGATAAAAAGATTGCTCCGTCTCCAGAGATAATATTCAGCTTTAAATTTTTTGTTTGCATGTTAGTCCCTGGGCTACCTAACATCCCTACAGAGCCTTTGGTATTTACTTTCATATTATGATACTTTAAGTCTATGTTTAACTCAGCTGTGCTGCTTTGATAGCGCTGCTCGCTTAAGGAAGTGAAACTATTTGAGGAAATAAAATTGTTGAGTAGCAACTGATCATATACCCCCCAAATTGAAGGTTCATTATTAGCGCTTATTGAATAACTCTTATTACTTGGTGGAGCTGCTGGGTTGTTAACATCGCTCGGCGTATTTGTCATATCTAAACCAACTTTTACCATATACTGCAGTTGAGCTAACTGCCAACTTATAAAACTAAATGCAGGCGATGATTCAGCTACTTTTGAGTCAAGCTTAAGTTCTATTGTTGAGCCAGAAGGACTTACATCGCCTCGTCCATATAAAAAAGCTGCAATAGTTTCACCAGATCGTAAAGTAGGATCGATACTTACCTGAAAGGGTATAATTTTATTCCGCCACACACCAATATCTGGCCTAGATAAACTAGCGCTGTTGCCAAATAAGGAAATGAGAGACCAATCATGTAATCTTGCATAAGCCGCAGTGAAAGGGCCAACTTCCCAGCGATAAGGGTTCCAAAACGATTGACCATACTCAGTAACGGTGTATGGTAGGTTAAAATGTCTTGACCAAGACAGTATGTCAAAATAGCGACTTTTCCCATCTAACAATCGACTATTCACTATTTTTGTTCCTGGCTCTATGGTGCCCCCTAGCGGAAGATTGACATATTGATGCATATCTACGAAATCTAGATATTGCCTACTGGCAGAATTGTGGTAAGACGGAACCGAGTTTAATTCGGTGACAGCGCCCTTGTAGCCGAATGATCTCAAACTGTTTCGCATCCAATCAATTTGAATTACTTGTAACTGCGTTGTGAAAGTTTGAAACTCACTTGCAAGTCTACCTACGTCATTGATGTTAGGAACATAAAGATTTTCTGGCGTTACGCCAAAATTGCTTTTTATGGTATTAGAATCACCATATTTGGCGATAATCCATTTTTTAAATGGGTCAAGAAAAGAAGGATTGTAGTATCTTAATAGAAAATCAGTATCCCCCTCATTCACCAACACTACGCCTGCTAAAGCAGGATCCTCTAAAGTAGACATGCCTGTATAGGGGTTCTTTGCTGCCCATAACGTTCTAACCAAGTTATACCAATGACTGCTATCTTTACCAGGAAAATATGAACCTATTCGAATATCATGCATTCCTCGTATAAAGCGATCATTACCAACGTCCCCGTAAGCCCCATTCCATAAAGACAGCGAATCAATAAACAGATACATACCTTGTTTTTTGATAGCGGAAACTAAGTAGAGCAATCGATCCAATTGCTCTGGGTCGTAATCAAAGTCTTTAGTCCTGTTTTTATTCATTAACATTTCTTCAATACCATGCAAACGCACAGCGTTGTAGGCGTTTCGCTTGAGCATCACGGCTATTTGATCTGCTTGCGCATGATCTGGGAAACCTCCATCACCTGGAGTAAACATGATGGTTGCCGAAAAAAATCGGACACTCTTTTTGCTGACGTCGTCACTAACAAATTTATCACCCTCAGTGATTAAGAATGTTTGGCTATTGATATCACGATATTGTGAAAACCCACTTAAATCCAATGCTGAACCAGCTTTGGGTGTTAAGAGGGAGTTTGACATTGGCAGCCAACGCATAGGCTCATATACCATAGTGTCATAGGCAGCCACATTCATGGACAACAAACACAAAAAAACACTACAGGTGATTAAAAAATACTTAAACACAATTAGTTCCTTACCTATATAGAATTACTCTAGCTGGAATCCCAACTGCAACTTAGTTACTGGGAATATCTACAACAACGATTGAGTTATCCACGATTGCCACATCAGATGTCTACAATTCGACCAATGATTTTAGCCCTAGCGCCAACTTCCACTAGACTTCCTGTCATTGGCATTCCAATATCGCTGGTTGTACACCTTGCCTAATTAGACAGTCATCGCGTATCACGACATTGATGAATTTATAAATACCGCGTATTACATGATTTTTTTATTGATAGACAGAGGTGAGATATTTTACAAAGTAATAAATACTCTTTAACAAGCTTTAAAACATCTCATAGCGTGGATTCTATTCTGTCTTTGTTACATAAATAATAATATTGATCACTTAAAAATTTGGCCATATGGTTATAGTTTCTATTCAACATTACCCACTCTCGACCAGACTTGGCCATCAACTGGCTTGCTTCTACATTCTTCAATAGACTAACAATGGCATCTGCATATGCGTTCACATCAAAAGGTACACTGACTCCGCCAGCACTTTGACTGAGCACCACACTCTGATCGGGGTGGCTATTGGCAACGACAGGTCTACCCATTGCTAAATATTCCACCAACTTAGTCGGAGTGGTTGAGTCTAATAATGGATCAGGCGCCATCAAAGCCAAAGCCACCTCTACCTTTGCAAACTCCACCAACGCTTCTTTTGCGGGCAGCCAGCCAGTTATCCTAACGTTGTGTTTAATGTCTAATCGTGCGATTGCTTCAGCTAGCATTTCTCGATCTTTTTGCTCATAAGCATCCCCTACAATCAGCATTTGAATGTCAGGAAACGTTTGTTTAACTATGGCTAATGCCTCAAGCAAAAAATCCACACGTCTAACACTACTGCACTCGCCCAAATACCCAACCATCCTGATATTTTGGTGGCTGAATGGCAAGGGCTGTTTAAACCGATCAGGGTCTATGCACATTGGCACAGCTGTCATTTTTTCAGCACTTACTCCTCGCGCCACAAGGTCTTGCAGCATACGTTCACTTTGTACAAAAATATGGTCGCATCTTGGGAAAACATACTTATATAGCAGGTAACTACCCAATCGCCCCCGCCACATTAGATATACCCATCTAATAAAGTTACCTTTTCGGTCAACTGTAGATGCAAGCCTTACTAATGACTCTGCAATCGGAAACGACATCCAATAAAAAAAAGGAACACCACGGAGCCTTGCAACACCAAGTGCAATCAAGCAGATAAAAGCCTTATCTCTTACTTGTATTGCGTCGTAATGTTCACGTCTAGTTATCCATAGCACGCGACAATCATGAACAAATGCGCCCAACTGCTCCAATATTTTGTTCTTATGTACTTTGTAAGCAAAAATCGCTCCAGAATTCCAGTCGCTGCCAGCAGTTTCTTTATTTTGTACGGTACTAATGTCACATGTGACATTATAAAGAGGCAAATATTTACCCCACAATGCGGCAACATCGGGCCTAAAAGTTGGGAAGCCATCAAGAATTATATTTAGAATTTTCATTTGGCTTGTGGCCTTTCTTTTACAAGCATATCAAATACGTTTTAGTTTAATTTTTAACCAGATCTTTAGCATTGCAAATATAAACTGCCAATATCGCTTATCCAAAAAACAGTGCTGAAAGTCCGCTATCACCTTATTAAATAATGTCCATAACACATGATTTGCAGCCTCTAAGTCTTGTCGATTCATCCACGCAGAAACTTGCCGCAAATCTTTTAGAAAATAAAAGAGCTGTCTAGTTAATCTATCTGGAAGCATTTTGTATAAGCCATCTAAATCTAGCTGCTGATTGGCCTTAAAAGGGTCGCTACCTTTCAATTGCAGAATAATAGCTGCCAATAATGCCTTCATTGCACTATCAATTTGCGCTTGTAAGTTTTTTGATGATAAGGACGATTGATGTACTCGGTAATCCAGTAAGTACAGTGGAATAATATCAAGACTACCCAAGCGACTTAATCTTAGGAATAGATCGTAATCCTCTGCATGCGGAAAATATGATCGATACCCATTCAAGGCCTTTAAATCAGCATACCTCAGCATGATAGAGGGGTGCGGTAAGGTTGCTACATGAGGAGGAAATGTCTTTAAATTAGTTTGTTTAAGGGATGAAAAAACTTTTTGCTGCCAAATCAGATCGCCCTTCTCATTAATAGCCCGATATATACTACCCACACACACACAATTCGGATGAGTTTCCATATACTCGTACTGCAACCTCAATCGATCTGGATGTGCAATGTCATCCCCATCTAAGCGTGCAATATATTTGCCAATAGCTTGCGCTAAGCCATGATTAAGCGCAGCTACAATACCTTGATTTTTTTGGTTATATACTTTAAATCTAGCATCAGTTTCCGCGAATTCATTCAATATCGCCAAGCTACCATCCAGGCTGCCATCATTGACCAAAATGACCTCAAACTCCTGAAGAGTTTGCGCCTTAAGTGAATTTAACGTGAAGTGTAAATAGGACTCACAGTTATAGATGGGAATTAATACGGATACTAAGGGTGACTTTACAATTGACATACAATCTCATATTCACTATCTACTTGCTAAAATTTATATTAGTTAACACTTTTATTAAGCAATTTTTTATAACTGGTCTTAAATGAAACAGGTGTTAATAACTTAAGTACACGAATGGTAAATTCCAGAAGGGTCTCCTGCACTGAATTGATCGATTTTATGCCTCGTACTAGTGCAGATATGGCCTTGTCTTTAAAATGCATATCAAATACATGTTTTAAATAAAACGCATCTATTTCACTTTGGGTTAGATATTCTTTCGCAACCTCCAACCACACCAATGATGGCGTGGCATTGACTCGCTTCGACACTCTATTCGCCTTAGGGTCAGCAGAGTATTTAACCAAGCACTCTGGAACATAAGCAAATGTTAGTCCTGCTTGCTGACAGCGCAATACAAAATCTATATCTTGATGTCTTCTCAGACTATCATTGAAACGAATCGCTTTTGCGGCATTAGCGCTCATCAAAATAGTTGAAGTTTGAACCACTTGTGCTTTATCCAAAATATAGGCTTTAACATTATCACCCGCGTTGTACTCTTCCGTGTTCCATGGCTTTAAAGGCTGAGAATCGTGAAAGTCAACGAGTAAATTTGTAAAGCACAACGCTGGTTTACTATTAGACTCAGCTAGTAATGTAGCTAATTGTAGCTTTAGCTTATCTTTAAGCCATATATCGTCGGAGTCCAGAAAAGCAATCCAATCCCCTTGCGCCGCATCGATTCCAACATTACGAGCATAGCCGCCGCCCATGTTTTTCTCTAAGATATAAGGACGTATACTTGAATCATGTTCGGCTAGCTCTCGTATACTTTTTGCAGACTGATCAGTTGAACCATCATCAACAATAATAATTTCAATATTTAGCCCCTGCGCTTTTACGCTCTCTATGGCGGGCGCTAAAGTATGTGCTCTGTTAAACACAGGGATAATGACAGATACTAGTGGATTCATAAATGCTATCTTCCAGTTATTAACGTAGTAAGTTTGTAAAGCTCAAAGTTTAAAATTCCCTTACTTACAAGCCTACTCTTTCAAAAATAATTGTTTATCACTAAGTACAACAGCTATAAAAAAACTAAACCAACCAAACTCTGGGAAAATAAGCTTTTCTGAAGATGTGATACCTCCAATTAGACAAAAAGCTAGCACCATTAAACTTAGTGGACTAACAACTCTGTTTTTACTAATGATATAAGAGGAAATAACTTTAATGAACCCTGATAATATTGCCAGCATAAATAAGCCAAAACCAATCCAGCCATAAGATAGCGCGGCTTCCAAATAACTGTTATGCGCAGAACTAAAAATACTGCCTAACTGGAATTTCAATAATATTTCTGGAGATATTAAACCACTAGAAATTTGACCTAGACCATAGCCACCCCAAGGCATTCCTTCCAACATATATCGACTCAGGCTCCAAATTCGATCTCGGCCTGTAAAGCTAGAGTCACGTCCAAAAGGCTCCAATATCTGATCTAAGCTAAAGGTATACACCAGAAACATAAAAGTTACGACAATTAAGAATGTGATCATAATCAAGTATAGTTTTCTTATATATACTTGATAAGTCAGATAAAAATAAACCATTACCCCCAACAGGGTCAGCAAAACACCTTGTACCGACCCTGCCAAGGCAATTAACGTACAAGCCCCTATCATTCCAAGCAGTCTAATTTGAAACGATAATCTTTCTTTTGAGCATAAGAGTACATACAAAAACACGGTACTCATTTGAGCCAAATTATTTCTATGAGAAGTTAACCCTCTAAAATAGCCAGTGAAGTCATCTATCATCATAGAAATGTTAGGTCTTAATAGTGATAATAAATTGACAGTGATAAAGAAGAGTGAAAACTTCGTTAAAGCCTGCAGCATTTTTTCTTGACCGTGATATTTGAACATCAAGGTAATCGCAACCATGCCTTCCCAATAATCCAAGGCTCTAAAAAATGGCGTTGTATTGCCGCTTGCTGGTAGAAATGGGAGAAAAAAAACAAATATCGGAAATAAAAAAATAAAGAAATACTTCTTAAAAGCTGCTCTTAGCGTTGATAAATGAAATAGAAAAAGTAGTATAGATAAAACCGTTGGGGTTTTATCTATAAAGAATTCTAACTTATTTGGAGAGGAGATATCCCCTGCATAAATATGTGGCCATATCCTTATTTCAGAAAATTTCAATAAAACCGAATAAAATAAAATATGTGAGGCAAGCGAAAAAGTATTAACGATCTCAAAATTCGACGTTTTGCTTAAGTTGTTTTTTGAGGTCATTTATCTAGTCTTCCCGACTGTTCCAAACGCATAATAATATTATTTTGTATATTCAAAGCGATGCACAAAGATTAATCTACTGAGTAAACTCAGCTACAGCCTGATCGTAAATAGTTTCCAGATTGACGGTATTATTAAAAAGATCAAAGTGGCTCTTAGCTAAACTTAGGCCTTCCTTCGCGATAAGTTGCGCATACTCCTGATTTGTTAGCAGCGCCTCAATCTTTTTTGCTAGATCTGCTGGGTCTTTGTAAGCCGCAACTAGGCCTGCCTCATGTTTTTCAAGTAAATTGCCGATGGGCTGATTCTCAAATATGCAAACGGGTATGCTAAAGGCTAAGGCTTCCATAATGGCAATTGGCATGCCTTCACTATCACCATTTAGGGCTCGCACACTAGGCAAAACAAATACCGCCGCTGACCGAACTGTTTTCAATACCTGTGAGCGTTGTAAAGCACCTAAAAATGAAACTTTGACATTTAGGTTTTGCGCCAAGCTCTCTAACTCACCCCGCAAAGGGCCATCACCAATAATATATAGTGGAGATTTTTGTCTTAATTCGGCGGGTAGCTTTGCATAAGCTTGAATTAAATATTCAGTTCCTTTTTTTTCAACTAGACGCCCTACGGTAACAATAGCATTCGTGTGCGGTTCATGCGTGGTGTCTTTGGTCAACTCGGCTAAATCCACCCCAAGATGGCATGTAGTTAGTTTTCTCTCTGGATAGCCATTTTCAATTAAATACTCTTTAATAAGATCTGAAACACAAATGATCTTATCGACACGTCGGATAAGGCGCTCTCGCCGCTGAACAAGCACGCTTCCCTCTATGCTTTTCTTCAAATCCTCATCATATGTAGCCGCATCCCAACCATGTGCAGTGACGACAAAAGGTATATTTGTATTCTCCATAATAGGCAAAATTTTGACTGCATCGGTCAAAAAGTGCGCATGTACTAAATCGGGTTGCTCAGTTGATAACACTTTACTAAATTCATTAGATTTTCCGAGATAATTAAATAACTTTTTACCCAACCAGTTTTTGTAAAGAAGATAAGGTGTAATAGGCGTAAGATGCTCTGAGATTATTCTTCTCTCACATAGAACTACGGGCTTATATCTGGTTAAACTTCTTAAATGATCCGAAATAAACGTTTCCGAAACTGGCAGATAGTTTGATCTAAACACTAAGACTTTTTTGTCAAAACCTTGAATTTTCTTGTCAAAACCCTGCACTTAAGACCCCTTTCGCTGAGTCATTTTCATAATATCTATGATTGTCCTATCAAGAATTTTAGATGTTTTAGTATCAATAAAATATACAACTATTACTACTGTCAAAACTATCATAAGGCTATAGATTACAGCCAGCACTGGTGATGCAGACCAGGCAACTGACCTAATCAACAAACCGATACTTGCTATAAAAAATGCAAGTATTGCACCTGATCGCATAGCCAAAAACTGACTTCTTAACCCAACAGGCCCTTTTCTCGAAACAATCCAAGAAATTATAGGTACCGTAATAAATAGAGTTGAAACTCCAAAGGCTGCCGCTACCCCAGTGATGCCCAACACAATCCCAGTAGCAGAAGCCCCTGCACGAATAAGTGCATCACCAAATCCCCATGAACGTAATTCTGAAGTTCTGTTTTGACTAATTAATACATTTCCCGTTTGACTGGCCATGCCAACTGCAATAATCGATAGACCAAACCAACGATAAATATCACCAGATAATTGCCATTGGGATCCGAGCAATATGAGGGCGACACTATCACCACAAATGATGACAAAAGCCCCTAGAACACCAAAAAATATAGAGGTACGTTCAAGTAAGTTTGAATAATAAAGTTGATACTCTGCATCGGAATTTTGCAGTCTGCTCAATACTGGTAGCGCCGTTTGACTGACTGGTTGCATCAAGCCACTACCTGTAAGTGATAACAATTGTTGAGCACGGTTAAAATGTCCCGCAGCACTTGCGCCAAACCACCATCCAATCATAATCGCCCCTAATTGATTCGATAGAAAATTTAGCAAGCTAAATACAGAAACATTCATACCAAACTTTAATAATTTGGTGGCGCTTAAAAATGACTTTGGTATACCAGGTAGCCATCTTAAGTGTATAAAAATATAAAATGTTGTGGCTGTTGCCGAAGCGATCTGCGCTACCACAATTGCCCAATAGCTATGATAGTAAAAAGCAATAGTGACCCCTGATACCAGACCACTTAACTGCCCTAAAACCTCCGACCACATCAGCGGGTAAAATGATAAGCGCCTCCGCAGCATCGCACTATGCGCCCCAGCGATACTTACTACAACCAAAGATGCAGAGAGCGCATACACCACATTGGTAACTTCAACTTGCTTATAAAATGTAGCAACAAATGGGGCTGAAATTGCACCTACGCTTGCAAACCCAATGGCAATGAAAAGATTTAACCAAAAAACAGCATTTAGCTGATCTTCGGTAATTTCTTTCGTTTGCACTACAGCCGAGGTTAGACCAAAGTCTTTCAATAAATTGAGTAATATCATGACTGACGAAGCCATGGCGACGAGACCGTAATCTGCGGGCTTAAGCAGACGCCCCAATATAGCACTAGACAAAAGGGCAATTAACATTCCACTTAAGCGAGATGCAACCATCATCACCAAGCCATACTTACCTTGGGTTGTCACATTAGTGGCCTGAGGTTGTATAACCTGACTTGTTGTTAACATTTTTATAATCAATTATTTTTCAAAGCCCAATTATTTTTCAAAACCTAAGTTGCATTTCAACTTGTTAAAACGCCAGGGTTGCAGGACTATCTTATTTGGATAGTTTCAACATAAAGTCGAGAGAAATTTAAATTACTTTAAGTATGGGAGAATGAACTGTACTTAAGGGTGTATTTATTAGAGGATGTATTCATTAGGATGTATTCATTCAACAAAATATCAAAAGTAAGTACTTTTGATGAATAAACCTCATTAAATAACAATTACATTCTCTTCATTTCTCAAAAATCTAAAAGAACGCTTCCTTCAAGTTTGGCATCACTTCTCTCTAATAGCTTAATCACTTCATCAAGTTTTTTTGCCTGCGTGTGGTTTTTTCGACAAACAAGTAAAGCATTGTTAGCGTAGTGGGCAATATTTAAAGCATCAGAGGCAACTGAGAATGCTGGAGCATCAATCAGGATGACATCATAAATTGTCGAACAGTAGGTAAGAATGTCATTAAAGTGAACACCACCCGTAATTTCTTGTGGATTGGGAGGCAATGTACCCGCTGGCAAAACGGACAGGAACTCGAAAGTTCTGACTTTTTGAATCACCTGAACGTCAGCTCTGCCAATGATCATGTCTGACAAACCAAGGTTGCTTGTCAGGTTAAATATTTTATGTTGTCTTGGACTTCGTAAATTAGCATCAATCAATAATGTCTTTTTTCCAAGTTGTGCAAAGACAACGGCCAGATTAGCCGCAAAACAGCTATTCCCTGAGCCTGCATCAATCCCAAAAGTAACTAAAGACTTTCCAGTTCCAGCAAAGCTACTTAGCATCAACTGGCTTCGGATATGTCTATAGACTTCAGCGCGTTGACTAAAAGGTTTATAAACGGAAATTAATTCACTAGAGAAAAAACTTTTATCCACATTGTATGGATATTGAAACTGTTTGGAGATAACCTCTTGTATATCATTATCTGTGATTAATTTTAAACGTTTTGCGGCATCACCGAAACGTAAGTTTTTTTCTTTCAACTGCATTTCGATAATATGTTTAACATCATCTCTAGATATTTTGCCCATAGTCACTAATATTGCACCTATCCTGTACTCTAGATAGTTATCTACTTTTGCAATAGGGTTCAAATTGTTATTTTCATTTGGGATCATATTTAGCCTCGTACCGATAAAGCACTTTAAAGTTAATTACATTATTAAAGATGGAAAAGTTCTATAAAATTAGAGACTAATTTCAATTCAATTTTTTTGAAAATTCACCCAAGATAGGCATGCCTGTCATGGACAATATATCTTCTGCTGAACGAATGCGGCGATCAAAAAGCTCGACCAATAAAACCAAAAATCCCCCTAAAGTAATTGAGAACAATATACCGCCCAAAATAAATATCATTTTTTTCGGGCTTGATGGTTTATATTGTGGAGTTGCGGAATACAAAATAGTGACATCTGTTTGATTATATTGCGCTTGAATATCATTTTGATTCAAGCCTTGAGTCGCTGCCGTATACGCTTTCTTATTGGTTTCAACCTCGCGCATCAATGTGGCTAACTCTTCTTGCCCCTTATTTAGATTGACGACCTTCAACTTTTGCTCATTGACTTGGGATTGTAATTTAGCCACTTGTTGATTATAGATATTCGCACTGATGCCAACTGAATTGCTTGTGGAGCTTACCTGATTATTAAGCTCACTTTTTAATTTATCCACTTGTGCCTGAGAGGCAATGTAAAGTGGATGTTTCTTATCATATTGGGCAGATACGTCAGCAAACCTTGTTTCAGCTTGCGCTAATTGGGCTTTAAGATTTTGAATCGTTATATTTGAAGATATGTCTGGAGAATCTTCCGCATTTCTGCTACTACTTTGCTGGCGAGAACTTGCTTCCATAGCTCTTGTCTGAGCAGCAATTAATTGAGTTGAAAGCTCATTCAATCTCGCGTTCTCAATATTTAAATGAACATCATCATCCAATAGCCCATTCTGGGTCTGATAAGCGTATAGTTTCTTCTGTGATTCCTGAAGCTTGTTTTCCAACGAACCGACCTGTTCTCTGTAGTAATAAGCGGCACTTTTAGCAGGCTGATTTTTCAGTGTCAAAGACTTATCTATATAAGCTGATGCAAACGCACTAGCAATTCTAGCTGCACTCTCAGGATCTTTAGCCTTATATTCAATATCTATCGTGCTACTTTTTTTGGAGGGTGTGACTTCAAGGTTTTTTAAAATAATATCTGCCAACCAATCTTTATAATCTCCTCTACCTTCCGTATCAGATATAAATTTTTTTTTGTACTTTTCAATTTTATCAAGTTGTAAACGCTCGATTACTTTAATTGCTGTACTTTTACTGGTAATAATGTCAACTTGGGTAGCCATGTAACCAGGTAATAGTTGTGAGGGTAAAACTAACCCTGTAAGCGGATCTGTACCTTTATAGTTAACAATCACTATCGTATTTGCGGTGTATTTTTTAGGGGTAACAAAAAATACTAATATGGCTAATGAAATACATATAAAAAAAATTGATAAAAACAGTTTATATCGGGCTTTAAAAGCGTTGTAACACTGCGTAAATGTCATTCAGTAACTCCTTGGTAATCTTAATTAAAACAAGCTTTCTTCAATATACAATACATCATTAGCTTGAATAAAATCCGTTAGCTTAGCTTTAATCTTAGTTGTGACCCCAGCCGCGTTAGCTCTTTCGATAGTGAAATTTGTTTTTGAAGCGCGCAGTGTAAATCCCCCGCTGGTAGCGATTGCCTGACTTACCGACATATTCCTTTCTAGCTTGTACGCATATGGATTCTTCACTTCACCATAAATAAAAAAGATTGGGTATTTGGGAACATAAATTTGATCATTTGCTAAAATTTTAGGATTGCTATCTTTATCACCCTTAATAAAAAAGTCAGTCAAATCATATTCTTTTTTAGAGGTTAACCCGTTTTTGGTCGAAACAATCGTGACGATATTTGACGCTTCTCCAGTTTGACCGCCAGCATTTGAAATGGCTTCTGTTAACGATATGGGTTTGTCTAGCGGAAACTTCCCTGAATTCTTTACATAGCCAAGAACAGAGTATGTTTTACTTTGAAAAGCCATAATTTTTACATGTACTTGAGCATCTTTTATCAAGCTGTTTGCTCGCAGTTTTTTTGCAATGTTAGTTTCAACTTCCGAAGTAGTGCTTCCAGCCACACGAATTTCACCTATCCATGGAAATACGATTGTTCCATTTGCAGAAACTGTTGCATCCATAGTGAGATCTTCATTGCCGTAGACTGTAATATGTATTGAGTCTGAAGGGTCCAACAAGTAGTCTTCATATTGAATCTCATCTGCTTCCCCTACTAGTGAAAACACTAACGTAAGTAAAAGAATAATTTTTGTCATTTGTTTCTACCTCTAGTTAAATTCTATTTAGCGTTTAATTGGCAATACCAAAAAATCAACGTTCTAACATCGCCTTATAGCACTCATGCACCATTTAGTGTCGCTATTTAAGCCCTATGGCTTACATATATTTAGTTACAGACGTCAAATTTTGATAGACGGTTAAAGTATCTGAGGCAATTTTAGCCCAGCTATATTTTTCTGACACTTCGTTAATTAGATTTTCACGGCGCTTACCAGAGTTAGCCCTACCAGCATGCATGGTGATCTTGTTTGCTAGATCGTTGACATTACCCAGCTCAAAATATTGATCTTCATTCAGATCAACCTCCATATTGGCTGGAATGTCACTCGCAATAACAACAGCACCATAACTTAAAGCTTCCAATATAGCGATAGAAAGCCCTTCATGAGATGATGGCAACACAAATAACCCTGTATTTGAATAGAGTTCGGACAGCTCAGTTCGATTCCTAAACCCTGTAAAAACAATATTCTGGTTTGATTTCGCAGCGTCTAATACTTTCGAAGTGTAAGCATCTGATGGATCAACCTTACCAGCAAAAACCAACTTCCAACCATTAAGGTTGCACAAATTGAACGCTTCTATCAAATCCAGATGTTTTTTTTCTTTAACAAACCTACCCACATGCAAAATGAATCGATCTTTTGTTAAATTAAACTCATCCATGATTCGGTTCGTAGACTCAGATTTTAAGACATGAACCCCATTGGGTATCAACACAGATTTTCTAGAATATTCTGCTTCAATCAAATTTTTTATGTGCTTAGAAATTACAATCAGCCTATCTGAGCCAGACACCGCATTTTTTTCACCTTGTTTAAGCATCCGTTTAGCAACGCCTCCCCATTTATCTCTATCATAGTCAGGGCCATGGTGAGTAACGACTACATTTAATCTGAAAAATTTAGCCAATATCGTGAATAAAGCAGGTCCAATGGCATGAATATGCAAAATATCAGGGCGCTTAAACGCTGCATATAAAATGGAAAAAAAACTATGCCAAATAACTTCAGGGCCAGAACCTTTTGGAGCCCATATGCGAGTAAATTTAATCCCGCTTTTCAAGTCTTGAGAAGATATAGTTTGCTTGTATCTTGATCTACAAACCACAGTAACATCACAACCAAGTTTCACTAACTCATAACTTAGGTTCTGAACATGAGTCTCAACCCCCCCCTCAACATCAGGAAAGCCGCGAAGCCCAACAAACATAACGTGTATTTTTTTACTCATAATATCACCACCATCAAAATTTAAAATACTACAAAACCTGTGAGGAAAGACTTAGCCTGCCTATCCCAAAAAAGGATTAAACCCAAGCAAAGAATTTAAGATAAGCACTTTAAAGAAATCATGTAATCACCTCGAAGCGCATGCTAAAGACTCGAATGCACTCAATTAAACTTTGGATACTCCCGTGATAAATGCTAACAATTTGAAGTTTGACCACATTCAGAGCACCTGTTGCAATAGTTCCAACAAACCAGCCTCTAAATGAGGCAAACTCAAAAATGTGTCGCCATTTATATACAAATTCAAGCAATAGAAACCTCTCGCAATTGACTATTACAATCAAAAATAGGCCCGATATTGAATGAGTCAAGCCTGTCACATCGTGACAATTGACGTAGCTTATACGGTTGAGTGTTTTATTCTTGAAATTTAAAATTACTCACCAACGCTCTTGAGGAAATATGAAGCATAAACCGTACCATAATACCATAAAAGACAATTTGAATCCAAAAAACTTTACCTATATAAACTTGATCTCACACCCACATACCTTTTAATCTTTACCAAACAAATCTCTACTATAGACCTTGCTTTCCACATCTTGGATATCATCAGTGACCCGATTCGCCACAATCACATCCGCCAGTTGTTTAAACTCAGTCAGATCATTCACCACCCTTGAACGGAAGAACTCAGACTCTTTCATAGTCGGTTCATAG
>DASXUG010000007.1:0-133025 GCA_036504995.1 Methylophilaceae bacterium | reverse complement strand
ATCTAAAGTACGTTGTAATACTTTGATCGAGTACGCTACGCTGGTCTTGTCGCCTTCGGCTACCGTGAACTTTTGTTTTAAGTCTCCGTCTGCAAAGTTGCTGGCTAACTTCGCTAGCTCGCTTGGCTCGGCGCCTAGTTGTTTAAGTAAATTGCGTGTAATAAATAAGCCCAGTAACACAACCGCAGCAGCAACGGCCAATGAAATCCCTAATGCCATAATCGTTGCACTATTCTTAATAGCTGCACCCTGCTCTGCAGTCTTCTTTGCAAGATCAAAGTTATAAGCGCGATGATCAGAAAGTGCTTTTTGCATGGCTGTAATCGCATCAACACCATTTAATAAGGCGTCACGCGCTTCTGGCTTTTTATTGGCAAGTGACAATGTTAAAACGTTGCCACCCATTTCATCGTATTTGGCCAGAATGGCACGATCTTTGGCTAGTAGTGCTTTATCTTCTTCATCCGAAATCAGTGTTTCTTCATATTTTTTGAATACATCGGTTAACGACTGATGCGCTTTGGCTACATCTGTCTCTATAACCTGCATTTTGGCATTGTCTGTCGTTGCCATATGCTGCCAGATCAAGCCATTCATTTTCTCAAAATCAGCCAGCGCATCATCCAATGCTTCAGCGCTCGGCACAATCATCGCATTGATAAAATTCCCCGATTGATAGACACGCTCCATCTGATAATACCCAATGCCAGCCATAGCGGCTAAGCCAATGGCGGCGACTATAATTAATAAATACATCCGTTTTGCAATTGTCATTTGATTCACCACTTCTTTCTATTAAGGGGATTAAGGCATATGTGTAAGCGTTGCTTACCTAAGCTTCAATCAGTTAAATCTTTTATTAGCTTATAAAACCTATCGGTCATACTGGTTTACGTCATATTTCATCAAAGCTTGAACAATTTTTTTGTTGATTTATTTTGCAACAAAGAATTCACAGTGCATCGGTGGATTAAAAGTATTAAAACAGGCTATTTTGACTATTTAAGCGGGGGTAGCGATTACACCGCTACAAAAGGAAACGCTTACCAATCGAACAATTGGTAAGCGTTAGGATGGCAGTAAAAGCTAGGTGTGTAGTAGCTAATTACTTATTTTGCAGCGTTATCAGCCAACTTCTTGGCGCCAGCATCCTTCTTAGCGGCTTCAGCCACTGCGTCACCTTTCATGTGCGCTGCAGTTGCAGCGTCGCCTGCAGCATCATCAAAGCAGACACGCCCCATCATAGAAACTTTGCATACCTCTGCAGCCATCGTATTTAAAGAAAGGCTAGCAAGTACCGTTAAAGTTAAAGCAGTTAATGTCATTTTTTTCATGTTGAATCCTATCGTAGTAATTAAAAAATAGTGGGCCGCTATTTAACACCTCAATGTAGCAATAGAGGCGTAGAGGCAAACCAATCAAATACGCTTGCCCCTATGTAAGCTGTAACGACAATATTGTTTAAAACTTTAGTGAAATTCAGACCTTTTACACCTTGTTACACTTTGTATCTTTTGACTTTTTAAACGTGTAATACTTTCGCATATTGTGCAAGCGCAGTTTGCTGTAAAATAAGGCGTTTATATGCGGAAACACGCACAAATAGCACTATGCAATGGAAACCCAATACCACAGTCGCCGCAATTGTTGAGCAAGACGGCAAATTTCTTATGGTCGAAGAAACGACCGCAGAAGGCATGCGCATCAATCAACCAGCAGGTCATTTAGAGCAAGGTGAAAGCTTAATTCAAGCGGTGATTCGAGAGACGAATGAAGAAACGGCTTACGATTTCACGCCGCAAAACTTATTAGGCATATATCATTGGCAACGCCCAGATAAAGAAATTACCTACTTGCGCTTCGCTTATATCGGCAAGGTTGGAGTACATCTCCCAGATCAAAAGTTGGACGACGGCATTTTGCGTAGCGTTTGGATGAGTATTGATGAACTCCGTGCCAGCCAAACCATCCATCGCAGCCCACAGGTGTTGAAGTGTGTGGAAGATTATTTGGCTGGACAGCGTTATCCTTTAGAGGTTGTAAATCATTTATGAGTAAGAAAACTGTCGTTGTAGGGTTGTCGGGAGGGGTGGATTCCTCTGTAACCGCTTTATTGCTAAAACAACAAGGCTATGAAGTCATCGGACTTTTTATGAAAAACTGGGAAGACGATGACACTGATGAATATTGCCCAGCCAAGCAAGATTTAATTGATGCGGCAGCAGTCGCCGACAAAATTGGCATCGAGCTGGAAGCGGTTAATTTCAGTAAAGAATATAAAGAGCGTGTATTCCAAAATTTTTTAGATGAGTACCAAGCAGGTCGCACACCTAATCCTGATATTTTTTGCAACTCCGAAATCAAATTCAAAGCATTTTTAGATCATGCCATGGGCTTGGGTGCCGATTTAATCGCCACAGGCCATTACGCACAGGTGCAAGAGAACCGCCTGCGTCCGGGTGAATTTCAATTACTGAAAGCCGAAGATGGCAGCAAAGACCAAAGTTATTTTTTGTATCGCCTAAATCAAGCACAACTCTCAAAAACGCTGTTCCCGCTAGGCAAGTATCTAAAACGTGAAGTACGCGAAATCGCTGAACAAGCTGGTTTGGTGACCGCTGGTAAAAAAGACTCAACTGGCATTTGCTTTATTGGCGAGCGTCCATTCCAAGAATTTTTGGAACGCTATTTGCCGCGCAAACCAGGCGAGATGAAAACGCCAGAAGGGCTAGTGGTCGGCGAACACCATGGCCTGATGTATTACACACTGGGGCAACGTCAAGGTTTAAAAATTGGCGGCTCTAAAATCAGCAATGGTGAACCGTGGTTTGTGGCGGGTAAAGATATGCAAAACAATGTGTTGATCGTAGTGCAAGGCCATGAACATCCATTGTTATTAAATGATGGCCTGCAAGCCAGCCAATTGCACTGGATCAGCCCACAAGCACCAGAAACCAATTGGGTGTATGCCGCAAAAACCCGCTACCGCCAGCCAGATGCGCCTTGTGAAATAGACAAACTAACAGGCGATCTCACCGAGATTAAATTCGGGCAGAAACAATGGGCGATTACCCCAGGCCAATCTGCCGTAGTCTACGAAAGCAACGTGTGCCTAGGTGGTGGGATTATTACAGCGGCTATTTAGCCTAGCTTCTTAACCTTTTTTTAATCTGGCCTTCTCAGTTACAAGGAAAACCTTTACCAATAAAAAAAGCGCCTAAGCGCTTTTTTTATTGAATCAACTTTTTTATTTAACTCTTTTTTATTTAATTACAGTGAAGGCCCTGTTTCGCTAAAGCTAGCACGCTTTAGCATGGCTTGGTAATGACGCGCAAGATTTGGATACTCGGTTTGCCAAGCATTACTTGCAAAACGAAACGCCAAATAACCTAACACACAACCCAAAGCAATGTCCGCCAAGCTAAAGGTATCATCAACACACCATTTAGCATCACCAAGCGTATCGCTCATAGCGCGTAAACCGCGCTCTACCTTGCCCAATTGTTTTGTAATTACATCAGCATCTTGCTTTTCGGCAGGCCGACGACTTTCCATCATCGCCGCCACCGCAGCATCACAGATACCATCGGCAAGTGCTTCCCACTTGCGTACTTGAATTTTCAGGTTATGCTCATGTGGCAATAAATTGGTCACAGGCGTCCGATGATCTAAGTACTCCACAATCACGCGTGAATCGTACAAGCTTTCGCCATCATCTAGCACTAAAACAGGTACTTTACCCAACGGGTTGAATTGACTCACAGGACAATTAGGGTCAGCTAAATCCACCAACTCCATTTCAATATCAATGCGCTTCTCAGCCGCGACTACTCTTACTTTACGGGCATATGGGCTATTTTTAGAATAATAAAGTTTCATATTTTTTTGACTTCATCTAGTAGTTGGGATGATATTGGTTACCATGCATTATAATAGCAAACATGAACGACACCCTACACAAACACAAATTATTCAAACTTTCTGATGCAGCCTTTGGTGACACTGTTGCGCGAAATGTGCAAGCCGCTATCGATGAAGATGTGGGTAGTGGAGATTTAACCGCACAACTCATCCCCGCGACACAAACCGCAAACGCACGCATCATTAGCCGAGAAAATGCAGTGTTATGTGGCACACCTTGGGTGCAACAATGTTTCAAATTACTGGCACCAAACGCTAGCATTCACTGGCTGGTGAATGAAGGTGAGACATTAAAACCCAATCAAACCCTCTGTGAAATCCAGGGCAATGCACGCGAAATACTGACGGCAGAACGCACTGCGCTTAACTTTTTACAGACCTTATCTGCCACCGCCACCATCACCCGTCAATATGTAGAAGCAATATCAGGGACTTCGGCGCGCATTCTTGATACGCGTAAAACTATCCCTGGGCTGCGCATGGCACAAAAATATGCAGTTGTTGTGGGCGGAGGCTTAAATCAGCGACTAGCTTTATATGATGGTATTTTGATTAAAGAAAACCATATCATGGCGGCAGGAAGTATTGCCGCCGCTTTGCAAGCAGCGGAGCAATTAGCTTCGCAAGTCAGCATTCAAATTGAAGTGGAAACGCTCGCACAACTAGAAGAGGCCATTGCAGCTGGTGCACGTAATATTCTGCTGGATAATTTTGAACTATCGCAGCTATCTGCAGCAGTAAAACTCACTAAGCAACGTGCGATATTAGAAGCCTCTGGCGGCATTGATATTCACAATGTGCGAGAAATTGCTTTAACTGGCGTTGATCGCATCTCCATCGGCAGTCTAACAAAACATATTCAAGCCGTTGATTTATCATTAAGGTTTTATTAATACAAATCGCGAAAGCAATTAATAATCGCTATCTGGCAGGCGCTTAAATAGATTAAATTGGTGTAAATTCACTTGTAAAATAATCCATTTCGCGCATAATAACGCTCAAATAATGACAACTATTCAACACTCAATCTATAGTAAAACTTCGGGGTTAGCAGTTTAAAAAAGGTAATTCGTTAAGTACCCTATGATTAAAGCACAACCTAAACCCAGCTCTCAAGATAAACTCACTCTCGGCGTTGTGTTACGTATGTTAGTAACGGATGGCATTGTTGACAAAGCGGCTGCCGAACAAATTTACCAAGATCGACGCTTAGACAGTTCAAATGTTCACCCGTTTGTGATCATTGCAGACCAACGCTGGAAAGCGCTGGTGCCGCCTTACAAAGCCTTGACCATTGAAACGCTCACGGTGTGGCTGGCGCAACGTGCAGGGCTTGATTACTTTCATATTGACCCATTAAAACTGGACTTTGGCAATATTGCGCAAATCGTCACCAAGGCTTATGCCGAGCGCCTCAAAATCATGCCAGTATTGCTGACTAAAACTACAGTCACCATCGCCACAGCAGACCCCTATCACACTGATTGGATTCAAGATTTAGAGCGCGTGCTACACCTGAAAATCAAACTAGTGGTGGCTAACCCGCTCGAAATCAGCCGCTATTTACCCGAGATTTACAATCTAGCCAACTCTATGCACTTGGCTAATGCGGCCAAGGCAGGCCAAATTGTTGGCGTACAAAACTTAGAGCAACTGGTTGAATTAGGCAAAGATAAAAACTTAGACGCTAACGAACAGCACGTCGTTAACATTGTAGATTGGTTGTTTAAATATGCGTTTGAACAACGCGCCAGTGATATTCACCTTGAACCAAGGCGTAACATCGGCATTATGCGCTTCCGTATTGACGGCGTTCTACATCAGGTTTACCAACTGCCACCCAATATCATGAACGCCATTACCAGCCGAATTAAGCTATTGGGACGTATGGATATGGTGGAAAAACGCCGTCCACAAGATGGTCGCATCAAAACACTTAACACCAGCGGTGAGGAAGTCGAATTACGGCTTTCCACCATGCCGACAGCATTTGGCGAAAAAATGGTCATGCGGATTTTTACGCCTGATATTTTGGTAAAAGACTTTGTCGAGCTAGGCTTTTCTCCTGAGCAGGCAGCCACTTGGAAACAGTGGACAAGTAACCCCAATGGTATCGTCCTCGTCACGGGGCCTACGGGGTCGGGTAAAACGACTACGCTGTACTCTACGCTCAAGCATCTCGCCACTTCCGAAGTAAACGTGTGCACGGTGGAAGAACCAATTGAGATGATAGAACCCGCATTTAACCAAATGCAGGTGCAGCCCAATATTGGGTTAACCTTTGCTGATGGCATACGCGCATTGCTCCGCCAAGACCCAGACATTATCATGGTAGGCGAGATTCGCGATGTAGAAATTGCCGACATGGCTATTCAAGCCGCGCTGACAGGTCACTTAGTGCTATCGACCCTGCACACCAACGACGCGCCGTCAGCCGTCACACGCTTACTTGATTTAGGCGTACCCTCTTATTTGATTCAATCCACCGTGATTGGCGTGATGGCGCAGCGCTTAGTGCGTACATTGTGCCCACACTGCAAAGTGCCCGCACCCATTAGCCCCAGTGAATGGGCATCAGTGGTCGGCAATTGGAAGCTACCCAAGCCTGAAATACAATATCGCGCGGTGGGTTGTTTAGAATGCCGAAATACAGGTTACCGTGGTCGTAGCGGCATCTATGAAATGTTCTCTGTGAGTGCAGACCTCAAGAAACTGATCAAACCAGAGACTGATTTAGAGCAACTAAGACTGCAAGCCTACAGAGAGGGCATGCAGCCTCTGATGGTAAACGGTGCGGAAAAAATTGCAGCAGGCATTACAACCATTGAAGAGTTAATGAAAGTTGCACCGCCGCTGGAGTAAATAATCACTGGAGCAAGTAATCAAAAGTGAAGTCAATCCATTGATTATGGGTTTGCAGGGCAAATAAATGCACTTAAATACCACTTGGTTGACTGATGAGAAAGGGATGGAACAAACTCGGCATTCGACCCAATGGCTTTGTCAGCCAGCATTTTAAGTCGGTTGGATTGCTCCTCTTCACCTGAGTTATAACGAATGACATATCCATTGTGCTGATAACCCGGTCGCGCATTCAGTGAGTCGGGCAGCAGCCTAACGCGAAGCCGACCTTTTGCGCCTTCATCTTGCAATTGTTTTTTGATTTTTTCTGCCTGAACCCGTGCATTTTCACCAGAGCGCTCACACCAAAAAATATCAAAATCCCAATCCTCCCATTTTGATGGGGCTTGTGGTGGTTGAGTGTGTACTGTCGCCTCTTCAACTTTAAATGCACTTTCTAACGCCAGTGTAGACTGCGCCTCTTTTTTAATTTCGGGAGAAGTCGACTCGGCCAACACCGTCAGTAGCTCTGTTCGCAGTGGATCCTCCAGCATAGAGGTTACAAGCGCTTTTGAAACCCTTTGTCGTTTTGGATCCCCGCTTTCTAGCGACTTCACTACGGCGTCATACACCATCAATTGCTTTTTCTCAACGCTCTCTCGATTACCCCTACTTTCTTCCGAAGCTTTCAGCTTAAACTCAGCTTCTTTCAACGAGCGCTCGGTCACATTTAGTTGATAGCTAGAATAGGCAGCAACCAAAGATAACAAGACGCCCACGCCTATCTGCAACTTATCTATTGAGACTTCCATGCTTATATCCTTTAGCTACTCTTAGTGTTTACAAGCTTACTTACTCGAGCACTCTGCAATGACATGAACTAGTTCAACTATCACCCCACGCGCTTAATACTCAAGCTCACACTACCTCGGTTATTCTCATAAAAATGCCAAGCGTCATTGGCAAAGGCATAAAAATAGCCTGACTGAGCCACTTCATAGCGACAGCTATTGCCTATCATAAAAGTCTCATGCTTAGCTGGTGCACCACCCTCTGTTGGCTGCCCACCGTTGGCAATCACGCCAATCAGGGCGAACCAGGGATAATCCTCCTCACGTTTAGTCAGCAGCAAGTTGGCACTTTGGTTTTGAGTTATTTTCTGCCAGACACCTTCTAATTTACCCACTAAATCTAGGCCTTGATGAATTAACTGCCCTACATGACCACTGCCCTCATGAGGTGAACCATCGGGGCCAGTCTTGATATTGTCATCTATCCACTCGCCAGAAGCTTCAAACTCATAAATTTCACCTGCGTTCATATAAATACCTGTGCGATTCCACTCTTGAATGGCATACACACGTACATCCGTGGTTTCCCCCATACTCAATAAGAAGGTGCTCATATAAGATTTTTCGGTGATGGCAGGGTCCAAGTGCCTATCTTTCGTACTCTGGTGTATATCGGGCGCATTGACTGGCGGCACACTGCGCGGTTGCGAACCGAGAAATTTAAGATAACCTGTGTAAGTGTTATGCAACACATCTTGGAAATTAGGTTTAATTTGACTTATTTTTTTGGGATTAAACAACAATCCAAACCTTTCAGACTCCTCAACCATCCATTTCAAAGCGCCATCTGACAGCCCAGTTTGGACATAACCGCCGCCCACATCAGAATGCCCACCAGGGAACCAAATCTGTTGCACATCACATACAGGGGGAATATTTGTCCACAAGGTCGGACTAAAACTAGCCCGTTGCTCATCCAACGCCAAGGCATGCCGTGCCACTTTCACCTGATCGCTCAACGCAGTGTCGTGAAACCGTAGCTTAAACAAATTATCTACCATGCTTAATAACGCAAAGGTGTCTGGTATGCCCAAAGCGCCAACGGTATCCCACACGCCGATAAAATCGATGGTCACTTGATCAGGCACTCTACTATGATCCCAACCGTCTTCTAACCAACCCGCATCTCGCTCGCGATAGCCTTTTTTATAGGCCACATCAACCCGATGCCAAATTTCTTCATCCTTCAAATTACGGGTGTCTAAAATCCCACAGCGCGTTAAAAAACCACCAAGACTGCGTGCTGTGTAAGCGCCGCGACTAAACCCGAACAAAAAAATCTGATCCTCAGGCTCGTAATGACTGCACACCCATTGATAAGCACTTTTGATATTTTTATCTAAACCGTCTCCAAACGCCCCGCCAAACACCTTATCGTTAAACGAAGGATTAGTACCCACACCAGGGTGATAATAAGCAATCTGCGCTTCTGGTTTGGTATGGTCTAACGCAAAATATAACCGCCCCACATTGGTGGGTACGGGCACGCCATCATGCTCCTGCTCCAGCGTATTCCAGCTACCATCACAACACACTATCAACTTTTTCATGCATGCTCCCAAATAACATTTAATTGGAATTACAAATGACTTTGTTTGGATTTTTAAACGATACCACAGCCCTTACAGGAGTCAAGCGAGTGGCTTACCATCGACTCTAAAAAATCAGCTGAGTTTAGCCTTTATTTTCACGGACACAAATCACAAAAATCACATTTATCTCGCTGATTTCAGTTAATTATTTTATAATCACGCGCCTATTGATAATTTTAATTTAAAAATTTAAATAGATAGATTCTTGACCAAAACCTTGCAAACGGTTACTGTCTAGGGTTACCCACAGCAGCAAATACTAAATTTAGCAAACAAATTAGAGTCAGCAAATATAAAGTTATGGAACACCCCAATACAAAAATGACAGGCGCGGAGATTGTTATTCGTTGCTTGCAAGAGGAAAAAGTAAAGTTTGTTTTCGGCTACCCTGGTGGTGCCGTTTTGCATATTTACGATGCAATTTTTAATCAAAATTACTTTAAGCACGTGCTTGTGCGCCATGAGCAGGCTGCGGTACACGCAGCCGATGCTTATTCACGCTCGACAGGTGAGGTTGGCGTCGCATTAGTCACCTCAGGGCCTGGCGCAACCAATGCTGTCACTGGCATTGCCACTGCGTATATGGATTCTATCCCACTAGTAGTCATTAGCGGTCAGGTTCCGAGTCCAGCGATTGGCATGGATGCCTTCCAAGAAGTGGATATGGTGGGTATTACTCGCCCATGTGTAAAGCATAACTTTTTGGTCAAAGATATCAAAGACATTGCGTCAGTCATGAAAAAAGCGTTTTATATTGCCTCTACTGGCCGCCCTGGCCCTGTGGTCGTAGATATTCCAAAAGACATTACCATGCAGATGGCGGAATTCGCTTACCCTGAAACGGTAGAGATGCGCTCTTACAACCCGATTTTGAAAGGCCACACAGGTCAAATCAAAAAAGCGGTCAATTTGATGCTGGGCGCAAAACGCCCAATGCTCTACACCGGCGGCGGTGTAATTTTAGGTGACGCAGCAGAGCAATTGGTTAAACTCGCGCGCAAGCTAGGCTTCCCCATCACCAACACCCTAATGGGTTTAGGCGGCTACCCTGCCACAGATAGACAACATCTTGGCATGTTGGGCATGCACGGCACTTACGAAGCCAATATGGCGATGCAAGAGTGTGATGTGTTGATTGCGATTGGCGCGCGCTTTGATGACCGCGTCATTGGCAACCCTGCGCACTTTTTGAGCCGTCCACGCACCATTATTCATGTGGACGTTGACCCGTCATCTATCTCAAAACGCGTAAAGATTGACGTGCCGATTGTTGGTCACGTGCAATCTGTGTTGACCGAGATGAACGAGCTATTAGCCGCTGAAACCAAAACGCCTGATGCAGCCGCATTAAGCGCTTGGTGGAAACAAATTGAAGAGTGGCGTAGCAAAAAATGTCTGAACTTTGATCGCTCAACTGAAATTATCAAGCCACAGTTTGTGGTTGAAAAATTGTGGGAAGTGACTAAAGGCGATGCATTCGTTACCTCAGATGTTGGTCAACACCAAATGTGGGCAGCGCAATATTACAAGTTTGATAAACCACGTCGCTGGATTAACTCAGGTGGCTTAGGCACCATGGGGGTAGGCTTACCTTACGCCATGGGCGTGCAGCTAGCTCATCCAGAAGCTCAAGTGGCTTGTATTACAGGCGAAGCGTCTATCCAAATGTGTATTCAGGAGCTTTCCACCTGCAAACAATACAATATGCCCATCAAAGTGATTACTTTAAATAATCGCTATATGGGCATGGTGCGCCAATGGCAAGAGTTCTTCTATGGCAATCGCTATTCAGAGTCTTACATGAACGCCTTGCCTGATTTTGTGAAATTGGCTGAATCATACGGTCATGTAGGCATGAAAATCGAAAAATCTACTGATGTTGAGGCTGCCCTCAAAGAAGCCTTTAGCCCTGCGCTAAAAGAACGTTTGGTATTTATGGATTTCCAAACAGACCAAGCTGAAAACGTGTTCCCAATGGTGGAAAATGGCAAAGGCCTTTCTGAAATGATTTTAGCTGAAGATTTATAAGTTAATATGAAACACATTATCTCATTACTCATGGAAAACGAAGCTGGCGCGCTCTCACGCGTGGCTGGCTTATTTTCTGCACGTGCTTACAATATTGAATCCCTGACAGTAGCGCCTACCGAGGATGCTACTTTGTCACGTATGACCATTGTCACCTCCGGATCGGATGAAGTGATAGAACAAATTATCAAACAGCTCAACAAGCTGATTGATGTTGTTAAAGTGCTAGACCTGAATGATGGCCGCTTTATCGAGCGCGAACTCATGTTAGTTAAAGTCAAAGCCACGGGCGCATTACGCGAAGAAATGAAACGGATTAGCGATATTTTTCGTGGTCGTATCATTGATGTTGCGGATGGCAGCTACACCATTGAGCTCACGGGCTCAGGCTCTAAATTAGACGCATTTCTAGAAGCACTGGATAAAACAGTGATTTTAGAAACAGTACGTACAGGCGCTTCTGGCATCGGCCGTGGCGACAGAATTCTTAAAATTTAATTAGTTATATAGAGGAAGAAAAATGAAAGTTTATTACGATAAAGATGCTGACCTTTCCATCATCAAAAAATTAAAAGTAACCATCGTTGGTTACGGTTCACAAGGCCACGCACACGCACAAAACTTAAAAGATTCTGGCGTTAAAGTGACTGTTGGCGCACGTAAAGGCGGCGCTTCATACGCAAAAGCTGAAAAAGCAGGCCACAACGTAGAAGAAATTAGCAAAGCAGTAAAAGGCGCTGACCTAGTGATGATTTTATTGCCAGATGAAAACATGGCAGAAATTTACCACGCCGAAGTTGCCCCAAACTTGAAAAAAGGCGCTGCGTTAGCATTTGCACACGGTTTTAACATTCACTATAACCAAATCGTGCCAAACAAAGACTTAGACGTAATTATGATCGCGCCAAAAGGCCCAGGCCACACCGTACGTTCAGAATACCTTAAAGGCGGCGGCGTACCTTCATTGATCGCGGTTTACCAAGATGCTAGTGGCAAAGCAAAAGACATCGCGTTATCCTATGCTGCAGCTAACGGCGGCACTAAAGGCGGCGTAATTGAAACTGATTTCCGTGAAGAAACTGAAACTGACTTATTCGGCGAACAAGCAGTATTGTGTGGTGGCGCTGTTGAGTTGGTAAAAGCTGGCTTTGAAACATTGGTGGAAGCTGGTTACGCGCCAGAAATGGCCTACTTTGAGTGCTTGCACGAATTAAAATTGATTGTAGACTTGATGTACGAAGGCGGCATTGCCAACATGAACTACTCAATCTCAAATAATGCTGAATACGGCGAATACGTAACAGGTCCTAAAGTGATTAATGATGAATCACGTTGGGCGATGAAAGAAGCTTTAGCCAACATTCAAAACGGCGAATACGCTAAAAAATTCATCTTAGAAGGCCGCACTAACTACCCAGAAATGACAGCACGTCGTCGTTTAAATGCTGCCCACCCAATTGAGCAAGTAGGTGGTAAATTACGTTCTATGATGCCTTGGATCGCTAAAAATAAATTGGTAGATCAAAGCAAAAACTAATTTGTTTGTATCTCTGTTGTAATTTAAAACAAGTTTAGGGTATAACACAAAATGTTATACCCTTTTTATTACAGTTTGAGATTCTTGCACGAACCAGATAATAACGATTTATCTAACAAAACCATCACAGTTCGCCATTCCCGTAAAAGCGGGAATCCATTTTAATCAAACAATTAGATGGATCCCCGCTTGCGCGAGGATGACAACCTTGTAACTTTGCTATATTAAATCACTTCGTGTACATATCTCACTTTACTATTAGAGCGCCATGAATACACAACAACAAAGCGTCACAAAAGAAAACTTGGCAAGCGATGAAGTCACCTTTGACGACATTAAAAAGGCTTATCATATTCATGCGCGTATCTACTATTTTACTTTTGGTGCAATTTTAGAACCTGGCAGGCGCGCCCTCGCCAAAGTATTAAAGCAATCTCCGCCTGACACCGTGCTTGAAATGGGCGTTGGCACAGGCATGCTACTAAAACACTACCCCGTAACCAGCAAAGTCACAGGCATTGATTTCAGTGAAGACATGCTGATTGTCGCGCGCCAGCGTGCAAAAAAACTGTCCGACCACGATATACAACTACATAGAATGGATGGCGAAAAGCTCACTTTTGCTAATGAAAGTTTTGACAGTGTGGTGTTACCCTATGTTTTATCAGTCACGCCGCATCCGCAAAGAATCATTGATGAAGCCCGCCGTGTCTGTAAGAAAAATGGCACTATCTACATCTTGAATCACTTTTCAGGCAGCGGATTCTGGTGGTTATTTGAAAAGTTAGTTGAAAAGCTCGCCAAAAAGATCGGTTTCCGCTCAGAATTTTCTTACCAACAATACGTACTCAACCAACCTTGGCAGATTGAGCAATCCACCTCAGTCAACCTATTCGGTTTGTCTAAATTTGTCATTATTCGCAACATCTAATCACCAATGCCAGAAATTAAAGTTTTACTGCAATACGCCCTACCTAAACAAGCCGTCACAGTGCTGGCTGGCAAGTTGGCAAGCGCAAAAGCTGGTAAGTTGACAACAGCCGTCATAAGCTGGTTTGTAAAACGCTACCAAGTCAATATGGCTGAGGCGGCAGAGCCCAATATTGAGCACTACGCCACGTTTAACGATTTTTTCACCCGCCCACTACAACAAGGGGCAAGGCCACTCGCACAAGCTGTTTTTATTTGCCCTGTGGATGGCGCAATTAGCCAATTCGGCAATATTGAAAACGACCAAATTTTTCAAGCCAAAGGGCATCGCTACTCAAGCAGCACCTTATTAGCTGGCGATAGTGCTGCAGCGGCACAGTATCTAAACGGCCACTTTGCGACCCTTTACCTAAGCCCTAGAGATTATCATCGCATTCATATGCCTTGTGATGGCAAACTACTGCGCATGACTTATGTACCAGGAGATTTATTCTCAGTGAACCCAAGCACTGCACAAGGCGTGCCTAACCTATTTGCGCGCAATGAGCGTGTGATATGCGAGTTTGAAGCAACATTTGGAAAATTTGTACTGGTGTTAGTGGGTGCAACCATAGTCGGTAGCATGGCGACCGTATGGCACGGCATTATCAACCCACCGCGTAGTAAAAAAGTGCGTATCTGGGATTATCGCGAGAAAAATATTTCACTCAAGCAAGGCGAAGAAATGGGGCGTTTTTTGCTGGGGTCTACTGTGGTCATGCTATTCCCCAAAAACACGCTGTCATTTAATGAATTATGGAAAACTGAAAAGCCCATCAAACTTGGTGAGATGATGGGCAACGCGGCTTAAGCGGCTGCCTTAAGCCGCTGTTCTAGGAGTTAAAGTTGCCGTAACGCTGACAGACTCCTCAATCACAGTCTCCGTGATAACCGTCTCTGAAATGACTTCTAGCGATTGACGGCGATGTTGCTTATCATGGTTTAAGTGCACAACCAGCTCATTGAGCGCAAGCTTATAAACCTCACGCTTAAACTCAATCACACTGTCAAGCGGTACCCAATAATCATTCCAGCGCCAAGCATCAAACTCAGGGTGTGAGCTTGCACGCAACGACACATCACAATCACGCCCAACCATACGCAGCAAAAACCAAATTTGTTTTTGCCCCTTGTAACTGCCGCGCCACTCACGTTTAATCCAATTATTGGGCACTTCATAACGCAACCAATCGCGTGTACGGCCCAAAATTTTAACGTGCTCCGGCTTTAAACCAACCTCTTCCATCAGCTCCCGGTACATCGCCTGCTCAGGGCTCTCACCCTGCTTGATACCGCCTTGCGGGAACTGCCAAGAGTGTTCGCGGATGCGCTTACCCCAAAACACCTGATTGTTAGCATTGCATATAATAATGCCAACATTCGGTCGAAATCCATCGCGATCGATCATGACAAAATAACCTTAATAATTTACCGTATTTTTTCATATTTCGCGTGAGATTGAAAGCAATGCTTACATGAGATTTAATTAATCCATTGCAACTCACTGAAAATCCATAGAAAATCCATTTTGGATATATTTTTAGCTGTGCCTAATACACGCTTTAATGAATACAAGGTCAACCGTAAACCACCAGCAAGCGTTTTCTAACATAATATAATTAAATATTAACTAACAACATAAGCAATCATTTTGACACTGACACGCATCCTATTAAGCCTTATCGGCATTACATTAAGTGGCCTCGCGCAAGCGAATAGCTTTGCTTACATTACCAATCAAGGCAGTAATACAGTTTCGGTGATTGAGGTGGAATCTTCAAAAATCGTCGCCAATATCCCTGTTGACAAAGCCCCTGTAGGGGTAGCACTGTCACACAAAACACAGCGCGTCTATATCTCCAATGCCAATAGCCAAACCATCTCGGTTATCGACAGCAAAACTAATCAAGTGGTCGAGGTTATCCCCGTCAAAATACAACCTGTTGGCATTGCAATCTCGCATGATGGAAAAACCCTGTACGCAGCCGACTGGGAAGGCGAACAAGTACTGGCAATCGACACTAGTCACCCCAAAAATCAGCGCGCATTTAACTCGGGCAAAACCCCGTCTGGGATGGTGGTCAGTAAAGATGACCATCAATTATTTATCGCTAACCGTGATAGCAACGATGTTACCGTGGTAGACACCAAGACGCTTAAGCAAGTCACCAAAATTCCCGTTGGCTTACACCCATTTGCCCTGACATTGGGACCAGATAATAAAACTTTATATGTAGTAAACGTAGTCAGCAATACACTCACACTGGTTGACACTAGCAGCTTGAACCCCGAAACCAAAACCTTTAGTACCGAAACCGTTAAAACTGGACAGCATCCCTACGGTGTAACGATAAGCCCTGATGGGCAATGGATATACGTTACCAACAACCATGCTGACAACATTTCTGTGATTGATGCCCAAACTAAAAAAACCGTCGCCACCATCGCCGTAGGCGAGTTTCCTGAGGGCATTGATTATGACCGTGCTACCAATCACATATTGGTCGCCAACTGGGGCACAGATAATGTGTCCGTGATTGATGCTAAAACGAATAAAGTGATCAACACCATAGCTAGCAGTAAACTTTGCCGCTCGTTTGGGCGCTTTATTTACGAAGCACAATAACTATTGGAAATGAGACTTTTATACGAAGTAATTTCATATGGTTAAAATCACAAACCCGTCATTCCCGCGAAAGCGGGGATCCATCTACCTACTTAATTAAATTGGATTCCCGCTTTCGCGGGAATGACGAAAATTGATGATTTTGTTAGAAAAATCCATATTATCTGGTTCGTTAAATAGTCTCATATGAATTTAGGAGGAGAAAAATCTTTCACACATCACCATAAATCGAGTTACTTTGTAAAAAACCGCACGAATTTGTCGCAAAATGTTATTTTTTTAGGTAAAGTCACGTGTCATTTTTTAGATGCACTATTTTTTACCGCTACAAAGTTTTAATGTTGTACTTACTGGAGAACCTCAATGAAAAAAATACTAGCTTTTATCGCCCTCGCTGCATTGCCTCTACTACCACTTACCGCATCTGCGCACGGCGCGGCTGCATTAAGATTTGAAAAAACCGTCACTATCAAAGCGGCGCCAGCAACCGTATGGGCGTTGGTTAAAGATTTTGGTAACGAGCAAGCTTGGCACCCAAATGTAGAATCGACCACGCTAGAAACTAAAAAAGATGAAAACGGTGATGACGCAACTTATCGTACCGTTAAACTCAAAGGTGGCGGCACTATGTACGAAAAACTACGTAATGCAGATGATGCTGGCATGAAACTGAAGTACGAATACGTACTAGAAAAAAGTACGTTACAACTTGCTAACTTCTACCCAGCGATTACTGTGACTGCAGGCCCAGGCGCTGGCGAATCAACAGTGACGGTTAAAGGTAGCTACACCCGTGCAGACTCATCCAATATCCCAAAACCTGAACAAAACGACGAAGCCGCAACTAAGGCCATCAACGACTTCTTTGATCCAGGTTTAGCTAACCTCAAAGCGGTAGCGGAAAATCCATCAAAAAAGTAACAAGCAAAAAATCTTTTTGGCAAAAGTGGTTCTCATGGGCTGGCTTCAAATAAACCAGCTGCAACCAACTAAACCAACAGACAAAATCTGAAAAAGATTTTTTACCAGCCCCGCAAGGGGCTTTTTTATTAAACTTGGATCCCAAAGTACCAACTTATTAAAGAGACGTTAAGCTAATACCTATCACCAGAACGCTCACATCACTCCACCCAGTTTTCCAGCTTTAAATCTGGGACTCGCTCAAACTCACGTAGATTATTAGTCACCAATACCAGCCCCTCTGCACGCGCATGAGCGGCTATCCAACAGTCATTATTTCCTATGGGTAGCCCTAACTTCTGTAAATGGGCTCGAATTTCTCCGTAATGCAAACTAGCTTCCAGCCCCATACTCATTACGGGTATTACCAAACGTAATTTTTCTAACGATTGCTGCACCAATAGACGCTGTTGACTTTTTTCTGCACCAAACTGTAACTCACCATAAGTCACTACAGACATTGCCACCTCATTTTCCTTTAATGTGGCAAAACGCTGTACCAGTTTTGGGTGTTGTTGCTTAGTTAGGTATATACAAATGTTAGTATCAAGCAGGTAGTTAGGCATATAAACCTAAAGCCCCTCACGCACTTGCGGCTCACTATCTTCCCTTGGTTCACTCATAAAGTCAGCGGGAAACCCAGCAAAAATAAGTAGCGCATCGGCAGGTGTATAGCGCTTTTCGCGTAACACCACCTCATCCCCCCGCTGAAAAATCTCAACATCTTTACTATTAAACCTAAACTCTTTAGGCAACCTAACTGCTTGACTATTGCCAGATTGAAAAACGCGCGCAGTGGTCATTATTAATACTCCTTTTAAAATATACAAAAAGTATATACAAAAATAAAACTACCGTCAAACTAAAACAGCTCTTAATCACTATGACAATTTTTGTCAAAGCGCCTTACGCAGATTCACACAATACTGCGCAATTTTAATGCACCGCGCTACTATGCACTCACTAGGCAAGCAAATGTATTTCAAGCAACTAAAAATGGTTTTGCCCGAATGGATAAATATTTTTTGAAACAAATCTTAAGGGTTTTAATTTTTTAAAAAGGAAACAAAGATGAATATGCAAATGAAAAAAGTACAACAAGGTTTTACCTTGATTGAGTTAATGATCGTAGTAGCGATTATCGGTATTTTGGCTGCGATTGCGATTCCTGCCTATAGTGATTACACAAAAAAAGCGAAGTTTGCTGAGGTTGTATCTATTTCCGACTCTTACAAACAGGCTGTCGCATTGTGTTATCAAGACACAGACCCAACTTTGGCAGCATGTGATGCTGGCTCAAGTGGCATCCCTGCAGCAGCTGCCGCTACAACTGCTTTGGCAGCAGGCATGACAGTTGTAGATGGTGTAATTACTATGACAGGCACTACGGCTGCGGGCGGTAAAACGTTCGTGTTAACACCAGCCCTTAACGCTGCTGGCAGCGCCATTGTTTGGACTCAAAGTGGGACATGTCAGGCTGCAAACTATTGCAAATAAAACTATGAGGCATGTAGCAAAGTATAGATACATGCCTCACTTTAAGGTGAGATAATTATATGCAAAATCAACAAGGTTTCACCCTGATTGAGTTAATGATCGTAGTAGCGATTATCGGTATTTTGGCTGCGATTGCGATTCCTGCTTATAGTGATTACACAAAAAAAGCGAAGTTTGCTGAGGTTGTGTCTATTTCCGACTCGTACAAACAGGCTGTTGCATTGTGTTATCAAGACACAGACCCAACTCTGGCGGCATGTGATGCTGGCTCAAGTGGCATCCCTGCGGCGGCTGCCGCTACAACTGCTTTGGCAGCAGGCATGACAGTTGTAAATGGTGTAATTACTATGACAGGCACTACGGCTGCGGGCGGTAAAACTTTCGTATTAACGCCAGCCCTTAACGCTGCTGGCAGCGCCATTGTTTGGACTCAAAGTGGGACATGTCAGGCTGCAAACTATTGTAAATAGCTAGCGTAGGGCGTAATAGCAAAGTGTAATGCGCCGAACAGCATCACCTCAGAGGGTAGAATATATTGAATATTCTGCCCTTTGACTTTTTAAGGTCCATGCATTAAAACGCAACTTGCTGAACTTCATACGGCGGAATACATTTCACTATTCCGCCCTACTAATTTACTTTTTAGAAATTAAAAATCTGTCCCTGCTTTAAAGTCTGCGGTTTAAAACGCAAGTCTTGCGCTTCGCATGCATATGTTATTTCCTGCATAATCTCTTCGCCACCCACAGGTTTTAAATGGGTGATATAAACCTCTGCATCGCCTTGTAATTGCGTTAAATCTTGCAATAACTGCGTTGGCCATAGGTGTTTGGATTGCATTGCTAAGGCGCTTTCGGCATTGGTATATGAGGTTTCGATAATCAAATATTTTAAATTGGCTATTTGATTAGCCGCTACCCAAAACTCGGGGCAACTGGTGGTATCTCCCGTAAACACCCAGCTAGCCTGTCCGCTGTTGACTTGATAACCCACGGCTGGCACCACATGATTGGCTGGTAGTGCAGTAATTTGTCTCCCGCCTAAAGTCACAACTTCACCTAGCTCAATCGTTTGATATTGCATAACAGGCTGGTGTGCACTAGGGATTTGGCTAAAATCTGGCCAGATATGCCAGTTAAATAGATGTTTTTTGAGGGCTTGTTGCGTCTCTGCCGTGGCGTAAATCGTCACTGGTTTTTTGCGTGTTTCCATCACTGTATCAAGCAATAGCGGGATATAGGCAATATGGTCTAGATGAGAGTGGGTAATAAAGATATGGTCTATTTTAGCCAGTTGCACAATGGATAAATCGCCCACGCCTGTGCCCGCGTCGATCAATATATCGTCATCGAGCAAAAATGAGGTGGTGCGCAGCCCGCCGCCTATGCCGCCGCTACAGCCTAAGACTTTTAATTGCATTAACTCCCCTATTGGCTAAAGTAAGCTTTGTACGAATATTTTAATCATTAGAACCAGAAATAGCATTCGCGTAAAAATCACTAGCTTTCATACAATTCTAAATTTTAATTGTTTTAAGAAAGTATAGCCTAAGCGCTTGGTTTTTAATATCATCCAAGGCAGATGCAAGACTAGTTCACTTTTAGGATTATAAATATGCACAGCCATACAGGCCTTGATAGCCTTGTCATAGAAACTTCCCTGCCGATACACGCGAGTGTGATCTGGTTGCACGGCTTGGGCGCAGATGGTCATGATTTTGAGCCTGTGGTACAGATGCTTAAAATTCCCAATACGCGCTTTATTTTACCGCATGCACCACACCGCCCGATTACCGCCAACAATGGTTATGAAATGCCTGGCTGGTATGACATTATTGCCTTTGGCGGCAATAGCCAAGAGGATGAAGTTGGCATACGTGCAACGCAGCAGCAAATTGAGGAGCTGATTGCCCAACAGGTAGCACGCGGCATTCCTAGTAAAAAAATTGTATTGGTAGGTTTTTCACAAGGAGGGGCGATTGCGTTACAAACAGGGCTGCGCCACACCGAACCATTAGCGGGCATTTTGGCACTTTCTACCTATTTAGCATTAGAAAGTTCCCTTGCCGCAGAAGCAAGCCCAGCCAATAAACATATCCCTATTTTTATGGCACATGGCACGGTGGATAATGTTATCCCCATGAGTCGCGCACAGCGTTCTTTGAATGCGCTTAAATCAAATGATTACCAAGTGGATTGGCATGAATATCCCATGGCGCACACAGTGAGTATGGAAGAGATTAGCGATATCCGAGATTTTTTAAACAAAATTCTGCGCTAAATGTTGCACGTTTTGGCTGTATTTTTACCCGAATGGGTTAAAATAGCGGATGGTTAAAAAAACACAACAAGCCGAAATGGCACTCGGCGATCACCAATCTGCATTGCAACAATCCGCAACGGACATTATAGCGGGCACTAGCTTTGAAACCGCCATCAAAGAACTAGAATCTATCGTTAGCCAGATGGAATCAAACCAGTTACCACTTGAGCAATCACTCTCTGCCTTTAAACGCGGTACAGCGTTATTGCAGTTTTGCCAGCAAACGCTCAATAACGTTGAGCAACAAGTGCGTATTTTGAATGAGGCACAACAATTACAACCTTATACCAACGATGACGCTAACCAGTGACAGACAAGCATTTAAATGACTGATTTCAAGCAATGGTCTATGTCCATACAAGCCCGTATGGAAGAGGTGTTAGATAGCTATTTGCCAGCTATTCATATTGCCCCACAACGCTTGCATGAAGCGATGCGTTATTCCATTTTGGGTGGCGGTAAACGCGTGCGCGCCTTGCTGGCTTACGCGGCGGCCGAATTTTGCCAGACCCACCCCTCCACCGAGCAATTAACTCAGGCAGATGCTGCTGCTGCGGCAGTAGAAATGATACATGCCTACTCACTAGTGCATGATGATATGCCGTGCATGGATGATGATGATTTACGTCGTGGCAAGCCCTCATGCCATAAGCAATATGATGATGCGACAGCGTTACTGGTGGGGGATGCGTTGCAATCCCTTGCATTTCAGGTAATTTCTGCGGCAGAAACTGGCGTTAGCCTGCGTCACCAGCTAGCCATGGTGAATATTCTCGCGCTTGCCAGTGGCTCACGCGGCATGGCAGGTGGTCAAGCAATAGACTTAGCCAGTGTAGGCCAACAGTTGACGCAAACTGAACTGGAACATATGCATATCCACAAAACAGGCGCACTCATCCGTGCAGCTGCTTTATTGGGCGGCTATAGTGTGGGCGGAGTAGAGGATGCGCGCATTGCTGCCGTTGACCACTATGCGCAAAATATCGGGCTGGCATTTCAGGTGGTAGATGATATTTTAGATACCGAGGCCGATACCGCCACCTTGGGCAAAACCGCTGGCAAAGATGCCATGAGCAATAAACCCACTTATGTCACCATTTTAGGCTTACCACGCGCGAAAGAATTGGCACAAGAACTCTATAACCACGCAATAGAGCCGCTTGCAGCTTACGGCGATGAAGCTAAACGCTTGCAACAACTGGCGCAATTTATTACTCAGCGTGGCTTTTAACCGAATTTATGTATCCATTACTTGACACTATTCACTCCCCGACCGAGTTACGCAAGCTTGATCGCAAACAGTTACCTGAACTAGCAGAGCAACTACGCACCTTTATTCTCGATAGCGTGTCGCAAACGGGTGGCCACTTATCGTCTAACCTCGGCGTGGTTGAGCTTACCATTGCCTTACATTACATCTACAACACACCAGATGACCGTTTGGTGTGGGATGTGGGCCACCAAACCTATCCGCATAAAATCTTAACAGGTAGACGCGCCTCAATGGCCGAGCTACGCAAACCTAATGGGATTGCTGGCTTTCCTCGTCGCCATGAAAGCGAATTTGATACCTTTGGCACAGGCCATTCCAGCACCTCGATCTCTGCCGCACTGGGCATGGCAGTGGCAGCCAAATTAAGTGGCTCTGAGCGGCGCTCAATCGCCATTATTGGTGATGGCGCGATGACGGCTGGTATGGCTTTTGAAGCGCTCAACAACGCAGGTGCAATGGATGCGAATTTATTGGTAGTGCTTAACGACAACGATATGTCGATTTCACCCAATGTAGGTGCATTACAAAACTATCTGGCACGGCTGCTTTCAGGTCGTTTTTATGATAGCGTGCGCCGTTCTGGTGAAAAAGTATTAGGCGTGATGCCACCCATGCTGGAGTTTGCCAAACGTGCCGAAGAACACGTCAAAGGCATGATGACACCAGGCACATTATTTGAAGAGTTTGGCTTTAACTATATCGGGCCCATTGATGGTCATAATTTAGACACGCTACTCGCTACGTTAAGCAATATCCGCCAACTTAAAGGGCCGCAGTTTTTGCACGTGGTTACGCAAAAAGGACATGGCTTTGAACCCGCTGAGCAAAACCCTGGCAAATTCCACGGAGTAGGTAAATTTGACCCAAGCAATGGGCAATCTGTTACTACCGCTAGCCAAAAAACTTACACACAAGTGTTTAGCGATTGGCTGGTTGATATGGCAGAGCAAGATGAGCGCCTAATTGGTATCACCCCTGCCATGTGTGATGGCTCGGGCTTAAATGCTTTTGCTGAAAAGTACCCTGCCCGCTATTTTGATGTAGGCATTGCCGAACAACACGCGCTTACCTTTGCCGCTGGTATAGCGTGTGACGGCCTAAAACCTGTCGTGGCTATTTACTCCACCTTTTTACAGCGCGCTTATGACCAATTGATACACGATATTGCGCTGCAAAACTTGCCAGTGGTATTTGCCATTGATCGTGCAGGCCTTGTAGGCGCAGATGGTCCAACCCATGCAGGTAGCTTTGATTTAACCTATTTACGCTGCATCCCCAATATGGTGGTGATGGCACCCGCAGATGAAAATGAATGCAGACAAATGCTGTATACCGCTTTTCAGCACAACGGGCCAACTGCCGTGCGTTACCCACGCGGCTCAGGTACTGGCGTAAAACCGCAAAAAACCATGAAAGCGCTAGCGCTGGGCAAAGGTGAAATCTGCCGCCATGCTAGCAACAACGCCATTCAAAAAGTTGCCATTCTCGCTTTTGGTAGCATGGTCACTCCAGCAATAGCGGCCGCTGAAAAATTAGATGCCACGGTCGCCAATATGCGCTTTGTGAAACCGATTGATGAAGCGCTTATCCGCGAATTAGCCGCAACACACCAACTGCTAGTGACCGTAGAAGAAAATGCCATTATGGGCGGTGCGGGTGCAGCGGTGATGGAGTTTATGCAAGCGAATAACCTCTACACACAAACATTATGCTTAGGGCTACCCGATATATTTATCGAGCACGGCGTACATGAAACCATGTTGGCAGAATGCGGTCTGAATGCTACAGGCATTATTGCCGCAATTGAGAAAAAATTAACCTAGTAGTATACTCAAGTATTAAGTATACGTATTAAAAGAGAAAACGCATGAACAAAGCTAACGATTTGCACAACAACGCACCTATCGAGGATGTACAAAATACCCCTGATGTCAGACATTTGGCTATTGATAAAGTCGGTATCAAATCGATTCGCCACCCAGTAAAAGTCAAAGATAAAACAGGCGGCGTGCAACACACGGTGGCGATGTTTGATATGTATGTGCATTTACCGCACAACTTCAAAGGTACGCATATGTCGCGCTTTGTTGAGATTCTCAACATGAATGAACGTGAGATTTCGATTGAGTCTTTTGAAACTATTCTGCGTGAAATGGTTAAGCGCCTTGAAGCCGAATCTGGTTATGTGGAAATGCGTTTCCCCTACTTTATCAATAAAGCAGCGCCAATTTCAGGCGTACAAAGCTTGTTAGATTATGAAGTAAGCTTTATTGGCGAGATCAAAAAAGGTAAGTTTGATATTACCGTTAAAGTGCTGGTGCCAGTGACTAGCCTTTGCCCTTGCTCGAAAAAAATCTCTGACTACGGTGCGCACAATCAACGTTCACACGTGACCGTCACCGCCTTGATCAACGACTTTATTTGGGTTGAAGAAATTATTCGCATGGTTGAAGATCAAGCTTCTTGCGAGCTATACGGCTTACTCAAACGCCCTGATGAAAAATTTGTCACTGAACGCGCTTATGACAACCCAAAATTTGTCGAAGATATGGTGCGCGACGTAGCGGCTAAACTCAACGATGAAAAACGTATCGATAAATTTATTGTTGAGTCAGAGAACTTTGAATCGATTCATAATCACTCGGCTTACGCGTTAATTGAGAAAGATAAAAGAGTCTAATAACGGTTCAAGACTCGAAGTTTCAGTGCAGGCTAACCTTTAGGTGAGCCGAAGCTAAAATTTTGAATCGACTCATAATCACTCGGCTAATTACTACACAACACTTGCGTCCTGCTTCTTATAGCAGCAAGTGTTGTGATAGGTTTGTTGCTCTTTAGCAAACAATTCCACTACCCAATCTACAAACACGCGCACATTGGCTGACAAATGCCGATTTTGTAAATATACGATATAAGCCGCAGTGGTTTCAGCAGGAAAATCTTGCAATATACGAATAAGATTTCCTTGGGCAATCTCTTTTCTCGCGCTGATATAAGGAAGCTGCGCCACCCCCATACCTGCCAGCGTAGCCTCTAAACAAGCATTGATGTCATTCAAGGCAATTTTTCTACGGCCCGAATAACTAACAAGATTACCCTCTTGCAAATAGCGCAAGCCCACCACCTTGCCCGTTCTGGTTGAGATCGAGTGAATCACATGATGCTCCGCCAAATCCTGCAGTGTTTTTGGTGTGTCGTAACGCTCTAAATAAGATGGGCTGGCACAGGTAATCGGACTCGTCTCAATCAACTTACGCGCCACCAGCGATTCATCAATTGGCATACCACCACGGATGGCACAATCAACACCCTCTTGTAATAAATCTACCGTACGGTCGGTGCAACCTAGTTCCAGCTCAATTTCAGGATAGCGACTTAAAAAGTCATGCAAATTCGGAATCAATATTTGTTTGGCAATCGTCAACGAAGTATCTACCCGCAAACGACCACGATACACTTGACGCGATTGCATTAGCGAGGTCTCAGCAAGCTCTAAATCATTGAGCAGCCGTAAAGCATGTTCATAATAAGCCGCACCGTCTGTGGTTGCGCTCACTTGACGCGTGGTGCGATGCAGCAATTTTACGTTGAGCCTTTTCTCTAAAGCGACCACCTGCGCCGACAATGTGGCTTTAGGCATGTTTAAAGAAGCCGCTGCTTGCGTAAAGCTTTTAAGCTCAACCACCCGCGTAAAAGCGAGCATAGTATCGAATCTATCCATCTTAATTATCCAATAAAACTGAACAGTATTTCTAATAATAGCTTATTTATCTTAAATAAACATAACAATATACTGCACTCACTTAACAAACATTTAACAGTCAAGGAGTAATATCATGAGTCAGAAGTTAGCAGGTAAAGTCGCTGTCGTTACAGGCGCATCAAAAGGCATAGGTGCTAGCACAGCAAAACATTTAGCGGCCGAAGGTGCTGCAGTTGTAGTGAACTATGCAAAAAGCCAAACGGCAGCAGAAAGCGTTGTTGCAGAAATTGTACGCGCTGGCGGCAAAGCCATTGCAGTTAAAGCGGATGTTTCAAACCAAGAAGACATTGTGCGCTTGTTTACAGCAACCAAGAACGCATTTGGCGCAATTGATGTGCTGGTCAATAATGCGGGCATTTACCAACCTGCCCCACTGGCAGAAATTACTGCAGATAACTTTCACCAACAAATTGATTTAAATGTGCTTGGCTTGCTGTTAACCACACAAGAGGCTGTAAAACACTTTAATGCAGCAGGCGGCAGCATTATCAATATCAGTTCGGTGGTAAGCTCTTTGGGTATTCCTGATTTATCTGTGTACAGCTCGACCAAAGGCGCTGTAGATTCCATTACCCGCAGTTTAGCCAAGGAATTGGCAGCACGTAAAATTCGCGTCAACTCAATCAACCCAGGGATGGTGGAAACCGAAGGTTTGCATGAAACTGGCTTTATTCAAAATAGCGCACATATGGCATCTATTACTCCATTGGGACGTATCGGCCAGCCCGAAGACATTTCTCCAGCGGTGGTATTTTTTGCCTCACAAGATTCTGCCTGGATTACGGGTGAGACTTTATTTATCACTGGCGGTTTACGCTAAACTATCACACCCCATGCATTAAGGAATCAAAAATGAAAGCTGTCGCCTACTACACCAGTCAAGCCATTACTGCCGAAGATGCGTTGGTCGATATTGAACTGCCAACGCCCCAACCTCTGGAGCACGATTTATTGATTGAAATAAAAGCGATAGCAGTTAACCCAGTCGACACTAAAGTTAGACGCAACTCCGCACCGCCTACTGGCAATGCCAAGGTGCTAGGCTGGGATGCTACTGGGGTGGTGGTTGCAGTAGGTAGCCAAGTGAGCCTATTTAAAGTGGGTGATGAAGTTTGGTATGCGGGCGATATTTCAAGAGCTGGCTGCAACAGCCAATTACAATTGGTGGATGAACGCATCGTCGGGCTAAAGCCAAAAAGTCTGGACTTTGCTACCGCAGCCGCTCTGCCGCTTACTGCACTGACCGCTTATGAGTTGCTGTTTGATCGGCTCGCCATTCCCCCCAAAGCACAGTCTGGTGCAGGGCTTGAGCAAGCGTCCCTATTGGTCATCGGCGCAGCTGGTGGCGTGGGGTCAATTTTAGTGCAGCTGGCGGCTCAGCTGACTGACCTACGCGTGATTGGTACGGCTTCACGCGCTGAAAGCATCGCTTGGCTCAAGAAATTAGGCGCGCATGATGTAATCAACCATCACCAACCTATCTCGCAACAATTAGCAGCCTTAGGTTGTCCAGAGGTAGATTACATTATTAGTCTAACCAACACTGACCAGCACTTTGATGAGATTGTGAAAGCCATCAAACCACAGGGCAAGTTCGCGTTAATTGATGACCCAGAACTTTTTGATTTTAGGCAGCTAAAGCGCAAAAGCGTTTCACTGCACTGGGAGCTGATGTTTACCCGCTCACTGTTTAAAACAGCAGATATGATTAAACAACACGAAACTTTAAACGAAATTGCGCATTTGGTAGATAAAGGCTTAATTCAATCCACTGTGAATCATCACTTTGGCGCCATTAATGCGCATCACCTAAAACAAGCGCATGCCATGCTGGAGAGCGGTACCAGCATCGGAAAAATTGTGCTTGAGGGCTTTGAATAGCTAAACGTTTAAATAAACCCATAGAAACTAAAAAAATGTTAAAAAACTATATGTTAGCCGTGCTCTCCGCTATTTTGTGGGGTGCCAATTTTAATCTTTCCAAACCTGTCACGGCTGAGTTACCGCCATTAGAGGCAGCATGCTTAAGATTTTTAATTTCGGCAGCTGTGATGCTGGGTATTGCTTGGTATATGGGGTTATCTATCCCTAAACGGCATTTCAAAACTTATATCAAATTAAGCTTAATGGGCGCTGTCGGTTTTAATGTATTCTTTTTTCTTGGTATGCAAACGACTTCTGCGGCCAATGGCGCCCTGATTATGGCGCTGAACCCCTTGCTTACCAGCCTGATTGCCTATTTTGTACTAAAGCAGGCCATCAGCAAGCAGCAACTATGGGCCTTTCCTATCGGTGTTCTTGGTGTAGGGATTGTGGTGTTAGGTGGTGGCGCTCAATTACATATTGCTAGAGGAGACTTATTGATTTTAGCTGCCAGCGTTTGTTGGGCGTTCTATAATGTTTACACTAAAAAGATCATGCCTCAAGATGTTAGCGGAATAGCCAATACTGCGGCGATTATGACGGTGGGAGCCATTGTACTCAGTTGCTTAACGATGCTCAGCGGCAAAGAGTTCATCATGCCAAGTGCTCACGCTAGCGGGGCCTTGCTGATGATGTCCTTGGGAGGTGGCGTGTTGGCTTATTTGTTCTGGAATGCCAGCATTGTAAACATTGGGGCATCGCAAGCCGCTATCTTTATGAATTTGATTCCAGTAGCGTCTATGGGCATCAATGCAACTCAAGGGATCGCGCCAACGATGCATCAAATATTGGGTGGCTTGCTGGTTATCGGTGCGGTTACTTTTGCCTCTATTCCGATGAAGCGCTTCTCTTTAAAAACTGCAGAACAAAATTAAAGAAAACCACCCTTAAATCGTGGTTTTAAATATAATCAAAAAAGACATTCTATGAGAATCAATAAAAAATATAGCACCTTACTGTTTGCGCTCATTACCTCATTGCTCATGGCAACGCTGATGACAGGGATTGTGACTTACAAGCTGACGGGCTTTAACACTGGCTTTTTCACACGCTGGTTACATGCATTTCTAACTGCGTGGCCTATTGCGTTTCCTTCTATCTTTCTGATTACACCGATCTCACGAAAAATAGTCGCGAAATTGACGGCTTGAGGTTTTTGCACGAATCAGAAAGTGGTAATTTTTTTAACAAAACCACCAGTTTTCGTCATCCTCGCGAAGGCGGGGATCCACCTAAATGACTAATTGAAATGGATTCCCGCTTTCGCGGGAATGACAGCAGCGTAAGCTTTTCTAGCTAAAATCACTTCGAGCAAAACTCTCCGCTTAAAATTTAACCAAACATACCACCAGTTTGCGACATTTTATTGAGTTTTAAACCAAGCAAAATAACCACAAAACCTATTAGCGGAAAAATTGCAGCGAGTGAAAACGTCATTGCACCGCCCCAGTATTGCAACGCATAACCGCCCAGCACGCCACCGATGGTGCCACCCACGCCGTATGCCACACTGTTATACAGCGCCTGCCCTTTAGCTTGATGCCTACCATTAAAAAACTGGGCGACCACTTCTACCGAGGCGGCATGAAAGCTACCAAAGGTCGCGGCATGTAGCGTTTGGGCAATCACGAGTAACAGCATGCTGTCTACCGCCACACCAATCAAACTAAAACGTATCACCGCCAATATCAGGCTAATCAGCAGGATATTTTTCAAACTCAAGCGCTGCATAATTTTAGGCATCAGCATAAAAATACCAATTTCGCAGATCACACCCACTGCCCACAGCAGCCCTATGGTGCTTTTGCTATAACCGTGGCTGGAAAGATAAATCGAGTAAAAGTTATACAACACACCATGCGCGGTCACCATGCATGAGCAACCAATCAACAAAGCGATTACTGTAGGCTGCTTAATAATTTGCCAAACGGAGAAATGGTCATGTTCATGCGGCGCGATTTTGGCCTCGGGCAATTTAAAAGTAAGCAGAAACAACGTAATTTGTACCGCAAGTAGAAACCACAGCAGGCTTTTAATACCAGCGAGATCAATCACAAACCCCAACACCACCGACGCCACAATAAAGCCTAGCGAGCCCCACATGCGGATTCGGCTATAGTGCCCGTCAGTCGTTGCCAAATGCGCTAAAGTGAGCGACTCTGAAAGCGGCAAGGTGGAACTGGTAAACAAGCTCAAAGCCGCCATTACACAAAACAGCCAGAAGAAACCGTGTGCCCAGAATACCGCAGTAAAACCAAGCAAACCAAGTAATGCGGTTAAGCGTATCCAAACCACACGTTTTTTAGTGTGATCGGCCAACCACCCCCAAAAATTAGGTGCAAAAATTCGGCTGATTTGAAACAAGGACATCAGAATACCAATATCCGCCGCCGAGAATTGCTCAGATTGCAAATACAGCCCCCAATACGGTACGAAGGCACCGACAAAGAAGTAGTAGATAAAGTAAAAGCGGGAGAGATTGGCGTGTAGGGAATGGGTCAAATTAAGGCCAGTAATCTTTTATATTTAGGCAAGGACAAATACAAGCCTAGCACTCAGCCGAGTGCTAGGGAAAATCCAACTAAATTCTAGGCGTACCACTTACCACATCCGCATTCTGACCACGGTGGCGCAAGGCATGATCTACCAACACCAAGGCCAACATCGCCTCCACAATCGGGGTAGCGCGGATACCTACGCATGGGTCGTGACGGCCTGTGGTTTGCATCATCACCGCATCGCCTGTTTTATCAATCGAGTTGCGCTCTTGTGGAATACTGGATGTCGGCTTAAACGCAACATTCACCACTATATTTTGCCCACTGGAGATACCACCTAAAATACCGCCAGCATGATTGGTAGCAAAGCCCTGTGGCGTAAGCTCATCAGAATGCAGGCTACCTCTTTGGGCAACTGAGGCAAAACCTTCACCAATTTCCACACCTTTGACTGCATTAATGCCCATCATGGCGTAGGCAATTTCTGCATCTAATCGATCAAAAATCGGCTCACCCAGACCGACTGGCACGTGCTCTGCCACTACGGTAATTTTGGCGCCAACGGAATCACGCTGTGAGCGTATCTCATCCAAATAAGCCTCTAGCTTAGGCATGATTTCCATATTGGGGGAGAATAGCTTGTTTTCAGGGTCACTGAGACAATCCCAACTTGCAAATGGAATCTCAATCTCGCCTAGTTGGCTGAGATAGCCGCGAATCACAATCCCGTATTTTTGCTTGAGCCATTTTTTGGCAATCGCACCCGCTGCTACACGCACTGCGGTTTCGCGCGCGCTGGAGCGACCACCACCACGGTAATCGCGTATGCCGTACTTTTGCTCATAGGTGTAATCCGCATGCCCAGGGCGGAAGGTATTCATTATTTTGCTGTAATCTTGGCTACGTTGATCGGTATTGCGTATGAGCAACCCAATTGGCGCACCTGTCGTTTTGCCTTCAAACACGCCGGAGAGTATCTCCACCATATCGGCCTCATTACGCTGTGTAACATGGCGCGAGGTACCAGGTTTACGACGATCTAAGTCAATCTGTAAGTCTTCTGCACTCAGTTCCAAACCTGGTGGGCATCCATCAACCACGCCACCAATGGCTGGGCCGTGTGATTCACCAAATGAAGTAAGCGTAAATAAAGTACCGAAGGTATTGCCAGACATGGGAAATCTCTAGTGTTTGAATTATGAGGATTTTACCACAAGCAAACACTACCGATGCGAGCCTGCAACGAAGCAGGCAAATCCACTCGCTTCAAGGTATAATTTCGGATATTCCTAACTATAGAAATTTAGCCTCATGCAACAGCAATACCCTTTCCGTGAAATCGAGTTAGCCGCCCAACAAGCTTGGGATAATCAGCAATCATTTAAAGCTGAAGCAACTTCAGACAAGCCAAAATACTACTGTCTTTCCATGTTTCCCTACCCTAGCGGCAAGCTGCATATGGGGCACGTGCGCAACTACACCATAGGCGATGTACTAAGCCGTTACCACCACATGAAAGGCTTTAACGTATTACAACCTATGGGCTGGGATGCTTTCGGCCTACCTGCGGAAAACGCAGCAATACAAAACAATGTGCCGCCTGCAAAGTGGACGTTTGAGAATATTGCTTATATGCGCAAGCAATTAAAGTCTCTCGGCTTTGCTATTGACTGGTCGCGCGAATTGGCAACTTGCCAGCCTGAATACTACAAATGGAACCAATGGTTATTTTTACGCATGCTAGAAAAAGGCATTGCCTATAAAAAAACCCAAGTAGTGAATTGGGATCCTGTTGATCAAACCGTATTGGCAAATGAGCAAGTGATAGATGGACGCGGCTGGCGTACTGGCGCCTTGGTTGAAAAACGCGAGATTCCAGGCTATTACTTCAATATCACGGGCTACGCGCAACAACTATTAGATGATCTGGATAAGTTGCCTGGCTGGCCTGAGCGTGTAAAAACCATGCAAGCCAACTGGATAGGCAAAAGCGTAGGTGTACGTTTTGCCTTTACCCACGATATTAAAGACAGCAGTGGCGCACTGATTGATGACGGCAAGTTATGGGTATTTACCACCCGCGCCGATACGATTATGGGCGTGACTTTCTGTGCAGTCGCCGCGGAACACCCACTCGCCACTTTAGCTGCACAAAATAAACCTGAGTTGCAGGCCTTTATTGAGAAGTGTAAGCAAGGTTCGGTGATGGAAGCTGATATAGCGACCATGGAAAAAGAAGGCATGGACACTGGCTTATTTGTCACGCACCCGCTCACTTGTGAGCAAGTACCAGTTTGGGTAGGCAACTATGTGTTGATGACCTATGGCGAAGGTGCAGTAATGGCTGTGCCTGCCCATGATGAGCGAGACTTTGGGTTTGCGAAGAAATACAACTTGCCGATTAAACAGGTGATCAGCGTTGGCGATGAGACCTTTTCAGATGCTGCTTGGCAAGAGTGGTATGGTGACAAGATGAAAGGTGTATGTGTCAACTCCAACCAATACAACGATCTAAGTTATGAAGCTGCCGTAAATGCCATCGCTGCTGACCTTAATACTAAAAACTTAGGCGACAAACAAATCAACTGGCGTTTACGCGATTGGGGCGTTTCACGTCAACGCTATTGGGGCTGCCCTATCCCCATTATCCACTGTGATAGCTGCGGTGATGTGCCCGTACCAGACGACCAATTACCAGTAAAATTGCCAGAAGACTGCGTGCCAGATGGCTCTGGCAACCCATTGAATAAATTAGAGAGTTTTGTCAATTGCGCCTGTCCCAAATGCGGCAAGCCTGCCAAGCGCGAAACTGACACCATGGATACCTTTGTCGATTCCAGCTGGTATTACTCACGCTATGCAAGCAGCTTTAAAACGGATGCGATGGTGGATGAGCAAACCAACTATTGGATGCCTGTTGATCAATATATTGGCGGTATTGAACACGCGATTTTGCATCTGCTTTACTCTCGCTTTTGGAGCAAGGTAATGCGCGACTTAGGTTTAGTGAACTATGACGAGCCGTTTGCCAACTTACTGACACAAGGTATGGTGCTCAATCACATTTTCTCACGCCGCACAGACAAGGGTGGCATTGAGTATTTTGCCCCAGAAGAAGTTGAACTCGTGCACGATGAAGGCGGCAAAACTATAGGCGCAAAGGCACTTAAAGATGGGTTACCTGTGGACTTTCAAGGCATGGGCACCATGTCTAAATCCAAACGTAACGGCGTTGATCCGCAATCCTTAATTGAGACTTATGGCGCAGATACCGCGCGCTTTTATATGATGTTTGCAGCGCCACCAGAGCAAACGCTGGAATGGTCTGATAGCAGCGTTGAAGGCTCACACCGCTTTTTGAAACGTGTCTGGAATTTTGGTTATGCTTTAAGTTCTGAAGCTCGTTCGGAATTACCAAGCAAATTAACTAGCAGTTTAGCAAGTGCAAGGCGCGAAATTCATGTGGCGCTCAAGCAAGGTAGCCACGACCTGAACAAACAGCAATTTAACACGGTGGCTTCTGGCTGCATGAAAATGCTCAACGCCTTAGAGAAAATACAAAAAGAAGCCGAGCAAGACTGGCAAGCCGTAGCGCATGAGGGTCTTTCAATCTTGCTGCGCATGCTCTCCCCTATCGCCCCACACATTGCCCAAACTTTGTGGAAAGAGCTTGGCTACGGTGAAGACATTCTTAAAGCCGCTTGGCCTGAGCCTGTTGAAGCTGCAATGGTGCAGGATGAGTTTGAGCTTGCCGTACAAGTGAATGGCAAGCTACGCGGCACGATTATGGTGGGTAGCACAGCGAGCAAAGAATCCATCGAACAGCTTGCCGTTGCACAGCACTTTGTGCAAAAGTTTTTGGAAGATGGTGCAAGCGTGCGTAAAATCATTGTGGTTCCAAATAAACTTGTCAACGTAGTGGTGGGATAAAAAATACATGAAAACTTTCCGCTTTATGCAGGTCTGGCTGGTGATATTGACGCTTAGCCTTGCTGCTTGTGGCTTTGAGTTGCGCGGCTTGGCCGATCTGTCATTCAAAACCCTGTATATCCAAGGCCCGCAATTGACTATTTCAAAAGCGCTGAACAAGTCGCTCAAAGTTAATGGCATTACCGTGGTGGATAAACCTGAAAAAGCGGATTTGTTGATGGAAATGATTAGCGATGGTACTGAAAAGCGCATCCTGTCCTTGAGCGGCGGCACAGGTACGGTGCGAGAGTACGAATTATTTTATCGCGCCCAGTACCGTTTGCGTGACCCAAGCACACCATTGTGGGGCGAAGTACAGACCATTGAAGGTCGACGTGACTTCTCATACACCGATGCAGAGTTACTTGCTAAACAGTATGAAGAGCAATATCTCTACGAAGATATGCGCCAAGACGCGGTGCGCGAAATCATGCGCCGTTTAGTCGCACAAAAACCAAAAGCCAGCGCCAACCCATAAGCAATGCGGCTTACCCCTGCTCAACTTAGCCAACACTTAAGCCAAGGCGTTAAACCGCTTTATATCCTCTCGGGTGATGAATACCTAGCCCATCGCGAAAGTCTGGATGCGATTCGCGCCGCCGCTCGCGCACAGGGGGTAAGCGAGCGCGAAAGCCTTACGGTAGAGCGCAATTTCAACTGGCAACAACTCGCCGCTTTTGGGCAGGCGCTTTCACTGTTTGCCACTTTACGATTATTAGAAATCAATATCCCTTCAGGTAAACCCGGCATCGAGGGCAGCAAAGCCTTGCAAGTGCTGGCTGAAGCAGGTATGCCTGATACCATCGTACTGGTGATTTTGCCTGAGTTAGATTGGCGTGAGCAGAAAAGTGCGTGGTTTATGGCGCTGGAAAGTGCTGGCGTATTGATTGAAATGAAAGAAGTGGCCCCTGCACAACTACCTAACTGGATTTCACAGCGCCTTGCCCAGCAACAGCAACATACCGACAGTGATACGCTCGCCTTTATCGCGCACCAAGTTGAAGGTAATTTACTGGCAGCCCATCAGGAGATACAAAAACTCGGCCTACTGTACCCTGCGGGCGAATTAAAGGCTGATGATGTGCGCGCTGCCATTTTAAACGTATCGCGCTTCGATCCCAGCCAATTAAGCGATGCCGTGCTACTCGGCGATTTACCGCGTACCGTACGCATTTTGCAAGGTCTGCAAGATGAAGGAATACAACCCATTGTGGTGATGAATCCACTGCTTTGGGCACTAAAACCTCTGGTTAAAGTCAAACAGGCCGAAGCGCGTGGCGAAGCGCTTAATAGTGCTATGACCAATGCCAAAATATTTGGTGAGAAACAAACTCTTGCCAAACGGGCGATTGCGCGTTTAAGCCTGAAACAGTTAGAAGCGGCACATGCCAAGCTGGCAGAAATTGATAAAACAGTGAAAGGTTTCCTCCATGGCGACGCGTGGCTAGAAATTTCGCGGCTGTGTTTTGGGCTGGCACGCATTAAAGCTAGGTCTCGCTGATCAAACTAGAATTGGCTAATTAAGCTAAAGCCCTGTATTAAAGCCAAAACAAGGTAGAATTACAAAATGAATATCCAACAATACATGAAAAACTTAGGCGTAGAAGCCCGCAAAGCTTCGCGCGCAATGGCCAAAGCCGATACCAAACTTAAAAATCAAGCATTGTTGTTGATTGCAGAAGCCATACGTCGTGAGAAAACCGCGTTGCTTGCTGCCAATCGACAAGATCTAGAAACCGCCAAAGCAAACGGTTTAGAACCTGCTATGCTGGATAGACTCACCCTAAGCGAAAAATCTATCGCCACTATGGCAGAAGGCTTAGAGCAGATCGCCAGCTTACCAGACCCTATCGGCGAAATGAGTGACTTTAAGTACCGCCCAAGCGGCATCCAGATTGGTAAAATGCGTGTGCCTTTAGGCGTAATCGGCATTATTTACGAGGCACGCCCAAACGTTACGATTGATGCCGCTGGTCTATGCATTAAATCTGGCAACGCCTGTATTTTGCGTGGCGGCTCTGAGGCCATCCATTGCAATCAGGCGTTGGCTAAACTCGTGCATGAAGGCCTAGAAAAAGCAGGCCTACCTGCCGCCGCAGTCTTGGTGGTAGAAACCACAGACCGTGCAGCCGTGGGCGAACTGATTACCATGAAAGAGTATGTGGATGTCATCGTGCCACGCGGTGGTAAAGGCCTGATCGAGCGCATCAGCAACGAAGCACGCATTCCTGTCATTAAACATCTAGATGGCAACTGTCACGTGTATGTGGATGACGAAGCTGATCTGGAGAAAGCCCTGCGCATTTTAGAAAACTCAAAAACACAGCGACTAGGCACCTGCAACACCGCTGAATCTTTGCTCGTAGCACGTAGCATTGCGGCTAGCGCTTTGCCAAAACTAGCTGAAATGCTTACCGCCAAAGGCATCGAAATTCGAGGCTGTGCAGAAACTTGTGCGCTCGTTGAACAAGCCAAGCCAGCCACCGAAGAAGACTATTACACCGAGTATTTAGATGCGATTATTTCATGCAAAGTCGTCAGTGGCTTAGATGAGGCTATTACCCACATCAACCAATATTCAAGCCAACACACAGAAGTAATCGTGACCGAAAACTACACCAAAGCGCGCCAGTTCTTGCGCGAAGTAGATTCCAGCAGTGTGATGGTCAATGCTTCCACCAGATTTGCCGATGGCTTTGAATATGGTTTAGGTGCTGAAATTGGAATTTCTACAGACAAGCTACATGCTAGAGGGCCTGTAGGCTTAGAGGGGCTAACTTCATTAAAGTATATTGTGCTTGGGGACGGGCAGATAAGGGGCTAAAAGTAAGGCTGTCTCCCTCGTTGAAGCGGCCTGCAGATTGAACTCTCTTCTACCCTCATCCGACTCCAAACTACTAATCTACAGTACTAGGGCTCCAAAAAGCCTGAGTAACAATCGGTAACGCTGCAATATTTTGCACTAACAAATCAAGCTTGGCACTATCTACTGAAGTTGCAGCTAGGATGGCCTCAATTTCTACCTCGTGCTCTCCAAAAGCATGCACTGATAAATCTCGAATCGGGTAGTGGTTATGCTCGAGGGCACTTTCAACTAGGCTCAGTACTTCTTTTTGACGATTCCTGTTAGCGATCACATAAACCGTATTTGTCACCTCAACTGAGGCTAAATTAAGTGGCTTGCGGTTGATGCCGTTGACCACTGGCCTTAGCAGTGTATTGGCGGCAAGCACAAATAAAGTACCCATGAGTGCTTCTAATATCAAATCTGCCCCAGCACATGCGCCCACAGCGGCAGAACCCCAAAGCGTAGCCGCGGTGTTTAAGCCACGGATATTGCCGTCTTCCCGCATAATCACGCCCGCCCCTAAAAAACCAATACCAGAGACTACATAAGCAACAATATGGGTTGCACCTTCATGCCCACCTAGGCGATTACCCATGTCTACAAAAATTGCCGCACCAACTGCCACCAGCACATTTGTCCTTAAACCCGCAGTTCTTTGTCTGTATTGTCGCTCTAATCCAATCAGCCCACCTAAAATAAAGGCAACTCCGAGACTAATGCAGCTGTCTGCCAGAGAGATAAGATTAATATTGCCGATGGCCTCTAGTTGCATTTTGTTATTTCGGTGTTGATTAAAAAGTGGTGTAATTTTAATCGATGCACATCGGTAAGTGCATGTACTAGCGATATTTTTTTATTTTCAGTCAACACCGTAGTTGCATTTAGCTCAATAGGTGTTTGTAGGGAAGCAGAATAAAAATAGCCACACCCAGATAGACATAAACCTGAATGTGGCAAAGACTACACATCGGGAGGAGATGTAGCAGGCTTTATTCTAGCCATAATAGCTTCATCTCATTTTGCGTTAAATCAATAAACACAGATCTTTCGTAGATTTAGCGGCTTACTTAATCCACCAAATAAGTTTTAATACGCAGCGCATTTAACACCACAATCAGTGAACTGACCGACATCCCTATTGCTGCCATCCAGGGTGAAATAAGCCCCATTGACGCAAACGGTAGCGCAAATAAATTATAGGCAATTGCCCATACAAAGTTTTGGCGTATCACTTGCATGGCAAATTTACTGGTCTTGATCGCATGCTCTATCTCTAGCACTTGCTCACTTAGCAACACTACATCGCCTGTAGCGCGTGCGATTTGCGTGCCGCTACCCATGGCGATAGACACATTTGCGCCCGCCAGTACAGGTGCATCGTTAATACCATCCCCCACCATCAATACGGTTGCACCTTGTTGTTGGAGAGCACGAATTTGCATTAGTTTCTGCTCTGGTGATAGCCCTGCTTGCCATTGTGTAATGCCCATACTTTGGGCGAAATGCGCTACAGTTGGCGCAGCATCGCCACTGAATATGCTGGTATTGATCTGTTGCGTACTTAAATCGTTGACTAATGTTTGCACATCTGGACGCGCTTGGTCGGATAACACAAATGCTGCCAACAAACTATTGCCTTCGCTCAGCCACACCACGCTAGCACTGGGTGGGCATTCTAACGCGGGGGTAGACAGACCATGTAGTTGGGCGTTACCTAAACGATAAGTGTTATCTTCAATCACGCCAGTAACGCCCTGCCCTGCGATATTTTGATGCATCTCAACTAGGTAAAGCGGCTGGCGTGCCATGGCTGATATAAAGCTTTTCGCTATGGGGTGCTCAGAAGCTTGCTCTAAACTTGCGGCGATTTTTAGACACTCAGCCATGCTTAGATTGCCATAGGTGACAGTGTTGATAAGTACAGGCTTACCGACAGTTAGCGTGCCAGTTTTATCAAACACCACATGATTAACATTGGCGAGTGATTCTAGCGCATGTCCACGGGTAAGCAGAACACCACGCCCAACCAGATGCGACCCAGCCGCTGCAAAAGCAGCTGGGGCAGCTAGCGAAAGCGCACATGGACAACTGACCACCAACACCGTTAGTACAATTTCAAATACTTTGTCTGGCGCTTGTTGCCACCAGAAGAGTGCAACAAAAACGACAACGACCAGCAACGCGGTGGTGAAGTAGGCTGCAACACGGTCGGCAGTTTCTGCCAAAGGTGGCTTCTCTGCTTGGGCACGATCTAACAAACGCGAAATACTGGCGAGCATGGTGTTATCTGCCAAGGCATCCACCTCTACTGTCACAGGACTTTCGTAATTGATGCTCCCTGCATAGATATGATCCCCTACGGTTTTAGTTAATGCGCGGCTTTCACCCGTGAGCAGAGACTCATCGACGCTCGTCGTACCTTCAATAACCACGCCATCTGCTGCGATAGTTTCGCCTGGTTTAACCAAAATATGGTCGCCTAGCTTTAGCTCTACCACAGGGGTTAATGTGTACTGGCCATTCACTACACGGGTGGCAATGCTGGGGCTTAATCGTAATAAGTTTTCTGCGACCTCTATCGATTTTTCACGGGCGCCACGCTCCAAATAACGAGTACCCAACAAAAAACAAATAAGCATGGTGATCGTATCAAAGTACACCATGCCATGACCTTGCACGGTAGCGATGGCGCTACCAATAAACCCAGTGAGAATACCAAGTGAGATGGGCACATCCATGCCCAATTGGCGATTGACCAAGCCGCTCCAGGCTGCGCGGTAAAAGGGCCATGCACAATAAGTAATTGCAGGAATCGTCAGCACCAGACTAAACCAGCGCAGTAGTTGCGCATTGGCATACTCGAGGCCCTGAGCAGCACCAGCATATAAAGCTACTGCCATCATCATGGCTTGCGCGGCACTTAAGCCAGCTACCGCTAAACGCTTGATGCTGGATTTGCGCTGTTGTGCACGTAGTCTATCTTGCTGTTGCGTACTAAATGGATGAGCGTGATAGCCAAGTTTACGGATCTCAGCCAAAATCTGGCTAAGTTTGATATGTTGCTCATCCCAACGGATGCGCACCCGATGCGAGCCGTAATTAAACGCGACACTCTGTATGCCTACCAATTGTTTTAAGTGGCGCTCATTCAACCAAATACAGGCAGCACAGGTGATACCTTCTATAATCAAAATTGCCTCTTTTGAATGAGCATCGCTATCCTGCGCCTCAAATAAAAAGCTCTTTTGCACTTCTGGATGGTCATACAAGGCCAACTGCTTTAACTCGTTGGGGATTAAATCTTCTGGAGTTTGCGGTAACTCAGTGCGGTGTTTATAATAATCTTCAAGCCCATTTTCTACGATAGACTCGGCCACAGCCTGACATCCTAGACAACACATCGCACGCGGCTCACCCAAGACTCTAACGGCGAGTTTAACGCTGGGCAACACCTCTAAACCACAGTGGTAACATTGAACTTGGTTGTTCATGAATAACGACCGATTTTACAGAATGCGTAATCTTACCGCTATTTAGACACAGCGGTGTCAGCAAGCACTTCTACGGGCTGCTGTTTTAGGAAACTATGCTCTCCCTGCTGAATATGCAATTCAGACAACCATCGACCTTCATCAGGCAGATTCATTGTTGTTTGGTAATTGCCTGCCGATACCTCTTGAAATACAAACTGCTGATCGTCACGACTATTCGCCATACGCCACATAGTCATATGCACATTGGCTTGGCTAATCGCAACGCCTTGTTTGTCAAGCAAGTGGACAATCACCGTATGCGTTTGACCACTGCTCAAGTTATCCAACCCTTCAAGTTGTACCTGCCAGCCGAGATCGCGCTGCGCTTCAACTTGTTTTAAGTGTGGCTCATACAGCTTATTTAGATCATGTGGAACGATGCCAGGAAAGGCGGTATGAATAGTCTGCTGGTGCTGATTAGGCAGTAACATATCAGAGATAAAATCGGGCATGCCGCGCATCGCAATATTAAGAAAAATTGCATTCAACACCACTAAACCTACAAAAAAACCAATAATCAGACGCGGAGCCCAATGCATGGTTTGATTTTTTTTCTGCATACCGCCAAACACTACAAATAGACCAGCACTCGCCAAATAGACGGCAAAGTGTATGGTGAGCACATCCCCACCAGCCCAGTGTTGTTGGCTGTAGGCAAGATATAGCAAAAATGGCACGACACCACTTAAAATGCCTGCCCAGAAATTAGATAAACCCAAACGTCTGCTGACAAAAAATAAAGCCGCGGCAATTAATACCCCGCCAAACAGGGTTTCGGTCATGGCTATTTCTGGAAGATTCAAATGGTTACCACCTTGGAGTTAGAAACAAAAACGTGCAAGCAATGTTAATCGTGTGGACTACTGAAGTTGGTCTCGACAGTGACAGGGCGAATCTCTTGATTGCTTGCTGAAACAATAAACTTAAATTCATCTTGATGCTCAGCTTGCTCATAGCCTAAATTGACTTTGGCATTGACCCCGATACTCTCGCCAGCACGCACTTTAAATTCGTTTAAGCTGCCCATATCTAAAGCTTTGTTTGGAATATCTTCCACACTGACATGATAGATTTGATCTGATGCAGTCTTATTAACAATATTAATTTGGTAACGATTGCGCACGCTGCCATCGGACAGCACGACGTACAAAGGCTGACGCACTTGCAACACGGTGACCTCAGTATCTTTGCGCGTACTGATGTTATAAAACAGCATAGTCGTCATCGCCACTAATGCCACTGCATAGCCCAGTACTTTAAGACGCTTCCACTCTAAACGCGGCGCATGTGGCTTATCCGCAGCCATATTGCGTTCAGAGTCATATCTAATCAAGCCACGAGGGTAGCCAACAGAATCCATAATATTATTACATGCATCAATACACAGACCACATGAAATACACTGGAACTGCAATCCCTGCCGAATATCAATACCCGTAGGGCACACTTGCACACAAAAACCACAATCAATGCAATCCCCATGACCAGTCGCCACTCGGTCTTCATGGCTCTTGACCCCTACAATTGGAATTCTTCGCCCTTTTAAACCTTCACCTCGTGTTTTATCATAGCTCACCAGTAAGGTATCTGGCTCAAACATAACACTTTGAAAGCGCGCATAAGGACAAAAGGTACAGATCTGTTCGCGTATCACCCCACCAGCCAAGTATGTAGTGATTGTTAATACGAGCACAGTAATATAGCCTGCATAAGGCGCTTCGCCCGTAAAAAGATCATGGACAAAGGTAGGCGCATACATAAAATAGCTGGCAAAGGTTATCGCTGTCCAAAGTGATACAAGTATCATTAGGCCATGTGCGCTACCGACCTTAAGGATTTTTTCCAGATTCCAGGCTTGTTTTTGTAACCGTAACCTAGCGGGTCGCTCACCTTGGATTAAGCGTTCGATCTGAATAAAGAAGTCTGTCCATAGGGTTTGAAAGCAGAAGTAACCACACCAGGCGCGGCCGATCAGACCTGTGACAAAAAATAACAGTGTGGCGGCGATAAATAACAACATCGCTAACCAAAAAATATCTTGAGGGTAAACGATTAGATCAAAAACATAAAAACGACGAGAGGATAAATCAAATAGCAGCGCCTGATGAGGTGCATTGGCACGAGACCAAGGTAACCACGGCAATATAAAGTATACAGAATAGGCCAATACCATGATGGCCATTTTGAAATTACGGAAGCCTCCCTTAACGGAACGCGTAACAACTGGAATGTGCTTGTGCAATAACGGCGATTTTCCTATGCCAGATTGCATGATAATTCAGACCCCTCAAAAATAGCACAACAAATGCGGCTATCTAACTCCTCACGGGTTTAATGCCTAGAGAAATAACCGCAACACACATAACAGTAGTATCGGATTTGTAAGCGAAAACTTGAATCCGCGTAGTCGCTTACATTTAGTACAAATTACATCGCTTTAGCCAGAACAAAGCTAAACAGCTTACTTACCACCACCTAAGGTGTCATGCACATACACTGTGAGCAATTTGATTTGCTCAGGCTTTAAACGTTCATTCCAGTTTGGCATTACACCACGCGCCAAACCAGCATTAACAATGTTCTTAATGTCATTTAGTTTAGCTTCAGGTGTTTTTTCATGCGCTACATCAGCCCATAACCAGATTTTGTCAGTTAAATTTGCTGAACCCATTTCGATACGACCTTTGCCCTCTGCGCCATGGCAATAAAAGCAGGCTGCCGTTTCGCTATGAAACAATGCATCGCCTTTTTTTGCAGCTTCCGCATCATTTGGCTCGTTAGATAAACTCAACACATAATTAGCCAACTGGGTGATTTGCTCTTGATTTAACACTTCTTTAAACGGCGGCATATAACCACGACGACCACCAGTAATGGTTTGGTGAATATGCTCATAATCGCCACCGTATTGCCAGTAATCATCTACCAAGTTCGGGGCGAAACCAATCTTGCCTTGACCGCCAGCTTGGTGACAGGGCATACAGTTGTCAGAAAATAAGTTTTTACCAGCTGAGTTAACAAACTGCATTAGCTCTGGGTCTTTAGCCACATCTTCGTATGACATAGCAGCAACTTTATCGAATGACTTCTTCTGCAACGCAGTTAACTCATTCATTTCAGCCATAAATTTAGAGCGCATATTCCAATGTGTGGTTTTTTGCACTTCTTTACCATCCACAGTTACAGCAGTATAAGTGACGCTATTAAGCCCAGGAACGCCTTTGGTATAGCTACTGCCGAGCGGCCATGCTGGATAAAATAACCAGTAAATGAGCGTAAATGCGAAAGTAATGTAGAAACCGATAATCCACCATCTTGGTAGTGGGTTACTTAACTCTTCAATGCCATCCCAGCTATGTCCTGTGGTTGGTACTTTATCTATTTTGTGCTGATCCATTATGCTTTCCCCTCACCATTGCTTTTAGATTCACCTGCTAACTCATCAAGCAATGGGATTTGTTTAAACTGTTCTAACATTTCACCTCTTGCTTTGCTGCCGTATAAATAAAATACAACACCACAAAACAAGGTAAAGAAAATCACCAGCGATACTGGCTTAGTATTTTCAAACTTAGTAAACCAAAGTAAGAGTTCCATATACTGACCTTAGCGGAATTTGACGAAGTAATCGTCGTCATACTTTTTGAAATCAACCAGCGTACCTAACATTTGCAAGTAAGCAACTAACGCATCCATCTCGGTAATGTTATCTGGATTTGTATCGTAGTTACCCAACTGCGCTTGGGCAATCAGGTTCTTCTCAGCATCAGGAATATGCAATGTTTTCGCAACATCCTCACCGAAAGTTTTAACGTTGTTGTCATACTCAGCTTTACTTACTGAATAAGGCACGCCAGTGGTACGCAAGGCTTTCATACGCAAACCAACATCTGAGTAATCCAGCGGTGTTTTTGCCAACCAAGGGTAATTTGGCATCACTGATTGCGGTACCAATGAGCGTGGTGCAGTTAAATGCTGGGTATGCCAATCATTAGAATATTTACCACCAACGCGGGCCAAATCTGGACCTGTACGTTTTGAACCCCATTGGAATGGATGGTCATATTTTGACTCAGCCGCCAATGAATAGTGGCCATAACGTAATGCCTCATCACGGAAAGGACGAATCATCTGTGAGTGACAAAGGTAGCAGCCTTCTCGTACGTAAATATCACGCCCACGCAATTCAAGCGGTGAATATGGACGTACGCCATCTACTTTTTCAACAGTTTCTTTGATAAAGAACAAGGGAATAATCTCAACCATACCACCCGCGCTGATCGCGATCATGGTCAAAATTAACAATATTCCAAGGTTCCGCTCTATCGTATCGTGTTTCATGTTTACTCCAAAAATCCTATTTGCAGGTCAAAGTTGGGTTACGCTTAATTCGTAACCGCAACATTACCTTGTTTGATTGTTTTATACATGTTGTAGCCCATCACCAACATGCCAGCGAGGAAGAACGCCCCACCAATCGCACGCATGATATAGAACGGATGCGATGCCGCTACTGACTCAACGAAGGCATATTTAAGGTTGCCAAAGTCATCAAAAGCACGCCACATCAAACCTTGGCTAATCCCTGAAATCCACATTGCAATGATGTACAACAAGATACCTATAGTCGCCAACCAAAAGTGCACGTTAATTAGTTTTTCACTATAGTTTTCAGTGTTCCAGATACGAGGAATCAGGTGGTACATGCTACCAAAAGTAACCATCGCCACCCAGCCAAGCGCACCTGAATGCACATGACCAATGGTCCAGTCGGTGTAGTGTGAAAGTGCGTTCACATCTTTAAGCGACATCATTGGGCCTTCAAAAGTAGACATACCGTAGAATGACAAGGCCACAATCAAGAAGCGCATGATTGGATCGGTACGCAATTTATCCCAAGCGCCAGAAAGCGTCATAATGCCGTTAATCATACCGCCCCATGATGGCAGCAACAGCATGATAGAAAATGTTGCTGCTAAAGTACTGGTCCAGTCAGGAATTGCTGTCCAGTGCAGGTGATGCGCACCCGCCCACATATACAAGAAGATAATTGCCCAGAAGTGCAGCACAGACAAACGATATGAGTAAACGGGACGGCCAGCTTGTTTAGGTACAAAGTAGTACATCATGCCCAAGAATGCCGCAGTTAAGAAGAAACCAACTGCATTATGACCATACCACCATTGTGTCATCGCATCTTGTGCGCCTGAGAACAAACTGTAAGACTTCATTGAGAATAAACTGACAGGTACTGCCAAGTTGTTAAATGTGTGCAATATTGCTGTTGCCAAAATAAATGCAAGGTAGAACCAGTTTGCAACGTAGATATGCGGCTGTTTACGTTTCATCAGTGTACCGACAAACACGATGAGGTAAGTGACCCAAACGACTTCAATCATGATGTCGATAGGCCACTCCATCTCCGCATATTCACGGCCTTGGCTGTAGCCCAGCATATTGCCTAATGCAGCACATACAATGATAGTTTGCCAACCCCAGAAGGTAAACGTTGCCATACCATCACTGAACAAGCGTGCCTGACAGGTACGCTGCACCACATAGTAAGAAGTGGCGAACAACGCGCTACCACCAAAACCGAAAATTACCGCACCAGTATGCACTGGGCGTAAACGACCAAAAGTGATAAACGGGTTATCAAAATTCAAGAAAGGGAACGCCAATTCAGAAGCGATATACACCCCTGCAAACATACCAATTGCGCCCCACACTAAAGTCATAATGGCAAACTTGCGTATGACTTCATAATTGTATTGCTCAGTTGGCTCGATAAGTGGCTTAGCCATTACGATAACTCCTAAATTTCCAAAACATTCAAATTAAAAATGGGGGCGATTATAAGCACCCAGACACACAAAAACAACATTCTTTTCATTGTTATTCATACAAAAATTCTTACTTGAAGCTATAAAAAACTTATTCAAGCGTTGCTAAGTCACTCGCTATTTCTTTGGGCTTTTGCCCATATTTCAGAAAAATTCTTATTTTTCCATTTTTATCAAACACATACGTTCCAGCACTATGGTCTATCGTGTAGCCACTCTTACCCGCATCCGCCTGTTTGGCATAGAACACTTTAAAGTTTTTGGCGGTGTCCGCAGTTTGTGCATCATCACCATACAAGCCGATAAAGCGCGCATCAAAAGCAGGCACGTATTTAGCAAGCACCTCTTGCGTATCACGCGCAGGGTCTAATGTCACAAACAACACTTGCACATCATCCGACTGCTTACCCATTACCTTTAATGCATTGGCCATATCCGCCATGGTGGTCGGACAAACATCAGGGCAGTGGGTATAACCAAAAAACAAGGCAACAATTTTGCCCTTAAAATCTGACAACTGCCGCACCTTGCCCGTATGATCTTTCAAGCTGAAACCGCTAGCAAAATCTGCGCCTGTAATATCGGTACCAAATAGGGTGACTGGTTGTTGCGCACCTTGGCAGGCCGTTAAGGTCAGCACAAGCAAAATTAGCATCCACTTTTTAAACATTAAGTCCCAATTGTAACAATAACGAAACGGCTAAAAACAAAAGCGGGTGTAGCCTTTGCAAGCAAGCAAACATATAGCTAAGCTCTGGTTTTCTCTGAAAAATTAACCAATAATTTGAGTCAGAATTTTAATCGGTTTAAACATAACAAATTGTGAGCAATTGTAAATAGACGTTGCCATTAGAAGAAAATTCAATGCAATTGTCACAATTTATGATGAATGTTGCTATTCAAGGGCTAGCGCTTGCGTTTACAATAAGCATTTTGCTTGCTGGAGAATGAAAATGGCAGTTGCCAAATCAATGGCTGACCGCGACGGTCTAATTTGGTATGACGGTAAAATGGTGAATTGGCGTGATGCTACCACCCACGTCTTGAGTCACACTTTGCATTACGGCATGGGTGTGTTTGAAGGTGTTCGCGCATACAAAACAGACAAAGGCACGGCTATTTTTCGCTTAAAAGAGCATACTGACCGCCTATTCCGTTCTGCCCATATTTTGGGCATGAAAATGCCGTTTGATAAAGCCACTTTGATGGAAGCACAAAAAGCTGCAGTGCGTGAAAACAATTTAGAATCAGCGTATATGCGCCCAATGGCATTCTACGGCCCAGAAGCGATGGGCATTTCAGCTAAAACCTTGTCTACGCACGTGATTGTTGCGGCTTGGACATGGGGCGCCTACATGGGTGATGAAGCTATTCAAAATGGGATTCGTGTAAAAACCTCATCGTTTGCCCGTCACCACGTTAACATTACCATGTGTAAAGCAAAAGCGAACGGCAACTACATGAACAGCATCTTGGCGCACCAAGAAGCGGCTCAAGATGGTTACGATGAAGCTTTATTGCTCGACGTTGATGGCTTCGTCGCAGAAGGCTCTGGCGAAAATATATTCATTGTTCGCAATGGCAAATTGATTACACCAGACTTGACCAGTGCACTCGAAGGCATTACCCGCGACACCATTGTTCAATTAGCAGGTGAAATCGGTCTGCAAGTAGTTGAGAAGCGCATTACCCGAGATGAGGTTTACTCAGCTGATGAAGCTTTCTTCACTGGTACCGCTGCTGAAGTTACACCGATTCGCGAGCTAGACAACCGCGCAATTGGCGAAGGTAAACGCGGCCCGATTACTGAAAAATTGCAGTCTATGTATTTTGATGTAGTTAAGGGCAAATCAGCAAAACACGCTGATTGGCTGACACTGGTCTAATTTTAATTTAAATAGGATGCCCACATGGTAGAAACAATGAAGGAAATTGAAGTCAGCGCAAAAGATTTACCACTTCACTGCCCAACTGACGCAGTTGCCTTGTGGGCCTCTCATCCACGCGTTTTTTTGGACATTGCCGCAACAGGTCACGCGGCTTGTCCCTACTGCGGGACAAAATATAAGCTAAAAGCGGGCGAAGTCATTTCGCACCACTAAGCCATACATAGCCAAGCCGCCAACCCCATTACCAAGGCCTTTCTTGGATACAGTTGCCTCACATCACGATGATTTAGCCTTACTCAAAGCTGGAAAACTAAAGGGCTGCAAGCATCTCAAGCTGGCTTGCAACTTAACTGAGTTTCCGCCTGAAATATTTGATTTGGCTGACTCGCTAGAGATTCTTGACTTATCCAACAATCGGTTAAGCACGCTACCTGATGACTTCAACCGATTACATCGCTTGCGTATTCTATTTTGCTCATTTAATCAATTCACAGCTCTACCAGATGTGCTTGGCGCAAGTAAAACGCTGAGCATGATAGGCTTTAAAGCCAACAAAATTGCGCATGTCGCTGAAGGTGCAATCCCTACCCAAACATTACGTTGGTTAATACTAACGGACAATAGTCTTAAATCACTTCCGCAGTCGCTGGGTCATTGCAAACAGCTTCAAAAACTTATGCTGGCAGGTAATCAGTTATCACAGCTACCCGAAACGCTGGCGAGGTGCCAAAACTTAGAACTACTTAGAATCTCAGCTAACCACTTAAGTGAACTACCAAGCTGGCTATTTACCTTACCGAGATTGGCTTGGCTGGCTTATGCAGGCAATCTGATAAGCGAGTCACGAGAGCAAGACGTCTTAATGCAACACGCCACAGCGCGTATTGATTGGCATGAGCTTGAACTACAGCAGCTATTGGGGCAAGGTGCATCGGGACTCACCTATCAAGCCATATGGAATGAAGCAAACAAACCACCTCAAACGGTTGCGGTTAAACTTTTCAAGAGCGGATTAACCAGCGATGGCCTACCCCAGTCCGAAATGGCGGCTAATATCCTTGCAGATAGCCATGTAAATTTAGTTGGCCTAAAAGGCATTATCCATAATCATCCAGAGGGTACGCTTGGCTTAGTCATGCCCTTGTTAGAAACCAAACTATCCGTTTTGGCAGGCCCTCCCAGTTTCGAAAGCTGCTCACGAGATGTGTATCAAGACAGCTCACAATACACTCCAGCTGTGGTGCTGAACATAATTAAATCCGTTGCCAATGCAGCGTTACATATGCACCAACGCGGCATCATGCACGGAGATCTATACGCGCACAATATTCTTTACAATGACCATCATGCTGTTCTTAGTGACTTGGGCGGCGCTTCGTGTTTGCCTTTAGACGATGAGGGTCGCGGGCAAAAATTGCAACAAATAGAATCGCTAGCTTTTGGCATTTTGCTAGAAGAGCTACTCCATCGTTGCACAATGGATCACAATGCAGCGACTTCTCTTTGGCAACTACAACAAGACTGCTGTCAACCCACCCCAGCTGCAAGACCGCTATTTGATGATATTTATAAACGTCTGAGCGCCATTCAATAAATCTTATAATAGGCATCTCTGATTGCTTGTGATTGAACAAAACAACAATCAGATTAGAATACGGATTGACCTTAACACGCTAGACTTTATAACTTGATGAGGCTTTTGAATGAGTGATGATTTTAAAACCGAATTTTTGGCACACTACTTATCTGTGGGCATGGGCGCACTAGGCAAGAAAGATATTGATGCCTTGGTAATGCACTTGCTGGATAAATATGGCACTGCCGATTCGGCACCGCTATGCACTTACCCCAACCAAGAAGTCAGCGCGTTACTTAAAACACCAGCAACAAAAATCAGATCACTACGCTACGAGGCTGGCTTAAAATTTGGCGGGCGCGTGGAAGACCAAGCCAAAGTGAAGCTGCTGATTGCGCTTTCACGCGCGGTGCTGGAGCTGGAATCTAAAAAAATCTGTTTAGTGATTGAGGATGCCCTAGCCAAAAACTGGCTGCAAGGGCAGCTTAAAAACAATGGCCTAATTTTTGACCACTCATTCAACACAGAAATCATCAAGGTAGATGCAAAAGGTTTATTTGAACTACTTAGTCAATTTTTTGATGCAGCGCAAACTGGGCGTTTTAAAGAAGCCTTTGAGCGTATTTCTCATGAAAAAAACAATGAAGAGCAGCGCAAAGAGTTTATCAAAATCACTAAAAACTTTGCACTAAAACTAGCAGAAAGCGCGGGCAGCGGCATTTTAACCAGCATTAAACTACACTTAGGTATACATTAATAAATCTACGAATACCTTAACCTAAACTCGATAAAGCGTTTTAGCCTCAGGCCAAAGTCGGTCTATCACCTCACCCGTGTTGGTTGCTGTGTTATTTGTCCAAATGGTGACTTGCCCACTTGTGCTTTGACTATTGAGCAGTTGTGCTTCATCAAGCCGTTGCTGTAAGTGCCTAGCCACAGCACTGCCAGTATCAATCAGCACCACACCATCGCCCGCAACCTCTGCAATTAAATCACGCACAAATGGGTAGTGTGTACAACCCAAAACTATGGTATCTGCCTGTGCCGCAAGCAAGGGCTCAACATACTGCCGAACTAACTTGCGTGTAATTTCAGCGCTTAACTCACCCCGTTCTACGCGCTCCACCAAGCCATGACAAGCCTGCGTTACCACTTCAATATTTTGCCCATAATGTTCAAGCAACGCCGCAAATTGCGCGCTTTTTAGCGTGCCCACCGTTGCCAACACCCCTACCACGCCTGTTTTAGTTGCGGCGGCAGCGGGTTTGACCGCAGGCTCCATACCTATAATGGGTAAGGCGTAATTGTGGCGCAAGTGTGAAATAGCAGCGGCGGTTGCGGTGTTACAAGCCACTACCAAGGCTTTTGCACCTTTTTCGATTAGAAAATCTGCAAGATAAGTCGCACGCTCAATAATAAACTCAGGCGTTTTATTGCCATAGGGCGCATACAAAGAATCCGCAAAATACAGCAAATCCTCATGCGGCAAATGGGCGTGGATATGCTTGAGCACACTAAAGCCCCCAACCCCCGAATCAAATACGCCTATCGCTTGAGAATTCATCCTGCGCTAACAACACTTAACATTTATAATATCGCCATTATAAAGGAAATCTTATGGGCAACCGACTTAGCAAAATTTACACGCGTACAGGCGATCAGGGCACCACAGGCTTGGGTGATGGCACTCGCACCAACAAAGACAGCTTGCGTGTAGAGGCCATGGGTGATGTGGATGAACTCAACGCCGTTATCGGCATTATGCTGACAGGGCAATTGCCAGAAAGTATACGTCATGCACTTACCCGCGTGCAGCATGATTTATTCGATTTGGGTGGTGAAATCTGCATCCCAGGACATACCATGGTAAAGGCGGAGCGCGTGACAGATTTAGAAAATACCTTGGATACTCTTAACGATGTGCTTGAGCCACTGAAAGAGTTTATACTCCCTGGCGGCACTCAAGCCGCCGCCTACTGCCACCTTGCTCGCACTGTCTGCCGCCGTGCAGAACGCACACTGATTAAGCTGGGGCGCGAAGAAGTAGTGACTGAGGTATCGCTACAATACCTCAACCGACTATCGGATTTACTATTTGTGATGTGCCGCAGCATTAACCATGCTGCGGGGGTGTCTGATGTGCTTTGGAAGAATATCTAAGTAAATTGCGACACTATTAGAGTTGAGTCAACACCTCTAATTGCTTTTGCACAAACTCCATGGGCTTACGTTTAAAGCCACTTTTTGCAAACTGCTGCCAGCGACCTGCAACAAAAGATACGATCAAATTTGCTCTCGCTTCTGGCTCTAGCTTACGGCCACTTTCCGCTTCGGCAATACGTAGGCTTTGTTTAAAAGTGGATTCCAGGCGTTCATATAGCTGATTAATGCGTAACTGCAGACGTTCATTTTCATTCACCAAGGCATCGCCAATCAACACGCGCGTCATGCCTGGGTTTTTTTCTGCGAATAGCAGCAAGATTGAAATCGTGCGGTGAATTTGCTTAATACCATCCGCCTCTTCGCTAGTGATTTTGTTGATCAGACCGAAGATGGTTTGCTCGATAAACTCAATCAAGCCCTCAAACATTTGTGCTTTGCTGGCAAAGTGGCGATAAAGCGCTGCTTCACTGACATCAAGTTTTTCTGCTAACGCCGCTGTAGTGATTTTTTCTGCTTTTGGGCTCTCTAGCATTTTTGCTAGCGTTTCTAGAATTTGGGTTTTACGTTCGCCTGCCATATTGTTTCCTCAGCCTTGATTTAATTTTAATGTTGATTAACTATGATCAATATTGCTTCTTAATATCTGTGTAATATTTGAAATTCTCACATCCACAAAACTCGGTTTTGTAAGCGTTTTGCTCACATATACCGTTTTCATGCCCAATCGTTTTGCAGTCATCAGTGCAGATAACGTATCCTCTATCATCACACAATGATGGGCCTGTGCACGTATGGTTTTGAGCATTTTAGCAAAGCCACGTGGAGAGGGCTTGGGGTGAAATTGGCTAGATTCCACACTAAACACATGCTCAAATATATCTTCAATGCCCATTAATTTTAACACACGCAAAGCATACGCGATTGGCGCGTTAGTGAATACTACCTTACGCCCTGAGAGCTGCTGAATAATGTGCTTTAGTCCCTTAGTTTGCACCACCATATTGGGTAAATCCATAAACGCATGGGTTTGATGCAAAAAATGGTGTGGATCAACATTGTGGTGCCGCATTAAACCCTTGAGCGTTGCCCCATAAATGCGCCAATAGTGCTGGCGCAGCTGGAAGGCGGCTGGTTCATCTAGTTTTAGCTCATCCATGATGTACTGGGTCATGGCGCGGTTCATCACAGGGAAGATATGCGATGAAGCATCGTGTAGGGTGTCGTCTAGATCAAACACCCAGACACGTTGATTGTTCAATGCCTATCTAGCCTTAACTTTATTTAGCTTTGATTAAAGTACCAACACCTTCATCTGTCAGCACTTCTAACAGTAGCGCATGCTCTACCCGACCATCAATAATATGCACTGACTTTACGCCACTACGCGCCGCGTCTAACGCAGAGCTAATTTTAGGCAACATACCGCCTGAAAGCGTACCATCTTCAACCAAATCATCAATTTGTTTAGGGGTTAAGCCTGTAAGCAATTTACCCGCTTTATCCAAAACCCCTGGCGTGTTGGTGAGTAAAATAAGTTTTTCAGCCCCCAAAATTTCAGCCAACTTACCTGCAACCACATCGGCGTTGATATTATAAGTTTCGCCATCAACCCCCACACCAATGGGCGCAACCACAGGGATAAAATCACCAGTATCTAAAAAGTTGATAATGCTAGGATCTATACTGGTAATTTCACCCACTTGCCCGACATCAATCATTTTGGAAGGATCTTTAAGATCTTCCATCAGTAGTTTGTGAGCGTGAATAAAGTTACCATCTTGCCCAGTCAAGCCAACCGCCTTACCACCGTTACGATTAATCAAATTCACAATTTCTTTATTGACTTGCCCGCCCAGTACCATTTCAACCACATCCATGGTTTCTTCATCAGTGACACGCATGCCTTGAATAAACTCACCCTTTTTACCAAGTTTATCTAACATTTCGTTAATTTGCGGGCCACCACCGTGCACCACCACGGGATTCATTCCCACCAACTTGAGCAGCACCACATCTTGGGCGAAGCATTGTTTTAAATGCTCGTCAGTCATGGCATTGCCGCCGTATTTAATGACAATGGTTTTATCAAAAAAACGCTTGATATAAGGCAGCGCCTCAGAGAGCGTTTGAGCTTTTTGTGCTGCCGTAGTGTCGTTGAGCATGTAGTTCTCTTTAATGGATAAAAATATTTCTGCGTATTTTACCTTGAAAAACACGTTCAAGCGGTGTTCTAATGATTGAAATTTGAAGGAGTTTACATGCCCAGCGATATTGAAATTGCCCAACAAGCAAAGATGAAAAAAATATCAGAAATTGCCGCATCGCTTGGCCTGCCAGAAAGTGTAGTAGAGCTATACGGGCACTACAAAGCAAAGATCGATGTTGAGGCCTGTAACAAACTAATCGAGCAACAAACTAGAAAGCCCGTAAACTCCAATAGCCACCTAATTTTGGTCACCGCCATTAGCCCTACACCTGCAGGCGAAGGCAAAACCACCACCACTGTTGGCTTGGGTGATGCACTCGCAAGAATTGGCAAAAACACCATGATTTGCTTGCGAGAACCTGCTCTGGGCCCAGTATTTGGTATGAAAGGAGGAGCAGCAGGCGGTGGTTACGCACAAGTCGTGCCAATGGAAGATATTAATCTACACTTCACGGGTGATTTTTCGGCGATCGCTTCTGCCCATAACTTGCTCGCAGCAATGATCGACAATCACATTCATCACGGCAATGCACTGCAAATAGACCCACGCCAAGTAACATGGAAACGCGTAGTCGATATGAACGACCGCGCCTTGCGCAAAGTTGTAGTTGGCTTGGGTGGCAAGGTCAACGGACAAACACGCGAAGATGGCTTTGACATAGTAGTCGCCTCCGAAGTGATGGCGATTTTTTGTTTGGCCACCTCTTTACATGATTTAAAACAACGCTTAAGTAATATTGTGATTGGTTATACATTTGATGACCAACCCGTAAAAGCGAGTGACTTGCAAGCCCAGGGCGCCATGGCAGTTTTGCTCAAAAATGCATTAAAACCCAACCTCGTACAAACACTAGAAAACACCCCTGCTCTAATTCATGGCGGCCCATTTGCCAATATTGCACATGGCTGCAACTCCGTGATTGCCACCCAGTTTGCCATGTCACTGGCAGATTATGTGGTGACAGAAGCGGGTTTTGGTGCCGACTTAGGCGCTGAAAAGTTTATCGATATCAAATGCAGAAAATCAGGATTACGACCAGATGCTTGTGTGGTGGTTGCCACCATCCGTGCCTTGAAATATCACGGCGGTATTGAAGTTAATGATCTCAAATCCGAAAGTTTACCTGCACTTGCCAATGGCCTAGTGAATTTAGAACAGCATGTACAAAATGTAACGCGCCAATACGGCTTGCCTTGCGTAGTTGCTATCAATCGCTTTGCTTGTGACACGTCTGCTGAAATCGCCCTAGTCAGTGAGCACTTAGCAAAACTAGGCGTAAAAGTCGTACTCGCCGAGCATTGGGAGAAAGGCAGCGCTGGTGCAGAAAATCTCGCGCGCGAGGTAGTCAATTTAATCGAAAAACCGACTTCAACCATGCGCTACGTATATGAAGATACCGACCCGCTGTGGGAGAAAATGCGCAAAGTAGCCACCCTCATTTATGGCGCAGCCGACATTAGTGCTGCCCGTAGAATCAAAACTCAAATTGAAAAACTACAAGCGGATGGCTACGGTCACTACCCAATTTGTGTCGCCAAAACACAGTACTCATTTTCCACTGACGCGAGCCTTCGCGGTGCGCCAAAAAACCATACTGTCGCCATACGCGAAGTACGCCTGTGCGCAGGTGCAGAGTTTATCGTGATGGTGTGCGATGACATCATGACCATGCCAGGCTTGCCCAAAGAACCTTGCGCCCATCGAATTGATATTGACGAACAAGGTAATGTGGTAGGTTTGTTTTAAATAGAAACGGCATTTCACTCACTTCAAATAAAAACTCAAGTTTTCCAGAAAAATACCGAAAAAATAACACAATATCTTCAACAAAGATCAACCTTGTTGAAGATGAACTCGCTAATCGACGATCGATTGTGCTCACAAGGTTAGCTGCTTATATTGACAACTTACATGCTCCTGTAAGTGTATTATCAATATATAAAAAATTACTCTTCGATAACTGGAGCTTAATTGAGGCGGGGAAAATATTATGTCTCACAACAATGAAGTACCTGGTGACGTAATTACGAAGTGGCAACATACAGTGGATGTCATGGCACAAATATTTAAAGTGCCCGCAGGCCTGATAATGCGGGTGCATCCTGAACATATCGAAGTCTTTATAGCCAACCATAGCGAAGAGTGTCCATACCATAAGTCAGACCAAGAAAAACTGAACTCAGGACTTTATTGTGAAACCGTCATGAAGAGCGGAACACTTTTGGAAGTTCCCAACGCCCTGCTAGACGCGCACTGGAAGAACAACCCAGATATCAAACTCAATATGATCTCTTATCTTGGCGTGCCAATTTACTGGTCGGATAAGGAAGTGTTTGGCACTATCTGTGTTTTAGATAAAAAAACCAGACGTTATAAAGCACAGTTCATTGACTTGTTGTGGGAGTTCAAAAAAACTGTTGAAAGTGATCTTCAACTTATCGAATATCAAGACAAACTCATAGAAGTACGCACACAGGAAATTACCCAACAAAAAGAGCTCGCAGTGATTGCTCAACTTGAGAGTGAAAACAGATATCGCAGACTGTTTGAGATGTCGCGTGACGCTCAAGTCATTATTGCGCCGCCTACCTGGCTTTTTCAAGAGACCAATATTGCTGCCTTGAATTTATTTGGATTACCTACAGATGCTGACTTTTCCAAGCTTCAGTATGGGCTGTTAGATTTCTCGCCGAAATGCCAACCCAATGGCCAAACGTCAGATTCAGCACTGCATGCGTACATTGATTTTGCCTTGACTGAGGGCTGTTACCATTTTGAATGGCAGTGCACTCATGTGAGCGGCAAGGAGTTTGATACAATGGTGCAATTCACCAAGATGGAAGCAGGTGGGCAAGCATTTCTACAATGTTCTATTCGCGATATCACAGCCATTAAGGCCCAACAAAGACTTTTAGAGAACTTGGCGCATTTCGACTCGCTCACCTCGCTACCCAATAGGGCGCTGCTTTTAGATCGCCTTCAACAAGCCATTGCATTAGCCAAGCGAGATCATAAGATGATTGGTGTAGCTTATGTAGACTTGGACGGCTTCAAGGCAGTGAACGACACATATGGTCATGCAATAGGCGATCAACTGTTGGTCAACGTTGCGGCCGCAATGAAGCAAGTACTCCGTGGAAGTGACACGCTAGCACGCATTGGTGGCGATGAGTTCGTAATCGTCATGGTTGGGCTAAACGACCAAACCTCAAGTGAGGTACTATTAAAAAGGCTTCTGGAAGCCATCTCAAAAGTGGTGAGCTTAGGTGATATCCAAGTCCACATCACTGGAAGCGCTGGGATCAGCTACTACCCACAACACGATGAAGTGGCTCCAGATCAATTATTACGACAAGCTGATCAAGCCTTGTATGCAGCTAAATTGTCAGGGAAAAATCAATACTTGAAGTTTGATGCTGCTCGCGATCATACAGAGCGAAATCGCACTGAAATTCTCAAATCTGTGCGCCAAGGCATTAAAAGAAATGAGTTTATCCTCTACTATCAACCCAAAGTAGAGTTATGTACAGGTAAGGTGCTGGGTGTGGAAGCGCTTATTCGCTGGCGGCACCCAACTCAAGGACTGCTACTTCCTGGACGCTTTTTATCAGAGATTAGTAGCCATCCAATCGAGCTCGAAATTGGAGAGTGGGTAATAGACCAGGCACTAAACCAAATTGAGCAATGGCAAACCGTAGGCCTGGATCTTCAAATCAGCATCAATATCGGAGCATCGCATTTGCAGCAGGTAAACTTTTTTGATCGATTGCAGCACTTCCTTAGAAATCACCCTAAGGCAAAGGGAGGGCAAATGGAAATCGAAATTCTTGAAACATCTACTTTAAAAGACCTACCGAATGTCATTAACCTCATACACCGCTGTAGTGAAATGGGGGTAGAGTTCGCCCTTGATGATTTCGGTACAGGCTATTCGTCTTTGAATTATCTTAAACAACTTCCCGTCCGTACGCTGAAAATTGATCAAGGCTTCATTCGGAGTATGCTTGAAAACAGCGAAGACATGGCAATCGTGAAAGGCATATTAGAACTAGCTGCCATATTTCAACGAAAAGTGATTGCAGAAGGCGTTGAGACCTTAAGTCACTATCACACCTTGCAGAATCTAAAATGTGGTCAAGCCCAAGGCTACGGCATCGCTAGACCAATGTTACCTGAAAACATTCCTGAATGGATTGTGCACTGGGAAAAAGAGGTGAGTAATTTAGTAAATGAATTACCACCATATCATCCTTGAAGTTCAAACATATCACTTTGGGGAATAATGGCAAGGGATAATTCAAACTCACTGGCCCCGTAAACCCCTTACTCCCTGCATGGACAGTGAAGGTGCCAGGGCAGTTAAAGGTAATGTTGCCGCCTTGAATGGTGATGCTAGCGCCGCCCGCAGTTTTAAGGGTGATGTGCTGGGCAGCCGCAAGGTCGATAAAGCTGTGAGCGCTTTTAATATCAAGCTGTTGTTGGGCTTTGATGGCGATTTGATCATCGTGCGCTTGTATACTGGTGTCACCTTGAGCAGCGATGAGTTGTAGGCCTGTGCTTTGCTTTAGGCCACCTGTGGTAAGGCCGATGGCTTGGCCTGTGTGAATGCGCATTTGCCCACCAGTGGTGTGTTGGCTGTGCCCTGCATTGATGAGATTGATGGTTTCGCTGCTGTTAAATTGTAGGCTTTGTGCTGCGGTGTAGCTGAGGTCATCTTTGGCAATGAGGCTGATGATGGGGTCTGTAAACTGCGGGAGTTTGTTTTGCCCTGCTTGGGTGTTTTGTTGGGCGGCATCGCTATAGGCTTGGTCTACGCTGGTATGGGTGACCATGCCTTGGGTGACTTTAGTCAGAGCCTTGATAGGCGCTTCTTGGTCACTGAGGTGGCTTTGGTTGGCCTTGCTGCTACCGAGTTGGGCGGCGAGCGGTACGCTTAAGTGGCTGCTTGCGAGTTGGCTTAGGCTTTGGCTGAGGGTGTCTGCGCTGTTGAGCAGGCCGTAGCTGGCAGGGCTGTGGGCGGCTGGGGAGCGTTGGTTTTGATTGTAACTAATGCCATAGGTGGTGAGGTGCCAGCCTGCGCCTGCACGGAGGGCACCCCATGCGTCGGTGCGAAGTTCGATGCCTTGACCGCGGTAGCTGCCACGGTAGTTATCTGCGGTGTGAATAAGGTGGCCTAGGTTGAGTTGGCTGCCGACCTGCGTAGTTTTGAGTTGGATGCGGCCTTGGTGGTCGCTGTCATCAAACACGAGTTGGTTGTAACCGTTACCTGCGTATTCTTGGCTGCGGATGCCCCATTGCGCGGCGGAGTTGTTGTGCCCTGTGCGATCTGGGCTGGTGCTAAAGCCACTCGGGCTGGCGCCATGCCATACGGGGGCGTGTCCACCTACGAGGTTGCCTTGAGCGCTGGGGGTGTGGTCTTGCGCGAGGGCGAAAGCACTGTTTTTATCTGTGGTGTTGCCTGTGGCTTCTTGGGCGTCAGGGGTGGCTTTGATGCCGCCTTCGCCTTGGCCGTGGTATAGCGCGCCTAGGATGATGGGGCGGTCTATGTCACCTTCTATAAATTGCACTTGAACTTCTTGCCCAATACGGGGGAGAAAATATACGCCCATGCCTCCACCAGCACTGCGCTGAGAGACACGTACCCAGCAACTGGCGCGGTCATCCACTTCGTCCATGTCGTCTTGCCATTGAAAGCGAATGCGTACACGGCCAAGTCGGTCACAGCAGATTTCATCGGTGCCAGCTTGGACGCTGGCAGTGTTGAGATTGTCTGCATCGGTGATATTATCAAAGCCCACCACGCGGGCGGTCTGGCTACCATAGGCGGTGGGTTTGGCGTTGAGACGTTGGCTTAAGCATGGCCGCCATGCTTGGCTGCCAAGGATGGCGGTGAAGGCGTTGGCGTAGCCGAGTTGTTGGGTGGTGCTGAGTAGTTGGTCGATATGTGGGGGATGCGCAGTGAGGGGGTCGTCTCTCTGTAGATCGAGACTCGCCATGTGCTGTTCTATCTGTTGTTGTAGCCATACGCTGATGCTGCCTAGGGCTTGGGCATCGCGTCCTTGGGCATTAGGCAGGTTGTTGATACCGGTTTGGGTGACTTGGCTAGTGACAAAAGCATTCAGTCTGGTGTCTAGTTGGCCAGTAGCAAGTGTGTCGCCTGAGTAGTCATCATCGGTAGCAGAAGTTTGTTCGGTGTAACGTGGATTATCTGCGACGTTAAAACGTTGCCCTGCCCTGAGGCTACGGACGGTGCTGATGCTTTGCCAATACAGGTGCCGCACTTCAATGGCTTGCAGATGCAGATTGGCATGGCGTTCTGCTTCGCTGTTGTCGGCAAAAGCGTATTGGCCTGGGGTGTCGTATTGTTCTACGGCGGGGAGTTGTGCGTAGTATTTGCTGCCAAGCATTATTGGGCTTGGCAAGCTGGCGCTGCTCAGAGCTTTAGCTTTGTAATCATAGCTGGCGAGCGTGATGCGGTTGGGCGGCAGCGCGCTGACGGTACTAAGCCGCAAAATGCTGTCCGTTTTATGTTGGGCACCAGCGCCTGTATAGCGAAGTGCACCTGTGGCGGCTTGATCTGGGGTTTCAACTGAAGCTGTGTCTTCGCGGCTATCAGCAAAAAGGATAAGGCTGTGTCCGTCTGCAGCATTGGGATAGTCGTGCTCTATACGCCAACTGAACCCATCTTCCGCGAGTAGACGGCTGATAAACTCAAAGGCAGTTTCGCGGTATTGCAAGCAGTAGCTGCGAACTGGGAGCATTTGTAGCACTGCTTGGGCATCGTCAGTCCATTGCCAATTGGCATGAGGGCGGTAATCGCTGAGGACGCTGTCGATAATTTGTTGTAGGGTTTGTTCTTGCCATACACGACTTTGCGCAGTGTAGGTAAGTAGACTAAGCCAACTAGAAATACGTAGTTGGTAACGTACTAATCCGCCATCGCTGCCTAAACAATCTGCATGCGTGATGATGCCGTTAATATTGCTACGCTCCCCGTTGGCTAGGCTGATTTGGAGTTGACCAATTTTGCCGATGAGTTGCGTGAGCGGTAAATCTAAACGACGTGCAAGCACGAGAATGTCGGTTTGTGCTATGCCATGTAGCGCATCGTGACTAGTAAAGGCAGCAACTAGCAACTCGTTTTTCTGTGCACCCTCAAGCCAATAGCCCAAGCCTTCGCTATTTTGTATGATAAAGCTATATAAGCGTGTCTGGCTAGCAAAGCTAGACTGAAAAAAATCTGCCAGTTGATTAAGTGCAGTTGCCATAACGATGTTGTTTATTCACTTTTATTTTTGCTGGTTTTAGTTTTAATTAATGCCCTTTAATGGGTGAGATTTCATCGACATTTACTTCTGGTTTTTTGAAATCAGGCGTACATTCTGGTGCAGTGCCCACATTGCCAAAACAGACGCGAATGCGGCACACAGGCGCCTCCACAAAACTCAAGGTGCTGCATTGCGCTAGCTTATCAGCCACAGTTTCACCCGCATTTCCTAAGACCATTGGCTTCGCTTGAGTGGCACTAGGTGGTGCCATGTTCGACTTTGTTGGATGTGCTTGTGGTTTGCTCAGGACTTTTTCCAACTCAGAATGAGGCTCTGCACCTGATTTTGCCATTTTATCGGCTAAAACCAACGCAGTTAGTACTTTCACATCACGATCGCTGGAGTTCTCTGGCTTAGATGTTACTAAAGCATCAATCACTTTCACGTCAGGATCTTGCTTGTTGGTAGCCATCTTGTTACTTGTACTTGTTTTAATGGGAGAAGCGCCAACTTGCAGTCTTGCGAAAGGGGATGCTTGAGTAGCACTTGCAGTTTGTGTTTGCTTTTCATCTACTACTGAAGGACTACTTTCTGCAATTAGCGGCTTACTCAAGGTGTCGTGTGTATGTGCTGGAGTTGATGGTGAGTTTTTTTTTGCTTCAGACTCGCTCAAGATTGTAGCCGCTGCTGGCTCGGTTTTGGGCTCTAACACAACCTGATTTGGGAGAGTTTTCCCATTATTAGTCAACGTAGCTATTTGTTTAGATTGATTTTGATTAGACATTGAATCAGCTTTGATCTGATTATCTAATGTAAAAATAGGTAAGTTGGAATCCTCTACTGCAGGATTAGGTTCCAATGTGAAATATAAAATAGTCACAGTAATCACGATAGCGACTAGGCTAATAAGCAAGATTATCGGCCACCACGCGACTATACTAACTATAGCTTGAGGTTTATTTTTTTTCTGCCCTGTTGGGCTTTCTAGGCGGGCAAGCATTCCAGACTTGGCCTCAACCCTAACATTTTTTGCAGACTGCCCCATCAAGGTTGGGGTGACTGAATCGGTATTCGTTGTATTTATCATCGCTTCATTAACACTTCATAAAAATCAATCAGCTTAATAAAATTCCATAAAAGAACCTTTACCATGCTAATTCTAACTTAAAGCGCCATAAATACAAATTTTTTATTTTATGGTATTTTATGTCTTAAGTTTTGACATTCAGGCCGCGTTAGTTGGGATCAGATTGAGGTGCAGAAACACTTAACCCTAAAAGCTCCTCAACATGAGAGAGCGATCCATTATCTTTAATCACCATACGCAGCCACTCATGTAATGGCAGGTTACCCCACTCGGCAGCTTTATCTGCCAAATAAGCCACTGGGCTGTGAGGTTCAGTTTCTCTAAAAAATCGCGCCACTAAACGTAATTGATCTAGCGCTTGCGCTCTGGTAGTGATGGTATTCACCTGAAAATCACCTGCACTTTTCGCCTGAGTAGTGTTATCAGATTCTGTTGTAGAGTTTTTTGGCGTTGCGTTTTCATGCAACTGTACAGCCTTGTTGCTCACAAACTGATTTAACATATGCGAAACATCCACTAGGCTTTGCTTTAGCGCGGAAAAACTGGGGCCATCCAATCCTAAACGTGCATCGATTTGTATTTGCATTTCGGTCGCTGCTAATTCACAAGCATTAACTTGTGCTTGCAAGCCTTGATAAAAGACGTAACTTCCCTTTCTTCTGACGGCCTCTATCTGGTCGAGCAGTTGCGTGTGCTCTTTATTCCCATCTTCTTTAGATTGCCCATGCGCACGTCTATAGGCATTGGTAATCTCGATATAAGTGTAGGGCGTACCCTCGGTAATTGGGATATTCCGAATCAACTGCTCTGAACGGTATACTAACCAACTTAAGTTACCAGCTCGGAGCTCTTGGTCGCCTTCAGCCGCCTCTGGGTAGCTATGATCCCAAAATTTTTCACACAGCCCAGCAATTAACTTAAAACCTTCAGTCAAGCCTTCAAACCCATACGCATAGGCACTGGCCTCTGACAACCACATAGCAAGACGAAAATCTTTAGATTTGGTTTCAAGTAACTTGGTAGAAATTTGAATGACTTTTTTCCAATCGGCTTCCTTAATCTCTGACTCCCACTCTCCTTGTGCCAGAGAGGGGTCATCAAAACGACGCGCTTCTTTAATGTCATCAAACTCATTTGAGAATCCGCAATCATCCCCAGCGGGCTGTTCTGTTCGGATTGGCTTTAGTAAACTTTGAGCACTCCACATAATCATCTATACCCTTGTTATCTCTAGTTTTTCTGTACTAAACGAAACTCAATACGTCTGTTACGTGAGCGCCCCTCTACCGTAGTGTTGCTCTCAATTGGATGATCTGGCCCTACTCCATAGGTATTACAATGCTCTGGCTTGATACCCTTGCTAACCAAATACTCTTTGACGGACTGTGCACGCGCTAAGCTTAAGTCAATATTAATTGAGCGCAACCCAGAGCTATCGGTATGTCCTGTAATATCAATATACTGGGTTTCTAATTTGAGCATCGCGGTGGCCACTTCATCCAACACCACCTTGCCTGCTGGCGTTAAATTGGCAGAACCTGACTCAAATTCAATATTGCGATTCGCCAATGCATCATCAATCAATGATTGACCACGCGCTGTAACATGCAGGCCGTTATGTATGGTGTAAGTAGGGTTTAACCGTGTGGACATATCACTGACAATCTGCTGACGTTGCGCTTCATTTGCCACTTCTCCACGTATATTGATTTGAGTGCCCTCAACTTTGAGCTCTCCATGGGTAATTTGCTTGAGTTGTGGATCGATCAACTTATCTAAATGATCGGTCCAGTTTGGTGGCATCATCACTCGGCCAATCACTATTTGGTCGTTGATATTTTCCCCATATAACTGGCGCACCTTAGCAATAAGCTTTTGGTGAGTAGCTTCATCAGGCACGGTGCCCGAAATCACAATTGGAGGCTTATTTTCACTCGAAGAGTTTTGTGGAGATAATGCAGTCTCTGCTAAAGAACCCTGCACAACCATACATAATAAAAGTGAAATAAAAAAACGCATAGTCTAGCCTAAGAAAGTTTCTTTGAAATGTACTAACGCAGTGCTAAGTTGCAATTCAGATTGTTCTAAGTAACTTGAAAGCTGCTGTAGACGATAGTCTTCACGTATCATATCTTCCACCCATGCTGTGTTATCGAACCAAATATTGGATTCATTTCGTATCATCGGCGTCATCACCGAGCACAGCGTGTTAGCAGAGGCACCATCGAAGCCGATTACCATGACTTGTGCCCGATTGATAGTAGTCAATAAAACTGCCACTTCAAAATCTGAATTAAATAAGAATGGCCCGACAATGTGCATCCACAATGATGCAATCATCAGATAACTTTGGGCATCCTCAGGCAGCGGCAGTATTAAATTTTTATCTAATCGGCTGACACCACTCGCCATTACAGGATGTAACAGTAGGCCCAGCGCTAGCAGAAGCTGGCGCGTGCTACCCCCAAAAACCCTACTAGTGAGCCTCTCGTCTAGGTCTCCTATCGTTTGTGTTTGAATAAAGCGTTGAAACACATCATGATGACTCTCAACCGCAATATCCACTATTACATCATCAGAACATAGTGCGCGTAACGGCTCAGCAGAGTCCTCAGAATCCATAACGAGTTTCGTTTGGCTATCTAGGCGGCTCCAAAAATCCGCAAGCACAAGCGGAGAATATGTCAAAAAAACCTCCGGGTTCTGCAAGCTTAATTTACCAAAGCTTGCAAAGGGAAAGCGTCGTTCTGCTTGATCACGACTTGCTACTAAATAACCAGCTACAGCCCTACTCATTTTTGTAGCGGCCACTAAAAAGTAAATCGGAGAGATTTCGTCGTAAATAATTTTCCAACGTGGATCAATCGTCAACCTCGCCATTGCATTGGTTAACCACTCATCGACAATATTAATCAACAAAGCATCATCTGCTGCTTTGACAAAATCAGCGCGTGTGGATAGCTTGCCGAAATAACCAATGCTAATTTGATCGCCGTACAGAATCATTTCGGTGCGTCCTGCGTAGATGTTTGCACAGGAGCACTTGCTAAACTAGTCTCCACCTCACCAGCAACTTGCTTCGGCAAATCCATACCACGATAGCCTTGATTAGTGGGGCTACCACCGACCGTTACAGCGCCTGGACTTTTAACTTGTGGACTACTAATAAGCTTGAGATTGACAGCGACAGTAATGCCTCCATTAGTCCAAGAAAGTTCAAAAACACCATCTTCTTTGCGTTTACGTTGTGCAGAAGCTAGCAGTTTTTCCAAACCATATCGCCCTGGCTCGTTAACAATTTCAATCGAACGCCCATCAAAAGTGACCGCTGTAATTTTTGCACCTGGCGCTCCTTGTGGGTTTGGCCAAACAAAGTTTGCCCAAGCAGCTTGCACGTTACGATAACGCAACTGCTGCCCGTCAATTTCTATGGTGTATTCGAGGGTACCGCCAGCTGGCAAAGGTTGCATCTGGAAGAGGGTTTGTGCCACCGTTGCAGCAGCACCTGCAGCAACGGCACCACCCGAGCTTACTGGCGCAATCCAGCTTGCGTAGCTCGAGGCAACTTGCGGTGACAAATGTATTCCCATATCTGCCCATGTACGAGACGAAATTGCTGCTCCACGTTGCACCGTAAGCTGTGCAAGATCATTACTGAAAAACTTCGCAATACTGCCATCAGGTCCAAAAATTTGCGCAATCTCTTGACCACCTGCTTCAATTTTTGAGTTTTGCGTAAATGGGTATTTTCCAGCCAAAATCGTTTTAAATGGATCATAGACCTTAGCCATCCAAGCTCTGTTTAACTCACTTTCTGTTGGCTTAATCATGGCTGAAAATGCTTGCATCAAGGGGCGCACCAAAATAGGTCTCACCGCATCTTTTTGTTGTTGGTTCATGCCCTGCAACATTTGCTCATCTACATACTTTAAAGCATCTGAAAGCTCTGAGCCGCTGCCATCTAGAGTTTGCTGCATAAGCTGACGCGTGCCAGGGCCAATGTCGCCCTGATTGTGAATTTGATTAAAGCGTGTGCGGACTTTTGAAAGATTCTCCAGGTAACCCTGCATGATGGAGCGGCCATCTCTAATTTGCACCAGCTTGGCAACCCCAGAGAAACGTTGCCCCACAGGTCCCATAGGTATGCCTTTGCTCATACCGCTCACATTGACATTCATATTGACTTGACTAGGCGCTTGCCCCATCACGCTTGATCTAAACCACTCAACTAAGCCATTTTGCGCTTTTTTAATCCCAGCATTCACAAGAGAAGGGTTGTCCCATGAAGTTTGATCGTATACCACTTCAATTAATTTTTTTATTTGGGATGATTTAGGATCACCCAGTTGATTCATCTCTGCAACAGCTTGATCAAAATTCGCAATATCTTTGATCACAACCCCTTGTAAGAATTTTTGCCAGACATCAGAGTACTCCAGCTTATATTCCTGAGTGAGCGACTTCATTATTTGCTCAGGACTACCTTCGAGCGTCAAATCATCAGAGGTGGCTGTTTTTAAAACCCAATCTGAACTTTGCAATTGTTTATTCGCTGCATCTTTAAAGGCATCACGGATATATCCATCCCATGCCTCACGTGTAAACGCACTAGGGACTACAAAGCTGCCAGCTACAATATTGCCATTTTGCTCGCCAACTAGGCGCTCAACAGTAACCGAAGGGTAACGGGTGGAAGCACGCGCTTTAATATCGGCATAAACACGTTCACGCGCAGGCATACCATGTACGACTTGACGCAAACTCTCTCGTGCTTGATCCACTAATGCCAACTTACTTTCGATCGTCGGCCATGAGGGATCATTCATTTGCGCAAGATAAAACACGAGTACATTTTCTGCACTTCGGATCATTTTCTCACGTGACATCTGACCGCGGTTACTCTCAAGCCAGCTTCTCCAAAAACGGGTAATTTGATCATTCAGATGCCCCTCTTCAGCGTGTGTTCGATCACTTAACATCAAGTACGTTTTAAGCGCCTTATAGGCATCTTCTACCTGTATTGGGGATGCCTCTTGGTAAAGCTGGTCTGTCACACTTGCTGGTGATGCTGCATCAACTGTAGCTGCTAATGGTTTAGCTTGTGTATTGGATGCCACTAAGCGATTGGCATCCGCATTAACATTCACCTCAGTCAAGAAGGATTCCAAGTTACCCGCTACTGGCTTGAGCATCACTTCACGCACTCCTGAGAAGTATTCAAGTCTTAATTTTTGCTCTAACAAGTCTCCTTGGTATAAACCCAACCCCAAACTTATAGGATGATCTACACGATACTGTTGCAACTGCTCCAAGCGCGATTGCAACAACTCCAGCGCGTCAAAACGTGATTGCAAATCGGCATGCTGCTGTTGCAGACGTATCGCGTGCCGCATGTCCTCCTCCACATGCGTAATTAACTGGCTATTGGCCTTGTATGACCACATCCAACCAGCCAGCAAAATCCCAAGCAATAGAGTAGCCGCCAAGAATGAGGTAGCGCGTAAACGTATTTTATTGCGACTGGTGTATTGAGCGACTAGGCCTTTATCTTCAAAAATGACTTTACGAAATAAATCCAGTAAGAAGAAACCATGTTTCGACTGGAACGGCGTTTCTGTTTGATTATTTAAATTGAGATCAAACGCTTTTGCGACACGCTCACTAGAGTGACTAACTGCCGCACCCTCTTGCAAAGCACTAGTAAAGTAAAACCCTCTAAAAACAGGTCTAAACTGAAATGGATTGTCTTCAAAAAACGTCAGGATAAATGAGCGTAACGATGCTTTAATAGCAGCAAACTCTATAGGAAAAGTGAGTAATCCGGTAGGCATTTTTTCGCCTCTAAACGTAGACATACTAGCTAGACTCATCTCTTTTAGACCATCATACAAAGCATCAAAGTGCTGATCAAAAAACGATAAAATCTCTTCATTTTTAGCTTGTTGATTGTATTTTTGTGTTGCCCCCCAAACGCGTGCAGCTTCTTCAGGGCTGATATCATGAAAAAACTCATTAAAGCCTGAGATCAAATCGACTTTGGTGAATACCACATAGACAGGAGCAAAAACCTCTAAACGTTCAGTCAGTTCCTGCACGCGTTGGCGTAAGTTTTTAGCCAAGTTAATTGCAAACTCTGGCTTATTACCTGCCAGCTCCGAAATGCTGACAGCGATAATAACCCCATTAATCGGTGCATTTTTACGATATTTTTTAAGTAATCCAAGGAAGCCGAACCACTCTTCACGATCCTCTTCGTGTATGGCATAGCGTCCAGCTGTATCAAGCAAAATACCATCCGCCGTAAAAAACCAATCACAGTTTCGAGTACCGCCAACACCCTGTACAATTGCCCCATACTTGTCCGCAAATGGAAACTGCAATCCCGAGTTAACAATAGCTGAGCTTTTGCCTGCCGCTGGATTGCCAATGACCATGTACCAAGGCAACTCGTACAATGCTGTAGATCCAGAAGTAATACCTAGTTTGGAGGTTTTAATCGCATCTACCGCTTCTATCATTCTGGTACGAATGACATCAATTTCTCCACGTCGACTTGATTTTGCTTTGTCATCAGCTTTCGCTTGGCTTTCTAATGCATCCCCTAAATCACTTGCCGCTTTTTTGGCACGCCTGTGTTGGTAAAACTTCACCCCAAACCACGTAAGTATTACCGCCACTAAAACAACCCCTATCCACTTGACGGCCAACTCGACAAATTGTGTTCCAAGTAATAAAAATGCGGCAAATGCGGCAAAGCCCAATACCGCTAGCGTACGGCGATCAATGATAAATTGTGTGACTCTATTCATATTATTATTGGTTTTTTAGATAAAGGTTATGTTTACAGTGAATTAGCTTTATTGTTGTAAGGACTAACCACCAATGCACATCGATTAAAACTATCAGTATTGCTCACCCACAGTGCTGGTGTTTGATCGGTCGCGACCTTATCCATTGCATATACAAGGCTTGCAAGCCCTGCAGCCACCCCGACCATGCCGCAGCGCTCTTGCAGCTTCAAACATCCCTGCTCAGCATCTACTTCTGGTAAAGCCATATTAATCGCTGAAAAAAACTCAGTTACTCTACTCACTCGAGCATCAGTATCTGCAGCCACTACCTTTATCGCTGCTGCATCAACCGCCGACACTGCTAGAGCATCTTTAATGACATCTAGCAATAAGTCAGGGCCAATTTTTCCCGTAGCATCCGCAGATTTATCTCTACGAAGCATGGCTGCACGATGCAATTGCACAACTGTATTTCCTTCAAAATTTACAGCCAGCCTATCATCTATCACTAACAATCCAGCTGAAGCTTCACCATACACGCTGCCGTTTTTATTTTGATTAGTCAGTAACTTTCCATTGGCTTCATACTCGGCAAAAGTACGCTCGCCTAAATATGATTGTGCGGACGTCACAACATAAATTCCTAACTTGTCAGATTGGTGAATTTGCACATTAATGCCATCTAGTATCTCCCAAGCGTTTAGCCCTTCAAGCATCAACGGGATACTCAATACACAGGCTTCAGGCCATCCTTGGCGAGAAATTTCGTCACTTAACCAAGAGCTCAGCAGTGCCTTTTGCTTTGGCGACCAATGCTCAGGCACGCTATTTACCAAATATATATTTGGCAGAGTGTTTTTATGATCATTTAAATGATTTGCCAATAACTCTGCCACATGATCTTGAGATAGCAGTGTTCTGATTAAAGCCGAGAATACGGTATAAGCTAAATGTATAGTACGCTTATCCTCTACCAACCAGTTAACGACGCTTTCATCTACTAGTTTTTGCTCACCCATCCACTCGCTAAAAGCATCAAAAGTACCTGCAATATCTAAATCAGTAATTCTTGCACTCATTAATGGAAAACCCTCGGTATCCATCAACTCTGAATCTAAGGCAAACTTTGTTTCTTTTTTAGTCATGGCGGCGGCCAAATCTGCTACAGACTCACCATGCAGAGTCACTAGCTGCCCAAAAGCTGCTGACAGGACCCAATCACGGCTTGTTGCAACCTCAGACTCAAGTTTTACCTTGCCCCCACGCTCCTCGATCTCTGCTACTACACTCGAACCAACCTTTGGACGCAACATATACGAGGAGGCACTATTCACCACAAAAACAAACAGGAGCAACGCAAGCGGTGCGACAATAAGAAAAGACACAACATCAGAATTTGAAGGGTTGTGATAAGTCACCTTCCAGTAAAAGATAGCTAGCGCCCAAATAGATAGTGTAATGACTACCATCCATAGCAACATCTTTATACCTTTTATCACACGGTTACCTATTACAAGCTTGTGTCAAGAGTCGGATTGGAAACAACGGAGTCAACCTACTGAAGTAAAAGACTGAGTGGCAATTAAAGTGGCCCCGCAAGCAGTAGCGTCCCCTTCTCTGGCAACAGGTTGCCCATCGATAATCACAGTAGGATCTCCTGACACAATTGCGCAATCACCATGTCCATCACGTGGACATGAAGTCATATCGCCAACCCTAGCAACGGGGATACCTCCCGTCGAAGTAAAGCCTGAAGCACTAACGACTGTTCCGCCATGAGAAGTTTTATCACCCAACACAATCCATCTAGCCATTAAATGCGTCACTCTCTTAATTGATGAAAATTACCAGCCTATCTCTTTGAAAACTGGTGCTTAACGGTACTGGGTTTACGTAACTCGACATGCCCAAAATCCATCATCGTCCAGTCACCGCCCCATGTCAGGCCAACAGATTTTGCCACTTCACCATACAACTGATAACCACGCATGGCCCAAGGATCTTTTTCAGATACAACAAGCTTCCCATTCCGCTTAAACGCACAATCTGCAGCTAATCCAAACTGATGGTAACTTTGGTAGGCTTTGGCATTGGTCACACTGGAACCCAAGTTAGCCAGTGCATTTTGACGTTCTGGACTACGGTAGCCTTCTAACAAAGCCATTTCATATCCATACTGCTCTCTCATTATTTTAAAAACTATTAGCAAATGTTGTGAGAAACTATCATCAAACAATATCCAATCTCGGCTAGCATCTACCAATGCAGGCCTTACCAACAAGACATCTTGCGTACTGAATATCTCAGGAGGCAAAGCTGGTGGAGGAACCAATTTTTCACCGCTCAACAAAGTAATAATTTGGTCATTCGACTCGCGCATTTGAGAGTCATCAAAGCCATCTAAAATGTTGTTTTTTTCTGCAACTGACCAAACCAACAATGGAGGTAAAGCAGTCAAACACAAAGCCAGCAGCAGCAAAACCATGTATTCTTGGGATGGAGCCTCTGCTCTAAAACTCGAAGCCTTTGCCCCATCATCACCTTGCTGCATGCGATTTCTATGTGTTAATTTATACCACCAAATATAAGCATCTCTGCGCGAGATGACCCAAAATCCAATACTTTTGTAAACCAACACATCCTTCAATGAAGGAAAAAAAACGAGCATTAAAACAAAACATGCTAGTAAATAACTAATAATTAAATATGTCATATAGAGAGCTCAGGTATGGCAATAGTCGATTACCACTTTCAATATCTAAAATAAAACCAGAAACAATCAAAACAGATCCAAATAAAGAGTCCAACAATCATACCATGACTATCCCATTAAAATCCATACCATAAACAGTCAATTTAAATGGTACACATCAATACATATTCTTATGATTACTAAGCTGTTGGACTTACGCGAGAGGAGGAGGAGGCAAAAGAGGTTTCAATGATTGAGCAACACGAGGGACAAATTTGCCAAAAGGCCGAAACCATAAACCAAAAGTAGCTTTAGGAAGGCAAACAGTAAATCAATTTAGATGGATCAACATTAACCAGTTGCGTAATAAAAGCAGCGATCATGACAGCACCCACTACATTGCGGCACCTAGATGAAGATCAAACCAATTCGAGACTAAACACTCCTTTAAAGTGTCTTAATAAACACCTTAGATCGTCTTTGTAGGTTGTATATTTTCTGCCTTTGTTCAGGTAAATCATCTACCGTTTTTTCAGTAAAACCGCGCTCTAAAAACCAGTGCTCGGTGTGTGTGGTTAAGCAAAAAATGCTGGTGAAGCCCTGCTCACTCGCTTGTTCTTCGCAATAGTGAAATAGCCGATCACCACGCCCGCTGCCACGGTACGATGGGTGGATTGCCAAACAAGCGAACTCACCCGTTTTATCTTCTTTAAACGGATAGAGTGCAGCACAACCTATGACGCGTCCATCATGTTCCATCAAATAAAAATGGTGAATTTCCATTTCTAGGCGTTCACGACCACGACGCACCAGCACACCTTCGGCTTCTAGCGGCTCGATCAATTGCAGCAATGCACCCACATCATCTATCTCGGCTTGGCGAAGGGTTTCAAGCGGCTCTTCGGTAATCATGGTACCGATACCGTCATGCGTGAATAGCTCTTGCAAAATGGCCCCATCAGTATGGCGGCAAATCAAATGCGTTCTCGCCACCCCTTGGTTGCAAGCTCTTATAGCAGCGGGCAAATAATAGCCTTCGTCTTCACTAATGCCTTTCGCACCCTCTTGTTTAGCATGGCTGAGTAGATTTTGCGCTTTGCGTGCGGTCATTTCGCGCAACAACTCACCACGCACATTATGTACGCCTGTTGAATCCATTAAGAAAATCAGCTTATCTGCATCTAATGCAATTGCGGTGCTGACCGCAGCGTCTTCTAAGGTGAGGTTAAATGCCTCGCCTGTTGGTGAGTACCCTAACGGTGAAAGCAGCACCAACTCACCATCATCCAACCGCTTTTGAATGCCGACAGCATCGACCTTGCGCACTTCGCCCGTGTGTTGTAAATCTACACCCTCCCGCACACCCAGCGGCTTTGCGGTGATAAAGTTGCCGCTCGCCACACGAATATCAGAGCCCGCCATGGGCGAGTTAACTAAGCCCATAGAAAGTAATGATTCAATTTCCACCCGAATCGCCCCATTGGCCTCTTTTACTGCTTCTAACGCCTTATCATCGGTCACCCGCAAGCCACCCACGTACTTAGGTGCCAGCTTAGCACGCTTGAGACGTGATTCAATTTGTGGCCGCGACCCATGCACCAACACCAGCCTCACTTCAAGGCTGGCCAACAAGTTAAGATCATGTGAAAGCGCAACAAACTGCCCGTCATCGACCACCTCTCCACCAAAAGCGATGACAAAAGTACGGCCGCCAAAGGCATGAATATAGGGGGCGACTGAGCGAAACCAGCTCACAAACTGCTGAGGCTGAGTTAGCACAAGTTTTGCATTTTTAGCGGCACCATATTGCGTGAAGCTATCAACCACGCCCTTAGCGTTTGGCGAGCTACCCTGCACAGACTGGCCTACTTGTGCATATAAAAAAGCAGGCGTGCAATTTAATGCGGCGCAGATTTTTCTGAGTGTGGCATCTCCAATATTTTGTACGCCACGTTCCATGCGTGAGAGATTACCGCTATCAAGCTCAGCCGCTTTCGCCAGCGTTTCTAGCGTCATTTTGAGGGCTTTACGCTGCTGCCGAATAGCCATACCTAACGTAGTCAGCGAGCTGGCAAGTACGGATTCTGGCAAAGGCGAATGATTAATTGAATCTGTCATAACAATAAAATTTGTAAAATAAACAATATTTTAAATAAAAATCATAAAAACTCAAGAAAAATATTGTTTAAATTACAAAATCACCCCAAACCGTCTGTATAGCAGCCAATGTGGCTAGTGCTGCGGTTTCAGTACGCAACACGCGTGGCCCGAGACGTACAGGGGTAAAGCCGTTTACTGCGGCGAGTGAGATTTCATCGTCAGTTAAACCGCCCTCTGCACCTATCAGCAAACAAATCTCACCTTGCGGCTTAGGTAAATCATGTAATGTTTGGGTGGCAGTAGGCGAAAGCGTGATACGCGTAACGGCGGCGGGGTTTGTGCCCAGCCAATTAGATAGGGTCATGGGCTGGGCCACTTGTGGCACAAAAGCCCGCCCCGATTGCTCGCATGCAGAAATCACCACATTTTGCCAATGCTCCACGCGCTTTTCTGCACGGTCGCCCGATAGCTTAACCACACTACGCTGGCTGGCGATAGGCTGGATGTGCGTCACCCCCATCTCCACCGCTTTTTGTATCGTAAAATCCATCCGATCACCGCTAGAAATGGCCTGCACCAAGGTTACCTTTAACGGAGACTCGCTACCAACTTCGATAATATCTTTAATTTTAACGACGACTTCGCTCTTTTTAATGCTGATAATTTCGCATAAATAATCATGCCCATCACCATTAAATAGCTTGGCAGCATCGCCTGTTTGCATGCGCAAAGCGCGGCACGCATGTATCGCGGCATTGGCAGGTAAGTTAATAAATGCGCCTAAAGCTAATTTATGAGCATCGCAGAAAAATCGGGGGGTTGCCATGAAGCGTCTTTTTCCACCTCACCAACAACTTGCTATATTCACAAACAAGCAAGCCAGCAATGGTAAGATAATATGAATTGTAATTATCGTATTGTATTAGATGGAGCAAACAAATGGTAAGTCTCACTACCCCAATTTGTAATTTTGGTTGGCCAGCACCTGATTTTGAGCTGCCTAGCGTTGATGGAAAACGCTACTGCTTAGCCAATATAAAAGGCAAAAAAGGCACGCTAGTCATGTTTATTTGTAACCACTGCCCCTATGTAAAAGCTATACTTCCACGCTTGGTGAGCGACATTAAAGCGCTACAGGCACTCGGCGTGAATACCGTAGCGATTATGTCTAACGACCCAGCCGATTACCCCGAAGACAGCTTTGCTAATATGCAAGCTGTGGCAAAAATGTTTGATTTCACTTTCCCCTACTTGCTGGATGAAACCCAACAAACTGCCCAAGCCTATGGCGCGATCTGCACCCCAGACTTTTTCGGCTTTAACGCAGAGTTGCAACTGCAATACCGTGGCAGATTTGACGAGTCGCGCAAAGAAACTGCGCCAGAAAGCAGCAAAGACTTATTTTTTGCCATGCAACAAGTCGCAGAAACAGGAAAAGGGCCAACAGAACAAATCCCTAGTATGGGCTGCTCAATAAAATGGAAAGAATCTTAGCTCTAGCTTGCAAGCGCTTGACTTTATTATCATTACCTTCTAAATTCTCACTACATGTTGATTGGCGGGGAAAACCAACCATGCAAGTACTAAAAGGCGAGATTTATGGTAAGCAAACACCAACAAAAATGGTGATGTACCATGTATTAAAAATCAACAAAGGCATCATCACCCTTCAAAATATCGACAATCCCTTAAGTTTTTTTGAATCAACCGCCCAAAAACTCAGCAGCGCAGGCTATATCAGAATTAGCCAAACGCCATACATCAACACCCAAGCATCAACCCCGAAGAAACGCGCTGCCGCACGTAAACCCACCCGCTGCCCATTTACCTTAGATTTTTTAGAAGCGCGTGCTGATAGTGAAAGACCAGCACCAGTGATGCCTGACTTATTTGCAGCGGGCTAGAAGTACAAAAAGGACAAACTCGGTTTAGCTCAGATTCGACCAGATACTCTATGGGTGTGCAATTAGGTACATGTTACCCACCCTCAGGCCTTAAAAAGGGAATTGGCATAAGCCAAAAGAAAAAATGCTAACCACCTAAACAAGACCCCAAAACGTTCGAGCCGACTTAACACCTAAACAGTTCACCCAGAAAAGTTCGAGTAGTTAGCATGGATCGCATTTTAAGGGGTTCATCAATTCGTCACAATAGTCCATTCGTACCAACACTTTAGCTTGATAAGCTAACTATGGCACCAGCCCTTTTATCCACTCTGTATACACGCTATTTGCTACTTGATTCAACTGTGTCACCCTAGCTGGTAACTCACGTTGAATTTCATCTAAGGATTGCACGCCTTCACTGGTGATCGATGCCTGAGCTTCTTCTTCACCCAACTGGCACCAAGTTTCTACCATGCAGGCGGTCATCTCGATATGACATTGCATGGCTAAGTGCTTACCAATTGAGTAGGCCTGATTTGCGCAATGCTGGCTAGCCAACAAGTGTATTGCACCCTTGGGCAAGGTAAAGGTTTCGCCATGCCAGTGAAAACTTAAAAACTGCTGGGCGTCTCCAAACCACTTTCTTGCTTCGGCATGCTCGGTCACCACCACATCTCCCCAGCCAATTTCTTTCACTGGGTTTGCACCAACCACACCACCTAATGCCTTACTGATTAACTGCCCACCCAAACAATGACCTAATACAGGAATATCCTCTGCGACGGCTTCCCTAATCAGGTCTAGCGCAACAGTGATCCAAGGCAAATCATCATTGACACTCATCGGACCACCCATAAATACCAGGCCACTGTAGTCTTTTGCGGAGGTAGGCATAACATGGCCTAAATCAATACGCACTTCGCACCACGGGATATTGTGCTGCCCCAAAAAAGTGCCTAAATACCCAGCGCCTTCAGTTCTGGCATGGCGAAAGATAACTACTGGTTTCATGACGACCCTTTAATAAGATAACTTATGGATTGATTGTATATTGCCCAAGCAAAATCCCGTCCAAAGAATAAGCGCCAATTGCACATCTAATTAAACGTAATGTGGGAAAGCCAACAGCGGCTGTCATACGTCTTACTTGGCGATTTTTACCTTCTGAAATTTTAATTTCCAACCAAGTAGTTGGAATAGCTTTTCGCTCACGAATGGGCGGATTACGCGGCCACAGATCAGCGGGCTCATCAATGACGCGCACTTGTGCTGGTTGCGTAATAAAGTCCCCCAAATCCACACCTGTTAAAAGTGGCATTAAATCTGCTTGAGTAGGAGCACCTTCAACCTGTGCCCAATAGGTTTTAATTTCTTTATGTTTAGGATGACTTAAACGGTGTTGCAATGCGCCATCATCGGTTAGAATAAGCAAGCCCTCGGAATCTGTATCTAATCGACCGGCAGCATATACGTTGGGGATATTGATATAGTCTTTTAAAGTGGCATGCTTTTCGTGTGCACTAAACTGACAGACCACGTTAAACGGCTTATTAAACAAAATTATCATATTTAGGATATTAGCAATGGCATCAAAAATAAACGTTCCAAGTACTGGCTCAAAAATTACCGTTAATGCAGACAACTCGCTAAACGTGCCAGATAACCCGATTATCCCATTTATTGAGGGTGATGGCATTGGTATTGATATTACACCACCCATGATTAAAGTGGTGGATGCTGCTGTGACTAAGGCCTACGGTGGTAAGCGCAAAATTTCTTGGATGGAAGTATTCGCTGGCGAAAAATCCACCAATATTTACGACAAAAATACATGGCTTTCAGATGAAACCATGAAAGCTTTGAAAGAATATGTGATCTCTATCAAAGGCCCGCTGACTACACCAGTAGGTGGTGGCATACGCTCGCTCAACGTGACATTACGCCAAGAGCTTGATTTGTATGTATGTTTGCGTCCAATCCAATATTTCACGGGTGTACCAAGCCCAGTAAAAGCCCCTGAAAAAGTGGACATGGTGATTTTCCGTGAAAATACTGAAGATATTTACGCTGGTATTGAATGGGCGGCGGGTACAGACGAAGTGAAAAAAGTCATCGACTTTTTGAGCGATATGGGCGTGCGCAAGAAAATTCGCTTCCCAGAATCATCCGCTATTGGCATTAAACCAGTTTCCATTGATGGTAGTAAGCGTTTAGTGCGCAAGGCGATTCAGTATGCGATTGATAACAACCGCAAATCCGTTACCATCACCCATAAGGGCAACATCATGAAGTACACCGAAGGTGGCTTTAGAGATTGGGGCTATCAACTGGCACAAGAAGAGTTTGGCGCAGTGCCGATCGATGGTGGCCCATGGTGCAAACTGCCTAATGGCATAGTCATTAAAGACTGTATCGCGGATGCTTTTTTACAGGAAATTTTATTACACCCAAGCGACTACGATGTGGTCACAGCACTTAACCTAAACGGCGATTATATGAGTGATGCACTTGCAGCCCAAGTAGGCGGCATTGGCATTGCCCCTGGCGCCAATTTGAGCGACACCGTGGCGATGTTTGAGGCGACACACGGTACAGCACCAAAAATTGCAGGCAAAGATATAGCCAACCCAAGCTCACTTATTTTGTCTGCTGAAATGATGCTACGTCACATGGGCTGGGTAGAGGCGGCTGATTTGGTGCTGTCTGGCGTAGGCAAGGCGATTGCAAGCAAACGCGTAACCATAGACTTCTCGTCACAAATGGAAGGCGCAACACAGGTCGGCAGCGCACAATTTGGCGATGAGATTATTGCGAATATGTAATTTCGCTGATTGATATTTTGTGAGCATTGGGCAGAATGAAGCGAAATACTCACAAAAACAAAGCCACAAACTAAAATAAAAAGGCTCATTTTGAGCCTTTTTATTTTCAAAAAACCTAAGTTAGGCCTTTTGAATATTTGAAGCTTGCTTACCCTTAGGGCCTTCAGTTACTTCAAACGTAACCCGTTGACCTTCTTTAAGGCTTTTGTAGCCTGATTCCACAATCGCGGAAAAGTGCGCGAATAAATCATCGCCACCTTCATCAGGCGTAATAAAACCAAAACCTTTAGAGTCATTAAACCACTTTACGATACCTGTTGCCATTGAGTGCATCCTTGCAAAAACTTGATTATTAATAATTGTATAGGCGCGGCATTACTTGCAAATACAGTTAAAGGTAACAAAACCAAAACGTTAAGTATATCCAACTCGCCTGAACGTAATTTTCACTTGAGATATTTATACAAGTCAAGCAATATTTTTGTCGCAAAAAAACCTGCCCTAGCTTTAAAGATTCACCACAAAATGTCGTTAAGTGACCATATATGACAAACTTTATTTTACGACCAAAATACTCACGTGCTTTCTTAAGCAAGCCTCATATAATAGGGCTCAGAGTGTATTATTTAACCTATAGTTGAAATCCAATGGCAGCTACAACTCTCCCTAGCAAGCTTGGCGGTTTAGCACGATTGCTTGTGCAAGATAACCTCTTAACCGAGGATGAGGCACATAGCATTCAATCGCAAGCCAATAACTTAAAATTACCCTTTATCACTCAGGTAACACAGAGCAAAAAACTGTCTGCACTCAAAGTAGCAGAAGCCGCCGCCGTGGCATTTGGCTTGCCCATGTTTGACCTGAATGCGCTGAATATTGATTACGCCCCAGCAAAGTCTATTGACTTAAAACTGATGCAAAATAGCCGCGTGATGGCCTTGCAAAGTCGTAACAATGTACTGTTCGTAGCAATTTCTGACCCCACCAATATTCACGCTTTAGATGACGTGCAATTTCAAGTAGGTATGGCGCTATCGCCTGTGGTGGTGGAAGATGACAAGCTCACCAAATGGATAGATAAAATTGCAGAAGGTAGTGACACAAGCCTCGCATCACTAGGATTAGATGACGATATTGCGCTGGACATTCAAAACGAAGACAGCAAGCAAGAACAAGAAAACCAACAAGCGCTTGAAGTTGACGATGCACCGATTGTTAAATATATACAAAAGTTATTACTCGATGCCATCAATATGGGGGCATCTGATATTCACTTTGAACCATATGAAAAATACTACCGCATACGCTATCGTGTTGATGGCATCTTACGTGAGATTGCCCAACCACCCTTAGCCTTTAAAGACAAAATGGCCTCGCGCATCAAAGTGATCTCAAGCCTAGATATTGCCGAAAAGCGTGTACCGCAAGATGGCCGGATGAAACTTGTGCTTTCCAAAACACGCTCGATTGATTTTCGGGTAAGCACCTTGCCCATGATTAATGGCGAAAAAATCGTGATGCGTATTTTAGACCCAACCAGCGCCACCTTGGGCATTGAAGCACTCGGCTATGAGCCAGAGCAAAAAGAAGCATTATTATCAGCGGTGAGCCGTCCGTATGGCTTAGTGTTGGTGACAGGGCCGACTGGTTCAGGTAAAACCGTTTCGCTATATACTTGCTTGAATATTTTAAATAATCCTGGTGTGAATATTTCTACCGCAGAGGATCCAGCGGAGATTCCGCTGCCTGGTATTAATCAAGTTAACGTCAATGACAAACAAGGTTTGACCTTTGCCTCTGCGTTAAAAGCATTTCTACGGCAAGATCCTGATATTATTATGATTGGTGAGATTCGCGACTTAGAAACTGCGGATATGGCCATTAAGGCAGCATCGACTGGGCACATGGTGTTATCAACGCTACACACCAATGACGCACCTTCCACCCTAACACGGCTGATGAATATGGGCGTTGCACCGTTTAATATTGCCTCGGCAGTTTCCCTGATTACCGCGCAGCGCTTGGCGAGAAGGTTGTGTAAACATTGCAGAGTGCCGCTAGATGTACCTAAAGAGGCGTTGCTCAGCGTAGGTTTTCAAGAAGCAGACTTAGATGGTAGCTGGCAATTATACGGTCCGAATGATGACGGCTGCGACCAATGTACGGCAGGTTACAAAGGCCGCGTAGGTATTTACCAAGTAATGCCCGTGACAGATGCCATGAGCCGTATTATTATGAAAAACGGTACGGCGCATGATATTGCCGACCAAGCGAAACGCGAAGGCGTAAAAGATTTACGTGCCTCAGGTTTGTTAAAAGTAAAGCAAGGACTGACCTCTATCGCAGAAGTAGAAGCAGTTACCAATGAATAATACGTGAGCGAACAACGTTAAGGAGCGCCGCATGGCAGCAGCAAAATCGACAAAAGAAGCAACCTTTCTGTGGGAAGGTACTGACAAGAAAGGCAAAAAAGTCAAAGGCGAAATCAAAGCTGGCGGCGAAGCCTTTGTCAATGCAACTTTACGTCGTCAAGGCATTAACGTAACCAAAATCAAAAAACAAAGTGGTTTTCAAGCTAAGGGCAAAGTCACTGACAAAGATGTCACTCTATTCACACGTCAGCTCGCCACCATGATGAAAGCTGGCGTACCTCTCCTTCAAGCCTTTGATATTGTTGGAAAAGGCCATCATAACCCAGCGGTTTCCCGTTTATTAGGCGATATTAAGGGCGATGTAGAAACGGGTAGCAGCTTAAGCCAAGCATTCCGTAAATATCCACTGCACTTCGATGCTTTATTTTGCAACTTAGTCGGCGCTGGTGAGCAAGCAGGTATTTTAGACTCGTTACTCGACCGCCTCGCCACTTACAAAGAAAAAATCCAAGCCATTAAAAGCAAGATTAAGTCTGCCTTGTTTTACCCAATTTCCATTATCGTGGTGGCCTTTATCATCACCGCCGTGATTATGATTTTCGTGATTCCCGCGTTTAAAGAACTATTCAGTAGCTTTGGTGCAGACCTCCCCGCACCAACGCTGATCGTGATGGCGATGTCTGATTTCTTCGTCTCTTACTGGTGGGCGATTTTCGGCTCAATTTTTGGTGGCCTCTGGTTCTTCTTCTACACCTGGAAGCGCTCAGAGCAAATGCAATACACCATGGATAGGCTAATGCTCAAACTCCCCATTTTTGGTGAGCTAATCCGCAAAGCTACCGTCGCTAGATTCTCACGTACCCTCTCTACCATGTTTGCCGCAGGTGTCCCATTAGTTGAAGCGCTGGATTCGGTTGCAGGTGCCTCAGGCAACCGCGTGTATTACGATGCCACGAAAAAAGTACAAAGTGAGATTAGCACGGGTACCAGCCTAACCGTCGCCATGCAAAACTCAGGCGTGTTCCCCAATATGGTGATTCAAATGGTTGCTATCGGTGAAGAATCAGGCGCATTGGATTCCATGCTATCAAAAGTCGCAGACTTTTACGAAGCAGAAGTCGATGACGCGGTTGAGGGCTTATCCAGCCTAATGGAACCAGTGATTATGGTGGTGCTAGGGGTGCTGATTGGTGGTTTGGTGATTGCAATGTACTTGCCGATATTTAAGATGGGGCAAGCGGTTTAACAGTAAGGAGTAAGTACTTAAGGAGCTTTTTGACCGTGAGTATAGTGTCAATTTTAATAGCTGGCTTACTCTAGAAATTAAAAATCAAGAACTAAATTTGGAGCGGCAGAGTGTGCAAAAAAAATTAAAATTGCCCACCGCCAAAACTAACAACCATTTCATTTCGCCTCTAGGCGAGCTTCTTTATTTTGCTTAGCTTAGAATATCTGGGCGTGTCAGTTAAATGCTCGCTCTTGCGTCGCGACCTTAATTCCATCTACGGCAGCAGTTGATGAGAACCAATTACAACACCGTCATTCTCGCGCAAGCGGGAATCCATTTTAATTTCACCAAAAATCTAAAAGCCACTGGATTCCCGCTTGCGCGGGAATGACGAAAGTGGAGTGTTTTATACTGCGATATAGGGTTTCCTAACTACGTGTATTATTTCTGCAAATCTTACAACCTGCGGCATCAATCCCCTTCTGACGCACCGAGAAGCACAGTGAAAGTGGGAGGCTGGCAATCGCCTGTTTGAGCTCCGCGGTGGCTTGTGGTTTAAGCAAGCCGCTAGGGCGAGTTCGATTGCCACCCACTGAAGCGAGCAGCGCAGAGAATAAGCGGCAGAGGGATGTCGTTTTACAACCGACTTGGTGCTTTAGCACCTAGCGAGGTTGGGGATGCCCCTTGCGGGTATTGTTTGGCTTCTTTATTTTGGACAAGCAAAATAAAGAAGCTCGCCTAGGGGCGAAACGAAATGGTTGTTAGTTTTTGCGGTGTACAAATTAAGAGCTTTATGCACAAAAAAATAGCCCAAAATCATTTGAGCTATTTTCTTAATACTGAGTAGTTGATGGTTATGCCAATTGCACAGCAATATTTATGCTTTTATTCCTTACCCCATTACCAACAGCCAGTGCTGCCCGCGCATCATTAAGACAGCTTTTTGCACATGTAGCACAGCGGCCACATTCACTTGCTACACCCAAACTTTTTTTCAAATCCTTGACATGTTTTGCGCCAGCTTTTGCGGCTTGAAAGATTTGTTTTTCGGTAACGGCTTTACATACACAAATATACATATTGGCTTAGTACTAATCCGAATTAAATATTAATGAGAACAATTATCATTAATATATATTAAGTTGTCAAGAATAATTCCTATTTAGATTTATTATCGACTCAATTTTGTCAAACTTTAGTTGTAAAAAAACCGCATTACTGCGGCTTTTTTATCTAATCAACAACGCCTTAACAACTAAGAGGCTTCGATATGTGCTTGCAAATAGTTTGGCAACGTTACTTCAGAAATTAAAGATTGCTGCGTTTCTAGCCAGTCAATGGCCTCCTCGCAATGCTCTAACAAATCCTCTAACAAATCGCGCGACACGTAATCTTGAGCAGACTCACAGAGTGCAACGCCTTCAATCAGCAATGGGCGTTGTATTTCTTTCTCGTACTTTAGATCCCCCTTGAGACACTCCACCACATCTTCACCAATCAGCAGCTTACCTAGGTTTTGCAAATTGGGCAGCCCTTCTAAAAACAACACGCGCTCGATGACTTTGTCGGCCTCTTTCATCACACGGATGGATTGTTTATATTGGTAATCATTCAATTTTTCCAAGCCCCAGTTGCGAAACATACGGGCGTGTAAAAAATACTGATTAATCGAGGTCAGTTCGTTTTTTAATACATTATTGAGTAGTGCTATGACTTTTTTATCACCTTGCATGGTTTGCTCCTTAGGCTGCGCTGCCAACACTTATTTGGCTTTGTTGATAGTTAGCAAGACCAACAAGCTTGATTAGCCCGAGCTGTTGCTCTAACCAATAGGCATGATCCATTTCTGTATCATCTAATTGCACTAGCAACATTTCACGGGTGACGTAGTCTTGTTGTTTTTCACACAGACTAATCACCTTTTTGAGTTCCCCTACCACGTGATATTCAACACTCAAATCAGCTTGTATCATCTCAGGTACGGTTTTACCTATGGTAATGGGCGTACGCTTTTCCATATTAGGCTTACCCTCAAGAAACAAAATACGCTGAATAATCGCGCGCGCATGGCTACGCTCGTGTTCTGACTCATGCAAGCTCTTTTGCGCTAAGTGATGCAAACCAAAATCAGCATACATTTCGCCATGAATTAAGTATTGATCGGTGGCGGCAAGTTCGCCTGCCAGTAAGCCATTGAGTGCATCAATGATTTTTTTATCGCCTTTCATAGCGTGCTCCAGACTTGTGATTGATTTCGGCATGATAACCTAAATCATACAAAATGTATCGCAAAATTATATTTTATATCTAATTGATTTTAAACAATAATTCTAATGTTAATCTCAATAAAAACCATTCTCAATCAACACTCAGCTAGTGGCTCATAGCAACCATTTATTATCAATTTTTATGCAAAAAAAAGCCCAAGTGACCTTGGGCTTTTTTGCATCCAATATCTTGCTTAAAACTTTATTTTTTGGTGGTCGCTTTATCTAAAGCAGCTTCAATCTCTTTCGCTGGATATGCCCCTGTCATACGACGACCATCTGCAAAAAACATGGTTGGCGTACTGTTCACACCGACTTTAGCCGCCAACATTGCATTTTTTTCTAAAGGGGTATCACATTTGCCGTCATTTTTCGTTAAATCGCCTTTTAATACCCAGCTAGTCCAAGCCTTACCTTGATCAGCATCACACCAAATCGCTTTTGCTTTGTTCATTGAATCTGGGTGCAACTCTGTGAGTGGGTAAAGGAATGTGTAGATAGTCACGTTATCCACATTCACTAACTCATTTTGCTCTAAACGCTTGCAGAAAGGGCAATCTGGGTCTGAAAACACCACCAATGTACGGCTACCGTTACCTTTAACCACTTTTACAGCATCTTTTAGTGGCAATGTTGAAAAGTCGATTTTGCTCAACTCTTCCATACGCTCGCCTGTAATATCACGCTTGTTTTTCGGATCTACTAAATGACCTTCAGCGATTAAAAAGCTGAATTTATCATCGGTATAGATAATTTGGCCGCCAATAAATACCTCATACAAACCTGAATAATTGGTTTTTACAATGCTTTTGATTTCTGCTTTTGGGTAGGCCTCTGTAATAGTTTTACGCAATGAGGCTTCATCCGCCGTACACGCACTGCTCAACAACAAACCTAATAAACCAATAACGACTCTTTTAAACATATCTAACTTTCTCAATAAATTTCAAACAAAAATAACTTCAAATTAAATGATGGCATGCTTAACCAACAGCCGCTTAAGCCATGCTTGCTGATTAGTTAACTCCATGCCTACATTACGTATTTTCTTTACACTAGGCAAATCATTTTCAAATAACCACTGTAAACCATGCGTCAAACTGCCCAAACTGAGCATGTCAGACTTTCTTGCGCGTTCATAAGCCCGTAAGACGACAATATCACCCACGGATTGATAGCGATTGCGCTGGCCTAGCGCCTGCACCAGCCCAATCACATCACGAAAACCAAGGTTCACCCCTTGACCCGCTAATGGATGGATTCTATGCGCAGCATCACCCATTAATGCAAGCCTAGCCTGCACCATGTTAACAGCACTTTGTTTCACTAAAGTGAATTTAGTCGCTGGGGTTAATAAGCTTAATTTACCTAGGCAATGTTGACCTGCCTGCGCGACAGCATCGACAAATTCCGCATCTGATAACTTAAGCAATTGCTCAGCTTGTGGTGTTGACCAGACGATGGACATGCGGTCCCCAGCCATCGGCAAATAGGCCATGATGTCGCCACCCCTAAACCACTGCCGCGCAACCTGTTGATGCGGCAGTGTAGTTGTAAAGTTGGCTACCACAGCTTGCTGCTGATATTGATGCACTTGTATCCCAATGCCCGCCTGGGCGCGTACCCATGAATTGCCGCTATCCGCACCAATTAACAAATCAGCATGTAATTGCGTACCATCAACCAAGTGTAATATGGCTTTTTCAGGCAATTGCTCGAGCCTTGCACACTCAATGCCAAATTGCATATGCACGCCCAAGGTTTGCAATGTTTGCCAAAGTGCTTGGTGAATTTGTTGGCTTTCTGCAATGACCCCCAAGTTAGCAGTATTGCTCTCATAAGCATCAAAAATTAGGGGTTGTTGGGTACCGTCGCCCCACACCCGCATTTGGTCGATGTCACATAAACGCGCTGCATCGACTAGTGGCCAAACAGCTAATTGTTTTAGCCATGCCACGTTGCCTGGGCTAATAGCGTATATACGACTATCCCATTCGGCAGAGTCATCGCTAAAAACTGGGGCTTTTCTATCTACTAAAGCGACAGAATGCCCTTGTTTTGTAAGCGCTACTGCAGCAGCCGCGCCTACCAGACCTGCACCTACAATCACTATATCGAAGTTTAAATTAGCCATGGCTGCCAAAACTCATTTTGTTGACTAGTTTGCGCTTTAAGGGTTTAGCTAAATCAAACAAACCTAAACCTGCGCCGCGAAGGGTGGATAAGCCCACAATATCATTTGAGAATACATTCACCAAAAAATCAGTAAATAATAAGCCGCGTTTAGTATCGGTTTGTCTGCCTTGCTGATAAGTCTTGAGCATTTGCTCACCACCATAATCAGTGGGATTAGTCGCTACAATTTGTTGCGCCAACTCAAATGCATCGCGCAACCCTACGTTAAAACCCTGCCCCGCGACGGGGTGCATGGTTTGCGCAGCATTGCCTATTACCGCCAAATGTGGGGTGGTCGCAGAGCCTGAAGACGTAGAGCTAAGCGTTGCCAATTTAAGTGGAAATGTCATACGCTTGCCCACTTGGGTAAATTTACCCACTCGATCACCAAAATGCTTATGCAGTTGCGCTAAAAAGCTAGCATCATCTAACTCTAAAAGTGGCTGAATTTCTGCAGATTTTCCTGTCCAAACCAAAGAGAACTCATCTCCATTGGGCAGCAAGGCCATGGGCCCTTGGGCGGTAAAGCGCTCGTAAGCAATATTATTGTGCGCAAGCTCAGTTTTTACTTTAGCGACTAGTGCATCATCCCCGTACTCTTTTACCTCACGCTTTAGGCCAGCAATATCATTTAAACTACGCCCACCATCGGCCAATGCTGCAAGTTGCACTGATATCTGATTGGTAATGCCTTGGCTGCGATAATGGATTTGGGCGACTTCTGTCTGTGGTTCAATCGAAGTAACCTCGGCTTCGTACAGAATTTGAATCTCGGGATGATTCAACAAAGCTTCATCCAAGGCGGCACTCAACACACCATAAGACACAACATAGCCGAGCGATGGTAAATCATGCTCATGCGCCTTAAGCACTGAACGACCCAGACTCCCTTTTTGGGAAACGTGAATCGTATTAATCGGGGTCACTTTAGCCACCATAGCAGGCCAAACAGCTAAGCGCTCTAAAATCATTTTTGTGCCGTAAGAAAGCGCTAACGCCCGTCCATCTGGATAGCCTGCCCCTTTGGCACGTGCTTCTAGAAGGGTCGCAGCAATCCCCTTTTGTGCCAGTGCCAAAGCTAGCGTTGCGCCAACAGGGCCGCCACCTACAATGACAATACGCTGGTTATTTAATGCCTCTGCTGTCATTGCGCCATCAAGCTTTCAATATCACTCACGGTTTTAGGCGCTGCCAAAGTAATAATCTCACAGCCACTTGCAGTAACCACTGCGTCATCCTCGATACGAATACCGATATTCCAAAAATGCTCAGGCACATTATCGGCTGGCCGCACATAGCAACCTGGCTCCACCGTCAGCACATTACCCACTTGCAACGTGCGCCATTGGCCTGATTTATCTTTATACTCACCCGCATCGTGTACATCCAAACCTAACCAATGTCCCGTGCGGTGCATATAGAACTGACGATAGCTGCCATTTTCTAATACGTCTTCACGCGTACCTTTGCATAAGCCATAGTGAATAAAGCCGTCAACCAACACCTCTAAAGCCGCTTCGTGCGGAGCATTCCAGTGATTTTGTGTATTGATTTTGCCGATAGCCGCAGTCTGTGAGGCCAGTACTAACTCATATAAATCTTTTTGTGGCGCGGTAAATTTGCCGTTAACGGGGAATGTACGCGTAATATCTGAAGCATAACCATCCAACTCACAGCCTGCATCTATTAATAACAAATCGCCATCTTTCAGCACCATATTATTGGCGTTGTAATGCAGGGTACAAGCATTCGCACCACCCGCAACTATGCTTGTATAGGCTGGGGCTTGAGCACCGCTGCGATAGAACTCGTGTAAAAATTCCGCCTCAATTTCGTATTCCATCTTGCCTACTTTGGTTTTTTGCATGGCACGCAAATGCGCACCAGCAGCGATTGTTGCCGAGCGACGCATGATATCCAACTCGTAGGGGGATTTTAGCAAACGTAACTCGTCCACCAATTGACGCACATCAACGACTGCTTGCGGCGCACTAATGCCAGTACGGACTTGCTCACGCAATTGATTTAGCCAGGCAGTCACTTTTGCATCCCAATCAGCATCTGCACCCAGACTAAAATACAGCTTGGCTTGATTACCCATTAACTTGGGCACGACTTCACCCACTTGATTAAAGGAGTAAACTTCATCAAAGCCAAACTCGGCTTTAGCCGCTTCTGGCCCATAGCGAAAACCGTCCCAAATTTCACGATCTAAATCTTTGTCGCGGCAAAATAATATGCTTTTAGGTTCGGCACCTGCGATTAATACCAGCAAAGATTCAGGCTCTTTAAAGCCAGTGAGATAATAAAAATAGCTATCAAAACGGTAGGGATAGTGACTGTCGCGATTGCGTGTCACTTCAGGAGAAGTAGGGATAATGGCGATGCCTTCTCCCATGCTTTTAATAAGCGTTAATCTGCGCTGTTTAAACTCGTTTAAATCAAACATTCAATGCTTTCATGGCCAATATCTCATTGACCATGATTTTACACGGAATGTTTCATTTCATATTTATGAATTATAAAACTATGCTAGCAAGGCCCAATCTAGCCATAGTCGATGTAGACCACTAGCCACAGGCTAAGCGAATGTATCGACTAAGCCATTAGCCACACGCACCACGGCCACCGAGTTACGTAGCTGCTCTGGCGCTTGATTCGATGAGTTTGTATCAGCTGTAGAGCGACCAGTTTGTCTACTGGCTTGTTCAAAGTTTTGCTGTGCTTGGCTATTGGTGCTCACATTGGCCTGCCCTAGCTCAACACCTGCTTGCCCCATCATATCTCGCAGGGTAGACATGCCCTCTTCCAGTGCTTTACGCACTTCGACATTTTGTGAAATAAAGGTGGTATCTGCTTTGTCGTTATTGACGTTAATCACCACTTGCAACGGGCCCAAGTCAGGCGGATTCAAATTAAGCGTAGCAGATTGCTCGCCAGACCCTACCATCCACACTACCTTTTGGCTGATAGCTTGATCCCAACCTGATTTACCAGGGGATGCTGCAATATAGTTACCTGCGCCGTTGGCCGCCCCTGCAGCATTAAGCGCGTTAGCGGTGGTTTGATAAGCATTGACAGATGACATGCTGACGGGAGTCGCTAATTGCTCTGTACCCTTGGACTGCGCATTTAATTGGGTATTAGCTTGTAAAGCTTTCTCTGCAAGATTTTCCGCGAAACCACCTGCTTGTTTTCCTGCGTTGGCTTGCGCAGCTTTACCCATTACCCCATCCAGCCAGGCTTGTTTTGTTACATCGGCCTTTTCACCGAGTGAATTTAGGTTGCCTTGGTCTAGCGTCGGATCTGCCGCGGCTTGGTTTGGAGAGGCGTCTGCTTGGTTAAGCTGCGCTAATTTTTTCGAGCCTCCAGTCCCCGCCAAATCGGACCCAGTTTTAGTAGTAGCAGTTACATCTACAGGTTTTGTCAACTCTGCTGTATTTTTTTGCGCAGCTAGTTGGGCAGCGGCTAATGTTGCGGCTTGCAATGGATCTTGCGGCAAAGTATCTTGGGTAGCTATTGTGACGCCAATCTCATCCTTGGCGGCTTCATCTGTAGCTTCATCATCTGGTTTAGTTTTTGATTTCGCTAATTTCAAATCGGCAACCAAGTCTGCGTTGGTGATTTTTTTACCTGCGCTGGCTTTAGGTTTTTGGGTATCATCTGCATCTTTAGCCGTATCTTTTACGCTTGCATCTGCAGTCTTGTTAGTTTCATCGGACTTCTGTGATTTTGATGGCTGCGTCGAACTTTGTGTTGCTACGCTGTCAGCTTTTTCACCCGTTGTGTGATTCAAATTATTTGCCTGCCGAGTGGCTGCATTATCGTTAGCTTGTTTAGCACTATTGGCTTGCGCTACTCTTGCACGTTCTGCATTCGCTTCTTGCGCCTTCATATTAGCTTGCTGATTAGCTAAATTCTGGTTGGTTTGCGTTTGGTTAATTTGCTTTTGATTGGCAGCGCTATTGGTTTGCTCTTGCTGTAGTTGTTGAGAAAACATGTGCTGAAAACTATTGGTCGACTCTACCGCACTCACAGCATTCACTTCTGACTTACTGCTAGTGGCGTTGCTCACCAAACCAGATAAAGCTGAGTTTTTTGCCAAAATTGTGTTCGAGTTTTGCATGTTGTATTTCCTCTAATTCATACCATTCATTTAAGTGGACAAGCCTTTAACAATACTGCTAGCCGAATACTCACTACTTTGTCTGTTTGCTTTTACTACGCATTGCATATTCATCCATCATTTTTTGGTCGCGCTTTAATTCCAATTTGTGCGCTTTTGCTTCTGAGCGACTTACTAATACCTCATACGACAATTTTTTACGTTGAGCTTCTTGCCAGTTTTCACGTTGCACTTTTAAACTACGCTCCGCATGCGCTACCAACTCATCTTGACCATTAATCGCTTGGTCTAACTTTTGCAAAAAGTTCTGATAATTCTGATACCCTTCTTTGCTCAAACCAGTGCTCATGGATGCCTGTAGTTTATCCACATAGTCCTGCCGATATTGACGCAACATTTTTGCTTGTGCGTAAGCGTCATCTAATACTTTGGTAGCGCGACCTAACTGCTCTGTTTGCAACTCCAACTCTTTAGTCGCAATTTCAATCAACGTAATCAGCACACTGGGTTGCGACATAACAAACCTAATTCCTACACTTCAATATCAATACATCAGCACTGAAAGCTCACTTAAACTTTGTGGCACATCGGCACGCTCATTAATCGCTTGCTGTAAAAAATTTTCAATACCCTCATGCTTAGTGATGGCCTCATCCAACACCGCATCGCTTCCCGCTTGATACGCGCCCACGTTGATCAAATCAATACTACGGCTGTAACGAGAGTTAAGCTGTTTAAGCTTACGTGCCGCCTTCTGATGCTCTGGACTGGTAATATTATGCATAGCACGACTAATTGATTGTTCAACATCAATCGCGGGATAGTGTCCACTTTCAGCCAAGGTGCGGCTTAATACGATATGCCCATCTAAAATCGCACGTGCCGCATCGGCAATCGGGTCTTGTTGGTCGTCACCTTCCGTTAACACGGTATAAAAAGCGGTAATAGAGCCCTCTCCACGTTTGCCATTGCCAGTGCGTTCTACCAAGGCAGGTAATTTTGCAAATACTGAGGGCGGATAGCCTTTGGTAGCGGGCGGCTCACCAATCGCCAGCGCAATCTCACGTTGCGCCATGGCATAACGGGTGAGTGAATCCATAATCAATAAGACATTTTTGCCCTCATCCCGAAAACTCTCAGCTATGGTTGTGGCGTAATTAGCACCTTGTAAACGCATTAGTGCTGGCGCATCGGCTGGCGCGGCGACAACAACTGAGCGCGCCAAACCCTCAGCACCTAAAATTTGCTCAATAAACTCTTGCACCTCACGACCACGCTCACCAATCAAGCCAACCACAATCACATCTGCGCTGGTATAACGCGCCATCATGCCTAGCAATACACTTTTACCCACGCCAGAGCCAGCAAACAAGCCCATACGCTGGCCGCGACCCACGGTGAGCATGCTGTTAATCGCACGCACGCCCACATCTAAAATCTCTTCAATCGGTGCTCTTTGTAGTGGATTTAATGGGCGCGCATTGAGCGGTGCGCTATGCTCAGCATTAATTTTGCCTAGCCCATCTAAGGGGTTACCTGCGCCATCCAGCACACGCCCTAACAGACAAGACCCTACTGGCAAATGTCTTGCGCGGTCGGTCACGCGTCTACGTGGAGGGTTGCTGTAATGTGGCTTGGGTAAGGCATCTGCCACATCTAAGGCAAATACTTTTGCACCAGGCACCACGCCATCGACACTGCTTTGCGGCATCAATAATAAGCGCTCACCATCAAAGCCCACGACTTCAGCTTCCACACGGCGACCTTCAGCCAATGGCACATAACAAGCGCAGCCCACTGGCAACTTAATACCAACAGCCTCCATTACCAACCCCGTCAGCTTAGTAATACGACCCGCCACTTCAAGGGGCTCGACGATACGCAAAATTTCAGTACAATCGCGTAAATGACTTTGCCAGCGTTGTTGGTGTAACAACTCGACAGGTTTTTGTTCAGCAGAATTTAATTCAGCGTCCATCACTTCAGTAGTCATGGGAGTAACCAGCCATTATGTTGCCCTAAGGATTCACTAATACGTTTCCAGCGCACTTCATTAGTTGCGTCAATTTGATTGGCACCTGTTTCTACGGTACAACCACCACGCTCAATATGGTCATCTTCCTGCACTTGCCAAACACTTTCAGATAACTCTTCCCCTAAGTAGGCTCTCAGCAATTGTGCATCTTCATGATTCACGGTGATTCTGGCTGGTTTTTGCACATGGGGCAGATAATGAATCGCGTCTTGCACCACGGGGATAACGCTAGTAGGGTCAATCTTGAGTTTAGTTTTCACCATCGCTTTTGCAATATCTAAGGCTAACGCCAGCAAGTTCTCAGCAATTTTTTCATCCGCAGTGCCTAAAGACTTTTCAAACGACTGCATTAGCCTGACAAAACTCTGCCTATCTTCTTCCGCACATTCTCTGGCCTTTGCCATACCAACGGCAAAACCTTCCTGCATCCCTGCGGTATACGCTTCTTTGCGCACACTTTCATATAGCTGTGCGATTTTTTGAGAAGCTGCTTCCTCTTCTTGTTTGGTCCTGCCATTAAGCATTTCTTCGCCATCCGCCGCAAACGAAGACATTTCCCAACGTTGATAGGCGGTTTGTTGTTCTTTAGGCATGGCCATACTAGACATATTGATCATCTCCGCCTTTACCGCCTAACATAATTTGACCTTCATCGGCGAGCCTACGTACAACCTGTAAGATTTGTTTTTGTTGCGCTTCAACTTCAGACAATTTAACAGGACCTTTGCTTTCTAAATCTTCCTTCATCATTTCGGCAGCACGAGAAGACATATTTTTAAAGATTTTCTCGCGCATTTCGGCAGTGGTACCCTTCAAGGCAACAATCAAGGTCTCAGATTGCACCTCACGTAACATCACTTGGATACCTTTATCATCAATATCAATGATGTCATCAAATACAAACATCTCACCCATAATCTTATCGGCAATATCGGCATCGTAATTTTTAAAGCCATCCATCACGACCGATTCAGTTTCACCATTCATATAGTTCATAATTTCGGCAGCTGATTTAATCCCGCCCATTTTCTGCTTCTTAACACCTTCATTACCTGCCAACACTTTGGTCATGACATCATTCAGTTCTTTCAGCGCCACTGGCTTGACACCATCTAAGGTAGCAATACGCAGCATCGTGTCTTGACGTAAACGATCTGTAAAATGACCAATCACCTCTGCCGCTTGGTCAGGCTCTAAGTGCACTAATATCGTGGCGATAATTTGTGGATGCTCATTTTTAATAAACTCTGCCACAGTTAAAGCATCCATCCATTTCAGGCTCTCAATACCACCCGCATCTCTATTGGTTAAGATACGATTAAGTAAATTGGCCGCCTTATCTTCACCTAAGGCTTTATTTAAGACAGAGCGGATATACTCATCAGAATCCAATCCAAAATCGCTGCTCTTATCAGCTAGATTTAAAAACTCATCAATGACTGTAGATACTTTTTCACGTTCGACACCTTTTAGGGTTGCCATTGCCATCCCTAACTTTTGCACTTCTTTCGGTGTCAAAAATTTCATGATCTCAGCGGCTTCATCCTCGCCTACAGCAAGCATGAGAATCGCGCTTTTCATTACGCCATCTTCACTCATTTGTCATTCCCACTGGCCCAGCCTGTTACCAAACCCGCAACCATTCTTGGGTTTTCTTTAGCAATTTGTTTAGCGGTTTCTATACGGCGATCGTACTCTTCATTACCTATACGTCGCACCTGCCCATCTGCACCTGTTATAGTCACTACCGCATCTTCACCGCCTTCTGCTGCATTCGCCAATTGTGGGTTCTCAGCGATAGTAGATAGCGTTGCTGGCGTAGTCAATTTAGTGAACATCGGTTTCAAAAACTTTTTATAAAGCATCAAAAGCACCACTAAACCCACGATGAAACGTAGCGCGTCCTTGCCGTACTCAATCGTTTCAGGCTGTTTCCAAAGTGGGACTTCAGGCAATACTTCTTCAGGGGTACTGGCGAAAGAACTATTAACCACAGTGAGCGAGTCGCCACGCTCTTTATTAAAGCCCATGGCTTGCATGGCAAGGTCGTTAATTTGCTTTTTCTCTGCTTCCGTCAATGGGCGATAAGTGACTTTGCCTTTTTTGTCGATAACTTGCATGTTGTTGACCACTACAGCCACGTTAAGACGTTTAATGCCACCCATGGATTGCTGCATATAGCGCACGGTTTTATCCACTTCATAATTGGTCGTCGTATTCTTTTGTGTATTCACTGGGGGTGCTGCAGGCGTAGCTCCTGCTGCTGGTGCGTTAGGGTCGGTCACTAATGGTGCAGTCGCTGGTGTAGGTGGTTGATTTGACAATGCACCAGTTACCCCTGAAGTTCCACCGCCACTCGCAGTTTGTGCTTCATTACTTTGTTGGCTACGAATCGCAACCTCATCTGGTTTTTGATTGGGTTTATAAGTTTCAGCAGCTTGTTCTAGGGAAGAAAAATCAATCTCTGCACTGGCTTCAGCATGTACATTCTTTTGCCCAACAATAGGTGCAATAATAGACTCAACGCGTCTAACAATACTTTGTTGCATATCATCGACATACTTCAACTGATCTGGGTCTAAATTATTAGATCCATTTTTCTTACTGGTATCAGACAGTAAATTACCATTTTGGTCGACTACGGTCACATTTCCAATTGGCAAATCAGGTACGCTAGAGGCTACCAAATGTACGATAGCGCTGACTTGTTGTGCATCTAAACTACGTCCTGGGCGCAAATTGAGTAATACAGAAGCCGTCGGTTTTTGTTGGTCACGCACGAACACAGAAGGCTTAGGGATTGCCAAATGAATACGCGCCACTTCAACTGCAGCGATAGATTGCACGCTTTTCTCTAGCTCGCCTTCTAAGGCACGCTGAAAATTCACTTGCTCTACAAATTGTGAAACACCGAATTTTTGATTTTCTAATACTTCAAACCCAATATTGCCGCCTTTTGGCAGGCCTTGGGCGGCTAACTTTAAGCGTGCTTGATGAACTTCAGCCGCTGGTACTAAAATCGCCGTGCCGCTCTCAGAAAACTTATAAGGCACATTCATTTTCTCAAGCTCGGCAACAATCGCACCGCCGTCTTTATCCGCATAATTTGAGAATAGCACGCGATAATCTGGCTGTTGGCTCCACAACCAAAACACCACCATCACAGCTAACACTGCAGCTATGCCCGCGACTAACAGCAACTTATTCCCTAGTTGCCCAGTTGGGTTGATCAAACTACCAGTTTCTATTGCGGCTTCAGCCATCTTAAATCTCCGTTAGACCTTTTGCCCACGTACTGCATGGACATTCATACAATGAGTTGATCCCATTATCCTGTTTTCTACAAAAATCAAAGGATGGAATAGAGCAATTTTCCTCGGCTTATTTGTAAGCTTCCTAAAGTTGAAAAATGCTAAATTAGTCAGCATCACATAGAGCTAAATTACTCTTAGTCACATTAAAGTGGAGGTGCGAGATGAAAGCAGGTGGAATCGATTCAAGCCGCATAGAGTCTATGCTGGCACAACTTAGGGCAGCGGCACAAAAGCCGCAGACGGAAAATCTTGCGGGTAGTCTTGGCTTAAACGGCACACAAACAGCACAAAGCAGTACCAAGCTAGACTTCTCCAAGGCTTTAAAATCCTCTTTAGACCAAGTGAGCAGTGTGCAAGCCAATGCAGAAAAACTGGGTAAACAGTTTGCTGGTGGTGATGATAGCGTAAGCCTATCTGACGTAATGATTGCAGGGCAAAAAGCCAATATCTCACTACAGGCAACGATACAGGTGCGTAATAAACTAGTTTCTGCCTATCATGACATTATGAATATGCAGGTTTAAATCTAACGCTTAATACGCCACTCAACTCAAACGAAAATAGATGGAATATGCTATGCTGACTGAAATAGACTCCAAAATCTCACAAAACTCAATCTCCGAGGCTTCAATTACTAAAGCTTCTATTCCTGAGCAAAAATCGACTAGGGAACAACTTTCTAAGAAAGACAGCGCCCACCTTAATTTGAAAGACTCAAATACACGCAGATTTGATGCACTTTATCAGCAAGGAATTTTGCTCCATGAGCAAAAGAAGCTCTCGGAAGCGCTAGACTTCTTCAATCAAGCCCTAGCTATTAACCCTAATGACGAAAATGCACTGATAAACTGTGGCAACCTACTATATGAACTTGAGCAGTACGAATTTGCGCTAGCACACCACGATTTTGCTCTCCAAAAAAACCCGACATGCCTAGCCGCGCTGAATAGCCGCGCGGTGTTGCTGTATTGCTTACAGCGTCATGAAGAAGCTTTAACTACCTGTAATGAAGCGCTCACATTAGCGCCAAATTTAGCAGAAGCATTGCTCAACCGTGGTAGTGTGCTAAATGCGCTGGGCCGTCATCAAGAGGCGTTACAAGACTATCAGAAAATTCTCGATCTAAATCTACAGAACACCTTAGCTTATTGCAATTTGGCCAACTTGCACTTAGATATGCAAAACTACGAAGCTGCTCAAGAATGCTATATGCAAGCCTTAATGCTAGAGCCTAACAATGCTACTGTGCATTGGAATTTCTCATTATTTTGCTTATTGATGGGCGCTTACGAACAAGGCTGGAATCTTTATGAAAGTGGCCGTCATGCCAATCATCTGCCACGTGGCAAGCGCAAAGAGTGTCCACAACCCATGTGGTTAGGTGAAGAACCTATCGCTGGCAAGCGCATTTTACTGTACGCAGAACAAGGCTTGGGTGACACACTACAATTTGTCCGTTATGCCCAACTAGTTGCCGACTTAGGGGCATCGGTTGTATTAGAGGTGCCGAAAGACCTATGCAACATTATCCAAACTACTAACCCGACATTCAAAGTGGTTGAGCCAGACACATATTTTACCGATTTTGATTATCATTGCTCCCTGATGAGCTTACCTTTAGCCTTAAAAACAACGCTAGAGGAAATTCCTGACCAAACGCCATATTTGTTTGCGGATACGAGAAAAGTTAACCAGTTCAAACAAAATAATGACAATAAAATTCGTGTAGGTCTGGTGTGGTCAGGCTCAACTAGCCATAAAAACGACGTAAACCGCAGCATAACTTTAGAAAAATTACGCCCATTACTCAACCTAGATGCCAGCTTCCATTGCCTGCAAAAAGAGATACGTGAGAGTGACCTAGCCGCATTAGAAACGCTGCCACAAATACAACTTTACACAGACCAACTAGCAGACTTTTCTGATACCGCAGCACTGATCGAAACGATGGATTTAATCATTTCAGTCGATACCTCCGCGGCTCACTTAGCGGGCGCCATGGATAAACCAGTATGGATATTAGTGCCAAGCAACCCAGATTTCCGCTGGTTGCTGACACGAGATGATAGCCCATGGTACCCATCAGCGGTGTTGTTTAGGCAAGCGCAAATGCAACATTGGGAGCCTGTTATTTTCAAAGTGGGCAATGAATTGAAAAAGTTGATTAACCGTAAGCAAGCGACTTATGCTTAGCTAGTAAGCCTTACTCCAGACCTAATCTTTCATGCCAAAACTTAAGCAAGGGGTGCTTGCGTGACCCCATGCTCTAAGTTATAGAGCCAAGCCAAAATCTCCGCAATGGCCTGATAAAGCACAGGCGGAATATGATCGTCCAAGTCCACTTGCATTAACAGTGCGACTAAATCTTTGGACTCATGCACAAATACATTATGCTCTTTAGCGCGTGCAATAATTTGTTCTGCAATTAAACCACGCCCTTTGGCGACTACTTTTGGGGCAAAATCACCCGTTTCATAAGCTAGGGCAATCGCTTGCTGCTTCAGTGGATTAGGCGCTTCTGGTGTAGTTTCAGCAACGCTTACTTGGCTTCTTGGCGTATAAGTTAATGGATTATTCATATGCGCCTACCGATAAGCCTGCTAGTTTTTGGCCTAGATTTTGAATAGCTTCTGCTAGCTGAGCGCTTTCTTGTTTTAGGGCCGACACCGTTTGCGCTTGGTCGGCTTGTAGCTGAATACGCATTTTCCCATCCACCAGCTGAATTTTTGCGGTGACTTTGCCTAGTTGTGGCAGGTGTAGGGTAACTTCACTAGAAATGGGGGCTTCTGTTTCTCGCTCTGCATGCTCGGCGTGCGGGGCTTGATCTTCTACCTTAATCTTCCAATCCATTGTTTGACCTGGCCAAACTTCTCCGTGCCAGACGATACGTTGATTTTCTAAGATAGCAAGCTGCTGAGAAACCAGGGCTGCTTGCGCGCCTTCAGCATGCATATGTCGATTTTGTGGCTCTTGCTGAATGAGCGATAACTCCCGCCCACCTTGCATATAATCGGCTAAGTGGGACTCATAAAACAGGCCACTATTGGTAAGTGCCTGCTTAAGACCATGCGCCATTAAAGCAGGGATTTGTGGAGTATGTGATACCACCGTATTAGCTTGAAAGGCAGCTTTAGTTTGTGAGTCACTATCCGCCAAATAATGGTTAATTAAGCGCCCTGCATCACTAATATGCGTTTCACTATTGGCTTGGCTGTTGGCTGCAGCAGCGAGCATAAAGGTTGGCACAGGAGACTCGCTCATGTATTTCAACAGGATCGTTTGACCAACTTGAGCAGATTTCCCTAACTCCATTTTGAGTAGGGCACCATCTACATTGACATGGTAGAGGTTTTGATTGGCATCTGGTTTTGCCGTGATATGGGCAAAGTAATCTTGCCCTTTGATAAACTGCGTAGCACGAAATGCAAGGTCTTGCGTAGGCTGGCCAATGCTAGCGACAGGCAATACTGGCATCACCCGCAATACGGGTTGAATATTCGTTTTGTCGGTTGCGGTGAGCATGGGGTCACTCGCTAGTAAATACTAGGCTCCGTACGCCGCGCTATAGCGCTTTTCTGCTTTTTGCGTGGAGATCATGGCATTTAATTTGACCATCCATGGGGCGACTAAATCACGAATTTCACGATCATCTGCTAAAATACTTTTGATACTGGCCAGCTTACGTGCATAGGCATCACCCGTAAGAGGTGGTTCTGCATCAAAAGTTTTTAGGCGCTCAACGTACTCACTACACTGATCTTCAAGCGTTGACAGCTTTTCCCAGTCTTGCGCCTGCGCAGCTATCAGCATACTTTTGGTGATATGCGCCACTTCCTCGTATAAAGTAACAGTATTTTCCATCATTTTGCCCTTAAATTATGCTTTTGCATATTCACGCGCTAAACGTGCGGATGCGTTTGTTGCTTTTGCACTCGCAGAGGTTTTCATCGCACTTAACTGTGTTGGTGTCATGTTTGCAATAGACTCCCAAGCAGCTTTTAAATCATTCAATAAATGGATCACTTCTTCAATCGCTTCTGGTTGATTGCGGATATTAGCAATATACAAACGGTCACTCATATACGCGTATAAAGCATCCAGACTTTGTGCAATTTCACCCCCTGAACTTTTATCTAAACTCAAGCGTAGACCACTTTCAATAATCATAATTGCTTTAGAAACCATCGCGCTCTTTTGTGAGATTTCCTTTTTATTCATGTGATAGATAGCGGAATGCGCCGCCACAACAGCACCCTCATATAACATCACAACCAGTTTTGCAGGATTAGCGGCTACCACCCCTGTCTCGATGCCGACTTTGGTATATTGGTTAATTGCGTGTGCTTGTGTAAACATCATTCTATCCTTTTCTATTTATTAGCATTCCATGATGCTGTTTCTTGGGTAATCGCATCTTTCTGCGTATTCATATTCGTCAATTGAATATCTAAGGCTGAATACGTAGCTAAGTAGCGCTTTTGTAAAGCAGCCAACTTAGTATCCCAATCACTAATCTTGCTATCCATTTGCTTAATGGTTTTATTGTAACCATCCGTTTTGGCTTGCAATATGCCATCGCTAGCGAGGTAACTGGTCAACTTTGCATCTAGCTGTGCCGCTATACCTTTAACGGCAGAAGTTCCAGAACCTGTAGTCACAAATAAGGCAGAAACGGTATTAAAATTACTACTAATTGCACTATTAAGTTTTGTTGAATCTAAAGCTAAGGTGCCGTCCGCTTGAAATGCAATGCCAACTTGGCTCAATGAGCTTTGTGTAGTGCCCCCTGTATTGACTAATCCAGTAAGCAAGCCTTTAATTTGTGAGGTAACAGTTCGCACTGTAGCATCCCCTAACAATGGGCCGTTATTACTGCTGACGGTGCCCTTAGTCGCAGTACCATCAAACTTGGTCAATGCTTTTATCGTGGTATTAAACTTGTTATAGGCATCGACAAATGCCTGTAGTGCAGCTTGTACCTTAGTGTTATCCGTTGTCACATTAAGGCCAATTTTGTTATACGTCGTGGTAGTGACCCCCGCGCCATCCGTGGTGGTGGTAGTCGGACTCACCTTTAGTAAATTAAGGGTTACGCCATCTAAGGCATCTGTAATCGTATTGCTTGGTTTAACAATATCAATACCATCCACATTCAATTTCGCATCTTTTGCAGGTTGCAATTCAGTTAAGTTTTTTGTGCCTGCTGGGTCGTAAGCGAGCGCTGATAAACCAGCATCCCCCGCCACAGTAATTTTCATAGCATTGATAGTGCCCGTATCTTTTGAGGTGAACACTAAACGGTTGGTAGTACCATCGTTGATGATACTCGCGGTGACAGAAGCACCAGATAAGTTTACTGCGTCGCGTATGCCAGTTAATGTGTTATTACTGCTATCAATCGTAATCGCCACATCTGTTTTGCTGGTATTTCCTGGAAAGGAAAGTGTCAACGTGCCTGTACCTACAACATCTGTTGTATTGGTGTATCCATTGGTCGCTAATTTTTGCGATTGCGCAAGCTGGCTCACCGCGATGTTATAGCTACTGACAGACGAACTGCCATTTGAAGTCGCTGTAAACACAGAGGTATCAGCAGAGGTTAACGCTTGCTGGTTAAATTTGGAAGCAGTCGCAATATTTTTAACAGCGGTTTGCAGTGCAGATAAGGCACTATTCAACTGCCCATATGCAGAAAGCTGGGTCTTAACTGCGGCTTCTTGTGTTTTTAACGAGTCTTGAGGAACGGCTTCGGCCGTCATCAGCTTGCTTACTATTCCATTGACGTCTAAGCCAGAGCCTACACCAGTAGATGATATCGTCATTTCAAACCTCTCAACTCAAAAATACACAAACCAAACAAGTTGTTAAGCAGACTGCTTAACTCCCAAGCCTTTTAAACCCATCACATTGTCTAGTGAATTAGAAAGATGCATCACTTCCATACTAGGAATCTCACGCAACACTTTTGCATCAGTCGCGTCCACCATGGTCACCACCATTTTATTGGCTTGCTGATGCACCAAGAATTTCACATTATTTGAAGCGGGCTCAATAAAATCGTTAATTTTTTTAACAGCAGCTTCTAAATCAACCTTCTTCACGGACTTATCTGATGTAGGCTGATCCGCTTTAGTTTGACCCAAATTGCTTATATCCACCAAAGGCTTGTCACTGGCACCACTGTTCGATGCAAGCGCAAAATTCCCAGAGAGCTTAGCGCCATCTGAGACTGGTGATTTTACATACCCATAATACCCATCTAAACTGTTGATAGACATCGTAATTCTCCTTAGAAAACCCGCGAGACCAATGCATTAGTCTGCGGGTTATCAAAAAACGCCACTCAGTTAAGTGGCGCTTGACTACATTATTGCAATAATTTCAATACGCTGTTAGGCAATGAGTTCGCTTGTGCCAACATCGCTGTACCTGCTTGTTGCAAGATTTGGTTACGTGTCATGTTGGCTGTTTCTGCCGCAAAGTCAGCATCCATGATGCGTGATTTAGATGCAGATTGGTTTTCAATCGCCACGTTCAAGCTGCTAACCACAGATTCAAAACGGTTTTGTGTCGCACCCAATGTCGCACGAGTGGTATTTACAGCATCCAACGCTGCATCAATCGCAGTAATCGCATCTTGTGCAGATGATGCAGATGATACTGAACTTGCTGCAACAGAACCTGCTGACACACCAGCTACAGACAATGTATCAGTCGTATTTGCACCGATTTGGAAGGTAATCGCTGTTGAGCCAAATACTGCGTTACCGTTAAATGTAGTAGAAGTAGATAAACGAGTAACTTCAGAAGTTAATTGTTGGAACTCAGCATCTAAGTTTGCACGGTCACCAGAGTTGTTGCTGCCGTTGGCTGCTTGCACAGCTAGTTCACGCATACGTTGTAAAGCATCAGTTTGTTTTGACAAACCACCTTCAGCAGTTTGTGCGAATGAAATCGCGTCGTTTGCGTTACGTACGGCCACTGTTGCACCGCGAATTTGTGAGTCCATACGAGTCGCAATGGCTAAGCCAGCAGCGTCGTCTTTTGAGCTATTAATACGTAAACCTGAAGATAAGCGTTGAATAGAAGTATTCAAGCTCATTTTTGATGAATCTAAGTTACGTTGTGCATTTAATGATGCAATGTTGGTGTTAATTACAGCTGACATGATCAATCTCCTTGGATTAAATTAAACTTCATAAACTTCATTTTGCCTTCAGCGCTGCGTTCACTTGTAAATTGCATCGCTGTTGAAATTGTTATCGGCTAGGTTTTTAAAAAGTTTAGGAATATTTTTAAAACTATTTGCAACATTTCTAACTTTTCTTTCGCGCTAGCCACAAAGGCAACCTCGTGAGAGTGATGTCGGACGAAATTTAATAATCTTTAATTTTTCTCACTTCTTTTATTACAATTTATCAATAAAATTAGGCACTTTAAATGCTCACTTGCTAGCAAACATGCGCCACTGATAAGAGTTTTGCCTAATCAAGAATTTTTTTAATTTTAGGGGAAAATGGTGACCAACAAAGTCAGTAACAGGTGAACAAAAGGGGCTTAAATCAGAAAAACAAATTTTTGAATTGAATTAATCTGCAGAAAAATAATCATTTTTGACTGCTCAACTAAACGGATCAAGTCAATTTAACCTAAATAAATAGGCACAACCGACTTATGCAAACACCATCTTTTCCACATTTGACGAAACACTTGCTCTAAACCTAAAGCCAACACTTCTGGCTTGGCTAAGTTAGATTGATGAAAACGCTCACGCAACGTTTGCCTTAATTGCGCCAATGTATCAATGTGGTTTGCCAAATCACATGCTTGGTTGATATAGGCTTCTTCGTTATCAGCAACGAACTCGTTTAACCCCAAGTGCCCCATTAACGCTTGTGCACCCCGACTAGCTAGGCGATCACCATTTAGGCATAGGGTAGGAACACCCATATAGGCAGCATGACAGGTGGTGGTTACACCGCTGGAAGGAAACGTATCTAAGCAAACGTCCACTTGATGATACAATCTTAAATAGCTTTGCATATCACGCTTGGGATGAAAAATTAACCGCTCTTTAGCCACACCACCTTGCGCGAACCAATTAATCAATATCTCGTAACTTCCATCACTCGGCATAGCGCCGAGTAGCATTTTTGCCTGAGGCAAGGCATTAAGCACCTGACACCACAAACGCACTACGCTAGCGGTAATCTTATTGGGACGATTAAAACACGCAAAGGTGAGATGCCCATTTTTGAGTGCAGGTAGCTCATTGACCTCTGGCGACATCGCTGACGGGGAAAATGTGGCGTTCACTGGCAAGTGCACTAGCTTTTCACTAAATTGTGAATCAAATTGATTTTTTGGCAATAAATAACCATCAGCTAAATAATAATCCATCGCCACTAACCCAGTAGTTGCCAAGTAGCCTAACCAACTGACTTGTATCGGAGCAGGCTTCATGGCAAAGGCGAGTAAGCGATTACCCGAGGTGTGCCCATCTAAATCCACCAAAATATCGATACCATCAGCGCGAATTTTATCGGAGAGTGCTTGCTCTGAGAGCTGATCTACATTCTGCCAATGTCTAAACTGCTGTTTTATACGCTTAGTCGCCTCATCTTCTAGAGCGCTAGCACAGTAAGCGTACAAACTTAAATTTGTGGATTGCGCTAAATGCCTTAACACTGGCTCAAAGAAATAAGTGAGGGAGTGATCACGAAATGCGGCAGAAACAAAACCCACTTTTAAGACTTTAGCTGGGCCTTGGGGGTTGGTATGTTTCTTCCAGAGTGGTTTAAGCGGCTTTTCATACCATTCTGCAAATTCGCGATGCTCTTCATATAAAACCTGGGAGCTAATGTTTTCAGCATGCGATAAGCAAAATAGCAAATTACTATAACAACTGGCATAACTAGGGTTGAGTTGAAGCGCGCGGCGATAACTAGCAATGCCTGCCTGTATATCCCCCATGTCTTTTTCCACAATCCCTAAGTTGTTATAGGCGGCAGCATAATCTGGCTGCAACACAGTCGCTTGTTTAAATGCTTGTGCTGCCCCCACTAAATCACCCTGACTTTTTAACACCAAACCATAGTAACAGTGCTCTTGCGGGTCATTGATATTCAAAGTTAAAGCATTGAGTGCAGGGGTACGAGCATCTTTATGCTGCACCATATAAGTATCACTGAGAATTTTCCAGCCTATCAGCCAGTTGGGGTGTTGCTCCAGCAGTTGCTTTAAGTCTGCCTCTAGCGCATCATAATTTTGCGCCAGAAACAAATTGATTAGCGCATCAACAACGCTATCACTTGGCAATGGGTGGTTTGAGTGGTGAGAAGTCATAAGTAACGACGAAGTCGCATCAACTCAAACCTTATATATACCTTATATGTATAGTGCAATTAAAGTAATGGTTTTTTTGAAACGATTAAGCCAATATTCGCCAAAATATCTTTAGGGATTACGTCAGATATTTCATTGAGTGCTTTTAATAGCGCCTTAGAATAATCAAGCATCATGGAGTTAGGCAACACCTTTAAAAAGAAGCCCATCGACTCGATTGGGAATAACCCAGCGCCACGCACGTCGTCTTCTAAGGTTTGTAATGAATATACACGCTGATGCCCAACTAATAAATCACGCGCTGAAAGCGTATCTAACTGAGGTTGCAAACCCATGATGACAGAGAGTTGACGATGAATAGAGTTTTTATTGGGCACCACGATAATAAGCTCCCCATCATCAGATAGCCAACTCGCCATCAATTTTAAAATGTCCTGAGGGTTATCTACATGCTCTAACACATGCGAAGCTAAAATCACATCGTATGGTTTTTCTGGGCGAAACTCTTCAAATAAGGTATCAATACAGTTGATATTCGGGTGCTTTGCTTTTGCTACATTGACCAGCGTGCTAGCGCCCTCAATCACGGTCAGATCACACCCTAAACCTGCAAGTGCAGCAGTGACCAAACCATCACCATAGCCTAACTCCAGCACGCGATCAGATTTTGAAAGCTGCTTTAGCAACCAGGTAATAAAGTGGTCTTGGCATAAATTCTCAATATGAATATCTGGGATAGCTTCATTGGTATGGTATTCATGTGCAATTTTCTCTAGCACTTGTCTACGTTGGTCTACAGCACCGTGTTGGTCTACAGCCTGATGTTTGTCCATAACTTGATCCATGTTAAACACTCCATGTCTGGGCTAATTTTAGCCCTTGTAATATTTGATGATTAAATGATGATGATGAAAACCCACTGGAGCCAGCAAGCAAGATAATTTCTGGCACCATGGCTTTAACAGCTGCCAATTCTTCTTCAAATGCCTGTATGTTGTTAGTATTAGGTAGTGGTAAGGCATTCTTTAAATCTACTGCCTTGACAATATTTAGCGATGCTTCGTCACTAATTACACCGATTGCCACTAGCTCTTTAGCAACTAATGCCTGTAAATCCTGTGGATTGGCAATGTTACGTTGCTGCATTAAATAGTCATAGTTAATCTCGATCACTAAACGGTGATACTCAGCATGCTGGTCATTATTGCAACGCGTTTGATCGGTCACCCGGTAAAGCACCGATGCAGGGTCGGCGATAGACAACACGCTAAAATCAGACTTTAGCTGGCTAGCCAACACTTTTGCAAAAACCAGCGTAAAAGAAGCTTTGTCATACGCGTGCACTTTGTCAGTAGCACCCGCCGCTTTAAGCAATTCGGATAGCCCGCCCGACCATGCCAGCTTCTCAGTGTTAATGGTTGGCATATCCTCAAAAGATATTGCGTATTTTCCCTCATCGGTACGCTTCAATTGCGTCGGAAATTTATTAATCACCTGAATATTTGCAGATTGCAAAATCTCAGTTTTGAGTTGGCTAGCCAAATCTCCTACACACCCACGATCTGGATAATTAAAAATAGTGGGAGGCAACGCTTGTGGTGAGCCCTGCAAATAAGATAGCAGTGTTTCTGGGTAAAATAGTGGCAACCAGGGGACACGGTGATATAAAGCCACCACATCCGCTGTGCCAATATTTAAAAGCTTTTTACAGTAAGGCTCGAACAATTTCGCATGTAAGGTGGCCCCGTGATTAGCTAATGATACGAATTCAAAAGGTAAACGATTAAAATTAGCTGAAGTATGTTTCTTGGATGCGTGCAGATCTGCATTTTGAGTATCTGCTACTAAAGCTGATAGCTCAGTGCGAACTTGCGCTGCGAATGGCAGTTTAGCCAGCGTCGTTAATGCGTTAGCTATCAACAGATCATCGTAATATTGACCATCCACGTAGGTTTTAATGCCGCTAACTTCATGCGTTTTTTGAAAATGGTCGACATAGTTAGCGATAGTCTTACAAAAGCGCCCTGTGTCGTTGCGGATAGCCGCATTATAAGTAGCGATATCCTCAACTTCGCTCTGTGCGCCATAGGAAGTAAATTCATGCAGCACCATGCCACCATCGTAGGCAACGCCATCAAAATTAAGCGTGGTGAAATGGCCACCCCAATTGTTAGTACCATTGACCAAAATGACTTGATGACCTGCTTTAGCCAGTTCGGTTGCAGCAACCATGGATGACAGCGCATTACCGATAAGCACACAGGGCGCTATATTTTTCATGATTGTCTCAGCTGAATATTCATAAAAATCTCAGACCCATACTCAGGAAAGTATTGGCTTAACTTGTACAAACCATCCAATAACAAGTCACTCGCCACCCCTACTTGCTGTAATTGCGCCATCTGAGAGTGCGTAAAAGGTTTAACAAAAAAACTGCCCTGCTCAACAATATCAAAATTTACACTAGTCACTAATTGACTCAGTTGTTCTAAATCAAACGTGTGCGACTGCTGCATTTTCTTTTGCGTGTTAGATTTTTCATAAACACTACTGATTAAGCCCATCTCTAAGGCCAACAGACGGTGAAATGACTTAGCATTAGGCACATTCACATGCACGATGGTTTTTTCGTTGCATAGCTTGGCCACCGATGCTAACAACGCAGCAGGGTCAGCGAGCTCGTGTAATAAACTAGTTAGCAATATGACGTCGTATTGTTGCTCGCTCAGCGCCTCAATATTGTCTTCTAATATACCGCGCACTACTTTTACATTACTTTTGTTGGCCGCTTGTGCTTCTGCATTTTCATAAAATTGCTCGCATGGTTCGACCACGGTAAACACATCATAATCTAAATAATCGTTAAAGAATGGCGCTAAACCACAGCCGATCTCTAACACTGATTTCGGTTGATAGTGGTTTAAGGTTTCCAGTATTTTACGCTTACGAAACTTGATCTGAGTGTTCTCAAAAGGTAGCTGTTCATAGCTCGTTTGGTAATCTTTTAAGTCGCGCATATTTTCAGTTCTTCCAAACAAAGGTAGGTTTTAGCGAGGCGCTAAACCCCAAATGCTGTTTAAAGTTAATCAATCCATAGTTCGGCTCACCCGCCACAGTGGATGTGCCCACATCGAACAGATGGAATCCGTTATTCTGGCAAAACTCATAAATGGTTGAGGCTAGCAAAGCAATCGGGCTATATGACTCTACGCCCGCTACATCTCCCCAGTAAAATACATAAAGAATAGATGGGCTAACGGCAAAGCAAACTGCGGAGGCAATCATCTTCAAGCGTTGTTCATTTTCCCAAACTGCAAACAGAAAAACCTTGTCTGGAAAAGTACTAACCATTTCACCTAACTGCTCGGCGGTCATGGAAACAGTGAAGCCGCGTCGCAGTCTATTTTCTCGGATAACTGCATATACATTAGCAAGTTGATTTAACTCTACTTGTGCCACCGCCACGCCATCTCGTAGGCACTTACGTATACGTTTGTTGTTTCCGTAGCTAACTTTATCTAAGAAAGTACTTTCACCCACTTGCATATCATAGTTAAGCTCATGATTATCTAGCACAAAATCTTGTCTTAACAACAGATTAAACATGGTTGAAGATAGTGCTAGGTTGTGACTAAACGGAGCCAGTTTGATGGTAATTGCAGTTGCGCCAAGCTGCTTAAGGTGAGTGATACTTAACGCGAGAAAACGCTCTATTAGCTTTAGCTCAAGTTCAGAATGAATCTCCAAACCGCCATAAGTACCCCTTTTCGGGCTCGAAAAAGTGTTCGCATCGCCTTGATAAAAAGCGATAGTGGCATACACTTTACCGTTTGCAGGACTGACCAGTTGCATATAACAGTCGTTTGCAGACGATGCATGCAATTTAAAATAGGCAGCCTCATTAAACAGGTTATCATGTACTGACGGACGAAAATGATTGATTTCTATACGATATTTATCATCAAGATCCAATACCGTCTGTGGTAGATGCGCAGAGGCAACATCAAAATGGGTGAGTGGGAGATTCATCTCGGTCAACTCGCCTTACCTCGGTAAAAGCGCTGAATGCTTTTAATCACCTGATCGACATCAGCCATACTTAAATGCGGCCCCATCGGCAGGCTTAATAACTCTTGAGCATAGCGCTCAGCAATCGGTAGACTACCTTCAGCTAAGTTAGCATCTTGATAAGCCAACTGTAAATGTGGTGGAACAGGATAGTGAATCAAGGTCTGCACGCCCTCACTTTTCAAGTGTGCTTGCAGGGCATCTCTATCAGGGGTTCTCACTACAAATAAGTGCCAAATCGCTTCAGCCCATGCTGGCGTTTGCGGGAGTTGTATGGGCAGCCCAGCCAGCGCTTGGCTGTAAACATTGGCAATTGCTTGTCGGCGCGTATTCCACTGATCTAAATATTTTAGCTTTACTGATAAAGCAGCGGCTTGCAGGGGGTCTAAACGACTATTGGCACCGCGCTCTTCATTATAGTATTTGACAGCTGAACCATAATTGCCCAACTTGCGAATACGGTTTGCGAGCGTTTGATTATTTGTTGTAATGGCGCCACCATCACCAAGGGCACCAAGATTTTTACCAGGATAGAAGCTCCAGGCGACGATATCGCCATGCGCACCCACAGTCTTACCACGGACTTTAGCCCCATGTCCTTGAGCGCCGTCTTCGATCACATAAAATCCGTGTTTTTTTGCCAAAGCGCAAACCGCATCCATATCAACGGGCATGCCATACAGATGCACAGGCAATACCGCTTTGGTACGAGAGGTAATATGCGCTTCCATATCAGTCGCTTCGATATTGTATGCCCCTAATGTTGGCTCAACGGGCACTGGGGTTGCGCCAACTGCACTAACAGCCAACCAAGTCGCAATATAGGTATTGGATGGCACCAGCACTTCATCACCAGCACCAATATCGAGTGCACGTAAAGCCAGTATTAATGCATCTAATCCGTTACCAACACCCACGCAATATTGAGCCTGCGTATAGTTAGCAAAGTTTTGTTCAAATGACTCAACTTCCGCTCCACCGATGTACCAGCCAGAACGACAAACGCGGCTCACAGCCGCATCTATTTCACTAGCAAGTTCATCATAGGCGGCTTTAAGGTCTAGAAATTGAACCTGACTCATTTTGCCCATCTAGCTCTCATAAAGTCATCATATTCACGATAATACACGTCATCTTTGAATTTGTTTGAAGTAAGCACAAGCATGACCGAACCTGAGGAAAAATTGTCAATTTCACGCCAAATCATGGGGGGCACATACAGCCCATAATAAGAACGCGCTAAGTGAAATTTTTGCTTATTTTTACCATCATCCAATGTGATGTCAAAACTGCCAGATATGGCAATAATTAGCTGATGTAACTCAACATTGGCATGACCCCCGCGGTCAGAGCCGCCAGGTACATCATAGACATAAAATACACGTTTAACCTCAAATGGAATGTGTTCTCCACCTTCAATAAAGGTTAAATTACCTCGTGGATCGTGTACTTTTGGTAAATCAATGATTCTACAATCTTGAAGTGACATTTCCGTATATCCTTGTGCAATAACCATCTTGGGTTATGACATAGTACATACGGAACGCACTTTTCATATTATTGAATAAGGCTATTTAATGCCGCCAAATATTCAGATTTAGTGTGATGGGCCAAATAGAAACGTCTGGATTCTAGGGCATATTTTTCGTGGTCGAACATAATAGAGCGTAATCCCTCACAAAAATCAGACTGGGTATACCAGTTTTGTGTGAGTGGATTACAGTTGGCCACATTTAAGTATTTGGGATCTTCAGGATCTTTATAAATCAACAATGGATATCCAGCGCCCTGTGCTTCAATCTCGCCCTTGCCGCCGCGTTTGGGGAAGGAGCCTACGTAAATATGGGCATCAATTTCCAACAAACCATTCCATAGTGATGGGACATTACCCATATAAATAAAGGACTCTGGTGCAATCGAAGCCTGCGCTAAATGCGTACGAATCAGCTTGAGTTGGTCCTCGCCAATAGCCCCAAAATGATAGTGTTTGCCACCACAAGTTTTAATAGACGCAGCTATCACTTCAGCAAAATTAATGGCTCCAGAAAAATCAAACTTATTGGATGTGCCCGCACTCACCGTTGAGAACTGTTTAACTGGATAATTAAATTGCTTGCCCCCAAAGTCTTCGGCATGAATCGGTAATACGCTTACATCACGCTTCAGGTCCTGCTTGCACTGACTTGCGATATCTACAAATAAATCAACATGATGGAAGTGATTGACGTAACTACCCAAAGACGAGTTGTGATCCGCATGATGCACAAAATAATAGCTAGTATCAAAATTTTTCTGGCATGCAGCGACTGCAACAGCATCATCATGATGCGAAACCAGGAAAACATTTTTGGCACAGGTATTAATAAAACCCGCCAAGCGAGTCGCTTTATCCAAATAACGCTCTTTCGGCAGTATAACGACAGGGCAAGTCGGCAATGTGGCGGCTATTTTTGCAAACAGATCTGATTGTGCGAATCTATCGTAAATATCCGTAATCACTAATATTGGATTTTCCAAAGTATCTAACAGTTCGGCGATGACCTTGGTATGCCCGCCAGACTCATATATTTCAGAAGCAACCACTACGTTTGCCATTTTTTTAGTGTTGGGAATAATCTGTCCAACATCAAGATTGATGTTTTCTAATACTGCATCAAAATAGGGGGTAAATATCTTATTACCGATAAATTCTGGGCGCAGCTTTATGCTCATTACGCTCTTGAATATGATTTCTAAGATTTCGTTATATCGACCCATCTGGTTTAATTCATTGAGAGTGCTTTCAAATGGGGATAGATTTAAATCGGGCGAAATGCTGATACTCTGAATTTTGGCTTGCCGAATATCTTCGATATTGATTGTTAACACTCTGTTTAACAATTGGCCAATAGCCTCGTTTGAACAAAGCTCTGGGCTTGGCTGCTGATTGTTTAATGTACTAGGCTCAATCCCCTGCACTACTTCCTCGGCCAAAATGCTAGCGGTTTCGGCACTTAAGCCATGACTTAGCCCTAGTTCAATTGCTGAGGCCGCTGTTTCCATGGCACCAGACATTATTAAGGCATCAATGTAACTCACCCAAAACTGCTCGACATTGGGTTTCGCCATCACTGCAGCCTCGAACCTTAGCAGTGCTTCCTCGACAGATTTGGTATGTGCCTCAATAAAACCTAGATTGTGATTAGCTTCTGCATGGTTAGGCTCAACTTGTAAAATTTCTAAATACAGGGTCACCGCTTGCTCGATATCCCCCGCTTCTTGATGTTGTTGGGCAAGCGCATAAACGTCATCGACCGCATGGGTTAGATTCTCTTGAGAGTTTTCTAGTAAAACCGTAGGCATGTTTTCCCATTTCCTCATATATAACTGATACTTATCTTGCCACCGCTGCGTGCCAAATGCCCCACCACTTTGATGAGTTAAATTAACCAACCAAGTCCCTAGTTGTAAACCAGCGCTGGTTGCGGTGCGACAAAAATCAAGATCGTAAAAATGGAAATCAAACTGCGGATCAAAATAGACATTGGCTGATTTCAATACGCTATTTTTGGCGGCTAAAAACACCCCATCCAACAGCTCGCAAGCGGCAGGGACTGGGCCATAATCAGAAATTGCACCAAAGGCCTGCTGCCCATGTGCCACGCGCCCACTCAGATTTTGTTTGTCATCCCAAGTAAATTTTAAATCGACAAATGGCCAAGCTGGCTGGTTGGGTAACCTGCGTTTATTCCCGGCCACGCCAATCACATCAAATATCTCAAGCCCAGCCAATACAGTATCTGCAAAATTGGCTTCGTCTATCCATACATCATCGTGAATAAACACCATCACTGCATCATCTTCAGCCTGAAGAATACTGTCGTTGAATATTTCGGAAAGTCCACGTGTATTATCAAAGCACACGTGGGCGCTTAGTCTTGCATCTTGCTGCAAGTGACGCTTGAGTGATAGACCTAAGGCCGCTTTGCTCCAGAACTCTTGTTCAGTCATTCTGGTAGCGCTGACAATTTGCACAGCAACTTTTGACTGCTGGTCAGTTTGATCACCAGTTAAATGCTGGTTTTGTGCATTGCCCTTAGTCAACACTTGCTTAGTTTTCGCTTGTTTTTCGACATGCTCTTGCCACATATCACACAATAAAATTTCCATATTTCGCGCAAATAACGCGCCATCAAATAATGGCGACTTGGCGACTTGCGCTCTTAAGTTCGTACGCAAACTGGCTAGTTGATTCAGATCCTGGCAAATATTTCTGGCTTTTTGCACATAGTCAGCTTGTGTTTCCACAATCCAATCAGACAAGCCAACGGCAGTTAGGAGGCTTGCCCCTTGTCTGGCCACTAGGGTCTGGCCAGCTAAAGTCAGCGTAGGCACCCCCATCCATAGGGCTTCGCAAGTGGTAGTACCACCACTAAAGGGGAAGGTATCTAATATCACATCGACTTCTGCATGAGCTGTTAGATATTCTTGACGCGAGACATCGCCTAACAAGCTCACACGTGCGAGGTCTATACCGCAAGTTACCATGCGTTTTTTGACGGACTCTTGCACTTCAATATCAGCTAATGATTTACATTGCCAACGTAGTTTTGTGTTGGGAACAGCTTGCATCACTTGCGCCCATAAGGTCATCACCTCTTCGCTCACTTTTGCCATATTCTGAAAGCAGCCAAATGTGACATAACCATTTAGCAAGGCGGGGAGTTTCGCTACCTCTGGGGCATTAGTAGGTGGCGCAAAGCACATTCTACTATCGGGTAAATATTTAACTTGCTCGGTAAATAAAGAGCTTAGTGCTGCAGGCAGGCTGACTGCATCTGCCACCCAATAGTCCATTTGCGACAACCCTGTGGTTGCATAATAACCTAACCAGCTAGCTTGCACAGGGGCAGGTTTACACGCAAAAACTGGTAAACGGCTGCCGCCAGTGTGCCCTGACAAATCAATTAACACATGCACACCATCTTCATGGATGCGTTGTGCCGCCTCGCTGTCGTTTAGCCCACGCAACGTGTGCCATTGTGCGAAGTAGGGCTTGAGGCTGGAAGTTACAGCATCTTCTCGATAGTCAGTTGAATAAGCAATCAGTTCAATACGTGCCTGATCGAGATGTGGTAGCACGCTTTGTAAAAAGAAAGCGACAGGATGCTCGCGCAAATCCCCTGAAACCAAACCAACGCGAAGTTTTCCTAGTGCGTCATTATGCTTCCAAGTGGTAAATTTTACGGGAGCTTGCTGACTGGCTAGCTTGCCATAATGACGTGCAACAGGGAGTATTTGTTCGCCCGTTTTATCAACATAGTTCATAGCAAACAGTAAGTTGGCTAAAGATTTTAAGTTATCTGGTTCAAGCTCTACCGCGCGTTTAAAGCAATCAAGCGCTTCTGTCACATACCCCTGATCTTGCAATACGCTGGCAAGGTTGGTATAAGCACCAGCGTAATCTGGTTTTAACTTAATGGCTTGCAAAAATGCACGTTGAGCTGCAAGTAACTGCCCTTGGTTTTTCTTGGCCACGCCAAGTGTATTGTGCGCTTCTACCAAATCTGGCTGGCGCTCTAATGCTTGGTAACAGTAATGCTCGGCCTGGTCATACTGTCCCTGCATAATGAATATCAAGGCCAAATTATTGTAGCTACCCGCTTCATCTGGGTTTAGTTCAATACTGCGTGAATAATGGTTTATCGCCTGCGCTAACTGGCCTAGCGCTTTAAAAGAATCGGCCAGTTTGTTATGGATGCTGACACTATCGGGCGCTAGTTTCAGTGCTTGTTCGCACTGGGTTATAACGGTTGCAATAGCACTTGGTGCTGTATTAACTGGCTCCAACATTGGGAGAACTGCAGCTGTTTGCGTTTCAACGGCTGGAGCAACATCAGTTTCTACAAGTAACCCTGAGTGCTCAGTGGCTTGCCACATATCCCATAAAGCAAGCTCTAGGTTGGCGGCAAAGCGCTTGCCATCAAACAATGGGGAACCCAAAACCTGCGCTCTTAAATTTGCCCTTAATTGGCTAAGTTGTTTTAAATCACTGCAAAACTGCACTGCTTTTTCCAAATACTGTGCTTGGCTTTCAGTTACCCAGTCTGACAAGCCTGCGGCAGTTAAAAGGCTAGCGCCTTGTCTTGCCACCATGGTTTCACCTGCCATAGTCAACGTTGGTACGCCCAACCAAAGTGCTTCACAAGTGGTCGTGCCGCCAGTGAAGGGAAAAGTATCCAACAGAATATCGATCTGCGCATGCGCTGCAAAATAATCTTCACGCGAGGCAAAAGCGACTAGCTCAACACGGCTTTCATCAATACCCAACTGGGTAAATCGCTGCTTCACAGATTGCCGATAACTCTCTGCACCAAAGGCTTTGCTTTGCCACCGCATTTTTGAGTTAGGTACACTTTGCATGACTTGTGCCCATAACGCCAACACTGAATCACTGACCTTAGCCATGGTTTGGAAAGAGCCAAAAGTGATAAAACCATTACGCAAAGCTGGCAATGGTGAAACCTCAACCGTTGGCTGTGGCTCGGTAAAACACAAGCGGGTATCTGGCAGGTATTGAATTTTTTCCACAAACTGCGATTGCAGATCTTCGGGTAAACTCACCGCATCCGTCAATACATAATCAATTTCCTGAACGCCTGTACTTGCCCAATAGCCCAACCAACTCACTTGCACTGGTGCTGGTTTCCACGCAAAGACCGGTAAACGATTACCCGCACTATGGCCTGAAAGATCAATCAAAACATGGATACCGTCACTATGTATCAGGTTTGCAGCTTGCTCATCATTTAGCAAGGCAAGTGAGTGCCATTCAGAAAACAAGGGTTTTATTCGATGCGTAACATGGTCAGCTCGAACATCTGTGCTGTAAGCCACTAACTCGATATTGGCATGATTGATATGTTGAGCAATATTTTCTAAAAAATACGTAACCGCATGCTGACGTAAATCCCCACTCACCACCCCTACTTTTAGCCGTTTTGGGCTGGGGGTGCAACGCCATGTATTAAATTTCTGCGTCACTTTATTGGCGATTACTTGTCCATACTCATAAGCGCGTTCCAAGTAACGATTAACCGACTCACCTGATAAATAACTCATGGAAAACAACAGATTGCTATACACCTGAGTATTGTCAGACTGTATGCCCAACGCTTCAATACAGATGGATTCCGCCTCTTGCATCTTGCCTTGGTCGATATAATTCACACCTAAATTGATATAGGTACCAAGATACTGATCATCAATGGCGAGCGCTTTGTCCAAGCACTCCTGGGCTTTTTGTGGCTGACCATGACGCATTAGCAATACACTATAATTATTTAAAACACCTTGCAGCTTTGGATCAATCTCCAGTGCTGCCAAATAGGCAGCCTCTGCCTCTTGAGTTTGGCCTAAAATATTGAGCACGATGCCCAAATTGTTATAGGCATCTAAATAATCGGATTTAATTGCCAGCGCTTTTCTAAAATAGGTCACAGCTTCTGCATAAGCGCCTTTTTCCAGATTGAGCATGCCAAGATTGTTGTAGGATTCAACAAACTCAGGATTAACCGACAAAGCCATCAGATGATGCGCCTCTGCCTCCGCATATTGCCCCTTGGCTTTTAGACGATTCGCCAGATTAAAGTACGCCTCAGCATAATCAGGCTTAATCGCAATCACTTTGCGTAAGCACGCCTCTGCCTCATCATCACGCTTTTGAAATTGATAAATCTTATTTAAAATACAATAGGCTTCATAGATATTTGGATCTTGCGCAAGCGCAAGTAATAAGCGTTGCTCCGCTTCCTCAAAACGCTCTTGCGCAGCTAAACTGACACCGAGCTGATAATGCACCTCTACCAAATCTGGATTAAGTTTAAGCGCCTGCGTAAAGTAAGTATCTGCCTCTTTATAACGTTTTTGATTTTTCATCAAAACGCCTAAATTTGAATGCATCAGTGCGTTTTTAGGATTTTGATTTAAAGCTACTTTAAAACTTGCTTCGGCATCTCTTAATTGCCCTAAATCTTGATAAGCCAGCCCTAGGTTGTAATGGGCTTGAGTAAACATGGGGTTAGTTTTAATGGCTTTTTTATAACCAGCAATAGCCGATTTAAGTTCTCCAGCATCACATAATGCGTTGGCTAAATTAAAATGTACTTCTGCATCTTTTGGCAACAACATAGCCGCTTTTTTCAAGGCGTCTAATGCTTGGTCTTTTAAGCCTTGCTGTTGATAAAGCGCTCCTAATACTTTCCACCCAAAACCATGTAATGGATGCTGTGAAGTCATTTCCAGAGCTAAACTTAAACCAGCTTGTTGTTGACCCTGATTAAATAAGGTAACCAAACGATTCATTTCCGCAACGCTTGGTGCAGATTTTGGTGTAGCGTTAGCAAAGGCCGTGACCATGCTTTGCGCTGGTAATTGAGCTTGCTCCGGATTGTGTTTTTCGTCTGTCTTTTGCTGCGCGGTGATCATCTTACCCCCTGGCATGGACAAGATTTGCGCTTAGAAAACGCCATCCTGTTTAGAATAGCCTCTATTATGCAAAAGCTTACGGGGGGTAGATGTGTTGAATAAAGCTGGAAAAGCTAGCTAATTATAACTTTTCAAATCAACGATGATTAAGAAATTATAACGAGGGGCTATTTAATCGACCAATTGATTTTTGATGGCGTAATGGGTGAGTTCTGCATTATGTTTAAGCTGCATTTTTTCCAGCAAGCGAGCGCGGTACATGCTAACTGTTTTTACCGAGAGCGACAGTTTTTCAGCAATTTCACCCACCGACAAACCAGAAGCGATCATGGTCAGGGTTTGAAATTCGCGGTCAGACAGTGACTCATGTGGTGCTGTTTCACTTTCACCACCGACTTGATTGGCTAAGATTTCGGCGACCTCTGCGGTGATATATTTTTTACCTTTGGCCACCATGCGAATCGCAGTAACCAACTCCTCAGAAGCACTTTGTTTGCACAAATATCCCGATGCCCCACCCTTTAAAGCGCGCACTGCATATTGATCTTCTCTGTGCATGGAAAGCATCAATACAGCAATTTGATGATTTTCTTTTTTGATATACTTTAAGGCTTCCATACCGCTGCGATCGGGCATGGAAATATCTAGCAACATCACATCGATTGCCATTTTTCCACTTAAGCGAATGGCTTCGTTCGCATTTTGTGCTTCGGCGACAACTTCCATATCATCGGTTTCAGCCAAAATTTGCTTTAAGCCCGCACGCAAAATTGCGTGGTCATCCGCAATGACGACTTTTATTTTTGTGTCCATCCCAAATTTCTTTTTATCAACCCATACTTAAAAAACTACAACACCATTTGCTAGCTGATATTTTAATCAAACGTGTAAGTATCTAATCTACCATAATATGGCCTTTAGAGAACGGTAGTTTTACGGTAATTTGTGTGCCCGCATGCGCACCATTCTCTATTGAAAACTCGCCGTTAACAGCACTCACCCGCTCATTCATGCCACGTAGACCAAAAGAGTTAGATTTCAGCACATCACCTGCTTGTAAACCCACACCATCATCAGCAATTGTCATCACCAACCCATCTCGTTCACGGTTTAAAGTCACGGTTACATTTTGTGCATGTGCATGTTTTGCAATATTGGACATCGCCTCTTGGCAAATGCGGAACAAGGTAATAGCCTCATCCATGTTCACGGCAATCCCCACATAGTTGGTGCTAAAAGTACAGGGGATACCAATTTGCTTCTCAAAGGATTGTGCTTGCCACTCTAACGCCGCGACAATGCCTAAATCTAAAATATTGGGGCGCAAATCACTGGAAATACGATGCGCGACATCAAACGTTTCATTCACTATCATTTCCAGATACTTCATTTTTTCAATCAGTTGCGTCTGGTTCGCGTCTACTTTCTTAATAGCTGAAGATAAGCCAATTTTGATGGCAGTAAGATTACCACCTAAATCGTCATGAATTTCACGGGCAATTCTCTTGCGCTCTTGTTCTTTCACTTGCTCAGCATGCGCCGATAGCTCGGCTAGTTGACGGCGCGACTCCTCTAGCTCAAGACGTTCTTTATGGCTTTGAGTAATATTGGTCATCATGCCACTCCAGAGCAGCTGTCCATTACTTAAACGGCGAGGAATAGCGCGAATATTAATCCACTTGGTATCTTGCCAAGCCTCAATCCAAACGCGCCCCTCCCAGTTAAACATATTAAATTCCAGCACCGAGGTCTGTATGCTCTCCTGCAGCGAGTCAATATCTTCTATATTAATCATATTGAGTAATATGCGTGGATTTTGCTTCAAATCTTCGGCTGACACGCCAAGCAGGACTTTGCAACCGTCACTCAAATAATTAAAGCGCATGCCTCCCGTATCATCTAACTGAAACTCAAATACCAAGCCTGGCGTATTGTTGACTAAGGCTTGAAAGCGTAGCTCGCTTTCATCTAACGCCTGCATCGTATTTTTCTTGGATGAAAGATCATTTTTCATCAATAAAATATAGCGTTCTTCACCCTGCTGTAGCATTTCTGCCGCGTACTCGCCTAACTCAATTTGTCGTTGATAACTTCTAGCAAGTACTGGCAAACCCTCAAAGCTAAACTGTTCTTGATAACGGCTGACAAACTCCCGCAAAAGCCCAACATTTGCCCCTAAAGCAGACTCTAGCTTATCCGCGCGCAATTCGCTTAAATCACAGTCTAAACGCCTAAGCACACTTTCACTGGCGTCCACCACTTGCATGCGTGTAATATCAATCAAGATCACTTCGTCTGACACGCCTGTCATCAGTGCATTAAAAAATGGGTTGGGTTCGGATAATATTGTCACAATTGTTTGCCTATTTTGAGTTCATGTACTGAAACATTAAATTCTTATGATATTTTGACGTTAAGCGTATATGGTGCTGCAGACATAACTAATGTATGGCGCCACAAAGTATTTGTATCGTTTGCTTTTTATTGTAATTTAGATTGTGTAAGTATGGAGTATGTAAATGATTGCCACCAACATTAATTGGCCAGCCCCACCTTATTTTAAGTTTGTTAATGATAACGATCAATCAGAGGCAGATCTTTGTCTGATTTATTTAAAAAATGGTGCAAAAACTGTTGCCAGTCTAATGGATTTCAAGCTGGAACAATCAACCATTCTCGTCGAACATGCAGACACAGGGTTACAAGAAAAACTCAATTTCTCCGCAATCAATAGTATTCAGCTCATAGATCCAGTTGGCCTGATTCGAGAAGATATTGAACTTGAAAAACGCTCGCCATTACCATTAACACCTGTTGACTTACAAACCTATCACGTTGTGCTAAGTAATGAAGAGAAATTAGCGGGTTACACCCAAGGCTATCATAATACCGAAACAGGTTTGTTTATCTACCCAGTAACTAAGGACAGCCACGTCATTCGCACTTTCATTCCCAGAGGGGCGATTAATCAATACAAAATTGGCTTGCGTATCGGTGAGATTTTAATAGAAGAAAATCTAGCTGAAGAAGAGGATGTAGATAAAGCGCTCGAACAACAAGCGGCCTTACGCGCCCAACGCATTGGCGATTATCTGTCGGAAAACCAAATTATTTCTAGTGACGAGTTAGCGATTGCTATCAAGCTGCAAGAACACAAACCTATGCTCAAAATAGGCGAGGCACTGATACAGCTTGGTCTTGTTACAGAAGCACAGCTCGATACGGCACTGAATAAGCAAAAAGAAAATCGCAAAATACCCCTAGGCAAACTTTTGGTTGATATGGGGGTGATTGATGAGTTAGCACTTAAAGGCGCAATGGCTAAGAAGCTGGGCATCCCTTATGTGAGTTTAAACAAATTTAATTTTGATCCTAACGCTATTCGCTTAGTCCCTACCGCCTTTGCCAAAAGAGAATTAGTCGTGCCCTTGTGTTTAATCGAAGGCGCACTAATTGTTGCGCTTGAAGATCCCATGAACTTTAAAGCGCTGGATGAGATTGGGTTCACTACACAACTCAAAGTAATCCCAGCCATGGCGTCCAAAGAAGACATTAAATCGGCGATTAGAATTCATTACCTCAACGGAAGCGCTGATGACAGTGGTGGTGCAGAAAGTGAATTTGAGAGTGCAGGCTTTAACGGTGTTGGCATTGATGACCTAGCCAGCAGATTGTTTGAAGAGAACACATCAGAAGTAGAATCCAACTCAAGAATTGAAGAACAGACTGTTACCGAGTCAGATAACACTTTGGTGCAGTTGGTGAATAAAATGATTTTAGATGCCTACAAAGACGGCGCATCAGATATCCATATTGAAACCTACCCAGATAAACGCAATACACGCGTGCGTTTTAGGAAAGATGGCTCGTTGCAGCCTTATTTGGAAATTCCCTCGAATTTCCGTAATGCTCTGATTTCACGTATTAAAATTATGTCACAGCTAGACATTTCTGAACGCAGAAAACCGCAGGATGGCAAACTGGATTTTAAACAATTTGGTCCAGCCAAAATTGAGTTACGTGTCGCAACCATCCCTACTGCAGGCGGTTTAGAAGATGTCGTCATGCGGGTACTGGCTGCCGCAAAACCAGTCCCTGTAGATAAATTGGGCTTGGATGACGAAAAATTAACCGTTTTGAAAAAAGTAGTGCAACGCCCTTACGGTTTAGTACTGGTATGTGGACCAACTGGCTCAGGTAAAACCACCACGTTGCACTCACTACTAGGCTACATCAACACCCCTGAGCGCAAAATTTGGACAGCTGAAGACCCAGTAGAAATTACCCAAGCAGGCTTAAGACAAGTACAAGTCAACGCCAAAATCGGCTGGACCTTTGCCAATGCCATGCGCAGCTTCTTACGTGCCGATCCAGATGTGATTATGGTAGGTGAAATGCGAGACCAAGAAACCACCAAAATTGGCATTGAAGCCTCACTGACTGGTCACTTAGTGCTTTCAACCCTGCACACCAACAGTGCCCCAGAAAGTATCGTGCGTATGTTAGATTTAGGCATGGATCCATTCAACTTTGCCGATGCCCTACTCGCCATTCTCGCTCAACGTCTAGCCAAATCGCTTTGCCCAAAATGCAAAGAAGCTTATACACCTGATGATGTGGAGTTAGAAGAACTCGCGCTAGAGTACTGCAGCAATACAAGCTGGAATCATACTGAAGTAATGGCCGACTGGAAAAATGCAAGTGGTAAGCACAAGTTAAATATGCACCGCGCAAAAGGTTGTTCACATTGCAGCAATACTGGCTACAAAGGGCGTCTTGGCTTATATGAATTAATGACCATTAATACCAATACCAAGCACTTGATTCAAACCCGTGCTCCCATTACTGAACTATTAGAGCACGCTTTAGCCACTGGCATGCGTACGCTTAAGCAAGATGGTATCAGCAAGGTGCTGCAAGGTAACACTGATATTGCGCAAGTAAGAGCTGTTTGTAGCTAATTTAAAGTGCATGGGCTAATTCTTGGCCCATGCAAAGATATGCGTATTCAGTCCATTAAAGTCCAACCCAAGCCCCCTTTAGACTAATTCAAATAACCAAACTCCCCAAGATAAATGCCGCTATTCCAAAGATTGCGGCTTAATTTCATTGGTTATTATGGTATCTAATTGATCAACGTGGGGAAATATATGGCGCGTCCAGAGAAAGTTAGGCTGGGGGACATGCTGGTTCAGCAGGGATTAATTACAGCTGAACAATTAGAAACAGGGCTGCAAGAACAGAAGCGCACAGGCTTAAAGCTAGGCCGAGTGCTGGTGGATAGCGGTTATGTGACCGAACGCAAAATTGCAGAGGCATTGGCACGTCAGTTAGCTTTGCCATTTTTGGATTTAAGCAACTTTAATGCAAAAGCTGAACTCGTTCAAAAATTGCCCGAAGCGCAAGCACGGCGTTTTCGCGCTATCGTACTTGAAGACCGAGGTAGTAGCTATTTAGTAGGGATGGCAGACCCATCCGACCTGTTCGCTTATGATGAAATTTCTCGCGTATTGCGTCGGGAGATCGAGTTAGCAGCAGTACAAGAAAGCGCTATTTTGCCGATTATTGATCGCATGTATCGCCGTACGGAAGAAATTTCCAACCTTGCCTTAGAGTTGGAGCAAGACCTAGGTGATAGCGCGATTGACTTTGCCACCTTAGGCACGAATCCAAGTTTAGAAGAAGCGCCAGTTGTTAAACTACTACAGACAATTTTTGATGATGCTGTACAGGTAAATGCCTCAGATATTCACATTGAGCCACAAGAAAACAAGCTACATATTCGCTTTCGTATTGATGGCGTGATGCATTTACAAACGCAGGCCGATTTAAAAATTTCTACGGCATTGGTGTTGCGTTTAAAGCTGATGTCAGGTCTAGATATTTCAGAAAAACGCTTACCGCAAGATGGTCGTTTTGCCATTAAGGTAAAAGGCTTACCCGTAGATATTCGTATTTCCAGCATGCCTACGCAGTATGGTGAGTCTGTGGTGATGCGCTTACTAATTCAAAATACCAGCGGATTCTCGCTTGAGAAATTGGGCATGCCTGTTGATATGCTTGCACGCTTCCGCAATTTGATACACAAATCCAACGGCATGGTGCTGGTAACAGGGCCAACCGGCAGCGGCAAAACGACGACCTTATATGCGGCATTAAATGAGTTGAACTCGCTTGCCAATAAAATCATCACGGTTGAAGACCCAGTGGAATATCGTCTGGCAGGAATTAACCAAGTGCAAGTAAATGAAAAAATCGACCTCGACTTTGCCCGCGTATTGAGAACTACGTTGCGCCAAGACCCAGATATCATCTTAGTAGGCGAAATGCGCGACCAGGAAACTGCACAAATCGGTCTACGTGCTGCCATGACTGGTCACTTGGTACTCTCCACCCTACACACCAACGATGCCATGACGGCGCCTGTGCGCCTCATTGACATGGGGGCGCCACGTTTTATGGTGGCGATGTCTATTTTAGGCGTGCTAGCACAGCGTTTGGTACGCTTGATTTGCACCAACTGTATTGAGGACTACACCCCAGAACCTATTGAGCAAAACTGGTTAAAACAAGTCGTGGGAGAGTCTGCGCTCGCACAAAAATACGCACATGGCAGAGGCTGTAGCCATTGTAACGGTACGGGCTACCATGGGCGCTCAGGGGTGTATGAACTGCTAGAAATGAACAATGACTTGGTGGATGCAGCTAACCATCATGACACCAACCAGTTTATCAAGCTTGCACGTGAAAAAATGGGAGGCAGCACGCTGCGAAATCAAGCAATGCGTTTAGTGCTCGCAAAAAAAACAACCGTGGCCGAAGCCATGAAAATTAGCAACCAGCTTGATGATTAGTGCATTAATCATGAATCTTAAAATGATAGATTAACCATGCCATTTTACTCATATACAGGACGTGACGCTGGCGGCAGCCTGGTCAAAGGCGTACTAGAAAGCACGGACAGTAGCGCGCTCGTCAATTTGCTATTGGCTAGCAATATCACACCTATTGATATTGCAGAGAAGAGCAAAACCGTAGCATCAGCAAAAAATGATTCAATTTTTAAAGACAAAATTGAATCCATCGACGTCATGTTGTTTAGCCGACAAATGTATACGCTGCTGAAGGCTGGCATCCCCATTATGAACGCCTTGGGCGGCTTGCAGGCGTCTACGCAAAACAAAGCATTTGCCGAAGTAATTGGCGATTTACGGGTGAGCCTAGATAGTGGCCGTGAACTTTCTGCGGCTCTGCGCGAGCACCCCAAAGTATTTAATAGTTTTTACGTCAATATGGTTCGTGTGGGTGAGACCACAGGGATGTTGGATCAGATTTTTCTGCGCTTATTTGACTACATCGAGTTCGAGCGTTTTATGCGCGACCAGATTAAAGCCGCGCTGCGTTACCCAACCTTTGTCATGATCGCCATGATAGTGGCGATAGCCATTGTCAATGTATTTGTGATCCCCGCATTCTCCAAAGTATTTGAAAGCATGCATGCAGAATTACCGCCTTTAACAAAACTATTGTTGAATTTATCAAATTTTACAATTCACTATTGGCCTTACTTATTGGTAAGCATTATCGTGATGGTTTACGGTTTTAAAAAGTTTATCGCCAGTCCAGAAGGGCGCTACAAGTGGCACCGCTTTATTTTAACCACACCAATTGCAGGCAAAATTGTGCATAAAGGTACCATGGCACGCTTTGCCAGAAGCTTTGCTTTGGCGACCAAAAATGGCGTTTCGATCACGCACGCGCTAAATCTTGTGTCACAAACCGTCGATAATGACTACATCGGACAAAAAATCGATGATATGCGTATGGGGGTAGAGCGTGGTGAAACCATTTTGCGTACCGCTAATAACAGCGGCGTGTTTAACCCACTGGTACTGCAAATGATCGCGGTAGGCGAAGAATCTGGCTCATTAGATGACTTAATGCAAGAAATTGCCGAGATGTATCAACGCGATGTGGAATACGAAATTAAAACGCTAGGCGCACAAATTGAGCCGATTTTAATCATATTTTTAGGTGTGATGGTGTTGCTATTGGCATTAGGTATTTTCTTGCCAATATGGGATTTAGGCAAAGTCGCCTTGCATAAATAGTATGTTTAACAGTTGGGATTTCAGGCTGCCACGTTTACCCATTGCACAATGGCTAATCATCGCCTTAATCGCGATTGCCCTAAGCGTAGTCATGCATGAAGTACAGGATTTAAAGCAACAAATCAGGCAAGCAAATTATAGCGCGGTGGTGAGTAATCTCAGAGCGGCATTGATAGAACGCTGGGTTGAAACCCAAGTGCTACCGCGACAAGGTGTAGCAGAGGAAATATCAGGACTGAACCCGATGCGCTTATTAAAACAGTTGCCAGACAATTATCTAGGCGAGCTCAATGCAGCGCCTAGCGATGCAGAAGATATATGGTTTTTTAATACCAAACAAAACTGTCTGGTATATGTAGAGGCAAGTGGTCAGCAAATATTGCATCCACTGGTTAAAGGTAGTGTAACGAAAGGTATGTTAGGCGGCTGGGATATAGCACCAACGCTGCATACAAAATAAGCAATATTAGCGTTTATATCAGGAGTGTAAAGCATGAAAAAAGTAAAAGGGTTTACCTTAATTGAGCTAGTAGTCGTGATTGTAATTTTGGCCACTCTGGCCGCAGTCGCGCTACCACGCTTCACCAGTTTGCAGCGCGATGCGCGTATTGCCAAACTTAATGCGGCAAGGGGCGCTGTTACAGCTGCATCAGCTTTAGTGCATTCTACTTTGCTAGCACGCAATGGGCAGGCAGATACCAATGTTTGCCCAAATACAGGCATCACCGCAAACAATAACACCAGCGTCTGTTCAGAGTCTGGCGTCATCACGGTTGCCAATGCTTACCCAGCAGTAACTGCGTTTGGCACAGCAGGCATATTAAGTGCCGCAGGGTTAACTACGATTTTCAACCCTACTCAAACACAATTACAAGCGGAGGGTTACGACTACGTTGTAAGTGGTTCCGATGCAACATTTGAGGTAATAGGCGGCCCAACCCCCGCTAACTGTTCATTTATCTACACCCAAGCTGTACCCAATGCCGCACCAGCAATTAGTGGCATTACTACATCGGGCTGTTAATTTTTAAGTTGTTTTATTTTTAGTCGTGAGTTGTTTATTTTTTTAATGAAGGAGCAATAAAAATGAGAAAGCAAGCAGGTTTTACATTGGTTGAGTTGATTGTTGTGATTGTTATTTTAGGGATTTTGGCGGCAACGGCTTTGCCTAAATTTATTAATGTGACTAATGACGCTAGAAAAGCTTCTATCAATGGTTTAGCTGGCGGTATGCGCTCAGCGGTAACGTTGGTACAAGCAAGATATTATGCGACGGGTACAAATACTAGCCCAGTTACATTGGCTGACGGTACAACAGTTGTAGTGGGCACAACAGGTACATTGGCTGGTATTCCTGTCGCTGGTGCAACTGGTATCGAAAAGGCATTGCAGAGCATAGATGGTTTTACTCCAGGCACTCCTGCTTCAGGAGTTGAAACGTTTAACTTTAGTACTGCGATAACTAACTGCAGTCTAACCTACGATGACGGCTCAACAACGGCCGCCAATGCGGGAAAAGTTACTGTTACCACATCTGGATGTTAAGTTCGGTGACTTGATTGTATTAACACTTGAAATGTGATGGCAATATATGCGTAAGGTACGCGGCTTTACGATTGTTGAACTGATTGCCGTACTTACGATTGTAGGCATTCTGGCAGCAGTGGCGGCACCAAAATTTATCGGTTCCGATGCATTTGAAGCCCGCGGGGCGTATGGCACTTTGCAATCAGCTTTGCGCCTCGCACAAAACACCGCCATCGCCCAGCGTACGTTAGTGTATGCACAGCTTAACACCTCAACTCGCGTTGTTACGTTGTGCTATGACGCGGCTTGTACCACTGGGGTAATAGACCCTGCGACCAAAGCCGCATATAGCAAAACTTTGCCTAGCTCGGTGACACTGACGGCTTCTGCCAACCCCATTATTTTTAACGGTTTGGGACAAGAAACCTCTAATACAACGGTAACAATTACCTTGCAAAACAACGTGGTGGCTACTGAGCCAGCACGCTCCATTACCATAGAGCCGCAAACGGGTTATGTGTATTAAAAACAAAAATAAAACTGGCGTTACTCTATCTAGCTTAAAAGCTGGGGTGGCTCATGACGGCTCACAGATTGGTGTGACACATACCAACTCGCAAGTTGGCGTAACACATGCCAAATCACAAGTTGGCGTGACATTAGTAGAGCTGATTGTGTTTATCGTGATTATTTCAGTCGCTTTAGTCGGTGTGCTTAAAACTTTAGAAGTTGCCAATCGTGGTAGCGTGGACCCGATGCTTAGCAAGCAAGCATTGGCAATCGCTGAGTCTTTGCTAACTGAAATTGAGCAGCAACCCTTTACCTTTTGCGACCCGGATGACCTTAATGCCACCACCGCAACTTCGGCCGCAAGTTGTGCCAACTCGCAAGATAAAGGCGGTGCAGCGCTGACTACCCCTACGCCTGCAACTGAGAGCCGTTACAGTGCTACCAACCCTTTTGACAATGTGGCAGATTACGGTGGCTTTTACATGCCAGATGCCAGTTGCGCTGGTATCTGCAATCCTGGCTCAACCACGCCTATCCCTAATTTAACGGGGTATAGCGCAAGCGTCACCATTACGCGTGTGGGTAATGCCGCGCCCTTCACCGCCATTCCTACTGCGGATGCAGCATTAAAAATTACAGTGCAGGTGACGGGCCCTGCGAATACAACGGTAAGTCTGTCAGGTTATCGGGTGAGATATGCGCCCACACTTTAAACCTACCTCACAAGGCTTTACGCTGATTGAGCTAATTGTCGTAATTACCATCACTGGCATATTAGCGGCTGCCGCCGCTTTGTTTATCCGCAATCCAACACAATCTTATTTTGATATTGAAACCCGCGCGGGACTAAGCGACGCAGCCGATGGTGCCCTGCGCCGTATGGGGCGTGATATTCATAATGCTTTACCCAATAGCGTGAGAGTCACCACTAATGGCGCAGATAGTTTTATTGAATTTATCCCAGTGAAAGCAGCTGGGCGTTATCGTGCGGCGGTGGGAACTAATGGGGCCGATAACCCACTTGACTTTAGTTTATCAGCAGATACTTTTGATGTTTTGGGTAACCCTGTTACCGTAACATCTGGCGATAAACTAGTGATTTATAACTTAGGGGTATCTGGTGCAGATGCTTATGAGGGCACGAATATTCGCGCCTTACAAACGACAGGCTCCCTCAGCACATTGAGTTTTACTGGCGGTACGTTTCCTCTGCCTTCCCCCAGCAGCCGTTTTTATATCGTTTCAACCGCCAGCACCTATATGTGCGATATGACCAACCATGTGCTTCGATTATTTACTGGTTACGCCATCCCTATTACTCAACCTGCCAGCCTTGCCACGCTACAAGGGTTAACCCCTTCGCGCTTAATTGCTAGCAATCTAAGTTCATGCTCAATGACTTATTTAGCAGGGGTTTCACAACGTAGTGGCATCGTAAATATTGCTGTCGCACTCTCACAAAACAACGCCACCGTGCGCCTGATGCATCAAGTTGGGGTGATTAATTCACCATGAACCATGCTCATCTAAACCAATGTATTGTTTTAAAGCGTACGTTCATACAGCGCGGCTTTTTACTGCCTGCCGCCATCTTTCTATTGGTGATATTGGCAGGGCTAGGCGCGTATGCTATCAATATTGGCACGGTTCAACAAAACAGTGCGACACAAGATATACAAGGAACACGCGCTTACCATGAAGCCAAGGTTGGCGCAGAGTGGGCTGCGTATCAAATTTTGCAAAACACACCTGACAATACCGTATTGCCCGCATGCCCAGCATCCCCCACTACACTGACTATTGACGGGTTTAGCGTAGTAGTCACATGCTCTAAGTCTGTCGACTATTTTGAACAAGGCAGCGACCATACGATTAACCTTTATGAAATTACCAGTACCGCAAAATACGGCACGCCTAATACAGCGGGTTATATTGAACGTCAGGTGCAGGTAACACTCAGCAAATGTCGCGGTACGGATGCAGCTACGCCTTATCAATGTAGTTAACTTATTAAGTTAGAAATAGAGAACCACATCATGCATGAAGCACATCTTACATATAATACGCATGAGGATGAGAAGCAATATGTTTAATTTAATTCTCCAACTTTTGAGAAATTGCGCGCTAACTCAAAAGCATGCCAATTGGCAAATCGCCAGTATCATAACCATCGTTAGTTTGGGAATACACTCAGGACTTTCAAGCGCTGCAACCATAGAGTTCAACACCACTGGAGGCACCAGTTCAACGAATGGCCTGCATTTTTATATCGACAGCTCTACTCAAGTGCAAGTCAAAAGACTAGACAATACTAGTCAGGTTTATAGTCCGACCTCTACCCCCCCCGACGTTTACTTAGACAATGGCATTTACTTGAGAGCAAATGGGGGTATATATGGACCTGACAACTTTGGAGGCATACCAGGGCGTAGCAATTACAGCACAACTTCAATCACTGCTGCTTCTCCTGCCAACCCCCCTGCATATGGCGCGCAGCAAACTGCAACCAACTCTTTCGGCATTACAAATGGCCCACAAGTCACTGCAGTTTGGAAGTATACCAATCCCTTCGATTTTATCACGCTAGATGTAACAGTCACTATCCCTGTTACCTATCCAATTAGCGCTGTAAATCCTGTCCGTTACTATCATGTATATGATACCTATTTGGGCGGAAACGATCAGGGTTGTGGGGTAAAGTACACCGACTCCAGTGGCAATTTAGTTGTAGGAACATATCCCCCAGTATCTGGATCAAGCTGTCCTTCTGCGACAAGCCTACCCACTGGAGTATATGTTGTCGAATCTTTCAGAGAAAGGTCTGGTTTAAAATTTTCTAATTATTGCGCGTCTGGTTATCAGAGCTTTTGGACTAATGACTCAAACAATTGCGCGATCTCACAAAATGCTGACATGAGCAATACCATTACTACCATCTATCAAGACACAGGTATTGGTATTGAATATAACTTTATTGCCGCAGGCACCTACACCTTTAGCTATGACTTTGTTGTTGGTTCCCCCACTACGCCTGCTTATGACCATTTAGAAATTACACACCAAGGTACTTCAAACTTATGTCCTACCAATACCACAGTCAAAGCTTGCTTATCTTCTACCATACCGTGTCCAGCAGGCAGCATTGTTTCTACAGGCACATTAACTGGGGCGATTTCAATATCGCCATCGTCGCCAAGTGTCACAGCTTCACCAGCAGCGTTCTCAATTGGCGCAGGAAACCCAACAGCCACGATAGCGTTAACCGGCTCCGCACCCGGAGGGACATACACGCTATCAGCAACAGGGCTAAGCACGCTGCCATTGAATGGCGTTAAATGCTGGAATACAGCCAGCAGTAGCGCTAGTTGTTTATACACAGTGACTAATTCCGCCTGCGTGAGTAATTTTGAGTGTATAGAAAGTGGCTTAGCTTACAACAACTTAACCAGTTCACCTTCAAGCAGAAACCCACTCTACACCAAGGTCGCAGGGACAGGCTTTACTTTTGATGTGGTGGCCCTGCAAAGCGGAGGACAGCAAGCAACCAGTTACACCGCAAGTTCTGGCGTCACAGTACAACTATTTGATGATAGCGCCAGCCCGCAGCTGGCATGTAGTGCTTATACTTCCCCCATTGCAAGCCAGTCCATTACCTTTACTTCTACAGATTTAGGCAGAAAAACTATTCCTGCCAACTTTACCGTTAGCAATGCGTATCGTAAGGTGCGATGTCGGGTTGTTGATAGTAACGTGGCGGTGAAAGGTTGCTCTAGCGACGACTTTGCCGTGCGCCCAAGTAGCTTTACGGTGACAGCGACTGGTAGCGCAGATGCTGATTCAACGGGGACAAGCACTACGACATCCCCCAAAATTAAAACAGGAGCCAATTTCTCACTCACGGCTACCGCCAACGCTATCGGTTACGATGGAACTCCTAGCGTGGATAACACAAAGCTTTCGGCCCACACCAGTGCTGCGCAGGCAGGTACGGTGTCTGGTAACTTTGCTGCCGCCAATGCAGCAACAAGCGTAGCCACAGGGTCTACATTTAACTATAGCGAAGTGGGATATTTTAGATTTAATACCAATGGGGTGTATGACAATACCTTCACGGCGGTGGACTCTGCGAATGGCGATTGCAATGCTGGGTTTAATGCAAGCGGTAGTTTGAATGCTTGTAACTTTGGTAATACGGCTACTACAAGT
>DASXUG010000006.1:0-149427 GCA_036504995.1 Methylophilaceae bacterium | reverse complement strand
CAGAGCGTCGTGCGAGTAATAGTCCATTGAGAGGGAAGGCTGCAAGTAAAGCGAAGGCTGCTCCTGCTCCGCAGGCGCAGGCGACCTTCGCTAAAACTGGCACCGATGATGCGGGGGATTGGGAGGAGTTTTAAGTCTTTTGCTGTCGCAATCAATGATATTTGGAAAGACCGCTACGGCGGTCTTTTTTCATAATAGGTCATCAGAATAGAATGTAATTACTCTGTTTTTTCTTGCAATACATTGAGGTTTATACTCTCTAATATATGGAAGCAACATTTTAATAATAATCAATTTGAGGATAAAACATGAAAAGACAAACCGTAGCTATTGTCGGTCTAGGTCGCGTTGGAACAGCTTTTTTAGAGCAAGTCCTGTCGACCCCGCATCCTGGAGTGGATATCGCTTATGCAGTAGAAATTACCGAAACTAAAGGCAAACAAAGAGCCCTAGATGCAGGTATTGCTGTGGTGAACATGGATGAGCTAATTGCAAAAGGTGAGTCTGTCGATGTGATTTTTGAGTTGACTGGCTTGACCGATGTGCGTGATGACTTGCGCATTCGCTTACAAGAGGCTGGTAATAACTATACGATTATCGCCTCTGAGTCGATTGCTAAAATTATCTGGTCGTTTATTAGTAAAGAGCAATTTGTGGATATTGAAGGTCGACACGTTGGGTATTAATGAGCAGGTATTCATGACGTGCGTTAACTAGATGTGTGCTGAGTTAATGCCTATTAAGTTAGGCTAACTTGGCGCATTTGGATTAGCCTAGGCTGGGAAACAGCCCAGTCAAGCCATGGGCGATAAACTCAACAGACATTGCCGCGAGCACTAAGCCCATGAGTCGAGTAATAATGTTCATACCAATTACGCCAAGTCGATCAGCAATGCTCTCTGCGAGGTTTAATAATAGCCACACAATCACGCTAACTGCTGCGATGGGGATAATCAAGCTGAGATGTCCCCAAATGTTTTTGGTTTGCTCAGCCGTGATAATCATGCTACTTATCGCGCCTGGGCCCGCTAATAGCGGTATGCTTAGTGGCACAATCGCAATTACATGGCGTTCAGCCATGGTTTCAGCCTCTTCTGGTGTTTGGCGCACGTGACTTTGTTTGCCATGCATCATCGAGATAGCAATTAACATCAACAAGATGCCGCCGCCCACTTGAAACGAGGCGATGGTGATGCCAAAAAATCGTAAAATCTGCTCCCCCAAAAATGCGGAAGTGATGAGTACTGTAAATACAGTTAAGCCCACAGTGCGCGCAGTTTTAATGCGCGTTTTTGATTCCCAGCCATCGGTAGCGCTAATAAAAATCGGCAAACTTCCAATTGGGTTGACGATTGCAAACAGTGCAACAGCGGTTTTAAATAAAAATGCCCAGTCGAGAGTCATGTGTGTGTTAGTCGCTTAATGATAAATGTTTGAGGATTTTTGTGGTATCGTAGGTCATTCAACTTAACTCAAGTTTAACTGACATCGTGAAATCTAACTCAAATAATAAGACAATTTATTTAGCCTCGCGCTCCCCAAGACGGGCGGAAATACTAAAGCAACTGGGTTTAACGTTTATCATCCTGCCTTCAGACATTGATGAGACTGTGCTAGAAAGTGAAAGCCCTGAAGATTATGTGCTACGTTTGGCGCAAGCGAAAGCCTTAAAGTGCGTGCAAGATATTGCCGCGCAAAAACTTACCCCCTTACCAGTGTTGGCAGCAGATACCACGGTGACCATTGATGGTTTGATACTAGGCAAACCAAGTACCGATGAAGAGGCTTTTGCCATGCTAACACGTATGTCTGGCTGCTGGCATGAAGTGCATACGGGTATTGCAGTGGGCACTTCTACGGATATTTCTGTTGCATTATCCACCACTCGTGTACAAATGGAGGAGTTGAGTGAAGCTGCCATTGCAGCCTATATTGCTACAGGGGAACCAAAAGACAAAGCAGGCGCCTATGGTATACAAGGTCTGGCCAGCACATTTATCAAGCATATCGAAGGTAGCTATACTGGTGTGATGGGTTTGCCAGTATATGAGGCTACACAACTGTTAGCCAAAGTGGGTGTACGGGTACTATAAAAATAAAAGTTGCTGCAGACCAGTACTGTAGTCTGGCAATAAAAAATGAGAGTGTGAAACATGAGTGAGGAAATTTTAATCAACGTCACCCCCCAGGAAACGCGCGTGGCGATGATGGATAATGGCATCGTGCAAGAGTTGCAAATTGAGCGGGCGAGCTCACTGGGGCTGGTAGGCAATGTTTATCGTGGCATAGTATGTCGGGTGCTGCCTGGGATGCAATCTGCTTTTGTGGAAATTGGCTTGCAGCGCGCGGCATTTTTGCATGTGGCGGATATATTAGAGTGCACCTCGCCTGAGACTGAGCGACCGATTCAAGAGGTATTGCATGAAGGGCAATCCCTTATCGTGCAGGTGATTAAAGAGCCGATAGGTACTAAGGGAGCACGTCTCACTACGCAAATTAGTTTGGCGGGGCGCTTTTTGGTATATCTTCCGCAGCAAACGCATATTGGTGTATCGCAACGGATTGAGGATGAGGCTGAGCGCGAACTGCTGCGCGATCGACTGATTAAGCTGCTGCCACAAGACAGACATGGCGGCTACATTATCCGCACTATGTCAGAATCCGCAACGGATGAAGAGTTGCTTGCTGATGTAGAGTACCTGGAAAAGGTATGGAGCAACATTCAAGCGGCGAGTAAAACTGCGGCGGAGCGTAGTTTGGTGTTTCAAGATATCAACTTACCTAAGCGCGTGTTGCGTGATGTGGTGAGTGATTGTACTGATAAGATTTTGGTCGACTCACGCGAAACCTATCAGGCGCTTGTCGAGTTTGCAGAACATTATGCAGTAGGGGCGGTATCGCGCTTAGAGCTGTATCAAGGCGAACGCCCGCTGTTTGATAAGTACAATGTCGAACCTGAGATTCAACGCGCCATGTCGCGTAAAGTCGAGCTAAAATCTGGTGGCTATTTAATTTTTGATCAAACTGAAGCGCTCACCACAGTAGATGTCAATACAGGTAGTTTTGTCTCTGGCCGTAGTTTGTCTGACACCATTTTTAAAACTAATTTAGAGGCATCGCAGTGTATTGCCCGTCAGTTAAGGCTGCGAAACTTAGGCGGCATTATCATTATCGACTTTATTGATATGGATGAAGATGAGCAGCGCGCAGCAGTGTTGGAGGAGCTTAATCGCGCAGTGTCGAGGGATCGTGCGCGTACCGCAGTGCATGGTTTTTCTGCGCTAGGCTTGGTAGAGATGACGCGTAAGCGCACGCGCGAAAGTCTGGCTCATTTACTATGTGAGCCATGTCCTGCATGTGCAGGCCGAGGGGAGCTCAAAACTGCCCAAACCGTGTGTTATGAGATTTTTCGTGAGTTGATGCGCCATGCCCGCCAGTTTAGCGCGAAGGAGTTCCGCGTATTAGCTTCACAAAAAGTTATTGATTTGTTGATGGAGGAAGAGTCGCAAAGCCTTGCTAATTTGACGGACTTTATTGGTAAGCCAGTTGCACTTCAAGTCGAGCGCGAATATTCGCAAGAGGTGTTTGACATCGTCCTGATGTAAAAAAGCCAGCTAATAGTGCGCTATTCAATAGCCATTCTAAAGCTGGCTCTATGCGTTTGATTAAAAAAAGCGCATTAATTGCATTTCCACCGGTGTTACAAACAGCATCAGTGCAAGCTGTGCAAGAATAAACACGATAATCGGTGAAAAATCAAAGCCACTGGTTGTGGGTAAAAGCTTGCGGATAGGCGATAACACTGGACGAGTCAGTGCATCTAACACTGGACTGAGCGCATTATAGGGGCTAATCCAGCTCATGAGTGCCTGCGCAATAGTGGCGTATAGAAAAATGTAAATGCTGAGCTTTACCAGCTCCATTAAGGCGATGCCAGTTAAGGCAATCCAAATAAAATGACCTGCTACTAAAAACGGAAAGTCTCCCAACCAGCGTAAACCTATCTGTAATAAAAACTCACTTAAAAAAGCTAATACTAGGGTAGATAAATCTAAGCCCGCCCAACCTGGAATGAATCGGCGTAATGGAATTACCGCAAAGTTGGTGACAGCAACGACTGATTGCGATAATGGGTTTTTAAAGGGCGCACCGGTGAGCTGTAAATAGAAACGCAGCAATACAGTGAGCGTAAACAAGCCTAAAACAGTATCTAAAATAAAAGCAAAAGCATTGGCGAACATGGTTGATTCCCTGTATTGATTGTCGGCTTGGTCTTAATTGAAGTTTTGGTTTGAATGCGGGTAGCTATTCTTTGCCAAGTAAGTCGCCCAGTTCTTGTGATTTCTGGGCGGCGGCTTTGGCGGCTTTAATGATAGCTGATTTTACCCCAGCCCCTTCCAGTGCCATAATGCCACGTTCAGTGGTACCGCCCTTAGATGTCACCTGGCTGCGCAGAGTAGCAGGCTCTTCTGCACTTTGTGCGGCAAGTTGGCTTGCGCCTAGGAAAGTTTGTATGCCCAGTAATTTAGCTTGATCAGCACTTAGTCCAAGTTCTATTGCGGCCTGTTGCAGGGCCTCGATAAAGTAAAATACATACGCAGGCCCACTCCCTGAAATGGCGGTGACAGCGTCCATTTGGTTTTCATCATCTAACCATAGTGTTTTGCCTACTGCAGACAAGATAAGTTCAGCTTGTTTATGCTGCTCTTGTGATACTTCGGGCATGGCATACAGTGCAGAAACCCCAGATTGAATTTGTGCTGGAGTATTGGGCATGACACGGATAATTGATTGATAGCCGCCCAGCCAGCGTGATAAGTCTTGACTGCGTATACCAGCCGCAATTGAAATCATGAGTTGATTTTGTAACGCGCTACCTAGGAAAATAGATAAATCGCGTAGTTGCTGAGGCTTAACCGCGAGCACAATCACATCGGCTTGGCTGACGCTCGGTAGCTGCTCGGTTACATGCACACCAAAATCATTGCTCAGTTGCTCACGCTTACTTGCATCAGATTCCACCACACTAATCGCCACCATTGAAAAACCATTGTTTTTTAAGCCGCTGATTAGGGCTCGCGCCATGTTGCCGCCACCGATAAAGCTAATTCTCATGTTGTATTCAATCTTTTCGTGTTATCAAAGTTTAGTAGGTCTAGCCCCAAAAATTGCTGAGCCTATCCGTACCATTGTCGCACCTTCTGCGATCGCCACACCATAGTCATTTGACATGCCCATGGAAAGCGTATCGAGGGCGAAGCCTTGCTGGTTTAACTGCTCAAACAGCGTATGTACTATTCTAAACTGTTGATGCTGAAGTTCGACATTATTTGTAGGCTCAGGTATCGCCATTAGGCCGCGTAATGTTATGTTTGGCAAACTGCGAATGGCTTGTGCTAAGTCCTGCACTTGAGTGGGTGGCACTCCGCTTTTGCTATCCTCATTACTGACATTCACTTGTATACAGATTTGTAGGGGGGGGGTACCAGCTCTTGCATCACTCAGTCGCTGCGCAATTTTTAGTCTATCCACGCCATGCACCCAAGCAAAGTGTTGTGCGATAGCTTGCGTTTTATTGCTTTGAATCGGTCCGATAAAATGCCATTCGATGGTTAAATCACTTAACTCATTTTGCTTATTGAGGGCTTCTTGCAAGTAATTTTCGCCAAATGCGATTTGACCAGCCACAAAGGCCTCTCGTAAGGCGCTAGCGGGCTGCGCCTTGCTGACGGCAATTAATTTTACAGTGTCTTGCATCCTGTCAGCTTTTGTCACTGCATCTGCAATGCTTGCTAGTGTTGACTGCAAATGTGCCGTTATTGTGTTTAAATTGGACTCGTTCTTCATTTTAGAAAATTATATCAGGAGCGCTCTGTGGATATATCAGATTTACTCGCTTTTTCAGTGAAAAATAAAGCGTCAGACTTACATTTGTCGGCTGGTCTACCTCCGATGATACGTGTGCATGGCGATGTGCGTAAAATTAACCTGCCTTCGATGGACCACAGCCAGGTGCATGATATGGTGTACGACATTATGAATGACGGACAGCGTAAAGTGTATGAAGAAACGCTAGAGTGTGATTTTTCGTTTGAGATTCCTAATTTAGCACGTTTCCGCGTCAATGCATTTAACCAAAATCGTGGCGCTGGTGCAGTATTTCGTACTATTCCCTCTAAAATCATGTCCTTAGAAGAGCTCAATTGCCCGCCTATTTTCAAAGACATTGCGCAAAATCCGCGTGGTTTGGTGTTGGTGACTGGGCCGACGGGCTCTGGTAAGTCGACGACTTTGGCCGCGATGGTGGATTACGTGAATGAAAACGAGTTTGGTCATATTTTAACGGTAGAAGATCCGATTGAGTTTGTGCATCAATCTAAAAAATGTTTGATTAACCAACGTGAAGTCGGCCCGCATACACTTTCATTTTCCAACGCTTTGCGCTCAGCCTTGCGCGAAGACCCAGATGTGATACTGGTGGGTGAGATGCGTGATCTGGAAACTATTCGTTTGGCATTGAGCGCAGCAGAAACAGGGCACTTGGTGTTTGGTACATTACATACAAGCTCTGCCGCTAAGACGATTGACCGTGTGGTAGATGTGTTCCCCGCGGCAGAAAAGGAAATGGTGCGCTCTATGCTGTCAGAGTCGCTACGCGCTGTTATTTCGCAAACGCTATGTAAAACCAAAGATGAATCAGGTCGCGTTGCGGCTCATGAAATTATGATAGGCACGCCTGCGATTCGTAACCTGATACGCGAAAATAAAATTGCGCAAATGTATTCATCGATACAGACAGGGCAAAACGTTGGCATGCAGACACTAGACCAGAACCTACAAGACCTGGTACGCCGTAATGTGATTTCAATTGTAGAGGCCCGTCAGAAGGCGGCTAATAAAGAGGCATTTGCAGCTTAAGCGCTTGCTAGCTTAATTATATGTTCAAAAGAATAAGGGATATTTAACGTGGCGATGGATCAAAGTCAGGCCGAAAAGTTTATTTTCGATTTATTACGTATGATGATGGCGAAAAAAGCGTCTGATTTATTTATCACCGCAGTTTATCCGCCCGCGATGAAAATTGATGGCAAGATGACGCCTGTCACTAGCCAAGCATTAACTCCGCAACAGTCAAAAGAAATTGCCCGCGCCATTATGAATGACAGGCAAATGGCAGAGTTTGATGAAACACATGAATGTAACTTTGCGATTGGTTTGCCTAATGTTGCACGCTTTCGCGTCAACGCATTTATGCAGCGCGGTTCAGTTGGTTTAGTATTTCGTATTATCAACACTAATATCCCTAAGTTTGAAACTCTAGGTTTGCCTGAAGTGCTTAAGGATGTTGCCATGACTAAACGTGGCTTGGTCATTTTTGTGGGTGGCACGGGTTCAGGTAAGTCCACCTCGTTAGCAGCGATGGTGGATTATCGTAACCAGAACAGCCACGGCCATATCATTACCATTGAAGACCCGATTGAGTTTTTGCACGAACATAAAAACTGTATCGTCACACAGCGGGAAATCGGGGTAGACACCGATGGCTGGCATATCGCGCTAAAAAATACCCTGCGTCAAGCGCCCGATGTTATTTTGATTGGGGAAATTCGTGATCGAGAAACCATGGATTATGCTATTGCCTTCGCAGAAACAGGCCATTTGTGTATGGCAACTTTACACGCCAATAGCACCAATCAGGCATTAGACCGTATTATTAACTTTTTCCCCGAAGAGCGTCGTCATCAGTTATTGATGGACTTGTCGCTTAATGTAAAGGCATTCGTCTCCCAACGTTTAATTCCCAAAACTGATGGGATAGGGCGCGTTGCCGCGATGGAGGTGATGCTTAATTCGCCCCTTATTTCAGATTTAATCTTTAAAGGGGAGGTGCATGAGATTAAAGGCATCATCGCGAAATCTCGTGAGTTAGGTATGCAAACCTTCGATCAATCTTTATTTGATCTGCACGAGGCTGGTGAAATCAGTTATGAAAATGCGCTACGTAATGCGGATTCCGAAAATGAAGTGCGTCTCAAGATTAAGTTAGAAGGCAAAGGTGCGCAAAATAAAGATTTATCTTCGAACCTAGGGAATCTAGGCATTGTTTAAGTCAATGCCTTATTTTGTAAGCCATGACAGGTTTCAGCGGATAATATAATGGCTTCTAAACTCTTCCATCATTTTGTCGTATTCTCCGCTGGATTTAAACAGTTCAAGCCCCGATTCAAATGTCTGCGTCAAACGCTTCCCATCTGGATGATTTTTCGAAAATGCTATCCAGAAGTCGTCATCGCTAAGGTGACCAACAATTTTAACTTTTCCGCTGAGCTTGGGGTCTTGGTTGACTATCATAATGCCTGGCGTTGTATTGATAAGCGCATATTGTATGCGTCCGTTAACCAGCATATTGAGTTGGTTGTGGTCTGAAGTGACACCAAACATTTTGATTTTCTTGTTTTGAAGGATTTCTGGTGTATAGGTATATCCTATGGTGTAGCCTACCAATTTCCCTTCCATATCTTTGAGCGTTACATAGTGATCTTTGGAGTCACTCTTTGCAAACACAGATAAGCCTTCCGTAAACATGGGTGTTTTATGCCAATAATACTGGTTTTTGTTTTCTGCAGTTACCGTAGCATCAAAACAACCCACGGTTTTACCAATTAAGGTGTAATACATGCAGCGAGCAAAAGGCAGGGTGACATATTGCACATCGACTCCCTTTAATTTGAAAACTTTTTTGATTAACTCTGGCGCCAGACCTTGAGGCCCAGATTTGTCTGTTTTGATAGAAGAATAAGGGGCCCAGTCGTCTTCTGCCGCAATAGTGATGGTTTCTGCGTAGCTTAGGCAAGTGTAAATACAACAAATAAAAAATAATATATGGTTCACTTGATGCCTCCAATCAGTGGTAAGCTCGCTATGGTTAGCGGCAATATTTTTATGCATGAGACAGTGTTTTATCGGCCGTGTTTGGTATTGTGGCTGGCAATATTAGTTTAAAAGCTACTCCCTCTCCAACTGTTGAAGAAAACTCCAAACGGCCCAATAACTTTCGCGTTACTAGGTTGTAGACGATATTAAGCCCAAGCCCCGAGCCGCCTTGGCCGCGTTTGGTAGTAAAAAAAGGTTCAAAAATACGCTGCTGTATTGCCTCAGGAACGCCAATGCCATTGTCGTGATAGTCAATTAAAATGTGTGCTTGCTCAAGCCGAATCTTGATTAGAATTTTTGGATTCTGAACCTGATCAAAAGCGTGTCGCACACTGTTAACGATTAAGTTGGATAAGACTTGGGTGAGCGCTCCAGGCAAGCTGACCATGGTGAGATTGTTGAGGCACTCTAAATCGGGTATCACAGGTATTTTTTTTGTTTCAGGATGTAAACTCGTAATCAGTGCATTGACCACCTCTGAGACATTAAACTCAGAGCGCTTTTCTGATAATTGATCAACGGCGGTCATTTTAAAATCGGCGATTAGCTTAGTCGCGCGCTTAATATTGCTGTCTAGCATTTCATAGCTATCTTGTGCTGTACGAATGTATTGCTGCAATCCCTCTGCCGTTAGCGTTTCCTCATTAAATTGTTTTTGTATCTCATCTAAAGACTCTTCAAGTACGGAGCCAGCCGTCACTGCAACTCCCAGTGGGGTGTTAACCTCATGCGCTACGCCAGCGACTAGGCCACCTAGTGCTGCTAGCTTTTCGGATTCGATTAATTGTGCTTGTGCTGTTTGCAACTGTTCTAGGCTTGTACTGAGGGCATATGTTCTTTCAGCAACTGTCGTTTCCAAGCTATCAGAATATTGTTTAAGCTTTTCCTCAGCCATTCTAGTTTGGTCAAGACTGGTGGAAATAGCCTCAAGCTGGTTATTGGTTAATTTTGTGAGCAAACCGATTTCATCATCATCATGACCATCGGGTTCAACTAGTCGCGTTTTTTCTGGAGCATCAACATCGACCTGCTGAATAGATTGAATCACGCTGTTTAGCGGGCGTGTCACCAATAAGTAAAATGCGAGCAAAAAAGTGCCTGTTAGTGTGAGCGCATAAAATACTGTACTAGCCAGGGTGATCCAGGCGCGTTCTAGAAAATGACGCCCATAATAGTAGGTGTCAACGGTTATTTCTAAACTCCCCAGCGCCTCATCTCGATCGGGAAAATGCCAAGCTAATGGCCACTGGCGGACTTTTATCTTATCGAATAAAAGGTCGTTCAGCTTGCGATTGCTTGAGGAGTTGAACGGTCTGTCTTGGGATGCGAATACCGTACCATCGGCAAGGATAATGCGACACGAGATTACTGAAGGGTGTTTTAGTAGGCCGCGTAATAACTCATTTGCTGTGGCAGGATCAAGACTGAATACGATAGAGGTGGCAGGCGCTTTTACAATGCTAACAAGGCTTTTCATGTCCTCATCAGGCAGTGTTTTTTGATTGGAGAAATCAATGAAAATCTGGATGACACTGACCATTAACCCAATTAGAAGCGTTGCCAAAATGACGGCTCTTACCAACTTAAATGACAGGCCATGCATAGATTTCACCAACATCAGTTGCCTCCTATCAGTTTCTGTTAGGTGAAAGTTCGCTATGAAAGCACCAAGTTATCATCCTGCAGTAGCAGGGACCTTACTTTAAGATGTTTTTCTATCTGTATTAATGTTTATCAGGATAGGTGTCTGGGTGCTGCTTCCGTATGTCAATAAACTCGTCATAATGTGCAACAAACAAGTCAACCAAACTGGGATCAAATAACTTTCCTCGTTCAGTAAGAATGAAATTAAGAACCTCTTCTGGCGACCAAGCCTCTTTGTAACTTCTTTTTGAGCCAAGCCCATCGAATACATCTGCAAGCGTGGTAATCCGCCCTGCAATAGGGATCTCTTGGCCTTTTAGCATTTTGGGATACCCCGTGCCATCCCAGCGTTCATGATGCGTACCAGCAATTTGCGTGGCGATGATCATGAGTTCGCTCTTGGAACGTTCCAAAATTGCCACACCGTAATCTACATGCTTTTTCATGATATCCCATTCATCTGGGTCTAGTTTCCCTGGTTTATGTAGAATGGCGTCGGGAATGGCAATTTTACCAATATCATGCAAAGGCGAAGCGAGTTTGATTAACGTAGTTTCATAGTCGGATAATCCGCTCAACTGAGCCAAACGTTCGCTGATTAAAGCGACACGCTGAATATGCGCGCCTGTTTCGTTACTACGGGCTTCGACTGTATCTGTTAATGTGAAAATTAGTTCTTTGGAGGCATCTTGCAAATCATCTTGAAGATTGATGTTGCCAAAGGTGATTGCCAAGTTCTGGACGTAAATTTCAAGTAGTTGCTGATCTAATGGGGATAATGCTGCGTGATACGAGATATAAACTAAATTACTTCCGCCACCAGCAGCTGGCGAATAAAACACATAGGCATCTGGATAGTTTTTTGAAGTCCTTAGGGCAAGCACTTCGTCAAAGCGCTGTGCAACTTTAGGGGGAAGCATGTCAACAGATCCATCTTTCTCAAAATTGATGGTCTCCGTTGTTGTGATCAGGATTCTTGTTTTTTGAACAATCCTGTCTTTACTTGGAACCTCTATATAATAAATCTCTGAATCGCCAAAATGATGAAGAATCACCATCTGCTCGAGAGCGGCTAAGGCGAAGTTCTTGAATGATGAGGCGTCTTGTATTTTTGCACAGGATTCAATGACATTTTCTAGACCATCTCGCTGAGCCTCTATGACATCAATGTCGCGATAGGAGCGCAGCATAGAATATAAGAGTGTGCGTAGCTTTTGTTTTGTTAAATCGGTTTTTTCACGGTAGTCATCTATATCATACTCCCTGATGACTTGATCTTCAGGTGCTTGACCAGCTTGTCCTGTACGTAGCACCAAACGGACTTTGTGATTTCCTTTTTCTACGCGTAGATGTTTGACTAAGTCAAGACCTGCGTGCTCGGTTTCCATCACGACGTCAACCAGTGCGAGTGAAATATCTTTTCGTTGCTCGAATATTAGCTTAGCTTCGTTGCCTGAATACGCGGAGATAATGTCGATATCTCGATCTTCAAATTGGAAGTTTCGTAAAGCGAGGCGAGTAACGGCATGAACTTCAGGATCGTCATCGACAATCAATACACACCAGACGAGACCATTTGGCTTGGCATGACTAACTGGCTCTTTAGTTTGTTTTTTTGCAAGAAAGTCCATAATGGTATCACCATTCCTGTCGTTTCGATACGATGTTCGCTCTTTGTAAAAAGTTCGCCAACTATCTGTTTTTATACACCAAAATGGTTGTGCTTGTCAAGTCATTCTCACCTTTTGGTCTATATATATGACGATGTTACAGCCCGTTTTTACGTCCTGTCCATGTTGCGTAGGTGCCCAATAAATGTCCAGTTATTTTAATTGCGTTAGAATACAATCAGTTGATGGTGTTTTGTGTTTGAATATTAAACGATTTGAACAAGGTCAAGATGGGATGCAAAGCGCTCCGTTTCCAAAGATGCTGAGTGAGTACACAGCAGAAGGTAATCCATACACGGACTAAAGGCTGAGCAATTGCCCAGCCTGTTTTATTGCTTAGCCAAGTAATTCTTAGTTAAGTAATTACTCTTTTACCGCTTCAACAGGAATATCAATCGTCACTTCGTCGCTCACGTAAGGTACGTGTTTGCCCATATTGAAGTCACTACGTTTTACTACTACGCTAGCATTTGCACCACAAGCATCTTTCTTTGCCATAGGGTGTGGCATACACATGAAAGAGGTCACGGTTAAAGTTACAGGTTTGCTTACGCCTTTAATGGTCAGCGTACCATCCACTGAAGCGACCTTGTCTTCTTTGAAGTTAACTTTGCTAGATTTAAAAGTGGCAGTAGGGTATTTCTCAGTATCAAAAAAATCAGCACCTTGAATATGCTCGTTGAATAAGGCGTAACCAGTGTTTACTGATTTTGTATCAATGGTCACTTCTAGATTACCCTGTTTGGCTGCTTTATCAATCGTAATTTTTCCGCTGACTGTATCAAATCGGCTTAATTGGGTTGAATAGCCAAAATGGCTGTATGAAAAGCGTGGTTTGGTGTGATTAGTGTCAATTACATAAGTTTCAGGGGCTGCTTGCGCTCCCATTGATGCTAATAACATGCTTAATAATACGAATTTTTTCATTTGAGTCTCCTTGAAAATTTGATAGAAAGGCTGGTGAAAGTTAGTTGAACTGCTCAATACTGGCTCTCAATTTCTTGAGCGCACTAGTAATCTCTATAACATCTGTTTCGCTAAATTGTCCTGCCACCTGCTTAAAATGAGCTTTGTGGCTAGGAAACACGGTTTGGAACAAGCTATTACCTGCTTCGGTTAGGCCAATTTTTTGGCTACGTGCATCATCTGCATTAGCCAAGCGAACGATTAGGCCTTTTTCTTCTAAGCGATCGAGTATCCCCGTGAGCGTGCCCTTGGTAATCAGTGTTTTTTCGCCGAGTAGCTTGCAAGTCATTGGCGGCTGGTTACCCAAAGTTACAATCACGTCAAATTGAGGTGGTGTAATCCCCATGGTGCGAATGTGCGCCGCAGAGAAGGCTTCAAATGCCTGATAAGCCCTAACGAGCTCACGAATTAAAGGGATTAAATCCATGTTAATAAAGTTTAGTTTTTTGATTAAGTAGTTCTAGTTAGAACTATTATTGTTCTAACTAGAACTACTGTCAAGAGTTTTGACGATTAAGAATAGGTGGGTATGGATAATTCATGTATCTGGTAAAGGTAGCGTATGCTTCTCGTTTATCTAAAATTAAATGCAGCTATCTGAGATTGATCAAATAAAAAGTAAAATTAGTTATTTAAAATAGCGCCAACTAAATTAAACTTGGTCTAAATTAAACCTAGTGATTAAACCAAAGTGCAGAAGTTTCAAAAGTACAGAAGTTTTAAAAGTGCAGAAGTTTCAAAGAAATAAATTTAGAAAGTTAGTTAATGGCAGAAAAAGAATACGACGCAGATTCAGTTAAAGTACTCAGGGGGTTGGAGCCTGTACGTGCCAGACCAGGGATGTACACGCGCACAGATTCACCCACGCATATTGTGCAAGAGGTGATTGATAACGCAGCGGATGAAGCACTGGGAGGGCATGCTACCAATATTAAAGTCACCATTTTTAAAGATGGTGCAGTTGAGGTGGCGGATAATGGTCGCGGTATTCCTGTGGAAATCCCTAAAGGTGAGACACAACCAGCAGTAGAGTTAGTGTTTGTGCAACTGCATGCAGGCGGTAAGTTTGATAAGGAAGATGAAAATAGTTCGTATCGCTTCTCGGGTGGCTTGCATGGGGTAGGTGTTTCTGTCACCAATGCGCTTTCTACCCGGTTAGAGGTGAAGGTAAAGCGTGATGGCAAGTTGCACAGCCTTTCTTTTGAAAATGGAGATTGCGTTCAGCCTTTGCAAGAAACTGGTAAGTGTCTAAAAAAGGACACAGGTACCACCGTAAAGTGTTGGCCAGACCCTAAGTATTTCGATTCACCTAAAGTTTCGATTTCGCAGTTAGAGCATCTAATTAAATCCAAGGCCGTGCTATTACGTGGCGTTAGCGTCACGTTGTCAATTGAGGGTAATGATGGTTTTGAAGAACGCTCTTGGAGCTATGCCGGCGGCTTGCCGCAATATTTGGATGAGTTAATTGGGGAACGTGAACTTGAAGATGGTGAAACGCCTGTCCCTTTTATCTCAGGTGAGTTTTACCATCATGAAAACACCGACGGTATCTCAAAAGGCGAGGGCGCGATTTGGGCCTTGTCATTTGGTTCGGGCGGTGGGCGGGGTGAGTCGTATGTGAATCTCATCCCCACGCTATCGGGCGGTACGCACGAAGCTGGTATGCGCAACGGCGTGTTTGAAGCGGTGAAGTCGTTTATGGAGCATCACAGTATGATGCAGCGCGGGGTTAAAGTCTCATCAGAAGATGTATGGAATAACGTCTGTTACGTGTTAGCGGCCAAAGTGTTAGACCCGCAATTCCAAGGCCAAACCAAGGAGAAGTTGACCAACCGCGACGCGATGAAGATGGTCGCCTCTGCCGTCAAGCCCTTTATGGAAACTTGGCTGAGTCAAAACGTAGAGCATGCTAAGCGCATTTCTGACTTGGTGAATCGCTCTGCAGCAGCACGTAATAAATCTACGCAGAAGATTGAAAAACGCAAAACCACAGGTATCAATTTAATGCCTGCCAAACTCACGGACTGTGAAGCCGCGGGCACAATGGAAGCTGAGCTGTTTTTGGTAGAAGGCGACTCCGCTGGTGGAAGCGCTAAGATGGGACGTAACAACGAGTTTCAATCACTATTGCCTTTACGCGGTAAAGTGCTCAACACTTGGGAAGTGGATGCTGGGCGTATTTTTGCCAACTCAGAAGTGCACGATATTTTTGTGGCGCTAGGTATAGAGCCGCATACGTTGAAGGACGAACCAGACTTTTCAGGTTTACGCTATGGCAAGTTATGCATATTGTCAGATGCTGACGTCGATGGCTCGCATATACAAGTGTTATTACTCACCATGTTATTGAAGCACGCCCCTAAACTGATTGAACGCGGTCACGTGTATATCTCACAGCCACCCTTGTATCGTATTGACGTGCCAGCACAAGGTAAAAATAAACCGCTACGTAAGCTATATGTATCTGATGATGCTGAAAAAATTTCGATGATAGAAAAGCTCAGACGTGAAGGTATTGCAGAAGAGAAGTTAAGTATTCAGCGCTTTAAAGGCCTGGGCGAAATGAACCCCGAGCAGCTTTGGGAAACTACTTTGTGCCCAGATACTCGGCGTTTGATTCAAGTGCGATTACCCAACGGCGAGGTGGAGGGTGCGCACAAAATGTTCGATATGCTGATGGCAAAAAATGAATCAGCCGCCAGAAAAGAGTGGATGGAGCGTCGCGGTAATGATGTAGAGGCAGATGTTTGATGGATACAACCATGCAAGAAAATAATAACGAAGAAAACGCAGTCCCCATTGGAGAATATGCAGAAGAAGCTTATCTGGCTTATGCCGTTTCCGTAGTAAAAGGCCGTGCATTACCCTCGGTAGAGGATGGTCAAAAGCCAGTACAACGTCGCATTTTGTATGCGATGAAAGAAATGGGCTTGGTGGCTGGTAGTAAGCCCGTGAAATCTGCCCGAGTGGTGGGTAACGTGCTGGGTATGTATCATCCCCATGGTGATAGCTCTGCCTATGAGGCTGCCGTTCGACTGGCTCAGGATTTCACCTTGCGTTACCCATTGATTGATGGGCAAGGCAACTTCGGCTCGCGCGACGGAGATGGCGCAGCCGCTATGCGTTACACTGAGATGCGCTTATCGCCGATTGCAGATTTGTTGTTATCAGAGATTGACCGCGGCACGGTAGATTTCCAAAATAACTACGACGGTGCTTTTCAAGAGCCTGTCTTGTTACCAGCGCGCTTGCCGATGATGCTGCTCAATGGTGCTTCGGGTATCGCAGTGGGTATGGCGACTGAAATGGTGCCGCACAATATGCGCGAGATCGCCAGTGCGGTGCTGCACGTGATGGATAACCCTGATTGCACCATGGCTGAGTTGATGCAATACGTGCCTGGCCCAGATTTCCCAGGGGGTGGTCAGCTCATTACGCAAACGACCGATATTCTTTCCACCTATGAAACCGGGCGCGGCTCATTAAGGTTACGTGCCAGATGGGTAGTGGAGCCGATGGCGCGTGGTCAGTGGCGCATTATCATCCATGAGTTGCCACATGGTGTTTCGGTAGAAACGATACAAGATGAAATTCTCGGCATTTCTAACCCCAAGCCGAAAAAAGACAAAAAGACCATCGACCAAGACCAGTTGCTAATAAAGCAATCTGCACTAAGCATGATTGATACTGTCAAAAGCGAAGGTAAAAAAGATGTTCGATTAATTATCGAGCCGAAAACCAGCAAAGTTTCAAGTGACGAGCTGATGGCATTTCTATTGCTGCACACTAGCTTGGAAGTTTCATGTCCAGTCAATATGGTGATGATAGGCACGGATGGTCGCCCCGCACAAAAAGGTCTGATTGCGATACTCAAAGAGTGGATTGCATTTCGCCTCAATGTCGTGCGTAGGCGCTGCCAATTCGACTTAGATAAAATCAATAAGCGTATTCATATTTTAGAGGGCCGCATGATCGCCTTTCTGCATATTGATGAAGTGATTCGAGTAATCCGCAATTCAGACGAGCCGAAAACCGATTTGATTGCAGCGTTTCAGTTAAGCGAAATACAAGCGGAAGATATTTTAGAAATTAGGCTACGCCAACTGGCAAGGTTGGAAGGGTTTAAGATTGAGAAAGAGCTAAAAGATTTGCGCGAAGAAGCCGATGGCTTGCAAACAATCTTAGGCAGTGAAACAAAATTACGCAGGCTCACCGCAAAAGAAATTAAACAAGATGCAGAAAAATACGGCGATGATCGTCGTACTCTCATTGAGCCGGTAGAGCGCGCGCAAGGGGGTCAAAAGGCGTTTGTGGTTGATGAGCCCGTGACCATTTTACTCTCTAAAAATGGTTGGATCAGAGCAAGGCAAGGTCATGGCGTGGAGCGTGACTCTGTGACATGGAAGTCAGGAGATGCTGAGTTCGCCATCATAGAAACACGTACCGTATTGCCGATAGTGTTACTTGATACTAATGGGCGATGCTATGCCTTTGACGCTTCAACCGTGCCAGGCGGCAAAGGAGATGGTATACCACTGAGCTCCATTATCGAGGTGCAGAATGGGGCAAAGCTAGCCCATGTTATGTCTGGTAAAGATGAGGATAAATACCTATTTGTGACATCCAATAGCTATGGCTTCGTCGCGCCGCTCAAAGGTTTGGTTGCGAGACCCAAAGCGGGTAAAGCCTTTATGAAGCCGGAAGGTGGTGCGTTGATATTGCCGCCAATCAAGTTAGATGACCGGACGCACGTTGCCGTTACATCAACAGAAAGTAAACTGTTGGTGTTTCCTATCAGTGAAGTGAATGAATATCCGAATGGTGGAAAAGGCGTACGCATTATGGATATTCCAGATAATGCGTCTTTATCGCTGGTTGAGTTGAGTGATGGGCTATCAGCAAATGTCACGGTTAAGGGAAAATCTAAAGTAATCGAAGGTGAAAGCTTAACTAAATATCTGCTAAAACGCGCTAGAAAAGGACATGCTGTGCAAGATGGCAAATCCATAGCTAAGAAGCAATCAAGTCTGTTTTAGAGGATCTTTTGATGTGGGCTCATGGCGCGGGTAATTTGGAGTTGCTTGATTGAGTCAATGAGTATTTTTTTGTGGAACTGCCGTCAGTATGATTGCTTAGAGTTTTGTTATTGAGTTACAATTGTTACATATTGTAACTTCTGCCAAAACTGAGTCGCTAGGCTGGGTGTCCTCATCTAGAGCTTGTAAGTATTATGGTGATTCTGTTTGTTGCACGTGGTAGTATTTGCTTGAAAAGATTTTTTGTGAAGTAAGTTCTGTTAGCGGAAATTGGGGTTGTACTTGCTGGAAAATTATTTTCCTATTCTGTTGTTTATCATCGTTGGTTTAGCCGTCGGTGTTGCGCCTATTGTTCTGGGCAAGTTAGCGGCGCCTAACCGTCCTGATCTTGAAAAAAACTCCCCGTATGAGTGCGGGTTTGAGGCCTTTGAAGATGCGCGTATGAAGTTTGATGTGCGCTATTATCTTGTTGCTATTCTATTTATTCTGTTTGACCTTGAAATTGCATTTCTATTCCCTTGGGCCGTGGTTTTGAAGGACATTGGGCTTTTTGGCTTTTTGGCAATGATGGTGTTTCTGGCTATCCTCGTGGTTGGTTTTGTCTATGAATGGGTCAAAGGGGCGCTGGAGTGGGATTAATTGTTAATAGTTTAGGTCTACGTTTAGCTCAAGGAGTTTGTTGTGAGCATTGAAGGTATCCTAGAAAAAGGTTTTGTCACCACTACCCTAGATACGGTCATTAACTACACGCGTACTGGTTCTTTGTGGCCGATGACTTTTGGTTTGGCTTGTTGCGCTGTGGAAATGATGCACGCAGGCGCGGCGCGCTATGACTTAGACCGCTTTGGTATTGTGTTTAGGCCAAGTCCTCGTCAATCAGACGTGATGATTGTGGCGGGAACCTTAGTCAATAAAATGGCACCTGCTTTGCGTAAAGTGTACGATCAAATGGCCGAGCCACGTTGGGTGATCTCCATGGGTTCGTGTGCCAATGGTGGGGGCTACTATCATTATTCCTATTCTGTAGTACGCGGCTGTGATCGTATTGTGCCAGTTGATGTCTATGTGCCAGGTTGTCCGCCAACGGCAGAAGCCTTGCTCTATGGCTTGATTCAGCTACAAACTAAAATTAAACGTACAAATACCATTGCCAGATAGCCCATTTCCATGACAACGCGTTTAGAAAAATTAACCGAGGCAATCAATAAAGTGTTGGCTAGCAAAGTGGTTTCTCAGTTGATAGCGGCTGATGAGTTAACCGTTGTTTGCCATGCAGATGATCTCAGGCGAGTATGTGAAGTTTTGCATGAACATGCTGATTTGAAGTTTGAGCAGTTGATTGATTTATGCGGTGTCGATTATATGGAATACGGCCAAGGCAGCGATGATTTGGAGCCTGTTTGGCAAGGTAAGCGTTATGCAGTGGTTTATCACCTACTCTCAATTAGTTTGAATCATCGTATTCGTTTGCGCGTGTTTGCAGAAGATGATGATTTCCCTGTCTTGCCAACCATGATTGATGTTTGGCCTGTAGCCAATTGGTTTGAGCGCGAAGCGTTTGATTTGTACGGCATCATGTTTGAAGATCATCCAGATTTGCGTCGCTTGCTCACGGATTACGGTTTTGTTGGACATCCGTTCCGTAAAGATTTCCCCATGATTGGTAATGTGGAGATGCGTTACGACCCCGAGCAGCAGCGTGTGGTTTATCAGCCAGTTTCTATCGAGTTGCGCAATAATGTGCCGCGTATCATACGCGACGAAGGCTTTCACAATGGCTAAGCGTTTGCTGCATTTGAACTCATACTGCGTTATCAGTGCTTGCCGTGTGCATTGCACTGTCTGCGCACTTCCGCCTTGTCTGAATTCAAATGCAGCAAACGCGGTTATGCAAGAGCATGTGAAAGAGCAGAAGAATGGCTGAGATTAGAAATTACACAATGAACTTCGGTCCGCAGCACCCTGCGGCGCACGGTGTGTTGCGCTTGGTGTTGGAGCTGGACGGTGAAGTGATTCAACGTGCCGATCCGCACATTGGCTTGCTTCATCGCGCGACAGAAAAACTTGCTGAGAATCGCACTTATTTGCAGTCTGTGCCGTATATGGATAGGCTGGATTATGTCTCCATGATGGCGAATGAACATGCGTACGTAATGGCGATTGAAAAGTTAATGGGCATTGAGGTACCGATTCGCGCACAGTATATCCGTGTGATGTTTGATGAAATTACCCGTGTGCTTAATCATTTGCTTTGGTTGGGTGCGCACGCCTTGGATGTGGGTGCAATGACGGTGTTCTTGTATGCGTTCCGCGAGCGTGAGGATTTGTTTGATTGCTACGAGGCGGTTTCAGGTGCCCGTATGCATGCCGCCTATTACCGTCCAGGTGGGGTGTATCGTGATTTACCTGATCGCATGCCCCAGCATGAGACGACGAAATTCCGCAGCAAAGATGAAATTAATAAGCTTAATGAAAATCGTCAAGGTTCGCTGCTGGATTTTATTGAAGACTTCACTAATCGTTTTCCGACTTATGTCGATGAATACGAAACCTTATTAACGGATAATCGCATCTGGAAACAACGTACCGTGGGCATTGGTGTGGTATCACCAGAGCGTGCACTGGCACTTGGGATGAGTGGCCCTATGTTACGCGGTTCAGGTTTTGCGTGGGATTTGCGCAAAAAACAACCGTATGAAGTCTACGATAAATTAGATTTTGATATTCCAGTGGGTGTAAATGGTGATTGCTATGATCGCTACTTGGTGCGTATTGAAGAGTTCCGTCAATCTAATCACATCATTAAACAGTGTGTAGATTGGTTGCGCAAAAATCCTGGGCCAGTGATTACCGATAACCATAAAGTAGCCTCACCACCGCGTACTGGCATGAAGCATGATATGGAGTCGTTGATTCACCACTTTAAATTGTTTACTGAGGGCTTCCACGTGCCAGCAGGCGAAGCCTATGCTGCGGTAGAACATCCCAAGGGTGAGTTTGGTATTTACATGATTTCAGATGGGGCCAACAAGCCATACCGTTTGAAAATTCGCGCACCTGGTTTCCCGCATTTGGCAGCATTAGATGAAATGACACGTGGTCATATGATTGCTGATCTTGTGGCAATCATCGGTACGCAAGATATAGTCTTTGGCGAAATAGATAGATAAAATGTTATCAGCAGAATCCATAGCAAAAATAGACTACGAACTCACTAAGTACCCCGCTGAGCACAAGCAAGGCGCGGTGATGTCCGCCTTACGTATCGCGCAAACTGAAAAAGGCTGGTTGTCTAAAGAGACGATTGCATTTGTGGCGGATTACTTGGGTATTCCTGCAATTGCCGCGCTTGAAGTGGCCAGCTTCTACAATATGTATGATTTAGAACCAGTCGGGCAATATAAAATCACCATTTGCACCAACATCTCCTGCATGTTGCGTAACTGTGATGAGATTGTCGATCACCTGAAAGACAGGCTTGGTATAGGTTTTAATGAAATTACGCCTGACGGTAAATTCTGCCTCAAAGAAGGCGAGTGCTTTGGCGCATGCAGTGGAGCACCAATGGTGTTAGTCAATAATCACACCATGCATGAGTTTTTAACACCTGAAAAAGTCGACCAAATGTTAGAGGATTTGAAATAATGAATCCTCATACCTTAGCTCCGCATGACAAAGAAACCTTGGTGTGTTTACGCACGGTAACCGAACCCAACCCTAACTCGCTAGAAACCTATTTAAAGCTGGGCGGTTATGCACAATTAAAACGAATTGTGACTGAAAAGGTAAAGGCAACCGATGTGATTAGCCAAGTCAAACTCTCAGGTTTGCGTGGTCGTGGTGGTGCTGGTTTTCCTACTGGGCTTAAGTGGAGCTTCATGCCACGATATTACGATGGCGTGAAATACTTGGTATGCAACACCGATGAGGGTGAGCCTGGTACATTTAAAGACCGCGATATTATTCGTTATAACCCACATCAATTGATTGAAGGCATGGCGATTGCCGCCTACACATTGGGTGCGCGTGTCGGGTATAACTATATTCACGGCGAAATTTGGCAAGATTACGAAATTTTTGAAACTGCCTTGCATGAAGCAAAAGCCGCTGGTTATTTGGGTGAAAATTTATTCGGTACCAACTTCTGTTTTGATTTATATGCGGTGCATGGCTATGGTGCTTACATCTGCGGTGAAGAAACTGCATTGATTGAATCTATCGAAGGAAAAAAAGGCCAGCCACGTTTTAAGCCACCGTTTCCAGCGAGCTATGGCGTATTTGGCAAACCGACCAATGTCAATAATACCGAGTCTTATGCTTCTATCCCTTGGATATTGCAACATGGTGGGCAAGCCTTTCAAGATTTAGGTGTGCCAAACTCAGGCGGTTCTAAACTGTTTTCGGTTTCAGGTCATGTGAATAACCCTGGTAATTTCGAAGTTAAAATGGGTACGTCATTTCAAGAGTTGCTCGATATGGCTGGCGGGGTATGGAAAGGTCGCCAGTTAAAGGCGGTGATTCCTGGTGGACCATCGACGGCGGTAATGCCGGCGGCCGCCATCATGGGCGCAACTATGGATTATGATGGCCTATCCAAAGCGGGCTCTAGCTTGGGTGCAGGCTCGATGATTGTGATGGATGAAACCACATGCATGGTTGCCACGCTCAAGCGTCTATCTTATTTTTTCTACGAAGAGTCATGTGGTCAATGTACACCATGCCGCGAAGGCACTGGCTGGGTTTATCGCGTGATTAAGCGTATTGCCGAAGGCCAAGGCAAGATGGAAGATTTGGAATTGCTTACCAGCGTAAGTAGCAATATTTCAGGTCGTACGATTTGTGCTCTGGGCGATGCGGCGGCCACGCCTGTGTTGAGTTTTATCAAGCATTTTAGACCAGAGTTTGAATACTATATTCAACATGGTAAATCCATGGTGACGGGTAAATAAAGATGTTAAATATTGAAATCGATGGCAATGCAGTAGAGGTCGATCACGGCACCACAATTATTGATGCCGCGGATAAACTCGGCATTGCGATTCCTCGTTTCTGCTATCACAAAAAATTATCTGTCGCGGCAAACTGCCGTATGTGCTTGGTTCAGGTAGAGAAGTTTGCCAAGCCATTACCAGCCTGTGCAACCCCAGTTGCTGATGGTATGAAGATTTTTACCCGCTCAAAATCCGCGGTAGAAGCTCAAAAGAGCGTCATGGAGTTTTTGCTGATTAACCATCCCCTTGATTGTCCAATTTGTGACCAAGGTGGTGAGTGTGATTTGCAGGATATTGCAGTGGCCTATGGCGCCAGTGGTTCTCGCTATACCGAAGAAAAGCGCGTTGTTTTAAATAAAAATATCGGTCCACTGGTGAGTACCGATATGACTCGCTGTATTCAATGTACTCGTTGTGTGCGCTTCCTTAAAGAGGTTGGCGGCATGATGGAACTGGGCATGGTTGGCCGCGGCGAACATGCGGAAATCACGGCTTATGTGGATAAGTCGGTCGATTCTGAGCTGTCAGGTAATATTATTGATTTATGTCCAGTAGGGGCGCTGACTAGCAAACCATTTCGGTACTCCGCACGTACCTGGGAGTTGGTGCGCAGGCCGTCCATTGCGCCGCATGATGGTTTAGGTTCACATATAGAAGTGCATGTGAAAGACAATAAAGTCATGCGTGTATTGCCGCGTGAAAAAGAAAGCATTAACGAATGCTGGATTTCAGACCGTGATCGTTTCGCATACGAAGGGCTGAACAGCCCTGATCGCCTCAAAGTGCCTATGATTAAGCATCATGGTGAATGGCATGAAACCGATTGGAAAACCGCCTTAGAGTTTGCCGCATCGCATATTCAAGAGATCACCAAAAATAATGGTGGTGAGCAACTTGGGGTGCTGGTTTCTCCCAACAGCACCATGGAAGAGGCTTACTTAGCCAAAAAACTTGCGCATGGTTTGGGTAGCGATAACGTGGATTATCGTCTGCGTCAGACTGACTTCCGTATGGATGGTAAGCGCACTGGTACCCCATGGATGGGTTGCAATATTCCAGATTTAGAAAATATGGATCGCATTCTGATTGTGGGTAGCAATCTGCGTAATGAGCATCCATTATTGGCGCAGCGCATTCGTAAGGCAGTGGCTAATGGAGCTGAGCTTTCATTTGTAAATCCTTTGGGCGACGACCCATTGATGAAGGTGACACACAAAGCGATTACTTCACCCAATAATATGGTGAATGTCATGGCGCAGATTTTAAAGGCCATGTCTGGTTTACAACGCCTTTCATTGTGCTTGCCGAAATCGCTCAGTGATTTGTTAGAAACTGTGGGGGTTTGGGATAACACGCAAGCCATGGCTGAAAGTCTAGCTGGTCTTGGTAAAGATTATGATTTAGTTAGCCCGAAAACGGGTATTTTCCTAGGTAATATCGCTCAGCATAATCAACGTTTTACGGAGTTATATAGCCTGGCAGAAGCAATAGCCTCCTTGTGTGGCGCAACCTTTGGCTTGTTGGCCTCTCATGCCAATAGCACAGGTGCGCATTTGGTAGGAGCGATGCCAGCAAGTGGTGGTTTGAATGCTAAAACCATGCTGGAAAATCCGCGCAAAGCCTATTTGTTATTGAATGTTGAGCCTGAGTTAGATTGCCAAAATGCTTACCTAGCTAAACAAGCGATGGCGCAAGCGGAGTGTGTGGTTGCCTTGACCAGTTACAAATCTGAAGCGCTCAATGATGCACATGTATTATTACCAATCGCACCATTTACCGAGACATCAGGTACCTACATGAGTATGGAAGGGCGTGTGCAAAGCTTTAAAGCCGTCACAAAAGCACTTGGAGAAAGTCGCCCCGCCTGGAAGGTATTGCGTGTGCTAGCGAATACATTAGGTTTGACTGGTTTTGAGTTTGATAATAGCGAACAAGTCAAAGACGAGATTTTTGGCGGTGACAAGCCATCCAAAGTGGTGTGGCGTTCCCTCAACAATAACTTGCGCGAGTTAATTGAAATTCAAGTGATTCATAAAACGGACACTTTGCAGCGAATTGGTGAGGTTTCACAATATCGTTCTGATCCTATCGTGCGTCGCTCACCGCCGCTGCAAAAAACCAAATATATGGCTAAAGTAACCGCCGCGATGAACGAAGCACAAATGACCAAGCTCAATCTGAAAGAGGGCGATTTAGTGGTGGTCAAACAGGCGGGTGGAGTGGCTACGCTACCTGTTAAGGTCGATAATAACGTTGCACGTGGCTGTGTGCGTATTGCTGGAGCATCGCCCGAGACTAAAGACTTGGGCGAATTAATGGGTGATATTGAGGTGATGCCAGCATGATGCTCGCTTTAGAAAACTTCTTTGGCCCAGCTTGGATCGTGTTGTGGACACTGGTAAAAATTGTGTGCATTGTGTTGCCGCTGATGATTGCTGTTGCTTACTTGACGTTAGCAGAACGTAAAGTGATTGGCTATATGCAAGTACGTATTGGGCCAAATCGCGTAGGTTATTTTGGCTTGTTGCAACCTATTGCCGATGGTTTAAAGCTGTTTATGAAGGAAATTATCATTCCTTCAGCGTCAAACAAGACGCTATTTTTAATCGGTCCAATTTTAGCGATTGCGCCTGCGTTTGCCGCTTGGGCGGTGGTGCCGTTTGATTTAAATATGGTGCTGGCTGATGTGGATGCAGGGTTGCTATATATTTTAGCGATGACGTCTGTTGCGGTGTATGGCGTAATTATCGCGGGTTGGGCATCTAACTCGAAATATGCATTCTTGGGTTCTTTGCGCTCTGCGGCGCAAATCGTGTCATACGAAATTGCCATGGGCTTTGCCTTGGTCGGCGTATTAATGTGTGCAAACTCATTGAATCTAGGCAAGATAGTGTTGGCACAATCTGGTGGCATACATCAGTGGTTTATTTGGCCGTTATTCCCCTTATTTATTGTGTATTTTATTAGTGCTGTGGCTGAAACCAATCGCGCACCCTTTGACGTAGCCGAAGGTGAGTCAGAAATTGTCGCAGGTTTCCATGTGGAATATTCAGGCATGGCGTTTGCGGTATTCTTCTTGGCTGAGTATGCCAATATGTGGTTAGTTGCAACCTTGGCAGCTACCATGTTCTTGGGTGGCTGGTTATCTCCATTACCATTTATCCCAGATGGCTTCCCTTGGTTATTACTAAAAGTGGCGGTATTGCTATTCTGCTTTTTATGGTTTAGAGCAACTTTCCCACGCTATCGCTATGACCAAATCATGCGTTTAGGTTGGAAAGTATTTATTCCGATTACCTTGGTTTGGATCATTGTGGTTGGCGCCATGATGCAAACTCCATGGGCATATTTGTTCCATTAAGGCGACATGATGATGAACAAAATTAAAAGTTTCTTAAGTAGTTTGATGCTGATAGAGCTGCTAAAAGGTATGGCACTAACAGGCCGTTATTTCTTTGCGCGCAAGATTACGATTCAGTATCCAGAAGAGCGTACACCGCAATCTAACCGCTTTCGTGGTTTACATGCTTTACGTCGTTACCCAAATGGTGAAGAGCGTTGCATCGCTTGTAAACTATGTGAGGCGGTATGCCCTGCCATGGCGATTACCATTGAGTCCGAACAAAGGGAAGACAATACCCGCCGCACTACACGCTATGACATTGATTTAACCAAATGCATTTTCTGTGGAATGTGCGAAGAGTCTTGCCCTGTAGATTCAATTGTTGAGACACGCGTGTTTGATTACCACGGCGAAAAGCGCGGTGATTTGCTTTACACTAAACAGATGCTGCTTGCCGTTGGCGATAAATATGAAGCACAAATTGCCGCGGATCGTGCGCAAGATGCAGTGTATCGATAAGGCCAATGAGAGTGAATCAAACCAAAGTTAATTTATGATATTTCAACACCTTATATTTCAAGATTATGTGTTTTACGCACTGGCAGCCATATTGCTGTTTGCTGGTTTGCGTGTGATTACTGCACGTAACCCAGTACATGCTGCGTTATTTCTAGTACTCGCCTTTTTTACTGCTGCTGGCATTTGGTTATTACTGGAGGCTGAGTTTTTAGCCATTGCTCTGGTGCTAGTGTATGTGGGTGCTGTGATGGTGTTGTTCCTGTTCGTGGTGATGATGCTGGATATTAATCTGGATAAGTTACGAGAAGGCTTTTGGGACTACTTGCCAATGGCTGGCTTAATCGGTGTGCTTATGGCGGTTGAAATGGTGATGATTCTGGGCAGCAAGCATTTTGGCTCCGAGCGGGTCAGTGCACCCACCAAGCATTTGGCTGGCTATAGCAACACAGCAGAACTGGGTCATGAGCTGTATACCCAATATCTGTTGCCGTTTGAGCTAGCATCTGTCGTGCTATTAGTCGCGATTGTCGCAGCGATTGCCTTAACTTTGCGTGATCGTAAAGATACAAAATCAATGGACCCTGCGGAGCAAGTGAAAGTGAAACGTGCAGACCGTATCCGTATGGTCAGTATGGCTGCGGAAGTCGAAGCTAAGCCCAATCAGGAGCAAGCGTAATGGTTACTCTGTCGCATTACCTTATTCTCGGCGCGCTGCTATTTGCGATTAGCGTCGTTGGTATATTCCTCAATCGCAAAAATGTGATTGTGTTGTTAATGGCCATTGAGTTGATGTTGCTGGCGGTGAACCTCAATTTCATTGCATTTTCACACTATATGAATGATATTGCTGGGCAGGTTTTTGTGTTTTTTATTCTAACCGTCGCAGCTGCTGAATCAGCCATAGGCTTGGCCATTCTTGTTGTGCTATTTAGAAATCTCAACACAATCAATGTTGACGATTTAGACCAGTTGAAAGGGTAAAACTCAAAGCCAATAGCTTATAACAAGCATATTTAGTCTGAGAAAAATTAAACATGACTGACATGGAAAATATTTACCTACTCACAGCGCTATTGCCACTGATCGGCGCGATTGTTGTCGGGCTGTTTGGCCGCATGATGCCGCGCGCAATGGCACATGTCATTACCATTGCTGGTGTGGCAGGGGCGTTTGGTTTGTCTTTTTATGTGTTGTTAGATGCGATGCAAGGGCATGTGTTCAACGGCACCGTTTATACTTGGCTAACCAGCGGTGGCGTGAGTTTTGAAGTTGGTTTCTTGGTGGATCGTTTGACAGCCATGATGATGGTGGTCGTGACTTTTGTTTCACTTATGGTGCATATATACACCATCGGTTACATGCATGAAGACTCAGGCTATAGCCGCTTTTTTAGCTATATTTCATTGTTTACTTTTTCCATGCTGATGTTGGTCATGGCCAATAACTTTATGCAACTGTTCTTTGGCTGGGAAGCCGTAGGGTTGGTTTCTTACTTACTGATTGGCTTCTGGTACACCCGACCAACAGCGGTTTATGCCAATATGAAAGCATTTCTAGTCAATCGGGTAGGCGACTTTGGCTTCTTGTTAGGCATCGGTCTGATTCTGTATTTTATGGGCAGCCTAGACTACGCTGCTGTATTCTCAATCGCGCCGCACATGGCGGATCAAATGATTACCTTAATTCCTGCAACGGCATGGTTTCCCAATACACAATGGTCACTGATGACGGTGATTTGTATTTTGCTATTTATCGGCGCTATGGGTAAATCTGCACAAGTGCCATTACATGTGTGGCTGCCAGATTCAATGGAAGGCCCAACGCCAATTTCTGCATTGATTCACGCGGCAACCATGGTAACCGCGGGTATCTTTATGGTGGCGCGTATGTCACCACTGTTTGAGCTATCAACCACAGCGCTTTCGTTTGTGATGGTGATAGGAGCAACAACAGCCTTGTTTATGGGCTTCTTAGGCATTATCCAAAATGATATTAAGCGTGTGGTGGCATACTCCACACTTTCACAGTTAGGTTATATGACGGTTGCCTTAGGGGCATCTGCCTACTCAGTGGCTATTTTCCACTTAATGACTCATGCTTTCTTCAAGGCCTTATTGTTCTTAGGCGCTGGCTCTGTGATTATGGGCATGCATCACGACCAAGATATTCGCAACATGGGTGGTTTGCGTAAATATATGCCTATTACTTGGTTAACCTCGTTGGTTGGCTCTTTAGCCCTAATTGGTACACCGTTCTTCTCAGGCTTTTACTCAAAAGATTCCATTATTGAAGCGGTTGGTATGTCGCATATCACGGGTAGCGGTTATGCTTATTTTTCAGTAGTTGTCGGCGTGTTTGTGACAGCTTTTTATTCCTTCCGCATGTACTTCTTGGTATTCCATGGCAAAGAGCGCTGGATGATCGCCAAACCGCATGACACGCATGCACATGATGACCATGACGATCACGGGCATCACCACGGCTTAGGCCCACATGATAAACCACATGAGTCACCTTGGGTCGTTACCTTCCCTTTGATTGCCTTAGCCATTCCTTCCGTCGTTATTGGCTATATTGCCGTTGAGCCAATGTTGTATGGCGAGTTTTTCAGGGGCGTTATTTTTGTAAACTCAGATGCGCATCCTGTTATGCGTGAGTTGGCACATCACTTTCACGGTGCTTTAGAAATGGCATTGGAAGCATTTACTTCATTGCCATTTATTCTGGCCAGTGCAGGCGTTTTGTTGTCATGGTTCTTCTACATGAAGCGTCCAGATATTCCAGCCGCTATCCAGAAGAAATTAAGTTGGATTCACTGTATTTTAGAAAATAAATATGGCTTTGATGCTTTCAACGAAAAAGTATTTGCAGGGGGTGCAAGGCTAATCGGGCGGAAGTTGTGGGTGCGTGGCGATGTCGATTTAATTGATGGGGTCATGGTGAACGGTACCGCCAAAGTCGTAGCGCTAGCCTCTGGCTTAGTTAGACAATTACAATCCGGCATGATTTATCACTACGCGTTCGCCATGATTATTGGCGTATTTTTACTACTTAGCTTGTTTATGAAAGTCTAATCGGTACGCCACAATGAATAAATATAAGCAAGATTACTATCAGCATGACCATTATAAGAAAGTTCAATAAGTGGATTCGCACACATTAAGCCTCTCAATTTGGGTGCCTATTTTAGCTGGTGTGCTAGTGCTGTGCACTGGCGATGATAAAAACGCAAAAATGGCACGCTGGCTTGCTTTGGTTGGCGCAATTGCAGGCTTTCTAGTCACCTTGCCGCTGTACACAGGTTTCGATTACGCAGATGGTGGCTTTCAATTCCAAGAAGGGTTTGCTTGGATTCCAGCGTTTAACATCAACTATCACTTGGGTGCAGATGGTATTGCCGTACCACTGATCTTGCTCACAAGTTTTACTACTATTATCGTGGTTATTGCGGCTTGGGAAGTAATTCAAAAGCGTGTGGCGCAGTACATGGCCTCGTTCCTCATTATGTCAGGCATCATGATTGGTGTTTTTAGTGCGCTGGATGCCATTTTGTACTACGTGTTTTGGGAGGCTATGCTGATTCCCATGTTCCTAGTCATTGGGATTTGGGGCGGGCCGAATCGTGTATACGCGACCATTAAGTTCTTTCTCTACACCTTGCTAGGCTCTTTGCTGATGCTGGTGGCATTTATCTATCTGTATCATCAAAGTAATAGTTTCGAGTTGGTTGACTACTACCAAATGCAGTTGCCAATGAACGTACAAATTTTGATTTTCTTAGCCTTTTTTATGGCGTTTGCGGTCAAGGTGCCTATGTGGCCCGTGCACACTTGGTTGCCAGATGCCCACGTTGAGGCGCCTACGGGCGGTTCTGTGGTGCTAGCAGCGATTGCACTAAAGCTTGGCGGCTATAGCTTCCTGCGCTTTGCTATGCCGATTGCGCCAGATGCTGCGCAATACCTGTCAGGCTTTATGATTACCTTGTCATTGATTGCGGTGGTGTATATTGCATTGGTAGCGCTAGTGCAAAAAGATATGAAAAAACTGATCGCTTACTCATCCATTTCACATATGGGTTTTGTTACGCTAGGCTTTTTTATTTTCAACCCATTGGGGATGGATGGCGCAATCGTACAGATGATCTCGCATGGCTTTATCTCAAGCGCGATGTTTTTGAGCGTAGGTGTGTTATATGACCGCATGCACTCTCGTCAAATTGCCGATTACGGCGGTGTCGTAAACACCATGCCTGTGTTTACTGCCTTTGCAGTATTGTTTGCCATGGCAAATGCTGGCTTGCCTGGTACGTCAGGCTTTGTCGGTGAGTTTATGGTGATTTTAGCGACGATACAAGTTAACTTCTGGTGGGCAGTGCTTGCCTCGACCACGCTGATTTTTGGTGCGGCTTACACGCTGTGGATGGTCAAGCGTGTTTATTTTGGCGACATAGCCAATAGCCATGTGGCTGAATTGAAAGACATTAATGCACGTGAGTTTCTTATTCTTGCAGTGCTAGCGTTTATGGTGTTGGCGATGGGCTTATATCCTGCGCCTGTAACAGAAATGACGCATGCTACAGTCAGCCAGTTACTAGAACATATGGCGCACACTAAGTTGCCAGGAATTTAATCAATGAACGCAATCCTAAACGACCTCTATTCCGTTCTGCCAGAGATGTTTGTACTGTTGATGGCAATGACCATCCTCTTGCTCGATTTATTCATTAAACCTGCCAATCGCATCGTGATTTTTATCTTGGCGCAAGTTACCCTGCTGGGGGCTGCGTTCTTAACCACCAGCACAATGACTGGCTCTGTGGGTTATGCATTCAATAATATGTTTGTGGATGACCCGCTGGCTGACGTATTGAAACTGATGCTTTATCTCAGTACCTCAATGGTGTTGATTTATAGTCGCAGCTATATTACTTTGCGCGGTATGTTCCGCGGTGAGTTTTATGCACTAATATTGTTCGCGCTATTAGGCATGATGCTGATGGTATCGGGGCAACACTTTTTGACGCTATACATGGGGTTGGAGTTACTCTCTTTAAGCTTATATGCTTTAGTCGCATTAGATCGCGATAATCCACGTGCGACAGAAGCCGCGATGAAGTATTTTGTGCTGGGTGCGCTGGCTTCTGGCATGCTGTTATACGGCATGTCGATGATGTATGGCGCCACAGGTAGTTTGAATATTTCAGAAGTAGCAAATGCTTTGCTAAGTGGTGCGCAAGATCATCCAGTGCTGATACTTGGTCTGGTATTTATCGTGGCTGGTTTAGCGTTTAAATTAGGCGCGGTACCTTTCCAAATGTGGGTGCCTGATGTATATGAAGGCTCGCCTACGGCTATTACCTTATTTATTGGTTCTGTCACTAAACTGGCTGCGTTTGCATTTATGATGCGCATATTAGTGCAGGGCCTGTATGTGCTGGCGATTGATTGGCAGGGTATGCTGGTCATTATGGCGGTGATGTCGATAGCCATTGGTAATATTACTGCGATTGCACAAACCAATCTTAAACGCATGTTTGCATACTCCACCATTTCGCATGTCGGTTTTCTGTTATTTGGCTTTATGAGTGTGAGCATCAACGGCTATGCTTCTGCGATGTTCTATATTGTTTCTTATGTGTTAATGACCTTGTCGGGTTTTGGTGTGATGTTATTACTCTCACGTAAAGGCTTTGAAGCGGAAAACTTAAATGACTTAAAAGGGCTAAATCAACGTAGTCCATGGTTTGCTTTTCTGATGCTTATCACCATGTTTTCAATGGCTGGTGTGCCGCCAACGCTGGGGTTCTACGCTAAGTTTACCGTGTTGCAAGCGGCCTTGCAGGCGGGCTATATCTGGATAGTGGTATTTGCTGTGCTGATGGCAGTGATCGGCGCTTTTTACTACTTGCGTATCGTTAAATTAATGTATTTTGACGAGCCTGTGGATCATAGCCCAATCATCAATTACCCTGAAATGAATATGGTGCTAAGCGTGAACGCGCTGGGCTTATTAGCACTAGGAATCATGCCGCAACGTTTGATGGATATATGCGCATACGCCATTGGTCACAGTTTACAATAATATAGTAGGCTTACACCTTCTTGAGCTTGTAAACTGCTAGCCAAATCTAGGCTAAATTGACATAATCACTTCCTCTTTCCACTGAAATATCACTTTCAAAATACGAACTGCTAGCTCATGACTCAAACAATTTTAGTATTACTCGCCATTTTGGCAGCCAACTTGCCTTGGTTTTCTGACCGTTTATTTTACGTCTATCCAGTAAAACAACCTAAATCAGCGGGTTGGTGTTTGCTTGAGTTGATTGTGATTTACTTGATTATGGGGGCAATTGCACTTTATGCAGAGCAATCGACCATGGGGCAAATTGAACCGAAAAAATGGGAGTTTTACACGATTACCGCTTGTATGTTTTTGGTGTTTTCATTTCCAGGCTTTGTGTATCGTTTTTTCTGGAAAAAAGCTTAAAAGCGCTAAAGGTAAATCATGAAAGATTTAGATTTAATCGAAACCTGTATTTCTTCCGAGATTATCGCCCAAGGCGGGATGTTGTTAGCTAAACGTGACCAAGTGCGCTTACCTAACGGTGGACAAAGTCAGCGTGAGTATGTGATACATCCAGGTGCTGTTGTAATCGTGGCGATACTCCCTAATGGTAATCTAGTGTTAGAGCGCCAATTTCGTTATCCACTGAACCGTGTATTTATCGAGTTGCCAGCTGGTAAAATAGATCATGGGGAAGCCCCTTTACTCACTGGACAGCGTGAGTTGCTCGAAGAGACGGGCTATACCGCCGATGAGTGGGTGTATCTGGCCTTGCAGCATCCGTGTATAGGCTACTCAAATGAAGTGATACACATATATCTTGCCAAAAACTTAAAACAAGGTGAGCATAAACGTGATGAAGATGAAGCGCTTCAACTGTTTGAGGCAAGTTTAGCTGATTGTTTAGCGATGGTGCAACGCGGTGAAATTACCGATGGTAAGACCATCGTAGCATTATTATGGGCTGAAAAATACTTGCAAGGGCTTTGGCAACCATTTCAATCGTAATCAGCCAGTGGGTAAATAGGCTAGCGGAGGCACAATGAGATTAGATAACGAACGCGAAAGTAGCAATATTGAAGATCGCCGTGGCTCAGGTGGCCTAGTCGCAAGTGGCGGGAAAATTGGTTTAGGGACGATAGCGTTAGCATTAGTCGCTATGTACTTCGGGGTAGATCCAAGTGTTGTGCTAAACGGTGTGGGTGCCCTACAGCCGTCAACTCAGCAAACGCAAACAGCGAGTCAGCCAGCGAATGATGAAATGACTAAGTTTGTATCCATGGTGTTAGCAGATACCGAAGACACATGGCATGATTTATTTGCCAAAATGGGCAAAGAGTATGAAGACCCCAAATTAGTGTTGTTTTCTGGTGAGACGCCAACAGCTTGCGGTGCAGGACAAGCCGCGATGGGGCCATTTTACTGTCCTGCTGATCACAAGGTGTACATCGACCTATCCTTCTACCAAGAGCTTAAAGATCGCTTTCATGCCCCTGGTGAGTTCGCTGAAGCTTATGTCATTGCCCATGAAGTTGGTCACCATGTGCAAAATTTATTGGGTATTTCCGACAAGGTGCAATCCATGCGTAGCCATGCTGGTTCTGAGGCGGCTTCAAATGCCCTGTCTGTGAAGATGGAATTGCAAGCCGACTGCCTAGCTGGCGTGTGGGCGTTTCATGCTAACCAAGCTCGCTCGATATTGGAGCAGGGGGATATTGAATCTGCCATCAACGCTGCTACGGCGATTGGCGATGATAAGCTACAAAAGCAAGCGCAAGGTTACGTAGTACCTGAAACCTTCACCCATGGCAGTTCCGCGCAGCGGGTAGAGTGGTTTAATCGTGGTATTCAGCAAGGCGACATTAAGCAATGCAATACCTTTGCTAGCTAACAGTTCTGTGCAGGTATTAATTGCTGGTTGTGGGGATTTAGGTTGCGAACTGGGTCGACGATTGATGCAAAGCGGACATACTGTATTAGGTCTACGCCGCAGTGCGCAAGCGCTACCGCACGGGATTGAAACCATACAAGCAGATGTTACTGATATCAATGCTTGCCAAATATTACAAACGCTCAGCCCACAAATTGTAGTCTATTGCGTTGCCGCAAATGCAGCTACCGACGAAAGCTATCAAGCGCATTATGTGGATGGTTTACATAATGTACTTAGCGCTATCCAACAATCTAATCTTCAGCATGTGTTTTTTGTTTCTAGTACCCGTGTATACGGGCAGCAGGTTGACGCGCTATTAGATGAAACTGTGGCTGCTATTCCCAATGATTTTGGTGGCGAGCGATTATCTCAAGGCGAAAAGCTTTTAAAAACATTAACATGCAAAACGACGGTGTTGAGGTTGTCTGGCATATACGGCCCTGAGCGCACACGTATGCTACGTCTTGCTAGCGATGTTACCAAGTGGCCTGTGAATAATAGTTGGTCAAACCGCATTCATCGAGACGATGCAGCAAGTTTTATTCACTTCTTAATTGATAGTGTCGTCCATGCAAAAGCAGTGGATGATTGTTATATCGTGACTGACCAGCTACCGACTAGCCAATATGAAGTGTTGTTGTGGCTCGCAGATCAATTAGGTGTGGATACACAGTCGGTACATATACCCGCTATTTCAGGCGGCAAGCGATTAAGTAGTGCGCGTATGCAGGCCAGCGGTTTTGAGTTTGAATATCCTACCTATCAACAAGGCTATACGGCACTGCTCAAAAGCGAGCAATCCTAATTTTCTAATTTACGCCCCAGTAGTAACTCAAGCTGACTTAATGGTGATGTTTGCGGCGCATACAGACCATGTTGAGGTAGCTGAAAGGTTTGCTCTAACATGCAGCGTCCAGCCAAAACAGCATGTAGTACTTGATCTGAATAGACTATCCAAGCTGACCCAGCGGGGAATTCAAATTGTAGTTGAGGAGCGCGTTGTTGATAATCTAAGTCCGCTTTTACTAAGTCATGTAGATGCAGCATGATGTGGTCATACTCACCCCGTACACTCTTGGTTACACCAGCCATATTGAGTAGTTTTGCCTGCCATTTCTGGTAAGGGGGAACTTTGGGCAAGAATTTTTTTGCCATATCTGCAAAAGGCTCACCTATTTTCCACGTACGTGGCTCACCGTCGGGATTAATATTGCAAAAAACGCGCAAAATGCGCTCGCCATGGGTGGGCTTGGATGGAAACGCATCTGGATGTAATCTACGGTCGTCTTTGCGCCAGCTAGATTTTCTACCTGCGGCCTCAGCGCAACGCAAGCTGGTATTGGCGGTCTTGGCATGGGGTATATAGGCAGGCAGTAACGCCCCAATCAGGGTTTGAGCGGCGTGTGTATAGCGCTCAAGCATTTGTGTCATGCCTTGTATCGCCTGTGGCTCGGCTATTGCCCCGCGTAAGTTGCGACTATCCCCGCGTAGATAAATGTTTTTTGATTTGCCATCTGACCATTTACCAGATAAAAAATCCATTTCCCCAGGGGCAATCGAAAAACTTAATTGTGGTAAGAAAAGCACACCACCAGATTCAAGATGTTGTGCTAAAGTAAGGCAAGTATCACCATCAGTGTTGGGTGAAAAATTGTCATAGGGTAAGCTGATAATAGTGTTATTCAAGTTCATCGTGCTAATCACTTGCTTATAGGGGAAGACTCTGACTTCCTGTTAATTTGCTGATTAGAGAATTTTAAAATTTATTATTTAATCATCTTTAATTTATGTCAATATATCGTTAAATAAAACCTAAAAAATGCCAGAATTTTGAGCAAGCAACATTCAAAATTGTTGCAGCTTTGATTAATATGGTGAATTAATGCGGGGATTTGATTTGCAATACGACTATCAAAAAACGTGTGACAAAACACAAAGCAAGTGCTTAGTTGCGCTACTTGTGTTGCTGCCAACTGTGTTGCAAGCGGCTGATATTACCTTTAGTGACTGGTTAGTTGCATTTAAAAAAGAGGCGCATAGTCAAGGTATTTCAGATGCTACTCTGGAAAGTGCATTTGCCAATGCACAGCCTATCCCGCAGGTGATTAAATTAGACAGAAGCCAGCCAGAATTTGTGCAAACGCTTGGACGTTATTTAGAGCGTCGTGTTACCCCAAAACAGATTTCACGCGGGCAGGAAGTGCTTGCAAAAAACGATGCGTTATTAGGTTCTTTAGAGCAGCAATTTGGGGTTTCAAAATATATTTTGACAGCTTTTTGGGGCATGGAAACCAATTATGGTGCAACCAAGGGCGACTTTTTAGTGCCGCAGGTGTTAGCGACATTGGCCTATGACGGCCGTCGCCCAGACTTTTTTCGTTCGCAGTTGATGGACTCATTACGTATTATCGATGCAGGGCATGTGACCGCAGCTGGCATGCAAGGCTCGTGGGCGGGGGCGATGGGGCATATGCAATTTATGCCATCTACTTTTAATGCTTATGGTTTAGATGGTGATGATGATGGGCGCGTTGATGTGTGGAACTCATTGCCAGATGTCATGAATTCCGCCGCGTATTACTTAAAGTCAGTTGGTTGGCGTGAAGGTGAACCTGTTGCCATGGAAGTGGAACTCCCCAAAAGCTTTGATTGGGAGCAAGCTCAGCTATTGCATCGCATTCCCGTTGCGGAGTGGGTGGCGATGGGTGTGAAACCCGCGGGTGGTGGTATATTTCCTACTGACAAAACCGACGTAGCGCAGCGGACTGCAGCCATTGTTTTACCGCAAGGCTGGCAAGGCCCAGCCTTTATGGTGTTTGATAATTTCGATGTCATTATGCAATGGAATCGCTCGGTAAATTATGCGCTCGCAGTGGTACATTTGGCTGATCGTATCGCTGGTGGAAAGCCGTTGGTTACCAATGTGGATAGCAATCAAGAGGCGTTGAGCTTTCAGCAAATGATGACCATACAGCAAAAACTTACCGAACAAGGCTTTGATGTGGGTACCCCAGATGGTATTCCTGGGATACGCACACAAGCTGCGGTGCGTAGATATCAACAAGTTAATCATCTGCCAGTCGATGGATATGCTTCGCCTAGCCTGTTAACGCATATTCAAAATAATATTAGCATTGCTTCTCAGCAAGCTGCTGAAAATTAAAGTCTTAAAAAGGTCACATATGAACGAAAAACAAAAACTAAATTGGGGCATACTCGGCGCTGCACGTGTTAATGAGCGTTTGTTGCCTGCGATTGTCGAAGCCAGTAACTCGCAGCTAGTTGCTATCGCCAGTCGCCGTGCTGGCGCAGCGGCTGAAACCCTTAAAAAATACGCACCATGTATAGAGGGAGTGGCTACTTACGATAGCTTAGATGCGTTGTTACAAGACAACAATGTGCAAGCAGTCTATATCCCACTGGCTAATCATGAACATGCAGAATGGGCGCTGCGTGCAATTCAGCACGGTAAACATGTACTCATTGAAAAGCCCATGGCGCTCACCGTAGCGGATATTACTGCCATTGAACAAGCCGCAAAGTCGCATAATGTCAAAGCGATGGAAGGTTTTATGTATCGCTTCCATCCACAGCATGCTCGCATTAAAGAGATTATTGATTCAGGCGTTATCGGCGAAGTCTGCAATACCCACGCCAGCTTTTCATTTATGATGCGCCCCGCGCGCATGTATCGTTTGGCAGAAGATGTTAGCAAAGGTGGCGGTGCAATGTGGGATATTGGCCCCTACGCCATCCACACCTCTCGCTTATGGTTTAACCAGCAGGCAAAATCGGTGACGGCCATGGCAAAATACGCTGCAAGCGGTGCAGATATTACTACCAGCGGTATCATCAACTTTGGCGATGGCAAACACGCACATTTTGATGTCAGCTTTGAGCGTAGTCGACAATCTGAATACACCATTATCGGCACCAAAGGCGGCATCAAATGCCATACCACATGGCAACTGCCAGGGGATGTCCCCGTACTCTCATGGTGGACGGAAGACGGCAAAGCTACAGAAGAGCGCCTACCTGCGGCTAACCACTTTAATTTGGAAATCGAACATTTTAGTGATTGTGTATTATCAGATAAGGCGCCATTGCTAACGCTAGCCGATGCTAAAGCTAACTGTGCACTAATTGTTGCCACCCTCGCATCGGCAGCCAGTGGGCAAGTGGTTACGTTGGACTGACACAGTTTAAATGTTTCTGATATTTGCTTACTAATTTCAAAGACAATTTACGAGTCAGCTATAATGCGACTTGAATAATTGCCTCAGCCCAACTCACCCATGAATCTAGAAAATCATACGCCCATGATGCGCCAGTATTTGGCGATGAAGGCGCAACACCCCGACATGCTGTTGTTTTATCGCATGGGGGATTTTTACGAGCTATTTTTTGAGGATGCCGAAAAAGCTTCGCGTTTACTCGGTATTACCCTCACTAAGCGCGGTACGTCGAATGGCGAACCCATAAAGATGGCCGGCGTGCCTTACCACGCGGCGGAGCAGTATTTAGCCAAACTCACCAAATTGGGCGAGGCAGTAGCGATCTGCGAGCAAGTGGGCAACCCTGCCACCAGCAAAGGCCCTGTTGAGCGTCAAGTTGCTCGAATTCTCACCCCAGGTACGCTGACGGATAGCGCACTATTGGATGATAGTCGCGACAATCTATTGCTCGCAGTATGTATGGGCGAGGGCTTGGTGGGGTTGGCGCGTATCAATTTGGCTTCAGGTGCATTAGTTTTGAGCGAGGTGGCTCCTGGCCTGCTGGGGCAGGAGTTGGAACGGATTGCCCCCGCTGAGGTATTGTTTGCCGATGGCGTAAATAATCCCGCGCTTGAGATAGGTAAGTTTGCTAAACGGCGGCTTGCTACTTGGCAGTTTGATATGGATTCTGCCAAGCAAACCCTGACCAAGCAATTTAATACCTATGATTTAGCTGGTTTTGGCGCAGCAGATTTAACCGTTGCAATTGCTGCTGCGGGTGCATTGCTGGATTATGTTAAACATACACAACGCACAACTTTGCCGCACATCAATGGGTTGAGCATAGAGCAAACCAGCGAATATATTCAGCTTGATGCCGCCACACGCCGTAACTTGGAGATCGATCAAACTTTGCGCGGTGAAGCCTCACCCACTTTGTTCGCGTTGCTTAATACTACGCAAACAGCCATGGGCGCGCGCGCTTTACGTTTGTGGCTACATCATCCCTTGCGTTCAAAAGACCAAATCAATGCGCGTTTACAAGCTGTGACGCAATTGATGCAGGCGGGTACTTATAGTGTTTTACGTACCTATTTGCGTGCCATTGGCGATATTGAGCGCATTACCGCGCGTATTGCCTTAAGAACCGCTCGACCACGTGATCTGTCTGGTTTGCGTGAGAGTTTGCAGCAACTGCCCATCTTGCAACAGCAGCTTTCATTCAATACTTCGGAGTTATTGCAACAGCTCTGCCTTAAGCTCACTCCGCCAAACCAAGCTTTTAGCTTACTGGCTGCGGCGATACAAGCTGAGCCCTCTTCAGTGTTGCGTGAAGGCGGAGTCATTGCCAATGGCTACGATGCTGAGTTGGATGAGTTACGTGGCATACAGACTAATTGTGGCGAGTTTTTACTTAAGTTTGAAGCAGCTGAGCGCGAGCGTACTGGCTTGGCTAACTTGAAGGTCGAATACAATAGCGTGCATGGTTTCTATATTGAAATCAGCCGAGCACAGGCTGAAAATGCGCCTGCTGAATATCGTCGTCGTCAAACCCTGAAAAATGCCGAGCGTTTTATCACGCCAGAATTAAAAACATTTGAAGATAAAGTGCTGTCGGCCAATGACCGTGCTCTAGCTCGTGAGAAAATGTTGTATGAGGTGGTATTAGATGGGCTCGCGCCGCATATTGCTACCTTGCAAGTTAACGCCCAAGCTGTGGCTGAGCTTGATGTGCTAGCGACCTTTGCTGAGCGTGCTGAGGCGCTTAATTATGTTGCACCGCAATTTGTAGAAGAGGCTGGGTTGACCATTTTATCTGGCCGCCATCCCGTAGTAGAGCAACCATTGACGTTGCAAAAAAATAACCCATTTATTGCCAACGATGTTGTGCTTTCGCCCTATCGCCAATTGTTATTGATTACCGGCCCGAATATGGGTGGTAAGTCTACTTATATGCGGCAAACTGCGCTGATTGTTTTACTCGCGCATTGTGGTTGTTTCGTACCAGCGAGTGAAGTGAAAATTGGCACCATAGACCGTATCTTTACCCGCATTGGTGCTTCAGATGACTTGGCTGGCGGGCGTTCAACCTTTATGGTGGAAATGACCGAGACGGCGAATATTCTGCATAACGCCACCGAACACAGCTTGGTGCTGTTAGATGAAATTGGTCGTGGCACCTCTACATTTGATGGTCTGGCTTTAGCCTGGGCTGTGGCCAAGCAGTTGCTGGAGAAAAACCGTAGTTATACATTATTTGCTACGCATTATTTTGAGCTAACACGCTTGGTGGAAGAGTTTAAACAAGCCGCCAATGTGCATCTAGATGCTGTTGAGCATGGTAATGGTATTGTGTTTTTGCACCGAGTGGAAGAGGGAGCCGCCAATCAATCCTATGGCTTGCAGGTGGCACAGTTAGCAGGGATCCCGAAATCAGTCATTAATTCAGCTAGGCGTCGCCTCACTCAGCTAGAGCAGCAGCACTTGGCTGCAAGCCCACAAACTGATTTGTTTGCACAGCCAGAGGTGCGTCATGAAATTACCGTGCATCCAGTTGTCAGTCAGTTGGAAAGTATCGAACCCGATGAACTTACGCCAAAACAAGCTTTAGACGCCTTGTATCAGTTGCGCGCGATGTTAAATAAGGTTAACTAGTCTGGTTTATATAAGACCACGGGAGTTAACGAGTTGATATAAAAAATATATATGGGTAAACTTGGGTAAATTGCCAAGCTCTCTGGGTCGGTGATTGGGTTAGCATATATAAAAATTGTAATATCTAAAATGTAATATCTTGGTCTTTCACTTCAATCTGCTTGGAGCATCGCTATGACTTGGTTTACTTGCTGCTGGTTTCAATTCTTTTTAGGCGTATTAGTCGGTTGGATTTTAGCCTGGTGGTTTAGTCGATCTTGTGATGATTGCTCTGGCGGAGATACTAGTGCACCTAGTCACAGCCATGCTGCCAGTCATGCGCCGCAACCCTTGACAAGCGCGCCTGCCGCAAACCATCCTGTAGCACCAGCACCAGCACCAGCACCCAAAACTGTTTCACGCGCCGATATGGTGGCTGCTGCTGGGTTGGCCGGTATTAGTTTTAAGGGCGTTAAAAATGATTTGCAGATTATTGAAGGCATCGGCCCTAAAATTGCGGGTCTGATGAGCGAAGACGGCATTCGTACCTTCGAAGATCTGGCGAGTGCTAGTCTTGATAAACTCAATGCAATACTAGAAAAAGCTGGTCCACGCTTTCGTTTGGCCAATCCCAGCACATGGGCGCAACAAGCGAGACTAGCTGCCGATGGGCAGTGGGCACAACTTAAAGCCTTACAGGATAGCTTGGATGGCGGAGTGGTTAAATAAGCTCAATGTACGTCGTGGGTTAACTGAATGTATTTATTTTATACCTTAGTTAACTAGGTTTATCGAGTGGCTGTTTTAGAGATCAAGAGGTCAGCATGACAACAAGTAAATCAAATACATGGCGCTGGGTTGGTGTGTTTATTCTGTCAGTGATTTTATTATTGCTATGGTTGAATGGACATGGCCCATCTTTTGCTGGCTCAAGCACAGGTTGTTGCGGGCAATTAGTTCAAGTCGTGGAAGTGCCCACAGTTCCAACTGCTGAGCCCGTTCCCGAGGTTGTTTTGCAGATGGCACCAGCGCAGACAGCAGTGCCTGAAGTGCCTCCTTGTAGTGCTGATATGAGCGTCGCGGTTGAGTTTGACAGCGGTAGCGCTACGGTAAGCGCTGTGGGTATGCAGCAGTTGGATTTAGTGGCTAAATGCTTAAGTGAAAAAACAGAAGTGGTTGGCTTTACCGATAATTCTGGCTCTGCAGAATTAAATCAGAAATTAAGCGAGCAACGTGCGCAAGCGGTGGTGGATTATATGGTAAGCCAAAACCCAAGTATGGCTGATTTACTCACGGCCACAGGTCACGGGGCCGATAACCCTGTCGCAGATAACGCCACGGAAGAGGGGCGTAAAAAGAACCGTCGTATTCAGTTTGTAAAGCAATAGTGCGCAAGTCATAACAATAAGCATTTAGTAATAAAAAAGCCTGCAAATGCAGGCTTTTTTATTAGGTGTGTCCGTCTATTTCGAGAAGAAAATCACCGATAATGCGCTAAACCATGACCAAGCGATTAGTGCCCAAACGATGGTGAGCGGTGCGTTCTCAAAGGTAAAATAAGATTTCATGGTTAAAATGCCTTTACATCAAAGTAGTAATATTTACGTTGTGCATATTCTATTCTTTATGGCTTTCTGTTTCAACCTGAATAGCGTTGGATTTCGTTTTTTGTTCCGAGTTAAATGGAATCATGGGGTCATCGTCATCCATTAAAATACGCTGTGCTGGGCCTTCAAAATCGTCATATTGACCATTTTTAATGGCCCATATAATGCCAGCGGCGGCAATGGCTAGAAATACGAGGGTTAACCCTAGCTGCAGTAGCAGTGTTGTAGCACTCATGCTGCTTGTGCTTGTTCCTCATGCGGCACATAGGTCAAAGCTTGCAGCATTTGCTCATGCAAGTGGCTAAGCGCAGCTTGTTGTTGCATGATTTCTTTTTCTACCGTTTCCATCTCGCCGATGCGATCTTCTAAGGTGTCAGTGGCTTTATAAATACGTTTGATGCTTTCTAGGCGACGGCGCAATTGTAACTGATGTTCGCGCACTTGTGATTCCATAGGAGCAATCACTGCTTTAAGCCATGTTTCTGCATCACGATTAGCGACTTCGTAAAGATGTACCACGCGACTGGCTAATGTTTCAAAGAACTTAGAGGTCAGCGAAAGCTTTTCATTGGCGATCATATTGAACGCAGTGTTAAATTGCTCACGATAAGCACGGTCAAGTTTGGCTAGCTCTTTTTGGTAGCGAGTCATTGAGAAAGCGGGTGGTTTTACTTCACGCAAACCGTGCTCTTCTGAAAATTTTTCGTACATTGCATCCATCATGTGTTTGATTTCATCCACTTGGCGGTCTGATTTGGTCAGGCGATCTTTAATGGTGATGAAAAAGGTATTCATGGCAGTTTGAATACCTTTGGTAAAGTTTGCTGCCATCATTTCATCACGCGTAGCGCGCACTTGGCCTCTCAGTGAGTCCATTCCTAACAAACCAAATAACTGGTTAGTCTGCTGAGAGAAAATGCTGCGTAAGGCTTGGTAACGTTGTAAACCTTTTTCAAAGTTTTCTTTATCCACTTTGATTTTGTTCATCATGTGTTCTACAACATCCTCATTCTTACCACGTAACCCTTTTAGCTCATCCAATTGTTCGGTGATGCTTTTGTTACGTGACTCTAAAATGAGTTGCGCATTTCTAAATAAATCTTCAACTTCCCCTTGCGTATTGTCGCGCACGATTTCCATTTTGGAAGGAATCAGTTCTTCGGATAGTGCTTTTTCTAAATCAAGCAAGCGACTTTTGGCCAACAACACTTCATCGCCATTCACTTTGGCAATTAAGCCTTTTTGCGCGGAAATAGGGAAGATTTGGTTAGCGTTTAAACCCAACATTTCGGCGCTGGTGGTGACCTGTTTATTGATTTCTTGTTCAATCTCGGATGCATCTTTAAGCTCATCCCACATGCCGTCAATCTTATTTAAAACGGCTAGACGACCTTTTTGATTCCAACGCGAGCCACTAATATACTGGCGCCACACATCGCTCTCAGATTTGGTAACACCAGTGTCTGCAGCTAAAATAAATAGCACCGCATGTGCGTTTGGCAGCATATTCAGGGTAAGCTCAGGTTCTGTACCCACCGCATTCAAACCTGGGGTATCTAAAATAACTAAGCCTTGTTCTAGCAACGGATGTGGAAAGTTAATCATTGCATAGCGCCAGCATGGAATTTCTACGGTGCCTTCGCTATTGACGTTCATGCTGTCATCTGGGTTGTTTGGGTCGTATAGCCCGTATGACTCAGCTTCTTGCGCGGAAACACGCTTGGTTTTGCTAACCTGCTTAAAGGCTTCAGTCATGCTGTCGCCAGAGTCTATATCAAACTCAAACACACTCCACTCTGTCGGGTAGTTTTTGTATTCGCTGGTGGTGGCGTCAGATGCGCGCGTTTCTATGGGCAAAAGTTGTAGCGATGGGGGTTTGCTTGGGTCGTACATTAATTCTGTGGGGCACATGGTAGTGCGACCCGCGCTCGAAGGCAGCAGGCGTTGACCATAGTCAGCAAAGAATATCGCGTTGATAAGTTCAGATTTTCCACGAGAGAACTCTGCAACAAAAGCGACATTTAATTTATCTTGATTTAAACGTTCTAACAGTTGGCTAATGCGTTGATCGGTTTGTGAGTCATTCATGTCTTGGCTATTTAGCCATACGCGATATTCAGCGATGCGTTCAGTCAATGCCTTACGCCAGTCAGCATAGGCTGCGAACTGTAGTTTAAGCTTATTATCTGCCATGAAAATCCCCGTGATCTTTTTTCATACAAAGCACTTTAGCATTTGCCCGTAAAATATCAGAAAAATCAGTGCCCTAAAGCGTATGACGTGACGTAATTTGTCAATATTTACGGTGTAATGCTCATTTTACAGTTATTTTTTCATTTGTTACGCGCTTTAGCTTATGCAAATGTTATGACTAAATGAAGAATCATTGATGATGATTCTGCTATTATTACCGCTTTATCAATGCGGTATATGTAATGAGCGGATTAAGCCCAGACTCACCTCGACCAACCAATATAGTATTGCATCAAGCTTCACGGGTGTTGGAAATAGCTTTTGATGATGGTATGCAAGCCACCTATAGCTGCGAATTTTTGCGTGTTTACTCGCCATCGGCCGAAGTGCGTGGCCATGGAGCAGGCCAGGAAACGCTGCAAATAGGCAAAGAAGAGGTTAATATTTCTGCCATAGAACCAGTTGGTAATTATGCCGTCAAATTGGTGTTTTCAGATGGGCATGATACCGGCTTGTATTCTTGGGATTATCTCTATGAGCTTGCCAAAGACTATGATGCCCTCTGGTTTGAGTATTGTCAGCGTCTGGCAGAAGTCGGCATTACGCATCCCACATTAAAGCACTAAATTTCAAGTATCAATTTAAGCGACCAAAGGTAAAGCATGTCAGAAAAAACACATTTTGGGTTTAAAACCGTTGATGAAACAGAAAAAGCGCACAAAGTGGGCGAAGTATTTCATTCCGTGGCCAAAAAATATGATTTGATGAATGATGTCATGTCAGCAGGACTACATCGTACTTGGAAGCGCTTTGCGGTAGAAGTGAGTGGTGTTAAAGCGGGTGACCGTGTGCTTGATGTTGCTGGTGGTAGTGGCGATTTATCTCGATTATTTGCGAAAAAAGTGGGTAGTACGGGTGAAGTCATCTTAACGGATATTAATGCCTCTATGCTGGCGGTGGGGCGTGATCGCCTGTTGGATGATGGTGTCGCTGTACCTGCCTTGCAGTGTGACGCAGAGAAACTGCCTTTCCCTGATCAATATTTCGATTGTGTGATCGTCGCCTTTGGCTTGCGTAATATGACACACAAGGATAAAGCGCTGGCAGAAATGCAACGTGTACTCAAAGTTGGTGGGCGTTTGTTGGTGTTAGAGTTTTCACAAGTATGGAAGCCTTTAGCCCCCTTATACGATGCTTACTCTTTCAAGCTGTTGCCTATAATGGGTAAGCTATTCGCTAAAGATGCTGATAGCTATCAATACCTTGCAGAATCTATCCGTATGCACCCAGACCAAGAAACGCTTAAACAAATGATGCTCGATGCAGGCTTTGGTAAAGTGGATTATTACAACTTAGCCGCGGGCGTGGTTGCGCTGCATAAAGGCTGGAAGGTTTAGTGGTTCCTTATGTTTAAACCCTTACTGACACGTATTTTGGCGCATCTTATGGCGCAAAATCAATGGGCAAAGCCTATGCTGATAGCCTTTGGCGGACAGTCGGTCAAATTTAACTTGATACCTGCCAGCGCCACCTTGGTGATTTTAGAAGATGGTGGCTTGGCTATCGCAGGCGAGTCTAGCCAGCCTGATGCCACCGTTACGTTAACGCCAACTACTGCCTTGCGGCTGTTGGCGAAGGACGTTAGCGCCAATAGCATGATTAAGATTGAAGGAAATACGGCTTTAGCGGCTGAGCTGGCGAAGGTGCTTCAACATATTTCTTGGGACGTGGAAGAAGACCTCAGTCATTTGATAGGAGATGCGCCTGCTAATGAAGTTGTCAAATTTGGCAAAAAAACTTTGGAGCAAAGTCGATCTAAGATCATCAATTTAGCTGAAATGGTGGCGGAATACTGGCAGGAAGAGCAGCCACTTATTGCGAAAAAGCGCCACGTCGAACAATTTATCAAACAGGTTGACCAATTGCGTGAAGATGCAGATCGACTTGAAAAACGTCTCGAAAAATTGGAAGCCAATTAAGCAGCGGTTAATTAGCCATTGCTTCCCCCAAAATAACACAACAATATAAGACTGATTTTGCCCCATGCGCTTTCTAAGATTGCTTAAAATTGTATTTGTCAGCCTGCGTTTTGGTCTAGATGAATTTGTACTTCCGCAAGACAAATTTAGCCCACTTAGGCCATTGATTCAGATATTTTTCTTCTGGCGCAATCTCAATCAGCCAAGAGCAGAGCGTCTACGCCTAGCACTTGAAGACTTAGGGCCAATTTTTGTTAAGTTTGGCCAAATGCTCTCTACGCGTCGAGATTTGATACCGCTTGATATTGCCGATCAACTGGCCAAATTGCAAGATCGTGTCCCACCGTTTAGCTACACTGAAGTCGAGGCGAAGCTGGTCAAGGCCTATGGTAAGCCAGTGACCGAGGTGTTTGTGGATTTTGACCCAACGCCTGTGGCTAGTGCCTCGGTTGCACAAGTGCATTTTGCGTACTTGCCCGATGGTCGCGCGGTTGCGGTTAAAATCTTACGCCCTAATATTCAGCAAGTGATTAGCAATGACCTGAAGCTGTTAGATAGCGCTGCATGGCTCATGGAGAAAATATGGTCCGAAGGTAAGCGTTTGCGTCCGCGTGAAGTGGTGGCTGAGTTTGGCAAGCATATTGAGAGTGAATTGGACTTAATGCTGGAGGCGGCAAATTGTAGCCAACTAGGCCGTAATTTTGCTGATAAGCGCTTGCTCATAGTCCCCGATGTCTATTGGGATTGGTGCCACGAGCAAGTCATGGTGATGGAGCGGATGGATGCGATTCCTATTAACCAAGTGGCTTATATGCGCGAGATAGGGGTTGATATCCCTAAACTGGCGCGCGATGGTGTAGAGATATTTTTTACCCAAGTGTTTCGTGATGGTTTTTTTCACGCGGATATGCACCCGGGTAACGTGCAGGTGGCACGCGATGGTCGATACGTGGCGCTCGATTTTGGCATTATGGGTACATTAACCGATATTGATAAACAATATCTTGCGCGCAATTTCTTAGCTTTTTTTAGGCGGGATTATCGCGAAGTCGCACGTGCACATATCGAATCAGGTTGGGTGCCAAGTGAAACGAATGAAGCGGATTTTGAAAATGCAATTCGCGCAGTGTGCGAGCCAATTTTTGATAAGCCACTGCATGAAATTTCATTTGGTAAAGTGCTGTTAAGGCTGTTTCAAACCTCTCGTCGTTTCAATATGGTGATACAGCCACAACTCACTATGCTGCAAAAAACCTTGCTGAATGTAGAGGGTTTGGGGCGTGATTTAGACCCTAATTTAGACCTATGGAAAACAGCACGTCCCTATTTAGAGCGATGGATGTCAGAGCAAGTTGGTTGGCGTAGTATTTGGAAGAACCTAAAAAAGGAAGCGCCAAAATGGGTAACGTTATTGCCTGCCTTGCCAAGTAAAGTGGATGCATTTCTAACTAGCCAAACCAGTGTGGAAGCAAGGTTATCAGCTGAGCTAGCTAGCCTTAAAGCTCAACAACTCCATCATCGGCGTATGATCGATGTGTTGACGGCATTAGTTTTGATCTTGATGGTAGTGCTGGTTGGGGCGGTTTTAACGAACTATTTCAGGTGAGATTAGGCTTGGGTTTAACTAACACTTGGGTTTAACTAGCGCTAGGCTCTTGCGGCACGCCAATTAAAAATTTAGCGCGTTCGACATCTACCCGCAAAAACTCCGCAATGTCACGGTAGTCATCTGGTAATGCTGCGTCATCCCAACCATTAGCAGAGTGTCTTGCTAAGTTCACTGCAAGCGTGACATTTCTCACGCGAGTTTCATCGGCATGCTCCTCTTCCATCAGTTTTGATAGTAATGGCGGCAGTTGGTAAATATTTACCAGTTCTTTTTGTAGGTCGTTTAATCTAAAGCCTAAGATTTGTTCTTGTGCAGCTTTGCTACGTAAGGTTTTATCTGCGTGTTGCGTATTGAATACTGTATTCATTTGGTCTGGTGCAAAGCACCACATCAGCATCTCGGCCAGATCATGCAATAGTGCGGCGATGCGTACCTCTTCCATGTGTAGATCTTTGTGTAGCACGGCCCAATCCATGGCGTAATGGCCTGCTCGATGGCCACGTTTCATTAAGCGCAGTAGGTGAGTGAGCGCGGGCAGGTTGGTTTTTAAAATATCTTCAACGATGCAGTTAGTTGGTAAGTTTTTGAAAAAAGCATCAGTGCCCATTAACATAATGGCTTGCTCAATTTGTATTACATCATGTTGCTGGTGCTTGCTTTTGTGTTTTTGTGAGTAGGAGAGTAAACGAAAAATCATCAGCGGATCGTTGATAATAACGTTAGCAATTGCGCGTGGACTGAGCTTGTTATCGTCCTCTTTTAAGCGTGCAAGCTCGCGTACTGTATGTTTAAGTACGGGGATGTCGGTCTTGCTGAAACAATCTATCCAAGACTTTACGTCGCTTAATGTGGCGGTCATCTATAGCGCTCCTCAATTTGCACTTATATTAATTGAGGAACGTCAGTTTAAATGACTGAAATAACTAGATGAAAGATGCTTAATTCTCGCTATTGAAATGAGATTAAACGTTTTTGTGTACAGGCCTGACTATATTGAGTATGTTCTCAAAAAGTGCAAAAGTGCTACTTTTGCTTGTTATAGGTGCGAAGCACAAATTATAGCTGTGATTTCCAAGTCTTAATCCAAGATAGCCCAATTGCAATAGCCACTGGTAAAAGCCCGCCCAGCGTAGACGAAATAAGTAAATCAGATAAATCCATATCCATTGTTGCCCCCTGATAATGATTAATATCAATATTCTTGAGGGTATCTAAGCAAGCAATATGCCTACGGACCATTTAACAATACAATTATTTTTGGCAATTGGGGCAATAAAACGTGGAGCGCTGACCTTGTTTAATTTGTTTGATGGGGGTTTGGCAGATTTTGCAAGCTTGGCCTGTACGGCCATAAACGAAATATGCTTGTTGAAAATAGCCAGGATTGCCATCTGCGCCAAAAAAATCACGCAAACTGCTGCCGCCAGCAAGAATTGCATCGATTAGAGTAGCTTTGATTTCTTCTACTAATTGGGCACAACGCGCTTTGCTGAGTTTGTTGGCGGGCGTATTTGGGTTGATGCGTGCGCGAAACAGGGATTCACTAGCATAAATATTGCCCACGCCAACTACTAAGTGACTATCCATAATAGTGGTTTTAATGGCTGCGCTGCGGGTACGTATACTTTTATGTAAATAATCCCCATTAAAATTATCATCTAGCGGTTCAGGGCCTAGCGATACTATTAGCGGGTGTTGTGATGCCTGCGACGCCCATAGTATTGCTCCAAATCGACGAGGGTCGCGCAGCCTTAATACTTGACCGTGGTTGAACTGAATATCAAAGTGGTCGTGTTTTTGTGCAGCTTCAAATTGGGGTAATAGACAAATTCGGCCAGACATCCCTAAATGTAAAATAAGCGTGCCTGTATCAAAATTGGCTAATATATACTTAGCACGTCGCTCTAATGAGTGTAATGTTAGCTGCGGCAGTGTTGTTGGTAGCTCTGCGGGAATAGGCCATCTGAGTTGCGGGTGGCGGATGGTGACTGACCGCACGGCTTGCCCAACCAAGCCAGCAATGCCGCGCATGGTGATTTCAACTTCTGGCAGTTCAGGCATTGCTAGTTATTTAGAGATATTAACAGGCGGATTGAGCAGGTTAAAGCCAATGTCCTGAGGTATATGGTACATCATGCCTTCATCAGGGCGTCCCAATAGTAGCTCTGGTGATTCCTGAATCTTGTCAAAATGCACTTTTTTACCATCTTTTAGCTTCACTTCAAATGATGGGTAAGTTGCTTTGCGGTCTGGGGTGTATGGCTCTACAGAGGCTACACTCATGTGCGACCAGTAAGCATCCATCCACTCATTCATCTCATTTTGCCCAGGTTTTGCTTTGGGTGCTGATGCTGTCCATTTTTCGTCCACTAAATCGACATTGAGGCGGGTTTCTTCCCATTGTTCAAGGTGAGAAAAATCAAAGCCTGCAATCTTTTCATCAGCGCGCAGAGGGCTTTTGTCGAGGTATTCCACCACAGGCATTTGCGCTGACTCTGCATAACTGACAGGTAGCAAGAAAACATGATCTTGATGGCTAACATACTGCTCTGAAGTCACAGGGTTAAATGTACCAAAAGTAAAGGTGGCATCGTCGAATTGAAGTTTAAGTTTAGGTGAATCTAAACCAAAGCGTGCTAAATCTTGAGCTGGGAATTGATTGTCACTTTTGGCCCCAACCAGGCTCAAAATGCGCAAAACCAACATTTGCTCCGCTCGCGCATGATAGGGTTTTTCTAAATACCAAAGGCCATCTTTTTTCTCAAAAACAATGGGAGCTTTGGCTGGATTTTCTATACTGATTTTGCTAAAAGTACCTAACTTTAAGTTAGAGACTTCAAAACTCTTGGTAGTCTCGACTGTTGGTTGAGTGCGCAAATGTAGAAAAATAGAAATGCCTGCTATCAAGAGCAGTAATAATAGATTGAGTAACCAACGCGATTTCATGAGAATCTTTCCTTAGCTTAGCGATTAAGCTTTTCTGCGAATTAACCAAAATGAGATACCAGCGACTAGCAAGGCAACTGGGATGAAAAATTGGAATCCGTGGAATACCGTCCAAGCAATAATAAAGTGCATCGTGCCACTAGGGATAGTGACATTGATGTCTTTAAGTGGCATCGGTTGAATGGTAATTAAGCGATCATCGCCAGCCAGCCAGTTGACCATATTAATGCCCAAGTCTACGTTGCCGCCATTGGTAATAAATGTGTTTGATAAAAAGTTAGCGTTGCCCACAACAATTACGCGTTGACCTTTTTTGCCATATTTGCGCTCTAAAGCAACGGCAATGTTAATTGGGCCAGCAATGTCGGTTGCTTTGTCAAAAGTGGCTTTGGCATCTTTACCCACATATTCTTTTTTATCGACCTCTAGCCAGCCATTTTGAGCAACATCAATTAAATTACTGACTTGCCAGCCATTGTCATCGGTGCCTTGTGCTGATACTTTTCTCGCTTCGGGGAAAAGTGTACGCAACATAAAGTTTTTAGTAATCGCATGGTCGCCATAAGCGTTGGCAAATGCCACTTTATTATCCGCGCCATATTGTGTTGCAGCTGCATCAATCACCATACCTGGGGTGACGGTTAAGCCAATATATTGGGCAATCTCATTTAAGCCATGTAGATTTTCGTCGTCTAACAGCCAAAGTAAATTGCCACCCCTGTCTAGATAGGTCTTGATTTTTTTGACTTCAATTTCGCTGACATCCACTTGAGGGCTGGCAATGACCAACATCGCGCCATTGTTAGGGACTTCTTGTGCAATAGTCAGATCAGGGTTAGCTAATTTAAAACCTTTAGATTCCAGTTGTTTGCCAAACTCACCTAAGTCGTGATTTTTAACACCTAGTAAATTGCGCTCACCATGGCCATCTAAATACATGACGGCTTGGGTATGGGTGCGTGATAAACGTACCAGCAAGTTGGTCATTTCCTGCTCAGCGTAAGGCGGCATTAAGTGCTCGCTACGTTTTTCATATTCAACTACTAGCTCACCTTCAGCTTTAATCCCTGCATCTTGCGCAAGTTTTGGTTCTTCTGCGGGGCTAATAAACGTTACATGAATGTCTGGTTTTGTACGTTGAAAGCGCGAGATAAAGTCAGCCACCCCTTTACGGTAGTTTTCGCCATTGGCTACGTTATCTTGCGACGCAAACACGGTGATATTGATGGGGGTTTTCATCTGTTTAAGGATGTTGATACTGCCTTGTGTCAGTGTGTTGCGATTGCTTTGTGTTACGTCTTGCGACCAGTGGTATTCGTGCGATAAATATCCCACCATCATCACGAGCACGATAAACAACAATACAAAAATACTGTTTTGCATGAACATCTGAAAGCGAAGTTTGCGATTAATTTTCATATTCTAATAAAGCCTAATTTCTATAATTGGATGGGGCTATGTTTTAAGTTTTTTGATTAGCCACGTAAACGGTCAGCGTCCAAACGACGTACCGTCAATGTTAAAAAAGTCAAAATAAACAACAGGAAATATGCAATATCCGCCGTGTCGATTAAGCCACGTGAAAAAGGCTGGAAGTGGCGCATTAGGGATAAATAGCTAATGGTGTTGGTCGGATCACCTGCAAAAAAGCGGTCTAAAATCAGTAGCACAAATAAGGCAACAAAGGTAAATATCGCGGCCACTACTGGTTGTGCAGTTAAGCTGGAAAAATACAAGCCGAGTGCAGAAAAGCTAGCAACCAAGAGCCAAAGCCCTAGCAGGTTTGATAATAAATAGCCGAAATCAATATCTGACCAAATATTAAGTGTGGAAAGCATTAAGCCAATAAATACAATTAAGATGCTTAAAAATGAAACCAAGCCTACAAACTTGCCCAGCACAATATCAGTGAGTGATAAGGGGGCGCTGAATAAAAAAGGTAGGGTTTGATTGCGACGCTCTTCTGAAATCAAGCGCATGGATAGTAAAGGCACAGCAAACAGCATCACGAAAGAAGCTAGACCAAACACACTTTGCCCCACAAACATGGTGACGCCTGTGCGCTCAGCAGGGCGAATCGCGCCTGACATCACCTCAAAATACTGATTCACGCCATTCAAATAATAAGTGCCAAATGCGAATTGCAATAAAGCTAAAATCACCCAGCCCATAGGCGAAGCGAATACGCTTTTAAGTTCTTTTCTTGCCACGTTGAAAATCATAATTACTCTCTAAAATTAAAGTGTGACGCCAAATAAACAAATCTATGTAAGTTATGCGGCTTGTTCTTGATGCGTCAGTTGAACAAATACGTCTTCCAAACTGGTTTGATCTGGCCCAATTTGATACAAACCCCAACCTTGACTTACAGAAGTTTGCACGATGGTTTCTGAAGGTAATTGGCCTTCGCTAAAACGAATACGCCATAATCCGCTGGGCAATGCCTCTGCATGGGTCACGCCGTTAATGCTCAACAAGGCTTCAACTGTGGGCGCTTTGTTAAAGCCTACTAACAGTTTATTGCCATTACGTTGTTGCTTAAGGATATCGATAGAGCCGTTAAACACTAACTTGCCTTTGTCGATAATTTGCACATGGTCACATACCATTTCCACCTCAGGTAAAATATGGGTAGATAAAATCACGCTGTGGTTGCCACCAATTTCTTTAATCAAAGCGCGAATATCACGAATTTGAATTGGGTCTAGCCCCACGGTTGGCTCATCTAAAATCACTACCATCGGGTTGTGGATAATTGCTTGAGCAATGCCCACCCGTTGCTGATAACCATTTGACAAGTTTTCAATCAGGCGTTTACTCATATGCGATAGGCCGCAACGTTCTTTTGCAATCTCAACGGCTTTTTTAATGTGTGAGTTACTGACACGGTGCAAGCGTGCCGCGATGGTCAGGTATTCATCTACCGTGAGCTCTTTATATAGTGGGCGCATTTCAGGCAGGTAACCGATAAGTGCTTTTGCTTCTTTCGGCTTTTCCATCATATCAATGCCACAGATTTTGACTGAGCCTTTACTGGGGGCTAAGTTACCTGTGAGCATTTTCATGGTAGTGGATTTGCCCGCGCCATTGGGGCCTAGAAAGCCAAGTACCTCGCCTTTGGTTAAGGTAAAGCTTACGTCGCTAACGGCTTCGCGGCCACCATAAATGCGTGTGAGATCGTTGGCTTCAACGGTGATAGTGGTCATAAATTAAACTCAAATACTTGCAAGTGAAGGGGAATGCCAAAAAACATTTTGTTACAATTCTACAAAGGCTGCTAAATTAAAAAAACGCCTAACAAATGTCAAGCGCTTTTCATGAATACTTAATTAAATATTGGTGCTAATAAATATTGAGACCAAGGCTATTGGAAAGTTCCACCTAAAAAGCTATAGTCAGACTTCCATTATGGATGAACTTGCTAGCACTGTCACGGACTAACCGTTATAGAATACGTCTATTGCGTTGATTTTCCACTTTAATTTTGTTACGAGAACTCAGTTATTTATGTCTAAATTGTTTAGTTTTAAGCCTATATTGTTCAATGTGTTGTTGAGCCTAGCACTGGCGCAAGGTACGGCTATGGCTGAGTCTGGGGTGGTTGCGCCAAAGTCATCTGGAGCAAGTCCTGAAGCATCCAGCACGGCTACGGTTGCCAATGCTGAGGTGGCAAAAGCTGCGCCGCAAACGGGAGCAACGGGAGAGTTTGTATTTAAATATTTGGTGGGGGAAATTGCTGGGCAGCGAGGTGAGATGGGTTTGTCGAGCAAGTTATTTTATGAGCTGGCGCAATCTAGCCAAGACCCTAGGCTTGCTGAGCGCGCGGCAAAGGCCGCAATTTACAGTGGCAATCTGCAATTGGCGATTCCCGCAACGCAACTTTGGGTGAAACTTAACCCAGCTTCCGATGAGGCGCAGCAGACAAGCACACAAATTGCACTGAGCACAGGAAATTTAGCTGAAGCTAAACCACATTTGCAAAAACTGCTTGAGAAAGAGGATGGTCGAGCTAATGGTTTTTTATATCTTAACACCTTGCTAGCACGCGAAAAAGATAAGCAGGCTGTATTAAGCTTGGTGCAAGAGCTTGCGCAACCTTATCCTAAATTGCCCGAAGCGCATTTTACTATTGCGCATGCCGCATGGGAGGCTGGGCAAGGCGATTTGGCGATTGCCGAAAGCGATAAGGCTGATGCGCTGCGCGCAGGCTGGGAAATTAATGCAGTACTAAAAGGGCAGGTGTTGTTTGTGAAAAGCCCTGAAAAGGCCATAGATTTTTATCGCACTCATCTCAAAAAATATCCTGAATCTAATCAAGTTAGGCTGACTTTGGCGCGCATGTTAGTGAATCAGAAGCGATTGACTGAAGCTAAGCCTGAGTTCGAAAAGTTAATAAAAAGTGCTGCCAGTACGCCAGAGATCTTAGTGGTGGTTGGATTGCTGTCTGCACAGGCTGAAGATTACCAAGATGCAACGCGTTCGTTTGAGGCTGCCTTAGCCAGCGATTTTAAAGATAAAGATCAGCTTTATATTTACTTGGGGCAGGTGGCGGAAAAGCAAAAGAATGAAGCCAAGGCTCTGACTTGGTATCAAAAAGTGGAACAGGGCGATCATTATGTAGAGGCTAATATAGACATCGCCAACATTATTTCGCATACCGAAAATGTAGATGTTGCGATTAAAAAGTTAGATGACCTGCAAGATTTAAATGATGATCAACTTACGCAAGTGGTACAAGCGCAGGCGAATTTGCTGAACCAAGCTAAGCGTTATCAAGAGGCTTATGAGATGTTAGCAAAAGCTTCTAGCAACTTACCAACTAATACTGCCCTTAGTTACGATTATGCAATGGCGGCTGAGCGCGTGAATCAGTCTGATGTGTCAGAAAAAGAGCTGCGTAAGTTAATACAGCTAAAACCCGATTTTGCTCAAGCATATAATGCGCTTGGCTACTCGCTGGCGGATAGAAATATAAAATTGGAAGAGGCTAAGCAATTGATTCAAAAAGCTTTGGCGTTGAGCCCAAATGATCATTACATTTTAGATAGTATGGGCTGGGTTGAGTATCGCTTAGGTGATTTGGATAAAGCGGCCACGCATTTACGTGAGGCCTATGCCACACAGGCCGACCCTGAAATTGCAGCACATTTGGGTGAGGTGCTTTGGCAGCAAGGCAAAAAAGATGAGGCCTTAAAAATGTGGGGTGATGCGCTACAGGCGTACCCTGACAGCCAACCTTTGCTTGATGCTACAAAAAAATTCAACCCTAAATAATAACGGCAAGTTTATTTTCTGATGCTCTCCTTAAATCCTCGCAAGCACAGTCTTGCTCAATCTGGTTTTGCCGCTTTGTGTGCTGTTATTATTGCATTAACGGGCTGTGCTAATGCACCCAGAAAGCCAAGTAGCGCAGAACAGGCTAACTCCAGTACCTTGAGTACACTTGAAGCAAAGAAAGCACAGCATCAAGCGAGTTTGGCATTGATACGAGATTTTACGCTAGATGGTCGCATCGGTGTTCAAGCAGATGGGCGCGGCTTTTCAGGCAAAATGCGCTGGCAACACTTGAACCAATTCGACACGATTGATTTGTATTCCCCCTTAGGCAGTAAGGTGGTCGCTATTGAAAGCAACGCAAGTGGGGTGAAGTTAGTTTCGAGTGATGGCAATACAGTGACCTCTAGTGATGTAGAATCGCTGACCGAGCAAACTATGGGCTGGCGCTTGCCAGCACGCTACCTTGAGGATTGGGCGCTTGGTCGTGCTACCGATGCGCCAATCAGTAGCGCGACATGGGATGATGAGGGCAAACTCAGCAAGCTGAGTCAGGATGGTTGGGAAGTTCAGTATGTTGCTTATCAGGACAGCAATGGTTATCAGCTACCAAGCAAGCTTAATTTACGTAACGCCAAGCTTTACCTGAAGGTAGTCATCGACAATTGGCAAGTATCAGACTCTGTAACGAATTCAGTATTAAAAACCACAAAACCATAATGCAAGACTTTCAATCATTTTTAGCGCCTGCCAAACTTAACCTTTTTTTGCATATTGTGGGGCGTCGTACAGACGGCTATCACCTGCTGCAAAGTGTATTCGTCCTAGTTGATTTATATGACACCGTGCATTTGAAAGTGCGTAATGATGGGCTGATTACTCGTGTAAAACCTATCGCTAATGTGAGTGAGGCGCAAGATTTGTGCATACGTGCTGCTCGCTTATTGCAACAGCATACGGGCTGCCAGTTAGGTGTTGAACTGGCTGTTGATAAGCGTATTCCTATGGGTGGGGGCTTGGGCGGTGGCAGTTCAGATGCTGCCACGGTGTTAGTTGCCCTCAACCATTTGTGGAAGCTTCAGTTGAGTCGCCAGGAGTTAATGGATTTAGGTCTGAAACTTGGTGCCGATGTGCCATTTTTCATTTTTGGCGAAAATGCCTGGGTGGAGGGTGTTGGTGAGGAAATTCAGCCTATTTCCTTGAATTTAGGGCACTTTGTCATACTTACGCCACAAACACATGTATCAACTGCAGAAGTATTTAGCAGTAAAGAATTGACAAGAAACACGTTTCCCACGACAATAGCGGCCTTTCACGAAGACCGCATCAATAAAATGGGCGTGGGTAGTGAAAATAGGGTAGGAAAAGTCGGCCTCGAGGTATTTAAGAATGATCTGGCGGCGGTTGTTTTCCAAAAATACCCTGAAGTGGCGGCTTGTGCAGATTGTTTAGATCGGTTCGCACAAAGCAATAGCCTGGAAAGTATTGATGTCGCGCAACGAAGTTACGCAAAAATGAGTGGCTCAGGCGCATCAGTATTTGCGGAATTTGAAAATGCAACGCAAGCACAGCAAGCGTTGCTAGCTATACCAGAAAAATTGTCAGGTTTGCCAGTTTTTAAGTGTGTGGCGCATGGATTATCACAACATCCATTGTATAATTTAGTTTGAGTGCGTTGTTTTAGTGAATAGCGCAGTGTAATTAGAAAGATTAATTGGGGAATCGCCAAGCTGGTTAAGGCACCGGATTTTGATTCCGGCATGCGAAGGTTCGAATCCTTCTTCCCCAGCCAGATATTGTTAAGTAGTATGTGAAAGCGTGAAAAGAGACTGTTAAGTTTCTGCACGCTTTTATTTTTTGCTGATTTGCAGCGAAATGGTTATAAGCTTGCTAGGTAAATACAAAGGGGTCATGGCGTGAGCAGAGGCGAAATGATGGTGTTCACAGGCACAGCTAATCCAAAGCTGGCCGAGGACGTAGTAAGCCATTTGGGCATGAGCTTAGGGCGTGCGACAGTCAACCGTTTTAGTGACGGTGAAGTCATGATTGAGTTGCTGGACAATGTGCGGGGCAGAGACGTGTTTATTCTGCAATCGACCTGCATGCCAACCAATGACAACTTGATGGAAGTGATGCTGATGGCAGACGCGTTGCGCAGATCCTCTGCTGGGCGTATTACTGCTGCGATTCCTTATTTAGGTTATTCACGCCAAGACCGTCGGCCACGCTCCGCGCGTGTTGCGATTAGTGCTAAGGTCGTAGCTAATATGCTGACCAGTATCGGTGTGGATCGCGTGTTGACAATGGATTTGCACTCCGACCAAATTCAGGGCTTTTTTGATATTCCCGTTGACAATATTTATGCAACGCCGCTTTTACTGAGCGATATTGAAGAGAAGAAATACGAAAACCTAGTTGTTGTTTCACCCGATGTTGGTGGTGTGGTGCGTGCGAGAGCAACGGCCAAGCAATTAAGTTGTGACTTGGCAATTATTGATAAACGCCGTCCTAAACCTAATGTTGCAAAAGTGATGAACATTATTGGTGACGTAGCAGGCCGTACTTGTCTGATTATGGATGATATGGTGGATACCGCGAACACCTTGTGTGAAGCGGCTAACGCGTTAAAAGCACAAGGCGCTGTTAAAGTGGTGGCTTATTGTACCCACCCGGTGCTTTCAGGTAGCGCGGTTGAACGCGTGATGAATTCGAGCATGGATGAGTTGGTCGTGACTAACACCATTCCGTTGCGTGCAGATGCGCAGGCTTGTCCTAAAATTCGTCAGCTAAACTCCGCTGAGTTGCTAGCAGAAACCATACGCAGAATCAGCAATGAAGACTCTGTAAGCAGTTTGTTTTTAGTTTAAACGTATAAGATTCGGTAGCTTGTTGAAAGATAAGGCAAGCTACCATCACCCTGTTATCTGGTCGCGGATGACAGTTTTTTAGGAGTAGTAAAATGCAAATTGAAATTAAAGCAACAAAACGCGAAGGCAAAGGTACGGGTGCGAGCCGCCGTCTCCGTCGCGCAGGTAGTGTGCCTGGTGTAGTTTATGGCGCTGATAAAGATGCGGTAAGTATTGAGTTTGAGCATAAAGCGCTATTCATGCAATTCCGTCATGAAGCGTTTCACGCCTCTATTTTGACCTTGGATTTAGATGGTTCAAAAGAGTCAGTATTATTGCGTGATTACCAAATGCACCCAGTACGCAACACTATTCAACATATTGATTTTCAACGTGTTAGCACAACAGAAAAAATTCACGTTAAAGTGCCATTGCACTTTGTAAACGCTGAAATCGCCCCTGGTGTAAAAATCGGTGGCGGCATTGTGGCGCACATTTTGACTGAAGCTGACGTAAGCTGCTTGGCAAAAGATTTGCCAGAGTTTATTGAAGTAGACTTGGCTAACCTTGAAATGGGTCACTCAATTCACTTGTCAGAAATCAAAGTGCCAGCCGGTGTTGAGTTTACACAACTGTCACATGGTAACGATGCTGCAGTAGCAAGCATTGCAAAAACACGTGGCGGTGCAGCAGCTGAAGAAACACCAGCAGCTTAATTAGTTGGTTTGATGTAAATAAACGCGCGTTTCGGTAATCTGAAACGCGCGTTTTCATTTATACACTACAATACAGCTATGAACGGTATCCAACTACTCGTCGGCCTAGGTAACCCAGGCGCAGAATACGAATCCACAAGACATAACGCAGGTTTCTGGTGGGTAGATCAAGTCTGCCAGCAAACAGGTGAGAAGCTCAATTTAGAAGCCAAGTTCTTTGGACATGCAGGGCGCGTTAAGCTCGCAGGTGAAGAGGTTTGGGCGCTAAAGCCAACTACCTTTATGAATCTGAGTGGTCGCTCGGTTGGGGCATTAGCTAAGTTTTATAAAATTCCCCCTGAGTCAATATTAGTTATCCATGATGAACTAGATTTGCCCTCTGGAACTGTCAAACTTAAGCAGGGCGGCGGGTATGGTGGGCATAATGGTTTAAAGGATATTGCCGCACAATTGGGTACTCCCAATTTTTGGCGTTTGCGTTTGGGGATAGGTCACCCAGGCGATAGAAATGCAGTCTCCAACTTTGTACTGCACGCGCCCACGCGCGATGAAATGCGCGCAATAGAAGCCAATATAGATGAAAGTATAGTCATTTTGCCTCAACTAATAGCAGGTAAGTTTGAAGAAGCAATGTTAAAATTGCACACAAAAAAGTAGTTGGCGTGTGGCCTCTAACCATATTGGCTGAATAGACAAGATAGTATTAAATCCACAATTTTAAGATCGGAACAAACATGAAGTGCGGCATTGTAGGGCTCCCGAACGTAGGTAAATCAACGCTATTTAATGCAATTACCAAAGCAGGCATTGCCGCAGAAAATTACCCATTTTGTACCATTGAGCCCAACGTAGGCATTGTAGAGGTGCCTGATCCACGCTTAAAGCCGCTGATTGATATTGTAAAGCCGCAAAAAGTACAACCAGCCATTGTCGAGTTTGTGGATATTGCAGGTTTGGTGGCTGGCGCGTCCAAAGGTGAAGGCTTAGGTAATAAGTTTCTCGCCAATATTCGTGAAACCGATGCAATTTCTCATGTGGTGCGCTGCTTTGAAGACGGTAATGTAGTGCACGTTGCAGGTAAGGTGGATCCAATTGCCGATATTGAAACCATCAATACTGAGCTAGCCCTTGCCGATATGGAAACTGTTGAAAAAACTGTTCAGCGCGAAAGCAAAAAAGCTAAATCAGGTGATAAAGACGCCATTGCCTTGTGTGCGGTGCTCGATAAAGTGCAGAAATGTTTAGATCAAGGTAACCCAGTGCGCACACTGGGTTTGGACGCTGATGAACTACAAGTGATTAAGCCTTTATGTTTGATTACTGTAAAGCCTGTGATGTATATCGCCAATGTTAATGAAGATGGTTTTGAAAACAACCCATTATTAGAAAAAGTGATGGCTCTGGGCGCTAAAGAAAATGCCCCTGTTGTTTCTATCTGCGCAAAAATAGAGGCAGAAATTTCAGATTTAGAAGAGGAAGATAAAACGCTCTTTTTGGCTGAAATGGGATTAGAAGAGCCAGGGTTAGATCGTGTCATTCGCGCGGCCTATGCGCTACTTGGGCTGGAAACCTACTTCACTGCAGGCGTTAAAGAAGTACGTGCATGGACAATCAAGCGTGGCTCAACAGCGCCACAGGCTGCTGGTGTTATTCATACTGACTTTGAGCGTGGCTTTATTCGTGCGGAAGTGATTGCGTACGATGAGTATGTTAAAAATAAAGGCGAACAAGGTTCAAAAGAGGCTGGGAAAATGCGCCTAGAGGGCAAAGCTTACATCGTCCAAGATGGGGATGTGATGCACTTCTTATTTAATGTATAAATATAGTTTTTGAATATAGTTTGTTGCGCTAATTAAAAAAGGACCTCTCTGCGGAAGGTCCTTTTTTATTGAGATTAATCAGGCGAGATTGCTTTATAATTTTTTAGCCAAGTTAGAAACTCTGCTGCTGGCATGGGTTTAGCAATAAAATAACCTTGTGCTATGTCGCAACCCAATTCATGCAGCTTATCCCAGTGCTCCTTGGTCTCGACTCCCTCGGCAATCACCTCTTTGCCAAGATCATGTGCTAGATCAATAGTTGAGCGAACGATCATTAAGGATTCATTATTTGCCAACATTTCGCTAACGAAAGATTTATCAATCTTGATAAACTGCACGGGTAAGCGTTGAAGATAAGCTAAAGATGAGTATCCAGTACCAAAATCATCAATAGCTAATGGAATCCCTTCATCGCGGAATAAATGTAAAACCTCTAATGCAAGCTTGGCATCCTCCATTACTGAACTTTCAGTAACTTCAATTTCTAGAGAATTAGGCCTGATACTCCAAGTTTTCATCAGGAGGTGAACCCTTTCCACCAAGTCATTTTCATGCAAATTCCGCGCTGATAAGTTGATGGCAATAGGCAGCATTGTTCCAGCGCTTTGCCATGTGTTTAACAGTTCTATGGTGGAGACTAACACCCATTGAGTCAGTGGTTTAATTAATCCAATTTGCTCGGCTAGTGGGATAAACTCAATGGGATTGATTAATCCGCGCTCTAGATGATTCCAGCGCAGTAGAGCTTCAACGCCGCAGACCTCGCCTGTGACACAGTTAACTTTGGGCTGCAAAAACAACGCTAGATTATTTTCATCTATTGCGCGCCTTAGTTCAGCAGCTAAAGCCAGCCGATGTGGCTTATCGGAGTCTAGGGTGCGATCATAGGCTGTAAAGTACACATTTCTCTTTTTGGCTTGTCGAACGGCAAAATCAACATGACGATATAAATCATGAGGCGTTGATCCACCCTCAGGGAACGTTACTAGTCCAATTCTTACTGATATATTCAGGGGAATGTCAGCGATATAGAGCGGGAGCGTGAATAACTTTTCTATATTATCTATAAAAGTAAGCGTTTCATTAGCTCTACAGTTTTTTAATAGGATTGCAAATTCATCACCACGTAAACGGGCAATTTCATAGGGTTGCGCAGCAGCATGTTTTAGCCTCTCTGCTACTTCTTGCAACACTTGGTCACCCTTGCTAAAGCCCAGCGCATCATTAATTTCGCTCAGCTTCTCAATATTGATTTGAATGAGTGAGAAGCCCTGATTAGAAGTGTTACCTATCTCAATAGCTTCATGCAGGGAATCAGTAAATTGAGTTGAATTAGGCAAGCCCGTTAACCCATCGTAATGCGTCAGTTTATAAAGCTCTAATTCAGATAGCTTTCTATCAGTGATATCTGAGATGAGCACGTAATAGCCCGATGTCTCGCCAGTGGGCTCTATAGTAGGTAAATAACTAACCATGTGCCAAACGTTGGTAAAGGGTTGCCAGTCATAACTGCACGCTATCCCTTTAAGCGCTTTAATAATGTCAGGTTGCACAATCGCATAGCGCTCTTCCCCAAGTACCTCCCGAGTAGTCATGCCTTCTATGCTGGATTGATTAGGGGCGAATGTTTCACGGTATTTTTGATTGGAGTATAAATATCTTTGATTTGCATCAACGTAAGCAATTAGGGCAGGCACATTATCAGTGATACTGCGTAACTTAGATTCACTGGTATACAGCTCATGCGTTTGTTCAAGTACTCTTTTCTCAAGTATGATGTTTTGCTCTCGAATAATCCGCTCTGCTTCCATCTCCTTGCTTATATCTCTAAATACAATCACCACCCCACTCAGATTGCCATCAGAGTCAATAATGGGGGCGGCACTGTCAGCAATCGGTATTTGGTTACCATTACGCCCAATAAGTAGCGTATCTTTTTCTAGGTATTGAATCTCTCGAGTGTTAATGGCATTTTCGACGAGCGTATTGGCTGAGTAGCCAAGGGTTTTATTGGTGATATGTAGTACATCTTGAATTAACTGACCTTGGGCATCAATAATTTCCCAGCCCGTTAGATACTCAGCAATTTTATTCATGCTGGTAATTTTGCTTGCCGTATCGGTTGTTAATACGGCATCACCGATGGAATATAAGGTGGTTAAAAGTTTACTTTCACTCTCAGCAGTTTTCTGTCGACTCAACTCAATTTGTTCAAATTGCCGCTTAATTAGAAAGTAAATAAAAATTAACAGGGACAAAAGCAAAATGCCAGCCGCCATCACGGCAGTATCACTGGCCTTTCTGGATCGCTCCCTCTCGGCTAAGCGTTGGTTTAACAACGCACGCTCTTCACTCTCCATATCGTTGAATAATTTATATACTCTCACTCGGGTTTCTTGCAAAGGCTTAGTTGCTATAAAGGCGGCAGCGGCGTCTGCGCCTTGGGTTCTTCTGATTGATACCATTTGATCTGCAATAGCCAGACGCTGGGCCATGACGTCACGAATCTGGAGTAAACGTGTTTGTTGATTGGGATTGTCCTGAGTTTCTTTCTGAAGAAATTCAATTGTCTTAGCTCTTGACTGAATAATTTGATTGCGATTGGCTAATCGCTTTTCATCGCCAGTAATGCGATAAGTTTGTGTGTCGAGCTCAATTTCAATGGTGTTCGATTTGGCTTGCGAAATAGCGTATAGAATTTTATAGGTGTGCTGAACCCACTCTGTGGCCGCGACAGAATTTTTTGATAACGCTAAGGAGATTGCCATTAGTGATAGTGTGATAAAACACGCTATCACAAATGAGGATATAAATTTATCTTGGAATGAGCCGCGGCCTCTCAATCTAAATCCTTTGTGTAAATAATTAGAAACTTAATTAATTTGAATGTATTGAGTCACCGAGAATATACACGTCACGATGGCAAACACAAATCAACTATTTATTACATTAATCCATACTCCAATATAAAACTCACCTAAGCTTGCCCAATCTCAATTAGCCGCGTATATCATTGGCTCAAATGCAATAAATTAAGATTTTAGGTATTCAAGTTTAATCGTCAAATCAAATAATTACCACTTTATTGCTATCAGCAGTTGTTATTCAACAAGCATCTAACAATACCTTGTAATCAAATGCTAGCTTTATTTAAATATTTTGGTTATCTTGTAACCCCATCTTGTCAGTTAGGATTAAGCATGAAGCACTTTCTTATTTTGGTTGCATTAGCATCTGCGAGTCTTATTGATACAGCTCAGGCTACGGATGTTGGAGTGTCTGTTAGTATTGGGCAACCAGGCTTCTATGGTCAAATTGATATTGGTGGATATCCACCACCACGTGTAATTTATGCTCAGCCCAGAGTTATTGAGCGTGTTTATGAAGCCCGTCCCCCAATTTATTTGCGTGTTCCTCCTGGTCATGCCAAACATTGGGATAGACATTGCCGTGAATACAATGCGTGCGATGAGCGTGTCTATTTCGTTAGGGATGATTGGTACAGCAGAGAATATGCACCACGTTACCAAGAAAGTCATCGTGAATACCACGAAGATTATAGAGACGATCATCGTGATGAGCATAGAGATGATTACAGAAGGGATGAGCATCGTGAAGGTCGACAAGATGACCGTCACGGCAATGGCAATGGGCACGGCAATAAGCACTAATTAGCCAATATCAGGGTTGCTGATCGCCCTTTTTCCCCAGTTGCACTAACGCAATAATTTGAAATATGGTGGAATACTGTTTATGACGAACAGAATTCCACCATCTCTAAATTGGCTAATTGATAAGCGCGCAAGGCTATCTGGGGACATTATTAAAACTAAAAAAGCACTGTCTAAAGTGCAAGACTTGGTTGATAAGCTAAAAACCCTTGAGTCAGACCTAGCCGCCGTTGATCAATCACTCAAGCTTCATAATATTCAGGTAGATGTTGAAAACATCAAACCTATCAGACCCCAATTAAAAAGACTTAAGTTACCTCATGGATATATCAATAATTTAGTCTTAACTTACTTGAGATCACGGAATGATGATAAACCTGTTCCAAAGTCTGAAATTGTTAATTTTGTGTTTAATAAACAATTTGAGTTTGATATGGAGCTTGCTACTCATTTCCAAGTGTCATTTTCTGTGCGCCAATCTCTTGGTCGTTTATGCCTTCTTGGGCATATCAAAAGGTATCATCGATTGGGAACAGATGATGAAGGGCTATGGACACTAGCTGATCACTTGAAGTCCACAGCCCAAAATCAAGACAATTAGTGAGTCACATACTCGAATCCAAGTCGATGGCCGTGATTGTAATTGCAGAATGCCTTTGAGGTTTCACGGGTAAAAATACGTTTAAGCACATCATCAAACTTTTCCTGCAATGTCATGTGGCGCGTGTCATTTCGCCATGAGAACTCAGCTGCGTAAAACGCAAAGTACTGTGGCCTCATTCCGTTGTAGGTCCCAAACTCCGCTCTACGCATCCGAGAAAAGAATGATTCCGCCATATTGTTATTGGTACCATCGGCTTTCTTATACTCTTGGGTGTGATTAACCATACTATGATTAATACCCAACTCACGAAATAATGGTTGAAATGCACTTCCACTATCAGTCATGATGAAAGCATTTTTTGAGACGTACTTTTTAATGATAGGCAATATAGTCGCTGCCTTTTCAGCTTTCAGTATGATTGTAATGGTTCGGTTTGAACCTACTATTGGCGGGCTAAATGGCGCTGATGGAATTGACACATCCACCTGAGAAATTGCCAGTACAATTCTACGCTTTTTCAATTTCTCAGTATTCCAAGACTCTGGATGTGTGCTTTTGTCAGGCACAATGCCATCTTTCCGATTTCGTAACTTGTTGTTGATCACGAAGGAATCAGTTTTCTTACGCTTGTTTGCCCGTCTAGGCTTACCGCAAAAATGCGCGCAGTCAATGTGTACTAGACCACTCATGGGAGAGAAGTCCATCGTTTCAAACAGTACCTCCCTAACTTTTGAAAGGTTATGGAATGTAGTCTTAAGAGTAGTCCCAAATTGCGCATGAAATGAATTGGCTGATTGCCCTTGCGGGCTGGAGATAAAAAAGTATAACAATGCCAGTATTTTTCTCAATGGCAGTTTATGATTACTGAATGGTGTTGAGGACGTAACGCTAAACCGATGGTTGCAACACTTACATGTCCATTGCTTTCTAGTCCTGATAAAGTAGTGTTTTGCTTTCGTTTGGCAATCAGGGCATGTAACCTCATCGCCATCACCCCATCGCATTCTTTTGATTAGCTCCAGCGCCTCATCATCGGTTAAATCCATGATGTCAAATATATCTAAATCTCTATATGCCTTTGTTTGTTGAAATATTGCAGCCATGTTAGTTCGCCCTTTGTGTCGTTCACAAAGATCCAGTCGCGAGTAAGCGATGAATCACCAAGCCCATTGCGGGCTGGCGTAGGCATGAAACTAACTGTCAAATTTTTGGCAAGCCGATACCCTTGGCCATGCATTAGCACTTGACAATTGAATTTCATAAGCAGAGAATATGTTTAACAGGTTCCGAACTTGTTAAAGCACACTCAAAAGCTCAGTACCTCTGCAAAAGGTTTCTGGGCTTTGTGCTTTTCTACGCACTAAATTAAGTCATTGGTTTATCTCTGCATCATCTGTTTTTCCTCTTATTGATTATTCACAATTAATCCCATTTGGTCCTGCTAACCCTAAGTCCGTCTAGGTTTCAGCGAGCCGAACCTAAATTCAAACATGTTTTGTCTAAACTCAAAATTCCGGGCATTCTTCTTTTCTTTCACTTTCAAGCATTAAAGAATTGAATTTATGTGAGCCCAGTGCGCACTATAAGCATCTTGATGACCATTGGGTAGTTGGAGAATATTTAGAATAAACTTACACTATAGTAAACGCAGATAAAATGTGGAGTTTCATAAGATGGCAAGACCAAACTTAACTGATATTCAGATACTTCGAGCGCAAATTTTTCATCATCGGATGAAAGTGGCTAGTGAGCTTTCAGAGGGAGAGATGGATATGCTGTTTCGCGACCCAAGTAAAACTGCACCAGACTATTTGGATCGCCGGCGAATATTTAATCGGATGAAACATGGCTATATGCCCTATAAAGATCAAGCTAGAGAAGATTTCTTGCTTCGAATTGCTGATCACGGTGGAGAAGGTTTTTTTAAATCGATTTGCGATGAATACAATTCGTTAATCTGGGATACAGTGAATAGCAATTTCACCCCTACGACAAATAGACAGCTCCTATATGATGTTTTGGAGACCCTGGCAAACAATCAGAAGCCATTAACTCCCTGGAGACTGGCATCAAATGCTGGCCAAAGTCGTTTACAGGGAATTCCTTATGCGCATTATTCAGATTACTTCGCTGAGCTAGTCATGGGTCAAGAGTTTAGTGTTGATGCCTTGCTACTGTTGTCTTGCATGTATAAAGACGCCATGTTTAATGATAAATTTAAAAGTGCCGAGAAGTTGAAGAAACAATATAAACAACTATCAGGTTTTATTTTTCTGGATTTAGCTGAGTTTCGAGTCAAGTTTCATGAGCTTGTAAGTAAGCCACTTCTGAAGTTGACGCCAGATAGCACTTTTAAACGTAGAAATATATACACAGACTATCTTGCGCAAAAGCCAAGACCAACATCTGTCGCAGCAGTATTTCTGAAGGCACACGAGGATATGCTTACGTATGGGGAAAGGGATATAAAGTAGCGTTAAATATTTAGATTAAATTTTTAGATTCAAATAATTACCATAATAATTCCTTAACAATACTCATACAGAATATCTCTAATTTTCTATGTGCGGTCTTTAGTGGGGTAATGATATGCAGATGTTGGAATGTTTAAATGCATTTTTGACTGTAAGGAGCTCCTCTTGCGCTCATCAATTATCGAAAAAAAAAGATAGAAATCACAATACGATTCTAAGCGTACTGAAGATACTTTGCTTACTACTAGTTATTAATTCTTTCCCTGCTAGGGCAGATTACTATCCAAGAATTCCTATGTATGAATTCATCCAATTTACGCCCGCTCGATTTTTTCATTCACAACTTGAGGGGTGTATTGCTGCAGGAAATCTTTATGGATTTGTAGGCATGGATGCAACTTGTCAAGGATGGAATCCGGCACATAACGCTCCTGCAGGAGCAGGCCCTCTCGGGTCACTTCATTTTTTTTGTGACGATGGATTTGAATCAACTAATGCCTGTCCAGGAAACCCCATTATTAAAAGCGTCCCAGACCCAGACCCCTGCGATGCTACGCCTCACCCAATTGGATTCTCCAGCGGAAACAAATACTTGATGGAGGGTGACTTTAATGCTTTTGGAGCTTCATCAAACTTGTCATTGACCAGAACCTATAATTCTGTATCTGGTATTTTCAATGATATATTGGGTAATCAATGGAACAGTAGTTTTTCTAGACATGTTTATTACGACAAAATCGCAGGATCTGCACTTGTTCATCGAAGCGGCGGAAGGATGTATTACTTCGAAATAACAAACAATATTTGGAAGACCGATGCTGACATTACTGATAAGCTAACTATGTTGAAAGATGCATCCGGAAATTTAACTGGATGGACCTATTTCGATAGTGTTTCTGACAACCTTGAAACTTATAATCAGAATGGACAATTAGCTTCTATAACAGACAGAGCAAACAACAAGACAACTTACAGTTATAGTTGTGATTACATAAGTGCAAACTGTCCCTCAGTAACGCCTACAAGTATTGCCAAGTCTGCAGGTTTGTTAATCCAAGTTACTGACCCAGTTGGTAACTCATTGAACTTTATTTACGATGATGCTAACCATCTAAAAAGCATGACTGATCCATCAGGGAGTGTATACAACTACACTTACAGCACCGATGGCAATAACAACCTCACCTCAGTCACCTACCCGGATGGCAAGATCAAAACATATCTGTATGGTGAAGCTGCTTACATATCGGCAACACCCAATAGTGGCGTGAGCTATGCTAACGCACTGACTGGTATTATTGACGAAAACGGCAAACGTTTCGCAACATACAAATACAATAACGCTGGCCGCGCTTACTCGGAGAACTTGGCGGGCGGTGTAGAGTCCCGTAACCTAACATATAACATCGCTAACAACAACCCTACCTCTACAGTAGTAACCGAACCTACTGGTGCCCAACGCACCTACAACTTCACTTCTGTTCTGGGAGTAGTCAAGAGCACTGGTCAGAACCAACCCGCAGGCTCTGGCTGTAGTGCAGCCGCTTCCAACATTACCTATGATGCTAACGGCAACGTTGCCACTAAGACAGACTTTAACGGCTACCTTACCAAGTATGGATATGATTTAACCCGTAACCTTGAAACTAGCCGTACTGAAGGTCTCAATGCCGACCTTAGCAGCCGTCCTGAAACACGCACCATCACAACCTCATGGCATGCCTCTTGGCGCCTGCCATTAACTGAGAATGTTTATACTGGTGCCACCGCCACAGGCACTCCAGTTAAAACAACGACATATGGCTATGACAGCCACGGCAATCTCACCAGCCTCACTGAAACCGATCCTGCCCGTAGTCGTACACGTACTACCACCATTACTTATACTTACTCCACTACCGTGCCAGGTCTGGTGTTGCAGAAAGTGATCGATGGTCCACGTACCGATGTCAGTGATGTCACGACTTACGTTTATTACCCAGATACCGCAACCTGCACCGCCAGCAGCGATTACCCCAGTGTCACCAATCTAGGCTGTCGTGGTCAATTACAAACCATGACAGATGCTTTGGGACATGTGACCCAATACAACCGCTACAATCCGAATGGTCAACTAGAACAAATGACCGATGCCAATAGTACGGTGAGTAGTTATACCTACTACCCAAGACAATGGTTAAAGACGGCTACGGTCGATGGCAAGACCACTAGCTTCGCTTACGATAATGTTGGTCAACTACAAGCCGTCACCTTTGCTGATGGTGCAAGCCTCAATTACACCTACGATGATGCACATCGTCTCACCGATATTTATGATGCCACTAACCATCATGTGCATTACACCTTGGATAACTCAGGCAATCGTATCAAAGAGCAATACCTGAATGCCGATGGCAGTACCGCTAAAGAAATTAACCGCAGCTATGATGCACTCAACCGCCTACAAACCGAGATTAATGGCCTCATTACGCAAGCAGGCAGCAACTATGGTTATTATGCCAATGGTGAAGCCAAGACTAGTACTACACCAAAGACCAATACCACCAATTTAACGGTAGATGCCTTAGGCCGTAATACACAAATCATTGACCCTGTGAATGGCAGCGCTAAACCTACGGCCTTAGGCTACGACCCATTAGACCGCCTCGTTCAACTCACTGTACCTAATGGTGCTGCCACCAGCTATACGCTGGATGCTTTAGATAACACCTTACAAGAAACCTCATCAGATACTGGCAATACCACCGCCACTTATGACAATGCAGGCAATGTGCTGACTAGATTAGATTCACGTGGTATTACGACTACTTATACCTATGACGCGCTTAATCGCCTTAAGACTGTGACTACCCCTGTGGTAGGTACGCTTGCCGCGACGACTAAAACCTATACTTGGGATACTGCGACAGGCTGTACCCATGGTATCGGTCACCTATGTCAAATCAGCTATGCAGGCATTACTAAGACCTTTGACTATGATGCCCGTGGTAATCGCATCAGTGAAACCAGAAGTCAAGCTGGCACCAGCTTTACCAGTCGCTTTTCTTACAACAATGCAAATCGTTCTACAGGCCTAATAACTCCTACCATTGAAACTATCAGTGCGAATCTAGATACGGCTGGTCAGGTGCAGTTATTAAGTGCAACCAGCTCTAGTAGTCTTTTTACTGCTATTGCCCAAAACATCAGTTATAACGCCAATGGACAAGTGGGTACGCAAACACTGGGGCAATCTACTCAGACGCAAAGCTATGATGCTTCAGGTAGACTCTATACTGTAGCAGGGGTAGATACCACAACTACAGGTGGTGGCACTGGTGGATCTTCTTCTAGTGGTGATGTACCGTTACCGCCATGGGCGATGGCGCTAATGGGCTTAGGCTTAATGGGTATGGTGTATCGTCAATCAAAAGCACAGGCACGCTCGTTCATGAGCCTTTTATTTGGCTTCATGCTGTCATGTAGTTTACTTACTGGGCTTATCACTCCACAAGCTGCTTATGCCACCGACCTTACCATTCAATATGATCCAGATGGTAACCCCATTAGTAAAACCACGCCATCAGGTACAACTAACTACACCTATGACGCCTTAGATAGATTAGATACAGAATCTGGCGCTACTGGTGCACGTAACCATGACTTCGATGGCAATGCTAACCGCACCACCAATGGGGCAGGGACTACTCAAACCTATACCGCCAATACAGATCGACTCGCGACTGTGAATGGGGTAGCCGTAACGTTAGATGCCGTAGGCAATATTACTTATGACGGTACTTATCGTTATGTATGGGATGCCTATAATCAGTTAGCTGAACTACATAAAGCGGATAACACTTTGCTGGCTAGTTATGTCTATGATGAGCAAGGTTTACGACTCAGTAAAGTCACCACCAGTGCTGCCCCACAAGGCGCAAGCACCATCTTCTATTTTTATGACCCACAAGGTCACTTAATTGCAGAAACTGGTGGTGCTACCTTGGCACAAGCACAAACCCCACAAATGACCTATGTGTGGAATGGAGATAAGCTCACTGGTGTGATTGTGCATCAGCTAAGCAGAGTGGTTTACACGGTAGACCTTGATCACTTAGGTAGCCCATTTCAGCTACGTAACCTCGCAGGTAAAGTGCTATGGCGTTGGGACACCGAGGCCTTTGGGAATACACTTCCCAATGAAGATGTAGATGCTGATGGCAATAAATTGACACTCAACCTCAGATTCCCAGGGCAATACTATGACAAGGAATCTGGGCTGCACTACAATTGGCATCGATATTACTCACCTAAGCTGGCGAGGTATCTCTCGCCTGATCCGATTGGGTTAGCGGGCGGGAGCAATCAGTTTACATATGCGAATTCGAATCCATTGAGCTTTACTGACCCAAGTGGGCAGAACGCTATAGCTGGGGCATGCGTGATAGTTGCCACCTCTGTATATTTTATTTACAAATATAATAAGTTTGTGAAATGTATTAAGCAGTGCTCCGAGTGCCCGAATAATCCTTATCATGAGCCAGGGGAGGCATGTAAGAAACCAGATCCAGATGGCAATACTGGTCCAAATTACTCTTGCAGGAGCTATTGCACTTTGGATGCATTTGCTGGACCTAGAGAAAAAGGTGCACCTGGTAGTAACGATTTACCATAATAGAGGTTAAAAATGAGCTCAAATAATATTAGACTTTTAATAGCATCAATACACGCCATCATCTTTCTATTTGCTTTATTTGTATTCTTCAGCCTTACAGACTTTAGAGTTTATGAGGCAATTAAAGCGTCTCACAGTGATTCATTATTAAAAAATGCTTTGTTACTTTCCGCATTAGTTTTATGTGCCAATCTTATTGGATTGGTCTTACCATTAACTAAGTTATGCAAGAAGATTTTTGGTTGCTATCTTTTACTGGGATTTGAGTGTGCTGTTTTAGTATTATTTCTTAAATTTACTTCCCTTGATTACAGCATCTTAATAGCAATTACAACACTTTTGACTTTTTATTTAATTGCAATTACAAAAAAAGAAGAAAATAGTTAAAGTGCTCAGCCTTGTTTACCTAGCACTACTGATCCATTCCGAACATTAAGAGTATTGCAATGATTATTAAACGTTTTTTGACAATAAGTACGTATATATCTGTCTTACTATCTATTCCTAATGCTGCATTGGCGGACGTCCATATATGCTCTCTACAAGACGCAAAAGTAGCAGAATCTGCGGCTACAACGGCTAAAACATGGGTTCAACTTCATAAACAATTTAAACTTTATGCGCATTGTGATGATGCTTCAATAGCTGAGGGGTTTAGTGAGTCTGTTAGCGTCTTACTCACTGAGCGCTGGAAGAGTATTTCCCAACTTGGTAAGTTAATTAAGAGTGATCCAGACTTTGGTAAATTTGTTATTAAGCATATTGATGAAACTGTTCCAGAAGAGCGCTTGAACCAGATTGCAGAGAATGCTCAGAGTTGCCCCAAAAGCTTGAAAGCACTTTGTCATGATATAAACGCAGCCGCTTCACAAAAATAGCAGCTTCTTTCAAACGACGTTTGCACAAAATTATTTACAATCTCGCATAAGGTTGTAATGGAAGTCCATAACTGGTTGCGGCCTAGATGGTATGTTTGTCTCACGAAATAAACGCCCTCTAACAGCATCAGTATATTGTTGGAGAAATAATATGCATGACATTCTAGGTGATTTCAATGCATTTCATGATTGGTCTGTCGAAGGGATAGTAATTGTTGATCAAACTCTTGAGCTGCACTTGGCGTTTGATGGTAAAAAAAGAACAATTAAATTCGATGGCGTATCAAGATGCCAACTGAATGACTTCTTAATTCAGAATATTATTTATGAACTCAAAATACTTAACAAAGACATTTCAACAGATGGGTATAAAACAGAGTTGGACTTGCTACCAGCTTTGCCTTACTCAGGTTCGAAATCTCAAAAAAATTTGGCGAGAATAACCTCATCTGTTGGTATTTATGGAGTGATTGAGTTCTCAGAATTATCAATACAATAGCCTCCAGATAAGAACGTATGCTATAGCTTGTTTAATTGCTTTGTTTTGCATGAGCATTTGGATTGTTTCCTAATTAGAAAAAGGGGATGAATGAGTGGATGCGGCATGAACTGATGTCCATTTTTATACCTACTTAGGAGCTATTAATGGATAAAAATGAAGCTCTAAATAAATTAGAGCGACCTGATGAACCTAAATCCGCAAATGATTGACTTCCTAAAACCTTTTGTCAAAAGCTATCCTTGGGCTGCGTTCCTCGCGGTGTGGTTTGTTTTTGCTTTGGGTGCTTATTTAGAATATAGGGCGAATAAAAATAATAATGTTGCAAAAGGGGCGGTACTCTTCCTTTTTGGGTTTCTAACCTTTGCGGTTATTCAAATTAACACTTTTGGCGTGTTCGGATGGTTGCTAGCATTATGTGTAATAATTGCTGGCTTATTGATAATTAATATAATTAAAAGTACACTAGTGACATTCGCATGTTAATAAGGGATGATCGAATTGGAGTCTTCTAATACACTTGCCAGTTTCTGGCAATACACTCAGGCTTCTTTTGCACACGCTAAAACCTGTGTAAATTTGCCGTTAAATACCTATGAATGTAAAACTTTCTGGCTGAGGCTAGATTTGGTGTTGATGGGAATTGTTGCTTACCTAATCGTGCGTTTAGTTGTACATCTCGTGCGCATGAAAAAGATCTATAAAGATCATATCAATTGGCTAGCAGAGCAAGATAAAGTGGCTGATGCTGCGACCATGGCTAAGGTCAAATGGACTGGAGAAAGCTCACCTATTGATGATTTACCTCAAGAAGAGGCCGCTGATTATATCCGACAAAATTTGGAAGCGAAAAAATCTTCTTAAAATAAAAAAATCAGCAATCTTCTCACTCACAAGCGCGCGTAAGTATCAGAACTTAATCCTTCTTCAAATACTCATCCACAAAAATTGTTGTGCTATAAGCACAAGCAATCCCAAGCCCTAACGCTAACAAAAGCGCTTTCGTAATGAAACCAGACGCACCCCAAGTTATTGGCGAGAAAACAGCAATAAAAATAAACAGGCTACAATAGACTGGAATTAATGGGATAGAACGATAAAATCTAGCACCAATCTTGGCTAACATATTATTTCCTTCATTTTAGTCATCATGGAGCTACCAAGGATTCTTAGTAATAGCGTTTTTAAAATCACCCACACTAAATACAGCAATTACATCATCATTGTTATTTGCAACACCATCTGGCCCTGCTGAGGTAATAGAAAAGACGCCTTGCTGATTCGGGTATGGGGAGTTGGCCATTATTGCTAATGGAGCACCACTAATGATTGCATAAGTATAAGCTTTCCCCCAAGGATCAGTCATTAATGAGGCTGGTAAATATACGATTGCTGAGCTTGGTGGTAAGTTTTGCGTTGAAACGGATGTTGGTACTGGGTATTGATATGCGCCAGTTGGAGCAGTTTTATAGGCTATGGCATTCGTAACGATAGCATTTTCTATACTGGAAAAATCACCACTCATCACCGATGTATAGTTATTCAAGCTACCATTCGTTGTTAGTGATGAAAGTAAATCTGTCGCAGACAGAGGCATAATAATGTCATCAAAGGGGTTGGCTGCATTGGTCGAGTAATCCTTAATCACAAACTTACTGTCATTATTTGTGTTTTCAATTTCGTCTGCGCCAGTAGGTAATGCTATTTGAGCGCCATCTCTGGTATATGCGCCTAATCCATTACTACCATGTGAAATAATCACCACAACTGCTGAGCATGGATTGTAAACTTGACCTGCTGCGCAATCGTTGCTTTGGTTGCCAGTTGCCGGAGCACCTAATGCTGCAGGTGTGCCTGTATGAGTAGAGATAGCTCCTTTTAACCCAGAAATGGTTTTGGAAGTCATATTGGCAGTAGCACTTAAGGTGACCTCATAGGTGAAGCGGTTGTAATACCCATCAGTACCATTCTCATCTGAAAGTCCCAAGCTCACCCAGGGTAGGACCCCAGTGGCAACATTGCCATTAACGATAGTACCTGTGCATAAACCAGGGGCAACAACTTCTGCTCCATAACCTGCCACCCCAGGCGCTAGGCTAGCTATTGCAGGGCAAGGTAAACGATTATTTCTTGAGATATAGTTGATTAACGCAAGTCTGATAGCCTCTTGCTTTTGCTTGGTATTTGAAATCCTAGCACTTTGAATTTGGCCATTAGTGACACCCAATCCAGCACCAGCGATTAGGCCTACGATGACTAATACAATGGCTAATTCAATTAAAGAAAATCCTTTGAGTTTATTCATCGTCGCTTGTATACGTAATTTATTAATGTGAATAATAAACTATATGTTTTATATATTATTAATTAAGGTAAAAAATCTTCATCTTATTCAGGAAGGAATGGCAGCTCAAACGTCATTAGTAGTGTGAAATTAGGACGTTAAACAGAAGAGCTTAATCAGCACGGCAACGGAAATAAATTTAAGCATTCACATTAGTAATTAGCATTTGAGAACAATTGTCGACTGAAAATCAAAATATACTTTTAAAAAAATTTGAAATTGTTTTTGTCTGCGCTTCCCTAGTAGCTCTTTGCTCCTCTTTAAGCTTGGCCTTTTCAGAAGTAACTAAGGGATGATTGAGCTTGGCTTTAACTAAAACAATTTGATTGCTATCTAATTTTCTCAGCGTGAATTCGTGCTCTAAAATATGGGTGTCTGGGTCAAATCTTTTTAGTATATATAGGTCATTATTTCTTTTGAATACGATGGTATTGTTGTCCCCTTTGATGAAGGACAACTCCATTCCTTCCGCAGCAATATATGCAATTCTCATAATAGTTCCTGTTAGTGCAATAAATACAATAAACGGAACGACAGCAATAAGGAGAAAGCGATCTGCGGTTTTTAGTTTAGCTCTTGGGGATATAGAGGGTTGCTCACTCTGCTCTATAATGTTTTCTAGCTTTTCACTAAATGTTGAGCTCTTATCCTTTGCTAGTAACGCTTGTAGATAGATATACGCTATGAAGAATAAATAACAAGCAAATGCATACCATATTGGCAGATCTGCTAGAAACATGAGATACAAGCTAATAGCCAATATGCTGAGGGGTGCTGCTGAACTAGCTGCTCTATAGTAAATATTTTTATTGGAAGAGAAGACAGCCCCTAAGGCAAATAACATCCAAAATCCGCAAAAAACTATTATAGAAACAACAGTTCCAGAATAGATTGAGTAAAAATTGATTTCTGCGTACTCGGTGGGTATGTCAAAGTAATCGAGTATTCCCATATCGAATGCAAACGCAATAAATGAACCAATGACCGGCAAGGCGCTAAGTAGTAATGGGTCTTTTCTAATACGCTCCAAAATGGTCATTTTTTTATTATCTATGCCAGTCATTACTATCCCTCTTAAAACTATTTGAGTGTTCTCATTAAAATTGACCAGCAATTACTATTTGAACCCACTGATAACTTTCTTTGCAGCAGGTCGCTGATATTTAGCGGTTTTAGTCCACATGGTAACTTGGATATAAATGAAATTATTAGTTAGCCTCAGCCTTAAATTCGGCAGTATATCTGATGCCTTTCATAATTAACTCTCCGCTCCTGTTTCGATATTATGATATGTCTATTGAAACGGGGTGAAGTCCAGTATAGCTTTTTAAAACTTGGAGTTCTTTCAATAACTGTACATAATTAGTTAAGTTAAAATGTAGTAGTATTCCTTAGGTATAAAATCAACGTTGAAAAAATAAATACTTAACTAGTAACTCAAGAAATGGGGAGATATGGAGCTTGATCCTTTAGTCGCAATTCAGCTACTTAGAAATCACCTGGCAACGCACGATCAGACTTTAGCTTTTTTATTTGGCGCAGGAACCTCAGCTTCCATCAATATTGCACCACAAGCTGAACCTGGCAGTAAACGAGGTTATATGCCACTAATTCCAGCGGTAATAGCTTTGACGATAGAGTGTGGCAATAAGGTAAAAGCTAAAGGTAAAAAATACGCATCAGCTTGGGATGAAGTTATTGAGGAATGCAAGCTCAATGGAATCGATCCAAATATAGAGAGCATTTTATCAAGAGTCAGATTTAAAATTTCTGCAATTGGCCCGAAAGATAGCACTTTAGGTTTAAACAAAACTGAACTTCAAGATTTTGAAAGTTCAATTAGAGAAACAATTAATACCGTTGCTTCGCCAACAGAGGCGAACATTCCTAACTCAATCCCACATAAGAAATTCTCAAGATGGATTAAACAAATTTCTCGAAAAAGACCTGTAGAAATTTTTACAACAAACTATGATATTTTAATTGAGCGATCATTAGAAAAAGCCAGAGTGCCAGTGTTTGATGGATTTACAGGAATTCACGAGCCTTTTTTTAACGGAGATTGTTTTGAAAACAGCAAGATGATGCCTCCGAATGACTGGATTCGGCTTTGGAAAATTCATGGATCTATAAATTGGAAGCTAGATAACTCATCGGATGGTAAAAGGGTTATTAGAGTGACGGGCTGTACAGATGGTGAAATGATTCTTCCATCGCATCAAAAGTATGATGAGTCAAGAAAGCAGCCTTATCAAGCATTAATAGATAGATTCATTAGAGTCCTTAAGCATGATTGCTCCCTGCTCGTAACAGCCGGATACAACTTTGGAGACCAACATCTAGACTCTGTTATTTATGACGCATTGGATAATCACCCTTTAACTCATGTTATCTCCCTTCAGTTTGAAAATTTAAGTGAAGACTCACCAGTTGTTAAACAAGCAATTGGGAGGCCAAATTTCATAGTTCTTGGAAGAAATGGCGGGGTATTGCGCGGGCAATGGGGGGTATGGCGATTAAAAGATCAGGTCGACAAAAGAACTGCCAACTTTCTCGACATTGCATTTGATAGTGATGCAGTAATTGATAAAGACAGCCAGGCATTAACCGGTCAAATGAGGTTAGGAGATTTTAACTACTTCTGTTCCTTTTTGACAAATATGGAAGGCATGCTTGAGGACAGAACATGAGCAGATCAGAGCCAACCTTTATTGGTGAAGTGCAATCAGTTAGCGGTGGAGTTGTTAGCATAAAGTTAAGGGAAAACCTTGGCTCATCATTAATACTTGTTGATGGGGAGTCATATCGAATAGGTCAAATTGGAGCATTCTTCAGAATACCGCTTGGTTATAATCATCTATACGCTATTTGTACTCAGGTGGGAGCTGCTGCTGCTCCAGTGAATACCTTACTTGAAGCAGAGGGTAATAATAATCGCTGGATATCAGTAACTCTTTTTGGTGAAGCATTAGGAGGGCATTTTGAGAGAGGTGTAAGCCAATACCCAACAGTTGGTGACGAAGTGCATTTGGTAACTGTTGATGACCTAAAAACGATCTACGGTTCAATTGAAAATACGGCTAGTATATCTGTTGGAAATATAGCCGCCTCATCGGGAATAGTTGCTAAACTTGATCTTGGTAAAATTGTGACTCGACATTGCGCGATAGTTGGTTCAACAGGGTCAGGGAAGTCCAATCTTACAGCAGTATTACTAGAGGCAATTAGCCAACAAGGTTTCCCGGCGGCCAGAGTTTTAGTAATTGATCCACATGGCGAATATGGCTCAACAATTCAAAATAACGGTTATGTTTTTAAAATTTCTCCTGATGAAGGAGAGTCTCCGTTATATGTTCCATTTTGGGCTTTACCTTTTGATGAGTTGATGGGTGTTACTTTAGGAGAAATGTCTCCAAATAATGTAACCTCAGTTCGTGATGAAATAACGGCAAGGAAGAGAGAGTCGGCAAAAGTATTATCCAATCCCCTTGAGGCCGATCTTATTTCAGCTGACTCACCAATTCCATTCAATCTTAAGAAGTTATGGTTTGATTTTGATGATTATGAACGCGTGACTCTAAAGGACAAGACCCCAACTAAAGAAGATTTAATCGAAATAGGTGATTTTAATACATTAAAATCAAATATATACCCTCCTCATAGCACAACTAACAATGCCCCTTTTCAGGGGCCAAGACGAAATATAAGTCGTGCATTGGAAATACTGAAAAGTAGATTAAGGGATTCAAGCTTTGACTTCTTATTCAGCCCTGGCCCCGATTACTCACCCGATGAAGACGGGAAGACATTAAAAGATTTGGATGCATTAGTTGCAACTTGGGTAGGCCATGATCGCCCAATTACAGTTTTAGACGTCTCTGGGTTGCCGTCGGAAATAACATCCACAATCGTAGGTACTTTACTGAGAATAGTGTATGACACGCTGTTCTGGTCAGGTAAATTACCGATTAGTGGAAAAAAACAACCATTACTTATGGTTTTGGAAGAAGCACACCTCTTTTTGCCAGAAGGGAGCGAAACAGCCGCTCACAGAACAATAACAAAAATTGCAAAAGAAGGAAGAAAGTATGGTGTTGGACTTTTGATAGTTACTCAAAGACCATCTGAAATTGATTCAACTTCGCTTAGTCAATGTGGAACTATGATTGCCTTGAGAATGAATAATGGAGCAGACCGTACTAAAGTGAGTTCAGCAATGCCTGATGACTTGGGAAATTTAGCGGCAATGCTGCCATCTTTACGCACAGGAGAGGGACTTGTTATTGGCGAGGCCATGCCAATCCCATCAAGAATATTATTCAATAGAGCAAAAAATAAACCAATTGGGGGTGACCCTGATCTAGCAGCAACATGGAAGGTAACAGATAGACCTGACCCAAAATTCTATACTGAAGCTGTGGAAAATTGGCGAACCCAATCAACTAAAACCAAGACTTAAGGAAAAATTATGCCAGATATGATCTATGTAGAATCATCTAATGTTGAACAAATTGGCTACGATGAAGGAACGAGCGAACTTCACGTTATATTTAAAAATGGTACTCATTATGCCTATTTGAATGTGCCACAACATCTCTTTGGTGAGTTGAGAGATGCAACCTCGATTGGAAGCTATTTGAACCGTGAGATTAAGAAAACATATGAATACGAGAAACGTTAATTTTCCGTTAACATATTTTTAATATTTGCTTCAACAGACTTATAATTTTCCCTAACCTCATCGGATTCGTAAAAATCCAATAAATCTTGCGCAGTTAAAGTACCTTCGGATAAGAATTTTCGAAGGTACTTTTCATTAAACTCCATTAATAGCATGGTCTTTTGTAGCTGCCTTAATATTTCTTTATTAGTTTCTATATTCTTATGTACTAAGGATTGGATTGTGAAATGACTATTGATATCTTTGATAATTCTTTTAACCAATAAAGTCAGTATCTTTGGATCATAGTTAAAATCTGAGGCATTTAGTACAATATCTCGTGCTAACCTATATGCAATAAAAAGATTTGAATAGTCCCCTTTTTGGGAGTCAACAATTGCAATAAAACCAATTCCATGAATAAATGAAACAGACTCAACATAATTTAAGACTGAGTTATCTACAAATGCTGCATCAAAAACAATTATCGATACTTTGCTTTCTCTATTAACCTTTGCCTCAAGAAGTTGACTCCATGCTGTATCTGTTTTGGAAGAAAAAATCTCTCTCGACTCTATGTCCCCAAGCCGAATAGATTTATCAAATTTGCATTCAACCACAATTTTTAAGTTATCTACTCCATCCACCTTACAGACTATATCTCCGGTTTTATTGCGCTTAATTTTTCCGGCGGTATTTCCTGTTTGGTGGGCAATATCCTTTAATTTCTTATCTATAAAATATTGATTTAAAGCTTCTGTGACATCATCTTCGGCTACGAGCCCTTTAACTGAACTTTTATAAAAAAGCTCTTTTTTCATATCAAAAAGAAGTTTCAAACTCTCTAGCTCAGTTCCAAGTTCATTTTGGGTTTTTGATAAGAATGTGGCTAGCCGATCTTCCATGAGAGCTAATACGCCAATGTAAATAGCCTTGTACAATGTTTCATCTCTATCGTTGGCGGCAAGCTTATCGAAAAAAGCAAAAACAATTTTATTGTCCATCCCGAACTCATCGAAATGAAGTCGTTGTATCTTTTGATCTAATGAAACAATGCCCATTAATTACCTCTCGATGATTTAATATTTATAAGAAGAAGTTTACAGTTGATTTGGCAAATTAAATAAATACCTTGAGATCAATTTTACAGGCTGTACTTAGATTTTTGATTTTTAAATTATCAATATTAGTCCATTATGAAATTAGAACTATAATTCGCCCCTTTGTGACTAGGTGGCTACTAATCAGCAAGACGAAGAAATATAAACAACTAAATCTCTCTGATGATGAGTCTCAATTATTAATCTCCAACTAAGTTTTATAAATATATCCAGCAAGAAAGGAGGGGTTTAATCCCTCCTGCCCCTTTATTAGTTAAGCAAGCCTAGCTTGCTAAGCCTCAGAAGATCGACTATAAAAAAACTAAACACCCACCAATGCGAGCAAAATATAATTGCCCTTACAAAAAGTTCTGACATGATCAGCTCCTTAATTAATGCATCAACACCATTGTCGATGCATATCATCTAATTGCTTGTACGTGAATCAATAAAAAGTAATTGATCTAAGAACGCGGTTGACTGCCACTTTCGAATTCCGGCATAAGTGATTGGTGACCATTTTTGTAATTATACATACAAACCGTTTTTTGTAATTGACGTACTCAATAATTTAATGTATAGTTAAACCATATTATGTGATTGATTTATTATTGTTTTTTTGCAAATCAATCACGATGGTAGCTGGCTCGCCCAAAAGGATGTTCTATGAATTTTAAAGAAAATGAATCATCAACAAAACTAAGAGGTGGGTACTATACTCCGCCTGATATTGCGTCCTTTTTAGCAAGATGGATTTTGCAGGACAGTCCTAAAAGTGTATTGGAGCCAAGCTGTGGTGATGGGTCTTTCATTAGAGCAATTAATGGTGAAGCTCCACACAAAATGCAATTTGTTGGTATTGAGCTTTTGGAAGCCGAAGCCAATAAAGCTCGAAGCGAAGTGGAATTTAATGATGATATTGAAGCAAATATTATAAATTGCGACTTCCTTCAATGGGGATTGGATCGTTTAGATGAAGGAGTAACCTTCGATGCTGTGGTTGGGAATCCTCCATACATACGTTATCAGTATCTGAATGAAGAAGATCAAAAACTATCAGAATCAATCTTTAAAAAATATAATTTAAGTTTCACAAAGCATACTAATGCTTGGGTACCATTTGTGATTGCTAGTGTTGCCATGCTTAAGCCGGGAGGGAAGCTTGGAATGGTAATCCCTTCAGAGCTGCTTCATGTACTTCACGCTATGTCACTACGCACATACCTTTTGGATCAATGCTCACGCATACTGATGATTGATCCAAATGAATTGCTTTTTGAAGACGCGCTTCAAGGCACAGTCCTTCTAATGGTTCAGCGGAAAATTGACAACTGCGAACCTTCGCAAGGCGTTGCTGTTGTGGCTGCGCCAAATAATGATTTTCTAAAAACAGATCCTCAAGAAATATTTTTCTCAGCAAAATATATCTCAGGTAATGTTTTGAACGGCAAATGGATGAAGGTTCTGTTGGATAAGGAAGAGCTTGAGGTATTCGAGCGCATTAGAAAACTACCGTCAATAAAGAAATTTTCAGAAATAGCAGAAGTTGATGTTGGGATTGTTACAGGTGCAAACAAGTTCTTTCTAGTAGATAACGATACTGTATCAAAATATGAGCTTCATGAACATGCGAAGCCAATGTTTGGGCGTAGCGGACATTGTCCAGGCATTATTTATAGTCAAGATGTTCATTATGGCAATGCGGAAAAAGGCATGCCAACCAATTTCATATCAATTGGAAAAGTGGCTTTTGATGAATTAAATAAAGGCACTCAAGAATATATTTTGACGGGTGAAAAAGAAAAAATTCACACTAGATATAAATGTAGAATCAGAAAGCCATGGTATTCAGTTCCTTCGGTGTATGTTACAGAACTTGGAATGTTGAAGCGAGCTCACAACTATCCTAGATTAATATTAAATAGTGCAAAAGCTTATACTACTGACACCGCGTATCGTATTACGTCAAAAGTTGATCCGGAAAATTTGGTATATTGTTTTATTAATAGCTTAACTGCCTTAACTGCCGAAATGGAGGGTAGGCATTATGGTGGTGGAGTACTTGAGATGGTGCCATCTGAAATTGAGAAATTGTTGATTCCAGTAGTTGATGTCTCAGATATGGATCTATTTGAGCTTGATTTAAAAATATCTCAGCAACATGATCCAGATGAGTTATTTAAAGTACAAGATAGTAAAATTTTAGCGGCATCTGGACTAAGTGATGATGACTGTCGCATTATTCATCAGGCTTGGGTACACATTCGCTCACGTCGTCAACGCTTACTTGGCGTAATTGAAACAGTTATAGAAAAATAATATGAATAAGATTAAAACTGAATTAGAAAAACTTGTAAATCGTTTTAAGGCTGACGAATTTAAGTACACTTCATCATCCTCCTCATACCAAGAAACAGAGGTCAGGGTAGAGTTTATTGATCCTTTATTTTCTTTACTTGGTTGGCAAATGGACAATTCAGTCGGCTTACCAAGTGCACAGAGAGATGTTCTTCGTGAAGAGTCACATCAAACGGAAAGCACGACAAAGAAACCTGACTATACCTTTAGAATCGCAACTGTACGTAAGTTTTTCGTTGAAGCAAAAAGACCATCTGTTGATATTTGCATCAATAAAGATAGCGCTTTTCAAGTAAGAAGTTATGGGTATACGGCGGGACACCGCATAGCAGTTCTGACTAACTTCCGCACTTTAAGTATTTATGACGCCCAACTGGAACCTAAAGCGAATGACAAGGCTGATGTAGGGCTTTTGATGACTATTAACTACGATAGCTTCATCTCAAGATTTGACGATATTATTGAGGTTCTTGGTCGTGATGAGGTGGCCGCTGGAGCAATCGAGGCTAAGTTCAAAAGTACTGCAACTGGATCAATCCCAGCTAACGCTTCATTTTTAAATCGCATAAATAACTGGAGAGTTCGGATTGCCCAAGACCTATTTTCACGTTATCCAAATTTAACCATTGAAGAGTTAACCGATTTCACACAAAAAATAATTAACCGTATTATATTTATTAGAATGTGTGAGGATCGCGGAATTGAAGGTGAATATGTTTTACGTAATGTAGCAAATACAAAAAATATTGTTGAGCTTAGAACGTTATTCAAACGCCTGGATGATCGTTACAACACAGGTCTATTCGACGTAACAAAGGACAGACTTCAGGATACTTATGAGATTGATGCCGACATATTCATTGGTATTGTCGATGAGGTTTATACCCCTAATTCACCATATAGCTTCGGTGTTCTTGATGCAGACTTCCTTGGTCAAGTTTACGAGTTGTTTTTAGGTCAACAACTTGCCTTTCGTGCAAATGGTACGGTTGCACTTGAAGCAAAGCCTGCATATGTTCACCGCGAGATTGTAACAACTCCTCAGCCTTTAGTTGATGAAGTGGTTCGTAGGGTATTCCATTCAAAATTCACGGAGATAAAACTGCAGGGACCTTTGACGATGGATTCAATCAAGTCACTACATGTGTTTGATGTGGCTGTGGGTTCTAGCAGGTTCCTTCTGCAGGCATTCGATGAAATGATTGAAGCGGTAATTAGAGTGCTGCAGGCTCAAGGTAACAACTCGCTGATTTATCGTGTAACTGACAATAACTACAAATTAGCATTTACTGTTAAAAGAGATATTCTAAGTAACTGCCTATTTGGATGTGATATTGATTACAACGCTGTAGAGATTGCGAGATTCAGCTTAATGGTCCGCTTACTTGAAGATGAGACTAAAGACACGCTACCTTCCGCAGCTCAAACGAAAATACTGCCAGACTTGGATAATAATATTATTCATGGGAACACAGTAGTTAATGCACTCAATTTCCAACACACGTCCGGAGGCGTGTTTGATAAAACGCAACCACTTAATTGGACTTTAACTACACTTCCAATTGATTTTGATATCGTCGTAGGTAATCCACCTTATGTAAAAACTGAGGAAATGTTGTCTGAAAATGCTGATGAGGTGGCTTATTATAAAAAGAATTATGCTTCCGCACGTAGGCAGTTTGATAAATATTTTGTATTCATTGAGCTAGCTATATCCAAGATGAAAACTGAGGCTTGGTTGGGTATGGTTGTCCCAAATAAATGGATAACTATAGAGTCTGGCGAAAAACTCAGGGGCATTCTTTCTAAGCATGACCTTGTATCTCAAATCGTTGACTTCGGTAATGAGAAGCTTTTTGAGGGTAAATCTGCTTATGTTTGTTTGTTGATATTATCTAAAAATGGCGCAACTGATTTACATTACAGACATGTAAATGACTATCAGGATTTTCTTACCAATCCACAGGATATTGGATTTAATCTATCCGCTACTTTCCTAAAAAACTCTGGAAGTGCCTCATGGGTATTCCCAACTGATAAAAATGAGGCGCTTGTTTTAAATAAGTTAATGCTTAAGTCAGTACCGCTATCAAAACTAATCAACGTTAAAAATGGCATACAAACTAGCGCTAACGACGTATATTTAATTGATCAATACACCGTTAATGGCAACTATATTAATTTTACAAAAAATGGTGTTAATTGGAGCATCGAGTCATCAATCACAAGACCATATATTAATGATTCAACTAGAGTAGTCTCTTACCAGTCAATTAATGCAGATGCTTTGATGATTTTCCCTTATGAGCTGTCAACTTCAACAGGGAAGCCAGTGGCAATTGAACCAAAAGATATGATGCTAAGGTTTCCAAATGCGATGGCTTATTTAAATTCAAATAAAGCTAGACTGTTAAAGAGAAGTGTCTCTCCCTCTCCAAAAGCTGGTGTTTTTTATGCTTACGGAAGACACCAGGCTCTTGAAGCTGTGTTTCTCTCTCCAAAGATTATTTACTCCGTAAATCAAAAAGGGGATAAATACGGTTTGGATACGTTTGGGGTTGCTTATGCATCAGGTGGTACAGCAGGCGAAGTTGCATTAACTTCGCCAAAAAATGGCTACGCTCTTGAATTCTTTTTAGGTTTATTGAATCAGAGGGCCATTGAATTTTTCGCAAGAAAGCGTGGAAGCCCATTTGGTGGAGGATGGTATGCGCGAGGTAGCGCTGTTGTTAATGATATTCCAGTGCCATTTTTAGATATCCGTGGCAATGTTAAAGACAAAGCTATTCATGATGCAATTGTTAACGATGTTAAAGCTTTATTAGCTGTTAATCAGCAGATTAAAACAGCATCAGGCAGAAGTTTGCAACCATTAGCTAACAGCCAGAAAGCTTTACTAAACTCTATAGAATCAAAATTCAACGTTATATGGGGTTTTAATAATCAAGTTAAAAACTTAGTACTTCCAGGTGAATAATGCCTGTCAACATGCTCAACCTTCCTTCATATATAGTCAAGCTACTTAAAGAAGCTGAGCATGACTATCAAATAGAAACTGAAACTAAGGATCACCCTAATAAATGTCCTCACTGCAAATCTGCTAATCTAGTTGGGTTTGGTCATCGCCGGCAAATGATTAAAGACCTGCCTATGCACGGAAAGCATGTTGGGATTAACGTTGATACAAAACGCTTTCAATGTAAATCATGCAATAAAACATTCTATGAATCCCTGCCTGATGTTGACGTAAAGCGATTAATGACGAATCGCCTTGTATCATGGATTGGTAAACAGGCGGTTAGGCGGACGTTTGCATCCATCTCAGAGGATGTTGGGATTAATGAAGCGACTGTTAGATTAGTCTTTCGTGATTATGTTAATGAACTTGAGCGCACAGTCAGGTTTGAAACGCCTAAGTGGTTGGGGATAGATGAGATACATCTGATTAAGCCGCGTAGCGTAATTTCAAATATCAAAAGCAATACTATCGTTGAGCTACTACCTAATAGAGACAAAGATGCCGTCATTAATTACTTATCCCAATTAGATGATCACGAGCACATTCTATATGTAGCAATGGATATGTGGGCGCCACTTAAAGATGCCATTGAAGTTGCACTACCTCAAGCGAAGATCATTATTGATAGACATCATGTGGTTAAAATGGTGAACGAGGCACTGGACCGTTTTAGAAAGATCTTTAGACTGTCTTTAACGCCCAAGCAACGTAGAGGTTTAATGCATGATCGAGTGGTGCTGCTAAAGCGTGAGTCAGATCTAAATGACAAAGAAGCTTTAACTCTATCGGGCTGGTTAAATAAATATCCAGAGCTAGGATCTGCTTATCGTCTAAAGGAAGAGTTTTTTAAGATATACGATGCAACATCTAAAGAGGCGGCTTTAGCTAAATACACCTCATGGGAAAAATCGATCGCACCAGAAGTAATAGATTCATTTTCAGATTTAATCAGCGCTTGGCACAACTGGCAACCTTATATCCTTAATTACTTCGATAGGGATAATGGCAAAGATACAGAGTTAGCCGAAGAAAATTGCTCATTGACCAGCGGCTATACCGAGTCACTGAATAACTTAAATGGAATAATAAATAGGCTAGGTAGGGGTTACAGCTTTGAAGCGTTAAGAGCAAAGGTATTATTTGCTGAAGGCGCATTAAAAAAGCAGATTATTAAATCTCTAGCTGAGGGAAAAGAGACTGTAGTTCACTACGGGGTAGATATTTCAACCCTGATTGAGATGATTGAAAGTGGTCATATTTAGCAACTATCAATCATATAATACGGATATTTTGCTAACCGCAATCTTGTGCTTTGTTTTCGGCTAGTCATATGATTGGGCAGCCACTCATTTGTTTAGCGGCCGCCCACGTTGATATTGCGATATTAAAGCTGGCTTTTAAAGTCCTTGTTCGATACCTTGCCATGTAAATCGACTGACCCAAATTGTAATTGCCTTCTTTCCTTGCGATTTAATTTAGGCTTGCCATTGGTAATGCTTAAATCTTGCAAAGATCTTGCTTGATTAATACTTCCATCCAGCATCTTGACGTCGAATTTGTCGAAAAGACGTTTCTCTGACTCAGGTGCACTTAGCTTGGCAATCAATGCCAGGTTGTCTGGCGAATAAAATTCTTTCGCTTTTAGCAGAACATCTTCGGCATCTGCATATAAATCATCATACGACCTCACCCATGACTGCCATTTAATCAACTCCGTTGTTGATACTGCTTGGCTAACGTCAAAGTTAATTAACTCATGGGCAGATCTAACCAAATTAATAACGTATGTTTGGTAAATATCTTCACTAAAAACAACTAGTCCTCTTAACAATCCTAGGTCGACTTCTTTAAATGCTAGTTGATTTTTATTCTGATACGGGTTCATCGCAAGCATCTCATTGATTTCATCATTCGATCTTTGGATAGACTCAAATACTCTCAAATTCCCAGTGTTAAGCCTCTTAGTCAGTTCTGTTGATATTGCTGGAAATGATTTTTTAAATGCGACACGTCGGTGAACAATTGCTGTTAATTCATCTCCAATTGCACTCAACTTTAAAGCCACTGGGGCTAAATAGTTCTTGGCTTCATATATATCTTTTATTGCCTGAGGCCTTAAAATCTTATCCGTATACTCTAAATGTGCTTTAAGAAATTTATCTCCAAATGCTGCCCCACAAATGTGACCTACGTTTGTGATATCACCGTTTTCCAACTCAACAATAAGGCCATCGTTATGCCATTGATGACATCCTTTTAACCCACATTGCACCTCGGGAGTTAAATAATAGTGATCAACAATTTCTTTTAACGGAGTAACGGCAGGATTAACGTCGTATTTGTATTTGGGGATTAGCCTTAAATCCGCAACAGATTTAACCTCGTATCTTTTTTTTGTCTTAGGTAGCATTGATTCTTCCCAATTAAGATTAGCTATTAATTTAAAACCTATTTATTTAAGTTTAAACAACTAAAGGCAGCCAAGCTGCCCTTAGTTTAGTTAGTAATTAACGCTTACTATTTGGTGTAATGCTGCTAGGCACCCAAGTGCTGCCAGGTTTTGAGGTTGGGGGAAGTGGCTTGTTATCAGCAACAGTAGCATAATTGGGTTTTAATCCACCCTTAGGCCCCTGTTCTTGAAAAATACCACCTTGATTTCCAGTATTTGTTCCTGGTTTCTTACCAATTGCCATAATACCTCCTAAAAAAGAGTTTAGTTTTATGACTATTAGAATCCATAAGTTGGGATCAAGGTATTGTGAATTTTTTCAAATTACTTTATCTTGATCACCATCCTGCTGCAAGCTGGACAGCAAACTTCGTCAAATGGGTTTGCTTGATGGCGAATAAGGCTGAACTCCTTATTCGCCATCATCCTTTAGCACTCTGTTACACCAAGTGCTAATAAAGACTATATATCGATCTCAAATGTAATTCAATATCTTTATATTGTGTTTTTGTCACTTTTTTCATGCATATTATCTTAAATGTCGCTTTTTAGCGACTTACTGATCACTTCGTAGCAAATGACCCAAGTATTTAACTCAATATAACACCTCCAACATCCCCAACACCGCACCCATACCCCAGCGATGAAATGCGGCACACACCAGCAGCAAATGTTCAAGGTGCGGCTCACCCTCACCAGGCTTTCCTAACGCATAAAGAGAGTTCCGAGTCATGATTAACCCACGATCAAGATCAATGTGTCTAACATCACTGGTAATCCTTGGCGTCCCAGTGAAACTCAAATAACCCAGCATAAAGAATTGCGTTTGATTGAGTGGTTTGATGTGGAGAGCAATCAAACGCCAGTCATTTAGGGTTTCTTTAGGTTTCCTTGGAATAATCTCATGATGTAACCCCATGATTTCTTCTGAGGTTGCTAGCCCTAGGGAAGCTTGATCACGATTGATTCGAATTAAATCATCCAGAAGCTTTGGTAGGAGCGCTTCAAATTGTTCTCCTGTATTTTTACTTTCTGTATTCATTGAGTGCGCTCCTTTCTTAATACTTATCTAGCCAGGTGCCAGTGCCACCTTTGCCACTTCTTAAGCAAGTCCGGCATTTGGTTACTGAGTGCGTATCTCCGCCACGGAAGTTGGTTCCCTTTTCTTCACCACAAGCGCTACAGGTTTTCCAGGACATTTTCCTAAGCGTATCGACAGCTCGCCATACACGTGCCTCATGACTGCGGCCAACCACAGCAAACTCAACATCAAGCTGATAATGATCATCTGAGATTGATTTAATCTCGATGGAGTAGCGCTTGATGCTATCGATAAAAGACTCAACTATCATCTTCCATCCCTCGGGATAGCTGGCTTGAAAATAAATTGCGACCTTTGCTTTTTTGCCAGCAAGGATTTGTTTTAAGTGATCTTCTGCTTCAAACTCTACGTTGCCATTAGGCTGTGAATCCAATGCCATGACGTTTCTCCTTTCTTTGTGATTTAATATCGGTCACTTGAATTGTGTAGCGATGTTGCATGATGGCTGTCAGTACGGCATCTTCTAGCGCCATCCTGACTTGTCTTGGTTGCAGGTCAGCCAGTCTATTGATTACTGATTCATCCAATTCAGATGCAATTGCTTTGCCGTATGCACGCTCATCGCGAATTTTTAGGAAGATACTTTGAATAACAGCAGGCATATCTTCGATTTCAGGTTGCTTGATAGTAAATATCTTCATTCTGGATAGAATGGGCGCAGGAATATCTTCGATATAGTTACCAGTCAGTACCCAGATCACACGGCTGACATCCATTTCAATTTCCAATGCTTCATCTTTGAAGCGTTGGGCAGAATGCTTTTCAAGTAAGCTATAAAAAGCATTCATGGGGTTATAGTGTTTGCTTCCCCCAGATTTATCGATCTCATCGATCATCATGATGGGGTTGGCGATAGGACTGCCGGCCAGGGATTTTGCAATAAATCCCACACTTGCATCTCCCCACTGAAGATTGCCACCTGTCAAAGCAAAGCTTGCTGACATAGTGTTCATTGAGATATCAAAGAATGGTAATGCCATGGCTTTGGCTAACTCGCTAACAAATAGGGTCTTGCCTAGACCAGGTTCCCCAATTAATAGCACTGGGTTAGCTTCGAACGGCATGCCTAGATGATGTAATGCAATCGCATTACTCTCGAAATACTCGATAACTTCACTGAAATTGGGGAATCGAGCTTTAAGTCCTGTAAAGATAGCTGGATCACTGACGGAGCCAAGATCGCGCTCTGTATTCCAGAGTTGTTTTAAGACATGACCAAGCTTTGATTTAAGTTCATCAGACCTTGATCGTAATTCTTCTACACGACGAATAACATCTTCGTGCTTGGCAATATAAAATGTATTATTTGAATGCATAATAATTCCTCAAACGCTACGCTCAAGAAAGAGCGTAATGGATTAACAAATAGGTTTAGTGAACGGAAGTTCTTCAACTTCGTCCGGTTGAACCTATACGTTTGAGGTATAGAGAAAAATGCTTTGGCATGAATTTACACATGCCAAGCATATTATTGATTTATTTGAATTTTATCTTGTGCAACTGGTGAAAAAGGGCGTTGCTGATATAATAAATACCCACTGACCTGGGTATTTATTATCCCTTTGGTATCCCTAATTGTTCTAAACAACCAATCTAATCTAAATATATTTAGCCAATTCCAATCCTGTTAAATGCGCTTAAAAATAGCTTGCAATTAAGTAGCGCGCTATGTAATAATGCTAACCATGGTAACGCAGAGTGAAAATTCATTACAAGATTCAAATATATCGTTAGTGCTAGATGATCAGTTATGTTTTGCGCTTTATTCGACGATGTTGGGAATAAACAAGGTTTATCGTAAGCTGCTGAAGAGCATTGGAATTACTTATTCACAGTATCTTGTGCTGATGATTTTGTGGGAGCGTGACGCGCAATCAGTTTCCGAAATTGGCGAACGTCTATTTTTGGATTCAGCCACGCTCACCCCTCTGTTAAAGCGGATGGAGTCTCAAGGGCTGTTATTGCGCATTCGTGCTGTAAATGATGAGCGACACGTCATTATTAGCCTTACAGATCAAGGGCGAGATCTTAAGCAGCGTGCAAAAGAAGTGAATATTGGGATATTCTGCGCTACTGAGTGCTCACCGCAAGAGTTGGCCAATATGCGGGATAGCTTGATTTCGTTAAGAAATAGCTTGTTTAAAAACTCGCGGTAAATAGACAAGATATTGTACTGGTTAAATTTTTCATATTATAAAAATAGTACGCTATTTAATAGCTAGCTATTTATGTGCCAGGTTGCCGATAATTTTAGTGAATGATTTTTTGAGCTTTAGATAGGAGGTTTATTACGTCAATAAATAGCAATATACAGAGTGCGCGTTGTTGTTACTAGCGCACGTGATGGTTAGGTTGGATGTATTATCTTAAAATTAACTCATTGATAGAAAAGGAACTAAATTATGCAAGCAAGTAAAAAACTATTGCTAACTCAAGCATTCTCACTCGGTTTACTAGCTTTAAACATTTCAAGTGTCTACGCCGCCGATGCAGTCACTGCTGAAAGTGAAAAGCCTGTAGTAGAGCAAATCGTCAATACACTGACCAAGTTATCTGGTGGCCCTCATGACGGTTATCGCGCCAACCATGCCAAAGGAATCGTGGTCCAAGGTGAATTTATTCCAGCAAAAGAGGCCGCTGGTGTAAGTAAAGCCGAGCATTTACAAGGAAAACCAAGTCCAGTAGTTATTCGATTTTCAAACGCAACTGGGGTACCAACAATTCCAGATGCAGATGGTAACGCTTTTCCTAAAGGTATTGCCATTCGTTTCAAATTAGCAAGTGGTGGCTATACTGATATCGTAAGTATTTCCACAAATGGATTTCCCGCCGCGAAACCAGAAGACTTCTTGGGGTTGTTGAATGCAATTGCAGCTAGCGGGCCTGATGTTGCAAAACCAAGTCCTGTAGAGCAATTCTTAGGTTCACACCCAGCAGCGTTGGCTTTTGTACAAATGCCAAAACCAGCACCAGTGAGCTTCGCAACTGAGGCATATTATGGGGTAAATGCATTCAAATTCACAAACGCAAAAGGGGAGGTGCAATATGGACGTTATCGTATTACACCAGTCACTGGTACTGAGTTTTTAACAAAAGAAGAAGCTAGTAAAGCAGCACCAAATTATTTGATCGATGAGTTATCCGTCAGATTAGCAAAAGCGCCAGCTAAATTTAAAATAACAGTGCAATTGGCCAACAAAGGGGATGAAATTAATGACCCAACAGTGGTCTGGCCAGAAACCAGAAAGCAAGTTGAATTAGGGACTTTAGTGCTTAAAAACGTGGATGCAAATGGAGTCAGTTTTGAGAAGTCCACAATGTATAACCCATTAGCATTAGTGGATGGTATAGAGGCTTCAGAGGATCCAATTTTGCTAGCTCGACCTGGTGCCTATGCGGTTAGTTATGGTAGACGTATAGGTAAGTGATTCTGAAATGACAACAGTAAGTGAGCAGACAAATCACATCTGAGCTTTAAAACGGTCATGGTTTGCATTAGCTAGTAAGCTTAGAATGGACACTCAAGGGGAGTGTCCATTTTTCATACCTTTTTTGATTCGTCAGGCAATAAAATACTACCTCATCTAAGCGTATCCAAATGATATAGCCTATCTATTTCATCACCGCATACAGCACATGACCCCTCTAAAAACAGATAGCTCTTATGTATGCTGCCTTTGAAGTTATTTACGCCCACGGTGGTTTTGCATACTCCACAGTTGAAAAAAGATAATAGCTTGGCCTGACGCTGTGTTGTCAGAGAGTCCCAAAATATTTTAGCTTCAGGTGTGAACTCTGGGAGTTTAGATACGCTCATCAGAATTGCATAACTTTGTGTCGTTGGTATCCGTTCTCATATGCGGCTGAACGTAAGTGCCATTCTGCCTAACGTTAACTATTGACATGTGTGTCTGCAAAGCTAGAGATTGAAACACAGATAAGTTCTAATGCGAGTAATGCTTTCATTGCTACTCTCCCCGTGAATAGGCATAAAACACCGCCATGTGCGTTTATTATTTAATTATTATTTAAGACAATAACACAAGAATAGGGGAGTTATCTATCTTCATCCATATGACTTAGCCTAGCTAAAACGTTCGCAATAATCCATTCAAGCGAGATTTTCGCGATGCTACATAAGTGTTTATATGTTCGTTGAAAACGGGTTTTATGATACGAAAAAACACGTTGAGATACGTATTTTTGTGGGTAATTTTTGATTTTTAAGTGTTTTATTCTGAATGATAGGGTGTGATATAAAACTACTTAATGGTGCCGACGGAGAGACTCGAACTCTCACGACTTTCGTCACAGCCACCTCAAGGCTGCGTGTCTACCAATTCCACCACGACGGCATTCTTGGGATTGCTCCCAGTAGTTTTATTGTGGTACATCTTTCGCTGAAGATGGTGCGGCAGGTAAGCTGGTTGCTGGCGCTGCATCTTTTGTTGGCGCTGGAACTGTTTGGCTTGTAGGCGCATTAAACTTGATTACACTGGTGTGTTCTGCACGGTGACCAGACAGGTAAGCCAGTGTTAAGCTAGTCGTAAAAAACACCGCTACGCAAACGGCGGTTGCGCGGCTCATGAAGTTGGCTGAGCCGCTTACACCAAATAAACTGCCTGATGCACCGCTACCAAATGCCGCGCCCATGTCTGCGCCCTTGCCATGTTGTAATAGGACGAGGCCGATAACACCTGCGGCTGCTAATACATGAATGATTGTGACGAAATTTTCCATATCTATCTTTAACTTTTAAATTAATTAATTGTGTTTGTTAAGCGCATTTTTTACTAAGCTTGCGCGCTTGCCGCTTGGCAAATAGCTTCAAAATCATTGGCGTTGAGCGAACAACGCCCAATCAAACCGCCATCAATGTCTTTCATTGAGAGCAATTGTGCCGCATTTGCGGGGTTTACGCTACCCCCATACAGAATACGTACGCGTTGCGATGCATCAACATCTAACTTTGCTATTCTACCACGAATAAAGGCGTGCATGGTTTGTGCTTGAGTTGGCGTTGCAGATAATCCTGTGCCAATCGCCCATACAGGCTCGTAAGAAATCACGGTATCGGCAAATATGCTTGCATCGGTTTCCGCCAGAATTGCATCAATTTGTGATGCAATCACATGTTCCATCACCCCTGCTTCACGTTCTTGCAGGGTTTCTCCCACACACAAAATGGGGGTGATGCCTGATGCTTTGACGCGTATAAATTTTGCTGCGACATTTTCATCGCTCTCGCAATAGGCAAGGCTACGTTCGGAGTGGCCGATAATGACGTAGCTCGCACCAAAATCTTTGAGCATTTCGGTGCTGACTTCACCCGTATAGGCGCCAAACGCCTGTTTTGCCACGTTTTGAGCACCCCAGGCGATGTTGCTACCAGTTAATTCGGCTTGAGCTTGGAACAAATAAGGGTAGGGTACACAGACAGCAAAATCAACGTTGTTGATGATTGCTAATTTTTGCTTGAATTCCCCTAGCAAAATTGTGTTTCGCGTGAGCGAGCCATGCATCTTCCAATTTGCGATTACCAACTTGCGGCGCATAGATTGCCCTAAAACATTAAGCGCGAATTTTACCGCGCCAGTGGATGTATGGTCAATCAAACGCTACTTAATCTATAAAGTGCGGGAGCGGACTATATGAATATCATCAAAACTTCACCAGCGCATAGTCCGTTTGGGCTGGTTTTCGTGGTTCCCATCACTAAGGGTTGCAATATTTAATCTATACCATATGTCACTATAAAAAAAGCTGTATCAGCAAAGCACGTCTTGATAACAAGATAGTTGATTTCAAAATTGACTGAATTTAACCATTAATTAACCTAACTACTTACTTACGAGGAATACAAAATGAAGTCTTTAGCAATTGCAGCGACGATGGCATTTGTTTTCGCAAGTTTTAATGCGCAAGCGACCGACCTCATCACGCAGCTCAACGGTGGCAATCTGTTGACTGTACCATCTATCACGCCTTATAACGCAGTTCATGCAGCGGGTGAAACTTCATTTTATGATGATTACACTTTTACTGTGGCTGATAGTGTTAGTAACTCTGTTACATCCTCTGTTAGCTTTGCTAACTTTTACGGCATCACTAACTTGCAAGCGCGTCTATATCTTGGTAGCACGCATGAAACAGGCGCGACCCCATTTATACAACAAGCTTGGAGTACTTCCATGTCTACTGACGCGTTCACTACCGTGTCTACAGTAGCTTTAGGTGCGAAAGCTTTAGCTGCTGGTACTTACACTTTACAAGTTAGAGGTACTGTTTCAGGTTTGGGTGGCGGCGGCTATGCGGGTGTATTGAATATTGCTGCGGTTCCAGAAACTGACACTTATGCTATGTTAATCGCTGGTTTAGGAGTGATGGGCTTGGTTGCCAGAAGAAAGTCTAACCAAGTATAAGATTCATTAATCGCTTTACCCATTAAAAAAGGTGCATTATTTGCGCCTTTTTTAATTGAATTTTTTAAATAGTTAAATTAAATCAATTGACTATTGGGTATCCCAGTGTTGCACATTGAGTTGGGCTTTTTTTACCCCATTATATTCATTCGTTTGTAACTGATAGACCAAACGTACGGTATCAGGCAGCAACTCCTGCTGTTGGAAAAAGATGGCGTCTATTGGTTGCGATTGTTTTGAATCATTCTTCAGCAGTGAAAGTTTTAAGTGTTTCTCGCCCACGATGCGTTGTGATTTGACTTGAAACGTATCGTAGAATAGTGGCGCAGGAAAACCCTGTCCCCATACTTGGCGTTCCAGTAAGTGTGCGGTTTCCCATGTCATCTCGGTGACGTGGAGTTCACCATCGGTTTGCAGGGTGAGTTGCAGGTCATCTGGGTTAAGTAATGAACGTACAACGGCTTCAAATGCCTGATGAAAACGTTCCACCTCACTCGCCTGTATGGTTAAACCTGCAGCCATGGCGTGGCCGCCAAATTTAAGAATTAAATCTGGCTGATGTTTGGTCAGCAAGTCTAGCGCATCTCGTAGATGCAAGCCCTGAATAGAGCGCCCCGAGCCTTTTAACAAGCCATTGCCCGCATCGGCAAACGCAATCACTGGGCGGTGATAGCGCTCTTTCAGGCGCGAGGCAAGTATGCCAATGACGCCTTGGTGCCAACTCTCGTCATATACACTGAGACTATAACGATCTTGCACGTCGACTTCATCCAATGCTATTTGCGCAACTTGTTGCATGTCGGCCTCTATTTCGCGCCGTTCTGCATTTAAGTTGTGCAACTGTTGCGCCATGGTGAAGGTGGCGTCTTCATCGTCGCTGATTAAGCAGGCAATGCCGAGTGACATATCATCTAGACGACCCGCTGCATTCAAGCGTGGGCCTACGCTAAAACCCAAATCTTGGGCATGGATACGGGTATGGTCGCGTCCCGCGAGTTGCATTAAGGCGCGAATGGCTGGGCAGCTTTTACCTGCACGGATACGTCGTAAGCCTTGTTCGACCAAAATGCGGTTGTTGTCGTCTAACTTAACTAAATCTGCCACCGTGCCGAGCGCGACTAAATCGAGTAGTTCGGTTAAATTGGGTTCGGGTAAATTTTCATACATGCCTCGATTGCGTAGCTCGGTTCTTAATGCCAGTAGGACATAAAACATGACGCCTACGCCAGCGAGATTTTTACTGGGAAAATCGCAGCCACGCTGGTTAGGGTTGACGATGCAGGCCGCTTGTGGAGTTTCATCTGCGGGCAAGTGGTGGTCTGTCACCAGCACTTGCATGCCTAGTTTGTTAGCAAGGGCAACGCCTTCTACGCTGGCAATTCCATTGTCTACCGTAATAATAAGGTCTGGTTTTTGTTGATGCGCCAGTTGCACAATTTCTGGGGTGAGGCCATATCCATATTCAAAGCGATTGGGCACTAAATAGTCGACTCGAGCCCCCATACTGCGCAGACCCCGAATAGCAACTGCGCTGGCGGTTGCGCCGTCGGCGTCGTAATCGCCAATCACTAATAAGTATTTGTTTTGAGTAATTGCATCAGCCAGTAATGCTGCCATTTGTGGTGCATTGGTTAGGCGTTGCGGTGGGATTAATCCACTTAAACTGGCATCTAGCTGTGACGCATTGGCAATACCACGAGCTGCGAGTACCTTGGCTAGCAATGGAGAGTAGCCCTGAGTGATGAGCTGCTCGGCATCTGCTTGTGAATAGGTGCGTTTTACAATATTGACCATATGACGATCTAAATAAAAAATTTAAAGTTTACTGATGCTACAAAAAATCAACGACTAGCGTGAAAAGTAGTCGGCTATCGGTTTACGTTTTCGCCAAAGCTTCCAAATATCCCAATGGGAGAGTGAAAGCTCTAGCACTTTTCCAGATAACTCAAAATATAGGTTTATGTGCTTTAGTTGACGTTTGCGTAATAGTCGAAAAATCTCAGCAAACCAATCGTGTTGAGTTTTAGCGAGGTCTATCCAGATGATAGTCTCGGCCGTATTCTTCTCGCTCATTTTAATATGAGCTAATAGTTGCTCAATAGATGATGGTACTGCAAATAATGGTAATTGGCTGTGCTTCGCCAGCCCTTTTGCAAAAGCATGATCAGCATAAATAGACTTATCGCCTTTAATGTCCGGCATTGCAGGTAGATTGCCTGCTCCAGATAACCAAATACTATTGATTGCTAGTTCACCTTGTGCTTCTCGTGCTTGATTAATTGGGTGATCAAACAAAAGCATTTGTATTTCATTGGTTAGTTGCGCCACCCAGACGGCATCTGCGCCTTTCGGCATATAAGGGCGTGTATCACGCCCAATCACTTGTGTGGTAGGCGTGGTCAATAACTCAAGCTTTTTTGGCACTTTTAATAGCCATTGCTGAGATGGCGTGACACTAAACACATAACCATTTTCTGCAAAATGAGCATTTAAAATTGCTATTAATGACAAGGAGTCTGTGAGGCTCGGTGTCAGTGCATCAGTCATTGAGAAAAAGTCACGTTGCAATGTTAAATGCACAGGTGTCGCGAGTAGCCAATACGCTGAGGTATCAATAGGCGTGTCAAGCTCTCCAACGTGTGTCAATGCAGCAAAAGGGCAATCCGCAGCGTTATTTAAGCCGCAGTCATTACATAAAAATGCTTGTAATGATTGTATGGCAGTATTTGCATTGCCTAATCTAGACTGCCCCAACGTTAATAATTGATGTAATGCAGAGCTGTTTTGCAAGTGTAAGGAGTCTTGCGCGAGCCCATCAAAATAGACTTTTATGTTTGTCATGGAGCTTTCGTTCGTTAATTTTCTGACTAGCATTCAAGTCCAAACTAGCATCAAACCTAGGCTAGGGTTAATATACACAATACAAGGAGAAAACATGGACTTAATTATTTGGCGACATGCTGAAGCATATGATACCAGCCCCGATATTACCCGCGAACTCACGCCAAAAGGTTACCAACAAGCGGATATTATTGCACGCTGGTTAAAACCGCGGCTGCCTAAAAACACAAGAGTCTTAGTTAGCCCTGCTACCCGTGCGCAACAAACCGCTAATGCGTTGGATTTGCCATTTGAAACCTATGTAGGGATTTCACCATCCGCCAGTGCAGATGGTATTTTAACCGAGTTAGGTTGGCCAGAGGCAGAGGGCAGCGTACTTATTGTTGGTCACCAGCCTACTTTGGGTGTGCTGGCCGCTATGGCGCTGACTGGGAGTAAGCAATACTGGTGCATTAAGAAGGCTAATCTTTGGTGGTTGAGTAGCAAAGAAAAAGTAGGCGCTCGAAAAATAGTTCTGAAGGCTGTGGTTGCGCCTAATATGGTCTCAGATGAGATTTAACTGCACTGTAAATTATTCAAAAGTCGAAAATCTTGACTATGAAAATTGCAAAATTATTAATGCTCAGATTATTAATGCTTAGTAGAGGGCGTGCGCTACTAGTTCTACTCACTACGCTGGCGATTCAGATCAACGTGGAAGCTGCAGACATTGCTCCCAACGAAACTGCATCTGGTAAAGCGAACGCTGGTATCAATCTTGATACTACAAAAAATGCCGCTAATCTGTCTGACAATGAATTAGCCATCAATGAAGATACTTATTTTGAAAGTATCCCTAACGTACTGACAGTATCTCGTCTATCACAACCCATTGCAGATGCTCCTTCTGCGGTAACCGTCATTGATAAAGAAATGATTCGCGCCGCGGGCATTATTGATTTACCAGAGATATTTCGTTTAGTCCCAGGATTCTATGTGGGGATCAATGCAGGGTTTGTTCAAAATTCTAACTATGTGGTGAGCTATCACGGTATGACAGGTGCGTATCCTGGCAGCATGCAAGTGTTGATTGACGGGCGCAGTGTGTACGAGCCTTTATTTGGGGGAGTACAGTGGAGTGAGTTGCCTGTTGCGATTCAGGATATTGAGCGTATCGAAGTGACACGTGGACCCAATGCTGCGAGTTATGGCGCTAATTCCTTTTTGGGTGTTATCAATATCATTACCCAAAACCCAAGCGATGCTCAAGGCAACAAAGTTTCACTGTCAGCCGCTAATGGTCGAAACGAGGAGTTTTATCGGTACGGTGGAAAATCAGAGGATTTTAGCTATCGAGTGACTCTTGGGCGCAGAGAAGATACAGGGCTCAATAATCGTAATGATTACAAACGTACCAATATGCTGTCAGCGCGCGCTAATTATCAGATTAATAGCCGAGACGAGCTGGAATTTCAATTTGGTGCTGCGGAAGGTGTGCGTGAGGAAGGGATAGATTCATTATTGAGGGGCTATCCTTTTGCGCTTCCGCATATGAAAGATGTAGATAATCATTTTGAGCTGGTTAAATGGCATCGAAGTTTTAACTCAAATAATGACTTGCAAGTCCAAGCCTATCATTCAGTTAGCAACTCTGATGAGGTTTATTCATCTGGAAACCTTCTGTTGTTCTCAAAAAAAGTTGGTGGCATCACATATAAGCCTGGTGTTGCTTTTCAAACCTTAGACACAGGAGTAACAAGCGAGCGTTATGATTTGGAGGTGCAACATACCTATGCGTTTTCTGATGCTTTAAGAGCGGTATGGGGCGGCAATATTCGGCAGGATAAAACAACCGCACCAATCAGATTGGGTGTATCTGATGCGCTGGATTTTAATTTACAACGAGTCTTCGGGCAGGTGGAGTGGCGGCCTTATAAAAATGTACTCATCAATAGCGGGGCAATGGTAGAACACAATGACTTTACTGGTACTGATATTTCCCCACGCGGTAGCGTCAACTTAAAACTAAGCCCTAATCAAACATTACGTTTTGGTATCTCTACAGCGACTAGAACACCCAATTTGCTTGAAGAGAAATTTAATGCCCGCATTATCACCCCGACTAACCAGCCGAATGTATCTTTTATGTTTGCTCAGTATATTGATGCAGGTAATTTAAACCCTGAAACAATTGTCTCAAGAGAGATTGGATACCTGGGGGATTTTGATAAGGTTTCCATTGATGCGCGTGCTTTTCATGATGTTATCAACCATTTAATTACCGAAGCGAATGCCAGCTTTGTTGTACCTAGTGGGTTTGTATTATCTAACGGTTCTAGGGGGCCGCAAACTTTTATCAATGGTGGAAGCTTGGTTTTAGATGGTTTCGAAACTCAAGCCAAATTTAAAATTACGCCACAAACCCTGCTTATTGCTAACTACGCTTACGTCAATATTAATGCAAATGATAAAACTGCAAAGGAGTATGTATTTGAAAAGTCGATGCCTACCAATACCATCAGTGCCTTGCTAAGTCATCATTTTAACGATGTTTGGGATGCCAGCCTTGCCTATTATCAAGTGGGTGCTGTCAATGCGCTTGGTGACGGGTCAGCAGAACCCATCAACCGCCGTTGGGATACCCGTTTAGCCCACAAGTTCTCAAGCGGTCGTTGGCATGGTGAAGTTTCTTGCACAGTGCAAAACTTGCTCAATGATCACTATCGAGAGTTTGCAGACTACAACACCATGCGTCGTCGTGCTTATATCAACCTTACCCTTGATTTTTAGTCAGGTTTTGATTGATTAGTTTTGATCACATCAATACAAAATGGCTATGGTGGCTGCTGCGGTCATCATTTTGGCTATGCTTTGTCTTGTCATCTGCTAACGCGTTGGCTTGGGATAATCTGACTATCATTGCCAACACTAGCAATAATGCGAGTGTGGAATTTGTAGATCAATTCAAGTCTGAGTGGCAAAAGTCTAACGCGCTCAATCTTAAGCTTAATTTGATCGCTTTTGATCAATTTACCCCCGCAAATTTACCAAGCAATACATTTGTCGTGGCCGTGGGTGTGCAGGCTTTTTCTAGCGCAAGTAAGCTTGATCCAAAAATTCCAGTTTTTGGCATGTTTGTACCTAAGCTAGCTTATGACAAAATCTTAAAAGAAAGTGGTCGAACGGCTAGTAATTTATCTGCAATTTTTCTTGATCAATCCATCTCCCGCCAAGTTTCGATGTTAAAAGCAGTGTTGCCCAACACCAAGTCGATAGGGGTTTTGCTAGGTAGTACCTCATCCGCGCTAGGCGATGAAATTCAGCAAGTCTCTAATAAATCCGGGTTAGATGTGCACATTGAACTTGTGAGTCAAGGTGATGATTTAACGAGTAAATTGCAACATGTTTTGATGAACAGCTCCGCCTTATTAGCAATTGCCGACCCCGATATTTATAACAAGGATACTGCGGCTACTTTCTTATTGACCACTTATCGACAACAGCGCCCTGTGATTGGTTTTTCACAAGCCTATGTAAAGGCTGGAGCGATGGCGGCGATATTTAGTACGCCTAAACTGCTCGCCAAACAAGCCGTCGAGCAGATTGTACAGTTGAAAGATAAACCCAATGCATCAATCCCCGCCCCACTCAATCCACAGTATTTCTCAGTTGAAGTGAATCGTCAGGTCGCACGCTCGTTAGGTGTGGATGTTGCCGATAGCGCTACCATTACTGAGCAAATCCTAAAATATGAAAGATCGATGCCATGAAAAATTTAGGCATTAAAGCGCAGTTAATATTGCTAGGTATTTTGCCTATCACTATTGTTACTATCGTGCTGACGGCGTACTCCATCAGAAACAGCATGCATACCTTGGAGGATTCGCTCAAAGATCGCGGTAATGTCATTGCAACGCAGCTTGCACCTGCTAGCGAGTACGGGGTGGTTTCGGGCAACCTTAACTTTTTACAACCGTTGATCCAACAGGCTATGAGTCATGAGCCTGATATTCTATCCATTTTAATCACAGACCAATATGGGCGCACTTTAGCGGTCAGTGGCCGACCAATTGAGCAAGCTACAGCGGATACTGCCAAACAAATAAATACCCAGTTGTGGGAGTTAAAAGATAAGCTGGTTTTTAGCGCGCCCGTGTTTAAAAATACGATTAATATTGATGACTTTACCGATGAAAGCCAAATAAAAAGTGATCTGAATAATGGCGCTATCATGCCAGTCATTGGCCAAGTATATGTGTCCATGAGTCAGCAACGCATCGTTGCTATTAAGCAAAAATTGATTGCCCGCAACTTATTTTTCGCGGGCCTGAGCTTGTGCATGACAGCGTTAATTGCTTGGCGTATCGGGCGTAAAATTAGTCGACCCATTGAGTCGCTTGCAGATGCAGTCAATCGCATTGGCAAAGGTCACTTTGAGCTGCGTATTGATGAAAATTCGATTGGCGAAATACATACCTTACAAAAAGGCTTTAACCATATGGCCAGCCGCTTGGCTCAGTCGCACGATTATCTGCAAGATCGTATTGAAGATGCCACCATCCAACTGAGTTATCAGGCGCAACACGATGAACTCACGGGCTTGGTGAATCGGCGTGAGTTTGAACATCGACTTGAAAGTGCTTTGTTTAGTGCTAAGGATCAAAACTACGTCCATGTGTTTTGCTACATGGATTTAGACCAGTTTAAAATAGTGAATGACACCTGTGGCCACCAAGCAGGGGATGAATTGCTGCGGCAAATTAGTCTGATTCTGAGTAACCGTATGCGAGATACCGACACACTGGCTCGCTTGGGCGGCGATGAGTTTGGCTTGTTGCTTGAAAACTGTACGATTGATGCCGCCATCAAAATGGTGGAAGATTTGCGCATGTTAGTGCAAGACTTTAGGTTTGTGCACGGTGATAAGATTTTTAGAATTGGCGTCAGCATCGGCATGGTTCCGATTACCAAAGATACCATCAGCATAGGTAAAATCATGGCAACGGCCGACTCTGCTTGCTACACGGCCAAAGATAACGGGCGCAACCGTATTCATGTATATGAGGTATTAGATGATGAGTTAAATCGCCGCCAAGGCGAGATGGAGTGGGTTAATCGCATTAATCAAGCGATTGAGGACGACCGCTTCTGTTTGTATTGTCAGCCGATTATTCCGTTTAAAGAGTTTGATGAAAAACCCCTTATATTCGAAATATTGATACGCAAGTTAGATGTTGATGATAAGTTGATTCCGCCGATGGCTTTTATCCCTGCGGCTGAGCGCTATCACTTAATGCCTCTGATCGATAGGTGGGTGATTAAAAACACTTTTTCCACTTATCGCGATTATCTGAATGTGAATAATATTAAAACCAATCATTTATTCTCAATTAATCTCTCAGGTGTGTCACTGGGCGATAAGTATTTACTTGAGTTTATCAAGGAGCAGTTTGAGTTTTACCAAGTATCTCCCAATAATATCTGCTTTGAAATCACAGAAACTGCTGCGATTGTTAATTTGACCACAACCATTCATTTAATTAACGCCCTTAAAGGCTTTGGCTGTAAATTTCTGCTAGATGATTTTGGTAGTGGTATGTCATCATTTGCTTATCTGAAGAATTTACCTGTAGACTTCCTGAAAATGGATGGTAGCTACGTACAAGATATTACCCACAACGAAATTGACTTTGCGATGGTAAAATCAATCCATAGCATTGCAGAAGCGATGCACATTAAGACGATTGCCGAGTTTGTAGAGTCTACCGAAGCGGTGCAATTGCTAAAGGACATCGGGGTTGATTACGGTCAAGGCTTTTTCTTGGGTAAACCTGTACCGCTAGACAGCATACTCAAAAATATCAATCAGCTAAATCTGATTATTTAAGGATTCGCGTTATGAGAACTATCCTCGTTGCAAACCCCAAAGGTGGTAGTGGCAAAACCACTATGGCGACTAACCTCGCAGGTTATTTTGCCAGCCGCGGCAAACATGTGGTGCTTTCTGATATGGATAGGCAACAATCCTCATTAGGCTGGTTAGAGCGTAGACCAAGCCATTTGCCTTTAATCCATGGGATGAATGCTCGTGGCAAAAATGCTGACAGCTTAAGTGCAGACTGGACAATTATTGATTCCCCCGCCGGTTTGCATGGTGATAAATTAAGTGAGGCTGTGAAGGTTGCGGATTGGGTGGTGGTGCCCATGCAATCGTCTACCTTTGATATTGGGGCGACGGAAGACTTTCTTCAGATATTAAGTGACGAAAAAGCGGTACGTAAAGAGCGCACTTTTGTGGCAATGATGGGTATGCGTATTGATAGTCGCACTAAAGCTGCGGCAAAATTAGCCGATTACCTAGCTGAAGGTGATTTTCCTGTGATGGGGCATTTACGTGACGCGCAAGTTTATGTACAAGCGGCAGAGCAGGGCACCAGTATTTTTGATATGCGCCCCTCGCTAGTGGCGCGTGATGTGCAGCAATGGGCGCCACTATTACACTGGATAGTGAATGCGGATCGAAACAACAAGTAGATCAATATTCTCATTGGGTGTTGGCCCCATAATGCTCACCTTATAACCATTTTCCAGATAACCCTAGCCCGCAAAAACAAGCATGCCAAATGAAATTGAACTTAAACTGCGGGTTGCGCCCAATGTAAAACAAACCTTGTCAGATCACCCTGACATTCAAACCAACTTGTTCGGTGATCCCTATACGCGCTCATTGATTAGTATTTACTATGACACGCCTGATCTTTATTTATTAGATGCAGGTTTGAGCTTGCGGGTGCGTAGCATGGCGGGTGGTTGGTTTCAGGCGGTTAAAAGTACTGGGCATTCCGTTGGCGGGTTACACCAACGCCTGGAGTGGGAAGATCTACTCACCAAAAACGAGCCAGATTTTGACAAAATAAAAGAACCCCATCTCGCCAATATTTTTGCTTCACCAGCGTTACGCCAAGCGTTAAAGCCAGTGTTTGTGGTAGATGTCATCCGCACGGATTGGAACCTCAAATATCCTGATGGCACAGAAATAGAGGTGTCTTTAGATGATGGTGAACTGAAGGTATGCCAGCCTCGAGTATGGGAGAGTATTGAACCGATACATGAGTTAGAAATTGAACTTAAATCTGGTGGCAGCAAACAGCATTTATTTGAGCTGGCACTAGCCTTACAAAAAGATGTGCCGTTCATCATCGAAAACTCAAGTAAAGCTCAGCTTGGTTACAGGCACCTCCGCGCCGAGCCTACCATTAAGACGCACTCACAAGCGACCAAAGTGCCTAGCCGCCATCAAGCCCCTAAAGATCGCGGTGCTAGTTATATTGCACAAATTCAGGCTAACCAAGAGATTATACAAAAGGTTAATCACACGGCTTCTGTGTCACAAATACGTTTTGATATTGAACGCTTAAAAATTGCCATTATGCAGACCATGCCTAAAACCAATTTTCTAATCCGTGAGCTGGATTGGCTTAATGGACATATGCTGACGCCCTGTGATGATGAGCACTACCAAGTTTTGCAAAATACGCTCAATAGTCAGCGCTATCAATCACTTATGCTCAATCTTAGTGCCTGGGTTTATAGTGACAAAGTGTACTAGCATTAATGAAGGAAGTCGGCGCTAAGATTTGACCCCAGCGCCCCCAATCATTTTTTAGAAGTCTTGCACAGTTGGACGAATGACAATCTCGTTTACATCGACTTCAGGGTCTTGCTCTATAGCATACGCAATCGCGCGGGCGATTGAGCTGGAAGGAATCGAGATTTTATAAAACTCATTGAGCATAGCGCTACTATTGGCGTCTGAACTACCATGTTTTAGCTCAGTATCGACTACTCCTGGTTCAATGGTCGTGGTTCTAATGCTGCCACCCACTTCATGACGCAACCCTTCAGAAATAGCGCGTACAGCAAATTTAGTGCCGCTATATACTGTGCCACCAGGGCTAAATACCTTCAATCCAGCCACTGATGAAATGTTAATAAAGTGGCCGCTCCCTTGTTTTTGAAACACTGGCAGCGCTGCTGCGATGCCATACAACACACCTTTAATGTTAATATCAATCATACGATCCCACTCATCTACTTTGAGCTCGGTCATAGGTGCGATGGACATTAACCCTGCGTTATTTACCATGACATCTACGCGACCAAAAGTAGCTAATGCTTTACTAATCAGTGCTTCCACATCGGCTTGTTTGGTGACATCGGTTTGGACGATTAGCACCGCGCCACCGTTTGCTTTAATTTCTGCGGCAATACTCTCTAACTTATCCATACGTCGTGCGGCTAATACTACTTTAGCGCCTAATCCCGCTAAATGTTTTGCTGTGGTTTCGCCAATTCCGCTGCTTGCACCAGTAATCACCACTACTTTGTCTTTAATTTGGTTACTCATTTTATTTCCTTTCAAATGGATGTTTCGTTAATTAGTGAAAACCATTATGCCCAATACGATTGCATTAAAAAATGATAGTATTTAGCTTTTAGAATTCCATAAATTGGAATCGTGGGGGTGTCTATGTTAAATAAACTCGAAATGTTACGGATTTTCTGTACCGCGGCTGAAACCGACAGTTTTAAAGAAGCAGCTATACGTCTAGGTATCTCCCCTCAAGCCGTAGGCCGTGCTGTTAAAGATTTGGAAGAGGCGCTAGGGGAGGTGCTGTTTTTTCGCAATACTCGCCACACCCAAATTTCAGAGCAGGGCATTGCTTTGGCGCAAAAAGCGCGCGCCAATATCACTGAGTTTGATGAGATATTTAGTAAACAAAACGTGCCAGATAACAAAAAAATTCAAGGGTTAGTACGAATTGCAGCCCCAACAGTTTTTAGTAAATATCACCTAGGTCCCTTATTGAGTAGGCTGTTGGCAGCACACCCTGATTTACAGATACAAGTTGTATTCTCGGATGAGATTAGTGATGTCGTGGGCGAAAAGATTGATATTGGCATTCGCGTTGGATTTATGCGAGATAGCCAGCTTATTGCTAAGATAGTATCCCAAATACGTTTTTTTATTGTTGCAACGCCTGAGTTGATCGAGCAAGTAGGAACCCCTAAGAACTTAGATGAGCTTTCCAGCTTGCCAGTGACCGCGGCGATTGACCCCAAAACAGGTCGGCCTTGGCCTTGGTTTCTTGCTGGTGGTGAGCAATGGCACCCAAAGCAAGCCGTTCTAACTGGCAGCGATGCCGCATTTGAGTTTGAAGCGGTGATGAATGGATGTGGCTTCGGTCAGATAGCAAGTTTTTTGGCTATTCCGCATTTAAAAACTGGTCGAATAGTCAAAGTGCTACCCGAGCTTACTTCAGAACCTTGGAATGTGTACGTTTATCGCTCACAGAAAACGCCAGTACCAGCTAGGATTCGAGTGGTGTTTGATTGTTTGGCGCAAGGTCTAGCGGATCGGAAATTTTTCCCCGTTGATCAAAATGATATTTAATTGTTGACGCGAATTAAAATGTAAGCGGTACTGTCCTTGTAAAACTGAATGAGCCGCAAAATATATGCGGCTCATAGTTAGTTTTCATTTAAAAATTCAAGCTGTTTCGTTACTTTTTATTTTACCAGTAGTCACGGTCATGTCTGCGGCCACGATAACCGTCGTAACCTCTGCCTTCTCCATAAATGATCGGGCTTACAACGGGTGGTGGCGCATCATAGTAGCCAGCTGGCGCACCGTAAGCGGCAGGGGCTTGACCATTATCGGTCGCAACCATTACGCGTACACGAATCGTATCACCTGGAGGCACATCACTCACGGTTGTATAGTTGCGACCATTGTAACGGTATTGTACTAAGTAGCCACGATTAACTGTCTGCCAGTTATCAACACTTACGCAACGTTGTACAGGGCGATCCACTGTGCGCGAACCGTAACCTTGATTGTTATTGCTCATGCGGTCGCCCACAACTGCACCCACGCCAGCACCAACTGCAGCGGCCGCTACACGGCCAGAACCACGACCTACAGTACCACCTAATAAGCCACCTGCAATACCACCAATAATCGCACCAGCAGGTGAACGGTCTTGTTGGTAACCATAATTGTCGCCATAGCTCTCACGTACATATTCAGTGCTACATTCTTGACGCGGCGTATTCACGCGTTCAGTTTGTGGAGTTACGCTAACGACACGTGCATTGTCATAATAATCGTCATCTGCCATCGCAGGTAAAGCAATTGTCGTTGCAATTAGCGCAGACATCGTTAAATGACTCCATTTTAAAAAACGTTTATTTAAGCCACGCATTTTAATTTCCTCTCACCTTTTAATTTAATTCTGCAAAGTTCCTGCAGGTGACCATTCAACGTAGCTAGATAGAATTTAGCTGACGTAAAAGTTGTAAAGAATATTAAATTCATGATTTTCATTAGCCATTACTTTAGTTTTTGTGTGACTACAGTTACTGAACGGCATATCAAATCAGCGGATAGTGTGTGCATCGGTGGCAAATCCTGCATTGAGTTAGATTACTTAAAATAATTATTAAGGAGATTAGCATGAACATATTAAAGATCTTGATTGCATCTATTTTGTTAGTGTTTGCCAATGCTAGTAGTAGCGCGGAATTTGGTAAGCAATGCACAACATCACTTTCACAGGGACAGGTGTTTCAAACTGACTGTAGTATTAAAACGGAGTTTCAAGGTAAAACCTATTGTTTTGGTAGTGAAGATTCCAAAGCCAGTTTTATGCAAAACCCGCAAATGACCATTAATCAAGCGCAAGCTTTTTATGCAAAAAGTACAGAGGTGTCACGTGAAAAAATGACACAAGCGCAAGCGGTAGCAGAAATAGCTAAAAATAATTGTGACTTATCTAACAAAGACTTAGGGTATTTAGAGTTTGATAAAATGGATTTACATCATTGCACCATGGTGAATACAAGCTTTTTTGGCGCGTATTTGCGTGGCGCAAATTTAAGTGGTGCTAATCTGGAACGTGCTTATCTTAATCTTGCTCGGTTAGAAGGTACTGATTTAAGTGGTGCAAATCTTAAAGATGCCACTATCTTCCAAGCGATTTTCGACAAAACCAATTTTAAGGGAGCCAATCTTACCAACGCACGCATGATCGGCACTTTAGGTAATGTAGACATGAGCGATGCGAATATCCAACAAGGCAAGTTTGGCTTGGACATTGGCAATCAACCGATGGGCGCAATGCGCTTTGACGCGGTTGGCGGCAATTTTGCCAATACAAATTTTGCAGGTGCCGATATTAATCGCTCTAACTTCAAGTTTGCAGACTTCCGCAACGCAAATTTAAGTCACACTGATTTATTCCGCGCTGATTTTAGTAAGGCCGACTTTACTGGCGCAGACATAACGGGCGCTAACTTAAATGAGGCTATTTTAGATGGCACGATTATGACCCACGTAAAAGGGTTGGAATCCATCAAAGGTTACGATATTGCTAAGGGTAAATGCGTAGATTGTATGGTGATGGCGGAAGTACCTGCAAAATCGAAAATGACAGACTTACAAATGACCACTATGGCAAACCCTGCTGTGCAAGTATGTAATATCCGCGGTGCTAGGTATTAGTTTTATAATTTGAGTATTGATTTTGCGGCCACTGAATGTATGGTGGTCGTTTTTTTGTTCTATAATATATAAATAAACAATATATGTATTTATAATTCATTATGATTGACCTATGGATTAACTTTGAATGAAAGGTTGGCATGACAAATGTAGTAACCGCAGCACAATTGAATGCGTTGAGGGATTCCGCAGCTAATGCCTGTGCCTTGCTCAAAACTATGGCGAATGAAGATCGTTTACTGATTTTGTGTCAGTTGTCCCAAGGCGAGCGCAACGTGGGCGAGATCGAAACTGCAACTGACATTCAGCAGCCTACGCTTTCGCAACAATTAACTAAGTTGCGTGAAGAAGGCCTAGTGAGCACACGCCGCGAGGGTAAGTATATCTATTACGCAATAGCGAGTGACGCGGTGATCCAAATAATGCATTTACTGTATGGTTTGTTTTGTGGTGCCAAGCAGCAAACACAGTCCGATCAAGCATCTTTAGCGCAAACAAACTCAAAACTTGATGCACTTCAGTCTGAGACTAAGCGCTAATGCCAACTTACTATCTAACAATGCTGTTAGGTGGCCTAGTTGGCAGCATTTTAGGGTTAACAGGCGCTGGCGGCTCAATTGTTGCTGTGCCTTTGCTGATGTTTAGCTTGCAACTTAGTGCGGCACAAGCCGCCCCTGTTGCTTTATTTGCGGTTGCTATGTCTAGTGTTGCTGGCGCAATGATTGGTTTTCGGCAGCAACAGGTGCGCTATCGTGCGGCAAGTTTGATCGCTATTACCGGCATGTGTGCAGCACCGCTGGGGGTATGGGGCGCCAGTCAAATCCCCAATGCGCCACTCACTGTGATTTTTGCAATGGTATTGATGTTTGTGGCAATTCGTATGCTTAGGCAGCCCGAGCATGAAAGTACAGAAGCGTTGATTTTGGACAGTGATTTACTACCCTGCCAGGTTAAGACGAGTGAAATTAAAATTAGCTGGACGATGCGATGTGCCCGCGCATTAGCTTATACAGGTGCAGTGGCAGGCGTTCTGTCTGGCCTGCTTGGCGTAGGCGGCGGCTTTGTCATCGTTCCCGCTTTAAAAAGGTATAGCAATCTTGATATAACGCATATCTTACCTACCTCACTCAGCGTGATTGCACTTATTTCAACCGCGGGGATTGTTGCGGCTATTGGGTTTGGTAAATTGGATTATATGGTGGCTTTGCCGTTTGCGATTGGTGCCATGCTGGGTATGTTGATAAGTATCAATGTGAGAAAGCATTTTTCAGTTAGTCTGATGCAATATATCTTCGCCAGCTTTTCTATATTAGTAGCACTCGGTTTAATTATTAAAGTTATGCTCGTATAAAGGAAATCTACATGAATAGCTCTATCTTGCACGCAATCATGGGTGGAATCTTGATAGGTTCATCTGCCATTATCTTGCTGTATTTTGTGGGGAGAATAGCGGGAATCAGCAGTATTTTACGTGGAGTGCTTACACTTAAGGTTGAAGAGCACTGGCGTTATTTTTTCATAGCAGGCTTATTGTTAGGCGGCGTGGTGTATCAATGGCTGGCAATTCCACCAACTTTAGTGCGTAGCGCTTTACCGTTGCCTGTTGTCGTTTTAGCTGGCTTGCTGGTGGGGATTGGGGCGAGTATAGGCGGAGGTTGCACGAGCGGGCATGGGGTGTGCGGGTTAGGGCGATTATCTAAACGTTCATTTGTTGCAACGCTTACATTTGTTGCGTTCGCCATGTTGACAACAAGGATTGCACGTCATACTTTGGGGCTATTTTAATGCAAAAAAATCTACTTTCATTATTCTCAGGTTTGGTTTTTGGCTTTGGCGTTAGCTTATCTGGTATGACCAACCCTAATACCGTTATTCACTTTCTAGACATCACGGGGGAATGGGATGTTAGTTTAGTATTTGTGTTATGCAGCGCAGTCTTAACCACAGTCGTAGGTTTTAGATGGGTGCTCAAGCAACCTCACCCCAGGTGCGACTCGCAATTCCATTTACCCACTAAGCAAACATTAGACGGCCAGTTGATTATAGGTTCAGCCATTTTTGGTGTCGGCTGGGGCTTGGCAGGTTATTGCCCAGGCGTTGCTATAGCGGCGCTCGCTACTCTGAATGGTGAGGTTTATGTATTTGTGATGGCTATGTTGGTAGGTCTTTATTGCAGTAAGAAGCTTAATTTTAGTTAGAAGTTTAGTTAAGGAAGCATCATGCAAACACTACATCAACTGTTTGATAAAGAATCTTGCACCTTTACCTATTTACTCATAGACGCTTCGAGTAAGGAAGCGGTGATGATAGACCCAGTTGATAAGCATTTGTCAGAATATCTGGCGCTCATCAAGCAGCAAGGATTAACACTGAAATATGTGCTAGAAACCCATGCGCATGCTGATCACATTACCTCAGCGGGTGATTTGTGCAAACAGACTGGTGCACAAGCAGCAACCCCTGTGCATTGCCATATCACACCTGCAGAAATCCAACTGGTAGATGGGCAGACTCTAAAGTTTGGTGCAAATCAAGAGATATTAGCGATACATACACCTGGCCATACAGCAGGGTCAATGACGTTTTACTGGAAGCAGCAATTATTTACGGGCGATACTTTGTTGATTAATGGTTGTGGTAGAACAGATTTTCAAAGTGGAGATGCTAGGGCGCTTTACCATAGTATTACGCACAAGTTATATTGCTACCCAGACGATACAGTTGTTTACCCAGGCCATGATTATCAGGGTAAAACCAGCTCGACCATTGGGTATGAGAAAGCTCATAATCCACGGCTTGCAGGTAAATCTGTAGCAGAGTTTGAGGCAATGATGGGTGCACTTAAGCTGCCAAAACCTAAAATGATTGAAGTGGCCGTACCAGCCAACCTCAAACTAGGACTGACTGATATTCAGGCGGCTTAGCGCGCCTTAAGCACCCCCCCGTTTATTGGGTAACCATGACTAACAACGCAGAGCGGTTGAGTAGCTCTATTTGACCGCGTCCCAATGTTACCCAACCCTTTTGCTCAAAGCGTTTTAATTGGCGGCTAACCACTTCGCGCGCTGTGCCAAGTTCGTCTGCCAATTGCTGGTGGGTGCGAGTAATCGTATTGTCGCCAACATCTAGCAGCAGCTTGGCTAGACGAGCATCTAAGCTATGAAACGCTACCTCATCTAGCAATACAATCAGGTCACTAATCAGTGCGCCGTAATTTTCCATCACAAAACGGCGAAACACAGCGGAATCAATCATCAACTGATTAAATGCTGCTTTCGGCACAATCACATCCCGAATCGGCTGTTCGACAATAGTAGAAGCGGGATAGTCACTATTACCTAAAATGCAGGTTGTAGTAATCACACAAGTTTCGCCGCTTGCCACACGATATAGCAAGATTTCGCGTCCGCTGGCAGACATCTTGTATACACGAGATTGCCCTGAAAGGCGCATAACATAAGCGTTACAGGGCATGCCTTCTGAATAACCTATAGTGCCGATAGGGGCATCCACAATGCGTGCAGATTTCGCCAATAACTCACGCGCATGCGGTTCTAAATCCAGTAATGCTGGAAACTGTTCAAGCCAAGCCAAGCCCTCGTGTTGTTGCATATGACCTTCTCCCGATTTTTAGTTTTTGTCAGTATTGCTTTTGCTAATTATACGACCCACGCTCGATTTATAAGTTCTTTTAGCGTACTAGGAACTAGGCATTCTGCTGTCATAAAAAATTCATGAAAACTAATCGATTAGACATGTTTTTTTCATTTCTCTGACACTCTATTGTCATTTTGAAAGTTTATTGTTCACGCTTTATATTTTAAGTGGATCGCTCAGTGAACTTTTCTCTTCTATCAACGGCTTTATTCAAAGTTTTATTGCTGTGTGTGCTACTTAATCACAGTTTAGCGCATGCCGAGCTGAATGAAAAAATTTATATCCCGAAATCTATAGAGGTAAATACACAACTAGCTCCAGTGGCTGGTATTACCGATCTTAAGTTTAATGAGTTTTACAAAACGCCAGTAGGACCAAAAGGTTTGGAGTTAACACCTAAGTTAGTCAATTTAATTGGTAAAAAAGTGCGCATTGTAGGTTACATGGCAAAAACAGAACCTGCTACTGCTGGCATGTTCGTTTTGTCTCCTTTTCCTGTGGATTTAGGCGATGAAGATGAAAAACTGGTCGATGACTTTCCGCCCAACGCAGTATTTGTTCAGTTGAGTGATAAAAACCTGGCTGTGCCAACAATTCAAGGCTTAATCAAGCTCACAGGTACATTGCAAGTCGGTAGTTTTGAAGAAGCCGATGGACACGTATCAACTTTCCGTCTGGAACTGGATTCTGAAATTGTAAAAGATTTGAAGCAAGCGCTTGGTCGTAATAGCACTGCTCAAAAGTAGTAAGTTGTTTTAATTAGTTAACCATTAACCATTAACCATTAACCATTAATCATTAGGGGATTTTACAATGAAACAAACGCAATTCACTCGTCACTGCATTAGTGCATTGGTAGCAGCTACATTTGCTACAGCGGCAGCATCAAGCTTTGCTGCGCCAACTATTGCTCGTTTAACGCCACCAAGCAATCCAGCAAACGTAAATGCTAATGCCTTGGCTAGATTTTTGACAAGTCAGAAATTTGACTTACAAACAACAGTTGCTCCATCTGCTGGTACCACCATTAGCTCAGTGGCATTTGCTGTTGATGGCGTTGTTGTTGCGACTATTATTAATGATGGAACAACAGCAAACCAATTTTTGGGTAATACTGGTTTAGTGAAGACTGGTCTAAATGCTAAGATTCCAGCTGCGGGTGTTGCTAATACTGCTGCCAATACTTCTACTGTAAATACACCAGCTAACACCGTGGTTGCTTCAGTTCGCGGTTATTCAAATAACACGCCAGGTACACACACTTTTACAGCAACGGCTACTGATAGTACTGGTGCTACCACTGTACAAACTGGTAGCTTTGAAGTGGTTGGTTTAACATTGAATAACGGTCGTCCAGCTAAGAACATTATTGTGATGTTAGGTGATGGTATGGGTGCTTCACACCGCACTGCAGCGCGTATCGTGGCTAAAGGCTACGCTCAAGGTAAAGCGCAAGGTCGTTTGGCGATGGATACTTTCCCACAAACAGCCATGGTGATGACTTCATCTTTGAACTCTATCGTGACTGACTCAGCGCCTGGTATGGCGAACTATGTGACAGGCAACAAAGCGCAAAACAACCAAGAAGGTGTTTTCCCAGATGATACAGCGGATGCTTTTGACAACCCACGTATCGAGTACTTGTCAGAATATCTACACCGTATTAAAGGTACTTCTTTGGGTATCGTTACAACGGCTGACGTGTTTGATGCAACGCCAGCAGCTAACGCAGTGCACACTTCAAACCGTGGTGCTGGTACTGGTATTGCAGATCAATACTTGGACGACAGCAACTTAACTGGTTTGTCAGTATTGATGGGTGGCGGTCGTAAATGGTTTATTGCCAAGAACTCAACTGTTGGTGCTGCAAACCCAGCGAACACAGGCAATGGTTCTACTCGTGCAACTTCATCTGATTACGTGTTAACCAGCGACATTCAAAGTGGTTGGAGCGCAAATGCAGGTGCAATTAACGCCAATCGTGATTTGATTGGTGATTTCCAATCTGCTGGTTGGGCCTATGCATCAGACAAAACTTCAATGTTGAATGCTGGTACGCCAAGCAAGTTGCTGGGCTTGTTTAGCTATTCAAACATGAACGTTTCATTCGACAAAATCAACGGTCGTCGCGGTGCTTCAACGATCGTTAACGATTATGGCTTCCCTGACCAACCAATGTTAGATGAAATGACTGACAGCGCAATCAATGTACTTAAACAAAATCCAAACGGTTTTGTGTTGATGGTTGAAGGTGCTTCTATCGACAAACAAGCGCACTTGATGGATTCTGACCGTTGGGTTCAAGAAGTGATTGAGTTTGACCGTGCAGTTCAAAAAGCTAAAGATTTTGCTACTGCTAACCCAGACACATTAGTGATTGTAACGGCTGACCATGAGTGTGGTGGTGCTGCGATTATTGGTGCTTCTGCAACGACAGCAGCTAACTTGCAAAGCATCGCTGGTGGTGCAACACACACCACTGCAGTTCAACGTGATGCAGTAGTGGGTACTTATGATGCGGCTAAATTCCCAACTTATGCAATGAATGCTGATGGTTACCCACAAACGCCAGATGTTGACGGTAAAATTTTGATTGGTTACGGTTCAAATGCGGACCGTTATGAAACTTGGTTATCAAGTGCTCAACCAACGCAAGATTCACAACAACCGTTTGTTGGTCAAGCGCCTTTGAATACATACCCAACTAACCCAAATGTACGCAACTCAACAACTGGTTACTTCGTAACAGGCCAAATCTCTGGCGACCAAGCCGCACATACTGCATCTGACATTCCATTGTCAGCATATGGCCGTGGTGCAACATTGTTTGGTGGCGTGATTGATAACACTGACGTGTTCTTCAAATTTGGTCAAGCTGCTATCGGTGGCGTGAAGTAATCAAATAGATTGGGGCAAGTTATGTGTATGTGGCTTGCCCTAAAACTCTACTTAAATATTTATAGGGGTTTAAAATGAAAAATTTATTAGTAAAAGGCGCTTTAGTGACGGCGTTAATGGTTTCTGCCGCAACTGCACAAGCTGCTGTGTATAGCTTTAATTTTGATGGTGCTGTGAGTGGCACGTCAGCAAATGACAGCTCAATTAATCCTTACTCAAACGTAACTTTTTTAAGTGCTTTTACAGCCGCTGATAAAGATGCTGATGGTTACGATATTCTGGATATGTATGATAACTTTGTCCCAGGTTTTACACATATCGAGGCTTATAGTGATAGTGATATCAAGGTTGTAGATCCATCAACCATTGCTCGTGGTGACGCTATTTCTGGTGCAAACTCTTTAGATGGTCGTAATGACAGTATCTATATCAAGTTTTCTGATGCGCAAAGTAACTTAAATTTATCATTTCAGTTAGAGAATACGCACTTTGGCTTAATCTCTCAGATTGATTTTGTGGATGCTTCAGGCAAAGTTATTAACTCAGTTAGCCAAGACATTATGGGTCATAGCTTTGGGCAGTTAATTACTGCAAGCAGTGCAAATGCTGGAATTTACGGCATCGTAATTAGCTCAGGATCAACTTTTGATAACTTGAGTATCTCTACTATCGCTGCTGTGCCAGAGTCTGACACATACGCCATGTTGTTAGCTGGTTTAGGCATTATGGGCTTGGTTGCTCGCCGCCGTGGCTAAGTTCTAAATGTAACTCTTAAGATGTTTACCAGTTAAAAAGCCCACTTTTGTGGGCTTTTTAACTTTCATAACTCGCTTATTCTTTAATTTAATTGCGCTTTGATGAACTCCAACGAAAACCCAACGCCAAAGCCATTGACGTCACTCGCCACAGCACCTAAGCCGTCTTTGCGGTTGTAGCTGGACAAATCCATATGTAGCCAAGCAATATCGTTTTTATGTTCAATAAACTTATACAAAAAACGGGCGGCTAAAATATGGTCGGCCTCTGAATCAATCGTACATTGTTTAATATCGGCAACACTGCTTTCTAGCTCTTCTTCGTAATCTTCATCAAAAGGGAAAGCGTTAACGCGTTCGCCAGCTAAAGCGCCCACGCCAACTGCTTTGCATAATAACTCTGGGTGGTTACCTAATATGCCGCTGTAGCGGTTACCTAGCGCGCCGACCATGCTGCCTGTGAGGGTTGCAAAGTCCAGCATTAGGTCAGGTTTTTCGCGCGAGGCAAGGGTAAGCGTGTCCGCCAGTACCATGCGGCCTTCTGCATCAGTGTGGACTATTTCAATGGTAGTGCCATTAAGCGCGGTGACCACGTCATTTTGCTTATAGGCCAATGGCCCAATATGGTTTTGCGCAATGGCTAGCCAGCAGTCAATTTTTACAGGTAGCTTCGCTTGCGTGGCGGCCAGCAAGATACCCAGCGCGACTGCTGAACCATTCATATCTTCATGCATCCCTTGCATATACTTGGCTGATTTGAGGTTGTGTCCACCCGTATCAAAACAAATACCTTTGCCGACTAAAGCGACATGTTTTTTTGCATTTTTCGGTGAGTAAGTCAGATGCACAATGGCGGCATCTTGCGGTTCAGAGCCTTGTCCCACCGCAACAAAAGCCCCAGCGCCCATTTTTTTGAGCTTTTTCATGTCATATTCTTGATGCTTCCAGCCATTTTCTTTGGCTAGCTGCTCAATTTTCTCACGATAAATTGTGGGGGTGAGTGCGTTGGGGGGTAACATGGTCAGGCTACGGGTGAGGGTGTTGCCTGCAACACGCGCTTGCACTTCGCTAAAGTTATCGGCATGTTTGCACCCATGCAGTGCAATGGATTTGAGTGGGTGCGGCTTTTGTTTGTTTTCAGTGCCTTTGCTTTGCGGTAGTTCTTGCGCGTTGACTAGCGCTACATATACAACCTCTTGCGCCATGCTGTGGCGTTGCGCATCACTGCCATACATCGCAATTAACAAGGACTGCGGCTTTTCATCCAGTAGCGGTTTAATGGCTTTTCTGAGCAAAGTATGGCGCTCAAACACGCTGAGTTTGCTAGATAGCATGACCCAGCTAGCCACGCCTCCATTGGGTAGGTCTGCGGTGATCGGGGTTTTAGCTAACTCGCTAAATTTACTGCGGTTACGCTTTAATTTGGCTTCCAATATTTCATAAAATGGAGTGGTTTCGGGCTTAGTGGCAAGGTTATTGCTAGTTTTGCTCTTGTTGGTTGATGTGGTTTCTGGCAAAACAATCAATAAATGGCTGCTAGTGCTGAGTATTTTTTCATTTGCAATGGCGGCAAACTGCTTTATTTGTATAGCCATGATTTCTTTCTAATGATGCATGTTAAAGAGATATTTTACTGGAAGGCTTGTACTTTTTGTCACATGTTAAAACTTGACCTGATGGCGCAAAAAAGCCAAACTACGGGTTTGGTGAAATCTGAAAAATGATTTCCAACGTGTTTTTTAGTGATAACAAGTAAACAATTATTAAACGATTAAATTGGATGCTCACTGTTTTTGGTGAATCCATTCAAATCATTATACCCATACTGAACCACATAAAGTTTCTGGAGATTCCTACATGGCATTAACCCCCGATCACGACCCTCAAGAAACCCAAGAATGGCTAGAAGCTATTGCCTCGGTACTTGAGAACGAGGGAACTGAACGCGCTCATTATTTGTTAGAAGCAATGATTGATAAAGCGCGTCGCTCAGGCAGTAATTTACCTTATAAAGCCACTACCGCTTATCTGAACACCATCCCTACCCAGGCACAGGCTAAATTGGAGGGTGACCCAGAAATGGAGCGTCGCGTACGTGCGCTGGTGCGCTGGAATGCGATTATGACGGTGTTGCGTGCAAATGAGAAATCCCCTGGTGTGGGCGGCCATATTGCGAGTTTCCAATCTGCAGCAACTTTATATGATGTAGGGTTCAACCACTTTTTCCGCGCGCCTAATGATAAGTTTGGTGGCGATTGCGTGTATTTCCAAGGGCACTCGTCGCCAGGTGTGTATGCGCGTGCTTTCTTGGAAGGTCGTTTTACCGAAGAGCAAATGGATAACTTCCGTCAAGAAACAGGCGGCAATGGCTTATCTAGCTACCCACACCCATGGTTGATGCCTGATTTTTGGCAGTTCCCAACTGTATCTATGGGTTTGGGCCCATTGGCTGGTATTTACCAAGCACGCTTCTTAAAATACATTCACGACCGTGGTATTGCTGATACCAGCGATCGCAAAGTATGGGTATTCTGCGGTGATGGAGAAATGGATGAGCCAGAGTCACAAGGTGCGATTTCGCTCGCAGCGCGTGAAGGCTTAGATAACCTGATTTTCGTAATTAACTGTAACTTGCAACGTCTTGATGGCCCAGTGCGCGGCAACGGCAAAATTATTCAAGAGCTTGAGTCTAACTTCCGTGGTGCAGGTTGGAACGCGATTAAAGTGGTTTGGGGCTCTTACTGGGATCCGCTCATTGCTATGGATAAAGATGGCTTGTTACAAAAACGCATGGAAGAGTGCGTGGATGGCGAGTATCAAAACTTTAAGCAAAAAGGTGGCGCGTATACACGTGAGCACTTCTTTGGTAAGTATCCTGAATTGAAAGAAATGGTTGCGGCGATGTCTGATCAAGACATTTGGCGCTTAAACCGTGGTGGTCATGACCCACATAAAGTATTCGCGGCGTACCATGCAGCGGTTAACCATAAGGGTCAACCTACTGTGATTCTAGCCAAAACCGTTAAAGGTTACGGTATGGGCGATGCAGGTGAAGGCCAAAATACTACGCACCAACAAAAGAGCATGGATATTGAGTCACTCAAAAAATTCCGTGACCGCTTTGATTTGCCATTGACGGACGAACAAGTAGAGAAGTTGTCATTCTACAAACCTGCCGATGACAGCCCAGAAATGAAATACTTGGCTGAACGTCGGGCTGCAATGGGTGGCTTTGTGCCGCAACGTCGCCGCAAAGGTAACGAATTGGCAGTGCCTGAACTTAGTGCGTTTGAAAACATGTTAGGCGCCACAGGTGACCGTGAAATTTCAACCACCATGGCCTTTGTGCGTATCTTATCTACCTTGGTGCGTGACAAACAAATCGGTAAATATGTGGTGCCTATTGTGCCTGATGAAGCCCGTACCTTTGGTATGGAGGGCATGTTCCGCCAATTGGGTATCTACTCAAGCAAGGGCCAGTTATACGAGCCACAAGATTCTGATCAAGTGATGTACTACAAAGAGTCTAAAGACGGTCAGATTTTAGAAGAGGGGATTAACGAAGCGGGTTCATTCGCTAGCTGGTTAGCCGCTGCAACGTCATACAGTGTCACTGGCACGCAGATGATACCGTTCTACATCTATTACTCCATGTTTGGTTTCCAACGTATTGGGGACTTTGCTTGGGCAGCGGGCGATTCACGCGCACGTGGCTTCTTGCTTGGTGCAACGGCTGGGCGTACTACGTTGAACGGTGAAGGCTTGCAGCATGAAGATGGTCACAGCCATTTGATGTCCGCGACGATTCCTAACTGTATTTCATATGATCCAACTTTTGCTTACGAGTTGGCAGTGATTATTCAAGAGGGCTTGCGCCGCATGGTGCAAAACCAAGAGGATGTGTACTACTACATCACCTTGATGAATGAAAACTACAGCCACCCAGAAATGCCGAAAGACAGCGCAGCGGGCATCTTGAAGGGCATGTATAACTTTAGTAAATCTAAAGCTAAAGGTCCCAAAGTGCAGTTGATGGGTTCTGGCGTGATCTTGCGTGAAGTAATTGCCGCAGGTGAGTTACTTGAAAAAGATTGGGGTGTTGCTGCTGACGTATGGAGCGTCACTAGCTTTACCGAGTTGCGCCGCGAAGCGATTGATGCAGAACGTCAAAACTTGCTCAATCCAGAAGCTAAACCACGTCTAAGCTATGTTGCGCAATCTTTACAAAAAGCTGAAGGTCCTGTGATCGCTTCTACTGATTATATGCGCTCATTTGCTGACCAAATCAGCGCTTTTGTGCCTAACCGTTTTGTTGCCTTAGGCACAGATGGCTATGGTCGCTCAGATAGCCGCGAAGCGTTACGTAGTTTCTTTGAGGTGGACCGTTACTATGTCGTATTAGCTGCCTTGAAAGCGCTAGCAGATGATGGCAAATTACCTGCAAGCAAGGCTGCTGAGGCGATTAAGAAATATAACATTGATATTAAACGTCCAAATCCTAGCACTATTTAACGCTATGATTTAATGTCGTTCTACACCGCAGAGGCACTTAGAATGCCTCTGCATAATTGGGTGTAAAACTAAAAGAAACTTGAAATTGTATTTTCACAACCATAAACAACTAGCACAAAAGCGCTGTGTCTCTGTGGTGAAATAAAGGGTTTAACAACATGAGTTTAAAAGAAATTTTAGTCCCTGATATTGGCAACTTCGACTCGGTCGATGTGATTGAGGTATTAGTCAAAGTCGGGGATACCATTGCAAAAGAAGACTCACTGATTACGGTTGAGTCAGACAAAGCGTCTATGGATATTCCGTCATCAATGGCGGGTGTGGTAAAAGAGATCCACATTAAAGTCGGGGATAAAACCAAACAAGGCGCATTGATTTTAACCTTAGATAGTGCAGCTGATGCGGCGCCCGCTGAGAAACCAGCTGCGCAGCCTACTGCAACCCCTGTTGTCGCTACCGTTAAAGTGGATGAAAAAGCAGTAGCCGTGCCTGAGCCTAGCCGCCCAGTGGCGGAAGTGCCGCAAGTGATTCAACCGCAGGCAACGCCAAACCCAGTGGGTGCCAGCGCTGTTGGGGTGTCAGGTAAGTTGGCACATGCCAGTCCATCTGTGCGTAAATTTGCCCGTGAGCTCGGAGTGAACTTGGCTTTGGTTAAAGCCACAGGCCCTAAAAACCGCATTATGCAAGCTGACGTACAGGCTTTTGTCAAAGGTGAATTAGCGAAACCTCGTTCTGAAAATATGGGGGGTGGTTTAAGCACCTTGCCGATGCCTGTCATTGATTTCAGCCAATTTGGGTCAGTTGAATCTAAACCACTGTCCCGCATTAAAAAGTTATCAGGCGCAAATTTACATCGCAACTGGGTGACAGCCCCTCACGTAACGCAATTTGATGAGGCGGATATTACCGATTTGGAAGATTTCCGCAAATCCATGGCCCCTGACGCAGAAAAGCGTGGTGTGAAATTAACCCTGCTTGCCTTCTTGATGAAGGCGGTAGTGAATGCCTTGCGTACTTATCCTAACTTCAACTCATCACTTTCGCCAGAAGGTGATAGCTTGATTATGAAGCAGTATTATCACGTAGGTTTTGCCTGCGACACGCCTGATGGCTTGGTTGTACCCGTGGTGCGCGATGTAAACACCAAAGATGTCATGGATATTGCACGTGACTTAGCTGAGCTCTCAAGCAAGGCGCGCGAACGCAAACTTAAAGTTGAAGAGATGCAAGGCGGTTGCTTTACGATTTCTAGCTTGGGCGGTATTGGCGGCACTATGTTTACACCCATCATTAACTGCCCAGAAGTGGCGATCTTAGGCGTATCACGCTCGTCTATGCAGCCCGTGTTTGACCCTAAAACCAAGAGTTTTGAGCCGCGCTTGATCTTGCCAATGTCACTCTCATATGACCACCGTGTGATTGATGGTGCCGATGGAGCACGCTTCACCAGTCATTTGCGTATGATGTTATCCGATGTAAGACGACTATTGCTGTAAAAAATCAGTTACTTCGGGATCCTCTACCAATATATAGAAAAGTCATCTATCCCGTCATTCCTGCGAAGGCGGGAATCCAGTTGGGGCTTAAAGTTCAAAATAGATTCCCGCTTTCGCGGGAATGACGAACTTGAGAGAAAATAGCAATTTAGACAAACCGCAAAAGATTGAAAAAGGTTTTAAAAAATGAGTTTAATTGAAGTTTTAGTCCCAGATATTGGCAATTTTGATTCTGTCGACGTGATTGAAGTGCTTGTAAAAGCGGGTGACACCATTGCTAAGGAAGACTCACTCATTACAGTGGAGTCTGACAAAGCCTCGATGGATATTCCTTCATCGCAAGCGGGCGTAGTAAAGGAAATAAAAGTTAAAGTCGGCGATAAGGTTGCTAAAGGTTCTTTGATTTTATTGGTAGAAGCCGAAGCTGCTGCGAGTGCCCCAGCAAAAGCTGAAGCTTCCACAGTTACGCCAACACCTGCGCCTGCAACGTTAGCTACGCCAGCTGTGGCAACTGGTAATAGCGACCTTAGTACGCAAGTAGTGGTGTTAGGTTCTGGCCCTGGCGGTTATACCGCGGCATTCCGTGCAGCAGATTTGGGTTTGAAAGTGGTGCTGATTGAGCGCTACGCTACCCTTGGTGGCGTATGCTTAAACGTAGGTTGTATTCCTTCTAAGGCCTTGTTGCACACAGCAAAGGTAATCACCGAAGCAGAAGAAACGGCGCATCACGGCCTAACTTTTGGCAAGCCTGACATTGATTTAGATAAATTGCGTGATTGGAAAGCCAATGAAGTCGTTGGTAAGTTGACGGGCGGTTTAGCTGGTATGGCAAAGCAACGCGGTGTGACGGTTGTGCAAGGCGTGGGTGCGTTCACCAGTCCTAATCAAATCGCAGTGACGGCCGCTGATGGCAAAGTCACCACCGTTGGTTTTGAAAACGCCATTATCGCAGCTGGTTCACAAGCTACTAAATTCCCAGGTGCACCAGAAGACGAACGCATTATGGATTCCACAGGTGCATTAGCTTTGGCGGATATTCCTAAGCGCATGTTGGTGATTGGCGGCGGTATTATCGGCCTTGAAATGGGTACGGTCTATGACGCGCTGGGCACCAAAGTGAGTGTCGTAGAGTTTATGGATGGCCTGATCACAGGATGCGACCGTGACTTAGTGCGCCCATTGCAAAAACGCATGGAAAAACGTTTTGAAAGCATTATGCTGTCGACCAAAGTTTCAAAAATTGAAGCGAAAAAAGACGGTGTTTATGTTTCCTTTGAAGGTGAGAATGCACCCAAAGAAACCCAAGTATATGACCGCGTACTGGTCTCTATCGGTCGCCGCCCTAACGGTAAAAATATCGGCGCAGAAAACGCAGGCGTAGTGGTGGATGACCGTGGCTTTATCGCGGTAGATAAGCAAATGCGCACCAATGTGCCGCATATCTTTGCGATTGGTGACATCGTTGGTCAACCTATGTTGGCGCACAAAGCCACTCACGAAGCTAAAGTGGCCGCAGAAGTGATCGCAGGTCATAAAGTAGAGTTTGTCGCTAGTGTCATTCCTAGTGTTGCTTACACGGACCCTGAAGTAGCTTGGGTGGGCATGACAGAAACCGAAGCCAAAGCCAAAGGTATCGAAATCGAAAAAGCCAGCTTCCCATGGGCTGCGAGTGGGCGTGCGCTCTCTATCGCACGCACCGAAGGTTCAACCAAACTGATTTTTGATAAAGACAGCCATCGTGTGATTGGGGCTGGCATAGTCGGTATCAATGCGGGTGAGTTATTGGCAGAAGCCGTGTTGGCGATTGAAATGGGTGCAGATGCGCATGATTTAGGCTTAACTATCCATGCTCACCCAACGCTATCAGAAACCATCTGTTTTGCCGCTGAGGTAAAAGAGGGCACGATTACGGATATGTTGCCGCCGAAAAAGCGTTAATTTTTATTGCTAAATGCCAGATTGCGCAATGCATTTGAGTTATTACGCTGTATGAGTTCTCAAGCACATATATTGTAAGGTGAGCGCTATTATTATTTTTATTATTTGTTTTGCCAAATAGGTGAAAGAAAGGACGATTACGAATTTATACATCAAGAAAAAAATAAGTAACTGCTTAAAAACAATAAACAAAAATAATCTTAAGGGAATTCAAAATGTTTGCTTATCAAAAAATTCTAGTAGTAAGTTGCTGTCTGTCTGTTCTACCTGGTTGTGCCACTATTACAAAAGACGCTGTTCAGCCCGTTAAAATTGAAACTTACTCAAAAGAAAATAAAGCTATAGAAGACGTTAAGTGCGTCGCAAAAAATGAACGCGGTGAATGGTCCGCCAACACACCTGGTACGCTTTCCGTTCATCGTTCAGATGTGGATCTTGAAGTCAAATGTGAGAAAAATGGCGTCGAGACTGGTCGTGGCACTTTAATATCACGTGCAAATGGCAGCATGTTTGGCAATATTTTATTTGGTGGTGGAATTGGCGCGATTATTGACCATAATAAAGGTACTGCTTATAGCTACCCTGATTGGGTTAGAATTATCATGGGAGATACTCTTGTTTACGATAGAAAAACCAACAAAGACAATGAGGTAATGATTGGCCGTTCATCCAACCCAGATGAGTTAAAAAAGATAGCGGAAGAAAAAGCCCAAGCTGAGAAAGTGGCGATTGAAGAAGCAAAGAAAAAACAAGCAAACTAGTTTGTAGTTATGTGGATTAGTTTAAAAGCGCCCCGAGGGGCGCTTTTTTGCTAGCTATTAAGGCTTACAAGTCACCGCCGCCAATTCCGCTTTGCTAAAATTACCTTTGATTTTATTTACTTGCTCAAGCACTTCAGGCGTCATGTTACTAATGTAAAGCGTCACGTTTTCTTTATTTTGATTACGGTCACCTTTAATTGCGGTTTTCACGCCGTGTTTCTTTAGGTCAGCAAGCAATTTATCGGCCAGCGTTTCATCTTTAAACATGCCGAATGAGATGGCGTACTTCCATGGCGCATCTTGCACGATAAATGTTTCCAGTACGCCTAACTTCTTGAGTTCTTCTACCTTCTCTTGCGCAAGCTCTAATGTAGCTTTTGGCGGAATATAAACCCAATAGTGTGCGCCATCTGGGTCAACAGGGGTTTCTTTTTGCGTATATTGCAACAGCAACTTGTCCATCTCAGCTGAGGCTCTTTTTGCTTGTACAGCATTAAATACGCCCCACTCGTAACATTGTGGTGGTTTAGATTCCATTGCTTCTGCCGCTGGCTGTAAAGTAACAGCCGTCATTTCTACTGTCTTTTTAGGCAACGCTTCGATTTCGCTAGTCGTTAAAATTTTAAGCTTTTCGGGTTGCAGCGGGGCTAGCGTGACATGCGTTACCGTTGGGTCTGATAGCCCTAAGTTGAAATATCCAAAAATTAAAAGATTAAACAAGACCAAACATAGGGCTAGCCATTTCATACGGCATTTCTTTCTATTAATAGTAAACCTTGTAACACTAAATTTTCTACTACTATGACTTCACATGCAAGGCTCGCTTGTGCGTGTAACGCTTCTGCAAGCACATTGGCATCGCCGCCTGTCATCATACAACGGTTTGTATGGTGACGACCTTGCTCGGTTTGATGCACTGCTAATCTGTTCACCATATCACTAACTGCACCAGCCATGGCACGGATGGCCCCTGTGTAGACTGCGTCTCCCGTATTTCGGGGGAAGTCTTGTAAGCGGCCTTGTTTCAGGCCTATCTGCGCCGTATTTTGTGCTAGATGTGATTGCATCATTTGCAAGCCAGGCAAAATTAATCCACCCATAAATCTGGCTTGATTATCGCTGGAGTTACCTGCAAAGGTAATGGCGTCTATTGTTAATGCCGTACCTGCGCTTACTACGACGCAGGGGACTTGCAAGGTATGCCAAGCGGCGATCATTGCGAGCCAGCGGTCTGAACCTAAAGTATCTGGTTGCTCATAGCCATTGATTAATCCACAGGCTGCTACACTTGATTTTACCCAGTGACTGTCTACCTCATGACTATCAAATAATGCTTGTAGCTGAGCACCAATTTCTACGCCAGCTACATTTGATACCACCGCTTTTTTGCATAAATGCCAGGGGCAATCACGCCAAGCTTGGCTTGCGCCTATTTCACCATTCAACACAGCGCCTTGCGCGTGCATAAGATTGGCTTCATCAAACAAGCCCCATTTGGTGCGCGTGTTACCAGCGTCAATCGCGAGTATCATGGATTGATTGATTGCAGCTTTATCCATTACGACACTCCGCGCAGGCTAATTTCACCCGACGAAAAGCGCTGTTCGCCTTGCTGTGTTTGCACTAACAACACGCCATCTGGTGCAACCCCGTTCACAATACCTGGCAACTCACGGCCATCAGCCATCAGCATACGCACAGCTTGCTGGTGGTAAGCATGGGCTTGTGTCCACTCTTCCCGTAGCGGTTCAAAACCATTTTCTTCAAATGCGCTTAAAACACTGCCTAAGTGCTTGAGTATCTTACCCAGCAACTCACTTGAATTAATCGGTTTGCCCAATGCAGTTTGCACATCCGTGACAGGCTGGTCTATCTGCTGGCGTAATTGTTCAGGCAAGTTTAAATTAATGCCTATGCCAATAATCGCTGCGCTGGGGCCTTCCATATCGCCTTGCAGTTCAATCAAAATGCCAGCAAGTTTGTAATATTGCTGGTCTTGATTGACCAATACATCGTTAGGCCATTTGAGTTGCGCTTGGGTTAGCCCTAGTTCGCGTAAAGCACGAATTAACGCCACACCTACCGTTAGACTCAGGCCTGATAATCCAGCCGCGCCACATAGAAAACGCCATAATAATGAAAAAGTTAAACTCGCGCCCAAGCCTGCCTGCCATGTACGGCCACGTCTGCCACGGCCTTTGGTTTGCAATTCTGCTACTACGCAAGTCGCTTGTGCTGCGCCATTCGCCGCTTGTTGCATCAGGTAAGTATTAGTGGAATCTAGCTGCGGATGAATCTGTACATCAAACAAGTGGCGTTGCTCGCCTATCGCCTGCGTGACGGTCGCTGTATCGAGTAGCGTAACGGCTTGCGGCAGCTTATAGCCGCGTCCACGTACTGAAAATACCTCAATGCCAAGTGTTTCTGCCTCTTGTATCGCTTTCCAGATTGTCGCGCGAGTCACATTAAATTGACGTGCAAGCGCCTCGCCTGAGTGAAAATGTCCGTCTGATAAGCGCTGCAAAATAGGGAAGGTGAGTGATTTCAGCATAATTTGAAATATGAATAATTAAAACGTAGTTTAGCACAGCCCGTTAAAGCCCCAATATAGCGACTACATAGAAGTCGCCGCAGGGTGTAAAATGACGATATATTCACTCAATATTGCAAAAAAACATGTCCGCAGAAAAAACACCTACCCCGCCAGCTTCTAACTTTATTCGCGGTATTATCGACCGTGATTTAGCGAGCAACACCTACGCCACGCGCAAATGGGCGCATACGCCGGGTGATGCGGCACATCACGCAACAGGCGAACCAGATCCAGCAAAAATTCGCACACGTTTTCCGCCCGAGCCTAATGGCTATTTGCACATTGGGCATGCGAAAAGTATTTGCCTTAATTTTGGCTTGGCGCGTGATTACGGCGGCGTATGCCATATGCGCTTCGATGACACCAATCCCGAAAAAGAAGAACAAGAGTATGTCGATAGCATCACTGAAATGGTGAAATGGTTGGGCTTTGGTTGGGATGCGTTTGGCGATAACCATCTGTTTTATGCCAGTAACTATTTTGATTTAATGTATCAAGCGGCCGAAAGCCTGATCAGCACAGGCAAAGCCTATGTCGATGAGCAAACTGCAGAAGAAATGCGTATTAACCGTGGTACGTTGACCGAGGCAGGAAAAGATTCGCCCTATCGCAACCGTAGCGTAGAAGATAACTTACGTCTTTTCCGTGAAATGCGTGATGGTAAACACCCTGATGGCAGCATGGTGCTACGTGCCAAAATTGATATGACGTCACCCAATATCAATATGCGCGACCCAGCTATTTATCGCATCAAGCGTGCGCATCATCACAATACTGGCGATACCTGGTGCATCTACCCCATGTACACCTTTGCGCACCCGATTGAAGATGCGCTTGAGCAAATCACCCACTCAATCTGCACCTTAGAGTTTGAAGATCAACGTCCATTTTACGATTGGTTGCTAGATAACCTCGCGCAAGCTGGCCTAATTACGCAACCCGTACCCAAACAATATGAGTTCGCACGTTTAAATCTCACCTACGTGGTGCTATCAAAACGTAAACTGATCCAACTGGTAGAAGAAAAACACGTCAGTGGCTGGGATGACCCGCGCCTGCCCACGCTCGCAGGTGCACGCCGCCGTGGCTATACGCCAGAGGGCTTTAGATTGTTTGCCGATAGAATTGGAGTAAGTAAAGCGGACTCATGGATTGAATATACTATCCTCGAAGACTGCATGCGCGAAACCTTAAACATCGCTGCGGAGCGTCGTATAGCCGTATTAGACCCGATTAAATTAGTGATTGATAACTATCCTGATGGTCAGTCAGAAGATTGCTTTGCCCCCAACCATCCGCTCAAACCCGAGCTAGGCAAGCGCGTGGTGCAACTGTCAAAAACACTATGGATAGAACGTGAAGACTTTATGGAAGAGCCCAGCAAAGGCTATTTCCGCCTATTCCCAGGCAATATGGTGCGCCTGCGCTACGGTTATGTGGTGAAATGCACAGGTTTTGAAAAAGATGCCGCAGGCAACGTGACTGTGGTGCATTGCGAATACCTACCCGATACCAAATCAGGCACGCCTGGCTCAGATAGCGTCAAGGTCAAAGGCAATATTCACTGGGTCAGTGCTGCACATGCATGCACCGCAGAAATTAGAATGTACGACCGACTATTTAAAGAAGCGCATCCAGGTAGCGGAGATAAGGACTTTTTAGCCGATATTAATTCCAACTCAGTGACCACCATCACTGCGCAGCTAGAGGCTGGTTTGCAAGACGCAAAACCCGCCGAAACTTTCCAATTTGAACGACACGGCTACTTTGTGGCAGATCGGAAAGATAGTGTAGAGGGTAAGCCAGTGTTTAACAGGACGGTGACGTTAAAGGATACTTGGCAGAAGTAATACAAATTATTCCTGTCTAACCGCAGAAGCCCCTAGGTGCGGGGTGGGCGGCAAGTTTGATTGAGTATGTATAGGCACAATGGCTCACTTCACACTAAAAGCGCATGGGGACTCCCCTCAACTAAAAAAACAAATATAAAAGCCAGTCATGGCTTTTATATTTACCTACCTTTACCTTCTCTTAACCGCATTTTACATGCGCTAAATCTACAATGCTCCCATACGTTAATTCATCGGGAGCAGCGGCATGAAGCTATCATATTCAGGTTTAATCAGTTCTATTTTTCTTAGTTGTGTATTTGTTTTAGGTGGCTTTTTAGTTTCGCCACAGCATGCGCTGGCTGCTGGATTTTCTTTTGACCAAATTGGATCATCAAATCAAATAGCGCCACATGCGGGAGTGGCACTCCAAGAAAATACAGCGGTGATTCATCTGCAAAATGAAGAGGATATGAAGAAACTTGCCCAAGCGCTGGAGTTGAATGATGCGTAGCGGGAAGGTATTGTTAAGGTGATTAAGGCGCAAATTCCGATTATTGAGCAAAATATGCACTCGCTTAATTTGGCGCATAGCATGCTCATGAGTATGGCAACGAATAAGAGTTACGATGAATTTATTGCCAATTCAGCAGCGGACCAGATTGCCAAAAGTAGCGCGACCTTAGGGATTTTGCAGGCTGAGCGTGAATTCAAGATATATTCAATATTGACGGCTGATCAGGCCAAGAAATTTGATTCGATACAAGCTACCAATATTATTCAATTGATGTAAACCATTTCTCCTACATCGTCCCCTCGATGTATTTAGCCACCGTGAGGTGGCTTTTTTTGTACTTCAAGCTTGAAACTACCCGATGCATCATCAGCTATAATGAGCAGATGAAAAATATAGAATTATCATCTGCTTATCGTTTACTAAATCACGGGCCAACTGTGCTGATTAGCGCAGCTTATCAGCAGCAGCGTAATATTATGGCGGTGGCTTGGGTTTGCACGCTGGATTTCAAGCCGCCTAAAGTTACCGTAGTGCTTGATAAAACAGCTTATACCCGCGAGTTGGTTGAGGCCTCAGGCACCTTTGCGATTAACGTGCCAAGTGCTGCGCAGATTGATCTGGTGAAAAAGCTCGGTTCCAGCTCTGGGCGAGATTTGCTGGCGACCGATAAGTTTGCAGAAAATAATTTAGCTACCTTTGCTGCCAAAGAAATCACTGCCCCCTTGCTGGAAGGGTGTGTGGCTTGGTTGGAGTGTAAAGTGATTCCCGAGCCTCATAACCACAGCACTTACGATTTGTTTATCGCCGAAGTGGTTGCGGCTTATGCCGACGAGCGCGTTTTCAGCCAAAATGAAAATGGGCAATACCGTTGGCATTTTGAAGGACATGATGATCTGCGCACTATTCACCACGTAGCAGGGGGCTTTTTCTTTGTGTCAGGTGACGGCAAGTCGGCAAGATGAGTTTACTTCGCAGTATAGGTTTGCTCGGTGGAACATTTAACCCGATACATAACGGTCATCTGTATCTTGCAGAACAATTAAAGCGCACACTAGGGCTTAATGAGGTTCGATTTATCCCTTCTGCCATGCCTGTATTGAAGGCTGCACCTGAGGTTTCGGCAGCGCAACGGGCTGAAATGGTCAAGCGTGCAATTGCTGGTAAACCCAGTTTTAAACTCGATCCTCTGGAGCTAGCGCGGGCGGGTAAGTCTTACACCATTGATACCTTGCTTGCGCTGCGCGCAATATTGGGAAATGAAGTGAGTTTGTGTTGGCTAATCGGTACAGATGCGTTTAAAAGCTTACCCGCCTGGCATCGTTGGTCAGAGTTGTTGGATTATTGCCATTTTGTGGTGGTGCAGCGCCCAGATAACTCAGGGTTGAGTGCAGCAGTGGATGTTGCTCCAGCATTGCAAACACTTATCCAGCAACACATTACGCATGACGCACAAGATTTAAAGCGCTTGTCACACGGCAAAATTTTGATGCAAGAAATCGACGCGCTGGATATTTCATCGACCCATATTCGCCAACAGTTGACGGCGGGGGAAGATGTGCATGCGCAACTGCCTGCCGAAGTATTTGCCTATATTAAGCAACATCATCTTTATGGAGCAAGTTAATGGATACCTTTAGTCATGCGCTTTGGGGTTATGGGCTATTTGGGTACAAGCGACATGCCGCGCTAGCCATGTTTTTTGGGGCGATGCCAGATTTAATCTCGTTTGGTGCGTTTATGTTGATGCAGGTGATAAGCGGGCATTTTCATATGGGTAAGCCGCCGATTGAAAGCTTACCGCCTTGGTTGTTTACCAATTACGCGTTTGGGCATAGTTTTTTAATCAGTTTGTCGGTGATTGCTTTGGTGCGCTTGTGGCGTAAAGACATTGCGTTTGCTATGCTAGCTTGGCCGTTTCATATCGTGTTGGATTTTCCTTTCCACGCAAAAGCTTATTTCTCTACACCGATTTTTTGGCCGATTTCAGACTTTAGTGTTGACGGTATCCCGTGGTCACACTGGTATATTTGGTGTCCGAATGTGGCAGGCTTGGTGATTTTGCTCAGCTATCGCTATCAACAAAAGCGGCGATTTAAACGCCAGTAAACTGAGGGGTTTGTCCCCAAGCCACTTCTGCAAGGCAAGGCACATGGATGCGCTGTTTGAGTGTTTGAATATTTTCAGTCAACATGGCCATATTAGGGTCGATTTGGTTAGCAACCCAACCAGCCAGGGTTAACCCACGTGCTTGTATGGCTTGCACACTTAGCAAGGCGTGATTAATACAACCTAAACGCATGCCTACCACCAAAATCACGGGGATATTCAAGTTGGCGGCTAAATCTGCCATGGTTTGCGTATCGTTTAGCGGTACTAAAAAGCCGCCAGCCCCCTCTACAATCACCACATCGGCTCGTTGGCTAAGTTGGGTAAATGCTTGTTGTATTTTCTCTAGCACAATTTCAGCACCCACTCGTTGGGCTGCGATATGCGGGGCGATAGGTGGCTGAAATGCGTATGGGTTGATGAGCGATAAAGGCGCATCTACATTGCTGGCTTGCCTAAGTTGGAGCACATCTGAGTTTTGCAGTACACCATCCACCCATTCGCAACCTGCCGCAATCGGTTTCATGCCCACCGACTTTAAACCTAGCTGTGCAAAGTGATTCACCAGTGCACTGGCGATATAAGTTTTGCCTGCATCGGTATCAGTGGCGGTAATAAAGTAAGCTTGCTTCATCAGTGTTAATCACGTTTACGAAAAGTGATGGGCGATAAGCCAACATCTAGCTGCGGCTTGGCTTCAGGTTTCCATGCGTGGGCGTAGACCACTTCATAGGTAGCGGGCAGTTTGCCTTCACTTCTAAACTGCTCGTAATTGTCAGTGAGTTTTTGCAAAAAGCCGCGACCTAACAGGCCACGGTTGCGCCCTTGCGTTGCATTGTGGGCACCGATGGCTTTTAAATCGCGCATCAGGGTGACTACATTGTCGTAAGTTAGTGTAAAACGCTCTACATCCAGCACGGGGGCGTTAAAACCTGCGCGCACCAAGGCATCGCCAATATCATGCATGTCGATAAATCGGCTCACATGTACGTGATCTGCATCTACATTGCTGGCGGCGCGTAGCTCTTTGAGCGTGTCGGGGCCTAGCGTGGTAAAGCTGTATAAGCCACCTGCTTGTAATACACGGTTTGCCTCGCTAAATGCAGCATCTAAATCATTACACCATTGCACCGCTAAATTAGACCATACCAGTTGCGCGCTATTGCTGGCGATGGGGAGTTGCTCAATATCGCCTACGGTAAAACGATGACGGCTTAAGCCTATCATGCCCAGTAGTTGCGATGAAAAGCCTGCGCTGAGTTGCGTTTGCTTAAGCATGCCCATAGCAATGTCGAGGGAGAGTACCTGGCTGGCGGGATATTTTTTGAGCAGCGTATGGCTGGCGTGGCCCGTGCCGCAACCTGCATCCACAATCATATTAGGGGCGAGTTTTACGTACTCCAGACGGCTCATCATGCGTTCGCGCACTTCTGCTTGCAACACTGCGGCGGCATCGTAACTCGTGGCGGCGCGGCTAAATGATTGCTTTACCCAGCGTTTGTCTATTGTGTATTGATCCATATTCTACTTTCCGCTTATGCGGATAAAAATTCGCTGACATGTTGGCTAAATGCTTGCGGATGCGAGATAAATGGCTCGTGCGCGGCATGCTGCATTTTGATAAATTGTGCATTAGGCAGCGTTTGTGCTAGCCATTCTGCGCCTTCAATCGGGCATAGTTTGTCATGCTCGCCATGTATCACCAAAGTGGGCATGGTCAGCTTTGAAATTTCGCTACGCAGGTCGGTTTCTAGCAAAATATCTAAGGTTGCTTGTAGAGCCTGTTGATTTGGCAAAGGGCGAGAGGCAAACACTTCACGCAGCACTTTACTCGTGGCTTGTGGGTTATGCCCACCCAGCGCGATTAAGGCAAGTAGTTTGTTCATCGTCGCCTTAAAGTTATTTAGCATACCGCTGAAAAATGAGCTAAATACGGGCAAAGGCGTGCCTAGCTGCCAATCATCGCGGTTGACGTAACATGGTGTACTACCAACCAACACGAGCTTTTTTATGGGGAGTTCCATGGCTAACTTCATACCGACTAGGCTACCGAGTGACCAAGCCAGCAAGTTAGCGTTGGCTGGGATTTCATTTTTAGCGAGTTCAGCTTTTATCAATTGCACTAGACTTTGCATATGGTAGGGTGCAATCGTTTCACTATGCCCCATACCAGGAAAGTCGATCATGTATAGCGTAAAATGCTTGCTTAAAATATCGCGCGTTTGCATCCACATGCCGCTATGCATGCCCCAGCCGTGCAGCATGATAAGCGGTTCACCCTGTCCTATTTTTTCTATATGTAAGAGCATATTTATATTTTGCTTTGTGCAGAATTTAACGCGTCAATCAGTCTGCTGACGTCCTCTGTTGTGTGAGCAGCAGAAAGCGATATGCGCAAGCGTGCTGTGCCTTTGGGTACGGTTGGTGGGCGTATCGCTGGCACCAAAATGCCTTGTGTAAGCAGATGTTCACTTAAGGCCACTGCGGCTTCATTGGTGCCAACAATAAGCGGCTGAATCGCAGTGCTTGAGGCCTCTAAATGCCAATCTTTAAATTGTAGATTTTGCTGTAACATGGCAATTAATGCTTGCAAGTGTGCTCTTTTATCATCTGACTGCGCGATGATGTTGAGCGATGCCATCAATGCTGCAGATAGCGCAGGCGCGCTGGCTGTGGTGTAAATATAGGTGCGTGCTTTTTGCAGTAAGTACTCAATAACGACACTTTCTCCCGCAACAAATGCCCCTGAAACCCCAGCTGCTTTACCTAAAGTCGCCATATAAATAATTCGTGGTGACTTTAGATTAAAATGATTTAAGCTACCCATGCCTTGTGCACCCAGCACACCAAAGCCATGCGCATCATCCACCATTAAATAGGCGTCATAACGCTCACATAATGCCAATATTTCTGGCAATGGGGCGATGTCGCCATCCATGCTAAATACGGCATCAACAATTACTAATTTACGCTTGGCCAGACTTTTGGCGAGCAGCCTTTCTAAAGAGGCTACATCATTGTGCGCAAAACGCTGTAAGTTGGCGCGTGATAACACAGCGGCATCGTTGAGCGAAGCATGGTTGAGTTTGTCTGCAAAAATAGCATCATCGCGCCCCACTAATGCAGTGACTACGCCTAAATTAGCCATATAGCCATTTGCAAATAACAAGGCCGCAGGCAAGCCTACAAATTTTGCTAACGCAAGCTCTGCATCATGATGAAATTGGTGATGCCCTGTAATCAGGTGTGAAGCACCGCTACCCACGCCAGCCTGTTGCGCACCTTGTTGTAGGGCAGTAATAAGGGTGGGATGGTTAGCCAAGCCCAAATAATCATTGCTGCAAAATGACAGTACATGCTGGCCATCCACTAACGCATGGGCAGATTGCGGGCTTTGCAATAAGCGTCGGCGACGCTTTAAATCCACCTGCGCAAGCTGGTCGAGTTCAGCTTGCAGTTCAGCCATCAAGGGCATAATCAGGCAGGGTGAATGCCAAGTTTTGCAAATAAGGCTTTGTCAGTTTCCGCTTCTGGGTTGCCCGTGGTGAGTAGTTTCTCACCGTAAAATATGGAGTTTGCCCCCGCCAAGAAACACAGTGCTTGGATACCTTCGTGCATGCTTTGACGGCCAGCTGATAAACGTACATAACTCTTAGGCATAGTGATGCGTGCGGCGGCAATAGTGCGGATAAACTCAAATGGGTCGAGTGCATCTACTCCGTGTAATGGCGTACCTTCTACTTGCGTTAGCAAATTAATCGGCACACTTTCTGGTGGGCGCTCCATATTGGCAAGTTGCGCTAATAACCCCGCACGTTGGTTACGGCTTTCGCCCATACCGATAATGCCGCCACAACATACGTTAATATCCGCTTCGCGAACGCTATCCAGAGTATCTAAACGATCTTGATAGGTGCGTGTGGTAATCACATCACCATAAAATTCAGGTGCAGTATCTAGGTTGTGATTGTAATAATCTAAGCCCGCTTCTTTAAGCTGCGTCGCTTGACCATCCTTCAACATGCCTAATGTCGCACAAGTTTCTAAGCCCATGGCTTTCACCTCTGAAATCATTTTAAGCACAGGCTCTAAATCTCTTTGCTTAGGGCTACGCCAGGCGGCGCCCATGCAGAAGCGGCTTGCGCCACTGTCTTTAGCTGCCTTCGCGGCGGCCAGCACTTCGTCTAACTGCATCATCGGCTCATTTTCAACATCGGTATGATAGCGTGCTGCCTGTGGGCAATAGCCACAGTCTTCAGAACAGCCACCAGTTTTGATGGAAAGCAGTGTGCTGACTTGTACTGCATTAGGGTCAAAGTTTGCGCGATGCACGAGTTGTGCCTGATGCATTAAATCTGCAAACGGCAGTTCAAATAGGGCAACGATTTGCGCTACGCTCCAACGTTCTTCTTTTTCTTGTGTAGATGCGGGGATATTTCTTTTGATGCTGCTCGCATCTACCGTGCTAATTGTTGCTAAATCACTCATCGTCTGTCTCCAACGTAAAATCTTTCCAAGGTTCTTTTTTTGCTCTTAAAATGTCGCGAACGCCCAGTGGTACGACGATTAAAAAAGCGATGATCCAAATAATGATGGCTAATTGCATACCGCCGCCAGCCCATTTTGCTAGCTGAGGGCTGAAATTCAGTACTGCCACCAGACCACCCACTAAGCCATAAAAGCGGTAGCCAGAATGTGTGAGAAACTCTCTAACCCTTACATTAGGGTGGTTAGCCACTGCGCAATATACAAAAATGGAAGCAGCGATCCAAATTAGTATGACAGGCGGGATCAAAATAGAGACAATAGAAAAAAAACTAAAGCTCTGTGCTGCGCGCATTTGGGATTGGGCAGTGATGATTTTAGTAGCCATAGCGCTCTCAATATCGGGATAGTTAGGCTAATTATACCTTGTCAACCAAAAAGACTGCAATTGAATAACATCTGGTTAAAATTTAATCAATCCATTTTTCCGCAAACTTGTATGATGTGTGCGGCCTGGCAAGGTGGGGCTTATGGAATATGTGATGGCTGTTTGGCTGATATGCCATGGCATAACTGTACGCAATGCCCGCAATGTGGATTGCCTGCTTATGATAATCAGCTGTGCGGACATTGCATTAACTCACCTCCTGATTTTGATTCCACACGCGCTTTGTTTCGCTATGCGTTTCCTATTCAGCAGATGCTGCAACGCTATAAATATGGTGAGTTGTTAGCTTTAGGGGCAACTTTTGGCCACTTGCTGGCCAATCATATTGCAGCTAATCCCTTGGCTGAAATGCCTGATCTGATTATCCCCATGCCATTGCATCCTCAACGGCTGCAAGAGCGCGGTTTTAATCAATCGTTAGAAGTGGCGCGAATTGTGAGTGAAAAGTTAAAGGTGAAACTTGATCATAGCGTTTGTGAACGCATCAAACTATCGCCGCCACAAGCAAGCTTGCCGCTAAAGGAACGCGTGAAAAATATGAAAGGTGCTTTTACCTGTCATCAGCCATTGCATGGTCAATCGATCGTGGTGATTGATGATGTGATGACGACGGGTGCGAGTTTACACTCGCTTGCAAAAGCCTTGAAAAAAGCGGGTGCACGCCGTGTGGATGGCTTGGTAATTGCCAGAACGCTGGCGAACGACTGAAGGTATTGATTAGTGGGCGAATTGCATATTAGCAAGATCAGGCAAGTTAAACACAAAAGCCTCTGAACTGGGCTTTTGTGTTTTGTGCATCTTTAGTTAAGTTGCTGTTGTATCTGTTTGATGCGTTGATCTACAAATTGCGCTAAATCCGCGTTTAATTGCGTATTTTGTGCTTTTGCATAAATATCGCGTGCCTCTTGCATACGGCCTTCTGCTTGCAGGGAAATGCCTAGCCCAACCAGCCAGTTGGCTTGATTGCCGCGTTTGAGGGCGATTAAGTAGTGGTCGATGGCTTCTTTGTGTTTCTCATCACGTTGCAACAGCGCAGCCAAAAATGCGTGATATTGTGCATCCTCATGAGCGTACGGCAAGGCTTTTATTAGCACAGCCATGGCGTCGGCCCGTTGATTATTTTCAATCAATAAACGCGCTAGTATCTGACTGAATCCGATTTGCTGCGGTTCAAGTTGCAAACCCGCTTTTAAATATTCAATCGCTTCATTATTGCGTTTTAGGTCAACTAATACACCTACCAGAGTTTGTCTGGCATCGTGGTTGTTGGGGTTAAAGGTAAGTGCTTTTGCCAGTAACTCTTGGGCTTCAGGTGCGCGCCCCAACTGCAGCATGGAAAGGGCTTGGCTGTAGGTCGCATCAGACTCCTGCTCTGGGCTAGTTTGCTTATTAAATTGCGCTTTAGCTACAGTGATCTTGGCGTTCTCTGCCTTCACCTCTGCACTCGTTTTGTCGGTTGCAGTTGGTTGAGATGTATTGTCGGCAATGGGTATTGCATTTAACCGTCGTGTCGCGGTATGTTTTACCGTGGCGGCAGGGGGAGGGGTCTCAGCTAATGTTGGCGGTGCTGTTAATCGCTGGCTAGTGGCTTCTTCTGCCATTTGCTGTAATTGCGCTTTGAGCTGGTTAACTTCTTCAATTTTGGCTTGCAGAAGTGCAGCATTAGTCGTTTCGGCTTGAGTAGCTGCTGTTGGCGTTTGTTGCGCTACACTTGATATTTGGCCTACTGGTATATTGCTTACCTTAGGTTTTGTTTTATCTGGCACATTCGCATGCGCGCTTGAAATGACTTCTGCTTGCAGCGTATTGGGATGTTGCTGCATGATTTTTAATAGTGGTAGTTGCGTTGTAGCATACCAGCCAGCAACTGCACAAGCTGATAAGCTCATCAAGCCAATCGCCAGCTTAAGGTTGGTTTTTTTAACAGGCGTCAACGGTGCTGTGTTTTCAGCTCTACGCACAGTTTCTAGCGGAATAGATCCTGCCATGCTCACATGGCGGCGATCTAAATCTTGTAGCATTTGGTTAATTAAGCTCATGATACTACCCCCTTACGCGGACAAAGCTCCCCATTAAGTCTTTCAGCCAAAACTTAAACATAGCGGTGACACTCTTATTGGTTTTTTTAACGTCTGAATGGATAGTAGAAACCGCTTTAGTGTCTTCAATGGCGAGGCGCATTTCATCCACGCTAACCTCCTGAATCCCTCTGCCGTAGGCTACCATCAATGCTTTATGCGCCAAAATATTCACTAGACGCGGGGTGCCACCAGATTTTTTATATAGCAGTTGTATGCTGGCAGGGCTAAAGATTGTGCCGCCGTGATAACCAGCGATATGTAAGCGATGATAGAGATATAAACCAAGTTCTTCACGGCTTAATCTACCTAACTCATACTCAAAGCCAATCCGTTGTCTTAGCTGGCGGATAGAGGGGTGGTCAAGCTTTTCATCCAATTCTGGCTGACCAAAAATCACGACTTGCACTAATTTACGCTTTTCAGTTTCAAGGTTACTCAATAGACGTAAAGCCTCCAGCGTTTCAATCGGCATCGATTGCGCCTCATCTAAGCACACCACTACTTGTACATTTTCACGCATCAGCTTCATCAAACCATCGTTTAATGCGGCTAACATTTTGTTTTGGTTAGCAATCATTGATACGCTAATACCAAGCTCAGTTGCTAGCATCCATAAGAATGACAGCGGCTCTAAATAGGGGTTAGGGATATACGCCACTTTATATTTTTTGCCTAAACTCTTCATCAGTTTGCGGCATAACAAAGTTTTACCTGTGCCCACTTCACCAGTGATTTTGATAAAGCCTTCGCCCGCATCCAAAGCGACGACTAAAGTATTAAAAGCCTCTTGATAACTTTTGGAGGCAAAATAGAACTCAGTGTCTGGCGTAATACCGAATGGCAAGCCTTTGAGTCCAAAATGTGAGTAATACATGTGCTACCTCCAGTGTTTCAGTTTTCAGTTAAATTACGTTTCATTTCTTTAATGCGTTGTTGTGATGACAGCATGTCGTCGCTCCAGCTATCATTACCTTGGATAACCGTAGCTTTGAGTAAAATTACCAACTCTGATTTACTAGACTTATCACCATTTTGGCGGAATGCTTTGCCGACTACGGCCAAATCACCTAGTCCAGGCACTTTAGAGCGGCTCGTCGTTTTGCTCTCGGTCATCAAGCCGCCAATCGCAATCACGCTGCCGTCTCTAGTGCGCACGATGCTGTCAGTTTCACTTACCGCGCTTGACGCTAGTGGTAAGTTAATTTGGCTATTGGCACCGCCTAACGTGAGTTGTTTATTCACTGTGCTCACTTGGCTAATCGATGGATGCATATGCAAGATAATGTTGTCGTCTTTATCAATTTGCGGTGTGACATCGAGTGAAATGCCAGAGAAAAACGATTGCAAGGTCACTTGTGGGCTAGATGTTGTTGCACCGACCGAAGCCACCGTATTTTGTGAAACACCCGTCACGAAAAACTCATCCGTCCCCACTTTTAGCACGGCTTTCTGATTATTAATCGTGGCGATACGAGGACTAGATAGAACCTCTACATCCCCTTGCGTTTCTAGGAATGAAAGTAGGGCTGAAATATTAGCGCCTTGTAACGCTACCGCAAACAAAGGTCCGCCTAAGCTGGTGGTCGCGCTATTGGTCAGCACATTGTTTGCTGCCGTTGCTGACAAGTCGCCATTGACCAGGCTGCCACTGCCTGTTGTCGCCAGTGAGCCGTTGGCATTGATGCTGCCGATTGCGCCACTGGTATTGCCAGTACGACCGAATACTGACCAGTTCACGCCACTTTGTGAGTTATTGTTGAGCTGTACATTGAGAATTTTGGCTTCTAAAATCACTTGGCGTTCAATGTTGACTTGCATTAAGCGCAAGAACTTCTCGACCTGACGAATTTCCGTTGGCATGGCGCGCACGACGATGACGCCAGATTGCGTGTTGACGATCACTTTTCTGCCATCTTCCTTGCCTATCAGGCTATTCAGAGAATCACCTAAATCCCCCCAGAAGTCATTATTACTGGTGGTAGAAATGCTGCTGCTAATTAAAGTGCTGGTGTTATTGGTGCCTGTTGAGTTATTGCTCACGGCGCCAGTGGCAGTACCTTGTGCACCGCTAGTACTGTTACTGCGCACAGAGCCAGAGTTCACTTGGGTGTCGGATGAACCTTTACGCGAGCCGACGATGTAATTGACTTGAAACACACGTGTTTGCATGGTTTGTGGTTCCACCATGATACGTGTGCCATCAATCGTATATTCAAAGCCATACAAAGCTCTTAGTGAGTCTAATGCTTCTGGTACGGTTACATTTTTTAAGTTAACAGAAATGGTGCCAGTGATAGAGGCTGGCAATAGCATACTGTAGGGTGTGCCGTTAACTATACCCATCAACACTTGTGCAGCTGGCGCATTGTTCACCACTAAATCAAAACGTGGTTCTATTTTTTTGCTGGCAGTTTGTGGCATGGCAATTTTCAAGTCTGGCAACAAGGCTTTATTCACCGCCGCAGAGGGGGCTTGCTTTGCTTGGTTTGCCGCCGCTTGCTTAAGCTCATTTTGCATTTTTTCATTGAGTTGCGCGCTAGTTTTTGGCCCCTCGGTTGAGGCACAAGATGACAACAATAAGCCGCCGAATATCACACTTAATTTAAATAGATTATTCATCATTTTTCTCACTTACTGCTTGGTTGCTCGATTTTGGGTTGCTCAGCTTTTGCTTACCTGATTTTGAAGTGTTCATTACTGGCGCTGATTCAGATAACAGCCATTTACGTTCAATCGGATAGTTCATGCTTAACACTTGCTGCTTGCCGTCAGCGCTTCTTAAAGTTGCAGTGTTTTCAGTTATTTTTACCAACTTAGCACCATGGTATTGCTGCCCTAGCGCAACCATTTCACCGCTAATCATTACCGCTTTGTTTTGTTCGCCTAGCTTGGTGCTTTGTAATACCGGGCCACTGTAGATTTCTGTCGATGCCCCAGTTGTCTGTAATAATTGAGCTGGCGGCATGGTTGGGTCACGCAATGCTTCTGCCTGAGCAGACAGTGTTAGCATGACCCAACTTAATGCCAGCAAATTCTCTTTTCTCATAAAGTGCATATTTAAATACTCAACCATGTTTTATCTAGGCTTAAGGTGTAGACCGTAATCGTCAGCTCGTTTTGCGGATATTCTTTTGCGCGTAAATCGGCCTTGCTCCACATCACACGCATCGGCAGGTGTTCTAAGGTTTGCACATAGCGCATCAAATCAAAATACTCACCTGCTATCGTTACTTCTAAGCCATGTTTGTATAGCAATACGTGCCCATTAGGGAGTGATTGATTGTTGGCAGCATCTCCATTGGCATCGGCCACAATTTCATTTTTGTCATTGAGCAACACACGCTCAGTGGTTAATGTTTTCATGGCTAACAAACGCACTCCCGTGTTTTTTTGCAATAAACCACTCAGCACTTTGGGCATGTTGTCTGGGCTAATCAACTCATGCTGCTTGTTGGCTAAGGTCTGATTTTGTTGTTGTATCTCGGTTTTTAATTGCTGAATTTTTTTCGTATTTTGCGTATCAACATCAACTACTGGGTTTTGTTTTAACGCGCTTATTTGCTCACCAAACGCTGCCATTTGCGTTTGTGATTGAGAAATTTCAGCAGACAGTGCATTTTGTTTACTGGTGATTGGGCTAATCAGAAGCATATTTAGTAAGGTGTAAATCACCACTGCGCCAGCTAAAAATACCAACCAACGCTCGCGCTGACTGAGTGCTTCAAACTTGCTTAGCGCTTGCTGCCACTGTTCGGCGTATTGATTGGGTGCTTTTGCTTGCGTACTCATGAGCGCACCTGATCAACAGTGGTATTAGCAACGCTATTAATAGAATTCAGTTTTTCTTTGGTGGCATCGGCTTTGCTCATCGCTTGCAGTTCAAACTCCACAAATGCTGCTTCCACTTTATTCGCGTCTGTTTTAGTGCCAGTCGCATCAGGCTTTACATCACCCAAAGCCTGATGCGTCATAGCACTCGCCCCGATAACCTTTAACCCACCAAATAATTGGCCTGCAAACACGTTCTCTTTACCCATCATCTCAATATATTTAGGCAATAAATCTGCATCTAAACTACGTCCAAACACACTCATCGCATCATGTTCTGGGTCTATGCTAAAGCCAGTTAGCCACAAGCCTTCTGTGGTTTGATTAGCAAACCCACGCATATAAGCAGACAAATTTTTGTTGGCGACTGTGACTCCACCGTTAATCACTTGCAATAGTTTGCTCTGTGTTTGCTGTTGTTGGCTAAGTTGCGCTAATTCTTGTACTAAAGCCGCATTGGCTTCATGTGGTGTTCTGGCTGCGGTGGCTTGTTTTAAGCCATCTTGCACTTGTTGTAATTGCGTAGTGAGTTGGTCACGTTGTAAAGTTAAGCGACTCACTGATTGTTGTGAGTAAACCATCCAAGCTAACCCCAGGCATGCTAAGCCAAGATAAGCTAAGCCTATATTACGGGGTGTGAGTAGCTCAGTTTTCTTAATTAACTCAGAGTTAAGTAGGTTAATCTGCTGGCTCATGCTGCCACCTCTTGCCGCAACGCACCACCAAGTGCTGGCATTATGCGACCTTGCATGGCTAAATCGCTCAAATTCACGCCTTTATCAAACTCGAACAAATCACTTAGCTCAAATGTTTCAACAGGAATATAAATGGTTTCTCTGAGTTGTTCACAAAACAACTCGCGTTCTGCGAATGGTGCTACATAGAGTTTATTAATCGCGATATGTGGATATTGACGCTCAAAACTATCCAGTGAGCGTTGCATTTCCAAGGCCATGCGCTCAAATGCATTGGCGGTACGTTCTAGGTCAATTTCGATACGTCGTGCGTGATATAACTCTCCACCTTTTGTGAAAGTGAGTAAGCCAAAGTTATGCGCAACACTCATCATTGCCAACCCTCTGTTTTCTTGCTCAAGCAAGCCTGCAATATTGCGCTGTGAGATACACATTGCATCAATTGCTCGCAAGTTCACGCCACTGTCTAACAGCGTGTTACTTAAATCTCCAATCAGCTGATTTTTGGCGGCAAAAGCATATACAAATGCTTGGCGATTGGTATTGCTGGGGTCTGGTGGAATCTCAACGATATCCACCGTGGCTTGTTGTACGGGATAGTCGATCATATCTTTGAGTTTCCAGCGTACCGCTTGTTTTTGTTCTGCCGCAGGTACCCCAGGTTTTTCGACTTGCAAAAGCTGGTAATCTTCAAAATCCAAAACAAATGAACAAGGTGTTTTTTTTAATTTATATTGGCTAGCAATGGTTTTTGCACTAATCGGTGTGCGAATGTTGCCTATGGTCATTTCTGCCAAACTTACCAGCGGCTTAGCATTGGCGCGTCGCACCACCTGCGCAATGCAAGTGTACTCACCAGAGCTGCGAATTGCAGTCCAAGCTTGCGAAGTGTTTTTACTAAACCATTTCACGATGTATTTGCCCTCAACCATTTAAATGCCAGATTGTTCTAGCCGATGACACCATTATGCCCATCACAAAAATAATTTAAGGCTTAATAAGAGGCCGAAATACCCGCTATTTATTGAGATTTGTTAGATTTAATGCGGGTCTTAGGCGTGCTAAGAGGAAGGGGATATGGTTAAAAGTTTTCGCGCATGTAGATCACTGGGGTTTTAAAAAGCCCGAATGTAGCGCGAGAAGAGGGGTTTATGGTACCGAACCAAGGGATACCAGCGGCGGTGGCAGGGGTTGAAGTAGGGGTGCAAGTATTCCCAGCGGCTGAGCTAAGATTCACGGTTAAATCGACACTCCCATTATTCCCGCTACCA
>DASXUG010000005.1:0-401563 GCA_036504995.1 Methylophilaceae bacterium | reverse complement strand
TGCAGTCCTATCGGTCTTAAATGGCAATGTACCTTTTAGAACAACCTCAATTGCCCTTTTTTTATCACTCGACACATTACTATTTACTGATTACATGATGAATGAAGGTGGCTCAACTACCCCAGTCTACGGATACGGCTGGGGTGCACTTGTCTGGTTTTTGTCCCTATGCTTGTTATTGGTTGCTGTTGGTATAAGGGAGATAGAGATTGCAAAGTCGAAAAATATACATTCTAGTTCACTGGTTTTAATACTTATTGGAATATTCATAGGTATTGTTGCCCTTAGTTCCGCTGGATACCTCTATAAAGCTGACCGCGCACATGCCAATACAGTAGAGTTAAAAAGGCTTGAAAATGTAATTTATAAGATTGGGAATGTTTGTAGCGTTGAGCAACCTAGAATTGCGCACCCAATAAAGAATTTTTCAGGGACTCTAGCAGTTACCATATATACCAGTGGTGATGGAGCATCATTTTTTAATTTAAAAGAGTATTTAAATTCAGGTATTCCCAAAGTTAGAGTCAATGGAGTGGATTATTTTTATGAAGCCACCAAAAACGGAAAAATACTCGTTTCCGAATCTGCGCTAACCTCTGAGCAAGCACAAGCTGTCCTTTATATTTCAGAAGATTCATATCACAACATCAACGCTAGACTTATCGAACAGTCTAGCGGCAGGGTGGTATTCGACCAAGCATGGACAAGAACATATTTAAAGAGTTACCTAATATATTGCCCTGAGTACTACTCTACTGATAATAAAAATTATCCATGGAAACTTCTACTGGAGGCTTTAAACCTAAACCCTGACGTTAGTTCAAACAAATTAGAACAGAATTCCACCAACTTCACTGAGCCTGTAAATCTAGAGATTCTTCCTAACGATGGTGATGAAGTCAAACAATATAACAAATCAAAAATTGATTCAAAATGGAGTAATCCCGCGAAAACTACTAGTAACTCATTCAGCTCTGACTTTAATCAGGGTTGTGGGGCAAGAGTTAGATTGGATGCACCTGAGAATGAGCCAATGTTAAGTCTAGGTAGGCCATTTAGGATAAATAATAAATCTTATTATTTAGGTAACTTTGATGTACATAATGTGCAATGTGATAATGAGTTTCTTTACCTTTATGGAATGCACGAATCTACAAACTCTTTTCTTGTGTCATTAAAGGTGAGGAAAATTTCAGATTTCACGATGGGATGGGATGGAAATTTTAAGATACAAGGCTTACCAAATAATATCTCTCCCGCGCTTTTAGAAGTGAACTCTGTTTCACTAACTGCCAACCAACTAATAATAGAAGTCTTCTATGCTAGGACAGGTGAAACTATTTACCTCAAAGCCCCTTCAAATGCACTAAAACTCGAATAGCAGAGATTTTTATAATGTTGTAAAGTCGTTATGCCGAGACATTTGCAGATAAGCGGGCAATTTCATCTTTGTGTATCACCACAAAAGTATTTAAGATAAAATCCGCTACAAGCGAGTGTTGATGGGGTCTCTAAGAGAGTTTGGAGCGGGCGACGGGAATCGAACCCGCGTATGCAGCTTGGGAAGCTGCCGTTCTACCATTGAACTACGCCCGCAATCACTTGGCCCACAATTAATATTGCGATTCGCACCAATCCTGCTATTTTACTTGTCAGCCACCAGATGGGCAAACGCTAAGATAAAATAAATCAACATTGCTAATTACCGATCAACCTACGTAAAATACAGGCTTACATCTAAAATCTTATTTCAATTTAACTAAAAGAAGTATTAATTCATTGATTAACATCACCATTAACGGCAACGCTCGGCAGTTTGACGAAGCAGAATTTACTGTTGGCAATTTGGTTACCAAACTAGGGTTAACAGGCAAACGCTTGGCCATTGAGCGCAATGGTGAGATTGTGCCGAAGAGCTTATTTGCTGAAACGCCATTAGTTTCTGGCGATAAGCTAGAGATTGTTGGTGCAGTCGGGGGCGGCTAATCTGTCCACTGCACGTTATTAAAAAGTCTACATTTTAAAGAAATTATGGATACATTAAATATCGCAGGTAAGTCTTACAACTCACGTTTGCTGGTGGGCACGGGCAAATATAAAGACTTCACTGAAACACGCGCTGCCATTGACGCCAGTGGGGCGGAGATTATTACTGTGGCGATTCGCCGCACAAATATCGGACAAAATGCAGGCGAGCCATCGTTGCTCGATTTTCTGCCGCCTGAAGAATTTACCTACCTGCCCAACACGGCAGGCTGCTACACGGCTGATGATGCGGTACGCACTTTACGATTGGCACGCGAGCTATTAGATGACCATCGCCTGGTAAAGCTTGAGGTGCTGGGTGACCCAAACACTTTGTACCCGAACGTGATTGAAACCATCGCAGCTGCAAAAACGCTGGTGAAAGAGGGTTTTGATGTTATGGTATATACTTCTGATGACCCGATTATTGCCAAACAACTAGAAGATATTGGTTGTTGCGCGGTGATGCCGTTAGCTTCACTAATTGGCTCTGGCATGGGCATTTTAAACCCTTGGAATTTACAAATTATTATTGAAAATGCCAAAGTGCCCGTACTGGTAGATGCTGGCGTAGGCACGGCAAGCGATGCCGCTATTGCAATGGAGCTTGGCTGCCAAGGCATTTTGATGAATACCGCGATTGCTGGTGCAGGCAACCCTGTATTAATGGCATCTGCCATGAAAAAAGCAGTAGAAGCTGGCCGCGAGGCCTTTTTAGCGGGGCGTATGGCAAAAAAATTGTATTCTGCAACGCCTAGCTCACCAACTTCAGGGTTGATTTCTTAATGACAACTAATAAGCGCTATGAGTGTTCGGTAACGGTTGAAACCAGCTTTATCGCGGAACAATCAGATATCGAGCAAAATCGATACGTGTTTAGTTACACCGTAAAAATCACCAATACTGGTACAGTTTCTGCGCAATTGATTAGTCGGCACTGGGTGATTACTGATGCAACTGATAGCGTGCAAGAGGTACGCGGTTTGGGTGTAGTCGGTGAGCAACCACTGCTAAAATCAGGTGAGCAATTTGAATACACCAGCGGCACCGTCCTAAACACGCCCATGGGCAAGATGCACGGCAGTTACCACATGACGGCGGAAGATGGCACACAGTTTGATGTAGCTATTCCACCTTTTCTACTCGAGATGCCTAGAGTGTTGCACTAGCTAGGTCGGGATGAGACTAGCTTAACCATTAAGACTTTTATGCTGCGTTTATTTATTGTTTTGCTTGTTGCACTTTTACCTGCTTGCGCGTCTGACCGAGTTGTTACAGCACCCTCAATCAAGCAGCCTGCTAAGCCTAGTTGCGACTGCCCTCAATCGGCTCAGCCAACCTTACCTGCGGAACCAGCCAAACCCGCTGAACCCAAACCAGATTTAACGAAACAACCTGATTACAGCTTATTACGTCCAGCCAAGTGGGAAGACGTAGAAAGTTTTACTTCGGATGATTTTGTACAAGCCTGGCCTGCCTGGTTACAGGGCTGTACGGCGCTGATCAATAAGCCCGCGTGGCAAACAGTTTGTGATGAAGCACTTAAACTGAACAACCCCAAAAAATGGGCAATCATTGCTTATTTCAAACAATACTTCGCTGTCTATTCTGCCACCAACCAAGACGCAACTAATACTGGCTTAATCACAGGGTACTACGAACCACAGCATAACGGCAGTCGCACAAAAACAGAGCTTTATAAATACCCGCTTTACAGCAAGCCAGACGATTTAATCACAGTTGAGCTATCTAGCGTCTACCCTGAATTAGCCAATAAACGGGTGCGGGGACGATTGGTGGGCAATAAATTAATTCCCTACTATCAACGTGGCGAGATTGAATCAGAGCAAACCCCTTTACGCGGCAATGAGCTATTGTGGCTTGAAGACATTGTGGATGTATTCTTTTTACAAATACAAGGCTCTGGTTTAGTTAAGTTAGATAATGGCGAGCAAGTACATATTGGTTATGCCGATCAAAATGGGCAAGCTTACAACTCTATCGGCAAAGTCTTGATTGACCGTGGCGAACTCACGGCGGATAAAGCGTCAATGCAAGGTATCAAAACCTGGGCTATGAATAACCCGAATAAGTTACGTGAAATTCTAAATGCGAATCCGAGCTACGTTTTTTTTCGTGAACTCCCTGCAGGACTACCTGGCCCGCTAGGTGCGCTGGGTGTGCCTATTTTAGCGGAGAGAGTGCTGGCGGTAGATGCTAAATATATCCCTCTCGGCGCGCCCGTGTTTTTAGAAACCAGTTACCCCAATAACCCGAAACCGCTCAATCGCTTGATGATGGCACAAGACACTGGCGGCGCTATCAAAGGTGGGGTTAGAGCAGACTTTTTCTGGGGCGCGGGTGACCTTGCTGGTAAACAAGCCGGAGCAATGAAGCAAACTGGTAAGCTTTGGGTGCTGCTGCCTAAAGATTTTGTTTTGCCTATTAGCGCACCCGCTCAATAACTAACCCGTCTAATCCACTAGCCACTTGTACGTTCTTCAGTGGGTAAGCCCTATCATTTTAAGAAATGACTGCAGATATTCTGGCTGTCTGATGCATAGGTAAATAGTCACAATAATATTGAGGGCAGCCGTCACTAAAAACAACTGTGGAATACTATAACCTTGCTTCAGCAGCCAGACTGAAAACAAGGCAGAACCCACCATAAACAAGGCATTTAAAATATTGTTACCTGCAATCACCCGCGATTGATGGCTTTTCTCGCAGCGCGTCTGTATCAGGGTATACAGCGGCACAATATAGAAACCACCAAATAAACCAAGCAACACAACATCCAGCAGTAAGCGCCAAGAGGTAAGCGCCAAGCTTAAATTTGCATTGAAATTTGGGTTGATAATACTGGCGTAGTTGATAAGGCTTGCTGTATCGGCAAGGGCGTGAAATTGCGTGGCAGAATAATATAAATCCGCACCAAATACCGATAGGCCAATGGCACCCAACAACACCAGACCCAGACCTGAATGCCCTTTAGATAACTTTTCACACAATAGTGAGCCGCTCCCCACCCCCAGTGAAAACATAGCTAGCAATAATATAAAGACACTCTCATCTCCATACAGCACTTGCTTCGCAAGGTTAGGAAATTGCGCAACGACGGTTGCGCCATAAAACCAAAACCATGAGATAGCGACTAAGGCCAACCAGATGACTTGGTGATCCCATGAAAACTTAAGGTTGTTGATGGTTTCTGTGATTGGATTCCAGTTAATTTTAAGCGCGTGCGCAGGTGCAGGTGAGTGCGGAATGGCTCTGCTAGTGGAATATCCCAGACATGCAATGAGAACAACTGCAACACTAATCATTATTTCGTGGTTGGTTTGCGTGGCTAGCCATGCACCTAAAATTTGCCCGAGCAAGATGGCAACAAAACTGCCCATTTCTACCATGCCATTGCCGCCCATCAGCTCATGTTCTTTTAAATGCTGAGGCAAGTAGGCAAATTTAACTGGGCCAAACATCGTCGAGTGCATGCCCATCATAAACAGTGCTAATGACAGCAACCAAATGTTATGTAGAAAAAAGCCAAGGCTGGCAAACATCATGATGCCAATTTCAAATAGTTTAACGTACCGTATAATTTTGGAGCGTTCATATTTATCTGCTAATTGACCAGCCGTTGCTGAGAAAATAAAGTAAGGCAACATAAACAAGCCTGGCAATAATGTTGTCAGCGCACCACTATCGATATTGCTCAAGCTTGCTGAATGAAATGCCACTAAAGTAATCAGCGCTGTTTTAAACACATTGTCGTTGAATGCGCCTAAAAATTGCGTAAAGAAGTACGGTCGAAAACGTTGCTCTTTCATTAAGCCAAATTGTGTACTCATCGGGATCCAGTCAAGAATAAATTAAGCCAATTCGGCCATTTGTTTTAAAGTAACGTAGTCTGTTTTGCCTGTGCCTAATATAGGTAGCGTCTCAATCACTATGATTTTTTTAGGGACAGCCAACTCAGGCGCACCACTTGTTTGCGTTTGCAATAGCATAGTATCTCGACCTAAATTAGGGTTGGTGGTATACAGCACAATATTTTCACCGCGTGCTGGGTCAGTTTGCGTAGTGGCTGCGTGCTGATGCTCTGGTGAAGCTAACGCTGCAATATTTTCTACCACTTCAAGCGATACCATTTCTCCCGCAATTTTGGCAAATCGTTTAACGCGGCCTAGTATTTTTACAAAACCATGTTCATCAATATCAACCACATCCCCTGTTTCATACCAGCCATGCGCTGGCGGCTTCAAGGTGGCTGGCTCATCATGAAGATAATAACCTTTCATAATATTCGGGCCACGCACCGACAAAATACCACCCTCACCAACCCCTGGTACAGCGTTTATTCGATACTCAATGCCAGGTAATAGATTGCCAACGCTACCATTACGATTAGCCATAGGCGTATTCACTGCTAACACTGGCGCACATTCCGTTGCTCCATAACCTTCTAAAATGCGTATGCCAAATTTATCCACCCAAGCTTTACGCACTTCCTCATGCAGCCTTTCTGCTCCAGCTATTACATAGCGCATGCTATAAAAATCATACGGGTTAGCATGTTTTGCATAATTGGCCAAAAATGTATTGGTACCAAATAATACCGTGCAGCCACGGTCGTAAATCACCTCTGGGATCACTTTATAGTGTAACGGTGTGGGATAGAGAAATAACTGTGTTCCGCGCACAAAGGGCAAAATGACCCCACAAGTAAAACCAAATGCATGAAATAACGGTAGCACCATCATGAATTTATCTTTTGGAGAGAAATCAATCACAGCACAAATTTGTGCCACGTTGGCAAGCAAGCTTTTATGTGAGTGCACCACGCCCTTAGGCTTACCCTCAGAGCCTGAAGTAAACAGTATGCAGGCTGTGTCATCTGGCTTAGACTTGTGTTGCACCAGTTGAGGAAACCACATGGCAAAGCCCATCAACCAAATTTTATCTAAAATACTAAATTGTGCGCGTAAATCCTCTAAGTAGTGGATTTGAACACCCTGTAAGGACTGTACCGTCTCTTCAAGATTGGCTGCTGCAATAAATTTTCTGGAGCTGATGATCGTTTTGATATTAGCGACCAAGCAGGCATTTTGAACGCCCGCACTACCAGCGGTATAATTGAGCATAGCAGGTACGCGCCCCATCATACTCAGCCCATATACCAAACAAGCCGTAGGTGTGACATTGGGCATCAGCACGCCAATCACCTCATCTACACGACTAATTTTGTTGGCAATACGACCCAGCGCTAACGTTTTTTTAAGAACATCGCCATAAGTCTCTTTGATCTGCATGCCATCTTCAACGATTTCATGCTTGCGCCCATGCACCTTAATCGCATTATGTAGCGCATCAAATAACGACGCTATCGGATACGATGCATACATCATATTTTGCATGATACGTCGCAGAGCCTCACCAGACAGGTGACGACGAGTTTTTGCACTGGGTGCAACCGGCATGGCAACAGTAGTAGCAGGTAAAATACTAAGCGTTACGCGAGGAAATAGCTTTTTAGGGAAATTAGCTGGCATGCGGCTAAAGTAACTCAATGCCGCACCATCAATACGAATCGGTAAAATAGTTGAACCAGTTTTGGCTGCCACAAAACCTGGGCCATCATATACCTTCATCAAGCTACCCGTTACCGTAATTCTCCCCTCAGGAAAGATCACCACATTCTCACCTGCCTCAAGTAATTTGATGACTTTTTTCATGGCTAATGGACTGGTGGGATCAACCGCAAGATGGGGCACAAGACTTAACACTATACGAAACAACCTGTTTTCTAACACAGCTGTATGTACCACAAATGTTGCGCGAATCGGCAAAAACAGGCCCAACAACAAGCCATCTAAAAATGACTCATGATTAGCAATGACTAGAATTTTGCCATGCTTTGGTATATTAGCCTGCCCGATAGTTTCTACTCTAAACAACAGCCTGCAGAAAAAACGCAATACCTTGACTATCATTCCTCGCCCCTAAGTTTCTGTTTTTATGTAATTGAGTACTGTTGCCAAAGCATCCGTAATTAATGCTTTATTTACCCAAAAAAAGACTTCCTTACCCACTTTTTGGGTTTGTAGCGCGCCACACTCTTTTAACACATTCAAATGATGCGTGACTGCGCTACGGCTTAATGTAGAAGCTGCAACTATTTGCAAAATATTCATGCGCTCATTCGGCTCGAATGCCAACAGAATGCGCTGGCGATGCTCATCCCCCAGCGCGATAAAAAGCGCAGAGGTGTTTTTCCATGCAATTGGCATTTCAGCAATTATTTTCATAACTATATAATTAGTTATTTAGTTATTTATGTCAAGGTTTTTTTGAGTTAATGTTTAAATGTCGTTAATATGAGCGATTGAACAATTTGAATGAAGTGAATATTGTGGGTTTGCTACAAAGCCAGTCTGAACTAATTTCTATTATGAATACGGCTGGGTTTAGTTTTGTTTCTAGTCAGCAATTGCAAGCTTATTTGCTCGCTCAATCCGAATACGCCATGGAAGATTGGCAGCAATTTGCCGCGAGCTGGAACGACATGCCGCTAGACCAATATATGGCGGATGGTGGTCGCTATAGACGCCGCCGTTATGCCACACTGAGCGCAGAAAACGGCACGTCACCGATCAAGTTAGAGCCGCATCAACCCCATTACCAAAGCACCGAATACAATCAGCTGAATGGTGGCATAGCCCGCATATTTGAGCCCATTATGCCCGAGGTTATGACTGGTGCTACGATGCAAAACGTGCTCAAATTTGCACAAAAAATATTTAGCGCCCTCAAACCTGATGCAGTATGGCATATTGAGTGCCATCAATTTAGAATTGAAGCCAACCAAAGCGAAGCTGGCAAACCAACCCCTGAAGGCGTGCATCGCGATGGGGTAGATTATGTGCTCGTGATGATGGTGCACCGAGAAAATATCTCAAGCGGCACAACGACCATGCACGATATTGAAGAAAATACATTAGATAGCTTCACGCTTACACAGCCATTTGATGCAGCCATTGTAGATGACCGCCGCCGTATGCACGGGGTAACCCCCATTATACCGCTAGCCCCTGACAAACCCGCCTATCGTGATGTGCTCGTACTCACATTTAGAAATGTAAGAGATGCATCAACCATTGAATAATGCAGTAAACTCAGCCAACCCGCTCAAAAATAAGCAACTTTTCAAACTACTGACCTACCGGGTTTTGATGGTGCTGGCTTACCAAATCATGGCGGTCGTGGTCGGCTGGCATATCTATGAAATCACACATGACCCCTTGGCCTTAGGGTTAACTGGCCTCGCTGAACTAATCCCATATTTTGCATTTGCATTGTTTGGCGGATACCTAGTGGACCATTACTCCAAGCGCCTGTTTGGTGTGCTTTCAGCGATTATTTTGTCCGCAAATGCCTGTATTTTGGCTTACGTATCTAGTAATCACGCTGTTAACAACGCCTCTCATTGGATTTACTTATCTATCGCATTTGTCGGTTTTGCACGCGCATTTATCGCGCCCACCTATAGCACCATTTTTGCCAGTATTTTGCCAAGAGAGCTATATGCGCGCGCTACAAGTGTAAGCACTACAGTATTTCAAATTGGCCTAGTACTTGGCCCCGCGCTTGGCGGCGCGCTTATCGCTTGGAGCAGCTTAGTCACGGCGTATATAGTAGCGAGCCTACTTGCTTTTTTTGCAGGAGTTTCGTTAATTTCATTAAAAATAAAATCTCAGCCCGCACAAAATCACACACCAATATTTGCAAGTATTTCAGAAGGCATCAAGTTTGTGATGAACAATCAAGTCATTCTTGGGGCACAAGCTTTAGATATGTTTGCAGTACTATTTGGCGGAGCAGTAGCAATGCTGCCGATGTTTGTTACTGAAGTTTTTAATCAAGGCCCGCAAGCACTCGGCATTATGCGGGCGGCACCCGCAGCAGGGGCTATATTCACAGGCATCTGTTTAGCCAAGTTTACCATCTCAAAAAATGCAGGCAAATGGCTGATGCTTGCAGTGGCAGGGTTTGGTATCAGCATTATTGCTTTTGCCTGCACGACCCACTTTTGGCTAGCTGTATTTTTACTATTTTTATCCGGGGCTTTCGATGGGGTTTCGATTGTATTAAGAACCACCATTATGCAACTGATGACCCCCGAACACATGCGTGGTCGGGTGGCCTCGATCAATGGCTTATTTATCGGCTCATCTAATGAATTAGGGGCTTTTGAATCTGGCTCAACCGCGAGAATAATGGGGCTGATACCCTCGGTAATTTTTGGCGGGATAATGACTTTGATAGTGGTCGCTGCCACGGCCAAATTGGCCCCTAAATTGCGCAAGCTAGATCTAACACATCACTAATGTAAACATTCAAAAAGAGAATTAAGGACTAAGTTCCGTGTTATTCAAAGTATAGTTTTGGTATGGTAATGATATTCTAAGCACTTAAGTGATCTAAAAAGCCAAACTACACTAAGCGGAACTTATGAACAAACAAGTTGCATCCCCCATTGAAATCGCCCGCCAAACGCTAATGCAGTTAGCGCAACGCAAGATTTTGCCTACGCCCGATAACTTTAGAATTGCTTATGATGAAATTTCAGGGCAGAAATCTGACGACCAATCAAAAATAGTAGGTAAAACTTTAGAAAAAGTTTTACTGGACGCCGCAAAAAGTAGCCCTAAGTACATTAGTGCAGCTCAAACGATTAGCCCGCTTATAGAGAAAAAAGATTGGATTAAGTTAGAAGAGCAATTCCGTAAACTTTTTCCAGGCGGCACAGGCGCCTCTAACGGTAGTGAAGTTAACTGGTCTATAGTCATCCGCAGCTTATTAAAGCAACTTGAACTCAATCATAAGGGCATGACGCTTAGTCGTAAAAAAGAGGGTTTAAGCCGGGTACTTTCAAACTTTGCCAACGACTCAGACGCATTGGGTCAAAAAATTCAGGCATTAATTGGTTCTTGGGGACAGGAAGCAGAAGGTTTAGGTATTGTTGAAGTTCCACAACAAATAGCTGAGCCTGTACATGAACAGGCCAAGCAGACTCAACTTTCATCTCATGTCGTCAATCAGAATAATCAAGCTCCTGGTAACGCCCTAGAGCAGACCAAGCTAGTCGCCTTGTGGCGCGATATGCTTTTGAAAGTATTTGAGATGGTCATCATCCCAGTATTTGATTCGCAACCAGACACCCAACAAAAAGCCCAAGCGTTACTAGACCGACTTCGCAAGACGCATTCTGAATCAGGGTTATTACAACACAGCCAGGATCTTAAAGCCTTTATGCTAAAAATTGAGTTGCAACGCGACTCAGAAAAACAAATTCACTCTTCATTGATGACACTACTACGCCTAATGACGACTAGCATTAGCGAGCTGGTCGTCGAAGACAAATGGGTGACTGGCCAACTGGCCATTCTGCAAGACTTGATGAACAAGCCGCTCAACATCAGCACTTTGTATGATGCAGAAAGCAGTATTAAAGATCTAATTTATAAACAATCGAATTTGAAGCCAGTGCTGATTGACACTAAAGATAGACTTAAAAAAATGGCCGAAACTTTTGTAGACCGCTTAGTGGAAATGACAGAGAGTACAAGTGACTATCAAGTCAAAATTGAGGGATACCAGCAAAGAATTAGAGCCACAGAAGATGTAGGTGAACTCAATCAAATTGTTGAAGGTTTACTAGCAGACACCAAAGTCATTGGTATTAATGTACAACGCAGCCGTGACGAATTTGCGCTAAGCCAGAAAAAAGTGGTCGAGTCTGAAAAGAAAATTCAAGAACTCATTGCAGAGCTAGATCATATTAGTGAAGTTGCACACGAAGATTACCTGACTGGCGCACTCAACAGACGCGGCATGGATGAAGCACTATCGCGCGAATTTAACCGAGCAGATCGTTACAATACAGCGATAAGTATTGCCATGATGGACATTGATCACTTTAAAAAACTAAACGATAGCCTGGGGCATTCAACAGGGGATCACGCACTTGCACACTTTGCAAAAGTGATTAAAGAGGTGATGCGATCTACAGATGTGTTGGCGCGATACGGTGGTGAAGAGTTTATTATTATCTTACCTGCAACTGAACAAGCAGAAGCCATTGATGTGGTGACGCGCGTACAGCGTGAGTTAACAAAAAATATTTTCTTAAACAAAAATGAAAAAGTGCTGATCACCTTTAGCGCGGGGGTCGCTGAACGGATGACTGGCGAATCACCCGACCAAATTATTCCAAGAGCCGATGCCGCTCTATATCAGGCCAAGCAAACAGGTAGAAACCGAGTAGTAGGCGCGGTAAACGAGATTGAAGGCACGCTCTAGTAATCATTACTTCGACCCGTTGAGTAGCCTTTTTCCACGTCATTTTGCCACTCACCACAGTCTGCGCAATGATGATCGTGCATAGTCGGGCTTAGTATTAGATTAGTGCTGTTACAAAACTTACAGGCTAAATTAATGGGGGACTTGTGATGGAGCTCATGGTGCTCTGTCGATACCTTGGTGCTGCCAAGTGCATATTTGTTATCCATGATGCTTCTCCTTGCTGAGAACATATTACCAAGATCTACAATAGCGTAGCAGACTTTAAATTACGCGTATTTTATTGATTGGGCAAGTATATATTTTCAAAGATTTACTTTTGAATCACAATTTAGAAACATTACAAGGTGATAATCCATCTCATAGCTTTACCCAAGCTGTTACTTTTTTAAATAATCTCAAAAGGATTGAAGCATGATTGCACAATATTTTATTACCTTTGTTATACCCTTAGTTTTCTCTTCACTAGTCGCAGCTTTTGGCTGGTTTGCCTACGAAGAAATTGGCGCAGTAGTTGCTGGCGTTACCAGCTTTGTGCTTTCAGCCACTTGGTCACATTTTGCAGTAATGACCACACGTGCTGACCGTAAAGCAAAATCTAGCAACAACCCACGCCGAGTTGTAGCGCAAGTTAGACTCATGACAAAACGCGCTTGATCTTGATATAAGCGCCCACTGCGGGTGGCGCTTCACAAATCGCACTCTTGTCGCTGCTTGGCGTAAAGTGCCAAGTAAGTAAAAAGTGCGCCTAATCTATATCGGCAGAATCCCACTAGGTCAAGGATGACTCATCGGTTTGGTAAACCAAACTTACTGCCTTATTCACTGCACTAAACTGTTACGAATTAAACTATCTCTGTTTACGTGTGTTAACTGGCAAACATTTGTTTAAATACCTTAATCATATATTCATGATCTAGTGCGCCCGCACTTTCACGCAAGCTATGCATGGCCCACATGGGCGAGCCAACATCTACACTTGCTATACCTAAATTGGCAGCAACAATCGGCCCTATGGTGCTGCCGCAGCCAAGGTCTGTGCGGTGCGCATACTGCTGATACGGGACACCTGCCTGCTCACAAAGTTGAATAAATTTTGCAGCAGTATCCGCCCCTGTACTGTACCTTTGATTTGCATTCGTCTTAATCACGGGGCCGTGATTTACTAAAGCATGGTGACAAGGCTCATAAGCAGCAGGAAAGTTAGGGTGATAAGCATGCGCCATATCTGCGCTGATGAAAAAACTGTTTGCGAGCACTTGCTTTTGCGCCTCTGCTGACAGACCAAGATTATTATTGATACGCTGAATAATATCGGCTAAAAAACTACCGCCCGCCCCCGCAGCGCTTTCGCTGCCGACTTCTTCGTGGTCAAAAAAAGCACATAAAGTGGTGGATAAGGGTGCATCCGTTGCAAGCAAAGCCGTTAGCGCAGCATGACACGAAGCCAAATTATCTAACTGACTATCCGCAATAAACTCTTGATGTGCACCCCAAAAACTACCTTTTTGCGTATCAAAAACATTGAGCTCCCAATTGATAATGGCGTCAGCATTAACCTCCGCTGCGCTACTAAGCAGGTTAATGAGTGTTTGATCACCCTCCGACTTTGCTTCCAGCGCACTTAAAATGAGGGGGAGTTCGGTCTGCTTATTGAATTTAAGCCCCTGCTCATTCACCTCTCGGTTCATGTGAATCGCAAGATTGGGCAAGCGTAATAATGGCTGGTCAAATTTAATAGTTTTTGTTTCAAAACTATCGCCATTACGCACATTGACACGGCCTGCCAGACTTAAATCTCGATCGGCAAATGTGGCTAATATCGGCCCACCATACACCTCAACACCAATGCGCACATAACCACCGCCATCAAAACTAGCTTTTGGTTTTAAACGCAAGCTCGGGGAGTCAGTATGTGCGCCAATAATACGTAACCCCGTATGAGCAAGCGCATGTTGCCCCAATTTAAAAGCGATGATGGATGAACCACCACGAATAACGAAATAACCTTGACCACTTTTAAGCTGCCAAGCTTCGCGCTCATCAAGCGCTTGATAGTTTTCAGCCAGCAGCCTTTGTTTTGTAGTTTCTACGGCGTGCCATGGACTCGGGCTAGCATCAATGAAATTTAACAATTCTTGCGCGCAAGCTCTAGTAGAATCTGAAATAGTCATATGGAATTAATATCAAGTAGAATGCGCTAATCATACGCAATGCAGCGAATCATCGCTAGTATTCTAAGTATTAGTAATCAGTTTAAAAGAGATGAGAAAATGGTTAAAAATTTATGTGGGCTCCTCGCGCTAGCGTGGTGTGCACTTGCTTATGCTGGCGATGCCGCACAGGACACATTCAATTTAGATTATAAACTGACCTTGTCACACTACGTCGCCCAGCAATTTAGGGCTGATGATGTAAACCTTCGCGCCAGCCATGATAACCAAACAGGTTGGATTGGTTTTTACAAAGAAAATACTTCCAGTTTTGAGCAAGTGCGCCTTGGCTATGAACGCACAGACAGGCTGCCTTACACAAAACTAGTGAGTTCTCTGCAAGCGGCTGACCACGGCTTTTGGGGAGGTGCGCTTACCGCGGAAATCGGCACAACGGTGTATGCAATTTTGGGCTATGGCAGAACAAACTTAGGGCCATACGACAATATTAACTTTGACCCAAACGATGCAATCACCTATGGCATTGGTTGGCATGTTGATGATGACTTCAATATTTCACTGTACGCCGTTCGCGATAATCGCGTGGTGCCAGGTCAACAGATCACCCATCTTTTGGTGCGCAAGCCTCTGCCCAATGATCAAACTATCGTGGTAGATGTGTTTAGCAAGAACGGCCCGAATGATGATCAAAATCAACCGATTGATGCTGTAGGTCTAGGGATTACTTATGATTGGCCAAAGTATTTTGTGCGTTTAACCTACGACCCCAAAGTAAACTTTAGCCAGCAAGATATGACGCGCATTTCGGCTGGCTTGCGCTTCTAGATTTGTAATAGGCCGATAATACCCAGCACGAATATAACGATGACAATAATGGAGTCTAAGCCCATATTGAATATCTGGCGCTGCGCCCGAAAAATCAAGCCAGCCGTATAAACCGCGGTGAGTAAAATGCCTAATGCGGTGAGGTAAATATCAGTTTTTTGTGCATTTTGTAATATAGGCGTGCCAGAAATTAATTCTGCCAGTAAAAACAAAACAGGTAAAAACGCATTACCGCCGAAAATATCACTGATGGCAAGCTGATAGTCCCCCAATTTAACGGAGCTCATCCCAGTGGAGACTTCTGGTAAAGAGGTGGCTGCCGCGAGTATGGTTGCGCCAAACAGTACACCATCTATACCAAGGCGCTGCGCGATTGCTGAACCGCTAGCCTCAAGAAAAATGCCCGCCACCAGCGTCAGTAGCGCACAAATACCAAAGATTGCTACTGTATATTGATTTGAAATATTATGCTGTTTTGCAATCAGCGCTTTTTGTTTTTCAGCATGGCCGCGCGCATGCGTTTGTGCATTTAGCGCATGCCCTTTGTTATGCCAAGGTAAAGCATCGCGCGTGCGATTAATCAGCCAAAGTCCGCCTATCCAAAATATGACGATCATGATTGTGGCAGGCGAAATATCCACCAAACTGGTGGTAAATTTTAGTTGGCTACCCATAATGACAATGCTTAAAATGGACATCACCAGCAAGCCTTCTAAAACCAACGTCAGCGACGCTGCAATATAAGTAAACGCAGCTTTACTGCCCACCCCAAAAAAATCAATATAGGCGAGCACCAAGGTTTGTATGGCAATGCCACCTAAAATATTACCTATCGCCACCCCCAAGTTATGGTGCAGTGCACCACTGACGGTAATCGCAAGCTCAGGTAAATTAGTCACGATAGCGAGCAGGATTAAACCACCCATTGCCTCGCCCAAGCCCCATCTTGTAGAAAGCACATCGGTCGCATTCGCTAAATGTACGCCAGCAATCCAAACAGTGATGGCTGCGATTAGGAAAATACAAATTAATAGACTTAATGAGAGGGTTAACATTTGTGCGATGAAATTCTGATAACAATACCTCTTGAGGGTAAGTTTAACTACTTAGTTGAGGACGTTTGATGCCCCAAGCTTCGATAAAAGGTTGGTAAAAGTTAATTGTGGGTGCAGAGGCACCTCTCACGCCACACAAGGCTGCAGCAAAGATAGTTGCACGATCTATGGTGGTTGGAATATCCCATTTGTACAACATGCCAAGTATAAACACTGCTGCATAGGCATCGCCAGCACCTACAGTATCTATGATTTCGACAGGTGTTGCTAAATCACCAGACTCAATAATCTCTGAATGGGCATTTAGCAGCCAGCTTCCCTTGGCGCCACAGGTGATGATTATTTGTTGAAGTTTAAATTGCTGTTGTAGTGCTCGTGCCTGTTGCTCAGGTGATCCAATCCACTCAAAATAGCTGGCAATGGTTGTTAATTCGCCATCATTCATTTTGACAATATCCGCTTGCATCAGCGCAAACTCAATTATTTCTTTCGTATACCAAGGTGCCCTTAAGTTAAGGTCTAAAAACTTAAGGCAGTGAGCACTAGCCAAGAACTGTTCTGCAGCAAGTCGAGATTCAATATTTCTCAAAGCTAATGTACCGAAGTATGCAATATCAGCTTGCATGGTCAGCATGGTTTCTTGCGTAATCGCCAAGTTGATATGATCGTAGGCTTGGTCGGGCAAAATTTCGAACCGATGTGCGCCATCCTGCAAATGTACTTTTACTTGGCCAGTTGGGTACTCAGTATCAAATTGTATCCCTTGTGTTTCCAGGCCTATGCTCATCATTTCATCCATCAGTGCTTCGCCTAGGCTATCCATACCAATGCGAGAAATGACTTCAGCATGCACGCCAAATGCCTGTAAGTGCCTTGCGACATTATACGGTGCGCCACCCAATACATTTTGATCGGGGAACACATCAACCAATACTTCACCAAAAATGGCAACTGTTGAAACAGTGGACATGTTATTACGCACTTTCATAAGACTATCAAACTAATAAATTTACCTGCACATTGACCATTAAGCTAGGCATAGCAAAAGCAGGGCCAACAAAACTGCCAGACACTGGCGGAACTGCCTCTGGATTACGTGCTACGGCAACAGCAATATGTTGAGTCCCTGTGACTTCCCCTGCAGTCGGGTCAAAGCCTTTCCATCCCGTGCCAGGCAAGTAAACCTCTGCCCAAGCGTGCGTTGTTGCATTACCCGCCTCCGTGGCCGGTGCATGTAAGTAACCACTTACAAACCGACTCGCCAGACCTAACAGTCGACACGACTCAATAAACAAGGTTGCATAATCACGACATGATCCACTAGCCAAATTGATTGTTTTTATAGGTGACTGTACCCCTGCTTCCTCTCGAGCCTGGTATCGAAACTGTTGATGAATCGCTTGATTTAGTTGACTCAACAAGGTGAATGTTTGCAGGTTGTTTTGCATCAGGCCAATTTGAAAAAGCCATTGCTGCAAAGCCAATTGATCTTGCGGATAAATCGCTTGTTGATATGGAGATAAGTCAGCCCAATCAGCTTCTGCATAGCGAAACGGATAATTAAGCGCGTACTCTTCAATGTAGAAATTAAGGGGTGCCTCTTCATAATGTTGAATAATGACTTCACTGGCAATGGTCAACTTATTCGCTGGCTTGGTAAAACTCACGATGGCCAGCGAGTTATCAAACACGTCTCGCTGCCATTGAATGCTATACATTGGGGATATTTTTAAAATTGAAGACTCAATACGAACATCGTGCCCTTCACGAGGACGAACTAACAGTTTATGCTGATTAAGTGCCACTTCACAAGAGAAGTTGTATTCAGTAATATGTTTTATTTTCAGTCTTTTCATAGTAAGTGTGTACTTGCTTTAAAGGGGTGCACGTTCAAGTTTACATACACTCACTTGCATCACTTCAGGGGAAAGGGCTGGGCCAAATTGGTTAAAAATTGCCACATCTGCAGCATCGTGCCCATACGCAACCGTGACACGACCACCGCGTGGAGATGATTGCGTTGCATCGAAGGTATACCAGCGACCACCTACATAGGCCTCAAACCAAGCATGAAAGTCCATAGGGTTGAGCTCATGCAGAAAACCAACCACCATACGTGCTGGAATGCAAAGCCCTCGGCAAAGCGCTATCCCCAGATGGGCAAGATCGCGGCAAACTCCCTCTCGCACTTGATTCACCTCGACAGCAGAAAGTTGATATTGCTCGGAGCTAGGATTAAACCTCACGTTTGCACGTATCCATTGCTCAATTTTTGCTACTTGATCGTAACCTGGACTAACTCCCGCTACAATCTCTTGCGCCATTTCGATAAAGCGGTCAGATTCACAATAGCGTGATGGCAGCAAATACGTCAGCGTATCATCGGGTAAGTATTGCACTTCCACAAACGGAGCGCCCGCACAGGTATCGATGGTATCTGCAGTAGAAATTACCGCAGATGTTCGAATTGAAAACTCACCCACTGGTGCAATGAGGCGCTGACACAAATTACCGTAAATATCGGTAAAATCAACCGCTGGAACACTAGGCGTAAGCGTGTAAGACTCACTCGCAATCCACTGATTAAAGCCACTTCTCGGGCGCAGCATCAAAATAAATGGGGTGGGAACGCTGACATTAAAAACAAAACTACATTCCGTTTGGAGCCACATTGACTCACCCCCATTTTAATTAATTGAGGTACATTCTAACTGCTTTTTCAATATCCATATGAAGATTGCGCAGACATTCAGAAATATAATAAGCGCTTGCAAAGATTTAGATATAAACTCAAATAAGATATGTAACAAGATAACTAGGAACCCAATTGACCTTAAGCGAGTTAAGATTTGTCGTTGCCGTTGCAAAAGAGCGCAATTTCAGGCGTGCCGCGGATAGATGTTTTGTCACCCAACCAGCATTAAGTCTAGCCATTAAAAAGCTAGAGGAAGAGCTTGGGGTTTTAATATTTGAGCGTAGTCGCACCGACGTAACGCCAACGGTGATTGGGGAGCGAATTGTCGAGCAAGCAATCAAGACACTTGAAGAGGCTGCGCGCGTTAAAGAAATCGCCTTACAAGGCAGCAACCAGCTAATTGGGCCGATCAGGCTAGGCGTCATTTACTCCGTAGGCCCTTACCTATTACCACATATGATTCCCACCCTAAGACTACTGGCCCCCGAAATGCCTTTAGATGTTGAAGAAAACCTGACTGCCGTATTGGAAAATCAATTGAAGAACGGCGTAATTGATGCAGCAATTATTGCGCTTCCCTTTGATATTCCAGGCATTAAGGTAGAACCACTATACGAAGAAGCCTTTGTCGTAGCCGTCCCTATACAGCACCCATGGGCTAAGCTCAAAAGCGTTCATGCAGAGGCGCTGGCTGATGAAAAAGTGTTGCTATTGAATAGTGGGCACTGCTTTAGTAACCAGGTGGTACAAGCCTGTCCCAGCCTTTCAAAACGTGGTGAAGTTTTGCAAGGTAACTCTTTGGAAACCATTAGAAATATGGTGGCATCAAATTTGGGAATTACAGTTTTACCTGCAAGCGCAGTAGAAACCAAATACGCCAATCCATTAATTAAAGTGATTCCATTTGCCGAACCAATACCTACCAGACAGATAGCAATCGCCTCTCGCAAAAGTTATGGTAGAGAAAAGGCTGTGGAGGAACTAGTGATGGCAGTCAAGCAGATTAAGTCAGAGTCGATTAAGGTAATCAACTAGGACAACTTGATTATTTGTGATCTTTAGACTCATCATAAGTCAAAAATACACGATAACCAGTGACTGACTCACCGCTAGCGGTAAGCGGTAAATTAACGTGTACCTCTTCACCAGCAGGGATGCCTGCATCTAAATTTGTCGTGGTTGGTAGATACTCGTTAGGTTTAAAGGCGCGACGCAGAATGGGAATGTCATTTGCATCGGTTAGCGTAAGTTCTAACTGGGGATATGCCTGAGCATAATGCGCATTATTAATCATTGTACTAGTAAGATGGATTAACCCTTTATACACCGCATCTTCTTTTAAATCTGAATCATCAATGGTGAGTAAATCGGCATTTTTGGGCAAATCAACTTTACATTGCAGCGTTCTGCAGGCATCAACTAAATAGGGCTTCAATTGTGGCCATTGAATCGCAATATTCTGGCGCAGAAAGTAAATAGATTGCGCAACCGCAAGCAATCCCAACAAAGCAATGACCAACAATAGCAGCCAATTTGAGCGCTTTACTTTTGCATCGAAAATGCCATCCGTGAGGTCAATGCTAACATCAGAAAATGGAGCAGGCTTAATATCTAATAGTAAATCAGCGGAGCTTTCATCTTTATGTGTAGACTCTATCAGTGCGTCTAACTCTGCTTCGATAGGCTCTGGAAGCGGCTCATTGCTAGGCTCTAGTGATTTGAATGGTTTGAGTATTTCAGCGGTAGTCTCGTCAGGAATGTCCGCCAGATGATCCACGGCATTAAATATGTGCTGGCAGTTTCCACAGCGTACCTTACCCATTTGTGGGGCGATTTGCTCAGGCGTAACAATGAAATTGGTTTCACAGTTAGGGCATGAGGTGATTAAGCTCATTTTCTAGTACCTGTAAGCAATGTCCAACTTTCCATAAAAGTGGGTTCATCCATATCAAACCATTCGGCGTAGATAGCACTTACCATCTGCGCCTGTTCTTTCAGAATGCCAGATAGCGCAATCTTGCCACCAACTTTACAGTAGCCAGCTAACGCGGGGGCTAATACCATAAGGGCGCTGGATAATATATTGGCAACGACAATATCTGATTGTAAATGAGGTAGCGCTTTCGGTAAATAAAATGGGATATCGACGTTGTTTTGCTCAGCATTAAACTGACTTGAAATGATTGCTTGCTCGTCAATATCTGTGCCTACGACATCGCTCGCCCCTAGTTTTTTTGCCGCAATCGCCAAAATCCCAGAACCACAACCATAATCCAACACAGACTGAGTAGGCAATATCACATCTTTAAGCCAGGACAGGCATAAATGGGTCGTTGGGTGACTACCTGTACCAAATGCTAAGCCTGGATCTAACACGATGTTTAGTCCATCGGGGTTAGGGGCGTCATGCCATGAAGGCACAATCCAAAGATCATCGCGTATGCGAATAGGGTCGAATTGTGACTGTGTCATGCGTACCCAGTCTTGCTCTTCGACAGTTTCGATGGTGTAATCTAACGGTGGTAGCTTGAGTTGGGCTGTTAGTGACTGCATGATTTCAGCGACATCCGTTGATTGCTCAAGTAAAGCAGTCACTACATTGTCTTTCCAAACTCCAGGCGGCGGATCGCCTGGTTCACCAAAAATAGCCTGCTCATCAGGGGTTTCAGCGTTAGCGTCTTCAATGCTGGCTGAGAGCGCCCCTAAATCCATCAAAGTATCACTAATTAAATCACCGTCATGGTTTTTGGCGCTAATTTTGACTGATAACCAACTCATAAAGCTTGTCTAAACCACATTATTTACTATTGATACCAAGTTTATGTTCAAGGTAATGAATGCTGGTTTCGCCACGTTGGAACGCTGCATCATTCATTAAATCACGATGCAGTGGCACATTGGTTTTAATGCCTTCAACGACTATCTCAGACAACGCAATATCCATACGTGCAATCGCTTGATCGCGCGTATCACCATAGGTGATCAACTTACCGATCATTGAATCATAGTGTGGGGGTACCATGTATCCTTGGTAGGCATGCGTATCCACCCGCACACCAGGGCCACCTGGCATATGAAAAGTGGTAATGCGACCTGGGGATGGCACGAAATTGTACGGATCTTCTGCATTAATACGGCATTCGATGGCATGACCACGGAATTGAATGTCTTTTTGCTTAAATGGTAGCTTTTCATTCGCAGCAATTAAAATCTGCTGTTGCACAATATCAATACCTGTAATCATTTCTGTCACAGGATGCTCTACCTGAACACGGGTGTTCATTTCGATGAAGTAAAACTCGTCATTTTCATACAAGAACTCGAATGTACCCGCACCGCGGTAGTTGATTCTGCGGCAAGCGTCAGCGCAGCGCATACCCACTTTATCGCGCAGCTTTGTGCTAATACCAGGAGCTGGTGCTTCTTCTAACACTTTTTGGTGGCGACGTTGCATAGAGCAATCACGCTCACCCAAATACACCGCATTACCATGTTGGTCAGACAGTACTTGAATCTCAATATGCCGTGGTTGCTCCAGGAACTTCTCCATGTACACCATGGGGTTGCCAAAAGCCGCTTGCGCTTCAGCTTTGGTCATGTTCACAGAGGTGATTAATGCAGCTTCCGTATGCACAACGCGCATACCACGGCCACCGCCACCGCCCGCAGCTTTAATAATGACTGGGTAGCCAATTTGTTTAGCGGTTTTCATGATGACTTCTGGGTCATCGGGCAACGCACCTTCAGAACCTGGAACACAGGGCACACCCGCGGCCCTCATCGCATCCTTGGCGCTCACTTTGTCACCCATCAGACGAATGGTTTCAGCGCGCGGACCGATGAATACAAAGCCACTTTGCTCAACGCGTTCTGCAAAATCTGCATTTTCTGATAAAAACCCATATCCTGGGTGAATCGCCTCAGCGTCGGTGACTTCAGCAGCACTGATAACGGCTGGAATATTCAAATAGCTTTGACCAGAAGCCGCTGGGCCAATACAAACAGATTCATCTGCTAGCTTGACGTATTTAGCTTCACGATCAGCTTCGGAGTAGACAGCTACAGTTTTAATGCCTAGTTCACGACAGGCACGTTGTATACGTAAGGCAATTTCGCCGCGATTGGCAATGAGGATCTTTTCAAACATATAAACCTCTTAGCCGATTATAAATAGTGGCTCGCCGTATTCAACCGGCTGACCGTTTTCAACCAAGATGGCTTTAATCACACCAGTATGATCAGATTCAATCTCATTCAACAACTTCATCGCTTCAATAATGCACAGCGTATCGCCAGTTGAAACACTACTACCAATATCAACAAATGATTTTGCATCTGGTGAAGGTGAGCGATAGAAAGTACCGACCATAGGCGATTTAACCACATGCCCTTCAACCGCAGCTGGGGCTGAGGCCTCAGGCGCTGCGCTTGCAACGGGCGCAGGTGCTGCAGTTGCAGGCATCGCATGCATATAAGGTTGAGCAGCATATTGCATGGCAACTTGCGCTTGAGAAAGATTGCGACTAATACGCACCTTTTCTTCACCTTCGGTTAATTCAAGTTCTGAAATGCCAGATTCTTCGACTAAGTCGATTAATTTTTTGAGTTTACGTAAATCCATATGAACCCCTGTTAAAACAAATCGCGTTTAAACGCGTGTGTGGATAATGCAATGCTAGTGTTTATTGTGCTGCTTGATTTAATTTACTGATTGCGAATTGTAATGCTAAGAAATAACCTTGTGCCCCTAAGCCGCTAATTACGCCAACGGCTATATCTGAAAAGTAAGAGTGATGTCTAAATTGTTCCCGCGCATACACATTGGATAAATGCACCTCGATAAACGGCACTTTAACGCCTGAAATTGCATCTCGTAGCGCAACCGAAGTGTGCGTAAAAGCCGCTGGATTGATAATCAGATAATCAGTTTGCTGTCCCACTAATGTATGAATTTTTTCAATTAACTCATGTTCCGAGTTGCTTTGAAAAGTATCTAAGGTAATTCCAGCCTGCTTAGCCTGTTCGGCAAGTTGGCTGTTAATATCTGCCAAGGTATTGCTGCCATAGTGCGCAGGCTCACGTGTACCTAGTAAATTGAGATTAGGACCATGAATAACTAGCACTGATTTTAAGCGATTATCTGACATCAAGGGTGAATTTATAATAATTCATTCAAGTTTGTGTAGACGCAAGTTTGCCGCAAATAGGGGGTAGTTGTCTAGAGAATTGACGAAATTTACCGAAATTAGTATTTAGAGTTGTACAGCAAAATAGCTTTTTATGGCTTTAAAATTGCTTGTATTGTTTGCTCAACAAGTGCTTGATCAATACGCCCTTGGAAAACTTTTATGACACTTCCGTGCTGGTCAATCAGCACACTATAAGGCAATATACCGCGATTATTACCCAAAATCTGGCTTAAATCCATCCCCTCCATATCCGCCGCTAATATTGGATAGCTTACGGGTGAATTATTGATAAAATTTTTGGTTTTTTCAAGATCGTCTGTAGAAATTCCCAACACGATCACACCCTGATCTCTGAAGTTATCCTGAATTTTTGATAGCTCTGGCATTTCTTCGCGACATGGTGGGCACCAAGTCGCCCAAAAATTAACGAGTATGACTTTGCCTTGCCATTCTTTTAGTGCTTGTTGCTGGCCCTGCACATCGGGATAGCTAGCAGCAAATAAAGGGGCTGAACTCAGCTTTAATGGAGACTCTTCATCACTGCTGGGGGAGATATTGATGGCTTTGTAAGCAATAAAGCCACTTGCAACCACTAAAGCAAGCGTGATTAACAGGCGACTAATTGATTGCATGTATTATCCTTAAGTGCATTTACCCGTTTAACGGTAGCGATGAATGTTGGAGCGTCTTGGTAACCTACAACTTTATTCTTGGCGATTTCTTGGCCATCAGCATTAAAAAATATGATGCCTGGCGGGCCAAATAGCTTAAATCGATTTAATAATGCGGTATCTTCCGAGGTGTTATCGGTAACATCGGCTTGTAAAAGCACAACCGCCTTAAGCGCTTGCTGTAAGCTTTTGTCGGTAAACGTGTCACGCTCCATCTCCTTACAAGCCGTACACCAATCTGCGTAAAAATCGAGCATCACCACTTTACCTTTAGCTGCTTGTATAGCATCGTCTAATTCCGCAACCGATTTAACGCGTTGAAACGGTAATTTTTCAAGGTTTGATGTGTTGCTACTAAGTTGTAAACCTGCCAATGGTTGTAGCGGAGATTTTGCGCCAGTTACCGCACCAACGAACAGCGTAATCCCTAGTAATAGCATTAATATGCCAATGCCTTTCCAGAAATTCGCCCAAGGGTCACTTGGGTTAGGCAGCGAATCCAAAGCATGTAAATAGACTGCGGGGATAATAAATAAAGCAGCCCAAAGCAGTAGTTGCAGCTTACTTGGAATGACAGGTGACACAATAAAAAGCGCCACGGCCAGCATGATAATGCCGAACAAGTTGCGTACCGCAGTCATCCAATGACCTGCTTTGGGTAAGATATGCCCTGCTGATGCGCCAATCAGCAATAAAGGCACACCCATACCAATCGACAATGAAAACAAGGCTAAGCCACCAAGCAGGACATCATGCGTTTGACTGATATAAACCAGCGCGCCAGCAAGCGGTGCTGCCACGCATGGACTAACGATTAATGCAGATAATGCGCCCATCACAAATACGCCAAGAAATTGCCCGCCTTTTAGCTTGTTGCTAGCATTAACCATTTTGCTCTCTATAGCACTTGGCAACCTTAGCTCGTAAAATCCAAACATGGACAGGGACAGCGCTACAAAAATAATAGCAGTGATGCCCAAGGTCACGGGGTTTTGTAGCGCGCTACTTAACAGCTTGCCCGAAAGACCCGCCGCAATCCCCGCTATTGTATAAGTGAGGGCCATACCGAGCGTATAAGCAAGCGATAAGTTAAACGCATGTAAACGACTCGTTGCATGATGGTGTACTTTTTTGTCACCCACAATAATGCCCGAAAGAATAGGAATCATTGGCAATACACATGGCGTAAGCGCGAGCAATAAACCAAATCCAAAGAAGCCAATGGTAATCAGCCACAAATGACCATTTTTCAATAATGAAGTGGCTTGGTCTCCAGAAGTCGAAGCCACGTCGTTATTAGCGTTGTCATTGTTAGCCACGGATGAGGCTGAAGGTAAGTCAACCGCGATTGTTTTATGAATGGGCGCATAACATAACCCTTTTTCACTACATCCTTGATACGTGGCAAGCAACTTAACCCTGCCTTTGGAGATGTTAGAAGCAAGTAGGATTTTTGCGGAAAAACTATGGTGATAGACTGTAGTTTCACCAAAAGTTGGGTCTTTTTTGATTTCGCCCTGAGGTAACTCTATTGCTTGCACCGCATTAGGCAAGCCCTCTAGCGAAAACTTAATACGGTCGTGATAAAGGTAATGCCCTGGCGCTACTTCGAAATGTGCAATAATTTGATTGTTTTCAGTAGCATCAACCGACAACTTAAATGCTTGATCAGGTGGCAAAATATCTGCATCTTCTTGATTTTTATGCTTAAGATTATCAACAAATGCAGCTAAACCACTCTCTGGGTTAGTATTTGCGTTTTCCAAGGCATGCGCTTGCGTAACTAGCGCAAGCAACATTATCAGACTCATTAAAAAATTATTAACGGATTTCAAAGCTGAATCCCAATCTTGGCGAAATTGATTATTACGAAATTTATTATTATCAGTGAAGACATAAATGAGGTCTTAAAGTTCGAAACCTACTGATGTTATCGATATCTTATGTTAGTTTTAAAGAATATTTAAAGTCATATTGAGTTGCGCTATTATGTCTATGGTTTGGGCTTTCGGCACCTTGATGATAAAACTTTATGATAAAAGATGATAAATTCTCTTGCATTGCTACTTGAAAAAAATAGCATAAGCTTCAATTAAGTGCTTCTGCTCTGTTAATGTTGATAAGGTTATTTTAATGCGTTTCCCGTTAATTGGGTTGCTATTGTTGATATTTCCAATATTGGAAATATGGGGTCTCATTGAGCTGGCTAGTCGTTATGGTTGGTGGGTATTATTTTATGTAGTGGTGGTAGCCATGCTAGGCTGGCGCTTAATTCAAGATGAAAAACTGCTGTTTGCTGGTCGCATGATGCAAAATTTGACACAGGGCAGTAGCGTAGGTGGTGCATTATTTGGCACCGCTAAGAATATGATCGCTGGCATACTGTTAATCATTCCTGGCGTAATTACTGATGTATTAGCTGTTATTTTGCTACTTATTCCAAGTCCAGGCTCTGCTCAAAACAATCCGCGTAGAAATGCTGCAGATAAAACAAGCGACACCCAATTTACCAAGCACAATCAAGCCGCCAATGATGATGTTATTGAGGGTGAGTTTCGTCGTGAAGACGATTAATTTTTACAAGTAGGGCAATATGCAATTTCAAATATCAGTTCAACCAAGTGGACACACATTTCAATCTAACGCTGAAGATACCGTTTTAACATCCGCAATAAACGCAGGTATAAGCTTGCCCTATGGCTGCAGAAACGGTGCCTGTGGTGCATGCAAGGGTAAGGTGTTAGAAGGCAAAGTTGAGCATGCGCAACATCAAGCATCAGCGTTAAGTGAGGCGGACTGTGCATCGGGCTATGCTTTATTTTGCTGCGCCAAACCTCTATCAGATTTAGTGATAGAGTGCAAAGGAGTGAGCACTAGCAATGGCGTTAAGCCACGTATATTGCCGGTTAGAGTGCAGTCATTAAACCGCTTGGCAGATGACGTTATGGAGTTGAGCTTGAAATTGCCTAGCAATGAAAGATTGCAGTTTCTGGCGGGACAATATATTGAGTTTATTTTAAAAGATGGCAAGCGTAGAGCTTTTTCAATTGCAAACGCACCACATGATGATGAGTTTATTCAGCTTCACTTACGATTAGTTTCCAACGGCCTTTTCACAAGCTACGTCTTTAATGAGCTAAAAGAAAAAGCCATTATGAGAATTGAAGGACCTTTCGGTAGTTTTTATTTGCGTGAAGAGACCGAAAAACCATTGATTCTATTAGCAGGGGGCACAGGATTTGCCCCTATCAAAGCCATTGTGGAGCATATGTTACATGCTGAGAGCAAGCGTGAAATTCATCTTTACTGGGGCGCCAAGACTCTAAAAGACTTGTACATGCCAGCCTTGCCAGAAGCATGGGCAAAGCAACACGCAAACCTACATTACATCCCTGTACTTTCCTCACCGCTGGCACAGGATGCATGGGCTGGTCGCACGGGCCTAGTTCACCAAGCGGTATTGGATGATTTTAGCGACCTAAGCGCCTACCAAGCCTATTGTTGCGGAGCCCCACCGATGATAGACATTGCAAGCCAAACTTTTCAAGCCCAAGGATTACCCGCGGAAGAGTTTTTTGCAGATGCTTTTACATTTTCGGCCTAAAGCAACTGCAAACTAACTAGCTTGATAACGATTAACTTTGCACTATTAACTTAGTGCAAAGTTTGTAGTGTTGTTGCGCCAGCTCATTGTTTTCAAGCTTTTCAAATAGCATAGCAAGTGTGGCATGGGTTAAAGCACTAGGCTCAACACTGATGCTCGCTTCTAAATAGCTTTGCGCCTTGCCCCATAAACCCTGACGTAAACACATATTGCCAAGCGCACGTAAAAGATTAGCATCATGCTCATGCGTAAGCAGCCAAAACTCAGCTTGCTGTATTTGCTTTTGCGGGTGTGTTGTCACGCAGTCACCGAATAAGCCTGACAGTCGATTGTCCCATCGTTTAGTAAGACTTACGCCAATAATCTCCGCTGCCTGATCGCCGCCGCCAGCGCTGATAAAAGCACTTGCTGCCACTTCACAAATGACTGGGTTCATTTGCTCTTCGGCTGATAGCTTTTTCCAATAGCTGGTCAGGTTGGATAAATCCTTAGCATAACGTTGCATAATAGCGCTGTGTGCACTCTGGCGGATTTCTCGTGCATACCATGATTCTATTTCGTTGTTTTTTTCAAGATGCTTGAGAGTTGTAAGCACTTGCTCCCACTGATTTAGCCTAACTTGGGCCTTAAGCGCCAATCTTAAAGCGGGCGGGTGTTGTGGCTGAATTTTTTCAATTTTCTGTACTATCGCAATGACCTTGTTAAATTGCCTATCATCTAACTCAGATTCCGCCTGAGCCAGCCAACAAGCAAGCTTTGCATTGGGAGCAATGCGCTCAGCTTCAGCAAAATAATAATCACGCTGATTTTTTTGTTTTAGCTTGTGAGAAGCACGTGCCGCGACCAGCGCATTTAGAGCGGAATCTTTAATCTGCTCCAGATGTTTTGAGGCAATTTTTTCTGCCAACTGATACTTGCCTTCAACGAGCGCTGTGAGCGCCTCAACCAGCGAAGCATGACTGATTTTAATATATTGCTGCTCTTTGTGCGTGCGTACGCGAGCAGGAATGCGACGTATATATTGCAATATACGCAGAATGATATGCAAGCTCAAAAAACTCAGGGCAATTAGTACCAACAATAGATTGAATGATAGGTTGATGTGGTACGGCGGACGTACTATTAGCACATAGCCATGGTTATAGCTGGCGAGCAATGATATGCCAACAGCAAGGGCTAAAACTAAAAGAGTTGAAAATAACCAGCGCATTATTTTTTGTCCGTTGCAGTTTTTTGATGCTCAGTCTTATGCTCTAGAGAAAGCTTGTAGGTGCTTGCCAAGGTTAGGCTTTCTTCAATATCTGGCATTTGAATATTAATGGCATTACTAGAGAGCTCTTGAATGGTAGCGATTGCATTTTTAGCATCTGCATCACGCAGATCAAAATGCGCATTCAACCAGTTTTTGGTGGTTAGCAAATCAGCTTTGTAGGTAATTTCGTCATGCTGAAGCAATGCAACTCTGGCGGTAAGTATGTGCAGCTTAATGTTTTCTCTTACAAAGTAAGACTGATCAGGGCTTAGCAGAGGCGTTTGTGGCCGATCAACGCGTTCGATTACGATCATATGCTTGATGTCATACCAAATTTCATCCAACAGGTTCTGCCATTTATTGGCTTGCTCAGACTCTGCTTGGAAAGGGGACTTTTGTTGCGGTACACTGTCGCTAGCCAAAGGCAAGTGATCAATTGAATGACTTAAGTTTTCCAACTTTAGGCTGATGCCCAAGGTATCAACCAAGGGCAAATCTTGTAATTGCTGGATATTGTGAGATAGTGATTTGCGAAGCTGATTGGCTTGCGGTGTGTCGAGCTGTTGCAATCTAGAATCAGCCGTTTGCAAGGCAACTAACGCAAGTTTTACGTTACCCGCCAATTGTAGCTGTTGGTTAGAGATCACCAATAATTGTTCAACCTCAGAAATCACCCGCTCCTCACGGTTGTCAGCGAGTTCTGAATAAAGGGTTTCTAGTGCTTGCTGCTGATCTAACGATTTTTCAAATTGTTGCTCAAGCAATGAAATGCGCGCTACTGTATTTGCGCTGCGGTCGTCCGCATTGCGAGACAAAGCTAATGACTGTTGGTTTTTTTCATTAAACTGCTCGAGCTTTTGTGTAAGCGAACTCTCAATCAGGTTAACGGCGTGGCGCGTCTGAAACCATTGCCAAATGACAAAAAATAACACCAACAGACATAATATGACGATGGATTTCACCCCAAATATAGCACTACGCTTTAGCTCTTCTTTAGGCTCGGCTTGAGTAACATCTGTTGTTTGATTGTTGTTTATCATATGGTTGATGGCTGGCTCAGTGCGGTCATTAAGCAATCTAGCATTGCATCATCGCCAGGCGCTGTTGCAATGTTGACTTTTAGACCATGTTTTATTGGTAATTCCGCAATCCTAGCATGATTGACGCAGAGTGTGATTTGCTTCAACCAATCATAACGATGTAAAGTCATCTCAAGTAAGTATCGCATGGCCTCAGAACTCGTGACCACGATGGCGTTGAGCTGATTATTTTCCCACAGATTATTTAAAAAAAATGCATCTTGTTGCGGATTGACGCGCTGATAACACTCTGCAAAGGTCACTTCAGCGCCACGCTGTTTTAGGGTATCCGCCATAAGCTCACGCCCGCCAATGCCGCGTACGATCATCACTTTTTTTCCTTGTACCTGTTGCATTTCAGGGAGCGCAAGCAGGGACTCACTGTCAAAGCGAATTAGTGGTGTCAGTGTGCTGCTAATGCCAAAGCTTTGCAGCTGGCTAGCCGTCGTAGGACCAATGGCCGCAAATTTGAGGGCTTTAGGCAAAACAGGGTATCTAGCCACAATACTTGGCATGGCATTCTGCACGGCATTTGAACTGATGAAGATGAGCCAGTCACATTCATGCAAATGCGCAATTTGCTGCTCAAATTGCATGTAATCATCAAGCGGAGCAATGGCAATGAGCGGAAACAGCCAAGGCGTTCCACCTGCTTGCCTGATGGCGTTACTTAGTTTTTGAGCTTGGTCTACTGGGCGGGTAATAGCAATGTGCTGATGTTGTAGATTCTTCATTAAATAGTTAAATAATGCTTTAAGCCTTTGGTAGCTCAGCCAAAATCTTGTCGGCACCAAGCTCCGTCAATTTTTGCGCTAAAAGCTTACCCAGACTTTCTGGGTCATTAATCGAACCTGTAACGGTTTGCTTGATCATTTGCGCGCCATTGACGCTTGCGACAAATCCCGTCATCTTGATGGTATTACCCAACACTTCTGCATAAGCGCCCAGTGGTACGGTGCAGCTACCAGCCAATGCGCGACTCATGCCGCGCTCGGCTTCAACGCTAGCCGCTGTTTCTGCATGGTTAAGTGGTGCAAGCACCTTTAATAAATCCTGACGACTTGCATTAATCTCTATGCCTAACGCACCTTGCCCAACCGCAGGAATGCTACTGGTCGTAGGTATAAATTGCGTAATCTGGGCTTCAAGGCCTAAACGAATCAGCCCAGCCGCTGCAAGAATAATCGCGGCATATTGCCCTTCGTCTAATTTACGCAAGCGCGTTTGTAGGTTGCCGCGTAGAGACTCTATCACCAGATAGGGAAACATTGCTTGTAACTGACTTTGACGGCGCAAGCTAGACGTACCTACGATTGCGCCTTGCGGTAGCTCTTCTAATGATTTGTATTGATTTGAGACAAAAGCGTCACGAGCATCTTCACGCTCACCAATGGCAGCCAGCATAAAGCCTTCTGGCAGGTGCATCGGTACATCTTTCATGGAATGCACGGCTAAATCCGCACGGCCATCCGCCAATGCCTGCTCAAGCTCTTTTACAAACAAACCTTTGCCACCAATACGCGATAGTGGAGAGTCTAAAATTTGATCTCCTGTTGTGGTCATGCCCAAAATTTCAACGGTAGTTTCAGGGTAAAGCTGCTGTAGCGTAGTTTGGATATGTTTAGCTTGCCACATGGCAAGTGCGCTTTCGCGTGAGGCAATAATCAGTTTTTTGGGGATAGTGTTCATGGCGCTATTTTAGCATAAGCCAATAGTGGAAGCCGAGTGCGATAAGTTCGCGCTTTAAAACTTTAGATCTTTTATTGCTTGAATTTGTCTGCGGCTAACCGCTAATTTTTCATCTTGATTCTTGAGCAATAGCAACCACTGTGCCTCGTGTGTTTCTCCGTGCTGCTTTTCCAAACCAGCGATGTAATTTTTAGCCACCAAACAATTGCGGTGTATTCTTATAAAATCTCCTGCAAGCTCTTCCTCTAAGTGCGTCAATGAGTCTTCAATCAGATATTCACGTGCCGCAGTTTTAACGGTGATGTACTTTAACTCTGCCCTCAAATAAATCACCTCATCTAATGGTACCAGCAGAATACGATTACGTTCGTTCACGCTAAAATGTGTGCGTTTATGTTGTAGACTTTTAATGGCTTCAAGCTGTTTCGGCAACAAGGCGTGTGCCTTACTAATGGCCGTGTTGAGCCTTTCCAGCCGTATAGGTTTGAGTAAGTAATCAACAGCATTTAAGTCAAATGCCTTCAATGCGTAAGCATCATAAGCCGTGGTAAAAATAATAGCGGGGGGTGAATCCAATTTTTGTGCATGCTCTGCGGCCTCAATGCCATCCATTTGTGGCATGCGAATATCTAACAGCAGCAGTTGCGCATGATGTTGCTCAGCCAACAATAATGCCTCTTTACCATTCTTAGCCTCACCCACAACATCCACATTGCCAATATCCTCTAGCAATGTTTTAAGCCGACTTCTTGCTGGCGCTTCATCATCCGCAATAATGGCTGTGATGCGATTGTTATGCATGACGCACCTCAACCATGGTTGTGCTTTTTGTAAGGGATCACAATATGCACCTCATAGAGATTATTTTCTGCTCGCGTGGTGAGTTGTGCTTCTACATCAAAATGTAGCGCTAAACGTTCGCGTATATTCATCAACGCCATTTTATTGCCGCTATGTTGGCTGCTTGAAAGATAGGGGTTAGTTAAAATAAAGTGTACTTCATGCCGCAAGGTATGAATTTTAATGGTAATTTCACCGCCTTCAGGCAACGGCTCTATCCCGTGGTAGACAGCGTTTTCTAGCAAGGGCTGTAAAACCAATGGTGGCATAAGCGCATCTGGTGGCATATTTTCAACTTGCCAAGTGATTTGTAATCTTTCATCTAAGCGCATTTTTTCCAGCGCTAAATATTGGCGGGATAGTGCAATTTCCTTGGCCAAAGGCACTAAATCGCGATTATCTGCCATTAGCACGCGAAATAAATCTGCCATATCTTCAAGTGCCGTTTCAGCCAACTTAGGGTTGTTACGCACCACCGAGATGACACCATTAATACAGTTAAATAAAAAATGTGGCCGTATACGCGCTTGCAGGGCCTGTAGCCGTGCCTCGGCGATTGCGGGAGTGAGTGCACGATAACGCAGATTGAAATAGTATAAAACTAGCGCAGCTAACGTTAATGCAAACACATAGGGTCTAATTTTAAATGGGTTTGGCTCTGCGTTGATAAGTAAATCTATAAGGTCGTTACATGCATAGGTCACAATCAATACAAGGGCGATGACAGCCACCGCACCTAGTCGATAAGCAAGCTTATTCAGCCATGGTTGCAGCACATACAGTAAAATTATGCTAATCAACAGGACAGGCTGCGCCCAAGCAGAAAGCTCAGTCAAATTATTCAGAATGCTAACCCATGAGTTGCCCTGCAAAATTGCGGCGATTAATACGCAAAAATTAACAATGACCAGAGTCCGCACGCACACCCCTAAATTACGAAAATCTGGCAATTTGTTTGCGTTACGTAGTGCAATAGCCATCAAATTGGCGTGATTGCCTTCCGTCGAAATGGAATTGTTTGCAATTTGCTTTATACTTGGCATATAACACTATTATTCGTAAACCAATTTTTCTATGCAACATAATTCAGATAAAACCCCAAATAACCTCTCAATAGATGACAAAAACATGTCAAATAAAACTATGTCTAATCAAGAATCTAGCTCAAGTAAAGATAGTAAAACGTGGTCAGGCCGCTTCAATGAGCCAGTTGCAGAGTTAGTTAAGCGATACACGGCTTCTGTTAGCTTCGACCAAAGACTAGCTGAATTTGATATTCAAGGCTCAATTGCGCACTCACGCATGCTCGGTGCACAAGGCATCATTAGCCTTGATGATGTTGCATCCATCCATACTGGCTTGCTCGAAATTTTGCAGGAGATTCGTGCGGGACAATTTGAATGGCTTTTAGACTTGGAAGACGTTCATCTAAATATTGAAAAACGCCTAACCGATAAAATCGGCGACGCAGGTAAGCGCTTACACACGGGCCGCTCACGTAACGATCAGGTAGCCACCGATGTAAGGCTTTGGCTGCGTGCCACAGTTGACCAAGTGCTGGCAGGTATTCGCAAATTACAGAACTCAATTATCGATCTAGCTGATCAACATTTTGACACCGTGATGCCAGGCTTTACCCACTTGCAGGTTGCTCAGCCAGTCACATTTGGCCATCATTTAATGGCCTACTTTGAAATGCTTCAACGTGATCATGAACGCTTTACAGATTGCCGCCGTCGCATCAATCGTTTGCCTCTGGGTGCAGCAGCGCTAGCTGGCACCAGCTATCCGATTGATCGCGAGATGGTCGCTAAAGAATTGGGCTTCGATGGCGTCTGCCAAAACTCACTAGATGCGGTATCAGATCGCGATTTTGCAATTGAATTTACTTCAGCGGCTGCGCTCGTCATGACGCATTTATCTCGTTTTTCTGAAGAGTTAATTTTGTGGTCCAGCCCAAGATTCGCTTTTGTAGATATTGCGGATAGATTTTGCACTGGCTCTTCCATCATGCCGCAAAAGAAAAACCCTGACGTGCCCGAATTAGTGCGCGGCAAAACAGGGCGTGTCACTGGGCACTTGATGGGTTTGCTAACCCTGATGAAAAGTCAGCCCTTGGCTTATAACAAAGACAATCAAGAAGACAAAGAGCCACTATTTGATACGGCAGATACCCTGTTGGTCACGCTAGAAATATATGCCGATATGTTACGCGGCATCAAAGTCAATCAGGCGGCCATGCGCCAAGCCGCTGCAGAAGGCTTCGCAACAGCAACTGATTTGGCAGATTACTTAGTTAAAAAAGGCACACCGTTCCGTGATGCACATGAAGTTGTCGCTTTGGCCGTGCGCTATGCGGTCGAACAAGGTTGTGATTTAGCGGATTTACCGTTAAGCAGCTTACAAAAATTTAGCACTCAGATAGCTGAAGATGTGTATCAAGTATTAACACTTGAAGGCTCGCTCTCAAGTCGTAATCACGTGGGCGGCACTGCGCCTCAGCAAGTCAAAATGGCGATAGAAAGAGCTAAAAAGTTGTTAGCATAAACTACGTTGATTGAGGATTGTGAAGTCTAGGCAATCCTCAAACGACACTGCTAGAAATTAGCGTGTAATCCTTTCTCACTCAGGGTCATAGAACTGCTTATTCAAAGCACATTACTACTTTCTCGCTCCCTCAATACCGTATTAATTTCTTAGCCAAGCGCTCGTCCAATTGATTAATTTTATTAATCAATAATAAATAAAACATCAATTATACAAATTAATTTAATCTCTCTACTATGTCTCCACGTTATCCAAATTGATAACTTAAAGCAAATAACTGAGGAGTATACGATGACATTTGGCACGCAAGAATCAGTGGCACAAACCCTAATGGAAGTGCTGGCGCTTTATGCGCAAGCTCACTGATAAAAACATTATTTAACGCATTTAATTTAAGGATTTAATCATGACAAACAAGCAAACATTAACCACATCCACTGGCGCGCCAGTGCCAGATGACAACAACAGCATTTCAGTTGGCGCACGCGGGCCATTAACTTTTGACAATCACTATTTATTTGAAAAACTTGCCCACTTTAATCGTGAGCGTATTCCTGAACGCGTAGTGCATGCACGCGGTACCGCAGCATACGGAACATTCACTGTGACTAAGGATTTGAAAGATTACACCATCGCTAGTTTTTTACAGCAAGTTGGTCAGCAAACTGAAGTGTTTTTGCGCTTTTCTACCGTTGGTGGCGGTCAGGATTCAAGTGACTATGCACGAGACCCGCGTGGCTTTGCGGTGAAGTTTTATACAGAGCAAGGCAACTGGGATATGGTAGGCAATAACACACCTGTGTTTTTCTTAAACGACCCTATTAAATTTCCTGATTTCATACATAGTCAGAAAAAAGATGCCCGAACCAATACGCCCAACCCAGCGAATAATTTTGAGTTCTGGGCCAACAACCCTGCGTCATTACACCAAATGACAATATTGATGTCTGACCGCGGCATTCCCTTGTCTTATCGCCATGTACACGGGTTTAGCTCACACACTTTAAGTTTGTGGAATGCACAAGGACAACGCTTTTGGGTGAAATGGCACTTTAAAACCAATCAAGGCATTAAAACCTTAACCAATGAAGAAGCTGCAAAAATGCCAGCGCATGGTGCTCAACAAGATTTAGTAGATGCGATTGACCGTGGTGAGTTTCCGAGTTGGACGGTACAAGTACAAATCATGACGGAAAGTGAGGCAAAAACATATCGCATCAATCCGTTCGATTTAACTAAAGTCTGGCCTTATGCAGATTTTCCTGTAATTACAATCGGACAGCTTGAATTAAATCGCAATGTGCATAATTATTTTGCCGAAACTGAACAAGTTGCATTTGCACCCAACAACTTGGTACCAGGAATAGGTGCATCACCAGACAAAATGTTGCAGGCCCGCTTAATGGCGTATCAAGATGCACATCGCTATAGAATTGGTGCAAATGTTAATCAAATACCAGTGAACGCTGCAAAATGCCCAGTGAATCATTATCAAAGGGATGGCGCATTTGCGGGTATGGCTTGCCCAGCTGGTCACGGCAATGCGGACAATCATGTGAATAGCAGCAACTTTTATCCGAATGATCGCGCAAATCAAGGTGCGCCAGTACCTGCACCACAGTACTCGCCACCACCAATGCCAGTGTTAGCGGATGCCTGGATAGCGCCACATGATCAAAGCGATGAAGATTACTATACACAAGCAGGCGACTTGTTCCGCATCATGAACGAAAGTCAAAAACAGCAATTGTTTAATAATATTGCGGGGGGCCTGGCTCAGGCAAATGCATCGATACAAGCACGCATGTTGGCGCAATTTGCAAAAGCCGACCCTGAATATGCGGCAGGCGTTAAGCGTGCCATAGAAAACAGCCAGTAACTAAATTAGAGCATCAACCTTAAGCCCGCCCAATGCGGGCTTTTTTCTTGTAGAATCTACTTCATAAACTTAACAATAATCAAATAATCACTTGGGAATTTATAATGAAAACTTGGCAATGTATCGTATGTGGCTTTATTTATGAAGAGGAAAATGGCCTGCCAGAAGAGGGCATTCCAGCAGGAACAAAGTGGGAAGATGTGCCAGCAGATTGGGCTTGTCCAGATTGTGGTGTATCAAAAGCGGACTTTGAAATGATAGAAATTTAATAAAACGCGCTGAAAGCCTCTATTTGTAAGGAAATATTGCGATTTAGTGCTTTATTTTTTGACGCATCTTAAGTTAAGATACGTTTCCCGTTAACTCTTTAAAGAATGAATACCGATGAATAAACAAGAATTGATTGCTCAAATTGCAAGTGATGCTGACGTTACTAAAGCTGCGGCTGCCAAGGTTGTGGATGCATTTACGGATGCGGTTACTGGCGCATTGAAAAGTGGCGACTCTGTAACTTTAATTGGTTTTGGTACATTTAAAGTTAGCCAACGTGCGGCACGTACTGGTCGCAACCCACAAACAGGTAAAGAGTTGCAAATCGCAGCTCGCAAAGCACCAGCATTTACTGCAGGTAAAGCATTGAAAGACGCATTAAACTAAATTCTTAGTTAGTTTAAGTAAATTCTAAAAAACGCCTGCATCAGCAGGCGTTTTTTATTTTAAGTCATTCGCGACAGTCAAAAATAACTAAGCATGGATAGCACTCTCAACGCATCACGCTCTACTCCAACACCGCTCTTCCATTTAAGGCCTGAATTGGGCGATTATTGTTATGATGCATGGCTTTTTTAAACGCTTCTATTTGCTCTTTTGAAGCAGTCATAGGCGTTTTCATCAATACCCAGCGTACGCCCTCGCTACAAGGGGGGGTAGTGAGTGAGCCACTAAAACGGAAATAGGTAGGGTTTTTCGGAATTAAGTCCGTCGGTAATACACGAGATTTAATAGACGCTGGCGGCCCCTCTTCAGCGGGCAATTGCTCCCACAGTCTGGTTAAACCTTCATTTTCTTTACCTTCTTTAAACAGCACAGCAATCACCGTTAAATTACCTTTGCTATCTGCATGTACAAAGTGTGCTTCAAGCGGGAATGATTCACCATGAATGGTATTCTCACTGGGCGCATGAAATTGCACTTGTTTCAATTGATAGGCCGCACTATCAAACACCATCATGTTGCCTTCTTTGAAATTTACCTGAATAGTACGGCCGTTGTTAAGAATCTCTTTGGCGGCAAATTTTTGTATCGTTTTAAGTGGTTTTAATACGGCATGTATCGTGCTATCAACATTAATGGGGGATTGGTTACGACCAGTTTCACACATCGCGAACTCAGGTGAGAGCTTAGCCCAGTTTTCAGGACCCTCTTTTCCCTCGTACGCCCAACGAGGTGGTTTGTTAGCCTCAGGTTTGGTGGCCAAAGCAGCAGCTTTAGCAGATGACACCACTGCCAACTCATTTTTCGCAGGGGCAGTCTTGGTTACTGCATCTGATTTATCTTGAACGCCTTTGTCACCCGCTGGTTTTACTGCAGCCACGGCAGGTTTACTAGCTTCGGCACCTTTTGCATCAGGAGCAGATTTATCGCCACTGGCCTTAGCTGCGTTAGGTTTCTCACTGGCTTTACTATCTACATTTGCCTTATCAGATTTAGATTTATCACTGTCGGTGTCAGGAGTTTTTACTGGCGCTGCTTTCTTGGGTCCACAAACATGGCGCATAGAAATATCCATATCCGTATCGGGAATAGGCTCTAAAAACTGCGCACTTTTAGGCTCAATAGCCGCCGAATAAACAATTTCATTTTTATAGTATTGAAATATTTGTGAAGTCGCTGCCTTTTCAGAGCTGCAGTCAAAATACCAAAGCAACTTGGATACGTTGTATTCTTTTTCTACTAATTCATTATTTTTTTGTGGGACTTTATATTCAATTTTGACCCAAGCTTTCTTAAGCCCATCTTTTTCTAAAATGGATTCTTTATCTAGCATAAGTTTGGATACGCTATCTTCATGCAAGTTAACCCATATCGCCGCGTTGGCGTTAAAGGGTGTGACTAAGCATAATATTAAAAGAATGGTAAATTTATTCATTAAAGCCTCGGTTACTTTTTTAGCTACTAAATTATGCATGCTTACTATTCAAATTTAAGTTTTAAGCAGTCAGGCTTTTGTATCTTAATTTATTGATTTGCTTATCAACAAGGTGATATTAGTTTATTGTTACGGGTGTAGAAATGCAGTAAAGGCTGAATTAGCTCGATTTCAGCAAGAAATTGGAACGAATGGCATAAGATATGCTCATAATACCTAGGTCAACACCTATATTAAGTTATTTATATTTAAGGCATTAGAATGAAAATTGTGCGTCTCTTAGTTTTAATTGGTTCTTTCATTGCAACGCAAATGCTTTATGCAGATGTGCTGGCGGCAAATCCAGCGCTTAAGCCGTTGCAAGAGCAGGCACAGGCAGCTCACTTAGCTTCAGAAATCTTGACACGCTATCACTATAAATCCATCCCTTTAGACGATGAGGCATCAAAAAAGATTTTTGATGGTTATATTAAATCGTTAGATGGTGAAAAAATATTTTTTATCCAATCTGATATTGACCAGCTTGGGGACGCCAAAACGAGGTTGGATGATGATTTGGTCAAAGAGGATTTGAGTATCCCCTTCAAAATCTTTAACTTATATCAGCAACGCATGGTGGATCGCATCACCTACGCCAAAAATCAGTTGAAAAACCCTATGGATTTCAACGTAAAAGAAAGTTATCAATACGACCGTAGCAAAGCCAATTTCTTTAAAAGCGAAGATGAAATCCGTGATTTTTGGCGTAAACGCGTAAAGAACGACTGGTTAAGACTCAAGCTTGCAGGTAAAGATGATAAGACTATTCTTGATGTACTGAATAAGCGCTACGATAACTATCTGAAGAAAGCAGCTAAACTAAAGAGCGACGATGTTTTTCAAACATTTATGAACTCATACGCAATGGCTGTCGATCCGCACACCAATTACTTCGGCATTCGCGCTTCAGAAGATTTTGATATTTCCATGAAACTATCTTTAGAGGGCATTGGTGCCGTGCTTGAAGATAAAGACGAATACACTACAATTCGTGAGCTAGTGCCTGGCGGCCCAGCGGCGCTTTCACAAAAACTCAAAATTGGAGATCGCATCGTTGGCGTTGGCCAAGGTGAAAACAGCCCTATCGTCGATGTCACAGGCTGGCGTATTGACGATACTGTTGCGCTAATTCGTGGGCAGACCGACTCTACAGTAGTCCTCGAGGTGTTGCCCGCAGAAGCTGGCCCAGATGGTAAACACACCTTTATTCCCTTAATTCGTAAGAAAATTAGTCTTGAAAAACAAGATGCGAAAAAATCTATCATTGAAGTCAAAGATGGTGATATAAAACGTCGCGTGGGTATCATTACCCTGCCCGTTTTTTATGAAGATTTTGGTGCCCGTGCAAAAGGTGACAAAGACTTTAAAAGTGCCTCTCGTGACGTAAGTCGCCTGTTAGAAGAACTTAAAAAGGATAATGTTGATAGCCTGCTGATTGATTTGCGCAATAACGGCGGCGGTTCATTGGATGAAGCCGTTAATCTCACTGGCTTATTTATAGATCAAGGCCCCGTGCTGCAAGAGCGTGATACCAAAGGCAATATCAAGGTAGATTCAGATACTAAATCTGGCATCGTCTGGGATAAGCCCATGGGTGTGCTAATTAACCGTGCCTCTGCTTCAGCCTCTGAAATTTTTGCTGCCGCGATTCAAGACTATGGTCGTGGCGTAATTATCGGTGAAACTAGTTTCGGTAAAGGAACTGTGCAAACGGTGGTGGATTTGGACCAACTGGTTAAAAACGACAAGCCTAAGTTTGGCGAGCTTAAAATGACCATTGCACAGTTCTTCCGCATTAATGGCGGCACAACGCAATTACGTGGTGTAAGCCCAGATGTTTCTCTGCCATCCCTGACCGATGCAGATAGCTATGGCGAGTCTAGCTTCACCAATGCATTACCTTGGTCACAAATCAAAGCGGCAGACTACAAACCTAACAAAGATTTGAAATCGTTATTTTCAACTTTAACGGCTAATCATGATGCACGTATTGCTAAGGATAAAGAGTTTCAATACCTGTTAAGTGATATATCTGAGTTTAAAGTTGAGCGTGAGAAAAACTCGATCTCACTGAATTTAGCGGATCGTCAAAAAGAGCGCGATGCTAAAGATGCTAAAATTGCGGCGCGTAAAGATGTGAAGGTGACCGACAAATCAGGCAAAGACAAAACGGCTAAATCCCCTGCTCTCACGCAAGATGATGGCCTGCAGTCGAATGAACGCAATTTAGATGCTGATATTGCCCTAGAACAGGCGCAAAAAGACTCTAAAGATATTTTATTAAACGAAGCCGCACATATTATGAGCGATGAAGTGGGCTTGCTGAAACAAGTACCCAAAGTGACAGCGCAATAATAGTGACATCACGGTAATGAAGATAAATTAAAAAGCCCGCTTTCGCGGGCTTTTTAATTTATAGCTGTCTATAAATCAAGCATTAGCCGCAATTAAAAGTGCCTCTCGTATCGTAGCCGCAAATGCCTCAGGGACAAATTTTGCCACATAGCCATCAGCACCTACCCTTTTCACCAGCTCTTCGTTGGTAGTGCCAGATAGTGAGGAATGTATTACAACAGGGATAGCTCTGAAACGTGGGTCTTGTTTGATGTTGCGTGTCAGCGTAAAGCCATCCATTTCTGGCATTTCTAGGTCAGTCAGTACCAAGGCTATTTTGTCTTGTACGGTTGCTCCCTCTGCTTCGGCGGCTGTTGCAATATCTCTTAATTTATCCCAAGCTTCCTTACCAGTTTTCGTCATAATGTAAGGCAAGCCCATAGTTTCTAAACCTTGCTCAATCAGAGAGCGTGCTACCACAGAATCATCTGCAGCTAGAATATGCACGCCTGGTTTTAGTTTTATCGTTTGTCCGCCTACAGACTCTGCAGTGATTTCTTTGGTGTCATGTGGGTTCATTTGACGCAAAATAGTCTCTACGTCTAATACTAAAGCAAGGCGTGTGTTATTTACATTGCCATCTAGTCGGGCAATACTGGTCACCAGCCCACTCGCCACGGTTGCCTCTGCAGATAAAACTTGGCTCCATTCAAGTCTGGCAATGTCTTCAACAGACTCAATGGCAAATGCTTGTGTAGTACGCGCATACTCAGTCACAAGCATGATGCTTAATTTTCCACTAGGTACGCAGCCCAAAATGGCAGGTAAATCAATCACAGGGATAATTTGACCGCGTAAATTTACCACCCCCAGCATATGTGGCTGGGCACTGGCTACCGCTGTGATCTCTGGCATAGCCATGATCTCTCTTACTTTAAACACATTCATGCCGAATAGCTCATTACGGTCACGATTAGGGTTTACGCCTAATCGAAACAGTAGCAACTCAAACATGTTACTGCCTGCTAGATTCGTCCGTTGGTCAATTTCTAATTGTTCTGCTTGCATGTTCGGTGTCCTTGTCGGAATGTCATTCGAATAAAATCCATTACTGATGTCATATTATTATCGGCACGACTACAATTTAATTGAGGGAGAAAAGCTAGATTTGTTGCTTAATTCTTAGATAGTCGAATTAAGAAGCAATAACATGGGGTCATACTATTGATTTAGCATGAGTTTAAAGCGGCAATCCAAATGGTTATTCTAAAAACAACGCTAATAACTCATTTAAAAAACGCTGGCCTTGCACGCTAGGTTTAACAACAGTATCGGTTATTTCGAGCAAACCTTTACTCTGAGCTAGATGCATAATACTGTCGAGTTTTTGAATAGATATACCCGTACGTATTTCAAACAGGTTTTTCTCAAAACCGCCATTTAATCTAAGTGCATTCATCATAAACTCAAAACCAAGCTCTTCTTTAGGAATATGCCACTCATTGTCTATAGCCTTACCGACGAGTGCATTTTCCATATAGCGCTTGGGGTGCTTATGGCGGCTTTGGCGAATGATTTTGTCGTGAAAACTTAGCTTAGAATGCGCCCCTGCGCCAATACCTAAATAATCGCCAAAGGTCCAATAGTTAAGATTATGTTGGCAGCGCTTGCCGCTTTTTGCAAAAGCGGAGGTTTCGTAATTTTCATAACCATTTTCTGCCAAAATTTTCTCAATTTCCTCTTGCATAGTGGCACTGGTATCGTCATCTGGCAAACTTGGTGGCGTACGATGAAACTGAGTATTTGGCTCTAACGTCAAATGATAAAACGACAAATGCGGTGGGTTAAAATCACAAGCCATGCGCGCATCTGCCAATGCACCCTCTAAGCTTTGCTGTGGTAGTGCATACATAAGATCAAAGTTTACAAAATCGAATGTATGCATCGCAACTTCAATCGCAGTAAGTGCTTGCTCTCGGTCATGAATCCGCCCCAAAGCCTTAAGATGATTATCATTAAAGCTCTGTATACCTAAAGAAACACGATTTACGCCTGCTTGTTTATAGCCCACAAAGTTTGCCGTATCCACCGTACCAGGGTTGGCTTCAAGGGTGATCTCTGCCCCATACTCCAAGGGGGTGAGCATACGCACATGACTCAAAATTTTGTCGATAGCTTGTGCTGAAAACAGGCTCGGTGTGCCTCCTCCGAAAAATACACTTTTGATTTTTCGTCCCCAGACTAATGGCGTAGCTTGTTCTAAATCTGCAATAAGTGCGTCCACATAAGCAGCTTCTGGAATATCCGTTTTGGATTCGTGCGAATTGAAGTCGCAATAAGGACATTTACGCACACACCAGGGGATATGAATGTATAGCGATAGTGGCGGTGGGTTTTTGAGGCCAGAAAGCGTGGACGAACCTTGCACTGGTGCTGGGCTTAGGCTATCGGCGGGATAAATCGGTATCATGCCTTGTTGTATGGATTAACCAAGCTTTCTACTAGTGCATGCAAAGCCGCACGCATTTGCTCTTCTGATACTTCCATCAACAGACCATCCTCTAGGGCATCTTGGGCGATTTGTTTGATTTCATCAAAATTCTCAGTCATCACCTTGACCTTCTCAGTGCATGAAACGACTGAGCCGTCGTCACGCAGCCATTTTGGCCATGCCGATTTTTCATTGGGACTCATGCGCTTAATCTTTCCAACTTTTGTAATAACTTAGTCATGGCATGTCCACGGTGGCTAATGCGGCTTTTAATTTCAAGCGGCAACTCAGCCACAGTCTTGCCTGTTTTTGCATCTAGAAATAAGGGGTCATATCCAAAGCCATCATTACCGCGATATTCGTTCAAAATTTCACCCGCCCACTGACCTTCAGCAATCAGTGGTTCAGGGTCATTTTCATAACGTACAAGCACCATCACGCAATAAAAATGCGCTTCACGGTTTTTTTCAGCGCCCAATACCTCTAGGAGCTTTTGATTATTGCGCTCATCCGATTTTGGTTCACCCGCATAACGAGCTGAAATCACGCCTGGTGCCCCTTGCAAAGCATCTACACACAAGCCTGAATCATCGGCTAGCGCGGGTAAACCCGTTAGTTTGCTAGCGTGACGGGCTTTGGCGAGCGCGTTTTCGATAAAAGTGCAAAACGGCTCTTCGCACTCCGTGACATTGAGTTCGGATTGCGGAGTGACCTCAATATTGAGAGGTGCAAGCATATGTTGTATTTCGCGCAACTTGCCTTTGTTACCACTGGCAATCACGAGTTTTTTAAATGGCAACGGCATATTAGATACCTAATGCTTCATTTTGTTTTTGCTGAAGCTGTTGTATACCATGCACGGCCAAATCTAACATTTGATTCATGGTTTCACGGTCAAATGGTTCACCTTCAGCCGTGCCTTGGATTTCGACGAAACCGCCGCTACCTGTCATGACTACATTCATATCAGTATCGCAGTCTGAATCTTCAATGTAATCTAAATCTAACACAGGTGTGTCTTTATATACGCCAACTGAAATGGCGGCAACCGAGTTGGTGAGCGGAGATTCTTTAATCATGCCGTTCTTAATCAGATATGAAATGGCGTCATGTAGCGCAACGTAGGCACCTGTAATGCTGGCAGTTCGGGTACCACCATCTGCTTGAATAACGTCACAGTCAAAGTGAATGGTGCGCTCACCCAGTTTTTTCAAATCAATCACGGCACGCAAGCTTCGACCAATCAAGCGCTGGATTTCTTGTGTGCGGCCAGATTGCTTGCCCTTAGCCGCCTCTCTATCCATGCGACTGCCTGTTGAGCGAGGTAGCATGCCATATTCGGCTGTGACCCAACCCTGATTTTTGCCTTTTAAGAAGCCAGGTACTTTTTCCTCCACGCTGGCGGTACATAACACGTGCGTATCCCCAAATTTGACTAACACCGAGCCTTCGGCATGTTTGGTGTAGTGACGAATGATCTCGACAGCACGAAGTTGATCGGGTTGACGTTGGCTTGGACGTGGCTGGCTGGGCGACATTACAATTCCTGACTTAAGCAGATAAAGTAGGAATTATAAGCTACAGTTCAAAAAGACTGTAGCAATTGACTTAGCGAATTGTTTTATTGAGGGCTAATTGAATTTCCGCAATTCTTCGCTCAATGTCATCATCACTGAGATCAACATCCGATAACGCATATTCAGGATTTTCTTGATGCGTGGGTGGCATGATGATGGTGGTGGTTTCACCTAGAGGCATCGTCCCCGTAGATACCCAGCTTGGGTCACTAGCATCATGACTCAGCTCAAGCGCAATTGCGCTCATATTATCGCCCATTTCACCTGCAATATTATCGGCCAAATTGAGTAATGAACTGACGGCGCCGCTGACAGGGCCAGAGTGCAAGACTTTACAAAGTTCATCATCCGTTAATGCGCTCCACAACCCGTCGCTACATAACAGGATACGGTCACCATTTTTGAGTTCGCGCTTTAAGCCTAAATCTATTTTAGGTTGAGTATCACCACCAAGACAGTTATATATTTTATGACGGTCTGGATGGTGTGCAATATTGGCGATTTTTAAAGCGCCCTTGCGGTAAAGCGCCTGCACCACCGAATGATCTTCCGTACGATAAATTGGATGTTTTCTTCTAAAGTGATAGAGGCGAGAATCACCAACGTGTGCTACATACAGATAATGATGCTGCACAATAGCAACGACAATGGTGGTGCGTGGCGACTCTGCTAGCCTGCGGCTCTCTTTGAGCGCCGCAATTGCACTATGTATCAGTTGAATTTGTTGCGTTAGAAACTCAGCAGGATTTTTCAATGTAGGAAGTGCAGCTTTCTGAAAAGCCTCGGTCATCATTTTAACCGCCAGTTCAGCTGCCATTTCGCCATGATGATGCCCGCCCATACCATCGGCAACCACCATGAGTAAAGACTCTTTACTGTATGAGTAAGCTAAGCGATCCTCATTGTAGAGTCTTGGGCCTTGCTTACTACTCTGAAAAATACTGAATTTCATTTTAATTACAACTCTTGCATCAAGTAATTTTTAATTTTGCCCATCAGATTAGGCTTTTTAACCTTCTTTTTAACAGGCATATCCGCAATCAAGGCTTTTTGTAAATTAAATACGCTTTGTGGTCGTTCGAGATGGTTCAGCGCCATGCATTGATCAATAATATTGAGCAACTTACTGGAATAAATATCTTTACCAATTTGCGCAGCTGGCACTAATAAATCTTTCTCCATGCGTAAATTTGCAGCCATCGGTGCAGCGCGTGATAAGCAAGCGTACATGGTAGCACCAATACTGTAAATATCACTCCAGGGGCCAAGTAAACTACGATCTGAATATTGTTCGGGTGAAGCAAAACCTGGTGTGTAGCTAATCGCCAGATGAGGCTTTATATCGGTCAGGGTTTGTCTGGCAGAACCAAAATCTAGCAATACAGGGGAACCATCTTGGCGGATATAAATATTCGAAGGTTTAATGTCTAAATGCAATAGTTTGTGAGTATGCACTTCGCGTAATCCGTTGAGTAGCTCACTAAACACGCGACGCACGAACCCTTCACTTACAGGTATATTTTGTTTCAGTATAGACTCTTGTAATGATTTGCCCTGCTCATATTTCATCACCATATACACGGTCTCGTTTGCGCGAAAAAAATTGAGCACACGCACAATGTTCTTGTGGTCAATTTTTGATAAAGCACGGCCTTCTTCAAAAAAACACTTTAAACCATGGCGAAAGCTTGGTCCCGCCTCTGTGTTTGCGATACTTAGGTTAATTCCATCATTGCGGACGGCCAAGTTTGAAGGCAAATACTCTTTAATGGCAACTATGTTTTTATCAGCATCTTCAGCGATATAAACATAACTAAAGCCGCCAATTTTTAAGACTTTTTTAATTGTATAGTCTAAAAGCTGGTGTCCATCTGGCAATGCTTGATTGTATTTGGATGTCATAGGTAATATAGATAATTAAACTATTTATCCCGTGGTTAATTGAGCATGAATCTAGCTGATTTGGTACTATCTTAAACTGATGAATTTACATGCATAAGGCTATCATGATTTACAGTATGACGGGGTTTGCTTCGCTAGAGCATGCGACCAAAAATGGCACTCTTTTAATCGAGTTACGCGCAGTTAATCATCGCTATCTTGAGCTACAGATGAAGCTGGATGACCATTTACGCACTTATGAATCTTTAGCCCGAGAGCTAATCAGCAGTAAAATCGGGCGAGGCAAAATCGAATGTCGCATGAGCCTAGTGCGCAAAACACAAAGTGCAGCAGAAATGCAAATTGATGTAGCTGTATTGCAACAATTGGCGCAGCTTACGCAAAATGTTCAGCAACACTTTCCGCAAAGCCCGCAAATGAGCATGGCTGATATTCTGCGCTGGCCAGGGGTACTGGCGACTGGAAGTGATGCGGATGAGGATTTACAGGCAGAGGTTTCGACCAAGTTACTGGAAGCATTACAAGATTTATCAGACTCGCGCGCACGAGAAGGCGCAAAATTAAGAGACATCATTCTTGCACGTCTGGCAGAGATGGAACAATTGGTGACGCAAGCCAAACCACTACTAGCACAGCAATTACATGCGCATCAAGCAAGGCTGACCGCTAAGTTTCAAGAGGTACTCAAAACCGTTGATGAAGATCGATTGCAGCAAGAGTTAGTTTTATTCGCGCAGCGTGCTGATGTAGATGAAGAGCTAACTAGACTTGGCGCACATATTAGCGAAGTAAAACGTATATTGAATGATAAGGTAGCTGCAGGTAAGCGTTTAGATTTTTTAATGCAAGAGTTGAATCGTGAAGCTAACACCCTAGGTTCAAAATCGGTATCGACCGAGGTTACGCAGACCTCTATGAGCTTAAAGGTATTGATTGAACAGATGCGAGAGCAAATTCAAAATATCGAGTAATTGCGAATTTATTATCTAACACGTATATGTGGCAAACGCATGATTTTATCAATAACCAATCTTGCCATCGCCCAGGCCTTGTCTTCACGCATCATTTGCAACTCGAACTGTTCAAAGGGTAGTCGCCTGCCACCATGCGTAAGTGAGTAGCGCATAGAGCCTTCGATGTTGGTATAGGCCAACAATACATCCTGTACTCGTTCGTCACGGCATTTGTAGAGCGACGGCATGATAACTCCTATCTCGCTGGCGTATTTGTCATGTTAAATCGTTTAGCTAAAGCATTGCAACTAGCTCTGATATTATCACGGGGATTTTTATCGTATCTCTAAATCAGCAGGATAATGCTGAGTTTATTATACAAATTGATTAGACGGTTTGCCGAGTAGAAAGCAGAATATTTCTTACAGGGGTGGGGATTGCTGCGCTGATAGCATCGTCTATACTCAGCCAAATTAAATTAGGTGCGTTGACATGCTGTGGTTTGCTGATTAAGCGACAAGGCTGCGGAGTAATGGCAAGTTTAAAGTGCGTAAAGGCATGATTAACGATTGCGAGCGGCTCTTCAGATTCCACCTCAAAAGCAAATCGTCTTAACGCTACTTCAGCTGCAATTTCGTGCTCTGCAATTTCTGGCAAGCTCCACAAGCCTCCCCAAATCCCACTTTGTGGGCGCTTCTCCAGCAATACTTCATTACCATGCAGCAGCAATAACATTGTGGTTTGTTTTTGTGGGCTGATGGTTTTAGGTTTAGATGTGGGTAAGTCCTTGGTGAGATTTTGTGCTAATGCACCGCAACTGGTACTGAGTGGGCAAGCACTGCACTTTGGCTTACTTCTTGTACAAAGGGTTGCGCCTAAATCCATTAAGCCTTGGGTATAAGCGACCATATCGGTCTTTGGCAATAACGATTCGGCCAATGACCACAATTGTTTTTCTACTTTTGGCGCACTTGGCCAGCCATGAACCACAAAATAACGCGCCAGCACACGCTTAACATTACCATCTAATATGGTTTGTACTTGATTAAATGCGAATGAAGCAATGGCTGCAGCTGTCGAGCGTCCAATGCCTGATAGCGTCTGTATCGTCTCAAAATCTTGCGGAAACTCGCCATCATGATCATCCATAATGGTTTGTGCGGACTTGTGCAGATTGCGAGCTCTAGAGTAATAACCCAAGCCGCTCCAATGTTGCATTACTTCTTCCTGTTCGGCATCTGCGAGTGACTTGATGGTGGGGAAGCGTTGCATAAAACGCCGATAGTATCCAATTACTGCCGTAACCTGAGTTTGTTGCAGCATAATCTCAGATACCCAAATCGCATAGGGATCACGCGTATTTTGCCAAGGTAAATCATGGCGACCGTATAGTTTTTGCCAGGCTATCAGGCGAGTGGCAAAGTCACTCATTTAAAGCTGACTGCATTAAAAACCAAGGATCTTGTTGAGTTTTTTCTTAGCCTTGTCTTCTGCAGATTCTGGCTTGGCCTCGGCTGGGGCTGGCTCAGTCGTTGGCGCAGCACCAGTTGCATCGGCTGCTGGAGCCTCTTTTTTCTTACCACCAAGTAGTGATTTGAGCGCATCTTCTTTATTGCCGCCTAGCAAATCTTTGACCGCCTGATTGTTGCTACCTCCAAGTTTATCGGTAAGGCTACTTTTCGCAAGCGCCACGCCTACAGCTGAGTAATCAATCCCATACTTAGGTGCTGAGAATGTGCCTGACACTTTCACTGGAATAGTTAAGCCATCAAGTGCGTTCAAATCAGCGCCTTCTTGCCCTTTGAGTGTTTTAACCAGAGTTGGCTTGGCAGTATAGTTGAGAGACTCATTGCCAATATCAACATCACCCGTACCCGCTAAGCGAAACAATGGGGCTTTCATGGTGAGGTCATCGTTGTGTGCCACGCCATTTTTAATATTGAAACTGGCTTTCATTTCACTAAAGTCAGTTTTCTGTTTTTGATCTGAAGCTACGCTAGTTTGCGTTTTTAAAATATTAATTTTAGATTTTAACTCTCGATACTTACCAGCAATATCAATCCCTTTGACCGCGCCATCAGCTAAATTTAGCCCAGCGGTACCCGCGAGAGACTTTTTTAGTGCACCCACGGTGTTACCCTGCGTGGTGACATCTACAGTTAAAGTACCTTTACCTTCTAGCATGTCGTTGTTGATGGAATCGACGAGTAGCGGACCAATCGCAATACCTGTCATGTTTTGCTTAAAGGCAATACTAGGGGTACTGCGTGCATCGACGCGTAGCGAACCGTTCATGCTACCTTCGTACAAATTAGCTGAAAATGGTGCAAGTTGCGCCACACCTTCATCCGCTTGTAACTTGATGCGCACATTGGTAGATTTTACGTTAGCTAATTTTAACCAGCCCACGCGCAACTCTCCATCCGCATTAATTGTCTTAAGCGCGCTTAGGTCAATAGGCGCATTCGGGTCAGCTTTGGTTTGTGGCGCTTTGGCATCAGTTTTGGTGATGTATTTATCAGCATCTAATTTATCAATATCTAAATCAAAATGGTAAATGGGCTTAGCAAATCGGCTAATACCAAAGCCGCCTTTAATATTAGTTTCATCAAACTTAACCGCGAACGGATTGATATTTAACTGCGTACCATCTGCTTTAATGCCAAAGTTGATGCCTGATAGATGGTATTTATCGTAGATCAACTGGTTAATTGTGACATGACCATCTAGCAATAATTGGCTCAAAGCAGATAAATCTGTAGGTTTAGATTTTGTTGATTTATCTGTGTTGCTAGATGCCGTTTTACTACCCATTAACTTGTTAATGTCCAAGGTGTCTGCATTTAAGTTGAATTTGATGTTAGGTTTGCTAAAGCTAGTCACTGCAACATCACCATTCAATTTTGTATTATCGAGGTTCAAATCAAAATTGCTGGCGACCTGTTGCTTTTTAACATCCGCGTGTACTTTAAGCGCAAAATCACCTTTAACCGCGCCATTAGGCAAGGTTGGATCTTTAACATCTAAATTGCCAGCTAATTTAGGTAGATCAAAAATCATCTCCTCAATATTGCCGCTAAAAGGTGAAGAAAACTTACCATCCACCGTGCGCGCACCTTGCTTCATATTGATGGTGCCACTTACGCCGCTACTTTGCACGGCTTTGAGTGAACCTTTAATATCTGCCAGCACAATATTGGCTTGCATGCTGTCGCTACCATTTTTGCTAGTAATATCCGCTTTTACACCACCGCTTTGAAAGGCTTGTGGCGAACCTTTAATGTCAGCAAGTGTTACCTTCGCTTGCATGGTCTGACCTGCTTTATCTTGCGAGAAGGTAAGCGAAGCCTCTTTGCCACTAATTTCATCTTTTAATATTTTCAAACTAGGCGCATTTAATTCGCCAGCGAGTTTTGCGCCGCTCATATCACCCGAAACAGCAAGTTTTAGACTATCTAGCAAAAACTCCATATTTTCAGGCTTAACATCAACATCCCCCGAAACTTTGACGTTGGCATTTTTTACTGTCACCAAATCGCCCGTTACAAGCGCATCTAAACTTTTCGCTACAAAATGCTTGGCGTCTGGATCAGCCATAAAGTTGCCTTTGATATTGGCTTTGGCATTAATGAATGGCTTGCTGGCGGCTAACTCAAAATCTGTCGCAAGATCAAACGGCTGTTTAAGTGCCACATGCCCAGTGGTGAGATTGAATTTGCTGACGCTATATTTTGCGTCAGTCATTTCGTCGCTTAAGTTGACTGCTGCGTTGGTGACGTGAACGCCATCAATATCGAACTTAATTTTTTGTGACTCTTCATCGTCTTTGCTCATTAAATCATCAAAGTTGGTAGTGCCATCCTTGTGACGGATGATATTAGCAGTTACACCATCCACATACACGGTATCAACCACCAACTCTTTTTTGAGCAAAGGCAGCACGGCCAGCGAAACTTTAGCGCTGTTCATAGAGGCAAATTGGGCATCGCTATTGTGTTCAGACAGTGAGAGCTTACCTAAGTCAGCACCAATTTTTGGCCAAAACGTAAGCTTGATATCACCATCAATATGTAAGGTACGTTGCTTTTTCTCTTGCACCATTTTAACGATATAGGGCTTGTAATCATTAGGGTTAAAGGTAGCTGCCACAAACGCAACCACCGCCAAAAGCAAGACGATTAAGCCATCAATGCCAAAGGATAAATATTTAATGATATTTTTCATTACGCACCTCTACATCGTTAGTTTTATTATTTCCAAAAATACGCTAACACCAGTATGCCAAACACAATGCGATACCAGGCAAACACTTTAAAATCATTGTTAGAGACAAAGCGAATCAGCACCCGTACTGCAATTAAGGCGCTAATAAATGCTGTCACAAATCCTACCGCGAAAATACCAATATCATCTTTACTTAATAAGCTGCCACTCTTAGCAACATCAAGCACAGTAGCCGCTACCATGATGGGTATCGCCAAGAAAAATGAGAACTCAGTGGCAGTTTTACGACTTAAACCAAATAGCAAGCCGCCCATAATGGTGGCGCCAGCGCGGGAGAAACCTGGAAACAAAGCTAAACACTGCACGCAACCAACTTTTAGCGCGTGCTTCCAGTCCATTTCATCTACACTGTGCGTATCTACTTTTGGCAGATTTCTCTCAACAACTAAAATCATGATGCCTCCTACAATTAAGGCATAAGCCACAGTTATAGGCGAAAATAAATATTGTTTAATGGCATGGTGAAAAGCTAATCCCAAAACTGCTGCAGGCATAAAAGCTACTAATAAGTTAATCACCAAGCGTTGTGAGGATGCCTCTTTAGTTAGCGTACTAATCACGTGCGTAAATTTTGCATGGTACTGCCATAGCACCGCAAGAATGGCACCCAATTGAATGACGATTTCAAAAACTTTACCGCGCTCATCATTAAAGTTAAGCAAATCACCTACGATGATTAGGTGCCCTGTGCTACTCACAGGTAAAAATTCAGTAGCGCCTTCGACGATACCTAAAATAAAAGCTTTGAGTAAAATGATCAAATCCATGAGTTATTCCAAAAATAAAAAAGGGCGACAAGCGCCCTGATTCTAACATCCAAATATTATGATTTAAGCATACCCATTAATTGACCAAGAATGCCTGACGTATCAGCTGGAACCGAACCATCAGGTGTCAATTTATCAACCACACTTGGTAGATGCTGCGCTAGCTGGCTGGCAAGCACATCAGGTGTAATACCAAATTTTGCAGCCATTTCTGCAAGTTGACCATTACCTAACACTTGAGCGATTTGATCTCCAGAAATTTGCATATTTTCACCAGTACCCACCCATGAAGCAACTTGACTAGCTAAGCCGCCTTCTTTGAACTTGTCTAAAACACCACTCAAGCCACCGTGCTGATTTAAAAGTTCTATTGCCATTTGTGCCATACTACCTTGTTCGCCACCCAGCTTACCTAATACGGCACCTGCTACGCTATCAAACAAACCCATTTGAATCTCCCTTTAACATTAAAGAATTTTAAAATTTAAAATCGCTCATTTGCCCGTAAGTAACGCCATTGCCCCATAGGCAGTTGACCTAATGTCACACTGCCGATTCTAATTCTTTTTAAACCAACCACATGCAAACCAACTAATTCACACATACGTCGAATTTGGCGTTTGCGACCTTCGCGCAATACAAAGCGCAATTGATCCTCATTTTGCCACGATACCTTTGCAGGCTTGAGTAAGACACCGTCAAGCGATAATCCATGATTTAATTTTTTTAAACCAGACTCGCTCAGTTCGCCTTCTACGCGCACTAAATATTCTTTTTCTACACTAGAATCTTCACCAATTAAATGGCGTGCTATGCGCCCATCCTGAGTAAGCACTAACATTCCAGTGGAGTCAATATCCAAGCGTCCAGAAGGGGCTATATTTTTCAGGTGTTTGCGTGAAAAATGGATGCCCGATTTATCTTCGCTCCATTGATTTTCAGGCTGAATCAGCACTACTGCAGGCTCATAATCATCCTCTGCTTGTCCGCTTACATAGCCAATCGGTTTATTGAGAATAATCGTGACATTTTCTGCCTGCTCTTCACGCGCATAATCGCTGATGATAATTTCGGCATCAGGGGAAACACGTGTTCCGAGTGTATCCACAATCTCGCCATCCACCATCACCCAACCCTGCTCAATCCAATCATCCGCCTCACGACGCGAACACAAGCCGCGCTCTGCCATTACTTTAGATAGACGCGGTAGATCGGTATTGGATGGAATCTTGTTCGCTGGTTTAGGTGCAGGTGCGTTTGCATCAAAACCATCACGCACCTTACCACCACGACGGGGAGCTTGGCGGTAATGTGGTTCTTCTTTATTAAACTTAGGTGACACGCGTGTGTCTTGTTTAGGCTCGATCGTTAGGTTTGTAGCCGAGTCATTGAGATTTTCAATTTTAGTCTGTACTGAGCGACTGTCGTTCTCTCTAGGTGTTCCATCCCAGCGATGATTACGCTGGCGATTCGTATTTGTTTTAGACACGCCGCCCGCAGCTTGCTCGCGCGCTATGGGAGCACCACTGTTACGCGTATCCTTCCCTCTCGCCTGAGTTTCCGATTGCGGCTCTTTAGCCTTAATTGCAGGCTTAGGTGGCGCTTTGGTTCTATCGCGCAAAGCAGAGTCAACCCGACGCACTGGTTTTTTGCCTTCAGCTGCAACATCGCTAGGTTTTTTGGTGATTTTAATAGTGGTCAAAATACGTCGTAGCCTCTTGAGAATAAACTCATTTTAACAAACTATTGCCTATGCCCCTATTGATAAAATTTATAATTTCATACAATTTAACATTTATAACAGCTACTCTACAGTAACGCTTTTAGCCAAGTTTCTAGGCTTATCTACATCCGTACCTTTCAACAATGCTACATGATAGGCTAGTAGCTGCACGGGTATCGTATGCAGTATAGGCGACAACATACCCACATGACGCGGCGTTCTGATGACATGTACGCCTTCAGACTCTACAAACTGACTGTCCGCATCTGCAAATACAAATAACTCACCGCCGCGCGCACGGACTTCCTGCATATTGGATTTAACTTTTTCCAACAAAGAATTATTTGGTGCAATCACCACCACAGGCATTTCCTCATCGACCAATGCCAATGGACCATGTTTTAACTCACCTGCTGGATAGGCTTCAGCATGTATATAGGATATTTCTTTCAGCTTTAACGCACCTTCTAATGCAATCGGGTAATGAATGCCTCGACCCAAAAACAAGGCATGATGTTTATTTGCAAAAGCTTTTGCCCACTCTCTAATTTGTGGCTCAAGATTAAGTGCATGCTGAACACTACCCGCCAAACTTCTTAGCTCGCCCAGATATTTAGTTTCCGTCTCTGCAGTTAAATAACCTCGCATTTTCGCTAATGTAGCGGCAAGGGTAAATAATCCAACTAATTGCGTGGTAAATGCTTTAGTAGATGCCACGCCAATTTCCGCCCCTGCACGCGTATAAAATATAAGCTTTGATGCGCGCGGGATGGCGCTTTCTTGCACATTACAGATGGCTAATGATAGATTTTGTCCAAGTGATTGCGCGTGTTTTAACGCTTCCATCGTATCTAAGGTTTCACCTGACTGTGAAATCGTCACAATCAGCTGCTTAGGGTTTGGTACAGAGTAACGGTAGCGATATTCACTGGCGATTTCCACCGAGGTTGGTATCTTTGCAATTCGCTCTAACCAATATTTAGCAGTTAACCCAGCATAATAGCTAGTACCTGCCGCCAATATTAAGATGCTATCAACCGTACTCAATACATCCGCTGCATCAGCACCGAATAGCTCAGGTGAAAATTTACCATCATCAATCGCCGCTTCTATCGTATCGCTAATGGCGCGTGGCTGTTCGTGTATCTCTTTCTGCATGAAATGATCATATGGACCTAACTCCATACTTGATAACGAAACATCACTCAAATGAACTTTACGTTCAACTTTTTCATGATTGCGCCCATAAATCTCTACACTTTCGCGTGTGATTTTTACGGTGTCACCATCCTCTAGATAAATCACTTTTCTTGTGGCTGATAACACGGCTGAAACATCTGAGGCAATAAAGTTTTCACCTTCACCCAAGCCAATGAGTAGTGGGCAACCTAAGCGAGCGCAAATCATTTCATCGGGGGCGTTAAGCGCTATTACACTAATTGCAAATGCCCCTGTCAGTTCGGCAACTGCGCTTTGTGTAGCGGAGAGTAGCGACGCGCCTTGCTTGTAATAGTAATGAATCAAATGTGCGATAACTTCTGTATCTGTCTGAGATTCAAATTTATAACCCAGCGCAGTTAATTTACTGCGCTGATCATCATGATTCTCAATGATTCCATTGTGTACTACTGCCACTTCTTCACACGATACATGTGGATGCGCGTTTGACTCCGTCACGCCACCATGGGTTGCCCAACGCGTATGACCAATCCCTAGCTGTCCTACAAGATTTTGTTCATTAGCTTTGTTTTGCATTTCGGCAACCCGACCGACTGCTCTAACGCGTTCGATGCCGTTATTTAAAACTGCGATACCTGCAGAGTCATAGCCGCGATACTCTAACCGACTCAATCCCTCAATTAACAAGGGAACGACATCTCGAGAGGCAATGGCTCCTACAATTCCACACATACTATTTCCTTCATTTTTTCATTACTTTAATTTGTGTCAGACTATGATTTTGACACGAGGTTTAAGATTTAAGTTTTACTGGGCGCTTCCAGCCGACTAGGGTAATTTGCTTTATCCTTGCGATGGTAAGCTCGCCTGCAGGCGCGTTTTTGGTGATTACTGAGCCAGCACCAATGGTTGCACCCTCACCCACGGTAACAGGTGCTACTAACTTAGTATCTGAGCCGATAAACACATTATCTTCTATGGTCGTTCTAAATTTATTCACGCCATCGTAGTTGCAGGTAATTGTTCCAGCCCCAATGTTGACATTTTTCCCTACGGTCGTATCGCCAACATAGCTTAAATGGTTAATTTTGCTGCCTTGCGCCACTTGAGTATTTTTTAACTCAACAAAATTACCGATATGCGCATCACTCGCTAGCTTGGTACCTGGTCGCAATCTTGCATACGGGCCTATACGGTTATCTTTGCCTATTTCGGCATCGTCTATATGGGTAAATGGCGCGATATACGCTCCTGCGCCAATACGTGCATTTTTAATTACACAGTACGCGCCAATGCTCACACCGTCTTCAACGACCACTTTGCCTTCGAATATACAACCCACATCAATATTGACATCTTTGCCCACTAATAACTCACCGCGTACATCAATACGTAATGGGTCGGCTAAAGTGACACCCTGATTTAAAAGCTGATTAGCGTATCTCGATTGGTATACACGCTCTAACTTGGCTAGGTCTGATTTAGAATTTACACCTTCAACAGATGCTTCATCCTTAACGATTGTTGCACCCACAGAGACACCATCAGCCACTGCCATAGCCACGATATCTGTTAGGTAGTATTCTTTTTGTGCATTATGGTCGGTGAGTCGACTTAGCCAATTAATTAACTTGGCGTTATCAGCTTTGATAATACCGGTATTCACTTCTTGTATCGCCCTTTGGGCATCACTGGCATCTTTATGTTCAATAATTGATTGAACATTGTTACTTAAGTCGCGAGCAATGCGACCATAACCCGTTGGGTCTTGTTTAACCACGCTTAAAAGCGCTAACTCCATATCAGCCAGTGCTAGCGTTTTACAGGCTTGCGCACTGACCAGCGGCACGTCTCCAAGCAGTATTAACGTTGTACCACCTACGGTTAACTCTGGAATAGCTTGCGCAACTGCGTGGCCTGTTCCAAGCTGTTCTTTTTGCTCAACCCAAACTACAGACTCATGTGTAAACGATGACTTTACCGCATCACCACCATAACCATAGACCACAATAATTTTTACTGGATTAAGCTGCTTTGCGCAGTCGATGACATGTTGAAGCAGCGGCTTGCCAGCTAGCTCATGCAAAACCTTCGGTTTTGTAGAGTACATTCTTGTACCCTTACCTGCCGCTAGAATGACTATATTGAGATTATTTATCATGTGTAATGGTTAAACTCTTTGCTTATCACATTGTATGTGAAAACTTGTATATACAAACTAACCAACAAACAAAAAAGGCAGCCTAAGCTGCCTTTTTGCTAAAAATTTATCACTAGTGTGTTGTAGTTTTACGCAATTTGCTAATTGCTTGCAATTGCGCAATGGATTCAGCCAACTCTGCTTGTGCCAATGCGTAATTAACCTCACTTGCATTGCTCTTCAAGGTTTCTTCTGCAAGACGTTTAGTTTCTAGGGCTTTTGCCTCATCTAAATCATGTCCACGAATTGCAGTATCAGCCAACACAGTAACAATGCCAGGCTGCACTTCTAGAATCCCACCTGATACAAATATCAGTTGCTCTTCTTGGCCTGCAACTTGTATGCGTAGAGCACCTGGTTTAATTGTGGTCAACATAGGGGTATGACGTGGATAGATACCCACTTCACCCATCACTGCTGGCGCAACAACAAACTCAGCTTCACCTGAAAAGATAGATGCTTCAGCACTCACTACTTCAATTTTAATCGTTGATGCCATTTATATACCTGTTTGCTTTCTATCTGAGTTAGTCGAAAATAACTAATTACAGTGTTTTAGCCTTTTCAACAGCTTCTTCAATAGCACCTACCATGTAAAATGCTTGCTCTGGCAAGTGGTCATAGTCACCATTCACAATACCTTTAAAACCTTTAATCGTGTCTTTCAATGGTACATATTTACCTGGCGCGCCAGTAAATACTTCAGCAACGTGGAATGGTTGTGACAAGAAACGTTGGATTTTACGTGCACGTGCAACCGCTAACTTATCTTCAGGTGCTAATTCGTCCATACCCAAAATCGCAATAATGTCACGTAACTCTTTATAACGTTGCAAAGTTGATTGTACTGAACGTGCCACTGAATAGTGCTCTTCACCTACCACTAATGGATCTAACTGACGTGAAGTTGAATCTAATGGATCAACCGCTGGGTAGATACCAAGAGAAGCAATATCACGAGACAACACAACTGTTGAGTCCAAATGTTGGAATGTTGTCGCTGGTGACGGGTCAGTCAAGTCATCCGCAGGTACGTATACCGCTTGGATTGAAGTAATAGAACCCACTTTAGTTGAAGTAATACGCTCTTGTAAACGGCCCATTTCATCAGCAAGTGTTGGTTGGTAACCTACCGCTGAAGGCATACGGCCCAACAACGCAGAAACTTCTGTACCAGCCAATGTGTAGCGATAGATGTTATCAACGAAGAATAAGATGTCACGGCCTTCATCACGGAATTTTTCAGCCATTGTCAAACCTGACAACGCTACACGTAAACGGTTGCCTGGTGGTTCGTTCATTTGACCAAACACCATCGCAACTTTTGATTCTGCCATGTTGTCTAGTTTAATAACGCCTGCTTCTGCCATTTCGTGGTAGAAGTCATTACCCTCACGAGTACGCTCACCTACACCGGCAAATACTGATAAACCTGAGTGCTCTTTAGCGATGTTGTTAATTAATTCCAACATGTTCACTGTTTTACCTACACCAGCACCACCGAACAGACCGACTTTACCACCCTTAGCAAACGGGCAGACCAAGTCAATCACCTTAATCCCTGTTTCTAGCAAATCAACAGAAGGTGATAGTTGTTCAAAAGTAGGTGCTTTTTGGTGGATTTCACGGCGTTCATCAGTTGCAATTGGACCAGCTTCATCAATTGGGCGACCCAATACATCCATAATACGGCCTAGTGTAGCGGTACCTACAGGCACTGAAATACCTGCGCCTGTCGCTTTTACTGACATGCCGCGACGTAAACCATCGCTTGAACCCATCGCAATCGTACGTACAATGCCGTCACCTAATTGTTGTTGCACTTCAAAAGTCAAACCTGCTTCTGCAGTTGAGTTTGCTTCATCCAAAACCAAGGCCTCAAATACTTTAGGCATTTGATCTCTTGGAAATTCAACGTCAACCACTGCACCAATACATTGCACTACTTTACCTTGACTCATTTTGAGATTCCCCATCTATACTTAAATTCGTTAAGCATTAATTCGTTAAGCATTCATTTAATAGATGCTAAGCGTCTAAACTAACCTGAAACTGCAGCAGCGCCGCCGACGATTTCCGAAATTTCCTTGGTAATCGCTGCTTGTCGTGCTTTGTTATACACCAACTTCAAATCACCAATCACTGTTTTGGCGTTATCTGAAGCTGCCTTCATTGCTACCATACGCGCACTTTGTTCAGACGCGATATTTTCGGCTACGGCTTGATATACCAATGATTCAATATAGCGAACCATCAAGTCATCAATGACCACCTTAGCTTCTGGCTCATAGATGTAGTCCCATTGACCTTTTGGCGCACCTATATTCTCGCCCGAAAGTGGCAACAATTGCTCAACCAAAGACTCTTGCTTCATGGTGTTAATAAATCGGTTGTATGAGATATACAATTGATCAATTTCACCAGCCATATAAGCATCTAACATGACTTTAACAGGGCCAATTAAGCTTTCCATACTTGGCTTATCACCAACAGATATGAATTGAGACTTAACCTCTGCGCCGATACGGGTCATGAAGCCCAAACCTTTATTACCAATTGCGCAAACTTTCACAGATTTATTCTCTGCTTCCCAAGCTTGCATCTGATTCACTGTGACACGCAATACGTTGGTATTTAAGCCGCCACACAAACCTTTATCAGAGGTAACAACAATTACACCGATATTTTTAACCACATCACGCTTAATTAAAAACGGGTGTTTGTATTCTGGTTGAGCATGTGACATATGCGCAGCAACAGCACGAATCTTCTCAGCATATGGTCTAGCCGCGCGCATTCTATCTTGCGCTTTGCGCATTTTAGAAGCCGCGACCATTTCCATCGCTTTGGTGATCTTGCGTGTATTTTCAACACTTTTGATCTTGGTACGAATTTCCTTACTACTAGGCATTATTTAAACTCCAGCTTAGTAAGCGCTATTTTTCTTAAAGTCTTCAATAGCATCAGACAACTTCTTGTCGTCATCTTTAGAAAGATCTAGCGTAGTTTCGATTCTGTCTACCAAATCTTTGTAATTTGATTTGATGAACGCATGTAATGCTGACTCAAATGCTAGCGCCTTATTGACTGGCACATCATCCAAATAACCTTTGTTAGCCGCTTGTAAGGTAATCGCCATTTCAGAGACTGAAAGTGGTAAGTACTGAGGTTGTTTCATCAACTCAGTAACCATACGACCGCGCTCCAACTGCTTACGTGTAGTTTCATCCAAATCTGACGCAAATTGCGCAAACGCAGCCAATTCACGGTATTGAGCCAATGCCAAACGCACACCGCCACCCAACTTTTTAACCACTTTAGTTTGTGCCGCACCACCCACACGTGACACTGAAATACCAGCGTTAATCGCAGGACGAATACCAGCATTAAACAAGTCCGATTCCAAGAAGATTTGACCATCGGTAATTGAAATTACGTTTGTTGGAACGAATGCAGATACGTCCCCAGCTTGCGTTTCAATAATTGGCAATGCCGTTAATGAACCTGTTTTACCTTTAACTTCACCGTTCGTGAATTTTTCTACGTAATCTTCATTCACACGTGCAGCACGCTCTAGCAAACGTGAGTGGAGGTAGAACACGTCACCTGGGTAAGCTTCACGGCCTGGTGGACGACGTAGTAGCAATGAAATTTGACGATATGCAATCGCTTGTTTAGTTAAGTCATCATAAACAATCAATGCATCTTGACCACGATCACGGAAATATTCACCCATGGTACAACCAGCGTATGGAGCAATAAATTGTAACGCAGCTGAATCTGAAGCAGTTGCAGCAACAATGATGGTGTATTCCATCGCACCATATTGCTCAAGCTTACGTACAACGTTAGCGACTGTAGAAGCTTTTTGACCCACAGCAACGTAGATACAGGTCATATTCTGACCTTTTTGATTGATGATCGCATCTACAGCTACCGCTGTTTTACCTGTTTGGCGATCACCAATAATCAACTCACGTTGACCACGACCTACCGGCACCATTGAGTCAATCGCTTTAATACCTGTTTGTACTGGTTGAGACACGGATTGACGTGCAATAACACCAGGCGCTACTTTTTCAATTTTGTCTGTTAATTTTGTATTAACTGGACCTTTACCATCAATCGGGCGTCCTAACGCATCGACAACGCGACCAATTAACTCTGGACCAACAGGCACTTCCAAAATACGACCTGTACATTTACATGTATCGCCTTCTGTAATGTGCTCATAGTCACCCAGAACAACGGCACCAACAGAGTCACGCTCAAGGTTTAGTGCTAAGCCGAAGGTATTGCCTGGAAACTCGATCATCTCACCAGCCATCACATTTGATAGCCCATGAATACGAACAATGCCGTCCGTTACCGATACCACAGTACCTTGTGTACGTGCTTCAGCTGTCGTTGAAAAATTTTCCAGTCTGCTTTTAATCAGTTCACTGATTTCTGATGTTGATAACTGCATTTTGTCTGTCTCCTGACCTTCTTAGGCCTAACCTTTAAGTGTATAAGCGAGCTCTTGTAACTGGCCACGGACGGATGCGTCTATGACTGTATCGCCAACAACTATTTTGATACCACCAATTAGTTCTGGGTCTATCTCTACTTGCGCTTCAATTTTCTTGCCAAACCTAGCTTCAAGCTGCTTGATCAGCATTTGAACTTGCTCTTCCGAAGGCTTTTCTGCAGCGGTAAGCAACGCTTCCAACTTCGCCTCATCTTGCGCTTTCAGCGCTTCAAATGCTTCAGCCACGTCTGACATGATAGTTAATCGATCATTTTCAACCATTAGCTTTACTAAGTTGGTGGCCTCTGCATTTAATTTGCCTTCGCAAATTGATAGCATAATCTTTTCCAACTCAGTTGAGCCAAGCTTGGGATCATCAATCAAGGCAGAAATTTCCACATTACTGGCAATCCCTGCCAACAAGCCCAATTGCTCAGACCACTCAGCTAACGCATTTTTTTCCTTAGCTAAACGAAACACCGCTGTCGCATAGGGTCTTGCTATTGTTATCGCTTCAGCCATGTTAGTCCTATAGCTCGCTTGCAATCGTTGCTAAAATCTCTGCGTGTGTTGAAGCATTGATTTCTTTACGTAGAATCTTTTCAGCACCCGCGATAGCCAAAGTTGAAACCTGCTGACGCAAGCCTTCTTTAGCGCGATTAACTTCCTGATCAATTTCCGCTTTTGCACCTAAAACGATACGATCGCCTTCAGCCTTAGCATTGCTTTTGGCCTCTTCTACGATCTCAGTCGCACGCTTTTCAGCTTGAGCCAAAATCTCGGCCGCACGTTTTTTAGCTTCAGCTAACGCTTCAGCGGCACGTTTGGATGATTGCTCCAACTCTGTACGACCACGCTCACCTGCAGCTAAACCATCCGCAATTTCTTTTTGACGTGTCTCAATTGCTACTAGCAAAGGCGGCCACACAAATTTCATTGTGAACACAATCAGCACGAAGAATGCAATCGCTTGTGCTACTAGTGTAAATCCAATATCCATTTTTGCTCCCGTGCTCTCTTAAGCTAATAAATTAATTAATTGCTTAGTGAGCCACTACGCTTAACAATGGGTTTGCAAAAGCAAACATCATCGCCAAACCAACACCGATAATAAATGAAGCGTCAATCAAACCTAACAGCAAGAATACTTTACCTTGCAATGCTGGAATCATTTCTGGTTGACGTGCTGCGCCTTCTAAGAAGCTAGCACACATGATACCAATACCGATACAAGCACCTGCTGCACCAAGACCAATAATCAAGCCAATACCAATACCTGTGTATGCTTGAATCATCGCTAAAAATTGTACGCTTTCCATTACTTTTCCTTTCACTATTGAGGGGTATTACTTAACTTAACTACTATTACTACAAAAACAAAACCGACACTAAACCTTAATGACTCTCATGTGCCATTGCTAGATAAACCACTGTTAACATCATGAAAATAAATGCTTGCAGCACAACGATTAAGATGTGGAATATCGACCAGCCCGCACCCAAGATCGCACCTGCTATCGTGCCCGTCACACCTGTTGCGGCCCACAAGCCGAGCAACAAGAATATCACTTCACCGGCGTACATATTGCCGAACAAACGTAGTGAGTGTGAAAGTGGTTTTGAAATGTATTCGATTAGATTAAATAAGAAGTTTGCTGGCCAAATGATGGGGCTGCTACCAAATGGCGAACAGAATAACTCGTGTATCCAGCCACCCAAGCCCTTAGCCTTGATTGAGAAAAATATCATTAAAAACCAAACGGTTAACGCAAGAGCAAATGTTGTATTTACATCGGATGTTGGTACGCTACGCCATTTTTCCAAACCTAACGGGCCGTAAACAAAGTGCGCCATCACATCAATAGGCAAGAAGTCCATCGCGTTCATCAACAATACCCACACAAACACTGTCAAGGCTGCTGGAGCGATAAACGAATGACGATCACCATGAAATATGTTTTTTACTTGATCATCAATAAATCCGACCAGCAACTCCACAAAAGCCTGAGTTTTTGAAGGAACACCTGCAGTTGCACCCCGCACGACAGACCAAATCAAACCCATCGCAACCACACCAAGCAACACTGACATCACTAGCGTGTCAACGTGTAGTGTCCAGAAACTTCCTGATCCGATTGATTGTGTATTAAATGACAAGTGGTGGGCTATATAACCCGATGGCGTCATTACATGCTCTGTAGACATAAATCAAACCCTAAAATATAACTAAATTTTTATTTTCTCGTTCAGGCTTAAAATCGCAGCACCTGACATTATCGCTGAAGCACCCAAGCCCACTATCAGAGCTAAGGGAACCAAATGCGCCGCATAAACCTTAAACACTATTAGCAACAAGGTGGCTATTACTATAATTTTCGCACCTTCTGCCTTTAACAAACCCACAAGAATTGCACTTGGATTTTTTTTATTCTCATTGCTTTTTGCAATTAGCGAACCGACAAACGCCCCCACTATCACTGAACCACCACCAGCCAGCGCTGATAGCGCGCCAGGTATACCAGAGAAGTACCCAGAAATTAGGGCAACTGCCAGCGTAACTAGAATTTGCCACTTCGCCATTTGCTTAAATACATCTGCTGTTTTTACGTTTTGCATTTTTATTATTCTTATCGTTTAAACACAGTCGCCCATATTTACGGCTACCAGATGCATAAAGACCGCGATTGTCTTGTTTTATTTGCCTTTAGTCAAGCCCGTAATGATAGTTTTATGAAAATTTAATGGAATTTCTGTGACTTAATTTTACTGATTATCTCATCCAGCTGATCCAAACTTCCATAGCGTATCTTCAAGGTACCTGTACCTTTTGCGCCAACTGCGATTTGAACATCCGCACCTAGGCTTTCAGACAACTCTTGTTGCAGCAAAACAACGTCCTGATCTTTAAGCTTTTCCCTTGTTTTTGCAACCCCGCCAGCCTCCAAACGTTTGACTAATTTTTCCGCTTCACGCACTGATAGTTGCTTTTGCGTAATCTCTTCTGCAGCCATTACTTGTTGAGAGCCAGACAGCCCTAATAATGCACGAGCATGCCCCATATCTAATTTGCTTTGGATCAACATTTCTTGAACTGATGGAGATAAATTTTGCAATCTTAGCAAGTTAGTCACAGCACTTCTTGAGCGCCCTACCGCTTGAGCGGCTAGTTCATGCGTCATATCAAACTCGTCTATCAGGCGTTTGATGCCGTTAGCCTCTTCAATTGGATTCAGATTTTCACGTTGAATATTCTCTATCAGCGCCATCACCAAAGCCACTTCATCTGGAATCACCCTAACCAGCACTGGCACTTCTTTCAGGCCAGCCAATTGCGATGCGCGCCAACGCCGCTCACCTGCAATAATTTCAAAGCGATCACTTTCAATTTCACGCACTAAAATTGGCTGCATAATGCCCTGCGCTTTAATTGACTCCGCCAAACTAGCCAAGGATTCTTGGTCCATATGCGTACGCGGCTGATATTTGCCTGGCTGCAACTGCTGCACTTCCACAGTACGTAGCATATCTGTCAATTCATTAGCTTCGTTATCGCTTCCCGACAACAATGCATCCAACCCGCGGCCCAAACCCTTTAGTTTTACCATTTTTAACCTATCTTCTATCACTTAACTACCGCTATCACTTTTAAGCACAACCACCACTTATTTTCTCTTTTTACTTCTTTTAATAATTTCATTTGCAAGCTCAACATATGCCTGTGCGCCCTTGGATGATTTATCGTATTCAAGCACTGGCATTCCATAGCTTGGCGCCTCTGCCAGTCGAATATTTCTAGGAATTACCGTTTGATAAACTTTATCGCCAAAATGGCTCTGCAATTGCGCTGAAACTTGTTGTGCCAGCATATTGCGATTATCGAACATTGTTCGCAGAAGCCCCTCTATTTCTAGCTCAGGGTTTAAGTGGGTACGCACTTTTTTAATCGTATTCACCAAATCTGACAAACCTTCGAGCGCATAATATTCGCACTGCATTGGTATCATTACCGCATTAGCCGCAGTCAACGCATTCACAGTCACCAAATTCAGCGCAGGCGGACAATCCATTAAAATATAGTCATACTTAATCTTCACCTCAGAGATCGCATGCTTTAATCGGGTTTCACGCCCAATTTCATTGACCAGCTCAACTTCCGCACCTGCCAAATCACGATTCGATGGCGCAACATCGTATGAGTTCTTCTTAGTGGTTTGCAATATGTCACGTATTGATTTTTCGCCAATCAACACATGATAAATAGTATGTTTGATTGCAGACTTATCTATCCCGCTACCTGTGGTCGCATTTCCTTGTGGATCAAGATCAATCAACAACACCTGCTTTCCTGCCGCAGCCAAACTTGCCGCCAAATTAACGCAAGTGGTGGTTTTGCCCACCCCACCTTTTTGATTTGTTATCGCTAAAATTCGCATTGATTAAACCAGTTCTAAGTTATTTTAAATTATTTGGCAATATCACTAAATGCCGCTTTGCATCCAATCCAGGGACTTTTAGTTCGTGCACGAATGAAGGCTCCAGCCCTGTTTTTACTTTCAGCGCTGCCAATTCATCCACGGGATAAACGCCTTTCATCGCAAACCACGCCCCTTGATCCGCAATTAGATGCCGAGTGAGATCTACAAACAAATTTAAATCAGAAAAAGCTCTAGAAATAACCACATCAAATTTGTCGGCAGGCTTGAACTGCTCCACCCTTCCTGAAACCACTTGTAGATTATCAAGCTGCAACTCTGCCTTAGCTTGCCGCATAAACGTCGCCTTTTTTTGCACAGAATCCACCGTTGTCACATGCAAATCTGGCAAACAGATTGCAAGTACAATCCCTGGAAATCCAGCGCCACTACCGACATCTAACAAACGCTTTACTTTAATGTAGGGCAATACCACTAGGCTATCCAGCAGGTGCAAAGTCACCATTTCATCTGGGTCACGCACAGCCGTTAAATTGTGCACCTTATTCCACTTCAGCAACAACTCCAGGTAGCGAATAAGTTTACTTTGAGACTCCGCCGACACTTGCAAATGTGCTGCGGCTACCCCTGCACTCAACTTTTCCAACTGGCTCATGCGACTTTTTCAGCGGATTTACCACGACCTTTTTTCTTCAAGTAAACCAAAAGCAGAGAAATTGCCGCTGGCGTTATCCCTGATATCCGCCCTGCCTGCCCTATCGTTTCAGGTTTTTGAGCATTTAACTTTTGCTGCGCCTCAATAGGCAAGCCATGAATTTCACGATAATCCAGATCTGCAGGCAATTTGGTTTCTTCTTGCCCACGACTTTTAGCCACATCTTCTATCTGGCGGTCAATATAGCCCTGATATTTTGCTGCAATTTCTATTTGCTCTCGAACCGCTGCATCCACATCACCGACACTGTTATCTAAACTTAAAACTTGCTCATAACTTACCTCTGGGCGGCGTAGCAACTCGAACAAGCTATATTCGTGCTCTAATGGCTTACCAAAGACTTGCTGCATAAGCTCTAACGACAACTGAGTTGGCTGCACATAGGTTTTTTTCAACCGCTCTTGCTCCAGAGCTATCGCCTCCTGTTTGCGGCTAAAAGCCTCCCAACGCACATCATCTACCAGACCCAGCTTACGACCCATTTCGGTAAGACGCATATCTGCATTATCCTCACGCAGCTGCAAGCGATATTCCGCACGCGATGTAAACATACGATACGGTTCGGTGACGCCCGTAGTGATTAAATCATCCACTAATACACCAAGATAGGCCTCGTTACGCGCTGGGCACCAACTATCTTTCTCCTGCGCATACAGCGCTGCATTTGCACCGGCCAACAGACCCTGCGCAGCCGCTTCTTCGTAACCTGTGGTGCCGTTAATTTGCCCCGCAAAAAACAAGCCACTCACCACCTTGGTTTCCAATGAGCTTTTCAATCCACGCGGATCGTAATAGTCGTACTCAATGGCATAACCTGGTCGCAGAATGTGCGCATTCTCTAAACCTTTAATAGAGCGAACCAAACCCAATTGAACATCAAACGGCAAACTTGTTGATATGCCATTAGGATAAATTTCGTTGGTTTTCAAACCCTCTGGCTCTAAAAATATTTGATGCGATTCTTTATCTGCAAAGCGATGTATTTTATCTTCAACACTTGGGCAATAGCGAGGACCAACACCCTCTATCACACCAGTATACATGGGAGAGCGATCCAAGCCGCTGCGTATAATTTCATGCGTGCGCTCATTCGTATGGGTAATCCAGCACGGCAATTGTGCAGGGTGTTGTGCAACGCTACCCAAAAATGAAAAGACTGGCACAGGATCATCCCCTGGCTGCTCAGTCATCACACTATAATTTATGGTACGCCCGTCAATACGTGGCGGCGTACCTGTTTTTAAACGTCCTGCTGGCAAGCCAATTTCACGTAATCTAGCAGCCAAAGAGATTGCTGGTGGATCACCCGCGCGACCCGCACTGTAGTTTTGCAAGCCAACATGCACCAAACCGCCAAGAAATGTACCCGCTGTTAGCACCACAGCCTTAGCGTTAAACTGCAATCCAATTTGCGTGACGACACCAACCACCTTGTCACCCTCTAAAACAATATCATCTACAGCCTGCTGAAATAACCATAAATTTGGCTGATTTTCCAATCGATGACGAATAGCTGCTTTATATAAAACTCTATCCGCCTGTGCTCTAGTTGCACGAACTGCGGGACCCTTACTTGAGTTTAAAATACGAAACTGTATGCCACCCTCGTCGGTAGCTGCAGCCATAGCGCCACCTAGCGCATCGACCTCTTTTACCAAATGCCCTTTGCCAATCCCACCGATACTTGGATTGCATGACATTTGCCCTAGCGTCTCAATGTTGTGTGTCAGCAGTAAAGTTTTCTGGCCCATGCGCGCAGCGGCCAACGCCGCCTCCGTTCCCGCATGCCCACCACCCACAACAATCACATCAAATTTATCTGGAAATTGCATATTTATGCGAAAAAACTTCTTGAAAATCAAAGGTTGAATTCTATCGCAAAACAGCCCCCAACGTCATGTATAAATTAATGTTTCACGTGAAACATTAACCGACTTGAGTATTGGTGAAGCATTGCTATTTACCAGATGTTTCACGTGAAACATTAATTGATAGGCAAATCACCAACCTATTGACGAACTCAATTGGTTGCGCATATAGTGGCAAGAGCAGTCATTAAAGAGGCCATACACTTAGCGAGCCGAGGAAAAGCAAGCCATGTGACCATGTAGCATCTTGGCTGCATCAAGTGCAATCGAGGTTTAACACTTTAGTAATTTATAGACTCATCAAATAGGGAGTAAGTTATGGCTGATCTTCAAGAACATAAAGCAACTGTTGCCAAATATAGCAGCACCGTTAACGCCGCAGCATTAGACACAATGGCTAAAAATTATGCACTGGTCCTATCTAACAAAGATTCTCAATTCGTTTCTTGCGGTGACGATAGCGAAAGAACCACCGTACGTGAGAATTTTTTAAAGAAAAAACTCGGACTAACCAACTCCGATGCCGAGCTGGATGCAGCAATTGAAGGCATCTGCCAAACCATGAAAGAAGACCGCTTTAAGTCTAGACTAGCCTTTTATTACCTACTTGCCGAAAAATTTAACAAACTATCAGCATTCGCATAACAAGAAACAACAAAAGCGGCTGGCTTGCTTACCGCTTTTGTTGTCACTTACCAATACAAAACTTACTGAAAATCTCACCCAACAGATCGTCTGGTGTAAATTCGCCTGTAATTGAAGCCAAGTCATCTTGCGCCAAGCGCAGCTCTTCAGCCACCAATTCAGCCGAATCAATCTGATTTACGGCCTCACCCAGATGCTTAGCAACCCTTTGCAGTGCATCCAAATGCCTAGCGCGCGCCATAAAAACACCCTCAGCACCAACTTCGTAGCCCACAAATTTTAACAACTGACTTCGCAAAATATCCACACCCTCACCAGTCTTTGCAGAAAGAAAAATATGAAACTCACCGTCATTTTCTAATAATTTTGATGTTTCACGTGAAACATCAATTTTATTATGTACCCAGATTTTATGTGTTTCTTGCGGCAAGCGCCCTAGAATCGATTTTTCCGCCTCGCCAATACCGTGAGCTTGATCAAGCAATAATAATGCGATATGGGCCGTTTCTGTGGCTCGCCATGTTCGAGCAATTCCAAACTTTTCAACTTCGTCGTCAGTTTCGCGTAACCCTGCTGTATCAATCACGTGAATAGGTACACCATTGATTTGAATCGATGTTTTAATTGTGTCGCGTGTAGTCCCAGCGATAGAAGTTACGATAGCAATATCTTCACCTGCCAGAACATTCATTAAACTCGATTTACCGACGTTGGGCTGACCAATCAACACCACATTGATGCCATCGCGCAACAAAGAGCCCTGCTTTGCTTGTTTGAATATTGATGTCAACGCATCAGAAATATGACTCAACTTTTCTGCTACACGGCCTTGAGTAATAAAATCGATTTCCTCTTCAGGAAAATCTAAGCAAGCCTCTACATAAAGTCTAAGCTCTATTAATTTTTTTAGTAAGACTTGAATATGCTGGGAAAACTCGCCGGATAAAGACCGCATAGCACTACGAGCTGCTTCAGTAGTAGATGCGTTGATTAAATCAGCAACAGCCTCAGCCTGAGCCAAATCCAGCTTTTCGTTTAGGTAGGCGCGGCGTGTAAACTCACCTGGTGCCGCATGACGAGCACCGCTGGCCAAACTACGCGCCAGCAGCAACTGCATAACAGCCGTTCCGCCATGGGCTTGTAGCTCTAAGACGTCTTCACCAGTATATGAGTGGGGGCCCTCATAATAAATCGCGATACCACGATCTATCACCGTGCCGTCTTGTTCTTTAAATGCCGTATAAACAGCATTTCTGGGACTAGGGCAAAAACCCAATATAGATAGCGCTAGGGTTTTACTGGCCGAACCCGATATACGAACCACCCCGATACCACCCGCCCCCGTGGCGGTTGCTATTGCAGCAATGGTATCGGTATCATATGGTTTATCGACTTGCATTGCCTTTCTTTTTCGCCAAGCTTTCACGATGAATCACTTGGTTAATTCTCCATTGTTGAGCAATAGATAGAATATTATTCACCAACCAATACAACACTAAACCTGCTGGGAAGAAGAAAAAGAATACACTGAAAATCAGCGGCATTATTTGCATCACTTGCGCTTGAACTGGATCCGTTGGTTTAGGATTAAGCTTAGTTTGCACAACCATGCTTGCACCCATCAATAGTGGTAACAAACCAATCGGCATATTAATAAATGGCAAGGTACCGAAGAGCGTATCGGGTGCTGACAAATCTTTAATCCATCCGAAAAATGGTGCATGGCGCATCTCCACACTACCTTGCAACATCCAATAAAGTGATATAAATACAGGGACTTGCACCAAAATAGGCAAACAACCACCTAAAGGATTAATCTTCTCTGTTTTATACAACTCCATCATGGCTTGTTGCATTTTTTGTTTGTCATCACCAAACTTTTCTTTCATTGCTTGAAGTCGTGGTGCTAACTCGCGCATTTGTGCCATTGAGCGATAACTTTTAGCAGAAAGTGGATAAAACAACATTTTAATTAATACCGTGAGCAAGATGATTGCCACACCCCAGTTATTCACAACACTATGAATGGCGGATAACACCCAAAACAACGGAGTTGCGATGACTTTTAGCCAGCCGTAATCCACGGTTAAATCTAATCCTGGAGCAACAGTTTTTAAAATACTATGCGTTTCTGGGCCTGCATAAAACTGACTAGAAACCTTGATGTCTGCACCTGGCGCCACTTCACCCAACGATGAAAGGCTACCCACAGAGTATATTTTATTGCTAATTTTGGAGGTGTAGAACTTACGAGACTGACCCTGCTTTTGAATCCAAGCGCTAACAAAATAGTGTTGTACTAGACCAATCCAGCCGTCAGTAGTCGATTTACTTAAATCTTCCTTCGCCATTTCAGCAAAATTTAATTTCTTGTACTTATCTGCTTCAGTATAGTATGCACCACCTGTGAAGGTTGGCATCATTTTAGAGCCTTGATTTGATTCACTATCATGTATTATTTGGTAGTAAACGGCAGGGTTAATTGCAACACTGCTACCATTATGAATTTGATAATTAACATCAATGACATAGCTATCACGATGGAATACATATATTTTATCGACTTGGATACCACTTGGAGTTGTAGTTGATAACTTAACCTCAAGCTCATTTTTTCCAGCATCAAGCTTGTAGGTATCGGCAGCACTAGTAAACTGTACTTTGTGTGTTGGTAAATCAGCCCCTTTTAAACCAGTTTGCGCAACATAAAGCATGGGGCTAGCACTGTCGTCCATCAACACGAAGTTTTTATCTGTGTTGCCTGACTCTTTATGTTGTAATAACTCTAAATGCCTTAAATCACCACCTGTTGAATCAATTTCGGCTTTAAAAAAGTCTGTTTCTACATGGATGCGCTTACCAGTTTCGAGTTTGAAGCTTTCACTTACATTAGGCGCATCAGGTACTTTAGTATCGTTACTAACCTGAGCCGAGGGAACGCCCTCATCATTTGTTTGTGCTACGACAGCAGGTTGTGGTGAATGTTGTTTTTGCCATGAATCCCATAACATTAGGATAGAAAATGAAAAAATAACAAATAAAATTAGACGCTTAGTATCCATAAATCTCTTATTCAGAATAAAACTTAAAGTTAATTAATGCAGTGGGTCGTGTCCACCAGCATGCCACGGGTGACACTTCAATATACGTCTGGCTGACAAGTAAAAACCTTTAAAAACACCATACTTTGTGAATGCTTCAATAGAATATTGAGAGCACGATGGCGTAAAACGACAATGTTGACCAAGCATAGGGCTCAACAATAACTGATAAGCTTTAATTATCCAAGTTATAAAACTTGCCACTTTATAGGGTACTCATATCAATTATGCTGTAGCTAACTTGTTAAACTTTTTCATTAGCCCAATAAACTCTTGTTCTATTGCAACATAATCCTTGGGGCAAAAAACTTTTTGCACCCTCACCACCAAATCCACATGACCCAAATCATGCTGATGCAATCTAAATAATTGCCTAATCACTCTGCGCATATAGTTTCGGCTTACCGACAACTTAGCCACTTTCTTACCCACTACCATACCCAATCTGGGATGCGGCAACGCATTAAATTGATAATGTATAGCAAAGTGGGGGCCAGAAATTCGTTTGCGGAAATTAAAAACGGATGAAAATTCATCCGTTTTAATTAACCTTAAATCTCTTGGGAATGTATACTTGTTCAAAGGTCGCTTTAAACCCTTGTATAAAGTGCAACAACAATTATACAGCTAAACGCGCACGGCCTTTAGCACGACGCGCTGCAATAACTGCACGGCCGCCACGTGTTTTCATGCGCACTAAAAAACCATGCGTACGTGCACGACGAACTTTAGAAGGTTGATAAGTACGTTTCATGTGAATCTCCAGTAACTATTATATTCGTAACTTCTTAACACTAGCTACAAACTAAACAAAGGGCGTAATTAGACCTTATTTACCAACCTAATGTCAATATATATTTGATAATAAACGTATAAAAAGTTTTATATTGGCTTGTGGATAAGTTTAGCTAAAACAGCTAGAATTAATGCAAAAAAGCTGGTCAAGAAACTGGTCGTAGTTGATATAAAAATCAATCATAAAAAATTTACTTAAGCAGTCATTACAATTATAAATAGTAAAGATCTTTTTTAAAATAAATAAATTATTCAATCGAGGTATCGGGCAACCGATGGAAAATTTTTGGTCTATTTGTCTTGTGCGCTTTGAAGAAGAGCTATCATCGCAACAATTTAATACGTGGATAAAACCACTCAAATTTATTGCACATGAAACTGCACCGAAAATACTTGCGCCTAATCGTTTTGTATTGCAATGGGTTAAAGACCGTTTTTTATCAAAAATTCAAATGGTTGCTCGAGAGACATTTGCTGATCCGATAGAAATTGAATTAGGTTTATTTGACGCAACTGAAAAATCTGCTGAACCAGTCAGCCAAGCGAGCAATGCCCCGAATAAAGAATCCGCATCAAACCCACCTGTAATTGCTAAACAAACAGCTGAGCGTAGTATTCCAATACCCGTACCAGTTAAAAAACAAAAAACAAGTACCGAGCTAACTGGTCTTAACACCAGCTTTACCTTTGATAATTTTGTCACTGGTAGAGCAAACCAATTGGCACGTGCTGCAGCCTTACAAGTTGCCGAAAACCCAGGAGTGGCTTACAACCCATTGTTTATTTACGGTGGTGTGGGATTAGGTAAAACTCATTTACTACAAGCGATTGGTAATCACTTAAAATCTCAGCGGCCAGATGCTAAGGTGCGTTACTTACATGCGGAGCGCTATGTCTCTGACGTGGTTAAAGCTTATGAACATAAGTCATTTGATGATTTCAAACGCCAATACCATTCGCTAGATTTGCTATTGATTGATGATATTCAATTTTTTGCTAAAAAATCGAGAACGCAAGAAGAGTTTTTTTACGCTTTTAACTCACTGATTGAAGCTAAAAAGCAAATCATTATCACTTGTGACACCTATCCAAAAGAAATTGTGGATATGGATGAACGCCTGCGTACTCGATTCAGTTGGGGGTTAACCGTTGCTGTAGAGCCCCCAGAGCTTGAAATGCGCGTTGCAATTTTGTTAAAAAAGGCAGAAGAAGCGAAATTCAAACTACCAGAAGAAGTAGCATTTTTTATTGGTAAGCAAGTTAGGTCTAGCGTTCGTGAGCTAGAGGGCGCATTAAACCGCATTATTGCCATGGCAAACTTTACTGGTAACGCAGTTGATGTACACCTGGCAAAAGATGCACTAAAAGATTTATTGGCAGTGCGTGGGCGTCAAGTTACCGTTGAAAACATACAAAAAACGGTCGCTGACTATTACAAAATTAAAGTGGCAGAAATGTACAGTAAAAAGCGTTCGCGCAACTTTGCGAGGCCACGCCAGATAGCCATGGCTTTAGCACGCGAACTGACCAACCATAGCTTTCCAGAGATAGGGGAAGCTTTTGGCAGCCGCCACCACACCACAGTTATGCATGCGTGTGATGAGATTGAACAATTGAGATTAAATGACCCAAGTGTGGCTAGAGATATTGCATTTTTGATTCAAGTGATTCGTGATTAGCAGTTAGTTTTGTTGTGGATATCTTATGTATGAAAAGTTGGTTTAGGCACATTTTAATAAAAAGGGTAAAATAGCCAACAATTTATCCACAGTAGAATCTAGTGTTTTACTACTATAAAAAATTACACTATCTTTTTGATTTAATGACGTATTAATTTTAATCAACAGATTTTTTAAACATTATTATTTATTACTATTTGTATTTATTATTTAGGTTCTTAAAAACATGAACATCAAAATAAATCGTGACACTTTATTAAAACCACTAACTTCAGTAAGTGGAATTGTTGAAAGACGTCATACTTTACCTATACTCTCAAATCTTTTATTAGAGGCAAACGAAGAAAAGATCGTATTAACTGCCACTGATCTTGAGATGCAAATCTCTCTTTCTATTCTGACACCAGTAGGTGGAGACTTATCCACCACAATATCAGCAAAAAAATTGCTGGATATTTGTCGTGCGCTGCCAGAAAACACTGAGATTAATATGACGACTACCGACAGTCGCATTGCAGTTAAAGCTGGTAAGAGTAAATTTAATTTACAAACATTACCTGCCGCTGATTACCCTGTCATGAGTAAAGCCTCAGGTGATGCAAAAACTGTGGTAACGATTGCACAAAACACCTTAAAACAATTGTTTAAACAAGTTGAGTTTGCGATGGCGCAACAAGATATTCGCTACTACTTGAATGGTTTGTTGTTTGAAGTAAATGCAAACCGTTTAAACGTTGTTGGTACAGATGGACATCGCTTAAGTTTTACATCAACAGAACTCTCACAAAATTACGAAAAAAGTGAATTAATACTGCCACGTAAGACAGTATTGGAATTGATTAAATTACTTGAAGAAAACGAAGAAGAAGTTTCTATTGAAATTACTACGGGTCAAGTGAATTTCAGCTTTGGAAACATACGCTTAATATCAAAAGTGATTGATGGTAAGTTCCCTGATTACACGCGAGTTATCCCAACTGGACATCAAAATCACTTCACAGTGAATAGACAATCTATTTTGCTGGCGATGCAAAGAGCTTCTATTTTATCCAATGAAAAATACCGTGGTATTCGCTTGGTGCTAAGTCAAAATAATTTACGCTTAATCAGCACCAATACTGAACAAGAAGAAGCAGAAGAAGAGTTGGAAATCACGTACAGTGGCGATCCTATAGATATTGGTTTTAATGTGACCTACATGATCGACGTGCTGAATAACGTCAATACAGAAAGTATTGTATTTTCATTTGCAGATGCAAATAGCAGCTGCTTAGTCACCGTACCGAGCGATGAACATTACAAATATGTCGTAATGCCAATGCGCATTTAACCAATCATTATTCAATACTGAACTAAATAACGTTGTTTCACGTGAAACTTAAAATTTAAAGAAGAAATAATGTCTGAAGATAACACCGCAAAAAACAATCAAGAATACAACTCCGATAGTATTAAAATCTTAGAGGGTTTGGATGCAGTACGTAAGCGCCCAGGCATGTATATTGGCGACACTTCCGATGGTTCTGGTTTGCACCATATGGTGTTCGAAGTACTTGATAACGCGATTGATGAAGCATTAGCTGGGCATTGTGATGATATTAAAATTACCATACATTCTGATAACTCAATCAGTATTTCCGATAATGGCCGTGGTATTCCAACAGACGTAAAAGAAGATGATAAGCACGACCCTAAGCGCTCTGCTGCCGAAATTGTTATGACAGAGTTGCATGCAGGCGGTAAGTTTGACCAAAACTCATACAAAGTCTCTGGTGGCCTACATGGCGTGGGTGTATCAGTTGTCAATGCACTATCTGATTGGTTACGCTTAAAAATTTATCGTAATGGTAAAGTGCATCAAATGGAGTTTCATCGTGGCGTAGCGCAAGCCCCATTAGCAGTAACTGGCACCACAGAAAAACGAGGCACGGAAGTTCATTTCTTAGCTTCAACAGAAACATTTGGTTTGGTTGAATTTCATTTCGAGTTATTAGCAAAACGTATTCGTGAACTATCGTTTTTGAATAATGGTGTAAAAATCGAATTAATTGATCAACTCAATGGTAAATCGGAAAATTTTGCTTACTCTGGCGGCGTTAAAGGGTTTGTGGAGTATATGAACCGTGCAAAAACCGTATTACACCCAAAAACATTCTATGCCATAGGTGAAAAAGATGGCATGACGGTAGAAGTGGCCATGCAGTGGAATGATAGTTACACTGAAACCGTACAATGTTTCACCAACAATATCCCGCAACGAGATGGCGGAACCCACTTAACGGGTCTGCGTACCGCCATGACGCGTACGCTCAACCAGTATATTGAGCAATCAGAAATTGCCAAAAAAGCCAAAGTTGAAACCACGGGCGATGATATGCGTGAAGGTATTACCTGCGTACTCTCAGTGAAAGTGCCAGATCCTAAATTTTCATCACAAACCAAAGATAAGCTTGTTTCAAGCGAGGTGCAGCCTGTAGTCTCTGAAGTAGTTGCGGCAAAACTGGCGGAGTTTTTACAAGAAAACCCCAATGATGCCAAGATTATCTGCGGCAAGATTGTAGAGGCTGCGCGTGCACGTGAGGCCGCAAGAAAAGCGCGTGACATTACCCGTCGTAAAGGTGTAATGGACACCATGGGCTTACCAGGTAAGTTGGCTGATTGCCAAGAAAAAGATCCAGCACTTTGTGAAATATATCTAGTCGAGGGTGACTCAGCGGGCGGTTCAGCCAAACAAGGTAGAGATCGCAAAAACCAAGCAATTTTGCCGCTTAAAGGTAAGATTCTAAACGTAGAAAAAGCGCGTTTTGATAAATTATTGAGCTCGCAAGAAATCGCAACCCTCATTACCGCACTCGGCACCAGCATTGGTAAAGCAGATTTTTCTGCAGAAAAATTACGTTATCACCGTATCATCATCATGACCGATGCTGACGTCGATGGTGCGCATATCCGTACCTTGCTCCTCACATTCTTCTATCGTCAAATGACAGAGCTGGTAGAACGTGGACACATTTATATCGCGCAACCACCGCTCTACAAGGTCAAACAAGGGCGTGATGAACGCTATCTTAAAGACGAGCATGAGTTAGACGAGTACTTGCTGCAATCCGCTTTAAAAGGCGCAGAATTGCTCACAAAAGAAGGCGGAGCCGTTATTAAAGATGACGCGCTAACTGCAATTGCTAAACAAATGGTACTGACAGAGGCCGTTATCCGTAGGATAGCCGCTTTATACGACGAAAGCGTATTACGCGCTATGCAAGATCTTGGCGAAATCAGCATCACTACGGAAGCCGATGCACAGGCTGCTGCTAGCAAATTACGTCCGATACTCGGCGCAATAGGCTCAGAAGTCCTTGTAGGGTTCGATCAGGAAACAGGCACCTATCGCTTAGAAGTGAATAAATATGTGCATGGCAACCTACAAAGCTGCGTGATAGACGCAGAATTTTTAGGCAGTGGAGATTACCGTCAAATTAGTCGCGCATCCGCCATGGTAAATAATCTATTGGCAGAAGGCGCCATGATTAAACGCGGCGAAAAAGAGCAAAAAGTAAGTACATTTAAACAAGCCCTAGATTGGCTGTTAGATGAAGCAAAACATGGCCTAAACATACAGCGCTACAAAGGCTTGGGTGAAATGAATCCAGAGCAACTATGGGAAACCACCATGGATCCTAAGGTACGTCGCTTACTCAAGGTGCAGATCGACGATGCCATAGCCGCAGATGAGATTTTTACAACCTTGATGGGTGATAACGTTGAACCTAGGCGTGCATTTATTGAAAGTAATGCATTGGGGGCAAGTAATTTAGATATTTAGTTGTTGTTGTCGGGCGCCGAAGTCTCCGTATAGATCCTACTTAACTAGTGGTAAAGATGCTTCAAACTGCTCTATCGGAATAGGTTTGCCAAAATAATACCCTTGGAACTTGTCGCAGCCGTGAATCTTAAGGGTGTGAAATTGGTCTTGAGTCTCGATTCCTTCTGCAATAACGCTTAACCCTAAGCCCGTTGCCATCGTGATAATGGTTTTAACAATCGCTTGGTCATTCTTGTCCGCTATAATGTCACGTACAAATGACTGATCAATTTTGAGCTGGTTTAATGGAAGTCGTTTCAAGTATTGTAAGGATGAGTACCCCGTCCCGAAGTCATCAAGTGAAAGGCTGACGCCTATAGCACTCAAGGCATTCATTTTGGCGATAACATCCTCAACATCCTCAAGTAGCATGGACTCGGTTAATTCAAGTTTAAACAATTCTGGTTTAATTTCATATGCTTGAACACAAGTTTTGACTTGGTTAACAAAATCTACTTGATGAAATTGCCTAGCACTTACATTAACCGAAAGTGTCAGATACTTCGTAGTTTCACCCTGCTCCCAAACTTTAAGTTGCTTACAAGCAGTTTCCATAACCCACTGTCCAATTGGAAAGATCAAACTGCTTTCTTCCGCTAATGGAATGAATTCAGCGGGAGATATTATGCCTCGCTCAGGATGCATCCATCGAATTAGGGCTTCCGCACCCAGCGCGTAACCCATTTGATCTACTTGAATCTGGTAAAACAACTGGAATTGGTTCTTCTCAATCGCAATTCTCATGTCATTTTCAAGCTCGGTTCGAGCCAAGATGTATTCGTGCATCTTGGGATCGAAGAATCGCAATGTATTACGCCCAGCCCTTTTTGCTTGATACATTGCAATATCAGCCTGCTGGAATGAGCGTTCAAAATCATTTACATGGCAATCTAGCAGTGCGATTCCTATGCTTGAGGTGTTATGGATAGTTAGTCCATTTAAATGATAAGCGTGACTCAAGTTTGCAAGAATCTTTGCGGCCGTTGCTTTTGCTTGTGATGCAGCATCCAATACCGCCTTGTCTAATTCTTCCATAAGTACGACAAACTCATCCCCACCGAGCCGAGCAACCGTGTCCCCTTTACGCACACATTCCTTAAGGCGCGTAGCAACTTGTTGTAGCAACAAGTCTCCAATGTGATGACCTAGACTATCGTTGATATCCTTAAAATGGTCTAAGTCGATGAGCAGTAATGCTGCTTGATTTTTACTGCGATTGCTAGAAGCAATCGCGTGGCTTAGTCGATCTTGCAAGAGTCGACGGTTTGGTAATTTGGTCAGAGGATCAAAGTATGCAAGAGACTGTATTTTTGCTTCAGCCGCCTTAGGCTCTGTGATATCAACATGCGATCCAATATAATTGGTAACTTGTCCTTTTTTGTCTTTAACGGCGGTTATATTGAGCCACAGAGGATATATTTCGCCATTCTTGCGCCGATTCCAAAGTTCGCCCTGCCACTTCCCAGTGGTATGAATGACTTGCCACATTTTCTTAAAAAATTTAGAGTCGTGTCGCTCCGACTTGAGTAAACGTGGTGTTTGGCCAACGACCTCATCGGGGAGATACCCACTGATCTTGGTGAATGCATGGTTAACCCTTAAAATCACACTATTTGCATCAGTAACTAGCATACCTTCCTGTGTTTCAAAGGCTGCTGCTGCAATCGAAAGATCGATCTCCTCTCGCCTGCGCGAGGTAATGTCGATCAGACTTGCCCGAACCAGCTTGCTATCGCTAGATGGTAGACTTGTTAATCTGATCTCGCAAATAGACTCTTTCCCTTTAGCTCCGACTAGCTTACGCTCAAAAACTAATTGCTCTCCTTCAAGACTTCGTTCGTTATGCTCTCGGAAACTTTGTGAAATGGGGATTTGATCGGATTCAGTTTGTTGCAAAAAATCTAGTGGGCTATGTTGTCGCAACACTTCAATATTGCATTCGAATAATTGTTCGGCATTGGCATTGGCATCAACTATGCGCCCGCGTGATACATCAAATACTACAATTGCCTCAGGAGCATGCTGCACTAGAGTACGGAAACGTTCCTCACTTTCTTGGAGTCTTTGCTCTGCAAGCTTGCGTTCAGAGATGTCAATCGTGTAGGCAATGCGTCTCAGGGGGACACCCCCCTCCGATTTAATGGTAGTAATATCAAGCAAAACTGGGAACTGTCGGCCATCTTTGGATAGATTAATGCTCTCAAACACTACATGTGATGTTGCATCTACCGCGGAAATCTTGCTTTTCACTTGATCCGTAGTATCTGCTGGAAATACAGTCAGCATAGACTTGCCAATGAGCTCTTCACGAGTGTAGCCGCGCTCTTTGGCAAAAGTGGGGTTAACCAAAATAAATCTGTTTGTGGTCGCATCTGCCATGGCAAGCCCAAACTCAGCGTGTTCGAATGAGTCACCCCATAATCTCAGTTTTTCCTCAGCAGACTTTCGGTCTGTGATATCGCGAATAATTCCTAAAACTGCTGGTCGATCTCTGAATGCTGAACGATTGGCACGAAGTTCCACCCAGATAGGCTGTCCATCACTGCGAAGAAATTGAAGCTCATAGCATTTTTCAGGTTCTTTACCAGACCCAATACGCTGATCATATCGTTCAGTCCATACTTTAAGGTAATCAGGCGAGATAACTTGATTGAAATGAAGTCCTATAAACTCCTCATGTTTATAGCCAAGCATGGTTGGTAATGCTTGGTTGCAAAATACAAATTTATAATCCTGCGCAACAAATACGCCATCGGCAATAGCTTCAAACAAAAGTTGATATGGAATCAATATACTAACTCCCAGCTTTTAACAGCATTATTTAGATGTACCGCTATCATCAAATGTACGTTATAAATCAATTTGATACCACAAAATTTACTTTTGAGGTGGGAAAATGTAAATCTGAATTTTTAGAATGTCAGATTCTGGTCAGAGGTGGTCATTTGTAAAATTTAAATTTTTTCACTTTATATCTAGTGCAAATTCCGAAAATTTGTAGGCTCAATTGGCGTTGAAATGGAATGTATATATATTAAAGAATGCGGATGATTTGTCCGTAGATAACTGATATAGATAAATTTATCGGAGGATTTTGCGTGAAAACGGCAGTAGACCCATTGGCATTGAATATAGAAATTGTAAGTATGCTGTATTCAAACAATCATCGATCTGTAATGGCAGCCTCTGTGGTGATGGCTGCGCTGCTATACACGCAACATACCCTTATTGCACTTAACGTATTGGTAGTTTGGGCGATGATCTTTGTACTGGCTTATGGTGTCCGTACTTATTTTACCGTTCAATATTATAGGGACCATCAAAGAAAGCAGCACAATCAGCTTTGGTTAAATCGCTTCCGGCTGAGTTCTGGGCTTTGTGGGGCAGCTTGGGGGCTGGCGGGTATTTTACTTTATCCAATCGCTGATACTGAGCATCAGGCGTTTTTGATTTTTGCGCTGGTGGGTGTTTCTGGAGCAGGGATAGTCATTTATTCGGTGGACACGCTGTGCACGAACCTATTTAGTGGTGGAATACTGCTGTTTATGATTCCACGGTTTCTCATTAATGGCAGTCAACTTTCTGTTGCGTTGGCAATCTTGTTTGTCGTCTATGTGGTGTATGTGACAGTTGCAGGCCGAGGTGTTGCCAAAAGTCTGCGTGAAAACATTGCGTTAAGGATTGCCTCCAATCTGGACAATAAAAAAGTCCATCAGCTAGCTAACTATGATTTTTTGACCAATCTGCCCAATCGTCGGCTATTGAATGATCGTCTCAATCAGGCGTTTGCTAGATGTGCGCGTAGTTATAGCTATGGCGCGATACTGTCACTCGATTTAAATAACTTTAAGGGGCTAAATGACAGCAAAGGTCATTTGGCCGGTGACGAGCTGTTAAAACAGGTTGCTACGCGTTTGCAACGTTGTTTGCGCAAAAAAGATACGATAGCCAGAATGGGCGGCGATGAATTTATTACGGTGCTGGATGATTTGGGAAAAGATAAAGCGCAGGCAATTGAAGCTGCGCAGGCGGCTGCCGAAAAACTCGCCAATGTATTTGCCCAACCATTTCACCTTAGCCATTGTAAGTATTACACCACGCCCAGTATTGGTATCTGCCTGTTTTTTGGCGAAGAGATGGATGAAACCGAAGTACTGAGACGGGCAGATATTGCCATGTATCAGGCCAAAAAGTCCGAAGACCTGAACAGCATACAAATGTATGACGAAGACATGCAACCAGCCATTGATTTACGCGCCACACTGGCAAATGACCTAGCATTCGCTCAGCAAGCCAATCAGCTTGTTCTATATTATCAATTGCAGGTCAATCAATTGCAACACGCCATAGGCGCTGAGGTTTTGTTACGCTGGCAACATCCGACGTTAGGCATGGTGCCACCTGATCAGTTTATTCCGATTGCGGAAGAATTAGGCACGATAGTGCCGATCGGATATTGGGTGCTGACGCAGGCATGCGGGCAACTCAAACGCTGGGAATACTCGACGCAGACCAGTACACTAAAACTCTCAGTCAATGTCAGTGCGTTGCAATTTAGTCAGCCAGATTTTGTGGAGACGGTGACAGAAATAGTACTTAACAGTGGATGTAATCCCAAATTGCTACGACTAGAACTAACAGAAAGTTTGATTGTAAAAAACATTGATGATGTGATTGAGAAAATCAACGCCCTAAAAGCACTGGGTATTACATTCTCACTGGATGATTTTGGTATTGGTCAATCATCATTAGCGGTATTAAAACAACTGCCGCTAGATGAGTTGAAAATTGATAAAAGTTTTATCCAAGATATTCTGCACAATAATTGTGATACGTTTATGGTGCAAACCATCATCAATATAGGCAAAAATCTCGGACATAGCGTGATTGCCGAAGGCGTGGAAATGCAGCAGCAAAAAGAGTTGTTACAAACGTTAGGTTGTAACGCCTATCAAGGCTATCTGTTTTCTCGGCCTTTGCCTTTGCGTGATTTTGAGGCCAAACTTGATCAGATGAACGCTCCATCTTTATTGAAGATGGCAGACTAGAACAATCCAGCGAATATGACAGCGATAGTTGAGTTTTGACTACTCAAAGTAAGTGAAAAAAGACTTAATAATCAATGATGATGCTTTCAGTTAATGTGGCATTCGCCAAATGTGAATTTTATATTTTAGATCACCTATTTTCCCAGCGTCATTAACTCGGGAAGTCTGCAACATATTTACATCAGGTGCAGTATAATGGCGCAGTTTTTTAATGGATCCCCCGCCCCAGTGGTTAGTCAGGAATACGGTCGCTAACTCGCTGCTTGTAGACTCGAAGCCTCTCTGGGAGCAAAACATAGCAATTAATCAAGCCATCCTTTGAGGTGGCTTTTTTGAGCGGATAGATCTCTGATCGCTTCAAATCTACTGTGACATTCCAAGAGTCCACATGGTGATCCCAGTGAGTTTTAGCTAATATAAGGAGCAATACCAGTGACCAACGCACAACGCAGAGCACTCAGCCGCATGGCTGAAATGAATTCATCAAGTAATGACAGCAAGCCTGAGCCAACACAAAGTAGTGCGTTCCGCCCACATGAGGCAGGCGCGTATTACCTTGTAACGGTGGGAACTGTTGGTAAGATAATCAACTTATTCGCCAACGAAATCGAGCCGCCAGTTCGTACTTACACCATCACCACTGTTCATTTTGAACAGGACTCCGATACAGGCAGGTGGATCTGGTTTGATGGTAAAGAAAAGCTATCCCCACGCAAAAATCAAGATAGTTGGCGTCTTGGCAGCAAGAAATTATATGACGCACGCGAAGAGGCAGAGGCTGAGCTTCAGCGCTTGATGCTCAAAAACGGTGATCGTGTGACCAAGGTGCATGACCTGCCAGACGATATGACGGAATTGAAAAAGATCCGTAGTGCCAACCATCCAGACCGAAATAACCCCGATTCCGACCATGATCTCTATCAGGCAGTTATTGAAAAAATGGACAGGATGCGTGCCGTGAGTGTGTAACCTAGGCTTGTTAAAAGCAGGCTTTTCACTTTTAAGTTGCAGTTCTTCGCACGCTCAGTTAATGAATATCATTAGGTCTCAATCATGATTGCCCAGAGCGCATAATTTAAGAGGTAGCGCATAATGCATCCATACGAACAAGACATATCGTCAGTTCAAAAAGACATTGGAGATTACTATGTGGACTAAACCAGCAGCTACAGAAATGCGTTTCGGCTTTGAAGTAACTATGTACGTAATGAACAAGTAATTCGCTTCACTGCATTGAAAAAAGCCTACCCCGAGTAGGCTTTTTTATTGTCTCTAACTTTCCATAGCGGCCTCTGTTTTGGGTTTCCTTCCAGGGCTGGCTTGTGGAACCGAACCTGAGATGCGACTGCTGATCCCCTCTGTTTTCACCCCATCGACAAACTTGGTGACGTTGCAGCTAATCACCGCACCACTCAAAGCCAAATCGCGCAGCTTGGCTTTCACTACAGGTAGAGCAAGCCCCGTGGCTTCAGCGATTTCAATATCCATCTTTTCGCCGTGCTTGTTCAGGTATTCTAAGATTGACTTCATATATGACTCCATATTAGTAGTGTAATGGGTATATGAGGTCAGACTCTGTTTTCACAAGTGGTTATAGGTCACCGCTTTTAGGGGCAGCAAAGATTAAGAATAAGCCACGCAGTATTAAATTTTAGGGCTTTTTCATCTCCCACTATATCATCTCAACCAGCCGATCTAAGCTACTGATTTAATTGAATCTTGAAAGTTGCTAAATGCTTTGATAATTTTCGGTAAGTCTTGAGTGCTTAGCGCTGCGAAGAAGGTGATTGTCGCTGTCGCTAACTCAAGACTGCTTTTAATTTTGCCAATTTTATTGGCAGCGGACCTTGCTTTATCAGCGGCCGATACGATTGCATCAATGGTTGGGGCTTGGTCGCCAATAATTTCTGTGATGGTATCTATTCTAAGTTTAGCCGCTTCTCGACGGAGTTTATTTTGTGCTTCTACCGCTTTGACGCGATCCGCTTTACTTTGCTCAGGGTCAGATATATAGAGGTTTAAGCGATTAGCTTGCTCATCCAGATCATCGGCAATTTGGATCGATTTTTGAAAGTCAGTGATGTCCATACAATTTTCCTTTGTCTAGTTGGCAATGGCAGTTTCGACGGCTATTTTGGCCGACTCTATTTGTTTTTTCGCATCTTTCAGTTCAGCTAAAATTTGTTTTAAATTGTCTTTGTTGGAGCTCACGGAGGTGGCAATTTTCTTGTGCTGGTATTTAATATTTGCGATCGCGCTTCTGTAGTTTGCAATGGCGGAAAATAAAGCCTGGTAGTTGGTTTTTTTGTTGATTAACATTTTTTCGCGTATTAAATAGCGCACGCCTTTATCTTTTATATCTCCTAGCATTGCGTAGTAGGGCTGAGTGCTTGCGTCGGCTTCGCTTCTAATGTCACTTTCTATGACCATACTGGATTGTTCAAGTATGGTCAGTAGCTTTTCCACATTTTCATCTTGCTCCTTGATTAGTTTGATGACTTGTTTTTGCCTGTAGGCATCTAGTGGGATAGACAGCAAATTTAATATGGCTTTGAACGCGGCTTGATCTGCTTCGTTGAAATTGGAATCAACCAACTTAATTGAGTTGGATAAGCTTTCACTTTGGGTTTTTACTGAAGGTAAGCCATCGTCAGCTAATAACGCAACAGCAGAGAAGTATTGACCCAGCACGTTGTGGATTTTTATTAAATTTTTAGCGGCCTCTTCTGCGTGTTTTTGAGACTCTTCATCTCGCCGTGTATTGATTGGATCATCAAAAAGGGGTTGTGCTTTGATAAGCTCAGCATCAGAATTTTTCCATCGTGTGACTATTTCCTGTCCAGACGTGAGGTCCTGCGAGGCCTTTGCATAATCACGAATAGGTCCTAAATCTGTACACGCGTTAAACAGTAGAAGTGTGATGGAAATGATGGTTAACTTTTCAGCTAGATGTTTCATGAAGCTCTCCAATCAGAAATGATGATCGTTAATACAAGTTTGATGTGAAAAAGGTTTATGTTGGTATTTAATATAACAGAATAAAAGTATCCATAGTAACTCTTTGGTATTATTTGTTGCTACAATACATGTATACATTCGTTGATTTAATAATCGCTCGTTGTTGTTGGATTGCATGTAGTTAAAGTGATTTAAAATCTAATGCGGTTTATCCTTGGGGGCATGCAAGATGATTATCAGTATCGTTAATCAATCCAATTTACTTACAGATGAGCAAGTATTAACCGCTATTCGGGCGATTAATCGTCAAATTTCAGAAGATTTTGAGCCATATTGGAGCTTGCCTGCAAAGTTGCGCCTTGAGGGAGCCGTGGGTAGAGAGCCAGATAAAGCGCATTTATATGAGATGCGTGGAGACGCAGTTTTATATTTGTTTGATCAAGCCGATGTGCAAGATGCGTTGGGATATCACGATATTAATTACCGCGGGATTCCCTATGGCTTTGTTTTTACCGAGTTATGTAAGGAGCTTGGAGAAAATTGGACCGCCACCCTATCACACGAGGCCTTAGAGTTGGTTGGTGATGCGCAAGGTAATCTTTTAGTACAAGGGCCGCATCCAGAAGCGCCAGATAAAACTGTCTATCACTGGTTTGAGATGTGTGATGCTGTGCAATCACAAACATATTTTATCGACAATATTGAGGTATCTAATTTTGTGCTCCCTTTATATTTTAGCGTTGGCGAACAAGAAGGTGGGCGCAACGACTTTTTAGGGCGATTAAGTGAGGGTAAGGGGCTTTGCTCATTTGGCGTAAGTTCAGGCGGTTATATTGGGTTCTTTGACCCTGAGAAAAATACAGCGATCACCTATTCAGCCCCAAACGACAAAAAGGCACAAAAGCGCATCAAAACAAAAAACAAATACCAAGCTGGGCGTGGATATATTCGTAAACATGGTGATGCTACCCTAGCCAAAGAAGATGAGCATAAGGAAGCACTCACGGTGGGTGCTGATACCAGTACTGCAAGTTCAACGCCAACTGACCCTATTCGACATATCGTGGTGCTGATGCTGGAAAATCGCTCTTTTGATCATATGCTGGGTGACCTTACAAAAATTTATCCTCAAGTTGATGGTATTCCACAAACTGGACCCAAATATAAAAATACCTCAACTGCTAGCGGCAAGGTTTATGAGCAAGCGCCCACTGCGGCCGAGAGTATTAGCGTAGATGTACCACATGAGTTTACGGATGTTCAAATCCAATTGGGAAATGATAATAATCACCCCATGGGTGGCTTTGTAGACGCTTATCTAAAGGTGCCAGGCGTGAGCGAGAGTAAAGCTGGGCAAGTTGATCAAGTCATGGCGTATTTTCCACTGGGAGATGGAGCGCAGCCAGATAGTCTTACTGCTTTACATACATTGGCTCGCAACTTTCTGGTGTGTGATCGCTGGTTTTCTTCTATGCCAGGACCAACCTGGCCAAACCGATTTTTTGTGCATAGTGGCACATGCTTGGGTCATATCCATATGCCTTCCCGTAAAACTCCTCAGTATCTTTATCAATATGACCAAGATACGCTCTATGATCGCTTGGATGATGCGAAGCAAACGTGGCGTATCTACCATGATGGCATTCCACAAAGTATTGTTTTGACTGATTTGCTGCCTGAGTATGTAGGCAGCGTGGTGACTGGCAATTACGCAGATATGGATGATTTTATAGATGACACCAAAGGCGATGAAAAAGACTTTCCAGCCTATAGTTTTATTGAACCCTGCTATTTTGGCGAAGATGAAAATGATCAACATCCGCCGACAGGTGTAACGGCTGGTGAGGAGTTGATCGCAAAAGTCTATAACAGCATACGGGCTAATGAGGCGTTGTGGAAATCCACGCTGCTGATTATCACTTACGATGAGCATGGTGGTTTTTATGATCATGTGCCGCCACCTAAAACCATAGCACCTGATAATTACACTTCAGAATATAAGTTTGATCAGCTAGGTGTGCGAGTGCCCACTATTCTTGTTTCCCCCTGGGTGCAAAAAGACATTTGTAAGACCACTTTTGACCATACCAGTATCCTAAGATACGTAGGCGACAAATGGGGGCTGAAGCCTTTAGTGCAACGAACAGAGCCAAGCGCGGGAGTGTTTCGGGCCAATAGCTTCGCGAATGAGTTAACCAAACTTGCCGTTGCAAGAGCAGATACACCAGCCAGCATTGCAGCACGAGCAAAACCTAAAGGATTTAAATTGATGCAGCAAACACCAGTTGAAGGTGCACGTGAATCATTGCTTTACTACGTGGCTTCTTTACCTGATACACCAACTGATAGAAAAGCGTTAACTACAAAGGCGAAAATGGCAAAGCCAGTCAAGCCGATTAAGTTGAATAAAATGAGTGATGGTGATTTACAGATGCTTGCGGAACAGAAATTTAACAAGTTACACAGTGGCACAGAACAGTGTGAGAGAAAGACTAAATAGGAGGGTACAAACTTCATCGTAAAAGCTTGTACCCTTGGGTATTCACCCTAATGCGTGGCTAAATTAAATTTCGCCCCAGCTTTCGTCCCACATGCAATGTTTGATTTTATGGCGGTTGGCAATTAACTCATCAATGCTAGGCTCATCATTCAAAGCACGTTTCAATGCTAATTTAATCGCTTCGTAGTTGTTTTTGTACATGTCAGCTTTGTCCAATTTAGCTTCTTTTGCGCAGCCTGGATCGATCCACAATAAGGCGATAATGCACAAGTCATTCACTTGATCTTTAGGGATAATGCCTTCAATTACTGCATCTAAAATACCGTCAGCCACAGCAGCTTGTACCACACCACCGAATAATTCAATATTCAGTGAGTCTTTCAATGTCACTTTTGGTACCATCATTGTGGCTGGGCGCACCAATTGGTTAATATCACGCACGGCAAACATGGCAGTGTGGCCTTTAGTTTGCGCCATCATGTTGGCAAATGCAGTACCGACAGGACCATCGACCGCACCGATTAAGATTTCTGGCATGGCTGCGGTAACGTCTTTACCTTCTGAATACACGGTGGCTTCGCCCGCTTTAAATACGATTTTTGACATGGAGTTTCCTTCTATTGAAAAGTTGGTTTAAAAGTTAGTGCGAATTGCGAGATACGTTTTTGAATGGCATGAATTTTAATGGATTAGCTATAAATTAGCAAAAGTCTCAACTAGTTAAAGTATAAGCACATATCCCGATGCGGAATGCCAGCGTCCATGTACTCGCCCCCTGTTAATACGAAACCAGACTTAATATAAAAGCCGATCGCTTGCGTTTGTGCAGAAATGCTGATGTGGTTCCATCTGGCTTCTGCCGCGTAGTCAACAGCGGCTTGTAACAACGCACTACCTACCCCTTGCATACGATGTTGTGGCAACACTGCCATGCGCCCTAATTTGTAATCAGATAACAGTCTTGCGCAGCCAATCGGCGAGCCGCCTAAATCCCATGCAATCAAATGAACTGCTGTTTCATCTAGACCATCCCACTCTAACGCAATCGGTACTTTTTGCTCTTTAGTAAATACTGTTTCACGGATGGCGGATAAGCTCGTACGGTTTTTCTGCCAAGTGGTTTCTGCAATGGTAAACATGAGCTATTGAGTTTCTGCGTCAATTTTCTTTTTTTGTTCATCGGCTTGTTGTATCACCGTATCGTTTGCGGTTTTTGCCTGATCTAACACTTGGCGCTGACTTTCCGCAATTTTAGGCGGCTCACTCTGTGTGGGTGAACAAGCAGTGATTAACGTAGCAAAAAACAAAAGTAACAATCTCAAGTCAAACAGTTTTATATTTACCATTTTATCCCTTTCAAGGATTCGCCTCTTGCGGCAAATAGCGCTTACAGGCATTATGCTTCACTTGTAATTGTTACTTAAATGTTAAAGAACATAAAGGTTATAAAGGTAAAAAGTAATGAATAAAAATTTAGGATTCGTCGCGCGTGTTTTATTATCACTTGTTTTTTTAGGCTTGGTTTTTGGTAAACTGATGGCGATTACCAGCACTCCAGATGGTTATTTAATGTATCAGCAAAGCCTGGGTCAGCAATTTGGCTTGCCTGGCATTTTTGCACCGCTACTTATTTTGATTCAGCTTGTAGGTGGTTTTGCTTTGTTATTTGGCTATAAAACTAAATTCTTTGCCTTCTTCTTAGCTGGTTTTTCAGTATTCTTAGCGATTATTCTGGGCAAAGTCGTATTGGATGTCATGTTTTTATATTTAGGCATCGCTGGCGGCTTGATTAGTCTTGGTAATAATCCAAGCACGGCATATGCGCTGGATAATTTAAAGAAATAAACTGTGTAAATCGCAATTTAACAATCATTAAAAAGGCGCTTAGAGCGCCTTTTTAATTAAGCTGAGGTAAGATTTTTAGGTAGTTGAAACACCACATTCTCTACCACGCCTTCTAGTTCGGTCACCTTTCCGCCACTTAACGACTCTAGCTTGGCAATCACCTCTTTAATTAAAATTTCTGGGGCTGATGCGCCAGCGGATACACCAATATGTTTTTTGCCGAGAACCCAAGTGGGATCTAAATAGCTGGCGTTATCGACCATATAAGCTTCCGCGCCTTGATTTTGTGCCACTTCTCTTAAACGGTTAGAGTTTGAGCTATTGGGTGAGCCAACCACAATAACCAAATCGCAATCCTTAGCCATGACTTTAATAGCATCTTGGCGGTTTTGGGTGGCGTAGCAAATTGAATCACTTTTAGGTGCTGAAATTTCAGGAAAACGTTGTTTGAGTGCACTCACAATGGTCGCCGCATCATCTATCGAAAGTGTAGTTTGCGTTACGTAAGCTAGCTTGGTTGGGTCTTTTACAGTAAGTTTAGCCACATCTTCTGGGGTTTCGACCAAATGCATGCCACCTTCGGACTGCCCCATCGTACCTTCCACCTCAGGATGACCTTTATGACCGATCATCACAATTTCTTTATCAGCAGCGCGCATTTTGGCGACTTCAATATGCACTTTGGTGACCAGCGGACAAGTTGCATCAAATACGCGCAAACCACGTTGCTCAGCCTCAGCGCGTACTTCTTTTGATACACCGTGTGCGCTGAAAATAAGGGTATTGCCTGTAGGAACATCTTCTAAATCGTCAACAAAAATTGCACCTTTAGCTTTCAGCTCATCCACCACATATTTGTTATGCACCACCTCATGGCGTACATAAATAGGCGCACCAAATTTTTCAAGTGCTTGTTCTACAATGATAATTGCGCGGTCAACGCCAGCGCAAAAGCCGCGTGGATTCGCAAGTAATATATCCATTATTAATGCCTTACATCAAAGGTTTGAAATTAACTTAGTCTAACTTGAACAGGCTTAGGTCAGTCCAGTTAGCGGCCGAGCCAGTGGGCAAAGGTCAGCAACACTAATAATCCTAGCATTAAGATCAGCACTCGCCAAACTAGGCCAACTGCACTCTGCAAGTAGTCTGCATCGGCTTCGTCGCCCAGGCCCAGCTCGGGGCGGAAATCTATAATGCCACGATATGGCAATGACTCGCCTAGCCTAACGCCTAGCGCACCCGCACCACTGGCGAGAATAATGCCTAAAAATTTATCAGGCCACAAGGCAGCCTGCGTACGCCAACAATATACCGCATCTTCAAAATCACCCACGACAGCGAATGCCGCTCCTGTGACACGTGCTGGTAACCATTCCATATAATTAAACACACGGTGCGAGAACTGATAAAAAGCACTGCCTTCCGTGGTAGTCCATTGTGATTTTAGCAAGTGTGATAAGCGATAAAGCAATGCACCTGCAGGCCCAAGCACCGCAAACCAGAAAATGGGCGCAAATAAGCCATGATGGGCACGCCTAAAAATGGTTTCGATGCTGACAACTGCAATTTGATTTGTCGTGTAATGGTTGCTCTCTGAGCCTTCCCAAGCTGAAAGCAATAGTCTCGCTTGGTCTATATTGTAGTCTCTAAGCGCTGCAATAATTTGCTCGGCATGTTGCCCAAATTGGCTAAAGCGCAAGGTAAGGTAAAGCACGGCGACGCCTAACAATAAGCCAAGCAAAGCATTCATTTCGAGCAATAAATAGTAGGCAACTGCGACTAGCACGGAAGGTAGCAAGCCAGCGATAAGCCAAGCAATAACACCATGTGAGTATTGACCACCGTTAAAATTTTGCTCGATCATTTTTGCAAAAGGCGCAAAAAACTCTTTAAGCCAATCTTTGTGTTTTAAGGGGCGATAATATCCGAGCAGCAGGGCTCCAATAAGGGCGAATAGATTCATGGAGATGATTTTAGCACATCATTTTTTTGCAATTGGTTGCCAATTAAGGGCATCTCAACACTCAAGACGCTCTTATTATAAATTTCAATGGTTGGTAAATGAAATGGAATATTTTGGGTTTTAGTAAAATTTAACAATGCAGAATAGGTTTTGCCGTAAGCCAGTAGTGGATGCGCCTTAATTTTGGCCAACACAATCTGTTGCGCGGGAATATCCGCAGTCAACAACGGCGCTTTTACTTGCACATTTTTATCCACGACATAGCCAGTGCGCGCTTGTAAGTCTTTATAAGGCGTGGTTCTTGGATCTGTCATCACCAAGGTAATTTCAGCACCATGCTCAACGCCTTGTTGCTTCAAATAAAATAACACCTCATTTTGCTTATCACTTAATTTTGAATAAGCCCCCGTCGCTTCTAGGTAAACATAATGATAGCCGCCGCTTTGGGCAAACCCTACCGATGCCGAAGAAAACAGCCCCCACCACCATAACATTGCGGTCACTGGCAAAGCGAATGCGATTAAAAAATAAGGTAATTGTTTTTTCACGAAAAATTTAGTTCTTTAAATTTAGTTTTCTTAAATATGCGCCTTGGCGCAAATGCAACACTAACTGAATGAAAGATACCACATGCCCTAAGGCCTTGCATCATTCTAATGTGCATCCATGAATAAATGATTAGAAATTAATCACCAGTTCACTTGTAACAGGTTAAGTTGTCACGGGTTAAGTTGTATAATGCGCGTCTGATCTGATTTCACTGAATAACATCATGAAAAACACTGCTACATTACTTGTCACATGCCCCGACCAAAAAGGGATAGTTGCCGCGATTGCTGATTTTTTATTTCAGCAAAACGCCAACATTTTACATGCGGACCAACATCAAGACGCTGAAAATAATTTATTTTTAATGCGCGTTGAATGGGATTTAAACGATTGCAATTTGAACGCAGACAATTTTTCAGGGCTTTTTGCACCAATTGCTACGCGCCTCGGCATGCAATGGCAACTCAAGTTATCGCAAAAACGTCAACGTATTGCCATTATGGTTTCGCAATATGACCATTGTTTAGCCGATTTATTACATCGCCATCAAAGTGGTGAGCTAGAGTGCGAAATTCCACTCATTATCAGCAATCATTTAGACACAAAACGCTTGGCTGATTTTTACGGCATCCCTTTTCATCATATTGTCGTTAATAAAGAAAACAAAGCTGATGCAGAGGCTCAGCAGTTTGCATTATTTGCTGAGTATAAAATTGACTTGATTGTGCTCGCGCGTTACATGCAGATTTTGTCACCAGACTTTGTTAAGCGTTATCCACAACGCATTATCAATATTCACCATTCATTTTTGCCCGCTTTTATTGGCGCACGCCCTTACCATCGCGCTTTTGAGCGTGGGGTCAAGCTGATTGGTGCAACCAGTCACTATGTAACAGAAGTGCTGGATGAAGGCCCGATTATTGAGCAAGACATTGACCGTATTTCACATCGCGATCAGGTGGAAGATTTGATTCAAAAAGGTCGCGATTTAGAGCGTATCGTGCTTTCGCGTGCAGTGCGCTGGCATGTGGAAAACCGAATTTTGCCTTACGCAAATAAGACTGTGATTTTTGACTAATTCATTCAGGCCAAAATTCAATAAAAAAGCCAGACGATAGGTCTGGCTTTTTTGCTTGCAGGCACAAGTTATTGTGCAGGCACCATATCTGGTAATGGTTCAATCGTTGGCTCATCCACAGGTGCAATTTCTGGCAATGGTTCATCAGCATAAACAACAGGTAAGGCATTTAACGCAAATGTAGCTACTACTAAAAGTAATACTTTTTTCATTTCCATCTCCCTAATTTTATATTTTTTTACTAACTTTTATCTTCCAAATTGTCATACCTGCTTGGTGCGCTTGTAACTCCGTAACAATTTTTGGAAGTGTTAATCTACGCCAACGACTCTAGGTATGCAACCCCAATTTAATGTCGAAATGATGTAACCTTTGTTACGGTTTTTCGCTAATCGCAGACTCGCCTGCGAACAGCTCACTAATGGTCTCACGTTTGCGGATGCACCAAAAATCATCCCCGTCTACCATCACCTCGGCCGCACGTGGGCGCGTGTTGTAGTTGCTGGACATGCTCATGCCATAAGCCCCTGCAGAAAGAATAGCCAGCAGATCACCCTGCTCAAGCGAAAGCGCTCTATCGTGACCCAAAAAGTCACCGCTCTCGCAGACTGGGCCAACTACTTCATATACCTGCGGTGCTTGTATACGCGGTTTAACTGCGGTAATGTCGTGGTAGGCATCGTACAACGCAGGCCGCATTAAATCGTTCATTGCCGCATCGACAATTGCAAAGTTTTTGCTTTCGGTGTGCTTTAAATATTCAACTTTGGTAATTAAAGCCCCAGCATTGCCTACTAAAGCGCGACCTGGCTCAAACACCATCTTTACTTTACGTCCGTCGAGTTTTTTGCGCATAGCCGCAGCGTAGACAGCAAAATCAGGCGGTGTTTCGTCAGAGTAGCAAATGCCAATACCGCCACCCGCATCGATATGACGAATCGCAATGCCCGCGGCTTCGAGCTGGTCGACCAATACCAAGACGCGATCTAGTGCATCTAAAAATGGAGAAAGCTCGGTGAGTTGTGAACCAATATGACAATCCACCCCGTGAATTTCAATATTATTCATGCTGTTGGCTTGCTGATATAAGCTCAGCGCATCTTCATATGCTACGCCGAATTTGTTGTTTTTTAAGCCTGTAGAAATATAAGGATGTGTTTTTGCATCCACATTTGGGTTTACGCGTAGCGACACTGGCGCAACTTTGTTCATACTTGCTGCCACTTGATTTAAGCGGGTTAATTCTGCTGCTGACTCTACGTTAAAGCAGAAAATGCCCGCCGCCAATGCAGCGCGCATTTCAGCCTCAGTTTTACCCACTCCTGAAAAAACGATTTTTGCTGGATCGCCCCCCGCTGCAATTACGCGTGCAAGCTCACCGCCAGAAACAATATCAAAGCCAGCGCCCAGCTTTGCAAACAAGTTCAAAATCGCCAAACTAGGGTTGGCTTTTACCGCGAAACAAACCAAATGGTCGGTACCTGCAAAGCCTGCAGAAAACTGTCTAAACGCATTTTCTAATGCGGTTTTAGAATACACATAGCAAGGGGTATCAAACGCTTGAGTAATTTGAGAGATGGCTACATTGTCAGCGTGTAGTTCGCTATTTTTATAGGTAAATGTGTTCACGAGTTACTTAGTTTCTGTGGTTGTGTTGGTAGGTTGTGTGGCTGAGGAGTCAGTTTTACTTGCATCAGTTGCGGGTGTGGCTGGCACGCTTTTTTGCGGGTAGCGTTGTTCAGGTATGTATAAAGGGCCCTTAATGCCGCAGGCACTTAAACTCACCATCAATACCAATAAACATAATCTATCACGCATTTTAAATCGCCTAATTTGAAATTAACCTCACCTTAATACAAGCAAGAGTTGCGCTTGCTTGTATTTTAACTTCTTGAATTTTAGCATAAAGAGTGACCAACTCTGTCCATCTTATGGCAACAATACCGCTTATCCGCGCCATACGACCGATTATCGGTTTATGCTAGACAGTTGAAAATACTTACTGGCATGATGCAGTCACTGTGAAAGGAAATGTAATGAGCACGATGAAACTATATTCACAAAAAGGATTTACCCTGATTGAGCTAATGATCGTGGTGGCGATTATTGGTATCTTGGCGGCGGTAGCGATGCCTGCCTATACGGATTATGTGACGCGTGGTTATCTAACTGAGGCAACCAGTGCTTTGCCTGCTGCGCGTGCAAATATGGAGCAGTTTTTTCAGGATAATCGTCAGTACACTACAGCAGGAACATTTACTTCACCTTGTGCCAATATTAATGCAGGTACACTCGATACAACACGTTGGGCATATACCTGTCCTACCTTAACAGCTACAACATACACAATTACGGCTACGGGCAAGAGCACAGGGCCAGTCAATGGGTTTATCTACTCAATTAACCAAGACAACGTGCAAAGCACTGGCGGAATGAAGTCTGGTTGGGGTAGCGGTTCAGCTACCTGTTGGAGCGTTAAAAAAGGCGGCGGATGTTAGCCATGAGGCATTATCTTCGCCAAATAGGCTTTACTTTGGTTGAATTGCTGATTGTTATCACGATAGTCGGCATTATGGCGGCACTGGCGATGCCTTCATTTCAGCAATGGGTGCAAGATGCAAAAACCAGAACGGTGGCTGAGTCTTTACAAAATGGCATAAGGCTAGCGCAAGTTGAATCCCTAAGAAGAGGCGCCCCCGTTGAGTTTTTTCTGACAACTGGTGATCCTAGCGTTAGTGCAACTGCCGCAACAACTGGCTTAAATTGGGTTATCTGTGTGGCAAATCTTACGGCTGCCAATCCGGCTTGCGATAGCGCAGGTTTTGTTCAAGGTGGTAATTTGACTAGCAATGGTGCGAATACATCAGTAACCGCAGTGAACACCAATGGCGGCATGATTATATTTAATACTATTGGTCGGGTTGTGAGTTACGCCAGTGCCGTACCAACGGCTGGGGCTGGGGCTACTTTTCAAGTGCGGTCAGTCAATAATCCAACAAGCTCGAGAAAACTGGATGTTCAGGTTTCACCCTCTGGTAGTGTTCGCATGTGCGATGCGGATAAAACAAGATCCACCGCCAACCCTGATGGCTGTTATTAATTTTTTAGATAATATCTTGATTCTAAAGCATATTAGGATTAAATGATGAATAAAATCAGTATGATAAAGGTTGAAAAAGTGTCTATGCAGAAAAAACAGTCTGGCATGCTGCTAATTGAAGTTTTATTTTCAATTTTAATCTTTTCGTTTGGTATTTTAGGTTTGGTTGGCATGCAGGCTATTTCAACGAAAAATGCCATGAGTGCCGAAGACCGCACTGTTGCTGCTAGCTTGGCCAATGATATGGTTGCCCAAATGTGGTTAAGAAAATCGACGGATGTAACAACCGCTCCGTTAAAAACAGACTACACGGCCTGGCAAACAAAAATAACTTCAATGCAGACCAGTTTCGGTTGGAGTAATGCCTCTGGCACGGTAGCAACTGATGTCAGTGTGCCAACAGCGCCTCTTACCACGGTGACGGTGAGCTGGAGTACAGCCCCCACTTCTAAAGCCTCTGGTGGCAGTACCTCTTCACCCGTTGCTCACCAATATGTCACATCATTTAGTATGTAAATGTGGATCATGGATAACTCAAAAATATTAAATCGCTCAACTAATATGACAAAAGATCACGCAACTTTGCAACGCCAAAAACATAGGCTTATGAGTGCGCAGATCGGGGTCAGTCTGATTGAGCTAATGGTGGCGATGGTGATCGGCTTAGTGGTTTCGCTTGCAATCTATGGTGTGCTGAATGTCAACGAGGGCCGCAGGCGTACAACCACCTCTACTAACGATATTGACCAATCAGGTGCGTATACCATTTACCAGTTTAGTAAAATTTTACGCAGTGCAGGCTCAGGTTTTAGTGGTACGAGTAGCACTTTGTTATCACCCAGTGGTAATGCTTTGGGCTGTGGTTTGCAAGCTGCCAAGAGTACTGCAACGGTATTACCTGCGGCGGCAGCATTTCCTCAGCCTTTTGCCACGGTTCCACAAGCGCTGCGTTTAGCGCCAGTTATTATTTTTCCTGACTCAGCGGTTGTGGGTACAGGCTCTGCAGCCGTCGTGAATGGGGATGTGTTGATGGTGATGGCAGGTTCAGGTGGACTCGGTGAGTCGGTAACAGATTTTTCTGCGAAACCGACTACCACCAGCCTGACGTTGACAACATTAGCAGGTTTTAGAGCTAATGACATAGTCTTAGTCACCGACTACACGGGCAGTGCAGGGGTCGCTAATTGCTTGGTGGAACAAGTTAGTAGCACCTTTGTGCCTGTAGCGACCAGTTTGACCTTGCCTTTAGCAGGTAATTATTACACTGCGAATGTGGGCTCAAATACGCTAGTTGGTTTTTCATCCAGTACACCATCACCTACATCTAGCGCTCTCAATTTAGGTCAACTACCTGTTTTTAATATGTTTGGTGTCGGCGCAAATAACACGCTATTTAGCTACGATTTATTAAACCTGGCTAACAATACAGCCAATGCTGCTGGCGCTAATCCAAGTGTGTTTGCCGATAATGTGTATGCGATGTATGCCATTTATGGCGTAGATGATGATAATAATCCTGCCACCACAACCCTTAATTGGAAGTTGCCCTCAGATGCAAACTACACCCCCGCCAAGTTGTTAGCGGGCACGGCAGCGGCCAACGCCTTGATACAAACGATTAAAGCGGTCAAGGTCGGCATCATTATGCAGTCTGCCTTACCTGAAAAAATACCTGCTGGGCAGACGGGACTTGCATCTCCTGGCGTTAGTTATGCTGGTGCAACTGCCACTGTTAAACTGTTTTTGGATACCCCAGCAGCCACTCAAGTTACGAGAACAGTCACTCCCACCAATGTGCGCTATCGCGTGTTAGAAGTGACGATCCCTATCAGAAACTCACTGATTATTCCTAATTAGAGTGCATCGACATGACCAACTTAAATAAAGCTAAATTTACGCACACTTTGCAAATCAAGGAGCAGGCGGGTATTGTTATGCTGATCACGTTGATCGCCTTAGTCATTATGCTGCTAGCCAGCATTGCTTTGATTCGCTCAACAGACACCAATTTGTTAGTTTCAGGTCACTTAAGTTTTAAACGGGATATTGTCAATCAAGCAGAGCGTACGATACCCGTGATTAAACAGTTGTTTTCCACTACAAGCACCCCTGTTGGTGTTTTATCAACCCCTGTTTCAAGAGAGCAAAACATAGTAGCCAGTAATTATTTTGCTACGATACAAGCAAGCAATGGTTTTGGTATCCCCACCGCATTATTAGATACTAGCTCTGGGGTCAATGCTAACGCAGCTGCCACCATTACTGGTGGTACTGGGACAGGCGTTACCATACGCTACATGATAGATCGCATGTGTCTAGCCGTAGGCCCAGCCAATACAACCTCTTGTTCAATTAGCAAGAGCACTAGTGACCCCACGGGGCAAAATAAACAATCCTCAGGTAAACCAGCGGGCATAGATACCCCTATTTACCGCATCAGCATTCGAGCGACTGGGCCACGCAATACCGAGGCCTACATTCAGTCAACATTTACGGTGCAATAAGCCTAACCACCTTCATTGATAGGATGAGTCATCATGAAATTTTTCACAAACAGAATGAAGTTGCGTCAATTTTTTGTAAGCGCATTATTTGCAGTGACTGCATTAGGCAACATGAGTGTAAACGCCGCTGTTACAACGCCGACTAACTTAGCTGATAAACCATTATTTGCGGTGGGGACTAATCTCACGGGTAATGTTGCACTGGCGCTATCTGTTGAGTGGCCAACAGCTGTTTACTCTGCCTATTCAAATTCGATTGTATATGATACTGCCAATCAGTACTTAGGGTATTTTGATCCAGATAAATGCTATAGCTACTACGTTTCAGGAGGCAGTGATGGTGATTATTTTGAGCCACAAGCAACCACTACGGGGCATGATTGTTCTACAAAAACAGGGCGCTGGAGCGGTAATTTTTTAAACTGGGCGCTTACCCCAGCGATTGATATGCTACGTTTCACGTTAACGGGTGGTTATCGTTCTGTTGATAAGGTTGGCACGACTATATTAGATAAAGGCTGGCTGACAAATCAAGGGGGCGCCAATCATACGATTGGCAATACATTCATAAGTAAGTCAACTCCTTACAACTACACATCTTTAACAACAAGGGTTGTTGGTTTAGGTAAGGATTTTTATTTTACAGGTACTGGAACTATCACTACTAGCACCCCTACAACAGCTACCTCAGAAGTCAATGTATCACCGCAGCCCAACAGTGATTCAGCTACAGTGTATAAAATGTCTGCAAGAGTCCGTGTTTGTAAGCCTAGTTTGTTAGAAGCTAATTGTACTTTGTATCCAAATGGAGATTATAAGCCAACAGGGCTGATTCAAAAAAACTCTTTAAAGCTAAATTTTGCTGCTTTCGGTTATTTGAACGACCCCGATCTTAAAAGAGATGGCGGCGTTTTGCGTGCGAAAATGGCAGCACTTGGTCCGACTATGAAGTCTGGCTCGACGACCGTCAACAACCCTAACACTGAGTGGGATGTAAATACGGGTATTTTTGTGCAAAATCCTGACCCGATAGATGCCACCGCTAGCGGAGTTGCCAATAGCGGCGTCATAAATTACTTAAATAAATTTGGTTTATTTGCACCAGGCTATAAAAGCTACGACCCTGTGAGCGAGCTTTATTATGCAACCACTCGATATTTTAGAAAAAAAGGTAATGTGGGTGCTTATACCTCTGGCCTTACTAATGCTATGAAAGACGGTTTCCCAGTGATTACCGCTTGGGACGATCCTATTAAAGATGCGTGTCAAAGTAATTTTATTATTGGAATTGGTGATACGAATACGCACGCCGATACAGATTTGCCAGGAAGCACTATAAAGTCGACGGCTGAGCCAGCCACTCCTACCGAAGTCACTTCTGATTTTGGGAGCCTCTCTGATGCAACCAATGCAACCACTAATTATACAGATGTTCGTGTTTCCACTAACCAAGTGGGTGCTATAGAGGGTATTAATGGTAGTAGCAAGGGTAAGCTAGGGGAACGCTATTTGCCGTGGAATGGGTGTTGTTATCCAGATTCATTTTTTATGGCAGGCATTGCTTACGATGTACATACTCGCGATATTCGTCCTGATTATCCTGGCTTACAAACGATTACTACCTATTGGTTAGATGTTTTAGAAGTTGACGATAGGAAAGACTATAATGGTGAAACTGGTATGTGGAATCAGTTCTGGTTAACGGCCAAATATGGTGGTTTTGATGTGCCAACTGGATTTCAACCGTATAACGGGACTCCTACAATTAGCACCGCACAGTGGGATGCTAATAAAGATGGTGATCCAGATAATTATTTTAGGGCAAATCGTCCTGATCTAATGCAAACTGGACTAACACAAGCTTTTGACAGCATTATCAATACACTAAAAGGCTCATCTATTTCGTTTGCTACCTCCGCGCCCGCAGTGCAGAATGGCTCACTTACTTATGCTACGGCCTATAGCTCAGATGGTTGGACAGGCGATGTAATTGCTAATCAGCTTACAGTTTCTAACACAGGTGTAGTTACTAGTAGCAAAGTATGGAATGCTGTAGATAAACTAGAAACCCAAGCCGCAGGTTCTGGTTGGGATGGTGCTCGCGCTATAGCATCGTCATCTTGCGTGGCTGGCACATTGGGTAAGCAGACTTGTACAGGTGTGCCATTTAGGCTGGGTGGAGGCAGTACAGGCATTGATACTAATCAAGCTGCGGCGCTTAGCGCTACAGGCACGAACCAACAAAGCATACTTAATTTCTTACGTGGCGACCGCAGTAATGCAGGGGTTTTAGGCGCAAAATTATATCGTGATAGAGTTAAAATTCTAGGCGATATTGTTAACTCAAAAGCGGTGCCAGTGGCTGCCCCTAATAGGCCTTATATCGACACATTTAATCCTGGATATTCCTCCTTTAAAACAACTAATGCTAGTCGCACAACCACTGTTTATGTGGGGGGTAACGACGGAATGATGCATGCATTTAACGGAACTGTTGCAGGTGGCAATGAGCTATTTTCCTATATCCCCAACGCTTTATTTCAGGGGCCTAATAATACGCCTACCGTTGATGGTCTGGCCAAGTTAGGTGACTCTAATTATGGTCACCTATACTATGTTGATGCTACTCCAGCTGTGGCCGATATTGATTTCGGTAATGGCACTGGGGATTGGCACTCGCTACTAGTGAGTGGTTTAGGCAAAGGCGGTAAATCCTACTTTGCGATTGATGTAACCAATCCAACCTCATTAACTAACGAAGCCAATTTAGCTGCTGCAGTGAAATGGGAGTTCACCCATCAAGATATGGGTTACACCTACGACACGCCATTGGTTATTAAAACAACGCAATATGGTTGGGTGGTGGTGCTAACTTCTGGCTATAACAACGCCGATGGCAAAGGTTACTTCTTTTTAGTGAGGCCTAGTGATGGTGCACTGTTAGCTGAAATTCCAGTAAATGACCCAGCGCAAGTAGCGGGTACCGATGCTGGTTTGGCGCACGTTAATGCTTTTGTTGGGGATGGGCGTTCTGGTCTTGCTGATGCGATTTATGCGGGTGATTTATTGGGTAACGTATGGCGGGTTGATCTCACGGGTACAAGTTATACGGCTGTAAAAATAGCCAAACTCACCGCGCCAGACGGCAGTGCGCAACCTGTCACTACCTCCCCGATTGTTGAGGTAGATACCAACACCAGTAAGCGTTATGTATTTATCGGTACAGGTCGGCTATTAGATGCCTCAGATATGACGCGCACACAAACCCAAACATTTTATGCAATAAACGATGGTACTTTGTCTAGCTTTTACACCGCCAGTACATTACCTAGTGGTGTAGCTTTCCCAATACAAAGAACAGATTTAAATAATAATACTAGTACCATTTTGACGGGTATTGGTAGCAACCCTGCAAAACCAATGGGCTATTATGTTGATTTAGGCACGTCTAATGGAAAACCTTATTTTATCAATGCTGAAATGGCGAGCGCATCTGGTACCGTTGCATTTGTTGCGAACGTAGTAGATAGCTCGGATGCCTGCAACCCCTCTGGTAGCAATCTTACCTATGCACTGTCCTATGGCACAGGCCAGTCGGTCTTTTTCCAGAAAGATGCAAACGGTAACGCTCTGCTAGATGCTAATGGAAGCAAGATTCCAGTGGCAAATATCGCTGGCGTAGGTCTGGGTGTAAATGTGGCCTTTGTTAAAGTTACTTATAAAGATAGCACTGGTGCAGACCGCGAATACACCAACGTCGTGACTTCTAACGACCAAGGCGGCAGCAAAGGCAATGAAATCAACCTAGCAACAACGAAAGCCTTTACGCAACTTAATTGGCGCGAACTGCCTACAGCTGAATGATTTTATTTTTAAAAATCAATCATTAAGGATAGCCATTAACTGTCACTACAAATGGTTAATGGCTTGCTAAAAAGAGGCAACAATAAAGTAGCTGATGGTAACGTCATTAATTAACTTGAGCGTTGACATAACATGGTTGCATAATCAGCCAATAAGTTGCATAACTGATAAAACTGAAGGATAGCTAGGTCAGATATACTATGAGAGCAAGTAGTTATTTAACGCGAATGTTTAAGTGGGGATTGCCAGGGGTTTTTCTACTTGGCAAAACCATCACGGCCTTCGCAGTGACCAGCTTAGCTGACTCACCTGTACTTGCCGTTAGTGCTGGAATACCTGGAAATGTTGCCCTAGTGTTATCGGTAGAGTATCCCACAGCACTTGGTTCAGCATATACAACTAACTATGATATTACCCAAGAATATTTAGGTTATTTTGATGCGAATAAATGCTATAGCTATTTAGCTTCAACGGCCAGCGATGGCAGTTATTTTATTCCACAAGTAACTACCACAGGGCATGATTGCTCTGCTAAAACAGCTGGACGATGGAGCGGAAATTTCTTAAATTGGGCACTCACTCAGACTATTGATCCATTTCGCGCTACCCTAACGGGAGGTTATCGAGCTGTTGATAAAGATGGGCTAACCGTGCTGGAAAAAGCCTGGGCCATTGGGCCAAACGCCGCAGCCAACCCAGCGCTCACTGACGCCCCTACTATCACAAAATCCACCCCATTTAGCCTTTCTACATTAAATATTAGAATCAATGGGCTAGGTAACAAGTTTTACTTCACGAGCACAGGAGACAACTATAACCCAGGTACTGTTCAAGCTGATTCTACAGTGACGGCAAACCCCACAGCAAATAAAGTTTACCAGATGTATGCTCGGGTACAAGCTTGCAAGTCAGGCGTATTAGAGTCTAACTGCGCTATGTACCAGAATGGAGATTACAAACCCACGGGGTTGATTCAACAAAATGCTTTAAAGCTGAATTTTGCAGCCTTTGGTTATTTGAATGATAGTGACATTAAAAGGGATGGTGGTGTGCTGAGGGCTAAAATGGCACCTTTAGGCCCTGTTAAGTCGGTGGGCTCAACTACGGTCACTAATGCTAATGCTGAATGGGATAGCAGCACGGGTATTTTTGCACAAAACCCAGATCCAACGGATGCAACGACAAGTGGGGTGAGTAATAGTGGTGTGATCAATTACTTGAATAAGTTTGGCCTAACAGCGCCAGGTTATAAATCTTATGACCCTGTGAGTGAGTTGTACTACACCGCAAGCAGATACTTTAGAAACAAGGGGAACGTTCCCGCCTATACCTCAAGCGCAAATAGCACCATGGTAGATGGCTTTCCCGTGATTACTACTTGGGATGACCCCATTAAGTATAGCTGTCAATCTAATTTTATTATCGGGATTGGAGATACTAATACACATGCTGATGCCAATTTGCCAGGGAGCACTATTCGTTCTAGCAATGAGCCAAGCTTACCAACTGAGGTAAGCAACGATAATTCGACGCTATATGGCAGCGTTGATACCGCAACCAATACAGACAACTTAACGGATGTCAAAAAATCTACTAATCAGATAGGCAACATGGAGGGGTTGGGAAATCTAGGGCAGCAATATACGCCATGGTGTTGTAATAATAATACGTTTTTTATGGCGGGTATTGCCTACGATATTCATACTACAGACATCCGACCAGACTTTACTGGCAGCCAAACTGTTACCACTTACTGGCTAGATGTGCTTGAGTCTGGAGATAGAAAAGATTATGGATCGACTGGCATGCGTAACCAGTTTTGGCTTACCGCTAAATATGGTGGCTTTACTGTGCCTAGTGGTTTTACACCGTATCCCGCTACAGCAGTGCCGCTTACTAAATCTCAGTGGGATACTGATGTTAATGGAACCACGAACGATGACCCAGATAATTATTTTAGAGCTAACAACCCAGCACTCATGAAGTCTGGATTAACCAATGCTTTTAGTTCAATTGTCAATGCGGTGAATGGCTCTTCAATCTCATTTGCTACCTCCTCACCAGCCATTCAAAGCGGAACACTGACTTACGCTAGCGGCTATAGCTCAGCAGGTTGGACAGGGGATGTTGTAGCTAAGCAGGTAAATATTGATGCTAATGGCCTCATCAGCACGTCCAATCCTGTTTGGAATGCTGCCCCACAACTAGACAGCAAGGCCTCTGGAACTGGTTGGGATGGCGCTAGAGTTATTGCAACGACAAGTACGCAAGCGTCTGGATGTGTTACAACAAGCAACACTGCAAACGGCGTGTCGGCAACCATGTTGCAAAATAGCTGCGGAGTGCCATTTAGATTGGGAAATCTTAGTGCTGCTCAAAAAACAGCTTTAACCGCTGTATCTGCAAATCAACAGAGTCTATTAAACTTTTTGCGAGGGGATAGAAGTGATGCAGGTAACCTTGGCACAAAACTCTATAGAGATAGAGCCACCATTCTGGGGGATATAGTTAACTCAAAAGCGGTTCCTGAAGGGCCGCCTAGCATGCCTTATCTTGACTTGTTTAACCCTGGATATTCAAGCTTTAAAACAACCTATAAAAATCGGCCCACAGTCGTCTATGTGGGTGCGAATGATGGTATGTTGCACGCTTTTAACGGCAGTGCCACAGGCGGTAATGAGCTATTCGCATACGTGCCAAATGCTTTGTTTTTAGGGCCTAATAACACGCCAGCCACGGACGGTTTGGCCCAGCTGGCTAGTACATCTTATATTCACCATTATTACGTCGATGCTACGCCGCAGGTTGCAGATGTTAACTTTGGTGGTGGCGTTAACGATTGGCATACTTTGTTAGTGGGTGGTTTAGGTAAGGGTGGTAAATCCTATTTTGCAATTGATGTGACTGATCCAGCTACTCTGAATAGCGAAGCCAATCTGGCTGCTGCGGTGAAATGGGAGTTTAGTCACCCGTTGATGGGTTATACCTACGATACTCCATTGATCGTCAAGACTGTAAAATATGGCTGGGTGGTGGTGTTAACGTCAGGTTACAACAATTCGGATGGGCAAGGCTATATTTTTATTGTTAACCCAAAAACAGGTGCATTACTCGAAAATCCAATCGCTACAGGCGCTGGTTCAGTAGCTAATGATGCGGGTTTGGCCCACGTAAATGGATTTGTTGGTGATGCACGTTCTGGCATTGCAGATGCGCTCTATGCGGGTGATTTACTTGGGAATTTATGGCGTGTGGATTTAACGGGTACAACGGGTAATTATTCAGCATTGAAAATTGCTATCCTTTCTACTGATGCATCAGGTAGTAATAGACAGCCAGTTACAACTTCCCCTGTAGCAGAGGTGGATGTTAGTACAGGTAAGCGTTACGTGTTTGTAGGGACTGGAAAATTTCTGGATAGCACGGACTTAAATAGTACCCAAGCTCAGACTTTTTATGCGATTAACGATGGCACATTATCGAGCTTTTATACCAGCGCAACGTTACCCGCAGCAGCAGGCGTATTTCCTATCACCAAGGCAAAGATGGTCAATGGTACCTCTTCGATACTCACAGGTATTACAGCGAACAGTGCTACCCCAATGGGCTATTATATTGATTTAGGTATTAATCCCAGTAACGGCAAGACTAACTTTATCAACACTGAAATGGCTAGTGCCGCAGGCACGATTTCATTTATAGCAAACTCTGTTAACAACACTAATACATGTAACCCTGTTGGAAGTAACTTAACTTATGCATTATCTTATGGCACAGGTCAAACTACGCTAACAGATAGCAATGGAAACCTTATTCAGAATATTTCTGGCGCAGGATTAGGGCAGAGTCTTAATTTTGTACAAAGCACTTTTCTTGATAGTACTGGCGCAACTCAAACAGGCGTTAAGTTAATTAAATGTGATGATCAAGGTAACTGTGTTGTTTTGAATCCTAAAGTTTCCTCGACCAAACCCTTTACCCAACTTAATTGGCGTGAGTTGCCTACAGCAGATTAACGAGTGGCTGGCGCTATGACTTACTCCTTTGCGCGTGTGCATTTGCCTAGCTTGGTTGCCCTTGGTTTTTCTGCTTTGTTGCATATTGCGGTGATTTGGAGTCTGTCTCTTCAAAGCAAGCCCATGCCTGCAAAACTAAACCATAGTCAGAGATCAGGCTTACAAGTGCACTTGTTATCTGCACATGAAAATAGCAGTGCACTGACTCATATAAACCAAGAAGCTCAATCCCTATATGCTGAAGCCATGCAACCTAGACTTGAGGCTTTAGCTAATCTGCCACAAATGCTGGCTAGCAATAGTCGCGATAACACAGAACCATTGCAAACAAATAATGATGCGCCATTAAATCAATATTACTCAAGCAAAGATACCGATCGCAAAGCATTACCCGTAGGCAATATTGACACTGCAATGTTGCAAGGAGAAATGATTGATAACTTCCCCCTGCAGTTCAGAATTTATATTGATGACAAGGGCAAGGTGAAAAGTATTGAGCAGTTGGCCGTGCTTGAGCAAGACAAGGCTTTGGCTAATAAGCTGGAGCGTTTGCTTTATGATTTAACGTTTATACCTGCCAAGAAAAACGGGGTAGAGGTGAATTCATATCAAGATATAGAGTTTAGTTTTCAAGCCAGCATTAATGAAGCGCATGCCCCAGTTGGTGCCTATTCAATTGGTGGTGGTTTAAGTAAGTAAGCAGTTACATACCCGTTTACTATGCCAAATATCAAGGCTGCGCAAGCAAAGATAGGGATTAAATAGGCGACTCCCGCGTGGGGAATCAACCATAAGCGCACAACCATCAATTGCCCACCGATATGTGCAAATGCGGCCAGTATGCTTAAGGTGATTGCGCTGAAGTAGCGACTGGGTAGATAAGTCGCTAATGCGAGCACTGCTAAGCTCATTAATGCGCCAGATAAACTTAATACAAACGTGGGTGATAAAAAATTGCCCAGCAAAAAGCTGCTGGCAAATACGCGCAGCAAACTGACCCATGCGGCTGTAGCAAAATTAAAACGGTATAACACAAACAGAGTGACGATATTAGCAATACCAGGTTTAACGCCAGGTAATGGCGATGGAATGACAGATTCGACTAAGTGCAGGCCAATCGCCAACGCAGTGAGTTGCGCAATGCGGTGATCATCTGGCGTAGTTTGGATGGCAATTTTCTGCATATTGGATATATTAACTCTTGTTTTAGTCATGGTTTGATTAACCAGCAGTTTTGACTATTTTCATTTATAAGCCACCCTTTATCGTCATTCCCGCGAAAGCGGGAATCCATTTTACTTAATCACTCCAGATGGATCCCCGCTTTCGCGGGAATGGCGTGTAATAAGCTTTATGGATAAAGAGAAGTCCGTGCAAAGGCATTTAATAATTTAGCGTATCGTAATTTTTAGTTGCGCCAATTAACTCAACACTCACGCGATTTGGTAAACAAATGGCCACTTGCCCTGCCCGATTTAGCCAGCCCTGATGTACACAATACTGGCTATTACAGGGTGACGATGCAAAGCGCACTTTGCCTTGATGGATAATAATGTGCGAATCTCCTATCGGGCCATGCACAACCAAGCTGCGCTCTTGGTTTAGGCTCAATGTTGCAAAAATATGATCGCCTTGGCGAATCATAATTTTAGCCGCCGCTTCATGTTGCCATAGTGTTTTAAATAGTAATACAACCAGCGCCAGGCCCGCCAGCATGGCTAAATAATCTCCCGCCAGCGGCTTAATCAAGGCTGATCTGGTAAGTTGGCTTGATCTCAGTCTATTCAACCACAACATATTTAATCAATGGTTAGTGTCTGCGCTTGCTGATCAGGCTCCACCCACTGCAAACGCTTTTGCATTGCTGGGCTTACAAATACTTTACCTGTAGCATCAATCAACAATACATTTTGTATGCCCATCATGCTTGCTACTTTGCCGCGTTCAGATTCGGGGGCGATAAAAATAGGTTTGGAGGCTACGTCAGACAAAGTACCTGCATGCGCACCTGATGCAATTTCACTGGGCGCAACTAGTATGGTAACAGCCTGCGTGCGTTGCGCTGGATAGCCAGTGGCGGGATTAATAATGTGGCAATAGCGCTGACCATTTAACTCAAAATAGCGCTGATAATCCCCAGAGGTGCCAATTGCCCAGCCATCCGGCAAGTCTAACAAGGCTATCGGCCCTGCTTTACGCGGGTGCTGAATGCCCACGCGCCAAGGTTTTTCACCATGCTGGCCAATGGCGATGATATTACCACCAATGTTGATCAACGCATTTTTCACACCTTGTTTGCGTAGATAACTCGCTGCCATGTCTAAAGCATAGCCCTTGGCGTAGCCGCCTAAATCTAACTTCACCACAGGGTTTTTGCTGTAGGCGCTGTGTTGCGCAACCACAATATCTGTCATTTGCGGGTTGGCACTTAACAGTTTTTGAATTTGTGTAGGCTCTACCGTTACAGGGCTAAACTCATCTCGCTGAAAACCCCATGTCCCTATCAAATGCCCGATAGAAGGGTTAAATGCGCCTTGAGATTGTTGCGATAAGCGCGTTGCGTCTTGAATGATGGTTGCTAGTTCATCACTGATTTGAATCGGCTGTTTACCCTTGGCAAAGGCTTCATTCAGCGCATAAAGCTCGCTGCCTTGCTGCCAAGCATGCAAGCGATTGTGCAGGCCTTGAAAATCTTGCAACACATGGTTGATAAGCTCACGCGCGCGTGATTCTGGCTCTCCATAAATACTGATATCTACCAATGTTCCAAATACATAGCTCTGGCTTTGCACCAAGGGCTCACGTCCACAACTATTTAGCCCGATTAAGCTTGCCAAGCTAAGGCAAGCAATCATTAACCAGCGCATTGTGTTTTTGTTTGTACCTGAATTTGTAGGGCATCCACAAATACTTTAGCGGGGTTGCAATCAGTTTGCGCGGCAATCTCTACCATGCCTGTGGGGCTGGTGACGTTTATTTCCGTTAGGTGCTCGCCAATTACGTCTAACCCTACTAGAAACAAACCTTCTTGTTTCAGCACTTTGCCTACGGTTGATGCAATTTCGCGATCTCGTGCTGTCAGAGGTTGTGCAACCCCAGTGCCGCCCGCCGCTAAATTGCCACGGGTTTCACCCGCTTTGGGAATGCGTGCCAAGGCGTAAGGTAAGGGTTCGCCATTAATTACAATCACGCGTTTGTCACCTTGCTTAATCGCTGGTAAATAGCGCTGGGCCATAATGGTGCGCTGCTCAAACTCGGTAATGGTTTCAAGTATCACGCTGATATTGGGGTCTTGCAAAGTGAGCCGGAAAATACTGCTACCGCCCATGCCATCCAAGGGTTTAACCACAATATCACCATGCGTCTCTAAAAACGTACGAATACGTTGATTATCTCTAGTGACTAAAAACTCAGGCGCAAATTGTGGAAAGCGTGCCACGGATAACTTTTCATTCCACCCCCGTATCGCAGCAGGGTTGTTCAATACATTAGCGCCTTGGTTTGCGGCAAGCTCTAGCAAATAGGTGCTGTAAAGATACTCGTTATCAAATGGCGGGTCTTTGCGCATTAATACTGCATCAAAGTCTGCGGGCGCAAACTCTTGGGCTTCGCCAACGTTGTACCATTGTTCTCCATCGGCAAAAGCGAAAGCCTGCGCGACTACGCATACTTTATCCTGGCGCAGAAACAAATCACCCTGCATGGCTACAAACAAAGCGTGGCCACGTTTTGCTGCCTCACGCATAATGGCAACGCTAGTATCTTTATAGCTTTTTAAATGCTCAATGGGATCAAGGATTAATAATATTTTCATATTCATTGGTCAGGATCTTGTTCTTGCAACTCAATGGCAGCAGCTAGCAAAGCCAAGCGTGCGACTACGCCATAGGCATAAAAACGATTCGGTGCTGTGCCTGGGGCGTCTGTGCAATCTGGCAAGGTACAAGGGCGATCAAATGCCAATGGCACAAAGTGCATACCTGGTGCGTTGAGGTTTTCATCCACGGCACGCCCAGTGTGTACGCGGTAAAAACCACCCACCACAAAGTGGTCAATCATATACACCACGGGCTCTGCAACGGCGTCATTAATGTTTTCAAAAGTATAAACACCCTCTTGAATAATCACATCGCTTACTTGCAAGCCCTCTTTCACTACCGCCATTTTGTTGCGTTGTTTGCGGTTAAGGTCACGCACATCATCTGGACTTTTGACGGTCATGATGCCCATGCCATAGGTGCCAGCATCGGCTTTTACGATAACAAATGGTTCTTGTTCTACGCCATATTCTTGGTATTTACTTTTGATTTTGGCTAATAAAGTCTCGACCTTGCTAGCCAGTTCTGCTTCACCTACCCGTGCATGAAAATCGATACCACTGGCAGAATCAAAATATGGGTTTACTAACCACTCGTCAATTTCTAATAGCGCTGCAAAATCTTTTGCCACACGGTTGTAAGCGGCAAAGTGTTGAGATTTTCGACGTGTTGCCCAGCCAGCGTGTAATGGTGGGATTAATGATTGTTCAAGGTTTTTGAGAATATCGGGGATGCCTGCAGATAAATCATTATTCAGCAAAATGGCACAGCTATCAAAGTCATCTAAAACCACGCGATTGCCTATTCGCTTAACGGGCTCCAGTAACAGGGTTTGCCCATCTTGCGTTTCAATATGAGTGGGCTCGGTGATTTCTGGGTTGATGCTGCCAATACGCACGTCCATGCCTGCTTGGCGCAAAATATTAGTAAGTGCAGCCACGTTGCGCAAATAATAGGTGTTGCGCGTATGGTTTTCAGGAATCACCAATAGTCGCTTAGCCTCTGGACAGATTTTCTCTATCGCCGTCATTGCTGCTTGTACACAGAGCGGCAAGAACTCAGGATTTAGATTATTAAATCCACCTGGGAAAAGATTGGTGTCGACAGGTGCAAGTTTAAAACCTGCGTTGCGTAAATCTACCGAAGCATAAAATGGGGCGCCATGTTCCAGCCATTGTGTGCGAAACCAGTGCTCTACCTTTGGCATCGCCTCCAGCAAACGTTTTTCAAGTGAAAGTAATGGGCCATTTAGAGCAGTAGTAAGATGAGGAACCATGAGTTTTGATGATTTCATAAAGTTGAAGTTATTTAGTACATAAGATTTTAGCCTAGTTGCAAAGCATAGTGAAAATTAACTCATTGTTCATCACGGCTATGCGCAGTAATACGTTACTTACAGGCAAAAAAATGGGCGCACATAGCGGCGCCCTGAGGGAGGAGGAGATTACATGTGAAACAAGCACTAAAGTGTTCTGTGTCCTGAGACAAGCAGAGCGATTTACGCTCACTATTGAATAAGCAAGCAACGTGCCAATTTAAATTTCCATATATTTCAAATGCTTGAAGAATGTTGTTGAAGTCTAACGCCTGAGCGCCTGACTTGCGATGCACATTAATTGTGCATTGGGGATTGGGGGGTAATTGTCTTTAACGTTTAATATAGCCTGCGCTATTTATAAATAAAAAAAGGCGAGCATTAAGCCCGCCTTTCTCTATTGCTAATCTACTACATTACAGCCTAATACTTAGTAGTGATAAGCACGTTCGCCATGCTCAGTAGTATCTAAGCCTTCGCGTTCTGTTTCTTCGCTTACACGTAGACCAATCAACACATCCACAATTTTGTAAGAGATAAATGCAACAACGCCAGACCAAACGATGGTTGTACCCACACCCCATGCTTGGCTAGTTAATTGAGCCATCATGTCGTATGGGGCAACAGCGTTAGCTGCATAGTCGTAAACGCCTGTACCACCCAATGCTGGATTAACCAAGACGCCAGTCATCATCGCACCAAAGATACCGCCGATAGCGTGTACGCCAAATACGTCAAGCGCATCGTCGTAGCCCATCATAGATTTCACTTTGGTTACAAAGAAGAAGCACAATGGAGATACCAACAAGCCAAGTACAATTGCGCCCATTACACCAACGAAGCCACAAGCAGGAGTAATTGCAACCAAGCCTGCGATGGCACCAGATGCAGCGCCTAACATTGATGGTTTGCCTTTGAAGAACCACTCAACAAACATCCATGAAGTTGCAGCAGCACAAGTTGCCAATAATGTATTAGCAAATACTAATGTTGCAAAACCACTTGCTTCAAGGTTTGAGCCTACGTTGAAACCAAACCAGCCCACCCACAATAAAGATGCGCCGATCATTGTCATGGTCAAACTATGAGGAGCCATAGCTTCTCTACCAAAACCAACACGTTTGCCTAATACCAATGCGCCTACCAAGCCAGCAATACCAGCGTTGATATGTACCACTGTACCACCAGCAAAGTCTAATGCGCCTTTACCGAAGATGAAACCAGCTAACTCATTGGCTTTTGCACCAGCTTCAGCTGAAGTAAATGCATCTGGGCCTGACCAGAACCACACCATGTGTGCCACTGGTAAGTATGAGAATGTGAACCATAGCACCATGAACATCAACATTGCGGAGAACTTCATGCGCTCAGCAAAAGCACCCACGATCAACGCTGGCGTAATGACAGCAAACGTTAATTGGAAGCACATGTAGATATATTCAGGAATTACAACGCCTTTACTGAAAGTTGCCGCCACTGAATCTGGTGTCATGCCGCTTAAGAATAAGCGATCAAAACCACCAAAGAATGGCGTGCTACCTTGCGTAAACGCAATGCTGTAACCGTAAACTGCCCACAACACGCCCAAGAAGCAAGTCAGCATAAATGTTTGCATTAATACTGAAAGCATATTTTTAGTACGTACCATACCACCGTAGAACAGACCCAAACCTGGCACACACATCATCAATACTAAGCAGGTTGCAACGATCATCCAAGCAGTATCGCCTTTATTTGGCACTGGTGCTGCTGGGGCCGCTTCCGCTGCTGCAGGCGCCGCTTCGGCCGCAGGGGCAGGTGCAGCATCAGCTGGGGCGGCTGCAGGGGCCGCTTCTGTAGTTGCTGCAGGCGCAGCATCTTCTGCAAAACTCATTTGACTTGCACCAAAAACGCCTAGACCTAAGGCGCTGACTAATGCGAGTGTAGATAAAATTCTTTTCATTGTGATTTCTCCCCTATAACGCGTCAGGACCGGTTTCGCCGGTACGGATACGATAAACTTGTTCAAGATTAAAGATGAAAATCTTACCATCGCCAATTTTGCCCGTGGTGGCTGATTTTTCAATCACTTCAATTACTTGATCTAACATGTCGTCTTTAATAGCGACTTCTAATTTTACTTTTGGTAAGAAATCAACCACATACTCAGCACCACGATACAGCTCAGTGTGCCCTTTTTGACGGCCAAAACCTTTTACTTCGGTCACAGTGATGCCCTGTACGCCAATAGCGGACAAAGCTTCACGAACCTCATCAAGCTTAAACGGCTTGATAATCGCGGATACGAATTTCATTGTTGTCTCCTGGTGAGTGATGTTGAAACCAGCAAGTTAGGTTGCTTAACTAACTTGCTGGGTATTACGAGTTACAAATTAAAATGTTTTCATTACGTACGCTGTGAACGTGCCATTACCTAACTGCTCACCTGATAAATCCGTGTATAAGGCACTGTTAACGTTGGTGTCAGTGTAGTACCCACCAACCGTTACACCGTTATCCCATGATTTAGTGGCGCCAATTTTCCAATCGGTGTAAGACAAGCAGCTATTGCTAGAGCAGCCAGTACTCAATGCAAAAGCACCAGAACCTTCGAACTCTTGGCGGCCAACGTGTGCAATTGCAACGATTCCAGTATCCAAGATTGGATAGTTTGCGTTAAGTTCTAGGTAATATGAGCCTTGTGCATCTTGCACTCCCAAGCCATCTTTCGTAGCAATAACCCAAGCTTTAGCACTTAGCCATTGGTAGCTAAGACCAATGGTTGCTTCCATAGTGTTAGCTGTTACACCATCAGATCCTACAGGGTTGCCAGTGTACAAGTATTGGTATAAGCCAATATCGTAACCAATTTCAGTTGATGGGATTGTGTTGCGATAGCCGCCGTACAGATCAACTTCAACGCCTGATGTATTGTAAGCTTGAGCTGCTTTCAACCATTTAATATTTGAGGCCCAAGTACCCAAGTAGAAACCGCTCTCATGAGTCCAATCCGCGCCACCTTGAACTGCTGGACCATTGCCAGTTTGTGTTAATCCACGGAACATGTATTGGCTATACAAGCCCACGTTGTAAGCAATCGTGTATGGCGCTTTAGCTTCTTCAGCCTTAGCCTCTTCCGCGAATACTAGGTGTGGTGCAGCGATTGCCGCTAATACTGCCATCGTTAATAACGATTTACGCATTGTGTTTCCTTTCGAATGATAAAAAGACTGTTACAAAAAACAAAAAATATGACAAAAACATTAAGCAACACTCATGCCAAAAAGACAAAACGATTAAAAACATCGAATTACAATACTAAAATAAACATCTATATGAAACAATGACAATATCTAACTGTTTACAACAATTTAATTACGTTTATATCGCACTTGCATGGTGCGCCTTTTCGACTAAAATGCACAGTGAGTTTGTTAAATATCAATTTAAATAATGGAATTTAAGATGCTAAGCAATCAAATATTACAAGATTTATCTTTAAAAATTAAAGAGTTATCATCTAGCTCCCCATTGGCTGATTTAGAAAAAAACATTCATGCACTGTTGCAGGGCGCACTCACCAAGTTGGAGCTTGTGTCTAGAGAGGAATTTGATGTGCAGGCCGAGCTATTGCGGGTTACAAGAGAAAAGCTCGATTTGTTACAAGAAAGATTAGATGCGTTAGAGTCCAGCCGCAACAGTGCGCAATAATTGTTGTAAAAATACAACAATCTCATCAAATCTGTTACATGTCGTTACAATTCAATCACCTGCATGATAGTGTTACTGCTTGTTAAATTGGATTTTAATCGTCTAATATGAGTTTAGCTGTCCTCAAAAGTCGTGCTTTGTCTGGGATGAATGCGCCTGAGGTTGTGGTTGAGGTTCATCTAGCCAATGGTTTGCCAAGCTTTACGATTGTAGGCTTGCCAGAAACCGAGGTGAAAGAAAGCAAAGACCGTGTGCGTGCAGCACTGCAAACCGCGCAATTTGAGTTCCCAGCGCGACGCATCACCGTTAATCTGGCCCCTGCTGATTTACCCAAAGAAAGCGGGCGTTATGATTTGCCTATTGCTTTAGGGATTTTGGCCGCTTCTGGGCAAATTCCTAAAGACGCGTTGGACCGATATGAGTTTGCTGGTGAGTTGGCATTGACGGGTGCGCTGCGTCCGATTCGTGGCGCGCTGGCAATGACGGTAAATATTGCGCAATCGCAGCCAACACAAACAAGTCGTGCATTTGTGCTGCCAGAAGAGAGTGCAGCAGAGGCTGCCTTGGTGAGTGACGTGGAGATTTTGCCTGCCAAATCTCTGCTGGAAGTATGCGCACATTTAAGTGGTCACACTTTAATTACGCCATATCAACCGCAGATTGAGCATCAACCTTATATATATCCTGATTTTAGCGAGGTCAAAGGACAATCTCTGCCGAAACGCGCATTAGAAATCGCGGCAGCAGGTGGGCATAGTATATTGATGGCGGGGCCACCTGGAACGGGTAAGTCTATGCTCGCAAGTCGCTTTGCAGGCATATTGCCAAGCATGACGGAGCAGGAGGCGCTTGAGTCGGCTGCGATTCAGTCACTCAATGGCGTGTTCAAATCTGCTGATTGGAAGCGCAGGCCATTTAGGTCGCCGCATCATACCGCTTCTGGGGTAGCGCTCGTTGGTGGTGGCGGAATTCCTCGGCCAGGAGAGATTTCATTAGCGCATCATGGCGTTTTATTTTTAGATGAGTTGCCCGAGTTTGATCGCAAAGTATTAGAGGTATTGCGTGAGCCTTTAGAGAGCGGACATATCACCATTTCTCGGGCTGCACGTCAGGCAGATTTCCCTGCGCGATTTCAGTTGATTGCTGCCATGAACCCATGCCCATGTGGCTATTTAGGGCATTTCAACAACAAGTGCCGTTGCACGCCTGACCAAGTGGCACGGTATCGCGGTAAAATTTCAGGGCCCCTGCTGGATAGGATAGACTTGCATATTGAGGTACCTGCGCTTCAAGAAGCGGAAATGACCAGTGCGGCTACTGGTGAAAGTAGCGAAATTATCAAAAATCGCGTCAATGCAGCGAGAAGCCGCCAAATAGAGCGACAAGGTAAAGCAAACTTCTTGTTATCCAGCAAAGAAATTGACACCTTTTGTACACCCAATGAGGCAGGTTTAAACTTGCTGAAAATGGCCATTGCTAAGCTCAATCTTTCAGCACGCGCTTATCACCGCATACTTAAAGTCGCGCGCTCCATTGCTGACCTCACGGCGAGCGATACAATAGAAACGCAACATATCGCCGAGGCGGTGCAATATCGGCGCAATGAAATTGCTAGCTAATGCCGATGGCATGTGGGTTTGACACACTCCGTGCTAAAATAAACACCTTTATAGTATCTTGTAAATCATCACCTTACCTATGACAACAAACCAAATCTCAGCAACAGAAGTGCTACTTCGCGAGTTGCTCGCCAAGCGCATCCTCATTTTAGACGGCGCGATGGGTACGATGATTCAACGTTACAAGTTGACTGAGGAAGATTATCGTGGCGGCGTAAATGGTCGCTTTGCTGATTTTAAGGGTAATTTCTGCCCCAAAGGTGATGGCTGTGGTTGCGGTTTATCGCATGAAGTGGCTGATGGTTCAAAAAGAGAGTTGTTTGTAAAAGGCAATAACGAATTGCTCTCGCTCACGCAACCACATGTGATTCAAGAGATACACGAGCAATATCTGGCGGCGGGTGCTGATATTATTGAAACCAATACGTTTGGTGCGACATCCGTCGCGCAAGATGATTACCAAATGGCGCATTTGGTCTACGAAATGAACGTGCAATCGGCCAAGCTGGCAAAAGCCGCGTGTGACAAATACAGTACGCCTGACAAACCACGTTTTGTCGCAGGTGCACTTGGGCCGACCCCTAAAACGGCCTCTATTTCCCCAGACGTGAACGACCCAGCGGCACGTAATGTTACTTTTGACCAATTGGTGAAGTCGTATTTAGAACAAACCTTTGCTTTAGTTGAAGGCGGCGCAGATATTCTGCTGGTTGAAACTATTTTTGATACGCTTAACTGTAAAGCAGCCTTGTTTGCCATTGAAACCTACTTTGACCAAACGGGTAATCGCTTACCCATTATGATTTCGGGGACGGTCACCGATGCTTCTGGCCGCATTTTGTCGGGTCAAACTGTGCCTGCATTTTGGAACTCGGTACGTCACGCTAGACCACTCACTATCGGTCTTAACTGTGCCCTTGGCGCGACATTAATGCGTCCGTATGCAGAGGAGTTATCAAAAGTTGCGGATACCTTTGTCTGTATTTACCCCAATGCAGGTTTGCCCAACCCTATGAGTGACACAGGTTTTGATGAGGAGCCTGCGGATACCTCAGCCTTGGTCAAAGAGTTTGCAGAAAGTGGCTTTTTAAATGTGGCTGGCGGCTGCTGCGGTACCACGCCACCGCATATCAAAGCGATTGCCGAAGCGGTGGCGCCTATTGCCCCGCGTAAAGTGCCAGAATTACCTCCAAATACTAAGCTCTCTGGTTTAGAGCCTTTTACCATTGATGAAAACTCGTTGTTTGTAAACGTGGGCGAGCGCACCAACGTCACGGGCTCTAAAGCGTTTGCGCGTATGATTATCAACGAGCAATATGAAGAAGCGCTAAGTGTTGCCCGTCAACAAGTCGAAAATGGCGCACAAGTCATCGACATTAATATGGACGAAGGCATGTTAGATGCCGTTGCTGCCATGACAAAATTCCTCAATTTGGTTGCCTCTGAGCCAGATATTGCACGCGTGCCGATTATGATTGACTCTTCCAAGTGGAATGTCATCGAAGCAGGTCTCAAGTGTGTGCAAGGCAAGGCGATTGTAAACTCCATCTCCATGAAAGAGGGCGAGCAGGAGTTTTTGCGTCAAGCCAAATTATGCCGTCGTTATGGTGCTGCTATTATTGTGATGGCCTTCGACGAGAAAGGTCAGGCGGATACCTTTGAGCGCAAGATCGAGATTTGTAAGCGTGCTTATGATTTATTGGTAACAGAGGTTGATTTCCCGCCTGAGGATATTATTTTCGACCCTAACATTTTCGCTATTGCGACGGGTATTGAAGAACATAATAACTATGCGGTGGACTTCATTAATGCCACGCGCTGGATTAAAGAAAATCTGCCCCACGCCAAAATTTCGGGGGGCGTTTCAAACGTTAGCTTTAGTTTCCGCGGTAATGACCCTGCGCGCGAGGCGATACACACTGTATTCTTGTATCACGCAATTAAAGCGGGGATGACCATGGGTATCGTCAACGCGGGCATGATGGGCGTGTATGACGATTTAGCGCCTGAACTTAAGCAATGCGTAGAAGATGTGGTGCTTAACCGTATCACTGACCCTAACAATCTGCTTGCACCTACCGAGCGCCTGATTGAGCTTGCGGGAACGCTTAAAGCTGGCGGAAAGAAAGAGGCTGCTACGCTTGAATGGCGCGGTACGCCTGAAAATCCTGTTCCCGTGCAAAAGCGCCTAGAACATGCCATGGTGCATGGTATTACCGAATTTATTGTTGAAGATACCGAAGAAGCCAGACAAGCAGTGATGGCAAAAGGCGGTCGCCCAATCAATGTGATTGAAGGCCCGTTGATGGACGGCATGAACGTGGTGGGCGATTTATTTGGCCAGGGCAAAATGTTCTTACCACAAGTGGTGAAATCTGCTCGCGTGATGAAATCTGCAGTGGCTCACCTCATCCCCTTTATTGAAGAAGAAAAATTACTTGAAGAGCAGCGCACTGGCGTAAAAGCAAAAGCCAAGGGCAAAGTCGTTATCGCCACAGTAAAAGGCGATGTACACGATATTGGCAAAAATATCGTATCTGTCGTGTTGCAATGTAATAATTTTGAAGTGGTGAATATGGGTGTGATGGTGCCAGCGGCAGAGATTCTTGCCATGGCCAAAGCTGAAAATGCTGACATTATTGGCTTATCGGGCTTAATTACGCCCTCGCTTGAAGAAATGGCCTATGTGGCGAAAGAAATGCAACGTGACCCGCATTTCCACGGCGCAAAAACACCGTTACTGATTGGCGGCGCAACCACCTCACGCGCCCATACTGCGGTGAAAATTGCGCCAAATTATGACGGCCCGGTGATTTATGTAGCCGATGCCTCGCGCTCAGTTTCTGTGATGCAAAATTTGCTCACCCCTGAAACCCGTGGGGCATACTTGGCAGAAATTCAAGCCGATTACGAAAAAGCACGCACGCAGCACGCTAACAAAAAAGGTGTACCTTTGCTTAAGCTGGCAGAAGCGCGTGCCAATAAGGCTAAGCTCAGTTTCACAGGGAAAAATGCGCCCATAAAACCTAAATTTATTGGTCGTCGTGTATTTAAAAATATTGATTTAAGCCTGATTGCGCAATATATCGACTGGGCGCCTTTCTTCCAAACTTGGGATTTAGCAGGTTTCTACCCTGCGATTTTAAAAGACCCTGTAGTGGGCGAGGCAGCCACTAAAGTGTTTGCTGAAGGCCAAGCCATGCTCAAGAAAATCATCGATGGTCGCTGGCTCACAGCCAATGGTGTCATTGCGCTGATGCCAGCCAACACCGTGAATGATGATGATATTGAAATCTACACCGATGACACTCGTAGTCAGGTCGCGTTTACCTACTATGGCATGCGTCAGCAAACGGTTAAACCCGTGATTGATGGCGTAGCGCGACCTAATCAATGTTTGGCAGACTTTATTTCGCCTAAAGGTACTGATGATTACATTGGTCTCTTCGCGGTGACTGGCGGCCTAGGCATGGAAAAACGCCTTGCGCAATTTGAAGCCGAACATGATGACTACAGCAGCATTATGTTCAAATCCATTGCGGATCGCTTGGCCGAAGCCTTTGCCGAGTATATGCATTACCGCGTGCGTACTGACTTATGGGGCTATGCAACGGGCGAGAATTTAAGCAATGAAGCCTTGATTAAAGAAGAATACCAAGGCATTCGCCCTGCTCCTGGCTACCCAGCTTGCCCAGACCACACGGTAAAAGCCGATATGTTTAAGCTTTTGCAATGCGATGAAATTGATATGCAACTGACCGAATCGTTCGCAATGCAGCCCGCTGCAGCGGTGGCTGGCTTCTACTTTGCCCATCAAGAGGCAAAATACTTTAGCGTGGACAAGATTGGTACGGATCAGTTAGAGGATATGGCGCAGCGTCGCAACTTACCTAAAGAGTATTTGGAGCGGTGGCTGGCGCCGAATTTAAGTTAGGCTTAGGCAAGTTGGGTCATGCAAAGAACATCTGACCACGATTTCGTGGTCGATTAATGTTTTCTGGTTTTCCTTTTTGATATGCTAGCTACTTTGACTTTCCAACTCTGATGACCACTGCATCGCTTGCAATTGGATTTCAGTGAGCTCATTCACTGAAATCCCCATACCGCGAATTTTGTCGTTTGCAGCCGCAAAGTTGCCCTCTTCTATGAGTTCTGCAAGCACGAGCAGCGCACCTAATTCGCCCTCTTGTTGTAATATGGCTAGGCGCATTTCATCTGATAGTCCAACCGAATCAAGCACTTCTGTCAGTGGTGTATGCATCACTACGTCTGCCATGGAAAGCATGCCGACCATAAACGCTTGGTCGCTTAAGTTGTGCACATGACTATCCATTTTCTTGGCTAGCAACTCCATCAAGCGCGCACGGTTTGCCACTTGCAGCAATAGACTGCTACCTGCAGTACCATCTGGTGATGCGTAAAGTAACAATTGTACCCAGCGCAATAATTGTTTTTGGCCCAGTACTACAATCGCTTGTCGTAACGAGTTTACTGGCGCTCGACTGCCAATAATGGCAACAGAGTTAACTAGCCTGAGCAAATTAATACTTAAACTGGGGTTATCTTTAAAAATAGGCTCTAGCTGGGTCAGGTTGGCGTCACCCAGTAACATGCCCATAATGCGCATCAAGCTTGTATGATAGCTTTGCGGTTTTTTGCTATGGAGTATGGTGGGTTTTGCAAAGAAAAACCCCTGGTAAAGATCAAAGCCAAGCGGACTACAGGTGAGAAAATCACTTTCTAGTTCTACATTTTCTGCAACTAATTTGGCCTTTGAGTACTTTCTTAGCTGCGGTATCAGCAAGCTCAGTTTGTCAGTTGGGGTCGTGGCTACGTTCACCTTTATAAAATCAAGAATTGGCAATAAAAGTGCGTACTCGGAACGATATTTAAAGTTATTCAGGCTGACTTTAAAGCCTAGTTCTTTAAGTTCTTTGCAACGTTGAATAATGGGCGTGGTAATCGGCACATCTTCTAAAATCTCGAGCACAATGCGCTCTGGCGGTAATAGTTCTAGTGTCTCACTCATCAGGAAACTGGCAGATACGTTAATAAACCCAAGATGGTTGCTGATGACGTGGTGTATGCCAAACTGGCTTAAAGTATTAATAATCACGGCTGAAGTGGCCGCTACATCGTCATTGATGTGGCCTTCAAGCAGGCTATTGGCCGAGCGAAACAAAAGCTCATAGGCTACAATTTTACGCTGCTGGTCTAATATGGGTTGGCGACCTAAAAATACTTCAGGATTGCTCGACTCACCCATTAAAATGGCGGTTTGATTCATTCAATCGACCCTAATCTCTTTTTGACAGTTGAAAAAGTATAGCCGTATTTCATTTGTGTACTATAAGCTCGATAAGTCACTATTCAAACTGATGGTAAATACATATCGGCAAATACTTCGAATACTTGAGGCCGATTTAAAAGTTTTTACTTTTTAATGCATGATAGACAACTCTCAATACGAGTTATGCATTGAGTTTGTTACAATTGAGAAAATTTTTAGAACTGATTATATGCATATTCACATTGTTGGTATTTGCGGTACATTTATGGGCGGTATTGCGGTGCTAGCCAAACAAGCGGGACATCGTGTCACGGGCTGCGATGCCAATGTTTACCCGCCAATGAGCACGCAATTAGAGTCGCAAGGTATTGAGCTTGTCGAAGGCTTTTCTCCTGACCAAATGAAGCTCAATCCTGATATTTATGTGATTGGCAATGTAGTGTCGCGCGGTAACCCATTGATGGAGGAAATCCTCAATCAGGGCTTACCCTATATCTCAGGCCCGCAATGGTTGGCGGAGAACGTATTGCAAGGTCAATGGGTGTTGGCTGTAGCAGGCACCCATGGTAAAACGACGACTAGCTCGATGTTAGCCTGGGTGTTGGAGTATGCAGGGTTAGCGCCTGGTTTTTTAATTGGCGGTGTGCCAGAAAATTTTGGCATTTCTGCGCGTTTGCCGGCGGCGCCCAAGCAAGATGAAAAAAGCATCTCGCCGTTTTTTGTGATTGAGGCTGACGAATACGATACGGCATTTTTTGATAAGCGTTCCAAATTTGTGCACTACCGCCCACGTACGGCGATTTTGAACAATTTAGAGTATGACCACGCAGATATTTTTGAAGATTTAGCGGCGATTGAAAAACAGTTTCATCATCTGGTGCGTACTGTGCCGCAACAAGGCCTGGTCGTAGTCAACGGACGCGAAGCATCTATGCAGCGTGTGCTAAAGCGTGGCTGTTGGTCGCCAGTAGAATACTTTGCAGGCGAACCAGCGCAAGCGGGCTGGCAATCAGCTAATTTAGAGGCCGATGGCAGTTTTAATGTGCTGTTTAATCAACAACTAATGGGACGAGTGGTATGGGATATTTTAGGCGACCATAACCGTATGAATGCTTTAGCGGTTATTGCCGCTGCTCGCCATGTGGGAGTGTCACCGCAAGTGGCGATTGCTGCATTAGCTGAGTTTAAAAATGTAAAACGTCGCATGGAAATACGTGGTGTGGTCAATGGCATTACCGTATACGATGATTTTGCCCATCACCCCACTGCGATTACGACCACTGTTGCAGGGTTGCGCCACAAAGTAGGAAAAGCCAGAATCCTCGCCGTGCTTGAGCCCCGTTCTAATACCATGAAACTCGGCGTGATGAAAAATGCACTACCTGCTAGCTTGGTGGATGCCGATCAAGTGTTTTGTTATAGCGCAAATTTAGGCTGGGATGCACAGGAAGCGCTGCAACCTATCGCGAATAAAACAGTAGTGAGTGAAGATTTAACAGCGCTAATTTCGGCCATAGCGCAAGAAGCTAAATCTGGTGACCATATCCTTATTATGAGCAACGGCGGCTTCGGCGGCATTCATGCTAAATTGCTAGAGAGACTGGCTAGTTGACTAGTTTTTCCATCAAAAAACTTAGCCCTTTGAGCATCGCCGTTTTGGCTTCGGCCATTTTGCACATTGCTTTAATTGCGTCGGTTAATTTTACCTATCCTAGTTTGCGCTTTGAAAAAGACAAAATGCCAGCCTTGGATGTGGTGTTAGTGAATGCAAAAACAAAATCCAAGCCTAAAAAAGCAGATGCACTTGCGCAGGCGAATTTGGATCGCGGCGGGAATACCGAAGAAAATCGGCAAATGAAATCTGCACTACCCCCACCTAAAATTAAAACCTCTGAGTTAACTGTGGCAGAACAGACGCAAGCTGCCTCTGCTGCTATGCAGGCGGCAAAAGCCCAAGCTGAAGAAGAGCGTCAGCAAGAACGGGTGGCGGAGCTTGAAAGGCAAGCGCAAGAGATCATGACGCAACTTAACTCGATCAAAAAAATTGAAACCAAGCCTACGCACCTAGCCACTGCAGTTTCCCCAGCCGAGGGGCAGGCCCAGGCAAGTATTAATAATGCAAACGCTAAAGATTTGATGGAAACCAGCTTAGAAATAGCTCGTCTTGAAGCACAAATTGCTAAGCAGCAAGATGAGTATCAAAAGCGCCCCAAGCGCAAGGCGCTGGGTGCACGCACGCAAGAGTATCGTTTTGCGACTTATGTTGAGTCCTGGCGTCAAAAGGTGGAGAAAGTTGGTAATTTAAATTACCCAACTGCTGCCAAAGAACAAAAGATATATGGAAAACTGCGCATGACCGTTTCCATTAAGTCTGACGGAAGCATAGATAAAATTAAGATTAATCAATCCTCTGGGCATCGTATTTTAGATGAGGGGGCAAGACATATTGTTGAAATTGCTGCCCCCTACCCTAAATTTCCTGAAAGCCTGAGCAAAGATACCGATGTGATAGACATCACCAGGACGTGGACATTTACCAAAGAAGATGGCTTGGCTACCAAGTCTGAATAGCTTTTTTAGCAGTTGATACCTTGCAATAACGGCAAGCATGATAGGAACCACCCATGTCACATTTTCAATATCATATTTTTTTCTGTTTGAACCAACGGGATGAGGGCGCAGATTGTTGTATGAATCATGGAGCCGAGGCGGCTTTTAATCATATGAAAGCGCGGGTGAAAGCGCTTAATTTAAATGGTCAGCATCAAGTGCGGGTTAATCGTGCGGGTTGTTTAGATCGCTGTGTTGAAGGGCCATTGTTAGTGATTTATCCGCAAGCTATCTGGTATCGCTTTGTAGATTTAGAGGATATAGATGACATTATTGATACGCATCTGATCAAACATCAAACGGTAGAGCGCCTGATGCTTGAATAAACGCAATCTTAACGTCTAGTTACAGATATTGAGTCTGATCTTTAAATAAGATGCCGCGGTTTGAACGACGGGTTCGGCTGGGGCATGTAGGCCATAAGTAAGCATCGTGCCTGTAGCCAGTACCCCAAAAAACAGGCCGAGTTTAATTTTGGGATGTTTGAGTTTAGCGTAAGGTAGCGCAAAGGTCATCAGCGCTATGAGCGCTATTGACCCACCCACCAAAACCTCGCCCCAAGAGTGGGCGCCAAGCACAATGCGCGAGTAAGCAATAAAACCAACCACGGTTATGGCTAAATAGGCAACGATAACCTTCCATTCTACAGGCACTTGTTTCATCAGCACCGTTGCCAAACTGCCATAAATCATCACGCTCAGGCCCGTGTGCCCACTTGGGCTAGTAATACCTAAATCCCAATACTTGCCGCAGGAAATGAATACCAGCTTAATAAGTACCAACGCGACCAAGCAAAGTATCAGGCTACGCGTGAATAAAAATGCAGCGCGCAATGATTCTAATGTGCCGAGTAATAAAATGAGAATTACCCCTATAGGCAACAACAAACCACTATCACCTGCATTGGTTACACTAACCCAGAACTGATTTTCCAAGAGATTCCTTACAATACTAAAACTTAATCTATTTCAGATGAATGTTATTTATGGGGGTGGTTAGAGTCAGCAATTTTATCCATGATGGCAAAAAGCACGCCTGAAATGATAAAGGTGGCATGTACGCCCACCATCCACGCCATTTGGGTGTTATTCAGCGCCGTAACGCTTGGGTCAGATTGATGCATAAATGCCTTAAGCAGATCAATCGCCGAAATAGCCACAATTGAGCCTATCAATTTAAGTTTCAACCCTGAGTAATCTACTTTGCCCATCCAGTCAGGTCTGTCGACATGGTCAGCCACATCAATTTTTGAAACAAAATTTTCGTAACCACTAAAAATCACCATAATTAATAAATTGGCGACTAATGTAATGTCTACCAAAGCCAAAATAGATAGCACGACTTCGCGTTCGGGCATATCGAAAATATGAATGGTGATATGAAAAAATTCCTGAGCAAATTTAATCAGCATAAATGCTAAGCCGCCTACCAAGCCTAAATACATAGGTGCAAGCACCCAACGGCTACGAAAAATGATATTTTCGATAATTTTTTCCAAGAGACTTCCTTTTACTTTAATGTGGTGATTGAATAAATTATATCGGCAAATTATGAAATAAATATGCAAGAATGACGCCAACTTAAAGGCGAGTGACAGCGTTTTGTACCTCTATAAAGCTAACCTAAAACTTTTTGAACTTGATTTTTCAGTTTAAGCGCAGTAATTGTATCTAGGGTGTGTGGATAGTTTTCACGCATTGAAGTTCCCCAAATCGGGTTGGGAAAGTGTTTATCTTTTTGGTAACGGGGAATAATATGCCAATGCATATGTGGCGTTTTGTTGCCCAAGCTGGCTAGATTAATTTTGTCTGGGTTCATCACATCGCGAATGACTTGTTCCACTAAAAAAACGACAGTCATTAATCGACCCTGCTCCTCAAGGGTTAAGTCGCTCATCTCTTTGGTGTGGCTATTCAAAATAACGCGACAAAATCCTGGGTAGTCATGGTCATTAACGCTCACCACACGGCAAAACTCATCTTGCCATAACAGTTCGCCCCCTGCGGTCTTACAAAGCTCACAAATTGCCATTTATGCCACTTCTTGCAACTTGCAGGCGTTGCTTTGCATTAACGTGTTATTTTTATTCATATTTTCACACCCCATTAAAAAATAGTTAACATAAGCAGTTAGTACAGGTAAATGATTTTACATGAGTATAGGGTGCAGGTTAATAGCCTGGCTATGTAAATGACTGGCCAGTCAGAAAAACTCTAAGAATTACCTGAAAATGACTGGTTCATTCCATAGTAAAAAGAAAGTTGTATCTTGATTTCTAAACATACAACTTGAGCAAGATTATATGGTTTTGCGTGAGTTGGTGCTGATGTTGAGACGTGATGACTTATGTAGTCAATATCCTGCATAACGATCATTTTTATGGTGGGTTATTTGATTGGTTAATGACAAATTCATTAAACCTAGCGGCTGGTAATGGGCGGCTATAGAGATAACCTTGGAAATTAAGACATCCATGCTCGATTAAAAATATTCTTTGTGCCGCGGTTTCTACCCCCTCGGCAATTACTGCAACATTTAACTCTTTTGCTAGACTGATGATCATTTTTGCAATAGCTGCATCTCTGGTGTTGCTAAGCACATCTTTGATAAACGACTTGTCAATTTTCAGCTCACTTAGCGGAAGATATCTAAGGTAGGTTAAGCTGGAGTAGCCTGTTCCAAAATCGTCTAAAGAGAATTTTATCCCGAGTGCTTTCAGCTGGGTCATTTTCTTCGAAACTACCTCTAAGTCGTTAACAAAAACACTTTCTGTCACTTCAAGTTTTAGTTTTTGGGGATTAATTTCGGTATTTTCAAGAAGTACGGCAATGTTTTGCACAAGTGCGGGATCTTGAAACTGTTTTACGCTGAGATTGACAGAAAGGGTTAAGTGCGCGGTATTAGCATCTTTTGCCCAGCTTGCTAATTGATTACACGCTGCCTCCAATACTTGTCTGCCTAGGTGTAAAATTAAATCTGTTTGTTCGGCAGTAGCAATAAAAGTGTCGGGCATAATAGTGCCGAAGATTGGGTGCTCCCATCTAACCAGCGCTTCAGCGCCTATCGTTGTGCCAGTGGCATCCACTTGTGGCTGAAAGTAGACTTCAAGCTCTCTTTTTAAAATGGCCTTGCTCAACTCAAGTTCGAGAGCCACTCGAATGTTATGTTCCGATCGAACGATAAATACGGAAATGCAGAGCACCGAAACTGCCACGGTATTATGAATCCATACCATTATAAGCCTGGTCTCATTATCTAAAATAGACGAGTTGAAGCCTAATTTTGTACATCCCAATACCAAATAGGTAAGAAGTATCGATACGGGCATTACATACTTTAAGTATCTACTTTTGTCTTGAGTCAAAATAAATGCATATACCGCCAAAGGTAGTAAGTAATTATGAACGGCTCTTGGCACAGTCGCGTTTGGCACATCAAAGAATAGGCACTTAAAACATATCACAATAAAAAAAAGGGGAATGCTTATATAAGTAACTGCTTTAAATTTTTTTTGTGTGCAATACCACGTTGACAGTAACCCAACGATAAGCAGTGCCAACTCAACACTTGCAATCCCCCAACTTTTAATCGCTATATAAAAAACCAACAAACCTGCTGATATTGCAATGATCACCAAATTTGCAATTTTCATAAGATAGGCAGTTTTGGCCTCTTGCTTTTCAATTAGGTAATCTTCAACGCGCAGCATTTTTGGTTACGCTTTCTTAAAGTCAACAGACAGATTTAACGAATAGAATGGTTAAACTAAAAATACGGAAATGCAGAGCACTGAAACGGCAATGCTATTGTGGATCCATCCCATCATAAGTCTGGTCTGGCTATCTAGGGTGGACAAGTCGAAGCCCAATTTTGTACAGGCAAATATTAAGTACGTAAGAAGAATCGATACAGGCATCACGTACTTTAAGTATCTGCCTGTGTCTTGAGTCAAAATAAACGCATACACAGCCAAGGGTAAGAGGTAATTATGGACAGATCTTGGGGCAACCGCATTTGGTACGTCAAAGAAAGTGCATTTATAACAGATCACAATATAAAAAAGCGGGATGCTGATAAAAGCCACTGATCTAAAATTTTTCTGAATGCAGTACCATGTTGATAATAGTCCGATCATTAGCATTGCTAGTTCTAAACTTGCAATCTCCCAACTTTTGATAGCGATATAAAACCCCAAGAAACACGCTGATACTATAATAATAACCAAATTCGCAATTTTCATAAGATTGGCAATTTGGGTTTCTTGCTTTTCGATTAGATAATCTTCAATGCGCATTATGTTGATGGCCTCTCTTTTATAAAGTCATAAGTTTGACATGCTAAACCGAGCATTGATTTTTCAGTGAATTGTTTATGCTTACAATGTGAGTAGTATTATTTCCTGATTGCTAAGTGGTAAAGCGCAGGTAATGCCATGGCGCCGACGAATGCTCCAATGAGGCCTTCTGCGCTTCCCGCCTTATACCACCCCGTCAAATGGCCTAGATAAGTTACAGCTAAAGAGCCGCCAATCCCTAATGTCGTTGCTATCAAAAAACCTATTGGATTGTAACTACTAGACATGGCCAATCTGGCAATGATCCCAGCAATAAAACCAAACATAATTATCCACAAAGTGACCATTCCATCGCTCCCATGGAAGTTGTTTTTTTTTGGATTTACATCACAGGACAAGTCGATCTTAGCATGCTCTTTAAGTGGTAATTAAGTGGTTAAATGTAAAAAATTGTTAATTGTGAGGACTGATTTCTCCATTTAAATTATTATAAAAAATAAGCCATTTAATTTCTTAATGATAATAATTAGTTAATATACTTTATTAAAAACAATAGTTTGATGAAATTTTCATTAGAATTTGGTATGTCGCCTTAAGTAAGGATATTGACTTTATTGGTATTGCTGCTTGCGAATAATGCTACTTCAAATAGTAGTGATACAAATAAATGGACTTTTATGGATGTAAGGCCGTAAAAGATGAGGGTCAACGTAAGTTTAAGGAGCTGTCACTGACAAAGTGACATGTATTGTTTTTTAATTATTTATATTTAAAATCAATAATTTGAAATAATTAACGCGATATTTGTCAAAGTTAAGAAGTGCTTTCCAAAGTCAAAAAACACTGGAAAAATTAGATGACATGACAAGTCCAATTTATACAGCAAAGGAGATATTCACGGCATTTGCCGTTCGATAATGATTATTTATAGGATTACAAAACAAACGTTACCTGAGAAGCACTCAAGCACAAGTTGGTTATTCTCTAGACGTTTTGTGCCAATTTGTTAAATTAAAGGGCAATTACCTTGCAGATCGACAATTCATTAGCTTTTTATAAGCATTAGTATAAACACCAAATTGGACTTTTACGGAATGTGTTTGGCTAAGTCCAGTTAAGTTTTGCGATTTTTATAACTAGTTTCTGGAGAATATGATGAAGTTAACAGTGGCAAGAAAATTGATGTTACTTACAGGAGGTGTTTTATTGGGATTAGCAGGATTGGCGGGTAGTAGCTATTACCAAATGGGTAAGGTATTCAAATCGGCCAGTTATGCCTATGTCAATACAGTGCCAACCTACATGCAATTTTTAAAGATTATGGAGGCCACGAATAACTTACGTACCGAGACATTGGCTCATGTGATCATAACCGCTCCAACAGCGCTGACTGATTCAGAAAATAAAATTAATCAATACAAAAGTGCCCTAGATGAAAAGATAATTAAGTATGCAAAAGATGCATGTAATGGGCTTAGCTGTGTTTCTGATGAAAAAGAACAAAAAATGTATGGCGAACTGCTTGCCCGAGTAGATGCGATAGAGGCGCCTCAGCAAAAAGTAATCAATCTTTCTAGAGAGAATAAGGCAAAAGAATCTGAAGTTGTGGTTCGCGAAGAGCTGCTTCCTGCGTACGATCAATTGGTTGAGGCTATTCAAACTGAGTTGAATTACAACGTATCGTTAGCAAAAAATGCACGAACCGATGCCATTGCTATACAGCGCTATGCCGTTGAAATTGCAATACTTATTACATTGCTAGTGGCAATCGCGATTGGCCTATTTTGTTGGTCATTTGCGCGCAATCTCATCCGTCAGCTAGGGGGTGAACCTGACGAGTTGGCAAAGCTTGCCGATAGTTTTGCCAATGGAGATATTAAACACAAGGTAGTAGTAGCGGACAATGATCAATCAAGTATTGCCCGCAGTGTTAAAACGCTGCAATCCACGCTTGAAAGCTTGGTACAGTCTTTAAATGACGTTAGTCAGCAACATGATGCTGGGGATATTGATGTCACTGTCGATGCAAATCGCTTCAAGGGTGCCTATGCTGAGATGGCGAATGGTATTAATAAAATGGTAGCAGGTCATATTGAAATGAGTAAAAAGTCATTAGCCTGTGTTAAAAAGTTTGGTGAAGGTGATTTACAAGCAAAATTAGAGCGATTCCCTGGCAAAAAAGCATTTGTAAATGAGGCGGTTGAAGAGGTCCGCAAGAATATTAATGCACTAGTGGTTGATGTCAATATGCTGGCACAGGCAGCCGTCGAAGGTAAGTTAAGCACTCGTGCCGATGTTACAAAACATGAGGGAGATTTCCGCAAAATTGTTCAAGGATTCAACGAAACCTTAGATGCCGTTATTGCTCCTTTGAATGTGGCGGCCAGCTATGTTGAAAGCATCGCCGAAGGGAATATCCCATCAAAGATTACAACTGCTTATAAAGGTGACTTCAATGCACTTAAAAACAACCTAAACCTGTGTATTGATAACATCAATATATTAATCTCAGAAATGAATCATATGAGCTCTGAGCATGATTTAGGGGATATTGATGTCAAGATTGATGAGTCCAAATTTGACGGCTCCTTCCAAGAAATGGCCAAAGGGGTTAACGCCATGGTATTTCAACATATTGCCGTCAAAAAACAAGCGATGAAATGTCTAGAAGGGCTCGGTCTGGGCGACTTTGATGCTCCCATGGTGCAATTGCCAGGAAAAAAAGCTTTCATCAACGACATGATCGAGCAAGTGCGTAGCAATCTTAAGGCGGTCAGCGCTGATGCCAAGATGCTCGCTGAAGCAGCCTCTGATGGTCGCGTCACCATGCGTGCTGATGTCACCAAGTTTAAAGGGGAATTCCGTCAAATTATCGAAGGGGTTAACAACACATTAGACCTGATAGTACAGCCGATTAGCGTGGTTAAAGAAGCGGTAGACGCCATTAACACAGCCGCGGGCGAAATTTCTTCAGGCAACAATGACCTCTCGGCTCGCACTGAACAACAGGCGGCGAGCCTCGAAGAAACGGCTGCCAGCATGGAGGAGCTTGCCTCTACTGTGAAGAGGAATGCAGATAATGCTAGACAGGCGAATCAGTTGGCGATTGCTGCCTCGGCTATCGCAGTCAAGGGCGGTGAGGTAGTCGGTCACGTTGTCAGTACGATGGCCAATATCAATGAAAGCGCACGCAAGATTGAAGATATTATTGCCGTGATTGATGGCATTGCCTTCCAAACTAATATCCTTGCGCTCAATGCGGCGGTAGAAGCAGCCCGTGCAGGGGAGCAGGGTCGAGGTTTTGCGGTAGTCGCTGGTGAGGTGCGTAATCTGGCGCAGCGTTCCTCCAGCGCTGCGAAGGAAATTAAAGAGCTGATTACTGACTCGGTTAATAAAACGACTGAGGGAACCGCTCAAGTTGAGCATGCAGGTAAGACAATGGATGAGGTAGTAAACTCAGTAAAACACGTTGCTGACATTATTAGTGAAATTGCAGCAGCCTCTTCTGAACAAAGTTCAGGCATTGATCAGGTAAATACCGCAGTGACAAATATGGATGAAGCCACTCAGCAGAATGCCGCTTTGGTAGAGCAGGCCGCCGCCGCCGCTGAGTCCTTATTAGAGCAAGCGAAAGCACTCAGTGAAACAGTCAGCGTATTTAAATTGTCAGGTGGTAGTGGGCAATCACTTCAAGCGGCTCATTCGAATTTAAGGTTTATGCCCGCAAATTCTCATGCAAGTACAAATGCTGATCTAGAAAAGGAAGCGATGGTCGTAAAAACTGGTACCTAGGTAATGAGGGTTTAGAGGCGTTTTAATAAAAAATAGACTGACATTTCAAATTTGAGTTGTGGCTAATGTTTTTAGCGTATCAACTTAGTTGGTATTTAAATTGAGTCTTGGCAGGGGTGGCTATAAAAAGTCAGCCCTGCTGCAATTTGGTTCAAGCTTAAGGGTGGTTGAATTAATATTTCCAGAGATAGTCGATGAAACGTGGACATTTCAGAAGGGATTACATGAGGCCTTGAGTTTTAAAATAATTTAAGTAGTAGCCCGTTAATTAGAATTTCAAAAAATGAAGGGTGATCATATGACTTTAGATAATGATACATTATACTCAGTTGAACCAACTATCGACTATCTTGATGATCTAGTGATCAATGAATGGAATCATATTGTCGAGTCGACTCCAGCTTCCGTGATTAAATTGGTTTTCGATTTATTTAGCACGCGTATTCATGACCTGTTAGCTCAATATAGAAACTATTTAAACGCTGACCCAGCCCTAAAAAAACTTATCAATACCGAGGAAATGAAGGATAAATGGGTGTCTACTTTCGAAGTGTGGGTGCGACAGCTATTCCAAATGCAGTTCGTTGATGCCTATCACTTTGTAAGAGAGCAAAATGAGTTGGGTAAGAAGTTGTCGAGAATAGGCTACCCTCCGCATGCCGTTTCTAAAAGCCTGAGAATGATCAACTCTTGGTTGCTGTTTAATATTCTTTCTGAAAACTGGCCAGATCAGGAATCGATTCAAGCCGTTACTTATGTGACCAATCTGATCGGCTTTTCCTATGAGATTCGCAATCATGGGTATATGAAGTCTATTTCTGACCAAACCCGACTGGACGAGTCCTATCGATTAGCGGCTCTGGGCAATAATATTGGGATGGAAAAAGAACGTCAGCGTGCCTTCCTTAGCGAGTGGGAAAGAAATATATTGGTATGGTTTTACAATCCATCAGAACTGGGCCTGCCCAAGTTAGCCAGATCTGAATTTGGCATGTGGTTCTTACATAAAGCAAGCCTGATGTTCGAAAGCTCCCCAAAATTAAAAGAGGTCATTGACTGTATTGCAAAAATTGATCAGCAAGTACTCCCTAATCTCGAAATGACTCCATATAACGATAGAGTTGCAATTAGTAATCAATTTAGCCTAATTCAAGATGAGTTGGTTAAACTGAAGTTTGTCGTTAATGAGATTTTCGACTCCCATATTGAGATCGATAATGCGCGGGACAGCCTAACCAGATTGCTGAATAGGCGCTTTATGCATACAGTGCTGTCTAGAGAAATAGCGCTTCAGAAGCGCGTGGGTTCAATTGGTTTTGCTATTCTAATTCTTGATATTGATCACTTTAAAAAAATTAATGATACCTATGGGCACTTGGCTGGCGATGCAGTGTTACAAAAAGTAGCAGCTTTAATTACAGAGTCTGTCAAACCATCAGATTTCGCCTTCAGATTCGGTGGAGAGGAAATACTGCTTACTTTGATAGAGGTCGATAGTAAGATGGTTGCTCAGGTCGCTGAAGCGCTAAGAATAAAAATTGCGCAGGCTCAGATTCAAATATCAAACGGTAAAGCTATTTCCGTTACTGCGAGTATCGGTGGGGCCTTGGCTAAAGGTAAGTTAGATTACGAGTTGGTTGTTGCCGAAGCAGATCATGCGCTTTATGAAGCCAAGAATTCTGGGCGTAATAAGTTTATTCTTGCTAGTGGGTAAGTTGCTAGTAGGCAACTATAGTGGTCTATCCAGCGCCCATTCCCTGCATGGGCAATTTGGCGTGCAGGGAGTGTTGTATTTAACATTAACTCCCTGATAACCTAAAACAAATTACTGCAACGGTATTGGCAGGCGTTAAAGCCAACCTAGCATTCAACAGCAAAGTGTTAACTTTTGTTAACCCCATTTAACTTCCATTTAATTTCCTATACAGTCCAATCAGCTTAATTGTAGACCTAGCTGTTGAGTCTTTTATCGTAAAAAGCCATATCAACAGATGAGGCTACAAACTAACACTACAATCAGCGTAGATTTCTCTGATATCCAGATGACATCAATCGTTTGATGACTTACTTTTAAAATTTTATACAGGGTACTAGATGGGGCTTAATATCAATTTTAGTCGCGTTTGTTTTGTTTTTATAGGGCTTTGCATAATGCTACAGGGAGCAGAAGTTTCTGCAATAACCTTAGATTGCTCAGCAGAAAATTCTAAAGTCTATGAGCACTGCACTAGCCAAGCAAGGGACTCCTTTGTTAGTTTGTCTCATGTGACCGCTAAAGCGATACACAGGGTGGATAGTTCTAATGCATTGAAAATCAGCAGTGATTTTGATAAAAATGTAGATGAACCACGCTCTTCTTCATCTGCAGACTTAAGCTATTTTGATAAGACTTTTCCAATCAATACATTAGTTCTGAGTATTTTTCAAGCCAGTGCTATGACTAGGAAGAAGTCAAATTTAATCACGGTGCCAGAAACAAATACTTACTCCATGCTGTTAGTGGGAATCGCCATGATAGGGTTTGGAGTACGCCGTCAATTGATCCGATAGACGCAGGTAAAGGTTCGGTTGATGTACTTACTGCCAAAGTTGAGGGAGTAAATCATGATGAAAAATTTGTTAAGCTCGATGACTGGTCGAGTCTTTCTTATTTTGGTGGGCGGCAGCATTTTCTCAGCATCCATCGTGATGGCATTTGCCGAGCATTATCGCCAAGAGTTGACCATTCAGTTTAAGGCGCAGCAAGCAGCTGATCACATTCATCAGGTTTTATTAATTTTAAACTCATTTCCTCCGTCTTCAAGAATCGCTTATAGTGAAATCGCTGAGAAGTCAGGCGTTCGTATCGGCTTCTCAAATACCGCTTCACCTGCAAGCGATCATCAAGCAACAGCATTTCTGGTTAATTTTAATAACGCCATTAAGCAGGTGCTGGGGTTGGATAGTGCTTTCAAAACAGAAGAGCACAGGGGCGACTACTGCCCCAGCCACTTCAGCGAGTATGGTCACGCAGCAGAGGTAAAACACTGTGCAACTGTGTTAACCACTTTAAACGATGGTACTTTGGTAAAAATTGATGTCGCTTTGCGTGATGGTGGACCACCACTTTTTCATGGGGATTTTTTATTTACTGCGACCTTTTTTCTCATTACGATAGCGCTGCTTTCACTTATCGTTGCTCGTATCGCCAGTCAGCCTTTACGCGAATTAGCAAGCGCAGCCAAGCGGTTAGGCAATAATATAGAACAGCCTGCGCTTTTCACCACCAAGGGCCCCACAGAAGTGCGTGAGGCTTCCATCGCATTTAATACGATGCAAAAGAGTATCCGCAATCACATAGAAGAGCGCACCTTTATGCTTGCTGGGGTCGTGCATGATTTGCAAACCCCGCTAACTCGATTAAGACTGCGTTTGGAAAAAATCGCTGATATTGATCTTAAAAATGGTCTGGTGGATGACCTTGCTGATGCACAGGAGATTATCAGTCAAGGCATTGTGTATGCGCAATTGATGAGCTTAGATGACCCCTTTGAAACAGTAGACTTAGACGTGCTGATTACCGCGATCTATCAAGATGCGATTGATGCTGGATCAGATGTTACCTTGACTGGTAAAGTTGGTAAGCCTGTGCTTGCTTCACCTCACGCAATTAGACGTTGTATTTCTAATTTGGTAGAAAACGCCCTCAAGTATGGTGGTTACGCCCATATCCATGCAAGCAGGGAGCACTGTAAAGCGATTATTACTATTACAGATGGCGGACCTGGTATTCCTAACGATCAATTGGAAAACGTGTTGCATCCGTTTAAGCGCTCAGAAAATTCAAGCGCTAGGAACTCTAGAACTACAGGCCTAGGTTTAACCATAGCCCGCATTATTGCAAACCATTACCAAGGCTCTATTAGCCTGAAAAATATCAAAGCGGGTGGTCTAGGCTTAGTCGTTACTTTGGAACTGCCTGGGTTGGATAACCAATAAAATGATGATGTTGATCTTAACAGCGCCCATGCAGATTGAAAGCGCGCGGATTATCCCTAGCTAAAGCCGATTGTAGTTTGAGATATCCCAAACTATTATTTGTTCATACGCCTGCTGAATGTGCCTGTGTATCGGCGTGATAAGAACTGCGTACCATTGGCCCACATGCGGCGTGGGTGAAACCCATTGCTAAAGCCTCTTGTTCAAACTGCGCAAAGCGCTCAGGTGTTACAAAACGCGTTACCGGTAGATGATGTGGGCTTGGTTGTAAATATTGCCCTAGTGTCAACATGCTGACATTATGTGCACGCAAATCACGCATGACCGCTAAAATTTCTTCGTCGGTTTCCCCCAAACCTAACATTAAACCTGATTTGGCAGGCACATCAGGGTGTAGCTTTGTAAAATTTTTGAGTAGGTCTAATGAGTTTTGATAGTCTGCACCTGGTCTTGCTTGCTTGTACAGGCGTGGCACAGTTTCTAAGTTGTGATTCATGACATCTGGTGGTGCAGATTTTAAAATCTCAAGGGCTACCTCAATCCGCCCTCTAAAATCAGGCACGAGTACTTCGATTTTAATTTCTGGTGATTGCTGACGTACTGCCTGAATGCAATCAGCAAAGTGTTGTGCACCGCCATCACGTAAATCATCACGATCTACGCTGGTAATGACCACGTACTTCAAGCGCATTTGTGCGATGGTGCGAGCCAGATTTTCTGGCTCATTCACGTCTGGTGCAAGTGGTTTGCCATGCGCCACATCACAAAATGGACAGCGACGGGTACAAATGTCGCCCAGAATCATAAAGGTGGCTGTGCCGCCGCTAAAACACTCGCCAATATTCGGACACGAGGCTTCTTCGCAAACCGTGTGCAAATTATTTTCGCGTAAAATCTGTTTAATTTCTTGAAAGCGTGCGGAGTCTGGCATTTTCATGCGTATCCACTCTGGCTTGCGCATAGCTGGCTGCGGTACGATCTTAATTGGGATACGTGCAGTTTTGGCCGCTCCCGTTTCTTTTACGCCAGCCACTTTTTTAGGCGCCTGATTCATGTGTTACTTTCCCATATTGCAAATCATTAGTTAGATAGGTGAGCAGCTTTTTACCTGCCGGTTCCATGCTTAATGCTATGCCAAGATCACGTGTTTGGGTAACTTCTTGACCTTGATAGCCACAGGGGTCTATCGCAGCAAATGGCGATAAATCCATGTCTACATTCAGGCTTAAGCCGTGATAGCTACATTGATTTTTAAGCCTAAGCCCTAGGGCCCCAATTTTTTTCTCCCCAACATACACACCAGGCGCGGTAACACGTGCCTCAGCTTGTATTTGATATTCAGCTAATAGTGAGATCATGCTGTTCTCCATGGCGCTGACTATTTGGCGAATCGAGAGATTTTTTCTTTTTAAATCAATCAGTAAGTAAATAATTACTTGACCCTTGCCATGATAAGTGATTTTCCCGCCTCTATCTACTAAAACAACGGGAATGTCATCCCGTGTTGGCGGTTTTACCTCTTTACGATTTAATCCTAAGGTATACACCGCATCATGTTCGGTAAGCCACAACTCATCTGTTGTTTCGGCGTTGCGTTGAGCGGTAAACGCCTGCATGGCATGCCAAGTTTGTTGGTAATCGGTCAGGCCAAGATTACGTATTTTTAAATCTTGCATCACTAAATATGAGCAAACGCAGCCGAACTACAACACGAATTTAACGATAGGGTGTTTGCTTAAGGCCATGTAAACGGCGTCTAATTGTGGTTTTGATGTTACATAAACCGTACATGTAAGACTGAGATAGCGACCGCCAGAGCTGGCGCGTGTTGCAACTTTGCTGCTATCAAAATCAGGCAGTATTGATTGAATCACATCTACGATAACTTCAGCCAAATTTGCTTGCTCTTCACCCATGACTTTAATGGGAAAGTCGCATGGAAACTCGACTAACGTTTCCGTCACTTCATCTTCGGCCGCCGTAGGGTGGTGCGCTTTTTTAGGTGGGATATTTTCGTCGGTCATGTGAAAATCCTATTGGATCAAGAGTTTAATGCTATCCCACATGCGGCCAAAAATTCCTGCTGCGGGTATTGCTTTAGGTGCAATCAGTTTGCGCTCGTCCACCACTTTGTCGTTTAAAGTGAATTTAATGGTACCCACTTCCTGACCTTGGCTAATAGGGGCAATTAAAGGCTGTTTTGTCGTGACGGAGGCCTTAACATTTGCATATTCGCCCTTCGGCAAGACCACATATAAGTCGTTAGCGACGCTAGCACTCAAATTATTTTCGGCGCCCTTCCAGACTTTGATATTGCTAATGGTGCTACCTGCTTTATAAACCAAGTGTGATTCAAAAAATTGAAAGCCATAATTCAATAATTTCTGACTTTCCGTCGCCCGTGCGCTATCGGTTGGCGCACCTAGGATGACTGAGATCAGACGTGTATCACCACGTTTTGCTGATGAAATTAAGCAATAACCTGCTGTTTCTGTATGGCCTGTTTTCATGCCATCTACATAAGGGTCAAGCCACAACAAGCGATTGCGATTAGGCTGAGTGATTTTGTTGTAAGTATATTCCTTGACGCCGTACAAGCGCTTATATTGATCTGGAAAGTCACGAATAAGCGCGGTTGCCAGCAAGGATAAGTCATAGGCAGTGGTGTAATGTTGTGGATCTGGCAAGCCTGTTGCATTCATATAATGCGTATTTTTCATGCCCAACTCAGCGGCTTGCTTATTCATCATATCCGCAAACATTTCTTCGGTAGAGGCAATCCCCTCTGCCAATGCAATAGAGGCATCATTACCAGACACAATAATCATGCCATGCAATAATTCATCCACAGTCACTGACATGCTGGGATCTACAAACATCTTTGAACCTTCAGTTTTCCATGCTCTGGTGCTGATGGGGAGGGTTTGTGTGAGCGTTAAGTGGCCATTTTTCAGCGCTTTAAATGACAAATAGGCCGTCATAATTTTCGTCAGTGAAGCAGGCTCGATTTTGCTGTCTGCTTTCTGTTGCGCAACAATGTTGCCACTATTGAAGTCTTTAAGTAGGTACGCTTTTACAGCCAAGCTTGGTGCTGGTGGAATATCTGCGGCAGATGCGGCGATAGATGACAAAGAAAGCGTGCTAATCAGCGCAGCTTGAATGGATAAACCAACAAAACGTGATAGCGATGCTTTTTGATAAATAATAAATTGGCTAAACATAAAAAATAGAAATGCCTTTAGGGCTGGTTAATGATATAGGTGTTGAGTTTTATTGATGATTTAATTTTTGCGGCTGTTCGCTCAGCTTGTTCTTTGTTTGCAAACGGCCCTAAGCGAACGCGATATGTGCCTTCATTATACCAGTTATTAATGAGGTTTCTTTCCGCCAACTTGTCTTTTACTAACTTCTCTAGGAGTTCATCGCCATTGGCTTTGACTTTAAAGGCGCCGACTTGAACAAACAAACCTTTCGCTACACTTTGCGGAGCCGTGGAGCCCTCTACAGAAAGCGGCGCAATCGTAGTATCTGGGGATGTAGGGTTAGTGTTTTCTTGCGTAGCAACAGGTGTTGGATTGTTGGGCGCACTTGCTGGGTTGCTAGCGGCATTTGGCATTCCGCGCGTATCGATTGCTTCTACCTCCACCATAGCACTGCCCTTGGATAACAAGCCTAATTTATAGGCCGCCACATAGGACAAGTCGATGATTCGGTCACTATGAAAAGGCCCGCGATCATTAATTCTAACGACGACAGATTTTTTGTTGCTCAGGTTGGTTACCCGCGCATAACTAGGAATTGGCAAAATGGTATGCGCACCAGTCATGGCATACATATCATACACTTCTCCAGTCGATGTTTTTTGGCCGTGGTAGCGTTTGCCATACCATGAGGCTAAACCACGTTTTTTATAGGGTGTGTATTCAGTCAACGGCTGGTAGCTAATATTAAACGCATAATAGGGTTTGTTCGCACGTGCCAATAGCGGCTCAGCATGAGGTACTGCATCTGCAACGCTTTCCAGATTGGCGGGTGGGTTATCTTCAGGGCCATCATCTAGATAATAGCCACCGGGCTTAGTGGCTGGGGTGCTCGGTTTAGCTGGTTCAGATTTTGGTGTTTCTGCATTAGCGTTAGCCATCGGCTTTGCTTCAGATTCGCTTTTTACACTTGGCTCTGGCTTTGGTGGCGCTGGTTTAACCGGGTTGCTTGCCCCACAGGCGGCCAACAATATTGAGAATACCGAGATCGTCAGGAGCGTCGATAATTTAGGAATGGATGTGATTTTATTCATTATGTGGCCACCAATTTTTTGTGCGTATCAATACTCATTAAGATACCAAAACCTAGCAATATGGTCACTAGAGATGTGCCGCCATAGCTAATCATAGGTAATGGAACGCCTACGACAGGCAATATACCACTCACCATGCCAATATTGACAAAAACATAAGTAAAAAACGTGAGGGTAATACTGGCTGCCAGTAAACGGCAAAAGGTGTTTTGAGCGCGTTCTGCGATAATCAAACCGCGAATAATCAGCAGCGTAAACATAGTCAATAGCAGTAAGTTGCCGACTAGGCCAAACTCTTCACCAAACACCGCAAAAATAAAGTCAGTAGTGCGCTCTGGCAAGAAGTCTAATTGCGCTTGTGTGCCATTGAGCCAGCCTTTCCCTGCTACCCCACCCGAGCCTAAGGCAATACTCGCTTGTATGGTGTGATAGCCTGCGCCAAGCGGGTCTTGGTAGGGGTCAAATAATATTTGAATGCGCTTACGTTGATAATCATGCAGCATGGACCATAAGATTGGCGCCATACAGGAGAGCGAGACCACGGCACCGATTAAAATTTTCCAGCTTAAGCCAGCAAAGAACAGCACGTAAAATCCAGACGCACAAATGAGCAAGGCTGTACCCAAATCAGGCTGTTTCATAATTAAGCCAACGGGGACAACTAGCAATAAAGCGCCAATTGCGTAATCAGCCAGTCTAAGCCCTGCTTCGCGTTTGGCAAAATACCAAGCAAGCAGCATGGGCACAGCAATCTTCATTAATTCAGAGGGTTGTACTCGCGCCACACCCAAATTAAGCCAACGCCGCGCGCCATGGCTGATCTGGCCAAACAGCATGACACCAATAAGCATGACAAGCCCGAGTATATATAAAGGCAAGGCAATACGTTCAAGATGCTGGGGTGGAATATTGGCCGCTACCCACATCACCCCAAACGCCGCGGCAATATTGATGCACTGGGAGCCAACCCGCGCGACACTTTGACCTGAAGCGCTATACAGTACAAATAGCCCGACTACGCAGGTGAAAAATAAACAACCGATCAAAAATGCGTCTAAATGTTTAGTCAGTTGCTGAAGCAAATTTTTAATCATGCAATACTTCCTCTACCGCTGGCTGCTCTGGCACAGGAGTTGCGCCAGTTGTAGCGGGCAATTTGGGTTCAGGCGTTTTGCCAAGTAGATAATAATCCATCACTTTGCGCGCAATGGGCCCCGCGACAGAGCCACCATGACCGCCATTTTCCACGATGACTGCTAATGCAATCGTAGGGTTTTCTGCGGGGGCGTAGGCAATAAAAAGACCATGGTCGCGATGACGTTCATCAATATTGTTCGCATTGTATTTCTCGTTTTGTTTAATGCCTACCACTTGGGCCGTACCTGTTTTAGCCGCAATATTGTAGCTGCTGCCAGCACCTACGCTAGCGGCGGTTCCGCCTGGCTGAGTCACCGCCATCATGCCCGCGCGTACAATTTCTATGTTGCTGGTTTCAAGCGGAACGGTATCCACTGTAGTAATTGGCATAGGCGTAATAGTTTCACTATTATTTTTTTGAATACTTTGCACCAGGTGAGGTCGCATCGCAACACCATTATTTGCCAGCACCGAGGTAGCATGTGCCAGTTGCATAGGCGTGACCAAGGTGTAACCTTGCCCAATCCCGATAATTACAGTTTCACCTGGAAACCATCTTTGTTTCCAGCGGCGCCACTTCCATTCTGGGGTGGGCAGTAAGCCGCCAATTTCACCAATCAGGTCTATTCCCGTTTTTTTGCCAAACCCAAAATGACTGACAAATGAAGTCAGTTTATCTATCCCTAAGTCTAAGGCTAAGCCATAGAAAAAGGTGTCGCAAGAAACTGTAATAGCTTTCTGTATATCTACACTGCCATGCCCCGATGGCTTCCAGTCGCGATAGCGGTGCGGGCTGCCAGGGAGCGTATAATACCCAGGATCACTAATCGTATAGGGCGGCGCTCGTTTGCCTGACTCTAACCCAGCCATTGCAACGAAGGGTTTAAAGGTTGATCCTGGTGGGTAGATACCGCGAATTGGGCGATTAATTAATGGCTTATCAATAGAGTCATTCAGTATCTTCCAATTATCAGAGTCAATGCCATCAACAAACAGGTTTGGGTCAAATGTAGGCTGGCTTACATAAGCCAATACCTCGCCATTTTTAGGATTAATAGCGATCAACGCACCACGATGTTCACCAAAGGCATCCTCGGCAATTTTTTGCAGTTTGCTGTCGACAGTCAGCGTTAAATTGTTGCCAGGGATAGGTGCGGTGCTGGAAAGCACTCGCACGGCGTGACCATCTGCATCAATTTCTACTTGCTGAAAACCAGTTTTGCCGTGCAGTTCTCTTTCGTAATATTGCTCTACCCCACTCTTGCCAATATGGTCTGAGCCTTTATAGTTGGAAATGTCTTCTGACTTGGCCAAAGACTCAAGATCTTTATCATTGATGCGTCCGATATAGCCCAGCATATGTGAGCCTAGCTTGCCTAAAGGGTAGTGCCTGAACAGGCGGGATTTGATTTCCACACCCGGAAAACGATAGTGATTGACGGCAAAGCGGGCGGCCTCAATTTCGTTCAAATGGGTACGGATGGGTACACTTTCAAAATTATGGCTTTGCGCGCGTAGCTTATTAAAACGTTTGCGATCTGAGCTACTTACTTCAACAATTTTGCTAATTTGATTAATGACATCGTCCACATCGTCCACTTTAGAAGGCGTGATTTCCAATGTATAGACGAAGAAATTGTGGGCAAGTATCTCGCCATTGCGATCTAAAATGAGCCCTCGATTGGGTACAATTGGCACCAGCGAAATACGATTGCTTTCTGCAAGCGTCTGAAAGTAATCATATTTTATGGTTTGCAAGAAAACAAAGCGGCTAACAAGCGCGCCGAAACAAATCATAATCAAAGCCACAGCCACTCCCAACCTCACGCGGAAATAGCGATGCTCTAATTGATGATTTTTAAGTTCCGAACGCAAATTCATGAAATGGCATTAGTTTTTATTAGGGTGGGCATGCAGGCCGTAATTGGTAAAAGCGATAAACAGCCAGATGATAATGCCAGTGACGCAAGGGGCGAAGTAAATCCATCCAGGAAACTCGCCGCCAGACATCAGTTTTAATAAGAATAATGTGGTTTGATTAAGCGCCAACAGTAAAAATACATAAGTGGTTTGTTGCCAAACAGTAAATAAAATTAAGCGCCTTTGATAAATCACAGCAAAAAAAGCAGTAATTGCATACGCCATGGCGTTTTGGCCAAACACATCGCCGCTAATTAAATCAATCACCAAACCAGCAAACCAAGCAGTACCAATATTGCATACCTTGGGTACGCGCAGCACCCAAAAAATAACGGTTAGCAACACAAAATCGGGGCGAATCAATAATGCTAAGCCTGACCATGGCAGCATCTGGCAAATTAAAGCTACGGCTAGAGAGGTATATAGCAGCTTAAGATTAATGCGTTGCATGATGTCTCTTTTCATTAGGCGTGCCAGCGTTTGCATTCAATTTGCTAGATGGTGTCGTTGGCACATAATCTGACGCTGTGCCAGACTGAATGGAGAGCAGCAACACCTGTCTGTGATTTTCGATACCTGCGGTTGGCTTGCTAATAATATGGGCAAATGGTGAGTTGGGGTTGCTTTCAACCTCAATCACTTCGCCAACGACCAGCCCTGTTGGGTAAATCCCATCAATGCCAGAGGTCACTAATTTGTCACCGCGTTTAATATCTACGTTGGCTGGTAAATAGGGTAAATCGATCGTGGTATCACGCCCGTGCCCGAATGCAATCGCACGCAAACCATTGCGCTCAATTTGTATGGGGATTGCTAGGTTCTTATCCGTGACTAAAGTGACCTCGCTGGTAAAAGGATAAACTCTCGTCACTTGGCCAATCACGCCATGCGCATCCACCACGGCTTGCCCTGGCACAATATTCTGTCTGGCACCCAAGTTTACGACCACCTTGTGCGTAAATGGATCGCGACCCATGTGTACAATTTCTGCCAATTGCGCTGGTTGTGTTAAGGTTTTGGTGATGTTAAGTAAATCCCGCAAGTGCGCGTTTTCAGTTTCTAATGAATTGAGTTGTTGCAGTTGCACGCTCTGAAATATCGCTTGTTGCTTAAGCGTATTGTTTTCTTTCACCAACGCAGCATGCGTTACAAAATACTGCGTGATGTCACGGTAGATTAAGGAGGGGGTGCTGGCAATCGTTTGCACTGGCTGCAGCATGGCGATGCAGCCTTGACGTATTTCCGTCATATAGTGAAAGCGTGAGTCAGCCGCCATTAAAATCAAAGACATTGTCGCGAAAAAAACCAGCCTGGCGATTGGGCTGGTGCCGCGGATAAAAAACTCAGTTGAATTTTGATGGTCCATATTCATATTATTTGCTGAGTTATTTCTTTATCTAGGTTCTAAAGTGTTAACTTTATTTGTTGGTTGTAATAAAAAAACAAGCCGTAATAAACGGCTTGTTTTAAGCATGCACATTTTGAATTGAAACTTACTCTTGCGCAAAAATGCTGCCAAGTTTATCCATCTCCTCTAGGGCGCGACCACTACCTCGGGCTACGCAGGTTAGCGGATCTTCTGCCACCACCACTGGCAGTCCAGTTTCTTCAACAATCAAGCGATCTAGATTGCGTAGCAAGGCACCACCGCCAGTTAATACCATGCCTTTTTCAGCAATGTCAGCACCTAACTCTGGTGGGGTTTGCTCTAATGCAGATTTTACTGCACCTACAATCGCATTGAGCGGCTCAGTCAGTGCCTCTAAAATTTCGTTGCTGGAGATTGTAAACTTACGTGGCAAGCCTTCTGCCAAGTTGCGGCCTGTTACTTCCATTTCCAATACTTCAGAACCTGGGAAAGCGGAACCAATTTTCTTTTTAATCAATTCAGCGGTTGGCTCAGAAATTTGCATACCGTAGTTGCGGCGGATGTAATCAATAATCGCTTGGTCAAATTTATCACCACCTACGCGCTCAGATTTTGCGTAAACAATACCACCCAGTGAAATCACGCCGACTTCAGTGGTGCCACCACCTACGTCCACCACCATAGAGCCTGTGGCTTCTGCTACAGGCATGTTGGCACCAATCGCTGCTGCCATTGGCTCTTCAATTAAGTACACTTGACGTGCACCAGCACCAATCGCTGATTCGCGAATCGCGCGGCGCTCAACTTGTGTTGAGCCTACAGGTACGCAAATGATGATGCGTGGATTGGGTGAGAATAAACGTGATTCATGAATCTTACGGATAAAGTATTTGAGCATTTGCTCGGTGATTGTAAAGTCGGCAATCACGCCATCTTTCATCGGGCGAATCGCGGTAATATTGGCTGGCGCACGGCCTAGCATGCGCTTGGCTTCTAGGCCAACAGCGAGTAATGTTTTTTTGCCTGCTGGTCCGCCCTCTTGGCGAATGGCAACGACTGATGGCTCATCCAGCACAATACCTTTGTCACGAACGTAGATTAGTGTGTTGGCTGTACCAAGGTCAATGGCGAGATCATTTGAAAAATAACTATTTAAAATTCCGAACATGTTGTGTTGTATCCTGAGCTAACTGCCGCTTTTATACTTGTAAGATTTAACCGCGGCTGAAGAAGTGCGTAAAATCAAGTTATAATACCTGATATTGATATAAATTTTAAGGTATGAATGCAAAATGTCTTTAAGTAGTGAAGATATAAAAAGAATCGCTCATCTTGCGCGCATTGAAGTGAGCGATGCAGAAGTGGATTCCACCCTACAAAAGCTCTCTGGCATACTCGGCCTTATCGAGCAAATGCAAGCCGTTGATACAACTGGCATTGTGCCTATGTCGCATTCGCAAGATGTTACGCAGCGTCTGCGTGAAGATGTCGTGACTAAAACCAATCAGCGCGAGGCATTTCAGAAAAATGCACCTAAACTCGGCAATGGGGCTACTGAGCAGGCCGTGGCAGATGGTCTATATCTTGTGCCTAAAGTTATCGAATAAACCCAGTACAAATCTTTAAAGAATAATCAGCATGATTAACAACAGCCTAAAACAACTTGGCGCATCGCTCCAAGCTAAAGAGATTTCCAGTGTAGAACTCACGCAAGAGTTTTTGCATCGTATTGATGCATTGAATCCAAGCATTAACGCTTACATTGCGCTCGATAAAGATAAAACGCTAGCGCAAGCCCAAGCGGCAGATGCTTTGTTGGCGAGTGGTAATGCTACAGCATTGACTGGCATCCCCATTGCGCAAAAAGATATTTTTGTCGCTAAGGGTTGGCGTACCAGCTGCGGTTCTAAAATGTTAGAAAATTTTATTGGCCCCTACGATGCTGATGTGATTGAACGCTTTAATGCCGCAGGTGCGGTTAATTTGGGTAAAACCAATATGGATGAATTTGCCATGGGCTCCTCCAATGAGACCAGCTACTTCGGTAAAGTACAAAACCCTTGGGATGCTGCCCGTGTGCCTGGTGGTAGTTCTGGCGGTTCGGCCGCTGCGGTGGCTGCTCGCCTATGCGCCGCGGCAACAGGGACCGATACCGGCGGCTCCATTCGCCAGCCTGCTTCTTTGTGTGGGCTTTCAGGCTTAAAACCAACTTACGGCTTGGTTTCACGTTACGGCATGATTGCTTTTGCCTCCAGCCTTGATCAGGCAGGTCCGATGGCTAAATCTTGTGAAGATATGGCCTTGATGATGAACGTAATGACGGGCTTTGACGAGCGCGACTCCACCAGCTTGCAACGCGAAAAAGAAGATTACACTCGTGGCTTGGATAAACTTAGCCCGAACAAGCCGCTAGCTGGTCTAAAAGTAGGCTTACCTAAAGAATATTTTGCTGATGGCTTAGAAGCTGGCGTGGGCGCGGTGGTCAACGCCGCGATAGAGGAATACAAAAAACTAGGCGCGGAGATGGTGGAAATTAGTCTACCTAACACCAAACTTTCTATCCCTGTTTACTACGTGATTGCGCCTGCTGAAGCCAGTTCAAATTTATCGCGCTACGATGGTGTACGCTATGGTCATCGCGCGGATCAATATACTGATTTAATGGATATGTATTGTAAGAGTCGCGCACAAGGGTTTGGTGCAGAAGTGAAACGCCGTATTTTAATCGGCACTTATGTATTGAGCGCAGGTTATTACGATGCTTACTACTTGAAAGCCCAACAAATCCGCCGTTTAATCGCTCAGGATTTTACCGAGGCATTTAAACAGTGCGACATCATTATGGGGCCAGCCGCACCATCTACAGCCTTTAAAATTGGTGAAAAAGCCGATGATCCTGTATCTATGTATTTGCAGGATATTTACACTATCGCCGTCAACTTGGCAGGCTTGCCAGGGATGAGTATCCCCGCTGGCTTTAGTAATGGCTTGCCAGTGGGTTTACAAATTATTGGTAACTATTTTGATGAAGCACGCATGTTAGAGGTCGGCCATGCCTACCAACAAGTCACCGATTGGCATGCTCAGTATCCAAATTTAGACAAGCCAAACTTAGCAGCACCAGAAGGAACTTTATAATGGAATGGGAAGTTGTCATCGGGCTGGAAACTCACACCCAGCTACAAACTAAAACTAAACAATTTAGTGGTGCCTCAACCACTTACGGCGCGGAGCCAAATACACAGGCTTGCGAAGTAAGCATTGCTTTACCAGGTGTGTTGCCTGTATTGAATAAAGAAGCGGTGGAGTGTGCGATTAAATTTGGTTTGGCAGTGGATGCCGAAATTGCCCCCCGTAGCGTATTTGCGCGTAAGAACTATTTTTACCCTGATTTACCAAAAGGCTATCAAATTAGCCAATATGAGTTACCAGTGGTTGGCAAAGGCAAGTTGACGATACAAGTGCCTGCCAGCAAAAATAAAGAAGCCTACGAAAAAGTCATTAACATCACCCGCGCGCACTTAGAAGAAGATGCAGGTAAGTCTGTGCATGGAGCAGTCGAGGGCATGAGCGGTATCGACTTAAATCGCGCCGGTACACCACTGTTGGAAATTGTGACCGAGCCTGATATGCGTAGTGCGGCAGAGGCTGTGGCCTACGCTAAAAAACTGCACGAGCTGGTGCAGTGGATAGGCATTTGTGATGGCAATATGCAAGAAGGTAGCTTCCGCTGCGATGTCAATGTTTCTGTGCGCCCAAAAGGGACGGATAAACTGGGCACACGTCGTGAGATTAAAAATCTCAACTCATTTAAATTTATGACGCAGGCCATTGAGTACGAAACTCAATGGCAGATTGAAACGCTGGAAGATGGCGGTTCTATTCAGCAAGCGACAGTGTTATTTAACCCAGATACAGGGCAAACGCGCGCTATGCGTAGTAAAGAAGAAGCCAACGACTATCGCTACTTCCCAGATCCAGATTTGTTGCCGTTGCAAGTGACCGAAGATGATAAAAAGCGCGTAAAAGCCAATATGCCAGAGTTGCCGCAGGCCCTGCAATCACGCTTTGTCAGCGAGTACCAACTTTCAAGTTATGATGCCAGTGCGCTGACATCATCTAAGGCATTGGCTGATTATTTTGTGGCCGTGGTGAATGCGGGTGCAGAGGCTAAACAAGCCGCTAACTGGGTGATGGGTGCAGTTTCTGCTAAGTTAAACGCAGAGGATAAAGCCATTGTTGAGTCGCCATTAAGTGCGCAGCAGCTTGCACAGTTGCTAAAACGTATTGGTGATAACACGATCTCCAACAACGCCGCTAAGCAAGTGTTTGAAGCGATGTGGGCGGGTGAAGGCGAAGTCGATGCCATCATCGAAGCCAAAGGTCTTAAACAAGTTTCAGACTCTGGCGCGATTGAGGCGATTATTGACGAAGTGCTAGCCGCAAATGCCGCCATGGTAGAAGAGTTTAAAGCGGGTAAAGAAAAGGCGTTTAATGCCTTGGTGGGTCAGGCCATGAAAGCCTCAAAAGGCAAGGCCAACCCAGCACAAGTAAATGAGATTCTCAAAAAGAAACTGACCAGCTAAGCGGCAATAATTTACAGCGCTTTATTTTGCTGCGGTTGATTTTAGCTCAATAAAGCGTTGTTTGTCAGCAGCAAAGCGCTGTTTTGAGGCCTCTGAACTTTCTCGCTGTTGCTTGATTTGTGCGTCTATATGCACAATTTCTGCTTCATTGCTTTTGATGTCTTGAGTAAGGTCAGCAGGCACCTCTTTTTTTCTAGTGACAAAGCCATCCGCCGTTTTTTTATTCGCCGTTAACTGTTTTTGCACCGAGGTTTTTCTGACGAGTAAGCCTTGCGTGGTAATTTCATCCATCTGCAAATGACGTTCTAGGGCTAAATCAATTTCTTCCTGCGTGGTGTAAGAGGCTAGTAGCGCTTTATCTTTACGCTGTTGCTCTTGCTGTTCTGGCGTGTCTACTGGTGTTTGTGTTTTGACATCATGGTTTTGAATCACCATGCCTCTTGAGTTGAGCACGGAGTTTTTATTGTTATATTCCGTTGGTTGTACATCGCCATAATGCGTCACGCCTTTTTCATCCACCCATTTGATGATTTTTTTACTGGTGCCTTCAGCATTGGCTAAACTGAAATGCATCCCCAGAAGTAAAAAAACTAGACCTAAATTTACGCGTATATTTTTCATTATTACTCCAGTCGCTTAGCTTACGCCGTATTCACTGCGATAACGTTCTATCGCATCGACATCAATCTTTAAATTCTGCTGTTGATGCAAATAATCAATCAACGATGTTAAATTTGCGATGGCACAGACGGGGATGCCGTTGTCTTTTTCTACTTCTTGCACTGCAGATAGCGCACCTAAACCACGCTCTTGGCGATCAATCGCAATGGCGACGCCGCAAGGAGTTGCGCCACTTTTTTGTATCATTTGTACTGATTCACGTACCGAAGTGCCCGCTGAAATAACGTCATCCACAATCAACACCCGCCCATGCAAAGGCGCACCTACTATAACGCCCCCTTCGCCGTGGTCTTTAGCTTCTTTTCGGTTATAAGCATATGGCACGTTATGACCTTGGCGTGCCAAGGCTATCGCAATGCTGGCTGCAAGGGTAATGCCTTTGTAGGCAGGCCCAAATAACATGTCAAACTGTATGCCTGATTTTAAAATGCTGGCGGCGTAAAACTCACCGAGCATCATCAAACTCTCGCCATCATTAAATAAGCCTGCGTTAAAAAAGTATGGACTTAGCCTACCCGCCTTGGTGGTAAATTCGCCAAAGCGTAATACTTCTTTTTTAATCGCAAAAGCGATGAATTGTTGCGTAAAATCGTGCGTGGAGATTGTCATAAAATAAATAGGGAAAATTAAATTGTTTCGAATTATATCGTTAAATATGAATGGTATTCGCTCTGCGGCGAATAAAGGGTTTTTTCCTTGGATGCAGGGCCAAAATGCTGACATTATTTGTCTGCAGGAGCTTAAAGCGCAAGCCGCTGATATGACGCCAGAAATGCTTGCGCCACAAGGCTATTATGGCTACTTTCATTATGCCGAGAAAAAAGGCTATAGCGGGGTAGGCATTTATAGCAAAAACAAACCAGACGTAGTGATTGAGGGGTTAGGCATAGGCGATATAGATAGTGAAGGCCGTTATCTAGAGCTACAGTTTGGTAACTTGAGTGTTGTATCCCTGTATTTGCCCAGCGGTTCTAGCGGTGAGGAACGCCAAACCTTTAAATTTAGCGTGATGGAGCGCTTTATGCCGCATCTGCAAGCGCTTAAAAATTCAGGGCGAGATGTGGTGGTATGTGGCGATTGGAATATCGCGCACCAAGAGGCAGACCTTAAAAATTATAAAGGTAATAAGAAAAACTCAGGCTTTTTACCCGAAGAGCGTGCTTGGCTCACCGAATTATTTAGTAATGTAGGCTGGGTTGATGTTTATCGCAAACTGCACCCCAACACCACCGATGAATGCTACACCTGGTGGAGCAACCGTGGTGCGGCTTACGAAAAAAATGTGGGTTGGCGCATAGACTATCAAATCGCTACACCCGCATTTGCAGATAAAGCGCTAGCCACTAGTGTCTACAAAGCTGAAAAGTTTAGTGACCATGCACCGTTAATTGTGGACTATCAAACCAGTTAATATTGTTCATTAAAAAATTGTTAAAAATATTGTAAGGTTTTTATTTCTCTCTCGACTAAACATCAGCAAACCTGATTGTGCTTAACAAAGCTGGGTAGGCTGGTGACTTTTTAATTGCAAATCCAATACACTCTCGAGAGGAATGATAAATGAACATCAATACAGCATCAAAAGTAAACAAAGGTACTATGTTAGCGTTAGGGGCAGCCGCTTTAATTTTGGCTGGTTGTGCGAGCGCAGGGCAAAAGATGGCGACTTCAGGCGCGGTTGAATGCGCAGGTATCAATGGCTGTAAAGGTCAAAGTGCATGTAAAACTGCGGGTAACGAGTGTAAAGGCCATAACTCATGTAAAACGGTTAATAATGCTTGTAAAGGTCAGGGTTCATGCAAGTCTGCTGGCAATGCTTGCAAAGGTCAAAACTCATGCAAAGGTCAGGGCTTTTTAGAAACGGCTTCTGCTGAAGACTGCGCGACTAAAGGCGGTCATGTAATTTAATACATTTAGATTGCACTGGGCTAGGGTGTGCTTGCGCGCCCTTATCCCACTGCTTCATTGTAGATTGACGAAAGATATGCAAACAAAACCCTCATTTTTAGGCTTTGGTCTCGGCCTGCGTACCGAGCATTACCATGCTGTGATTGAAACCAAACCCGATGTGGATTGGTTTGAGGTGATTTCTGAAAACTATATGATCCCTGGTGGTAAGCCGCTATATTTTCTCGATAAAATTCGTGAGCATTACCCACTGGTGATGCATGGTGTTTCACTTTCTATAGGCTCTGTCAGCCCACTTGACAGCGATTATTTGAAAGATTTACGCAAGCTGGTTGATCGCGTTGAGCCTGCTTGGGTTTCAGACCATTTATGCTGGACTGGGGTGCACGGAAAAAACCTGCACGATTTACTGCCCTTACCTTACACAGAGGAAACGGTGAAGCACGTTGCGGCGCGTATTCGCCAAGTACAGGATTACTTAGGGCGACGCATTTTGATCGAGAATGTATCGAGTTATGCGAGCTACGTGGACTCCACCATGACGGAATGGGAGTTTATTACACAGATTGCTGAACAAGCAGACTGCCTGCTGTTGCTGGACGTGAACAATATTTACGTGAGCAGTTATAACCATACGTTTGACCCCAAAACTTTTATAGATGGCGTACCGAAAAATCGTGTGCAGCAAATTCACCTAGCAGGGCATGAAAACAATGGGGATTACATTATTGATACCCATGATGCACCTGTAATTGATGAGGTGTGGGATTTGTATCACTACGCTATATCTCAGCTTGGAGAGGTCTCCACCATGATAGAGCGCGATGATAATATTCCTGAGCTATCAGTGTTGGTCGATGAACTACAAAATGCACGTGATATTACCGCTAAAGCACTCAAGGTGGCCGCGTGAGCCAGTTAGCGCAATTACAATCTTTATTTCAAGCGTATGTTGTGGGTGAGCAGGCAGGTGATGGCCTGTTGCCTGCGATAATTAACGACCAAAAAGTTGGCGCAAAAGTTCGACTAGGGGTGTATCACAATGCCTATAGATTGCGCCTAATTGAGGTTTTGTCTAATACTTACCCAACACTACATACATTGCTTGGTGATAGCTTATTTAACAAATCGGCACGCAGTTATATTGATACTTATCCGTCTAGCAAGCCCAGCATTCGCTGGTTTGGCGATCAACTATCAGTACACCTTGGCCTTACCTTGCCGCAACACCCGATAGCCGCAGAGCTGGCTGCATTTGAGTGGGCCTTAGGCTTGGCGTTTGATGCTGAAGATACACCAATTTTAAGCCTATCAGATTTAGCCACTACACCGCTCGATAAGTGGGGTGATTTAAAATTCCGCTTTCAACCATCGGTGCAGATACTGCACTTGCAATGGAATGTGTTGAGTGTGTGGCACGCCCTAAACAAGAACGAAGCGCCGCCGCCAATCACTGAAATAAACGGCGAATGCTTAATTTGGCGGCAATATTTAGACGCTCAATTTCGCTCATTAGAGCCAGACGAACACCAAGCCCTGCAGTTGTTGATGGCGGGTGCAAGTTTTGGTGACCTGTGCGAACATTTACAACAGTCCATGCCTGAAGATGAGGCATCCATGACTGCGGCAAATCTTTTGGTTACTTGGTTAAATGAAGAGTTAATTAGTGCAAGTTATGCAATCTAGCTCCCATCAATGCTTAAAGCTTTAGCTAGCACAAAACGGCAAACGTAAACTTTGCCAAATTTCCCCAGTTTTTACGTCTTGCACAAAAATGACAGCGCCAGCATCTCGATTTTTCCATTCTGATTTAAGCGTAATGTTTCTAGAAAATTGACCATTCAGAGGGAAGCCACCCAAAAACTCACGCACCACAAAGTCATGTTTGAGTTCGCGTCCGCTATTTTCCCCCGCATTGACTTGGCTGCTGAGTTGATTTTGATAGACGGCGATAAATACTTGCGCGTTTTTAGTAGCATCAGGTTTGGCCGCTTGAGCGCTGGCAGTTAATTGAATCTCGCCATTGGCTTGTGGCTTGGCTTGCAAACTGAGCTGCGCTTTTGCAGGCTGTTGCGCAATGCTATCAAGGGTTTGACCAAAACGAGCACTACTAACACCTCTAAAATCTTGCCCATTTAGGGTAAATTGTGGTGTGTAGACAAAGCCAGCACCACCTAGTGCAGCGCCAACGCGCTGTCTTGCACTAAATTCTGGCTGGGCGAATTTATCTTTCCAGCCGATGTAATCCCAATAGTCCACATGAAAAGCCAGCGGCGTGACTTGCAGCTTGCTATTTTTCAATCCGCTTAGCCACTGATCGGCTGGAGGGCAACTACTGCAGCCTTCCGAGGTGTAAAGCTCTAATAATGGCTGCGTTTGTGCACCACTTTTGGCGGTACATTCAGCCGCGATACTGGCGGTTTGGTTAAAAACAAAAATAGAAGCAAAAATTGCGGATAAAGCTCGTGTGCGCATGACATTCTCCTAGCGGTGGACTTAGGAGTTAGTCGCGCAATATGATTAAAACTTACATGGTATTTGTATTTTTTTGTAGTGTGTTCTTTTTTTGTGGTGCATTCCAAGGCGCCACTTTTAGCAGTAACAGCATGCCTGGAATCGCCAATAGTGCACACACATAAAAAAAACTTTCCCAGCCTAGGGTTTCTACCATACCGCCCGTTAAGGCATTAAATATGGAGCGCGGTACAGCGGATAGGCTAGTGAATAGAGCTAATTGCGTGGCGGTATAAGCGGGGTTGGTTTCACGAGCCATATAGGCAACGTAGGCTACCGTGCCTAAGCCCACACCAAAGGCTTCAAAGCCAATCACAAAAGCCAGCATGCTTAGCTGTGCTGCTTCAATGTGTGCGAATGGGCCAGAGTGTGCTAGCCAGGCAAAACCCAGAATGGAGAGCGCTTGCATAATGCCAAATATCCATAAGCCACGGTTAATGCCAAGCTTGAGCATCCATAATCCACCGACAAAGGCCCCCGCAATTTGCATGACCAAGCCGCTGCCTTTGGCAATCAAGCCAATGTCGGTTTTGCTGAAACCCATATCAAGGTAAAAGGGCGTTGCTAGAGCGGTTGCCATGCTGTCGCCGAGCTTATAGAGCAGAATAAATACCAGTATCCACAAGGCATGTTGCCAGCCGCTACGTTGTAAAAACTCTTTAAAAGGTTCAACGACTGAAGCATATAGTGATTTTGGTGCGTTATTTGTCATCGGCTCATCGGCAAACAGCGTCATTACGATACCTAATAACATAAATGATGCAACTATCCAGAATACCGATGACCATGGCAGATGATCTGCCAAGATAAGCGCCAAAGACCCTGGCACCAAGCCCGCAATACGGTAAGCATTAACGTGGATGCTATTGCCTAGGCCCAACTCATCATCGCTTAAAATTTCACGTCTAAAGGCATCAATCACAATATCTTGGCTGGCAGAAAATATCGCAACCAGCGTTGCGATCACAGCAATGCTGCTGATATTGAGTTTTGGGTCATAAAAACCAAAGCTGGCAATACTCACAAGTAGCGCTACTTGTGTAATCAATATCCAGCTTTTGCGGCGACCCAGCGGTGCAATTAAGCAGTAGCGATCCATCAGCGGTGCCCATAAAAACTTCCAAGTGTAGGGAAGTTGCATAAACGCAAATGCAGCGATCGTTTTTAGGTTTAAACCTTCAGACCTTAACCAAGCGGGCAATAGCTGCAATAGTAAATACAGTGGCAGACCAGAACTAAACCCCAAAAATACGCAAGTGAGCATGCGTTTGCTGAAAAGGACTTGTTGTAATTTATTGTTTGTATTCATTCGTGCGTTATCTCAAGTCTTGATTTACATGCCACAATATCACAATGCTTGAATTCAGTTTAATCAGTGTTTTTTTAGTCGGCCTGCTGGGTGGTGGGCATTGTGTTGGTATGTGTGGGGGCATTGTGGGCGCAGTGAGCATGAGCTTGCCGCAAAGCAAGCCCAAGCTACACTTTCTGGTTGCCTATAATGCAGGACGAATTATTAGCTATAGCCTAGCGGGTGCGCTAGCAGGTGCCGTGGGTGCCAGTAGCTTTTTTCTATCCAATGTGTTGCCGATTGAAAAAGCCTTATATTGTGCCGCCAGTCTAATGATGATTTTGCTGGGCCTATATTTATCCGGGTTTTCAGCCATGTTGATGCGTGTGGAAGCCTTGGGTGCCAATGTTTGGAAGCGCATTCAGCCGTTCGGTAAGCGTTTTATTCCCGTTAAAACCAAATCTCAAGCATTTGGTTTAGGCATGGTGTGGGGCTGGTTGCCCTGCGGTTTAGTGTATAGCGTGCTAATCGCGGCGCTTGCTTCTGGCAGCGCAAGCCAGGGTGCGGTCATTATGCTGTGTTTTGGTTTAGGCACTTTGCCAGTTTTATTGGCCATGGGCATGACGGCAGTTAAGCTAAAACAATATTTACAACAAACATGGCTAAGAAAATTGAGCGGGCTTTTGATTATTACGTTTGGGTTGATTGGTATATACCGTGTATTTGTCAGTTAATAATCCACGTTTTATAAAAAGCTAGCGTTTTATGGACAAAAAAAGAGCCAACCTTAAAAGGTTGGCTTAAAAGTATCACAACTATTTGGAGAAAGTAGTTAGAGTGATAAAACCCATTTGACGATAGTTTTAATATCTTCGTCTTTAACTTGCGGACTGTTTGGCGGCATGGCTGCATCCCCCCAAACGCCCGAACCACCTGCTTTTACTTTCGCAATTAGGCGAGCCTCAGCAGTTTTGTCACCCTTATATTTCTTGGCAACATCTTTGTAAGCTGGCCCTACAATCTTGGCATCAACGCTATGGCAAAGTAGGCAGTTGTTGGCTTTAGCTAATGGTTCAGCAGATTCTGCAGCTTTTGCATTGTCCAAGTTGGTCATCATTGCAAAAACCAACATTGAGGTCAGCGTCCAATTTTTCATCGATTTTTTCATGGTAATAGGCTCCATCGTTATAGGCTAAATACGTTCATTGCACCGCCACCAGGCGCCGCATTGTATTTGGTTAGCTCTTTATAGCCGCCAGCTGCGCCTAGGCCATCTGTTTCATTGGTCAAGCCTAAGTTCATCGCCACGCCAGCCCAGCCACCAATACCAGATAAAACGCCTACATATTGTTTGCCTTTGTGACCCCAAGTAATGGCGTTACCTACAATGCCTGAACCTACTTGGAATTTCCAAAGTTCTTTACCTGTTTGCGCATCAAGTGCTTTAAACCAGCGGTCTAGTGTGCCGTAGAACACTAAGTCAGAGCCAGTGGCTAATGCACCACCCCAAGCAGAGAATTTCTCTTTGTTATACCAAACTGATTTACCTTTAACACCATCCCAAGCCATAAAGCCACCCATCACCCCATCAGGACCAGCAAACATGGTTAAAGTAGCGCCAACCCATGGTTGACCAGCGATGTATTTAGACTCAACTGGCTCGTAAGTCATACATACATGGTTTAAAGGTACGTAGAACATTTTTGTTTTAGGTGAAAATGCTGAAGGCTGTTCATCTTTTACACCCAGAGCAGAAGGACAAACCCCTTTTGCGTTGTAGTCTTGGTGCGTTGAGTATTTAGCGTCTTTGTTAGGAATGCCCGACTTCAAATCAACCGAGGTCGACCAGTTAACAAAGCTGTGCATTTTCTTAGCCACTAATAATGTGCCGTTGGTGCGGTCAAATGTATAGCCGTAACCGTTACGGTCAAAATGGCTGGCTAACTTTTGTCCATTGTTGTCCCACAGTACGATTTCGTTCATACCGTCATAATCCCACTCGTCATGTGGTGTCATTTGGTAAGCCCATTTCGCCATGCCTGTATCTAAATCACGCGCAAAAATCGACATAGACCATTTGTTATCGCCTGGACGAACGTCTGGGTTCCAAGTGCCTGGGTTGCCTGTGCCGTAGTACATTAAGTTGGATGTTGCGTCATATGAGTACCAACCCCATGTCGGGCCGCCACCATTTTGCCAGCCATCTTTTCTCGCTTGTGGTTTTAGCCAAGTTCTTACGCCCAAGTTAGCTTCTGGGTATTTCAATTGATCTTTGTTCAGTGCTTTAAATGAGCCGCCGAGTTTGTTGCCGCCGTTCACATCTTCATACACTGAAAGTGCGCTGTAATGTGGGTTGCCTTGGTTAAAGTCTTTACCGATCAACATTTCTTCATCTGGGCCTGTGCTGTAGGCACGCCAAACTAAAGCACCATCCTTGATGTTGTAAGCCGTAATGTAGCAACGTACGCCGAACTCACCACCAGAACAGCCAGTGATGACTTTGTCTTTAAAAATATGAGGTGCGTTAGTATTAGCTGAACCTGATTTAGGATCAGTCACTTGTACATTCCAAATTTTCGCGCCAGTTTTTGCGTCTAAGGCAACTAATTGACCATCATTTTGTTGCAAGAAAATTTTGCCATCGCCATAACCCAAGCCCTTAGATACGTTGTCGCAGCAGAGTACCGCTTGTACTGATGGGTCTTGCTTAGGGAAATACGACCAAAGAATTTTTTGATTGTCGTTTAAATCTAAAGCATAGATGTTGTTAGGAAATGCTGTATGAATATACATAATGTCATTCACAACCAAAGGCGCACCCTCGTGACCGCGATTTACGCCTGTCGCAAATGACCAAGCTAGTTTTACATTTTTAACATTGCTTTTGTTGATTTGTGAGAGCGTACTGTAACCAGTGTTTGCATTGTCTTTACGTTGCGCTGCCCATTGATTATCATCTTTCATCAAGGTAGCGAGGTCTTCACTTGCAAACGCTGAAATTGACAATAGGCTGATAATGCTTGCCCCTAAAGCGAGTTTAAAATTGTGTTTCATCTTTTCTCCAATCTCTAAATACCGCCAAATAAATGATTTTTTATAAAACCCTTATAAAACATGTTATAAACAAAATGACATTTGCGTACATAACAGCATTACTTATTGCAACGGCTATGCCAGCGCATCTTTGATTAATGCGTTTAAATATTTTTTTGATATTTATCAATTGTTTAAATTGTTTTGATGCTTTAATGACATGGCTTATCAATAAGTATCAGTTGTTCAGAGCTGTCACGAAGTTGAACAGTTGTTCAGCCTAAAGTGTTCAGTTGAATTAGGTTAATGGTAATGAAAAACAACCCTCAAAATATTGTGCTGGCTAGACAGGAATTTCTGTCTAATGGCGTTGTGGAGTACGGCAGTGTTGCCGACACCATAGAGCGGTCTTGGCGGCGCTGCCTTAATGGTGGCGTTGATGTTGAAACCCCCAATAACGATCTATTGACGCGACAAGAGTTAGCGGTTCGCATCGAACAAAATAGTCAATTGATTGCGCACGCAGAGCCTGAAATGATGACTCTTTGCGAGCAAATTTCACATACCAAAAGCCTGGTGGTGCTGAGTGACAGTGAGGGCATCATTTTAAGCAGCATGGGTGATTACGAGGTGATCAGTCACACTCAGCGCGCTTCGCTTTTGCCTGGCGCCTCTTGGAGTGAGGCAGATAGAGGTACCAATGCTATTGGTACTGCTTTGATGGAGCAGTCTGGTGTTTCTGTGCAAGGGGCGGAGCATTTCATGGCTTATCACCATAAGTTGAGCTGCTCGGCAGTCCCCATTTTTGGCGCTAAGAATGAGTTGCTAGGTACGCTGGATGTTTCCAATAATCTAAGCACCCCGCAGCAACACACCTTGGCCTTGGTTAAAATGGCCTCGCAGATGATTGAAAATCGCTTGTTTAAAGCAAGCAATCAAGCAGAGTTTGTTTTGCATTTTCATGCACGCCCTGAGTTTATCGGCACCCTTTGGGAAGGTATTGCCATGTTCTCTGATAATGGCGAGCTCATTGCTATTAATCGTAGTGGTCAGTTTCAGCTGAATATGACCGCACATCAAGCCGTATCGACTGCAAATTTAATCCAGTTTGATCGACTATTTGATACCTCGCTATCCAATGTACTCAAGCAAGCAACTTCAAGTTTGAATTTTGTTTTTCCACTGCGGTTGTCTAGTGGGGCTCGAGTATATGCGCGTCTGGAAATTGCACGTCAACCAGCAACCAGAGTTGGTCCTTCGCAAGTGACCAGCAGAACGAGCGCTGCTAGTTTAGAAATGTTAAAGAGTAATGATGCAAAAATATCACTGGCAATTCAGCAGGTTAAGCAGGTATTGAATCATCAGATTTCTATTTTAATTCAAGGTGAAACAGGCTCTGGCAAAGAGCTGTTTGCACGGGCGATTCATGAGGCAAGCAATCGTAATAACGGACCGTGGGTAGCGGTAAACTGTGCCGCGCTGCCAGAAGGCCTGATTGAGGCGGAGTTGTTTGGCTATGAAGAAGGCGCTTTTACTGGCGCCAAACGTAAAGGCAGCCCTGGTAAAATTGAACAAGCCAATGGTGGTACTTTATTTTTAGATGAAATCGGCGATATGCCGTTGTCATTGCAGGCGCGCTTATTACGGGTGTTGCAAGAGCGTAGCGTAACGCCATTAGGCAGTACAAAGTCTAAGCCTGTCGATTTTGCACTCGTAAGCGCAACCAATCAAAAGCTCAAAGATAAAGTCGCTAATTCGGAATTTAGAAGCGATCTTTATTATCGCATCAATGGCTTGAGCCTCAACTTGCCTGCTTTGCGAGAGCGTACAGATTTAAAAGAGTTGATTCAATTTATTTTGCAGATTGAACATGTCGCTTACGCTGAGATTACGCCCAAAGCGATGCATCTTCTCGAGCATCATCCATGGCCTGGCAATATCAGGCAACTACATAATGTGTTAAGAACAGCGCTAGCTTTGGCAGATGGTGCACCTATTGATGTCCAGCACTTCACGCAAGATTTTTTAGATGAGCTTTCTGCATTAGAAAGTAATATAGAGGCCGCTAGCCCAGCGCTAGGCAGCCCAACAACTTTGGCGCAACCTTCGTCGTTGAAAACATTAGAAGGTGATGTCATTCAGCGAGCGATGCAACAGCATCATGGGAATATTTCAGCGGTGGCTCGCCAACTTGGCGTTAGCCGAAATACTTTGTACCGTAAACTGAAACTACTGGATCTGATTTAGCGGGTAGTTTAAGTATTTTTGCGTAGACGGTACATGGCCAAGCTGCCTAGAAAATTTGGCAGTACATTAATTTTTTTGCCATCTGTTAAGACTAAACGTTCAATAATCTCAATATTGTGTTTGACGCAAAATTCGTCAAAATCTTTAATGGTACAAAGATGCACGTTGGGCGTGTCATACCACTGATATGGTAAGTTTTTAGACACTGGCATTTGCCCTGCAACTAGCTGGCGGCGGTGGCGCCAGTATCCAAAATTGGGGAAAGTCACAATCGCTTCGCGTCCCACACGTAGCATTTCCTGCACGATTCCTTCGGTATTCTGCACGGCCTGTAAGGTTTGCGAGAGTACTACAGTGTCAAACTGTGAGTTTTCGAAGCCTGAAAGTCCAGCTTCCAAATCCATTTGAATGACATCTACGCCGTTTTCCATGGCGCTTAGCCAGTTGGCATCGTCTTTTTCGACGCCATAGCCGCGTATATCAAGCGTTTTGTGTAAATGCGTCAACAAGCCACCATCGCCACAACCCAAGTCTAGTACTTTGGCTTTGTTTTTTACCCACTTTGTAATTAATGCAAAATCTTTTCTAATGTTTGCGTTATTTACAATACTTTGCTCGGTGTTGGTCATGTTTTCACTCTTTTTAGATAAGCGCGCAAAATGTCGTGATAGTGCTTATCGGGCATTAAGAAGGCATCGTGACCATGCGCTGCTGTAACTTCTGCATAGCGAACAGACAGCTCATTATCCAGTAACGCTTTCACAATTTCACGTGAACGAGCGGGTGAAAAGCGCCAATCGCTGGTAAATGAGATGACTAGGAATTTTGCGCTGACATTTGCCAATGCGGCAGACAAATTACCTCCAAACGCCTGCGCTGGGTCATAATAATCTAACGCGCGAGTCATGCGTAAATAGGTGTTGGCATCAAACTCGTTGGCAAATTTATCGCCTTGATAGCGCAAATAGGATTCCATCTCAAACTCAACATCAAAGCTGTATTTGATTTCGCCATGACGTAATTTGCGACCGAACTTTTCACCCATTGCATCATCAGACAAGTAGGTAATATGCCCAAGCATACGCGCGATACGTAGGCCGCGGCGAGGTATCACCCCGTGGTTATAGTAGTCGCCCTGATGGAACTCAGGGTCGGTGATAATGGCTTGGCGTGCTACCTCATTAAATGCGATATTTTGAGCGGTTAAGTTGGGGGCCGATGCAATCACTAGGGCATGGCGCACGCGATCAGGGAAGGCGATAGACCACTGCAATGCTTGCATGCCACCCAAACTGCCACCTATAACGGCCGCGAGTTTTTCGATACCTAAGTAGTCCAACAAACGTGCCTGCGAGTTGACCCAGTCTTCTACGGTGACTACAGGAAATGAAGCGCTGTATGGGCGATCAGTCGCTGGATTGGTGCTTGAAGGGCCGCTACTGCCGTGACAGCCTGCAAGGTTGTTGAGTCCGATAACGAAAAATCTGTTGGTGTCTAGAGGTTTGCCAGGGCCAACAAAGTTATCCCACCAGCCAGGGTATTTGTCCTCGATGGAGTGCTTACCCGCTACGTGGTGGTTGCCAGATAGGGCGTGGCAAATCAGCACAGCATTAGATTTATCTGCATTTAGCTCGCCATAAGTTTCATACATCAAGTGAAATTGTGGCAAAGTCTCACCGCATTTTAATGGCAAGGGCTCGCTGAAATAGGCTGTTTTTGGGGCAACAATGCCGACTGAGTTAATTTCTGACATATTTTTATTATACTATGTACGCTTACAAAGCGGTACGCTCGGGCTAACTCGCACTGAAATAATCCACAGGAGAAACTGTATGACAAACGCTAGCGCAAATAGTGTGCAAAAATTTCAAGCATTCTTGCCAGTGGTTGGTAATAACGTATTTTTGCACGCCAGCGCTGTTGTGATTGGGCAAGTCACGATTGGAGACGAATGCTCCATTTGGCCGCAGGCGGTGATACGTGGCGATGTAAATTCCATCCGCATTGGTCATGGTACCAATATTCAAGATTTGAGCATGTTGCATGTCAGTCACCAGTCGAGTGAGGACCCAGTGGGCGCACCATTGGTCATTGGTAATCATGTCACCATCGGGCATAGCGTAATCTTACACGGCTGCACGATTGAGGATGAATGTCTGATTGGCATGGGCAGTATTATTATGGATAAAGCTGTGGTACAGAAACATGTTATGGTAGCGGCGGGCAGCCTTGTCCCTGAGGGCAAGATTTTGGAAAGTGGTTACCTGTATGTGGGCAGCCCCGCAAGAAGAATACGCCCACTTACTCCCGAAGAAATTTCGCATCTGATGTATTCAGCAAATCACTATATTCAACTTAAAAATCAGTATTTGAGTCACGCATAATGTTTAAATGGTTTGAAACCCGTATTAATGCTTTTCCAGCCCAAGAAATTAGCATACCACCCAGTAAATTTTTCGCGTTTGTTTGGTCTGCGACTGAAGGGATGCGCGGCTATTTACTCGCCATGACTGTACTTACTGCGATTATTGGTGGTTTTGAAGCTATATTGTTTGCGATGATGGGGCGCGTGGTAGATTGGCTCAATAAAACAGCGCCACAATTGCTCTGGCTTAATCATCGAGATCATCTGCTCATGTTGGGGGCGATTTTATTGGTAAGCCCCCTGTTGGTTGCCACCCAAACATTCATTAAACATCAAACCCTTGCGGGTGTTTTCCCCATGCGATTACGTTGGAATTTTCATCGCTTGATGCTGAGTCAGAGCATGAGTTTTTATCAGGATGAATTTGCTGGGCGCGTCGCTTCAAAAGTTATGCAAACGGCTTTAGCTGTGCGGGATATGTGGTTTATCTTGGCGGATATTATGGTGTTTGTCACCATTTACTTCGCTACCTTAATCGCTATTGTCGGTAGCTTTAATACTTGGATGATTTGGCCATTCCTAGGCTGGCTCACCCTCTACATCGGCGTTTTATATTACTTCGTGCCGAAATTGGGAAAGCTATCGCAACAACAAGCCGATGCACGGTCTATTATGAATGGACGCATTACCGATGCATACACCAATATCAGTACCGTAAAGTTGTTTTCACATGGTGGGCGAGAAGCTGAGTATGCAAAGTCTTCAATGCAAGAGTTTTTAGGCTCTGTTAACAAGCAAATGCGCTTAGTGACAGGTATTCACATCATTAACCACACTTTAAATGTATTACTCACATTATTTGCGACCAGTTTTGCTTTAATTTTCTGGACCAAAGGCCAAATCGGTGTGGGTGGCGTGGCTGCAGTCACGGCGATGTGTTTACGCTTAAACGGTATTTCGCATTGGATTATGTGGGAAACCACCTCGCTTTTTGAGCAAATGGGTACCGTGCAAGATGGTATCAACACACTGTCGTTATTGCATAAAGTTAACGATGTGGAAAATGCGCAACCACTGAACATTGCGCGTGGCGAGATTGTATTCAAAGATGTAGATTTTGCTTACGGGGGCACGCGCAAAGTTTTAGATAAACTCAATTTACATATACAAGCGGGTGAAAAGGTTGGCTTGGTGGGCCGATCGGGTGCGGGAAAATCTACTATCGTTAATCTATTGCTACGCTTTTACGATATTGAGTCTGGGCAAATCTTAATTGATGGTCAAAATATTGCACAAGTGCAGCAAAATAGTTTGCGCGCACATATCGGCATGGTGACACAAGATACTTCGCTATTGCATCGCTCAGTCAGTGAAAATATATTGTACGGTAAGCCAGATGCCACACAACATGCCATGATAACTGCGGCTCAACAGGCGGAAGCGCATGCCTTTATTCAAACCCTTTGCGATCCCAAAGGCCGCAGCGGTTACGATGCACACGTCGGTGAGCGTGGCGTTAAACTGTCAGGCGGGCAACGTCAGCGTATTGCCATTGCCCGAGTGATGCTGAAAGATGCGCCGATTTTGTTGTTAGACGAGGCAACCAGTGCGTTAGATTCTGAGGTTGAGGCCGCCATTCAAGGTAGCCTAAATACCTTGATGCAAGGTAAAACAGTAGTTGCTATCGCGCATCGCTTATCCACCATTGCCGCCATGGACAGACTGATTGTGCTGGATCAAGGCGCTATCGTTGAGGAAGGTTCGCACCAAGCGCTGCTTGCGCAGGGTGGTTTGTATGCAAAATTATGGGCGCATCAAAGTGGTGGCTTTTTGGGGGAAATGTAGTTGTCTGGTTTTTTTGCAGTTTAGCTTTCCCCCGATTTTATAATGCGTTGTTAAGTAATCTGGATAAATCAGCAACCGAATCAATAATCAGATACGGGTGTATATTGGATGATTCTGCGTATGCTTGCCGATACTTGCCCGTGCGTACCAGCACGCCTTTAATTTCGGCCGAATGTGCTCCACCAATGTCTGAGTCTATATCATCGCCCACCATCAGCACCTCATCTTTATGTAGCTGCATGTCTGCGAGCGCAACATTAAAAAAGTTTAGAGATGGCTTGCCAATAATCATGGCTTGGCTGCTGCTGGCATACTCTAAGCCCTGTATAAATGCCCCAATATCCATTTGTAAACCCTGTTCCGTTTGCCAAAACCGATTTTTGTGGATGGCAATTAATTTTGCCCCTCGCATTAAGCACGTGAAAATTTCATTGAGCATCGTGTAAGTCCACGCATTGCCAATATCACCCACTACAATAAATTGTGCCTCAGTGTTGGATTGCTTAAATTGGGCAAAGTCCTGTTTGACGTCTTCAGCCAGCAACAATCGACAAATGGGGTCAGCTTGTGTTTTTAAAAAATTAATCGCTGCCTGTGGTGCGCTGATAATCTCGTGCTGCGGAATATCAAAGCCAAGATTGGTTAATTTTTGATGCAGTGACTGCAGTGAAAGGGTACTGGTGTTGGTGACAAAACGACAAATATAGCCACGATTGCGTATTAATCGCACCGCTTCAATTGCCCCTGGAATCGGCGTGCTACCTACATAAAGTACGCCGTCTAAATCAAATAAAATACCTTTTATCGATTCAAGTTGGTTCATGTTAAAGCTCCTTTATCTTATAGATCGCTTTCGTTGCGTTCTATCTTCAAAATTATGCGTCTTGTTTGATCTATCTTAAATGAAAATGAGGAGTATGGCATTAAGCTACTGGTTTATCTGCTGCAATCATATTAAGTCGCTGCTCAGCCTTCGGTGGTTTAGAGGATTAAGTGAATTAAATAATGTTCGTCATTAAAAGTACACAAAAATTTAATTTAGAGCGGCATTGACAAGGCAATATGCAAGGCGTAACTTTGTTACAAACATTTACAATTTGTTACAAAATGGAGTAAATGAAAATGGCGACTGATCACTCAATGATTACCAAGATAAATGAGGATGACTATGCCTTATTGGAGGCCGAGCACGAGCGCCTAAATCAATATTTGCTAGACCTTGAAGATACCTGTGCGCACTTAAGTGGGCTAAGAGATTGTGGTTTATGTGATCCAGAGATTGCTTCTGCCTGCGCTGGTCGAATGCCTTCATTCTTGCATGATCTATTAGATATGACGGAAAAGCACTTTTTTCATGAAGAAGCTATCATGATAGAGATGTTGAATCACGATAACAATAATGAGCATTTGAGAGCGCATAGGCGCGCGCATATGCAAATTTTACAGGCCACACACCAACTGATTGGTGAGGCGAATACGCTGAATAGGCAAGGTGAGACAGCGCAGGCGTATCGACTGCTTTTTACAACAATGACTAAGCTGTTGAATGAGCATACGAGCATATTTGATATGCCATTTGTCGAGGCCTATATTTGATTGGTTTAATCAGTTAAATTGGTAATCTGTACGGTTGACGGTTTGCGCTTGGTTGTTGGTTGCGAGTAACATGGCAAATTCAGTAAAGTATAAAAATAATTCATGTTCTCCTTACCATCCGTATGGAATCTTGTTATCTCAACAGCTGTATTTATTGCAACGGCTTGGTATTTGCGCCGCTACTTAGATGCACAAGGCATTCCCCACAGCGCAGTTAGGGGACTCTTGGTGTTTGTGTTGGCCTGTATTGTTTCATGGGGTTCTGGTGAAGCGACTGACTGGGTGCAGCTAAAGCTGGAAGGGCCGACAAAATCAGAACAGCCAACCCCACCTAATATTACTGAGCTTATGCAGCAATTGGAGCAGCTAAAACAAAAATAGTCGCGGCTACAGTTGTTGCTAGCTAACCTCTAGGCCCTAGAAAGTCTAATTTTCCAAGCTCAACCCCATTGTGGCGCATGATGTTATACGCGGTAGTACAATGAAAATACACATTTGGGAAAACCCATTTAAGCAAATAATCTTGCCCTACAAATTGTAAGGGAGTGTCGCGCACGATAATGACAATATCGCGGGTTTCTGCACCGACGAACTGCTCAGGCTTTAATGATTCTAAAAAGGCGATGGTTTTGGTGATGCGTGCCTGCAGTGTTTCAAATGTCGTTTCGCTATCTTCATACTTGGGGATTTCAACCCCAGCCAGACGAGCGCCCGCGCCTTTGCTCATGTCGGTAGCAATTTGTACTTGTCTAATGAGTGGATACATATCCGCAAACAGGCGTGCATTTAGTAGTACACTGGCCTCGATATTTTTTGCTTTTGCGTAGGCCTCACCTTTGCTTAAATTTTGTGCAAGATTTGCAAGGGCACGCTTAAGTGGAGGGATGGTAAATTCATACATATTTAACATGTTTTTCCTATTAGAATAATATGGTTATAAAATTAACGTGCGATTAATGCTGGCGGGTGCAATGCATTTTCTTGCTACTATCAAATAGTATACTCAAAATATATATCAGTAGCGTTTAACGCTAACTGTTTATTGCTGGGTAATATAGTTGTTTGGCTTAATAAACCCAAATAAGTTTACAAAATAATTAAGGCGTATACTAAGCAAAACACCATGATCTAAGCCATATCCAATACCAATGTCTTTGGGAGTAAATTTAGATGACTCAAATATCTGCACAAGATGAAAAAGCTCAAATGAATGCATCAGATTTATTTGTTAAAGCGCTGGAAAATGAGGGGGTGGAGATTATTTATGGGGTGCCTGGGGAAGAAAATCTTTACTTTCTCGAGGCAGTTCGCAAGTCTAATATTAAGTTTATTCTAACGCGACACGAGCAAGGCGGGGCTTTTATGGCGGCCACTTATGGCCGACTCACTGGCAAGCCAGGAGTTTGCCTAGCAACGCTAGGGCCTGGTGCGACTAATTTGGTTACGCCAGCGGCATATGCTCAATTAGGTGGTTTTCCACTGATTATGATCACTGGGCAAAAGCCAATCAAGCATAGTAAACAGGGCCTATTCCAGATTGTTGATGTAGTCAGCATGATGAAGCCGATTACTAAATACGCTAAACAAATAGTGAACGTGGATATGATTCCATCCATGGTGCGCGAGGCTTTTAGGCTCGCCATTGAAGAGCGCCCAGGTGCCTCGTTGCTAGAACTGCCAGAAGATATCGCGGCTGAGCCAGTAGAGCATAATACCGCGCCTGTTTTTGACATCAGCAAACACCGCTATCCACACGCTGATCGCGAAATTCTGGGTATCGCAGCGGCGATGATTAAAGAGGCTAAACACCCGTTGTTGATGGTAGGCGCTGGTGCGAACCGCGCGCGCATTTGGGAGGCACTATCCGATTTCGTTGAGCGTACGGGCATCCCCTATACCAACACACAAATGGGCAAAGGCGTGATTTGTGGTCATGGTGAGCAATATCTGGGTACCGCAGCATTATCCGATGGCGACTATATCCACTGTGCTATAGACCGCGCTGATTTAATCATCAATGTTGGTCATGATGTGGTTGAAAAGCCGCCGTTCTTTATGGTGCATGGCGGCGCTAAAGTCATACACGTCAACTTCAAATCAGCACAAGTGGATAATGTCTATTTTCCCCAGTTAGAAGTTGTAGGAGATATTGCCACTTCCATACAACGCATTGCCAACCGCGTAGGCAAAACAGAAAGCCATGATTTTTCATATTTTATGAAAGTGCGCAGTTTTGTGATGGAGCACATCAACGAAGGAAATGATGACTGCAGTTTCCCCATGAAGCCGCAGCGCTGTGTGGCTGATGTCAGAAAAGTCATGTCTGATGATGGCATTATTGCGCTCGACAACGGTGTATATAAAGTTTGGTTTGCCCGCAATTATCGCACTGATGTCCCCAATACTGTGCTGCTGGATAATGCCTTGGCCACCATGGGCGCAGGGCTACCCTCCGCCATAGAAGCTACACGTCTATTCCCCGAACGCAAAGTGATGGCCATTTGCGGTGATGGTGGCTTTATGATGAATAGCCAAGAGTTAGAAACCGCGGTGCGCCTCAAAGTGAACTTAGTGGTGCTTATTCTTAACGATAACGCTTTTGGTATGATACGCTGGAAACAATACGGCATGGGGCTGGAGGATTACTCCTTGCAATTCAACAATCCCGATTTTGTTATGTATGCTAATAGTTATGGTGCAAAAGGTCACCGAGTGGAAAGCTGTGAAAGCTTTATCCCGTTAATGAACCAGTGCTATGCAGAGGGTGGAGTGCACCTTATTGAATTGCCTGTGGATTACTCCGAAAACAACAAGGTGCTAATTGATGAGTTAAGGGCTAGGGTATGTGTGATTTGATTATTGCTCATTAGTGTTATAAAAATAAATAAATCTTTATGATAGTGGGTGCTCAGATAAATGTTGTGGTGCTTCGTTAGAAATACACTAAACCCACTGAGGTTAAAAAGGTGACGAATGAAAACCGTCAATATTCATCAAGCTAAAACACAGCTTTTAAAACTAATAGGCCAAGCTGTTCAAGGCGAGTCTTTCGTTATAGTCAGGGCTGGTAAGCCTTTGGTCAAAGTCACTAAGATAAATGCGCATAACCCAAAAGTTAAAAGGCGCCTAGGTTTTATGAAAGGCCAAATTCAAGTACCAAGTGGTTTTGATGAAATGGGTAAAGAAGAAATCGCCAAACTCTTTGGCGTGGAATAATTCGCATGAAATTATTGTTAGATACCCATTCTGCTTTGGGCGACAAGCGAGCCTGAGCAACTCTCAAGTAAGACAAAAATGCTGATTGAAGATCCAAAAAATCAACTTTATTTTAACGCTACTAGTCTGTGGGCATTTCTATCAAAAACAAACGAGGCCGAGCAGATTTGAAAGTGGATTTGGCAGTTTTAAGATAAGCCTGATGGACCTGCTCCCCACCAGCAGCGCCCATACTATAGGCGTGGATGCCCCGCTCAATATTCATAAAGACCAGTTTGATCGTCTTTTGGTAGATTAAGGCAATGACATGATTAGCAGGTATGTTGTGTTTAACTTTTCACGATACTGTTGTAGATCATCTTCATATATCTCATATATTTTCGACCTATCATCACCTGTAAAACGAATTACGTATTGGTTCTTTTTTTGACAAAAGCTCTCATCGTTATGCATCAACCCATTTCTAATTTCTCTTACTTCGTGGACGAGTTTTGTGCTCTGACTACTAATAAATTTTTTTGGAATCTTATTAATTGCTTGCTTGAGTCCGTCTTTATGATTTCTAGGAAAGCTCTTCTTTAGATGAAGGTCCATCATGGAAACTCTTTGTGCATATAATCCTCTTAAGTTATTAAGTTCTTCTCTTTTTGTTAGAATATGATTCAATAAATCGATGATGGGCTTATGCCATTTGTCAGTTTCATCTCGATTTACAAAAGTAAACCTAGTAAATAGATTAGGGTTATTAGTGGTTTTTAAGTTAGTGGCCAGTTTATCTATAATTTCATTTTCACCCGCTCTAGTATATAAAACAAAGTCACACAAATATGGTTGTTTTCTTAAATTCAGATAATAATCAATACCGCCATTATTTAAACTGGCATCAATGTTATTCTCATTGTTACCCAAGTTGTTGTCACTAAGAAACAAGTCTACACGGTGGTGAGCATTCGTATTCGCCTGAGCGTCAACTATAGAAGCATAACAGTTACTTCTTAGCTCAAATCCTTTGCGGGAAATCGACGCGTCAATCTTCTTAAGTAGTTTATCAATATCCTCTCTATCTTCTTCATCAGATAGATCGTCATCAACCAAAACTAAATTAAAATCTAGTCGCATTTTTATCCCTTATTTGTAGATTTGAAAATTAACTTCGTTTTGCAAGTTTATCGCTTTTATCTTAAGGTTACATTTATCCTTAAGAAATGTTCTAATTTGATCTAAACCAATACCAGTACCATTTTCTTTAGTTGAAAAACCTAACTCGAAGATTCTCTCAAGGTTGTCATGTGTTATTGGTTCTGAGTTGCTCGTAATTTCGATTTGTGTGTTTTTAAAGTTAAACTGCATGTAAGTAGCTGAGTGCTCCTCAGCATTGTTGTAAAAATTTTCAAGCATCATCATTAAATCTAAAGCATTACAGTGAATACTCCATGCAGATTTTGATTCTTCATCTTCAGCTACACATAAAACTTTCATTAGATTTTCATTTGATTTGGGCGACTTTTCTTTAGCGAACCCATTTACAAAGTTGTACCAATTAATATTAGAGGCAGAACGAAAGTCTAAATTAGTTTTAAGTAATAAATATTTAATGCTAGATAGCTCTGTAGAAGTGCGTTTAATTTTCTTTATTACTTTATATAGTGCAGTTTTTTGCGTTGACGTAAGTCCAGGCAGCTGGTTTAAATCACTAATACTTGTATTTAACCTTCTTATGACTTTGGGAAAGTGGTGCGTTAGTTGCTGACCATATGAGCTTTCAGGCCGTTTAGAGAGTAGATTCTGATTTTGAACAGCTAGGGCTGCGATGGTCTTTTGCTTTTCTAATAGGGCAGTTTGTTTTTCTTTATTCTCCTGCTCTAAATCGCCAAATTTCTTAATTGCATTATTGAGTAACTCTTGTTGGTCACCAGTTAGATTTAGTGTGAGTTTTTCAAGCTGCTTTTTAGGGTTGTTTTCTTCAAAATTTAAATCATCAGCAAAATATTGAAGTTGAAATTCATCAGTATTATTACCAGCAAGGGAGTTCTTGAAGCGCTCAGCTTCTGTTCGGTCTATAGTATGTAGGTTTATTTCTTGATTGTTTGTATTGTCCTCGCCCCATTGAATCAAGTTTACGTACTTTTCAAGTGGTTTGTGGGCATAGTCCATATAAGCAGACTTAAGAGCATCATAATAAATATTTTCAATAAATCCATTATTACGTGACGATGTCTCTCTGAACATATCCTTGGTGTCTTTTATGTCGATATGTCCAATAATTTCACGCGTACCAATATAGCGACTGTATCCTTGGGTTTTTCTCACGTTTAGTCCAAATAAGTCAGCGAACTCATCACCGTAAGGACTTACACGAAAATCATTCCGATACACAAAAACGTTCCCATAATTTCTAGGAGCGACTCCCATGCGACGAGTGAAAGTCATTTTTGCACTAGTAGTTAAATAGTTAACTGCTATAAATATTTCGGCATCTTTTAATGGGCTATCATTTTTTTTCTGTACTCTATAGATGTGTTTACCTCGATCAAAAAGCTCAATTTTAATGTTATTGTTTATAGTGGTTTCTATTGTTACGCATTTGCCTTTAATGACTTCCGTAATATTGCTTTTTATAATAAATTTTTCTGGTATTTCATCATATGTGCGATAGCTCGAAAGTATTTCTTCCCCACAATAAATGTCGAATCCATCTGATGAGTTGAAAGGATTTTTAAGTCTGCGTAGACTCTCCTTTACTTTCTTTATGCTGCTGTTATCCCACTCATGCCTTAGTCCCTTAATCTCAAGTATAGTGTAGGAGTTTTTAAATTTTACATCCTCAACTGAGGTACTTGTATACACAACATCAATTGATTCAAATCTTTTTTCTAAGGTTTCTTCAAAGTCTTTCCAATTCACTATAAGTTGATGTTCAGTAATGTCATCGACCTTTTTTGTGCGGATAAGTAAATTGACGCCGAGACTATCACATGAAAATCGGCCAATCCCTTTTTGACCTACAAAAGCACGACCGTCATTCGATTGGCCCTCCTTTTTGTCCGAGTACGCAAGGTAAAGCCATTTATTTATCAGATCGTCACGATTCATCCCAATGCCGTTGTCACGGATAATAATTTTCTGTGATAGATCTGATAAGTCGAGATCAAATGAGACTATTACTTTTGTAGCTTTCGCGTCATATGCGTTTTTAACAAGTTCAAAAACGGCAACAAAACGGTCGGTAATTAAGTCTTTACCAACGATATTTTTAATACCAGAGCTTGTTTTAAAGTGCAGTTTTTCGGGCTGACCCAACGTTGCTCTCCAATTTTAAGTTTTTCATTATTTCTTCCGCGATTGCCTTTGCCAAAAGTGGGGGAACTGCGTTGCCAACTAAGGTGTATTGCGGTGTTTCTAGTTTGCGCCTATCTCCACCAGTTGTGCGTTTGCCAAGAAACTCAAAACTATCGTCGAAAGATTGAAGACGTGCCATTTCTCTAACGGTGAGGATTCTGTTTTGACTATAGTGAACTAGGTCATCTGGTAATGTAAGAACGGTTGGGGATGGGTCATTAGCAACAATTTTTCTGCAATTTTGTTTTTTGGTTGCCAATTTCAGTGACTCTTTTTTATTAATCCTACCAAGCATATTTTTAATATTTTCACCATTTTTTAACTTACTAAAACGTTCAATTACTAATGGTGAGTGTTTGCTTGTTTGATGGTTGCTAAGTTTGGTGGGTTGTGTTGTTTTTATAATGCTTGGGGTTCTGCCAATACGAGATTGTTTTTGGTACTCGGTGAACGCTTGTTGATTGTACTCAGTGAGCGTTGCCCCATTCTCGATATTTGATAGATCATCTATAGCGTCTTTAGCGCTGATTTTAGGTAAGTTAATTGGATTAGGGTGGACTAGCCTGCTTTTTACGTCGGCACGTGTACCTAAAAAAATTACCCTTTGTCGTTTTTGTGGAACACCATAGTCGCTAGCATCTAACAATTTAATTTGGACATCTGGGTATCCAATTTCACTGAACTCTGATTTAAGTACGTCTACTACACTTTTATTGATATAGCTTAATCTTATGCCTTGATAATCAATAAATTTTGCGGAAAGAATACCTAAAACATTCTCCATTACAAAATATTTAGGTTTAACTTGTGAAAGTATTTTTATGTAGTTTTGAACAAGCTGGTTTCTTTTATCCAAAGGGTTTCTTTGGCCTGCAAGGCTGAACCCCTGACATGGTGGACCACCACACACCACATCAATTTCTTTTATTGAGTTACCTAAAAAGGCTTTAAGCGTTTCTGGCTTACTTAATTCTGATACATCACCACAGTAATATTTAGTTTCGATGCCTAATTGTTTGTGGCGACTTGTATAAGTTAATTCGGCTTGCTCGCTTTTGTCGCTAGCAAATGGGATAGAAAAGCCAGCTTGAAGAAAGCCTTCAGCCATCCCACCTGCGCCAGAGAACAAATCAAGCACTTTAAACAAACAAGCCTCCTAAAACCTAACCAAATTAAGTAGATGGTTTTTTGTTTCGTATTATAAGTGTATTTGAAAAATATAGACATGTCGCCGTCATAAAAAAGCCAGCGTGAAGGCTGGCTTTAAAAATGGATTCCCGATTGCTCGGGAATGACGGTCTAAGCTTAGACTTTTTGGTAAACTTCACTACCTTTCTTTACAAACTCAATCGCTTTTTCCTGCATGCCTTTGTGCAAAGCCTCTTGTTCCGAAACGCCTTGCTCTGCCGCGTAGTCACGTACGTCTTGGCTGATTTTCATTGAACAGAAGTGAGGGCCGCACATTGAGCAGAAGTGGGCTTGTTTTGCGCCTTCTTGTGGCAATGTTTCGTCGTGGAATTCCTTCGCTTTTTCTGGGTCTAAGCCGAGGTTAAATTGGTCTTCCCAGCGGAACTCGAAACGTGCTTTGGATAAAGCATTGTCGCGGATTTGCGCGCCTGGATGGCCTTTTGCCAAGTCTGCGGCGTGAGCGGCGATTTTGTAGGTGATGATACCTACGCGCACGTCTTCTTTGTCTGGTAGGCCTAAATGTTCTTTTGGCGTCACATAACAAAGCATAGCGCAGCCGTACCAGCCGATCATTGCGGCGCCGATACCTGAGGTGATGTGGTCATAGCCTGGGGCGATGTCGGTTGTTAAAGGCCCGAGCGTGTAAAAAGGAGCTTCACCACAGTGTTCAAGTTGCAAGTCCATGTTCTCTTTGATGAGATGCATGGGGACGTGGCCTGGGCCTTCAATCATGCATTGTACGTCGTGCTTCCAAGCGATTTGGGTGAGTTCGCCCAGTGTTTTGAGTTCGGCAAATTGAGCTTCGTCATTGGCATCGTAGATTGAGCCAGGACGTAGACCGTCACCCAGTGAGAAGCTGACGTCGTAGGCCTTCATGATTTCACAGATGTCTTCAAAGTGTTCATACAAGAATGACTCTTTATGATGCGCCAAGCACCATTTCGCCATAATTGAACCGCCACGTGACACGATACCTGTCATGCGTTTTGCAGTCATGGGGATGTACGCTAAACGTACGCCTGCATGAATAGTAAAGTAATCCACACCCTGCTCTGCTTGCTCAATTAAGGTGTCGCGGAAAATTTCCCAAGTTAAATCTTCGGCTTTGCCGTTTACTTTTTCTAAGGCTTGGTAGATCGGCACGGTACCAATCGGCACTGGGCTGTTACGGATAATCCACTCGCGGGTTTCGTGAATATTTTTACCGGTAGACAAATCCATCACCGTATCACCGCCCCAACGCGTACCCCACACCATTTTTTCCACTTCTTCGCTGATTGAAGAACCCAAAGCTGAGTTGCCAATGTTAGCGTTGATTTTCACCAAGAAGTTACGACCAATAATCATCGGCTCGATTTCTGGGTGGTTAATGTTTAAAGGAATAATGGCACGGCCGCGTGCTACTTCGTCACGCACAAATTCTGGGGTGATTACTTTGGGGATGCTGGCGCCGAAATGTTGGCCAGGGTGTTGCGTTTGTAGCAACTCACTCATGTTTTCACGGCGTTGGTTTTCACGGATGGCGATGTATTCCATCTCTGGGGTGATAATCCCCTTACGCGCATAGTGCATTTGGCTCACGTTTTGGCCCGCTTTTGCACGCAAAGGTTTGCGGTGCAGGTTAAAGCGCATTTCTGAAAGTTCTGGGTCCACCAAGCGTTGATGACCGAACTCTGAAGTTGGGCCATCTAATTGCTCAACATCGCCACGCTCCATAATCCAACCAGCTCGCAATGCGGGTAAACCGTTACGAATGTCGATGCTCACATCAGGGTCGGTGTATGGGCCTGATGTATCATAAACTACTACAGGTGGGTTTTTATCAGCGCCAAAAGCCGACGGAGTATCGCTTAATGAGATCTCACGGAATGGTACGCGAATATCAGGACGTGAACCTTCAACATAAATTTTGCGTGATTTAGCAAAAGGTTTGGTCGCGCCCTCGTCTACCGAGGCGGTTTCGTTTAAGAATTTGGTTAAATTTTTATCAGTTGCGTTCACAGCTTGCTCCAATATGAAAAGTGGTCATAGGTGCATGGGCTGCGAAGCTCGGTGAATTTTTGAGAGTCGCATTGCATGCTTTCCTACGGCGGCATAACCCGCATCAGGTTCAAAGGGTGTATCTCACTGCAAACATCTAAAGCTTGCAGACCCCTAGCAATAGGGAGAATTTACGCGAAATCAGTGATATAGGCAAGTTTTACTTGAGTTTTTTACTGGGGTTTGTGGTCGTTTGTTGTGGGATTCTGGCGCAAAAAATCAAATTTTGTCATGCCAAAACCCATCAAACGTACGTCAGATTGCCATTAACGCGATTTAGTCTATATAATCTGTGAACTCATTGGGGAGTGATGCTGTGATTTTACTTGGTATATATTATGTGGTCGCAATAACAATTCTAATTCTGCACTTTACGGGCCATTTAGAGCGCTGGGGGTTGGAGTGGTTGGTATTGGTGTTGGCTGTGACTGTTTTTCCAGCGGTACTGTATTTGTAGTAGGCGTTTCCGCCGTATTGCAAGGATACGGCGCATAGTTTGTGAGCACTATAAACATTTAGATATTCGCGCTTGTTTCTTTCTTTTCTCTGCTTATCTGCGTTTATCTCTAGAGTTTTAAATTAATGACTTTGAAATAAAAAATTACCATTATTTCTTACTTGACGTTGTTAAGTTAACAGTGTTAAATTAACGGTGTTCACAATTATCCCATGTGTTGCGATGCATCGTTATTTTTCTTTCATGCTATATCTGATGTTGGCTTTGGTATCGCTGCCAATACTCGCATCTGATAATGCAACACCAGACGGACTCTGGCTAGCGCATGATGAGGATGGCGACGTCACTGGCTATGTCAGCATCACTGAGGACCGTGGAGTTTACACTGGCATCATAAAAAATGTGGTGCATCCAGATACACAGGAAACCATTTGCTCCAAGTGTAAAGGTGAACGCAAAAATCAAAAGCTCATGGGTATGGTGATCATGAAAAATGTCAAAGCTCAGGATGGCGGGTTTGTGGGCGATGAGATCCTAGACCCAGAAACTGGGGATACTTATCGAGTCAGATTGAAAATGCTTGCGCGCAACAAAATGGAAGTACGCGGCTATATAGGCATTAGTTTGCTGGGTAGAACCCAAATTTGGGAGCGTGTAGAACGTGGAGAGTAATGCATTGTTATTTGTAATTTATATGGGATGGTTTTTACATGCCACCTAAACCAAAAACTGACGCTGAACGTCAACAGTTGCGTACGCTGATTCTAGATGCGGCACGCGAGCTGTTTGCAGCTCGTGGAGTAGAAGCGGTTACTATGCGCGAGATAGCCAAGAATATTGGCTACTCATCTACCGCCATTTACCTGCACTTTAAAGATAAAGAGGCGTTAATACGCGAGTTGTGTGATACCGACTTTTTGGCATTAGCTAGTAAATTGCATCGTATTCTTGAGATTGCTAACCCTGTAGAACGTATGATGGCGCTGGGGCAGGGTTATGCTGAATTTGCACTGACACATCCTAACCATTACCGAATTATGTTTATGTCGCAACGGCCAGGTTGCTCGCCAGAAGACTCCAAAGTGCCTCAAGGTAACGCAGAGCACGACGCTTACGCGCAACTCAAGCTGGTGGTGCAGGATGTCTATGATAAGGGCTTGTTTATAGAAGAATTAACCGATACGGATTTAATTGCACAAACCATCTGGGCGGCAATTCATGGTGTTTGTTCATTGGAAATATCTTTGGCGAATGATGCGTGGGTGAACTGGAGCGATATTTCAGCGCGCATTAGCTTAATGCAACAAATGATTTTACGCGGATTGATTAAGGCGGCATAAGTATGAAAAGTAGATGGATGAAAATCAAGCAACATAGCAATCATGCGAGAGGGTTTATTGCGTTTGCTGTGCTAAGTATGCTGCTCACAGCATGCCAAAAGCCTGTGGAACCGCCAGCGCCGCCCAGACCAGCTTTGGTAATGACCGTGCAGTCAAACAGTGACAATCATCTTGCTGCGATTGTTGGTGAAGTGCGGCCACGCTATGAGTCGGTACAAGGTTTTCGTATTGCGGGAAAAATCATTGAGCGACGTGTGGAAATCGGCAATGTTGTGCATAAAGGACAAGTGCTGGCACGATTAGATGCGGTGGATACCAATCTCAATACGCAAGTTGCGTTTGCCGATGTGAAGGCTGCAGAAGCTGAGTACGCCTTAGCCAATGCCGACTTGCAGCGCCAGCGTCAACTATATGCCAAAAAGTTTATTTCCGCTTCTGCCCTAGATTCACGTGAAGCAACCGTTAAGACCACCGCTGCACGTTTACAACAAGCGCAGTCACGTGCGGCGGTTTCAGGCAATCAAACCAAATATACAAGCTTGGTGGCAGACCGCGATGGGGTAGTCACGGATATTCGTGCAGAACCAGGGCAAGTGGTCTCAGCGGGTGAGGTGGTTGCCAAAATAGCGGATTTGAAACAACTCGAAGTCAACGTTGGGGTGGCGGAATCTGCGATGAAAGGTTTGCAGGTTGGCACTCCCGTTGTCGTGCGCTTATGGGTAAATCGCGAAAAAGCGTATCAAGGCAAAATACGCGAAATCGCCCCCAGTGCAGATAGCGTCACGCGTACATTTTTGGTGAAAGTGTCGATTTTAGACATCGATGATGCGGTAAAGCTTGGGATGACCGCGGGAGTTGGTTTTGCCAGTGCTGAAGAAAACATTACGGTATTGCCGACTTCAGCGATTACCGAGCTCGCAAATAAACCAGCCGTTTGGGTGGTGGATGGGCAAAGCAAGCAAGTACATCCACGTAATGTGACGATTGGTAGTTATCGTGAAGATGGAGTGCCTGTGAATGGTGGACTAAACGCAGGTGAGCAAGTGGTAGTGGCTGGGGTACATATGCTGGTGGATGGGCAAGTGGTACGCCCTGTTGAGGCGGGTGTAGCCAAGTGAAAAACTTTAATCTTTCTGACTGGGCGCTCAAGCATCAAACCCTAGTGTTGTACTTTATGTTAGTGCTCACTTTAGCGGGAATGCTTTCATATACTAAACTTGGTCAATCAGAAGATCCGCCATTTACCTTTAAGGTGATGGTGGTGCACACGACATGGCCTGGCGCCAGTGCACATGAAGTTGAGTTGCAAATTACCGATAAGCTCGAAAAGAAGCTGCAAGAGGTCCCCTACTTGGACCATTTGCGCAGTTTCTCGCGCCCAGGTGAGTCACTTATTTTCGTGCTGGCAAAAGACTCAACGCCCACTGCTGAAGTACCTAATATTTGGTATCAGGTGCGCAAGAAAATTGGAGATATACGCTATACCTTGCCAGAAGGCGTAGAGAGTTTGACCTTTAATGATGAATTTGGCGATGTTTATGGCAACCTTTACGCGTTGACTGGCGATGGCGTGAATAGCGCTGAATTAAAGCGTCAGGCTGAAGTAATACGTGCCGAACTACTTAAAGTGCCCGATGTTGCAAAAGTAGATTTCTTTGGTGAGCAGAAGCAGCGTATCTATATTGAGTTGAGTAACGCCAAACTTGCGACCTTGGGTGTAGATATTCCTACCTTGATTAGCACCATCCAAAAGCAAAATAGCGTGGTCAGTGCTGGGGCCTATGAGGGGACGCAAGAGCATATTCGCATCGCCATTACTGGGCGTTACGATAATTTACAACTGGTACGTGAAATCCGCTTACGTGCGCACGGTCAGGAGTTTAAGTTAGGGGATGTAGCCAAGGTTTATTACGGGTTTGAAGACCCGCCCACGCAGCGCGTCCGCTATAAAGGCCAAGAAACTTTGCTGATCGGCATCAGTATGGTGGGTGGCGGCGACATTATTCAACTGGGGAAAAATTTAAATCAACAATTATTGAAAATCAGACAGGCCTTACCCGTAGGTTTGGCGCTGAATAGCGTCACTGAGCAACCCAAAATTGTAGCGAGCTCAGTGAACGACTTTGTGCATTCATTGGCTGAAGCTTTAGTAATTGTGCTGGGAGTGAGCCTGCTCTCTCTCGGCTGGCGCACGGGGATTGTGGTGGCGATTACTATTCCTGTGGTATTAGCCGTTACTTTTTTGGTGATGAACATCTTTCATGTTGGTCTGCACAAAATCTCCTTGGGCGCGCTGATATTAGCGCTTGGCCTGCTGGTAGATGACGCGATTATCGCGGTTGAGATGATGTCATCTAAAATGGAGCAAGGTTGGGATAGAGTCAAGGCCGCCTCATTTGCCTTTAACTCTACTGCTTTACCCATGCTTTCAGGCACGCTGGTGACGGTGGCTGGTTTTCTGCCAATTGCCACTGCGCAATCCTCAACTGGCGAATATACGCGATCGATTTTCCAGGTATCGGCCATTGCGCTGATCGCCTCATGGTTTGCAGCCGTGATTTTTGTGCCATATTTGGGTTATCACCTGCTGCCTACCTACAAAAAGGATGCACATGCAGAAGGTGATGAGCACGCCATCTACAACACGGCTTTTTATCGCCAGTTCAGAAAGTTAGTAACTGCTTGTGTGCGTTATCGTTGGGTTGTGATTGCAATTACCTTGGCTATGTTTGCGCTGTCTATCATTGGTTTTGGTAAGGTGCAGCAACAGTTTTTCCCAGACTCTACACGCCCAGAGCTCATTATCGATATGCGCTTGGCAGAAGGTGTCTCGTATGGGGCAACCGATGCTGAGGTTAAAAAGTTAGAGCAATGGTTGGGTAAACAATCGGGTGTAGATAATTACGTCAGTTATATCGGCTCGGGCAGTCCGCGTTTTTACCTGCCACTTGATCAGCAGCTAGCACAACGTAGTTTTGGTCAAATAGTGGTACTGACCGAAAGCAAAGAAGCACGAGAAGCTTTGCGTAGCAAGTTGCTGCATTTGTTTGAGAACGACTTCCCTGTATTGCGAGCATCGGTATTACGGTTGGAAAATGGGCCGCCTGTTGGCTTCCCTGTTCAGTTTCGTGTTTCAGGGTATCAGCTAGATGAGATTTTAAAAGTATCGCATCAAGTAGCAGACGTGATGCGTGCCAACGCTAATCTCACCAATGTACAGTTGGATTGGGAAGAGCCCAGTAAAGTCATGCAGGTGGAGATCGACCAATCTAAGGCACGTTTGTTAGGGGTGACCTCTTCTGATGTGGCAAATATTCTGAATGGTGGCGTGCAAGGTTTATATGTGACAGAGTTTAGAGAAGGCAATGAGCGCATAGATTTAATGGTGCGTGGTAGCGTGATTGAGCGTGAGCGTTTATCCCACTTGCCTGACTTGATGATCCCGACCCAATCAGGCGTGAGTGTGCCCTTGTCCCAACTGGCGACGATACACTCCACCTTTGAGCAAGGCGTGATTTGGCGCCGCGACCGGGTGCCCACCATTACAGTAAGAGCGAACTTACAAGGCGCGTTACAGGCGCCAGTGGTATCTGCGCAGATAGAGGCCAAGTTGCAAAAGCTAAAACAAAGCTTGCCCTTAGGTATGAGTTTAGAAACAGGTGGTGCGGTTGAAGAATCGGCAAAAGGTGGTCAGTCGGTTGCTGCTGGGGTGCCGCTATTTTTATTCACGGTAATGACGATTTTGATGATTCAATTACAAAGCTTCTCTCGTATGTTTTTAGTATTGTTGACTGCGCCTCTGGGCTTGATTGGTATCACGCTGTTTTTGCTGCTATTTGATAAGCCATTTGGATTTGTAGCGATGCTGGGTGCCATTGCCCTGTCGGGGATGATTATGCGCAACTCGGTAATTTTGGTAGATCAAATTGACCAAGATAAACAAGCAGGTAAACCAGAGTGGGAGGCGATTATCGAATCAACCATACGCCGCTTCAGGCCGATCGTGTTAACCGCCGCCGCGGCGATTCTGGCGATGATCCCGCTGACACGCAGTGCCTTCTTTGGGCCCATGGCGGTCGCGATTATGGGCGGTTTAACCGTGGCAACATTATTGACGGTGTTGTTTTTGCCCGCCCTATACGCGGCATGGTTTAAAGTCAAACAGCCTGGTAACGATGAAGTACAATCTACTGGTGAAGCACAAACTGCAGTAACGCTATAATTGATCAATAATTCTTTTTGAGGGCAATGTGATGATGATCCAAGCAGAAGTGAATATAGAGCAAGCACGTTTTAATATGATTGAGCAACAAATCAGAACTTGGGAGGTGCTGGATGCCACAGTGCTGGATTTACTCAAACAAATCCCGCGTGAAAATTTTGTGCAGGCGCAATACGCTGGCTTAGCATTTGCTGATATGGAAATTCCTATCGGTGAAGGTGAGCTTATGCTTGCCCCCAAAATGGAGGCGCGCATTGTACAAGCGTTGAATTTAAAAAAATCAGACAAAGTTTTAGAGATTGGCACGGGCAGCGGTTATTTAACAGCTTTACTTGCCAGCCTGGCGGGGCATGTAATCAGTGTTGAAATTAAACCCTCGTTGAGTGCTATTGCAAAAATTCGACTTGATGCACATCACATCAAGAATGTGGATTGTTTGGTGGGTGATGCCAGCGCAGGCTGGGCACAGGGTGCGCCCTATGACGTGATAGTGTTCACAGGCTCATTGCCAACTGCGCCTGCATCGGTCGCGCAGCAACTTACGGTTGGCGGACGCCTGTTTGCGGTAGTGGGTGATGCGCCAGTCATGCAAGCCATCTTGACCGAGCGTGTGTCTGAGCTTGGTTTCAAACAAGAGGTCCTGTTTGAAACTTGCTTGCCTGTACTCGCTAATGCACCACAACCAGAACGGTTCGAATTTTAATCATGTTGCGTTGTATTAATTTTGTCTTGGCACTTTGTTTGCTGCAAGCCACATTATCATTTGCGGCAAATCCGCAAAATCTAATGGATGTTTATCAGCAAGCCTTAGCCCATGATCCTGTTTTAGCTTCTGCCAAAAGCGCTAATTTGGCGGCACAGGAGCAGTTAGAGCAAGGCAAGGCGTTGTTTCGCCCATCTGTCACATTGAGTGCTAACGTTAACCATTCGGAAACAGACCTTAAGTACAACACGCTTACCATATTTGGCAAAGGTAGCCGTGAGTCTTTTCAGAGTTATGGCGCTGCGGTGAACGTTATTCAGCCTATTTATCGAAAGCAAAACAACGCGCAGTTTGAGCAATCTAAAAGTGTTGTTTCGCAGGCAGATAAAGAATTATTGCTCGCTCAACAGAACCTAATCGTGCGATGTGCTCAGGCATATTTTGATATGCTACTGGCACAAGATAAGGTTGATTTAATATTGGCGCAGAAAATCGCTATCAGTAAGCAGTTAGAGCAGGCTAAAGCTAATTTTGATGTCGGTAACTCAACTATTACAGATGTCAATGAAGCTCAGGCTAGGTTTGATTTGGTGGGGGCGCAGGAAATTGCTGCAAGTAATGATGTCGAAGTGAAACGACGCACGATTCAGTCAATTACTGGGGATGCTCCACAAAAACTTGCCACCGTAGAAGTTGCGTTAAAACCTGCCATGCCCGCCCCTAATGATATGGAGTCCTGGGTCAGTGTTGCGGAAGAAAATAGTGTATCGCTAAGTATTCAGCAGCAAGCATTTGATATAGCGGCGCAAGAGGTGGAGCGCCAAAATGCAGGTAACTTACCTACCTTAGATGCAGTTGGTTCGTACGCAAGTAATTACGCCAATGGTGCTATCAATAGTTTGGGGGCAGATACACAAAACGCGACGATAGGATTGCAACTACAAATGCAGCTCTATCAAGGGGGCGCGATTTCTTCTAGGGTGCGTGAGGCGGTAGCGAAAAAGCAAAAAGCACAAGATGATGTTGAATCCGCAAGGCGTCAGGCAGAGTTGGATACACGCCAAGCTTATTTGAATTTAAGTAGCAGTATTGCACAAGTTAGTGCCTATGAGCAGGCGTTAATCTCGAGTCAAAGTCAGTTGGACTCTACAAATCTAGGCTATGAAGTCGGAGTGAGAACCAGTGTAGACGTGCTGAACGCACAACAACAATACTTCAGTGCTAAACGTGATTTATTGCAGGCTCGGTATACCTATTTGGTCAGTCAATTGAAATTAAAGTTTGCTGTTGGCCAGCTCAATGAAGGGGATCTCGTCGCGCTCAACCAAGCGTTGAGTCAAAATTGATCAAGGCGTGTTCTTAGGTCAGTGAGGTTTAAAATTAGAGATTATCGGTCAGGTGAAAATTTTGAGCGCTTTACTAAAATAATTGATAACTTTTTAGGATTGTCGCGCCAAAAATAGCTAGAATGCAGTTATCATAAAAATAACATGGCATAATTGATGAGCTTGGGTTTTCAACTTGGGGATAGTGTTAGCGTGTTACCTCTTTTGTTTCGCGGTTATCAAGCATTCGTAATGCCTATTCACGCTGTAGTTTTACAGTGTCCGCGTACTACTTATTTTAGTAACCCCCCAGTATTTAATCCGTTCCTGCCGCAAGTTCAGAGTTGCCCATGTTAAAAGGCTACTTCGATAAACTCACCATTCGAGAAAAGCTCTATACCATGCATTTTGTGGTGACGGGCAGCTCAATGCTGTTGTTGTTTATTATCTTGGTAACCTATCAATACCTAAGTATTAAGCAAGAGTTGCTTAACGATTTAGACTCGCAAATCTCGATTATTGAAAACAATGTTGCGCCTGCGATTGCCTTTGAAGATCAGAAGGCTGCTAGCGAAATTTTAAATGCCTTGAGTTTAAATGATAGCGTCGAAGATGCTTACATCACATTGAGCAATCATGTCATTTTTGCACAATATCAGCACCCAGTTTCTCGTCTTAACGGTTATAGCAGTATCAGAGAAAAATCGGCAATCCATATTTCAAAAGGTATCATCATTAATGGCCACCAAGTGGGAACGTTGGTGTTAGATGCCAATTTAAACGTACTTTATTCACGACTTAAAGTGTTCTCCATCGCGATTTTGCTTTCGATGGGCGTGGCTATGGTGCTTGCAAAGGTGCTATCTGTCATATTGAACAGGTTTATTTCCGAGCCGATTATCTACCTCAAATCATTGGTGGCTAACATTACCAATAATCAAGACTATATCCAGCGCTCGCAAATTCAATCGCTGGATGAAATTGGCGCACTTTCCACAGGCATTAACAATATGCTTGAAAATATTCAGTTGCGAGACCAAAAGCTATTAGGCGAGCTGGCGCAGCGGAGTGTGTTTGAACAAAAGCTAGATCAACTGGCTTATTACGACATTAATACTAGCTTGCCCAACCGCCATTTTTTTGCTGACCATATCAGCAAGTTAATTCAGTTGTCAGATGCTAATAATAGCCAGTTTTATTTACTGTTTCTGGATTTAGACAACTTTAAAATTGCTAACGACACCATGGGACATGAGGCGGGAGATACCTTGCTTAAGCTCTGCGCGCAAAGGCTCAAAGCCGTCATTCACAGTGATGATCAGGTTTGCCGAGTTGGCGGAGATGAGTTTGCTATCACCTTACGAAGTGTAGATTCGCCTTACGACGTGGAGATTATTTGCAATCGTATCATTCATGCTATTTCGCAAAAGTTTGTGATTGAGTCACAAGAGGTTTTTGTGGGGGCAAGTATTGGAGCGGTGTTGTACGCAAATCGTAATTATTCAGAGTCGACTTTGATTAAAAATGCCGATATTGCGATGTATTGGGCCAAAGCCGATGGCAAGAATACCTATAAGTTTTACTCACAAAGTATCGCAGAAGCAAAATTTCATCAGCAGCAAATGGTCACTTCACTGCAAAAATCATTATCTAACAATGAGTTGGATGTTTACTATCAGCCCATTATTGATGTTGCCTCAGGGTTGATGATTGGTTTTGAAGCCTTGTTGCGGTGGAATCAACCAGAGCTTGGGATGATTAGCCCGTCTGTGTTTATCCCCATTGCAGAAAATACAGGCTTGATTAATCCCATCGGCTCATTCGTGATTGATACTGCGCTAAGTCAGGTCAAAAAATGGCAAACAAAATACAATACGGATTTGTTTATTAATATTAATATTTCTGGGCGCCAGTTTCACGATAAAAATATTGTAAACAAGATTAGTACCGCTATTTATCGCACGGGTGTTAATCCAAAAACCATCAACTTTGAGCTGACAGAGTCTGTGCTGATGGATGACATTAATGCCAGCATTCACATATTAAAGTCGTTACGCTTGCTTGGTATCAGTGTTTCGATTGATGATTTTGGTACGGGTCACTCATCAATGAGTTACTTAAAACAATTGCCGATTAATACTATCAAGATTGATAGAAGTTTTGTGCATGGGGTACCAGATGACAAAGTGGATACCGCGATTATTGAGTCTATTTTTGCTTTGGCAAATAGCCTGCAATTAAATGTGGTGGCCGAAGGTGTAGAAACAGAAGCACAGCTTGCTTTCATTAAAAGTTATCCAAACACTAAGGCGCAGGGCTTCTTGTTTAGCAAGCCAGTCACTGCTGATGAAATTGAAGTGCTGTTTGACGAATTTCACGCAAATACTACTCCATACTTGAAAACGATAGCGCGAGAGAATTCGACCCTTAAGCATATCGGTTAAACGCCAGCGTTGAGAGTTGTTTAATTTAAGGCAGATATTGTGCCACTAATCGCGTGGTTTTCTCGCTTGCACCAGCCGCACTCTGGCTAAACTGATAAGCGAGCTCGCCCATTTTGTGCTGTAAAGTCTGGTCTACAATGATGCTAGCTAGTCCAAGCGCTAAATCGCCTAGCTCTACCCGTATTGCCGCCCCATGATGAATTGCCTGCTCAGCCGCCCATTTAAAGTTATAGGTATGCTGCCCTAAAATAACGGGTTTGTGCATGGTACATGCCTCAATCAAGTTCTGTCCGCCAAATGGTAATAAGCTCCCGCCAATCAGTGCTACGTCGCAAGCGGCATAATAGGTAAACATTTCGCCCATGCTGTCCCCCAATACAACAGCGATATCACTGGGTAAGGGTTCATGTAGTGATGAACGCCTGATATAGCTAAGGCTGTTTGTTTTTAATAAGTTGGCGACTTCATTAAATCGTTGTGGATGTCTGGGTACAATCAAGGTCAGCAGGTTGGGGATGTTGAGTTGCTTAACTGCATTAATAATCAGTATTTCCTCTCCCTCTCTGGTGCTCGCCGCTAGCAACACAGGGCGGTTTTTACCTAATAATGCTCTTAGTGTTTCGCCCTGAGCCTGCGCATCTTTGGGTGGCGTGACATCAAATTTTAAGTTTCCCAGTGTCTCCACATTATCCGCCCCGAGCGCGATAAATCTGGCGGCATCTTCATCGGTTTGTGCCGCAATGTGCGTTAAATTTTGTAAACCCTGTTGCGTGAGGGTTCTTACTTTGGCGTAGGCTACTGCCGATTTTTCTGAAAGGCGTGCATTGACCAGAAACAAAGGGATTTGTTTAGCTCTACATGCTGCAATTAGGTTAAACCATAACTCGGTTTCCATCAGCATGCCCATATGTGGTTTAAAGTGTTTTAAAAATCTATACACAGCATCTGGCACATCGTAGGGTAGATACGCTCGCATCACCTTGTCACCAAAAAGTTTTTCACTGGCTGCACGCCCAGTGGGCGTTGTGTGGGTGAGTAGTATTTGATATTGCGGAAAACGCTGTTGCAATAATTTGATAAGGGGTGCGGCGGCGTGCGTCTCCCCTACTGAGACACAATGCAACCAAATGACGGGTTTTATAGTTTTGAGTTGGTAAAACCCAAAGCGCTCTGCCCAGTGTTGGCGATACTCGGGTTGGCGAACGCCGCGCCACCACAACCTAAGGGGTGTAAATGGCAAAATGGCATAAAGCAGCAGTGTGTATAAAAATCTCGGCATCATGCAATTTTCGCATAGATGCAAAAATAAAGCATGGCGCAGAGAAGATAGGTACGATTGCTGATGTGGAAAAGTCAGTTACAAATTATTTTTATGCCACAAATGTGTGCATGAGCTGCTCGCATTTTTGACAAATGCAATGCTGGCGCGGGTCCAACATGGTGCGTGACCGCAGCTAGCAAATAGCACTACTAAATGCACTAAAATTTACAAAATAATTCACTTGACCCACCCCTACAAAATGATTAAATTACTGAAAAAAGCACAATATATTGTGTTTAACAGTCGCTTTTACACTAAACAGCAAGCGCGTAGAGATGATTGCTGAATAAAAACACTGACTTAGCATTTTTAGCCAATGCAGGTCAAAAACAAAGGGAGAGTAACTATGCTAAAAGCAGTAGAAAACGCGGCGAGTGCCAATGAGAAAGATCAATATGAGATTCCAGTTCAACCCGTGTCGTTGGACATCTGGGATAAAAAATATCGCCTAAAATCTAAGCAAGGCGAACATGTTGATAAAGATATGGATGACTCCTACAGCCGCGTGGCCCGTGCTTTGGCTGATGTAGAAACGACAGAAGAGAAACGTGAAGAATGGCACACCAAGTTCTTGTGGGCCTTGCGCAAGGGTGCTATTCCTGCAGGTCGCATCACCTCAAATGCAGGTGCGCTTGAGCATAAACCAGCCACCTCTACTATTAACTGCACGGTGTCTGGCGTGATTGACGACAGCATGGATAACATTCTGCACAAAGTACACGAAGCAGGCTTAACGCTAAAAGCTGGTTGTGGGATTGGTTACGAGTTTTCTACTTTACGCCCTAAAGGTGCATTTGTAGCAGGTGCGGGGGCTTATACCAGTGGCCCACTGTCGTTCATGGATATTTACGACAAAATGTGTTTTACCGTCTCAAGTGCGGGTGGTCGTCGTGGCGCACAAATGGCAACCTTTGATGTTAGCCATCCAGACGTGACTGATTTTATCAAAGCAAAGCGTGAAAATGGTCGTTTACGCCAATTCAACCTCTCATGCCTAATCACCAAAGAGTTTATGGAGGCGGTTAAGGCTGATAGTGAGTGGAAACTTGCATTCCCCGTCACAGAAAAAGAAGCCATTATTGATGGCTTAAACACGAATGATGATAGCCAAGTGGTATGGCGCGAGTGGCCAGTTAAAGGTAAATACCTTGCAAAAACAGAAGGTAAAGATGCAGGTAAAGTCGCTTGCCGCGTCTATAAAACCATTAAAGCACGTCGTTTGTGGGATGTGATTATGTCCAGCACCTACGATTTTGCTGAACCAGGCTTTATCTTGATTGATCGCGTGAATGAAATGAACAATAACTGGTTCTGCGAAAATATCCGCGCAACCAACCCATGTGGTGAGCAACCACTACCACCCTATGGCGCTTGCTTGTTGGGTTCTGTAAACCTGACTAAGTTTGTGAAAAAACCGTTCACTGACGCAGCCTACTTCGATTGGGCAGAGTACCGCGAAGTGGTTGCTATTTTCACACGTATGCTCGACAACGTGGTTGAAATCAATGGTCTGCCATTGCCACAACAACGTGAGGAAATTGCCCGCAAACGCCGTCACGGCATGGGTTATTTAGGTCTAGGTTCAAGCCTGACCATGATGAAAATGAAATACGGTGAAGAAGACTCCATCAAATTCACAGAAGAAGTGACTCGCGTCATGGCCGAAGTGGGCTGGGAAGTTGGCGTGCAATTGGCTGAAGAAAAAGGCGCTGCGCCGATTATGGATGAGAAGTTTGAAGTAACGGCTGACATGCTTGCTAAGCGCCCAGAAATGGCTGCTGATGGCATTAAAGTCGGCCAAAAAGTGTTGGGTAAAGTATTGCTCGGCAAATACAGCCGCTATATGCAACAGTTCCCAGAAGGTTTGCGCAACCAAATCGCCACTAAGGGTGTACGCTTTACGCACCACAGTTCAATCGCGCCAACAGGTACGATTTCACTTAGCTTGGCGAATAATGCAAGTAACGGCATCGAGCCAAGCTTTGCTCACCACTATGCACGTAATGTGATTCGCGAAGGCAAAAAATCAAAAGAGAAGGTCGATGTTTTCTCATACGAGCTATTAGCTTATCGTGAGTTGATAAACCCAAAAGCGATGCCATTTAGTGATAAAGAAGACGAGAAATTGCCTGACTACTTCTTGGATTCATCTACTATCATGGCAAAAGCGCACGTGGATATTCAAGCGGCTTCACAAAAATGGATTGATAGCTCTATCTCAAAAACCATTAACGTACCGACAGACTATGATTTTGAAGACTTCAAAAACATCTACCTCTACGCTTATGACAAAGGCTTGAAAGGCTGTACGACTTTCCGCTTTAACCCAGAAGCGTTCCAGGGCGTGTTGGTGACTGAGAAAGACTTAGAAAACACCACCTATAAATTCACGCTAGAAGATGGCACAGAGCTTGAACTCAAAGGCAATGAAGAGATTGAGTACGATGGTGAAATACATAGTGCTGCGAACTTGTATGATGCATTGAAAGAAGGCTATTACGGTAAATTTTAGACCTCTAAGTCAATACGTCTAAAGAATACAGAAGGATGCTGACTGCTGTTAAGCGTTAGCACCAAATAAAGGAGAACATCATGGCAATTAAAATAGATAAAAAAATCACAGGCTACGCCTTAGTGAGTGAAGAAGACAAAGCAAAAGCGGTAGAAGCTGAAAAAGCTGCTGCAGTGGCAGCGCAAAATATCGTGCAGTTAGGTGAGCCGCTCAGCCGTCCAGAAGTGCTGGTAGGCAACACTTATAAAATTAAAACGCCAGTGACTGAGCACGCGCTGTACATCACCATCAACGACGTGGTGATGCACGAAGGCACGCCACAAGAGCACCGTCGCCCATTTGAGATTTTTATCAACTCAAAAAATATGGACCACTTTCAGTGGATAGTTGGCCTAACGCGTGTTATGTCTGCTGTGTTTCGCAAAGGTGGCGATGTCACTTTCTTGGTAGAAGAGCTGCGCAGCGTATTTGATCCAAGCGGCGGCTATTTCAAAAAAGGTGGCAAATATATCCCTAGCTTGGTAGCAGAAATCGGCGAAGTGTTAGAGCAACACTTACAAACCATCGGTATGCTTAAAAAACCAGAACTGGATCAACACCAAGAAAAATTGGTTGCTGAGAAAAAGTCAGAATACTTAGCTAAACACGCTAAAACTGGTGAAGATATGAATGATGAAGGCTTCCCCAAAGGTGCATCCCTTTGCAAAAAGTGTAATACCAAAGCCAGTATTGTGATGGATGGGTGTTTGACTTGTTTGAATTGTGGTGAGAGTAAGTGTGGGTAAATAAGAAGCCAGCGAAAGCTGGTTTTTTTGTGGTGTCGCTTGGCTAATTGAGCGGCTCTTCAAGATAAGCATGCTGGCTAACCTATCCATCAATTGGACGCTGCGCTGACATGCATCCTCTCTTATATTTTTGTTACTCATTCCCGCTCATAGGGCGATTAGTTTACGTTACCCGCCGTATGTAAAGTTTCATTTCGCCTCTAGGCGACCCTATTTATTTTGCTTGTCCAAAATAAATAGGGGAAACAAAAGGACACCCTCTGTCGCTTATTTCCTCCGTTGCTCATTCCAGAGGGCGGCAATCGAACTCGCCCTAGTGGCTTTCATAAACCGCAAGCCACCGCGGAACTCAAACAGGCGATTGCCGAAACCTCCCACTTCCATTGCGCTACTCAGCGCGCCAGAAGGGGCTGCACAAATTGCCACATCGTTGGTTTTATTCCCCCTTACGTCACGCTGAGTAGCGGAAACAAAATAAGAAGAAGGCGAGCACTGTTTGAATCCCGCGGTAGCTCACGTTTTGTGTGAGCTACTAGGATGAGTTGCGCAGCCGCTTATTTTGTTGAGCAACGCAAGGGAGCCGAAGGCCGTGATGTGGGGTGCTGCTTTCTTTGGTGACTTTCTTTTTAAGCACTTAAAAGAAAGTGACTCGCCTAGTGGCGAAAAGCGATGTAACCAGCGTCAGATTATGTTAGTAATTAAGCCTTATTGATTACTTAAACAAATCATCCAGCGGATTTTTTCCACTACTTGAAGGCTTTGCCGATGCTTGTTTGGCGGTGAGTTCTTCTTCGATATTGTCGCGGTAAAAACTCCATTGCGAGCCTGAGTTATTGAATCTACGCCATAAATCTTCACTTATATTTGAATATTCCAATGCGTTACCGCCATCTAACTCTACCCGTAAGATGCGGGTTTTTTTGTCGTAGCCTATTGCGCGGAGTTTGCCTGCACTGATTTTTGTCATTTCCATAGGTGGTCGGCCTTAGCGTTTGTTGGTTTAAGCTGGTTAGATTATAAGTCGCGGCTTATGCGTAACACCATACTTGCAAACTAAAAGGTAACCAACATAGAACTATTTGCTTGGTTCAGTATCACTTAACTATTCAGAACAGTTTATTTTTAGGGTAAATCATGGCAATAGATCAACCAGTTAATCAAGAGGCAGTAAGCCTGGAGCAGTTAGTGGCAAAGACTTGTTTTTGCAAGTTGCGTGAACATTGCGCAGATAAAAACAGTGCAGAATGTATGCGCCATAGAAATATCTATGCTGAATTTATGTTACAGAAACATGCTGGTTAATTAGCTTAAATGTGGGGAGCTAATATGCAAAATGATGAGCGGATAATTCAGTTAATTGAATCGACCAATGCGAATTTAAAACAAATTAATGCGAATATGCTGAAGGTGTTTTGGATTGTGGCGATATTTGCTTTGTTATATTTCGGGTTAATGGTGTATTTGTTATTTTTAAGATAGCGTTGAAGGCGTAACTTGTTAACATCTTAGTGTTTTATGAGGCTCTCAGCGCACAACTCACCTTATCCCCCACCCTAATTTCTCCACCTTTGATAATTCTTGCGGTAACGCCTCCATGTCCGCGCATGGCGTTGTAGCCACCCTTACCTAATAGTTTTTCCATTTTTGAACATGGGTCGCATGGGCCTGTTACTTCTAAGATGATCTCGCCTATCGTCAGTTGCATGGGCTGATCTTTAAATAAGCTTTTGGTGGCGAGTAAGTTAATACCTGAGACGACCAAGTTTCTTCTTAATATGGCGGCATCCACAGGTTTGCTTATCAGCGCAGAAATGACATGCAGATGTTCTGCTTGTATCAATGTCACTTGGCGATTGCTGCCTTGCGGATTGCGTGAGGGGACGCCACTCGTTCTGTCACCTTTTAAGCCAGATTTTGCGATGGCTTCAGCTTGTTGCACGCTAATGCAGTCTAGGCCCCGTGCTGGCCTGAGGTAAATGGCTTCTAATGTGCCAGCTTGTACAAATTGCTGGGTTAAGTAGCGCATGGTGGTGTCGTTGGTCTCTGCCATAAGTTTAAAGTATGAGGTTGGTTGAATTTATTGTGTGAATAATACCGAAACTGTACAGTTGAAAGTTTAACGCTAACGGCTGCGATTAGATAGCAATTGCCCCAGCGTCACGCGGTCATTTCCACCCAAATCTTTAATCGTTTCAATAGCCTGAAAACCCGCTTGTTCAAACAAAGCTGCCACCGCTTTGGCTTGGTTGTAGCCATGCTCAAACATCAGCCAGCCTTGTGGGTTTAAGTGCTGTGGCGCGTGGGCAATAATATGGCGAATATCATTCAAGCCATCTTCCCCCGACACCAAGGCCGAGCGTGGCTCAAAGCGCACATCACCTTGGCTTAGATGAGTATCATTGGTTTCGATATAGGGAGGATTGCTTAAAATCAGATCAAAAGTTTTGCCAGTTAGCGCATCAAACCAATTGCTAAGTACAAATTGCACATTGGGTATTTGCAGCCTAAGTGCATTTTCTTGGGCGACTGCTAGAGCGCCTGCGGAAGCATCGACAGCGGTGACTTGGGCCTGTAGGCGGTTAGCTGCAATCGCCAAGGCTATCGCACCTGTGCCAGTGCCTAAGTCTAATATGCTGGGCTGCTTGTTATCTTTATTGCTCCCACTGTCGTCATTCCCGCGAAAGTGGGAATCCATCTTGACGTTAACCCCAAAAATGGATTCCCGCTTTCGCGGGAATGACGGCTGAGTTGAATAGCCACCTTGTGGAATTTTCGCTAAAGCCGCCTCAACCAGCGTTTCCGTATCGGCGCGGGGAATCAATGTATCAGGCGTCACTTTAAGGTTTAAGCCAAAAAACTCACGCTCGCCTAAAATGTATGCAACGGGCTCACCATTTAAACGCCTAGTAACCAAAGCCTCAAATGTTGTGCAAATGCTGGCTGGTAATTCATCGCTTTGATGCGCAATTAACCAAGCACGGTTCACAGCGAGCACACTCAACAATAATAAATTCGCCTCATAGGTTGCCGATTCAGGCTCAGGTAAATGGGCTTTTAGTTGGATACTTGCCTGCGCAAGTACGGTTTGAATGGTGCTGGTCATTTAGACAGTGTTCATTGCATTCTACTGGCTATTTAGCTCGAAAGCTCCACTTTGGTAGGAGCAGTAATGCAATAATAGACATTAAAGCGATACTTAGATTGATGTAAATAATTACTGGGTAGGCTGCAATGCGCTCTGGGTAGATTGCAACGGTTGCGCCTAATCCTATTGCGTTACCGCCAGCCACTAGAACCGCAGCGGCAAACAAATGAAACCGCCGAGCTTTGTTGGCAGTTAACGTCCATGCTGGGTCCGCGTGGTAACTGGGCAAGCTTTCATGTGCATTATCCAGCTTTTCTAATTCGTTAAGAAAGCGGCGTAGATTAGCAATTGCGCGCTCTGCCATTACGTTTAAAAAAACTAGGCAAATTGATGCGACTGGAAATCCTAAGGACAACCATTCAATCGGTAAGGCATTGCTATCTGTCGATGGTTTTAAGGCAACGATTGCAGCTAATAAGCTCACTGTCAGTGTTACATATAAAGTAAGTGCCTGCTGACGTTGCGCAATGCGTACATTGATTTCTTGATAGGCTGCGATAAAGCGGTAATTCGCATCTACATGTGATTTTACAGCCATAACTTAGCCATCCTTCTGTGCAATCTAAGATTAATTATCCTCACCCAACGTTGCCAATAAATCCGCCTGATGCTCTGTCGCAAGTGCGTTAATCAACTCATCCATATCACCTTCGGTAATCGCGTCAATTTTGTACAAGGTTAAATTGATGCGATGGTCGGTGATGCGGCCTTGTGGGTAATTGTAGGTGCGGATGCGTTCGCTGCGGTCGCCTGAGCCAATTAGGTTGCGGCGCTCGCTGGCGATTTTACTGTTTTGTTCATCTACTTGTTTAGCTTTAATCCGTGCCGCTAGCACCATCATGGCTTGCGCTTTGTTGCTGTGCTGGCTGCGGCCATCTTGGCATTCCACCACAATCCCTGTCGGGGCGTGGGTAATGCGTACGGCAGAATCGGTTTTGTTAATATGTTGACCACCCGCGCCTGACGCACGGAAAGTATCGATACGGATGTCGGCTGGATTAATTTCTACATCACTGACTTCATCCACCTCTGGCAGAATTGCTACCGTGCAGGCAGAGGTGTGGATGCGGCCTTGCGTTTCGGTATCGGGCACGCGTTGTACGCGGTGGCCGCCTGATTCAAACTTCATTTTTGAATAGGCGCCAAAGCCTTCGATTTTGGCGATAATTTCTTTATAGCCGCCAACTTCGCCTTCGTTGGCAGAAAGCACTTCGATTTTCCAGCGTTGACGTTCGGCGTAGCGGCTGTACATGCGGAATAAGTCGCCCGCAAACAAGCCTGATTCGTCGCCACCTGTGCCCGCACGGATTTCTAAAATGATGTTTTTTTCATCGTTAGGGTCTTTAGGTAGTAATAGTTTTTGTAGCTCTAGCTCAGTTTCTTCAAGTTTCTTTTTGCCACTTTCAATTTCTTCTTGCGCAAATTCTTTCATATCAGGGTCGCTGAGCATGGCGTGCGCTTCTTTTACATCGCGTTCAGTTTTAGTGTAGATGTGATATTGCTCAACGATAGGCGTAATCTCAGCATGCTCGCGGGAGATTTTACGGTAGTTATCCATATTGCTGGTAATGTCTTCAGAAGCCATTAAACGGTTGAGTTCGTCTAGGCGGTCGCTCAAATTGGCGAGTTTTTGCAGGATGGATGGTTTCATAGTATTTTGTTCTAATAGTGCTTTATTTTATAAGATGTTTTAAGGGTGTTGCTTTAAATTTGGTAGAGCTGCTTGATCAATTCTTCAAGCTGCTCGCGTGCTTCGCCGTGCGTATTGTTGAGCGCGTGGCTGGGACCGTGCAGCATTTTGTTGGTGAGTGCGTTACTCATGGCTTCTAGCACGGCTTGCGGGTCTTCGCCTTTGGCGATTAGCCTGTTGGCTTTTTCAACCTCGGCTTTGCGGTAATGTTCAGCTTGGTCGCGTAAGGCACGAATAGTGGTGACGGCATCACGGTTTTTAAGCCACTGCATAAAGTGGTCAACACGTACGTTGATAATCGTTTCCGCCTCTTTTGCAGCTTCTTGGCGATTATCTAAGCCCGTTTGTACCACTTGGGATAAATCATCTACGGTGTATAAAAACACGTCATCCAATTGTGCAACTTCAGGCTCTACATCCCGCGGTACGGCTAAATCCACCATAAAAATTGGGCGGCGTTTGCGCGCTTTAATCGCACGTTCTACCATGCCCAAGCCGACTATCGGCAATTGGCTGGCGGTGCTGGTGATGACAATATCAAACTCAGCAAGGCGATCTGGTAAGTCGGAAAGTAAAATTGCATTGCCGCCCAGCTTTTCTGCCAACTGCTGACCACGCTCTAAAGTACGGTTGGCCACCGTGATGGCGGCTGGTTTTTGTGCGAGGTAGTGTTCTGCACATAGCTCTATCATTTCGCCCGCGCCAATAAATAACACTTTTTGCTGATTGAGTTGCCCAAAAATGCGCTGGGCTAAACGTACCGAAGCGGCGGCCATCGAAACTGAGTTTGCCCCAATATCTGTGGTGGTGCGCACCTCTTTTGCCACGGCAAAGGTGCGCTGAAACAATTTGTGTAATAGGGTGCCTAGCGTACCAGCAGTTTCTGCAATTTTAACGGCTTGCTTCATTTGCCCTAAAATTTGCGGCTCGCCTAGCACCATGCTGTCTAGACCTGAGGCCACGCGAAAAGCGTGTTTAACGGCTTCATGGCTAGGCAGCGTGTACATATAGTTTTGAATGTGGCTTTGCTCTAGCTTGTGATATTGTGCGAGCCAGTCAAGTGCGCTTTGCGGATTTTGTGTGTTGCAGTAAATTTCGGTGCGGTTGCAGGTCGATAAAATGGCGGCTTCGTTGATGCCAAAATTGCGCATATCATGCAGCGCGTGCGCGAGCGTTTCGTTTTGAAACGCTACGTGTTCGCGGATAGAAATGGGGGCGGTGGTGTGATTTACACCGACTGTGAATAAATGCATTTCGTAATTTTCCAGCATAGTGACACGATTAGCAACAATTTCAATCGATTAGGCTATATTTACCCGACTAAAAACGGTTAAAATAGCTTTTTTTACTTTTTAACTAACTTTGAACTGAAAATATCATGGCTAAAACATTTCGTATTGCTCCAAGTATTCTTTCTGCAAACTTTGCCAAACTAGGCCAGGAAATTACTGATGTGATTACCTCAGGTACTGACATTGTGCACTTTGACGTGATGGATAATCACTATGTGCCAAATTTAACCATTGGTCCTTTGGTGTGTGAAGCGATTCGTGACATTTCAAAAAATGTAGGCGCATTGATTGACGTGCATTTGATGGTAAAACCTGTTGACCGCATTATCCCTGACTTTGCTAAAGCAGGCGCGAACATTATCACTTTTCACCCAGAAGCGTCTGATCATATCGACCGTAGCTTGGCTTTGATTCGTGACAGTGGCTGTAAATCAGGTTTGGTATTTAACCCAGCCACGCCATTGCACTATTTAGACCACGTGCTGGATAAAGTCGATATGGTGTTGTTGATGTCTGTCAACCCAGGCTTTGGCGGTCAAAAATTCATTCCAGAAACACTGAATAAATTGCGCTTGGCACGTGCAAAAATTGATGCGTATACAGAGAAATCTGGCCGTGAAATTTGGCTTGAAGTCGATGGCGGCGTTAACGTAGCCAATATCGCTGAAATTGCTAAAGCGGGTGCCGATACATTTGTGGCTGGTTCAGCGGTGTTTGGTGCAGGTAAAGATACAGACCCTAACCGTTACAACACCATCGTGGCAGCATTGCGTGAGCAATTAGCGACTGTTGCCTAGTAGTAAGTAAAATTTAGTGCGTTTGCAGGTAAAAGCCGTCGCGATTGATCTCGACGGTACGTTGCTTAATACTGCGCCTGACTTGGCAGAAGCTGTCAATCGCATGTTGGTGGAGTTAGGTCGCCCGCGCATCGCGGAGCAAGAGGTGATGGACTACGTTGGGCGCGGTGCGGCTAAACTTATCAAAGGCTTGCTGACGGGTGAGCAGGATGGTGAACCAGACCCGCAGGCGTTTGCGGAGGCTAGCCAGATATTCTTCAAGCATTATGATGAAGTGTTGGATGTAAATACTCACTTTTATGCAGGTGCGCTTGAGGGCGTGGCAGCCTTAAAGCGTGCAGGTTTTAAGTTGGCATGTATTACCAATAAACCTGCGAGATTTACCGTGCCTTTGCTTAAATCAAAAGCGGTGTTTGATGATTTTGATCTGGTGCTAGCAGGCGATAGTCTGGTTGAGAAAAAACCGCATCCCATGCCTTTGTTGCATGCGTGTCAGCAGTTTGGGATTGAGCCAAGTGAGTTGTTGATGATAGGTGATTCGGTTTCAGATGTGCAAGCAGCAAGGGCGGCAGCTTGTCCTGTTTTTGTAGTACCGTATGGTTATAATCGCGGTGTGCCAGCGGAATTGCTCAATGGTGACCGCGTAGTGGCTAGCATATTAGAGGCTAGCCAGTTGGTAGCGTTTATTTAAAAAGAAAATAATAGGTGTATCAAAACATGAAGTATTTAAGTTTGACAAGTTGGCGATGGTGGCTTTGAAAGACCACTACATGCGCAGATTAACCCTGCCCAATGCAAACTTTAAAACTTAAGGAAACCCATGTTACACACTATTCAGTTGTCAGAATTTAATGCCCTCGCGGCACAAGGCTATAATCGTATTCCATTGGTCGTTGAAACTTTTGCCGATCTAGATACTCCACTTTCTCTCTACCTAAAGCTCGCGAATCAGCCATTTTCATACTTACTTGAATCTGTGCAAGGTGGTGAGCGCTTTGGTCGCTACTCTATTATCGGCCTTCCTGCAAAAATACGCATTGTGGTACGTGGCAATGCCATAGAGGTATTGCAGGGTGATACGGTGCTGGAATCGCACACCGATATTAATCCGCTGGATTTTGTCAAAGCTTACAAAGCGCGTTTTAAAACGCCCCCTTATCAAGGGTTGCCGCGCTTTACAGGCGGGCTAGCGGGCTACTTTGGTTACGAAACGATCCAGTATATTGAGCCGCGTTTGGCGAAAAGCCAGCATCCAAAAACGGATGCACTGGATGTGCCAGATATTCTGCTTATGGTGTCTGAAGAGCTGGCGGTAGTTGATAACCTCTCAGGCAAGCTCTATTTTATTGTGTATGCAGACCCAACGCAGCCAGATGCATATGCTAACGGCATAGCGCGCTTACAAGGGCTAATTAAACAATTGCGCACTTCTGCGAGCATTCCAGAAGCGAGTGCATACGCGCCAGCGGAGGCTAAATCTGAGTTTGGCGAAGCTAACTTTAAAGCCGCCGTGGCGACCGCGCAGAACTACATTTTAGAGGGCGACATCATGCAGGTGGTGTTGTCGCAACGGTTATCGCAGCCTTTTGCCGCGCCGCCCTTAAGTTTATATCGCGCTTTGCGCAGCTTGAATCCCTCACCCTATATGTTTTATTACGATATGGGCGACCATCACGTAGTCGGCGCATCTCCGGAAATCTTGGTACGTTTGGAAGGAGATACTGTCACTGCTCGCCCAATTGCAGGCACACGCCCACGCGGTAAAGATCGTGAGCATGACTTAGCCTTGGCAGCCGAATTGTTAGCAGACCCTAAAGAGCTAGCTGAACACGTGCAATTAATGGATTTAGGCCGTAATGACGTGGGTCGTGTTGCTGTCACGGGTTCGGTGAAAGTCACCGATAAAATGGTCATTGAGCGTTATTCACACGTGATGCACATCGTTTCCAACGTTGAGGGTAAACTAAAACCTGATATGGATGCAATTGATGTTATTAAGGCAACCTTCCCTGCGGGCACAGTTTCAGGTGCGCCAAAAGTGCGTGCGATGGAAATTATCAACGAGTTAGAACCCTCTAAACGTGGGATTTACGCGGGCGCGGTAGGCTATTTAAGCTTTAATGGTGATATGGACGTGGCGATAGCGATTCGCACTGGCGTGATTAAAAACAAAACGCTTTATGTACAGGCTGGTGCGGGTATCGTGGCGGATTCAGTGCCGCAAAGCGAATGGGATGAAACGCAAAATAAAGCACGCGCTGTGATACGCGCTGCAGAGATGGTGTTGGCTGGGCTAGATACTGGTCTAAATAATGAAGGTAAGGAGTAAGCGATGTTACTAATGATAGATAATTACGATTCGTTTACCTATAACCTCGTGCAATATTTTGGTGAACTTGGTCAAGACGTGCGCGTGCACCGTAATGATGAAATTACGCTTGCGCAAATTCATGCCATGAAGCCAGAAAAGATAGTGATTTCACCGGGTCCATGCACACCTAACGAAGCGGGTATCTCAGTGCCGTTGATTCATGAGTTTGCAGGAAAAATCCCATTGCTTGGTGTGTGCTTGGGGCATCAAAGTATCGGTCAGGCATTTGGCGGAAAAATCATCAAGGCCAAAACGCTAATGCACGGTAAAACCTCGCAGATTCATCACAAAAATATCGGCGTGTTTAAAAACCTACCTAACCCATATACCGCAACGCGTTACCATTCGCTGGTAATTGAGCGCGAAACGATACCAGATTGCCTGGAAATTACTGCTTGGACAGATGATGGTGAAATTATGGGTGTGCGCCATAAAACATTAGCAGTAGAGGGCGTCCAGTTCCACCCTGAATCCATCCTCACCGAACATGGTCATGAGTTGCTAGATAACTTCTTGAAAAGCTATTAAATGGTATTTAAGGACGCGCTTAATCAAGTTCTCAGCCGCCAAGATCTGTCGCATGCCCAAATGCTGGCGGTGATGCAACAGGTGATGGCTGGCGAGCTTACCCCAGTGCAGATTTCTGCACTTCTTATTGCATTGCGCATGAAGGGTGAAACGGTGGATGAAATTGCCGCCGCTGCGACCGTGATGCGTGAGCTTTCCACCAAAGTGCAGGTGCGGGATACACAACATTTGGTCGATACTTGTGGTACGGGGGGCGATGGCATTCAGACGTTTAATGTCTCTACGGTTTCTGCCTTTATCGCGGCGGCGGCGGGTGCAAAAGTCGCCAAACATGGTGGGCGTTCGGTTTCCTCAACCTGTGGCAGCGCTGACGTACTTGAGGCGCTTGGTGTGAATGTAAATCAAACCCCAGCACAGGTGGCGGCTAGTGTCAGCGAGATTGGCATTGGTTTTATGTTTGCGCCGAATCATCACAGCGCCATGAAACATGCCGCTCCAGTACGCCGTGAATTGGGTGTGCGTACTATTTTTAATTTGCTTGGCCCACTCACCAACCCTGCTAATGCAAAATGCCAAGTGATGGGCGTGTTTGATCAGGTTTTAACTGGCAAACTCGCGCATGTGCTGCAAAAGCTAGGCTCGGAACATGTGTTGGTGGTGCATGGTGCCGATGGGATGGATGAAATTTCATTCACAGGCGATACGTATGTTGCCGAACTTAAAAACGGTCAAGTAACGGAGTACACGGTTAACCCCAGCCAGTTTGGTTTGGGCGTGTACCAACTCAACGCCATTCAAATCCAGAACGCTGAAGAATCTAAAACCATGATTCTGGATGTGCTGAGTGGCAAGTCGCAATGTAAAAATCCAGCAGCGCGCGACATCGTGCTGCTTAATGCGGGTGCGGCGATTTATGTGTCAGGTGTTGCTAGTAGTCTAGCAGAGGGTATTACAAAAGCGGCTGAGGTGATTGATAGTGGTCAAGCGCTGGCCAAATTAGCTGCACTAAGAGCGGCGACACAATCAGCGGTGACACAATGAAAAAGAGCAATACACATTTAATATGGTTGTGTTTGATCTGTTTAGCCTTAAACGCATGTTTTAAGGCAGAGCCCACATCACCACATGAAAGTGCTAGTCAATCTGCGATTGATGTAAAACAGCCATCGCAAGCCTTAGATTTAAAATCTTTAAGCGGCGATTTAAGTGCGTCAGCACTACCAGATGTTGCCAAACTTTATGCGGATAAAGCTTATCAGGTAGAAGTTGAAGATACAGGCCGCGTGGTAAAGTTGTTAGCCGACGATACTAATGGCTTAAAGCATCAAAAGTTTTTGGTGAAAGTGGCCAGTGGGCAAACTTTATTGTTTGCGCACAATATTGATTTAGCCAAGCGTATAGACGAGATTGCAGTGGGCGATACCATTACCTTTCGGGGGGAATATGTTTACAACCCCAAAGGTGGCGTTGTGCACTGGACGCATCGTGATCCAAGCGGTCATCATCCCGCTGGTTGGATTAAACTTAACGGGAAAATTTACGAGTAAATTATGTCAGATATTTTAAATAAAATTTTAGCCACCAAGCGTGAAGAGGTCGCCAAAGCCTTGACGGTTAAATCGCTGGATGATTTGCGTGAAGAGGCCTACAAGCAGCCAGATGCGCGTGATTTTGTAGGTAATTTGGTGAAAAAAGATGACGCCAACAAACCTGCAGTCATCGCAGAAATTAAAAAAGCCAGCCCATCTAAAGGCGTTATTCGTGCAGATTTTAAACCTGCTGAAATTGCCAAAAGCTATGAAAAAGCGGGTGCGGCTTGCCTGTCTGTATTGACCGATGAGCAATATTTTCAAGGCTCTGCACAATATCTAAAACAGGCACGTGCGGCTTGTAAACTGCCAGTGTTGCGTAAAGACTTTATGATAGACCCCTATCAAATTTATGAAGCGCGAGCGATGGGTGCAGATTGTATTTTGCTGATCGTGGCGGCTTTAGAGTTGGCGCAGATGCGTGAGCTTGAGGAAACTTCGCATGATTTAGGCATGGCGGTGTTGGTTGAAGTGCATAATGCGGATGAGTTGGAGCTTGCCTTGCAACTAGAAACGCCACTCATTGGCATCAACAACCGCAATCTGCGTACATTTGAAGTCACTTTGCAAACCACGCTAGATTTACTCGAAAAAATGCCAGAAGACCGTTTCGTAATCACCGAGTCTGGTATTTTTGCCCCAGAAGATGTGGCGTTAATGCGCAGCCATCACGTCAATGGCTTTTTAGTGGGCGAGGCGTTTATGCGTCAGGATGACCCTGGTGCAGAGTTGGCTCGCGTGTTTGGCTAAAAGATTTTTCACCACAGAGCACACAGGGTGCACAGAGAAAATCTAAGTGTCGCTTGAGTGGGATTTCTGCAATCTAACTTTAGACCAGAAGTGTAATTGGTTCTCTCTGTGTACTCCGTGTGCTCTGTGGTAATTCAAAAAAGGGTTCAACATGACAAATCAATTTCTTGCAATTCGCCCACGCCGTATGCGTAGAGATGAGTTTTCGCGCCGACTAATGCGCGAAAATGTACTTACCACCAATGATCTGATTTACCCCGTGTTTGTGCTTGAAGGCGAAAACAAAACCGAAGCGGTTAAGTCTATGCCAGGCGTACAACGTCAAAGCATCGATGTCCTGCTGAAAACGGCGGCAGAATGCGTCAAATTGGGCATTCCTGCACTTGCGCTATTTCCCGTTGTGCCACAACAGTTCAAAAGCTTAGATGCGGCAGAAGCATATAACCCAGATGGTTTGGTTCCACGCACTATCAAAGCCCTGAAAGCCGCTTTCCCTGAACTAGGGGTGATCACTGACGTGGCGCTTGACCCCTACACCACCCATGGCCAAGATGGTCTGATCGACGATACGGGCTATGTGTTGAATGACGAAACCGTTGAGGTTTTGGTCAAACAAGCGCTATGTCATGCTCAGGCAGGCGCCGACATTGTCGCCCCTAGCGATATGATGGATGGGCGCATCGGCGCAATACGTGATGCACTGGAAGAACACGGCTTTATCTATACGCGTATTTTGGCTTACTCAGCCAAGTATGCCTCTGCCTTTTATGGGCCGTTTAGAGATGCGGTAGGTTCTTCAGCCAACCTAGGCAAAGGTAATAAATACAATTACCAAATGGATCCCGCCAACTCAGACGAGGCGATCAAAGAGGTTGCCTTGGATATTGAAGAGGGCGCAGACATGGTCATGGTCAAGCCTGGTATGCCCTATTTAGATATAGTCCGTCGCGTAAAAGATGAGTTTGGTGTGCCAACCTATGCCTATCATGTTAGCGGTGAATACGCCATGCTTAAAGCCGCTGCGCAAAATGGTTGGCTGGATGAAAAAGCTTGTGTATTAGAGGCCATGCTAGGGTTTAAACGTGCTGGCGCAGATGGTGTATTGACCTATTATGCAATGGATGTAGCGCGCTGGTTAAACGACAATTAGTCTGATATAGATGCATCGTGAGCCATGCTTGCGCTGCATCTGACTCCCTGCCTTCACCAATCAACATGACCAGCCGTACGCTTGATTGGCTCATATAACGTGATTGATGCTAAGTTTTAATTCTAACCAAAATTGCGCTTAACCAAGAGGTCTTTCTGGTTAAGACTTTCACACCTGCGCGCTAGAAATAAAAAAAGCCCACATCACTGTGAGCTTAATTTAATACTGGTGGCCGGGACGGGAATCGAACCTGTGACACGCGGATTTTCAATCCGCTGCTCTACCGACTGAGCTACCCGGCCATCATTTCGAATGCTTGCACATTGCGAAAGACGCGGATTATAGCAAACATATTTACACCCTGTCACGGACAAAATGCGCTTCTCACTATAATTCTTAAATTAAATAAATGTTAATTTTTGTTATGGGCGGTACTATTGTGATTAGAGTGTGTTAGCTTGTCGCTCGTAATTAACTGTTTATTATTCACATAATTGTTAACAAGGGGGTTATATGGGTTTGTTTACGTTTATCAAAGAGGCTGGTGAGAAGCTTTTGGGTGCAGGTGAGGCGAAAGCAGCAGAGGAAGTGGCAAAAAAAGATCCTACGCCAGTCAATGTTGATGCGGCGAATCAGGCTGCAGCCAAAGCGATCGCTGACTATGTGGCGAAAATGAATCTGTCGGCAGATGGGTTAACGATTGGGTTTGATGCTGCATCAGGTACAGTGATTGTGCAAGGGATGGCGGATACACAAGAGATAAAAGAGAAAATTCTATTGTGTTGTGGCAATGTGGCAGGTGTTGAGAGCGTACAAGATCAGCTGGGTGTGAAAGAGTCAGAAGCTGAACCAAAGTTCTACACCGTGGTAAGTGGAGATACATTGTCAAAAATCGCAAAAGAGTTTTATAGTAACGCCAATGCCTACATGAAAATATTTGAGGCTAATAAACCGATGCTCAGCAACCCTGATAAGATATATCCAGGGCAAATGTTGAGGATTCCGCCTAATGAGGCTTAACTTTTTTATAATTTATTAATGACGTGGAGAGAGATATGAATACATTATTACGTACTTTGTTAGTGGGTGTTGTGAGTGCAATGCTGGTGACTGCTTGTGGTCAAAAGTCAGAAGAAGCTGCTGACGCCATGAAAGAAAAAGCGGCGGAAGCCGTAGATGCGACTAAAGATGCAGCAACTGCGGCAGCATCCGACGCAGCCGATGCAACTAAAGCAGCAGCGTCAGATGCGGCAGATGCCACTAAGGCTGCGGCTTCTGATGCAGCAGCAGCAACTTCTGCGGCTGCGACTGAAGCCAAAGATGCAGCAGTAGATGCCGTGCAAGCGGCTAAAGATGCTGCTAAAGCTGACTCAGAAAAGCACTAAACCAAAAATGCTAGCTTAAACTAGCATAAAACCCGTACAGCCTTTCATTTGGCGTACGGGTTTTTTTATGAGCAAGATAATGTCATGTAAAATGGGCGTATGAAAACGATACCCCCATTAGATAAAAAGCTTGAGCTAACGCTGCAACACAAAATAGACCATAAAACTAAGCCTTTGGGTGCACTTGGTCAGTTAGAAGTTTTGGCGCGACAAATTGGCTTAATTCAGCAAACCCTGACACCAAGGCTGTCAAAGCCAACCGCATTTGTGTTTGCTGGGGATCATGGTATTACAGAAGCGGGTATTAGCCCTTACCCACAGGCGGTGACGGCGCAAATGGTGTTGAATTTTGTGCGGGGTGGTGCCGCGATCAATGTGTTTGCCAAGCAGATGGGCTTTGAGCTACATATTGTCGATGCAGGAGTGAATTATGCGTTTGATGACACCGTACCAGTTTTGCATCACAAAATTGCACACGGAACACAAAACTTTTTAAGTCAGGCAGCCATGACGCCAGCGCAATGTCAGCAAGCGCTCGATACTGGCGCAAAGCTTGTCGAGGCTGCAGTTGTCAGTGGCAGTAATGTTTTTGCGTTTGGCGAAATGGGTATCGGCAATACAACCTCTGCGGCGGCAATCATGAGTGTGTTATGTGGGTTGCCAGCTAGCCAATGTACAGGGCGAGGTACGGGCTTAGATGACGCAGGTGTGCAGCATAAAGCCAAGGTTATCTCTCAAGCGGTAGCAGCGCATAGCGGATCGCTCAGTACTCCTCAAGCGGTGTTACAGTATTTGGGGGGCTTTGAAATTGCCATGATGGTGGGTGCAATGCTCGCAGCCGCCAGTCAAAGTGCAGTCGTGCTGGTCGATGGATTTATCTCAACAGCCGCTGCATTGGTTGCAGCAAAAATGCAGCCCAACTTTTTGCAGTATTGTGTGTTTTCACATTGCTCGCACGAGTCTGGTCACGCCTTGATGTTGCAGCATCTTGGCGTAACCCCTGTGCTGAATTTAGATTTGCGTTTAGGTGAGGGTACAGGCGCGGTATTGGTTTATCCTCTGTTACAGGCTGCGGTAAATTTTCTAAACGATATGACAAGTTTTGAAGATGCAGGCGTGAGCGAAGCCAATGCCTAATTGCGTTGTACGTGAGTGGCGTAACCTGATACTCGCGTTGGGATTTTTTACCCGTATTCCCGTGCCCAGCGTTGATAACTTTCAAGAGTCTGATTTAAATAGCGCTTCAAAATACTTTCCTTTAGTCGGCTGGCTGATCGGCGCAATCGCAGCATTAGTTTTCTGGCTGTCGTGTCAGATATTCACGCAAGACATCGCCATTATTTTGAGTATGATTGCCAGCATTTATGCCACAGGTGCGTTTCATGAAGATGGCTTGACTGATGCCGTCGATGGCTTGGGGGGTGGATGGGAAAAAGAGCAAGTGCTCACAATAATGCAAGATTCACGCATCGGTAGTTATGGTGCTGTGGCAATTATTCTAACCTTATTGCTTAAATACACAGCACTTACGCACGTTGCAATATGGATGGTGCCTTTAGTGCTGATTGCGGGTCATAGTGTAAGTCGATTGTGTGCCGTATTAGTGATGGCAACACAAAGCTATGTTAAATCGAGTGGTAAAGCCAAGCCACTGGCGACTCAACTAAGCAAACGGGATTTATTTATCGCGCTATTTTTGGGTTTATTTCCTCTGGTCTTTTTTAACAGTATTTATTGCTTTGCCTTGGGGTTTGTCGCGCTAGTTTGGGCTTGGTTTAGTCTGGTAATCAGCAAGCGTATTGGCGGCTATACAGGGGATTGTCTAGGCGCAACACAACAACTTACTGAAGTTGCATTTTACTTAGGTGTGCTTGCATGCAAATCTATCTAGTACGTCACCCAACTCCACAGGTTGAAATGGGCACTTGCTATGGGCAGACCGATTTGGCTTTAGCGGAGAGTTTTGAGCAAGAGTTGGCCATGGTTAAAAACAAACTTAACCATTTGGAAGCGGCAAAGATTTACAGCAGCCCATTACAACGTTGTGCCCACTTGGCGCAACAGTTTACGCATTTTGGTGAAGTTTGCTACGACCCGCGCATTATGGAGCTCAATTTTGGTGATTGGGAAATGAAGAAGTGGAGCGATATTCCCAAGGGGGCAATTGATGTTTGGGCTGAAGAGCATGTGATGAAGGCGCCCCCCAATGGTGAGTCATTCCATGCCTTGCATCTGAGAGCCAAAGCACTTTTGTCTGAAATCACTGCAGAAAACACAGAGACTGCGGTGATGTTCACCCACGCAGGGGTGATTCGGGCGTTGCTGGCAGATGCGCTTTCCCTGCCGTTGATTCATGCCTTTAAGTTTCAAGTGGCTTATGCAAGCGTGACGAAAATCATTGTAGAAGAAACCGTTACGCAAGTTGCGTATGTTAATCATTAATTGAGCTAGTTTTCACAACTACTTTAGGCTAGCAGCACCATTACGCTGCCTGTCATCATCACAACTGCAGCCAATAACTTTCTACCTACATCTTTTTCATTAAATACTCTATAGCCGATCAGTACCTGAATCACCATGCCCAGCTGAAATAAGGCGAGCGCATAGGCGATTAACATTTCGCGTAGCAACACGAGCGTGAAATATTGCATAAAAAATACCATCACGCCAACGCTCAATATGGTTGGTAGGTGCGCTTTTGATTTGTTTAAATAAGTGCGCATGCTGTGAGGTAATAGCAGATGGTTGCTAAGCATGGCTAATGACAAGCCAATCAGCGACCAGAAGATCAGCGCAGACAACGGGCTGCCGAGGATAACGGCATTTTTTAAGAATATCGTCCCCACTGAAAACAACGCGATGGATAGAAAACGTGCTTGTACACCTTTGTCTTTGAGTAGCGCAGGTATCTTTCTTAGTTGGGTTTGTTGATTCGACGGCGTGAGTAAAAAGCTACCCAGAATAATGATCGATACCCCAATCAAGCCCTGAGCATTAGGTAACTCGTGTAGAAAAATTACCGCTAGCAATAATGAGAAAACGACTTTATATGCATTCAGCGGGCCAAATACGGATAAATCAGTTTTAGATAAAGACAATACTAAGAACATCCAGCCACTCACATCAAACAATGATGCTAGCGAAATATTTAGCCAGAATGGATGGCCCAAGTTTGAAACTTGCACGGTTGCTATCAAAGGCAGACTAAGCAAACCCAACACGACGTAAATGGCAAAAACGATATAAAACGGGGGCAAGCCAGCTTCAGTTAACTTTTTTTGATACACATTAGAGGCTAAAGACAATGCCAATCGGCCAAAAACAAACAATAACTCCACGGGATACTACTTTCTAAAATACAAAATCTAATAGGTTGATTAATTCAGTCTGATTAAATAATTGGTTGACCATTCAAGATTGGCGATGAAAGCCCAGCCAAGGCGGCCTCTAATCTCCCCCACTCCGAAGCGGGTGGTAGCCCAAAGCGTAACGCCTTTGCTTCCTTAAACAGTCTTACCCAAATGCCTTGCTTGGCAAGCAGGTGTTGAATTTCGGCTGCTTGCGAGTGCAGCACAAATTGAAATAAAGACGTGCCGCCATTGGGGGGCAACTGGTGCGCTGTTAGTAAGTTTTTTAACTTGTCACTTTCAGAGATAAGATTTCGCCGGGTACTTTGTTGCCAATGTCTATCTTGCAACACGAGTTTTGTAATATGGCGGCTAGACCCAGCAATGGTCCATGGGCCAAGAGTTTCTTGCACTTGGTTTAGATAACCACTTGCTGCAAGTAGAAAGCCTACCCGAGTACCAGCTAAACCAAAAAACTTGCCGATAGAGCGCAACACAAATAAACCATCTATATGGGCTTGATCGGCCATGCTATTGTCGGGTGTTGTATCTATAAAGGCTTCATCTACGATGAGCCAAGCACCTCGTTTTGACAGTTGTTGGTGCCATTGCAGTAAGTCTGCTTTGGCGAATAACTTTCCAGTGGGATTGTTCGGGTTGCAAACCAGCAGCACATCAATTTGATTCATTAAGTCAGTATCGGGTTCGTTATGAAACAGGCTGACTTGATGCCCGTGTTGCAACCACGCATGCGCATGTTCTTGGTACATATGCGTTGGCATGGCGATATGGCAATGTGGCCTTAGTTTTGGCAGTGCTTGTAATGCTGCTTGAGAGCCCGCGGTCGGCAGTAATGATTGGCAGTGGTAATATGCACAGGCTGCTTCTATCAAACCATCGTTATCGTCTGGTAAGCGTTGCCATGCCTCGGTAGGGATGCTGGGGATGGGGTAATGGTTGGGGTTAATGCCCGTAGATAAATCCAGCCAAGTTTGGATTGCAATGCTATATTGCTTGCTCGCCAGCGCAAGGTTTCCGCCGTGTTCAAGCATGGTAAGTACCCAACGTTGCTGCAATCAATAACGTAATAATTAACCAGCGATACACGCTATGTCGCACCAAAGTTAATGCTCGTTCGATATCCGCTGGTAACGGTGGCTCCCCTGCGCCAAGCGTAGGCCGCTGATGCCATTCACCATGATAGCGCGCCGCGCCGCCCAGTTTGATATTTAGCGCGCCTGCCCCTGCTGACGTCACAGGGCCTGCGTTGGGGCTATCCCATAACGGGGCTTGTTGCCGCCAACACCGAAAAGCCAAGCGTGTATGGCCCGATAGTGCGTAAGTCAGCGCAGTCAGGCGCGCGGGGATGTAGTTGAGCACATCATCAAAGCGCGCTGCCGCCCAGCCAAAATACAGGTGACGCGGCGTTTTATAGCCCCACATGGCGTCTAGCGTGTTTACCAATCTAAATAAAACAGCCCCTGTGCCGCCTGCAATATAAAACCAAAACAAAGCGCCAAAGACTGCATCGTTGCCATTTTCAAGGGTAGACTCAATGGTGGCTGATATCGGTTCAATCGCCTCTATATCTCGGCTTACCATATACGAAGCAGCTTTTTTTGCCTGCTCCATATTATTTTGGTTCAGGGCGTTGGCAACCGCAGTCGCATGGCCATGCAGGCTTTTGTGACCAATGGCAAAGTAAAGCAAAGCGGTGTTCGCTACAAAGTATAAAACGCTCAAGTGGCATAGCAAATAAGCGACGCCAACAAGAGGCGCTACTAGCAAAATAAGCGCTAAAACACCACGTAAACGTTGCAAGGGGCTATTTTGTAGTCCTGTTGGGTTGAGGTGGTTTTCTAGCTTGTTTACAAGCAAGCCAAAGCCTACCAATGGATGAAAGCGTTTGGCTTCGCCCAGCCATGCATCAATCAGCACGGCTACAGGTGCAGCAACAGCGAGTATGAGATAATTATCAGATGAAAACATTAATGATTCAGGGCACCACATCAGATGCCGGCAAAAGTACGCTAGTAGCGGGAATATGTCGAGTATTGTACCGTAGAGGCATGAAAGTCGCGCCATTTAAGCCACAAAACATGGCACTTAATTCGGCAGTCACTTCTGATGGTGGCGAAATTGGTCGTGCGCAAGCGGTTCAGGCGCAGGCCTGTGGGTTGGCGCCTCACACAGATATGAATCCTGTGCTGCTTAAACCCAATTCAGATACAGGGTGCCAAGTGATTATTCATGGCAAAGTAATGGGTAACCAAGAGGCTAGCGCGTATCACGATTACAAAAAAACGGCGATGCAAGCGGTGCTGGCTTCATACCAGCGCCTAAGCACACAATACGACTATTTGGTGGTAGAGGGGGCTGGCAGCCCTGCTGAAATTAATCTACGCGAAGGTGATATTGCTAATATGGGGTTTGCTGAGACCGTCGATTGCCCTGTGATTTTAATTGCAGACATTGATAGAGGCGGTGTATTTGCGCATATCGTTGGCACCTTGGCGCTACTGTCGGAAAGTGAGCGGGCGCGTGTAGTTGGCTTTGTGATAAACCGTTTTCGAGGCGATATAGCTTTGTTGCATTCAGGCCTAGATTGGCTAGAACAAGAAACTGGCAAACCCGTGCTAGGGGTGTTGCCTTATTTGCATAACTTTCACCTAGAAGCAGAAGACGCAATCTCAACGGTGAGTATTCATAAAACTAAAACGCGCCTAAAAGTTGTTGTGCCCGTTCTCCCACATATCTCCAACCACACCGATTTTGATGCACTGCGTCTGCATCCTAATGTGGATTTTCAGTTTGTGCCGCTGGGCGAAGTCATTCCTCCAGCTGATTTAATTATTTTGCCTGGCAGCAAAAATGTACGTGGCGACTTACAGTATTTAAAAGACTATGGATGGCAGCAAGCACTTACACAACATTTGCGCTATGGCGGAAAAGTATTAGGCATTTGTGGTGGTTTTCAGATGCTGGGGCAAACGATACTGGACCCTTATGGCATAGAGGGGGAAGTCGGAGCCAGTGCAGGCTTTGGCTGGTTAGAAATGCAAACCACTTTGGAAAAAGAAAAGCAGCTTAAGCAAGTGACGGGAAAACTTAATTTTGTAGATGGCTTTGCAGATGCAACAGTCAGCGGCTATGAAATTCATATGGGCGTGAGCGAAGGCTTTGCACTCGCTTCCCCTGCGCTGTGGATTGAGGGCAAGCCCGAGGGGGCTATTTCACCAGATCAGCAAGTCGCAGGTACTTATGTGCATGGGTTGTTTGATCACCCTGAGTCATGTGCCGCTTGGCTGGCATGGGCTGGTTTGAGAGTGAGTACAAGCTTTGACTATACGCAGGTACAAGAGCAATCAATAAACCTGCTGGCAGATTGCTTAGAGCAACATTTAGATTGGGAGAAAATTAACCAACTTTAACTAAGTCTTAGCTAGCTTAATTCGGCTTATATTTATTTGTGCTAACTTGGACTTGGTTAGCTTTGGTTCACCACTTTTATAGTTTCTCCCATGCATTCCACTACTTGCCCGACACGGATTTTCGCGGTTTTGCGGCTTTCAAGTTTGCCATCCACTTTTACTAGGCCTTCAGCCACCATGTTTTTGCCGCGCCCACCGCTATCGGCCAATCCTGTTATTTTTAGTAAATCGCACAGGGCGATAAATTCTTTGTTTAATTCAAAATCCATATTGTTAGGCCAATGTCGAGAGGTTAAGGGTTTTGTGGTGCAGTTTTTCTAGGCTAGTACGATGCCCAATGCTGATAATCGTGGTGTTGGGTAATTGTTGCTGCAACGTTTGATACAGTTTTTCTTCGGTTGACTCATCCACAGCCGAGGTCGATTCATCTAAAAATAACCAATCGGGTTTTTGTAGCAGAGCGCGGCAAATGGCAATGCGCTGTTGCTCGCCGCCAGAGAGCAGGTGTGACCAATGTTCTGTCTCATTTAAGCGCTCAGTAAATTTATCCAAACCGCAAGCGAGTAAAGTTTCCACCATTTGTTGATCAGTAAACGAGCCTGCAGGTGCTGGGTAGCTTAGTTGTTCACGTAAAGTGCCGATGGTGAGATATGGTTTTTGCGGGAGAAACAGTACACTTGCTTGTTCAGGACGTACAACAGTGCCTGAAGCGAACGGCCAAATGCCTGATAACGTGCGGAATAATGTGCTTTTGCCGCAACCAGACGGGCCAGTAATTAATACGTGCTCGGCAGCTTTAAACTCTAAGTCAATTTGATTGAGTAATTGCTTACCATCAGGCAGGTTGAGGCTTACCTTGTTTAAAGCATAGTGTGCTGAAGTCGAAGGCGTGATCTTGAGCTGGTTGGCATGCCGCATTTTGCTTTGCGCCTGATCCATCGCTAAGCGGAAGGTGGTCAGACGCTCAACCGTTGCCCGCCATTCCGCTAAATCACCATAAGCACTGACAAACCAAGAGGAGGCGTCTTGTACCTGACCAAAGGCTGAGCCTATCTGCATTAGTCCGCCAAGCTTGATGGAGCCTGCAAAATAGCGAGGGGCCGCAACTACATAGGGGAAAATATTGGCGATTTGACCATAGCCCGATTGAAACCAAGTGAGCGATTTGGTACGTTTCATCAATGCCCACCAGTTGTCACGAATAAACGTAAATGAGTGCTCTAAGCTTATCTTTTCATCCTTTTCGCCGTGATATAGGGCGATAGATTCAGCATTTTCACGAAAGCGAATCAGCGAAAAGCGAAAATTAGCTTCAAATTTTTGTTGATTAAAGTTTAGGTTGATTAAAGCGCGACCAATGATGTGGCTAAGATACGTACCACCTACTGCATAAATCAAGGCGACCCACACCATATACCCTGGAATGGTAAGCTTGCTGCCGTTAAAGGGGATATCAATAGAGCCTGAAAGCCCCCATAAAATGGTGATAAAGGTGACAAGGGTAACGATGGATGAGAGCAGCCCCAATGATAAGCGCACGGTATTTTCGCAAAATCTATTAAGATCATCTGCAATACGTTGGTCTGGGTTGTCGGTATCATTTCCAGTCAGTTGTAGGTAGTAATAGGTACGATGACTGGTCCAATCGTTAATGTAATTCGCTGTGAGCCAGCGCCGCCATTTAATCTGCAGCATTTGTTTAAGATAAAGTTGGTAAACCGCGAATAAGATAAAGACCAATGCTAATAGACAAAACTTCAAGATTTGATGGAAAAATCCTTCTTTATCCATATTTTGTAACGTGTTGTAGAAGTCGTTATTCCACTTATTGATAAGCACGTTAACATAGACTAGCCCTAAGTTAAGACTCACTATGGCTGCGAGTAAACCCCGCGCTACCCAGCGCTCCTCAGAAAACCAATAAGGTTTGGTAAGCGCCCACAAATCTTTAATAAAATGTTTTGTTGTTTTTGGCATGATTTAATCCGCTTAAATAATATAGTTTGAGCGATAGCGTGTTGCCGCAACCTAACTCAGTTTAGATTAGATTGATTTTTTATTAAAGGTTCTTTATTAAAGGCTCTTAAGTGAAAGCGGTAATCCAGCGGCAACAAAAGTGACTTGATGTGCAATTTGCGCAATCGTTTGGTTGAGTCTGCCTTGTTCATCTTGAAACTGACGGTTGATTTCGCCCAGCGGGACGATGCCCATGCCAACTTCATTGCTGACCAAAATAATGTTGCCCTGCAACGTTGGCAGTATGTTTAAAAATGCTTTCCGCTCGCTTTGCCAAAGATTGGTGTTTTTCACTTGGCCTTCTGGCGGCGTGCAATCGGGACAGATGCATTGGGCGAGCCATAGCGTCAGGCAATCTACAATCAGACAGGTATCTTTGTTTGCATAAGTTTGCAGGGTATTCGCCAAATTAAAGGGCGCTTCTATTATCTGCCAATGTTTGGGGCGGCGAGTTTTGTGGTGCTCGATACGCTGGGCAAACTCCTCGTCATAAACTTGTGCGGTGGCGATATAAGTGACGGGCAAATCGCTTGCTGCGGCTAGTTTTTCGGCATAAGCGCTTTTGCCTGAGCGTGCGCCGCCTAAAATTAAATGAGTAGACATATTAGCTCCAATGTTTGCTATGCGCCTCGCGTGCGCCCCACTGCTGAATAATCGTTTGCAGTTGTTTTAACCCATGCGTAAACACTGAAGGGCCAGGCTGCAAAATGTCAGCAGACTTGATTTCAAACACCATACCATTTTTAACGGCGGGTATCTCACTCCAGCTCTCTCTTGCCATGACTTGTTCGGGTTGAAATTTTTTGCCGCACCATGAGCCGATAATAATGTCAGGCATGCGCTCCAGCACCTGCGCAGGGGTCACTACGCGCTCACCTGCGCTGTGAAACTGAGATAGTTCTGGAAAACAATCTTCACCACCTGCAATTGCAATCAACTCAGCCGCCCAGCGTATGCTGCACATCATGGGCTCATCCCACTCTTCAAAGTACACCTTCGGCTTACGGGGCAAATAGCTGGCTGCTTCACTAGCTCGTTCAATTTGCTGCTGTATCTCTTGCACGATTTTGTCAGCCTTTTCAGTCGCGCCGACCAAGCGACCTGTGGTGATGATCATACGTAAAATATCGTCTACAGAGCGCTGGTTAAACACGTGTACTTCAATGCCTGCTTTAATCAGCGCGGCGGCAATATCGGCTTGCAGGTTTGAAAAGCCTAAAACTAAATCAGGCTTTAACGCTAATATCTTGTCGATCTTGGCGGTGGTAAATGCCGCGACTTTGGGTTTTTCTTTGCGTGCTATTGCGGGGCGAGTGGTGTAGCCCGAAATACCCACAATACGGTCTTGCTCGCCTAGCATATAGAGCACTTCTACAGTCTCTGTGGTTAAGCAAATGATGCGTTGTGGCAGCGTATTCACAAAGTCTTCCCATCATTTTGCCAGCCATTTTCCATCAGCATCTCGGCCAGCGGTTTTTCTTTTGCCCAGCCCTCCTCCACCAGCATCGGTTCTTTGTAAAAGCTGTTCACATAGCCCAAACACAGAATCGCAATCGGTTTCGCACCATCAGGGATATTAAGTAGCTGTGACAATTTAGCTGGGTCAAATAGCGACACCCAACCCATGCCGATACCTTCTGCGCGTGCCGCCAGCCATAAGTTTTGTATGGCGCAGCTTACTGAGGCCATGTCCATTTCGGGTAAAGTGCGACGGCCAAAGATATGTTTTTCTCGATGATCGCAAAGTGTAGCGACCAGTACCTCCCCACAATCCAAAATGCCTTCAACTTTCAAGCGCATAAATTCGGCCATACGTGCCGTGGTTTCATATTCGCCAATCGCTTGTGCAGTTTTTATACGCTCTTCATTCACTTGCGCGTGGATCATTTTACGCAAATCAGTATCGCTAATACGGATAAAGCGCCATGGCTGCATCAGTCCCACGCTGGGCGCATGATGCGCTGCCTGTAAGAGCTTTGTCAGTAGCTCTGGCGCAATCGGCGTGGGCAGAAAATGACGCATATCACGGCGCTCGGCGATGACTTTATAAATGGCCTCTTTTTCATTCTCTGGATAGCTGAATTGGCTCATGATGTAAAAAACTTCGCTGCAAGTGCTGGGTTAGACGGAAAATAAAAGTGCAAAAAACTGGCTGTAATAGAGCCATGGCGATAAACCGCCTCGCCTTTACCATAGCGGCTAGTGGCGGTATAGGCAGGTTGCATAGGCGTATCAAACTTGCCGTAATGAAAGGTATGGGCGCCTATGGTGCTATCAGGCGATTTGCTCTCAGAAGCGCTGTCACCAAAAGTTAAATGTTGCGTACCTAGGCCTTGCAGTGTTGCTTGAATCTGGCTGCTGCCCTCTAGAACCCCAAATGTACTTAGATTATTTAGACTAGTACCGAGTGCCATCATGCCGCCGCATTCTGCGAGTATAGGCTTATTGGCTGCTAAAGCTTGTTGCAAGCTGCTACGCATAGCGCTGTTTTTACTGATCAAATCTAAATGGAGTTCAGGATAACCCCCTGGTAACCAATACGCATCAGCTTCTGGCAAATTTTGGTCTTGAATGGGCGAAAAATATAGCAGTTTTGCGCCCAAGGCTGCCAAGCAATCAACGTTGGCTGGGTAGATAAAGCAAAACGCTGCATCTTGGGCAATGGCGATGGTTTTGCCTGTGAGTGGCTTGGTTAACGTTTGTTTGCTAGGTGCGTCAAAACTGACCGTGTGCGGTAACGGTAGCTGATTGCCCAGCATTTGCGCTGCGGCTTCGATACGTGCGTCAATATCGCTAATTTCTTGTGCTAAATGTAGGCCAAGATGACGCTCTGGCAAACTAAGTTGCTCGTCTTTGATCAACGCGCCCAACCAAGGTGTGTTTGTTGGCAGGCAGTCTTTTAACATACTAGCGTGACCTGTACTGCCCACCTTATTGGCAATTACGCCAGCGCGTTTCAGTGATGGCTCAAAGCTATATAAACCATGTGTCACGGCTGCAAAGGTTTGCGCCATGCCGCTGGCGTCAATCGCTAACGCCACTGGCAAATCAAAGGCGGTCGCAATATCGGCGGTAGAGGGCGTGCCGTCATATAAACCCATCACACCTTCCACCACGATAACATCTGCTGTTTGTGCTGCCCTATAAAGCTGCGCTTTGCCATCTTCAAGCCCACACATGCCTAAATCTAAGTTATATACAGGGCGGCCTGTGGCAGCCTGCAGCACCATGCTATCAATAAAATCAGGACCACATTTGAAAGCTTGAACTATAAGCCCCTGATTGCGCCATGCGCGTGCCAGTGCTGCTGTGACTAGCGTTTTGCCCTGACCAGAGGCGGGGGCAGAGACAAGGATGGCGGGGCAGGATATTTGATTCACGTTGTCATCCCCGCTAAACTAGGAATGCCAATATAAGTGGGAACTGGTGCGAGCAAACATTGATAAGTCAACTGCATTTTAACTAAAACTCGATGCCTGGCATGGCCTGCACGCCATTCTGGAAAGCATGTTTGACTAAGGCGATTTCACTCACGGTATCTGCCACTTCAATTAACCCTGCTGGCGCACCACGTCCTGTGACCACCAAATGCTGCATTTCGGGGCGACTTTGAATGGCGTTAATCACCTCATCTAACGAGAGCCATTGATACTTCAGGGTATAGGTAAATTCATCTAAAATAATCAGATCAATGGTAGGGTCTTGCAGTGATTGCTTGACCAAGGCCCAAGCGGCTTGCGCTGTTTGCTGATCTTGCTCAGCGTTTTGCGTTTCCCAAGTAAAGCCATCACCCATGACATGCCAAACCACATTCGGGGATTGTTTAAAAAAGGCCTCTTCACCAGTATCGGAGCGGCTTTTGATAAACTGCACCACCACAGCTTTCATGCCATGTCCGAGCGCGCGTGCAAGTAGGCCAAAGGCAGCGGTAGATTTGCCCTTGCCATTCCCAGTGTGGATAAGAAACAGCCCACGCTGAACGTGGGCTGCTGCAATACTATGATCAACTACTGCTTTTTTGCGCTGCATGCGCGCTTTGTGGCGGTCGTCTTTGCTTAGGTCGGTCACGCTTGTGTTGTTGCATTCTGTGCGCTAACGCTCTTAATAAACTTAGCCAACGCCCAGATAGCGCCTAAGTACATCATGGTGTAACCCACGTAAGGTGTATAGTATTTGGCAATACGTTGGGTAAATTCAACGATGGTTAGCGTATTTACTTTGTCTGAAAAGCTGTACCAAAATGCGTTTGATAGCACAAATGCAATGCTAGTGGCTACCCAGCCAGCCAAGGCATAAGGCAAAGCGGCAAAAGGTTGTTCGCGTTTAGCTAACCAACGACCCAAACCCCAAACTGCAGCATAAGTTGGGATTAAGCCCCAATAACCTAATGACATGCAGTAATCAGAAACGCCTTTATAACCAAGCGCGTAGAAATCCATACCAAATGCCACGCCAATCGCCAGTGCTAACCAACTGCTACGTGAAATAAGCATACCACCCAAGAATAAAGCCGCCAGCGTTGCGTCTGGCAGGTATATATTGTCACCAAAGTGGTTCATGCGGGTGAGCAAAATTAAACCGATTAAACCCGCGCCTTGTAAAAAGCTTTTGTTTAGGATTGAAGACATAAATAACTCCTTATTGAACTTGTCGATATTGTAACCCTTATCAGAAAAAATGTCTGACAAGGGTTACGAGATTACTTGCTCGGCGAATATCTTACGCTTACAAAAAGATTGGTACCCATCGTATTGTAATCCGGTGCAGTTGGGTTAAATGAGCTTGCAGTGGTAGCCAAAGCGTATTGTTTATCTAAGAGATTGTTGACTCGTGCATTAATAGACCAGTCATCATTAATGCTATATTTTGCCGTTAGGTTTAACAGCGCATAACCACCTAACTTAATGGTGTTGTCTGCATCGTTATAACGTTTTCCGCTTGCTAGCAACTCGCTGCCCAATTCCCAATCACCCCAATGCTGACCTAGCCAAATTGCCCCATGCTCTCTTGAGCGTCTTGCCAGTATTTTATCTGTATCGTCATTTTTTGGATCTTGAAAATCAGCGTTTGCTCGTAGGTGATAGCTGGAAATCCAGCCTTCATATGTCAGGCTAACACCTTTGATGGTAGCCGCGCCCACATTCGCCGCGCTATCGTTAAACAGACCTTGGCAGCAGATGATTAAATTCTCTACTTTATTTTGAAAAGCGGTAGCTGACACGCGGTGGTGTCCTTGGTCATAAACCACGCCAATTTCTTGATTGCGCGAAGTTTCGGGTTTTAAATTCGGGTTACCTTGATAGGAGCCAAATGATCCGAAATCTTGAAACGGCCAATATAGATCATTGAATGTCGGTGCTCTGTAGGCTGTTCCGTAGCTCGCAGAAGCTTTCCAGTATTCATTAAATTTATATCCGTAGGCTATATTCCCCGTATTGTGGCTGCCAAATTGGGAGTTAATGTCACGCCTTAAGCTAAGTTTAAAGGTATTTGCATCCTGCTCCAAAAAGTAACTAGCTAAATAACCATTATTGATGCGTTTACTTTTCGAGAAGTCGGTTGTGCCATTTACTTTGTCTTCCAGATGGTCATAGGCGAGAATTAGCGTGCCAAGCGGCAATTTCACATCATTTTGCCAAGAAAATTGACCTTGCGTTGTACGTAAATAGCTTTGACCAAAACTTCCGAGGCTATCTAAGGTATCCATACTTTGACCCACGCGAACATGGCTGGTCCATTGATCAAATAGTTTGTTGTTGCTACTTACAGCATAAGATTCTTGGCGCAAATCTTGGTAAGCAGGGAAATTACTTCCATCAAAATTATAATGACCTTGACTTGTGTATAGTTGCGCCCCTACATCTTGGCCTTCTGCCCATGAGTGACTGATGGAGCCATTAAAGCTTAAATTTCTAAATGAATCTCTGTCTGCATCAAGGCCCGTGTTTGTTTTTATAGAAGAAATGCCGCCAGTCGTGAGTGAGCTTACTCCAGCAGAAAATCTTGTATGTTCAGTAGCGCCGCTTATTGTGGCCGCAGCTTGCTGAGTGTTGTAACTACCATAGCCTGCACTTGCTGTTAAATGTAAGTCGCCTTTGCCTTGTTTGGTGAATATTTGGATAACGCCGCCTATCGCATCTGATCCATAAAGACTTGAGGCTGGGCCGCGAACAATTTCAATGCGCTCAATTTGTTCTGGTTGAATTTGGCTGAAACTGGTGGTGCCAAGTGTGGCTGAGGCAACGCGCATGCCGTCAATAAGAACCACAACAGATTGAGAGCTGTTGCCACGAATATGAACGTTGGCAGTTGCCCCTACGCCACCATTTGATTCAATTTCTATCCCTGATTGCATACTCAGGATGTCTGTTAATGTCGATTGACCAGAGCGCTCAATTTGCTCACGATCAATAATGGTCACATCTGCCAGTGTGTTTTCTTTGTTTTGCTCAATGCGGTTTGCGGTAACTACGACATCATGCAGATTTAAAGTTTCTGCAAATGCGGCTTGTGAATAGAGCAAGGCAATTGCGCTTGCAATCATAGTATTTTTCATTTTCATTCCCTGAGTGCGTATGCGTCCCCGCATGCGAGATTCATTAACTGAAAATACTAGGGAATTAAGAGACCGAAACGGCGGCAATGAGTGTGCAACACGTTTTGATGCACCGTCACCCCGCGGTATTTTCAAACAGCCTCAAAATGGATACTTTTGAGGTTTAGTGACAGGCCGGTCTCCGGGCTTGCAAGATTTGGTTCATCGCCTTCCCAAGTATGGCTACTCAGTGGCATGTGGATGAACCCACGCTTACTTACCGTTGCGGGGGCAGCACAGGAATAATTGATCGCATGTGGCGATTAACGCACCTGTTTCCCAGTTTCACCCAAATCGTCGAAAAACAATTTAGGCACCTGACAACAAGCGTGAATTATACGTGAGCTCGCTATGCGCAAGCAAAATTATTTAACCACCAACATGCAGTGATACTTTCAAAAATCGTGCTTACCAGTTGACTTAACAAGCTTTTCGCAATTATAGTGCTGTCATGGATGCGGACTTAAAAGTTTTAGAAGAAAAATTGAGCCAATTGGTGGAGTTGTGTCGTGCGCTGGGTGCTGAAAATACAAGCCTAAAACAAGAGCTTGCTCAAGCTCAAGATGATACAAAACAACTCAAAGCGCAAATTGCACAGGCGAGTGTGCGTTTGGAAGCATTGATTGGTCAATTGCCGCATGATGTTGCAGGTTAAGGGTTTACGCTAGCTTTTTTGAATTAGGGGGACATGATGAGTGAGGTTAGAGGTGTAGATGTTAATATCATGGGCCGTGAGTTTAAGGTTTCGTGCTCAGATGATGAGCGCGATGGCCTAATGGCTTCGGTCAGTTACCTCGACAAAAAAATGCGTGAAATTCGTGAGACTGGCAAAGTGATTGGCGTTGAGCGAATTGCCATTATGGCGGCACTCAATTTTGCGCATGAGCTACTCAACAATAAATCTGGGGGCGTTGACTTTGGTGATTTCAAGCGTAGAATCGCCAATATGCAAGAATCAATTGACCAAGTGATGGTTGAGCAAAATAGATTGTTTTAAGTTGGTTTATTAGATTGGATATGGACTACTAAAGTCTAGTTGTTTCGTCGTCAGATTGTCATCATTCTTGTGTAAGATTTCTTTTGTTCCCTGCGGTGTTGCTTAAGCTATATATTCCTTGAACTAGTTTTTGGCACCGGTTTTGGTCATTCGAGCTACTGTGCGCGCGCTCCGATTGTGGGTGTACCTAATGTACTCTAGGCTATTACCACTTGAACCTTTTTGGTTCAGGATGCTTGCTTAGGTTTCATTCGTGGGGAACTCCCTATTTTTTTTGCTGAGAATAAGGCGCTAGCTGCGTTGTTTTCAGCTTGTCGTACTAGACGTACTGCCTTCGCTTCAACGCCTTGCTATCACCTTATTCTTAGCAAAAAATTACATGTGGTGATGTGGGTGTTTTATTTACCCTTACGTGCGCTGTCTTTGCTTCAACCGCTTTGCTCGCTTACTTTCAGCGAATATACATTTCCCCCAGCTATTACCTTAACGCGTGATATTTCAAATCCGCCAAGCTTACGTGCGTTAAACATTTTTCGTGCGTGGCTTCTAAAATCACTGGCGGGGCGAACCCTGCCTCGGCCGCTTCGTGCCATCTTGATGCGCATAAACACCAGCGGTCGTTTGGTTTTAGTCCTGCAAAACCATATTCTGGGCGAGGGGTGCTGAGATCGTTGCCGCAGGTTTTTGAGTAGGCTAAAAACTCCTCTGTTACCTGACAGCAAACGGTGTGGCTGCCGCTGTCTTCTGGGCCTGTCTCACAGCAGCCTGTTCTGGTAAATCCTGTCAGCGGGTCTAAGCTGCAGGTTTGCAGCGGTGTGCCTAATACGTTTTTTGCCATTTAATTCTCTCTCAATACAATTTTTATAACTCAAGGTATCATACGAGAATCTAAGAATAATTGAGAGTGTTTAGGAATAAATATGCGTTATTGGTTGATGAAGTCTGAACCCGGCGATGTTTCGATTGATGATTTAGCGGGTTTTCCCAATCAAACGATAGATTGGTATGGTGTGCGTAATTATCAAGCACGCAACTTTATGCGCGATCAAATGAAAATCGGCGATGGTGTGCTATTTTACCACTCTAATTGCGATCAGCCTGGTGTTGTGGGTATTTGCGAGGTGAGTGCTTTGGCGTATCCCGATCGTTTGCAGTTTGTTGAGGGACATAAATATTTTGATCCTAAAGCAACCCTTGAAACACCGCGCTGGTTTAATGTGGATGTGAAACTGGTACGCAAAACGCGTTTGCTGAGCTTGAAGGAAATGCGTGAAACGCCAGAGTTGGCCAATTTACGAATTTTGCAACGTGGCAACCGTTTGTCGATTACGCCAGTTGACCCGAGAGATTGGGAGTTCATAATGGAGCTGTTGAAGTAAATGGGGCAGAAATTTAGCGAAATTAATCAAACGCACGTACATTTTATTTCGCAACAACAAATGTTTTTTGTGGCGACAGCGGCGGCTGATGGGCGTGTGAACTTATCGCCCAAAGGGTTGGATGCATTTCGTATTCTTGGTTTAAATCAGGTGGCGTGGTTGAATGTAACAGGCAGTGGTAATGAAACGGCTGCGCATTTGCTAGAAAATCCGCGTATGACGATTATGTTTTGCGCCTTTCAGGGTAAGCCGCTGATTCTGAGGCTGTATGGAAAAGCGCGCGCTGTCTATACGCGCGATGCCGATTGGCCAGAATATGCACGGCGCTTTGAGTTGATTGCTGGGGTACGTCAAATTTTTGTTATGGATGTGGATTTGGTACAAACCTCCTGTGGCATGGCTGTGCCTTTGTTTGAGTATCAAGGTCAACGCAATCAATTGGTTGATTGGGCAGAAACCAAGGGCAAGGCAGGCATTGAGCAGTATTGGCGTGAGAAAAATCAACTGAGTATTGATCAAAAACCAACAGGTATTTTTGAGTAGTTTAATAAAAATAACAGATGAATGAGGAGATGGGCATGAGTGATTTTTACGGGCAGCACAGTCGCGCACTGCAAGCAGAGTTTGAAACGTCGGCGTTAGCTGATGCGGTTGAGTCTATCATCGTCGTCCCTGAGATGGCAGCTGAACATCAAGGCTTTATTGCCAGCCGAGATATGTTCTTTTTAACCACGATTGACCACAGGGGCTATCCAACCTGCTCTTACAAGGGCGGTAATGCTGGTTTTGTTAAAGTTGTGGATAGTAAAACGTTGGCTTTTCCGAGCTATGATGGCAATGGTATGTTTTTATCCATGGGTAATATCAAACAAAATAATAAGGTTGGTCTGCTGTTTATTGATTTTGAGACGCCGCATCGTGTGCGCGTGCATGGCACGGCTACAGTGAGCAAAAATGATCCCTTGTTGAGTGAGTATGTGGAAGCTGAGTTGATTGTGCGTGTGACAATCACGGAAATTTTTATCAACTGCCCAAGATATATCCACCAATACGCACGAAAAGACACCAGTAAATATGTGCCACAAACAGGCTGTCCAACGCCAGTGGCGCAGTGGAAGCGCATCGAACCATTGCAACCCGTGTTAGCCCCTAAGGATAGAGGAATGGCAGGCGCCAATGGTGGCACTATTAGCCCAGAGCAGTATGGTGCAATGGTGATGGAAGGAAAAGGGTAATAAAAAAGCTAGGCAACCGATGGGTTGCCTAGCTTTAATGTTTGCTTTCGCCAGTTAAGGCTTTGCTGCTTTATGGTTTTGAATCTAAGCTACCCATAGATTTAGGGAATGTTATTACGCCCCAAGGCATTTCTTTATCACTAATCTCTTTTACTTTTTCTTGTTTTGCAACGTCAATCACAATGACCGCATCTGATTTCCCACAGGCCATTAAGATTTGACTCTCATCAGGCGTGAAGGTGAAGTGCCAGCAGCGATTAGCGGTTGGGATATCTGCCAGCTTTTCAAAGGTTTTGGTATCAAACACTTGTAGTATTTTATCTTTTGCTGCAGCGACGTAGACTTTGTCCCCTGCTTTGTTAAAGGAAACACCATAAGGTGCGTTGCCTGTGTCAACGGTGCGTGTTACTTTAAAGTTTTTGTCTAACACAATCATTTTGTTGGCAAACTCGAGGGTGGCGACATAATATTTGCCATCTGGGGAGGTTTTGATGCCACGAGGTCTGTCGCCATAGTCGTGCGTTGAAACCGTTTTGAGTAATTTACCTGTGGCAAAGTTGTGGACAGTAATCGTATTGTCTGCCTCGTTGGTGATGATGATTTTTTTACCGTCTTTGGAAAACTCGATTCCTTCAGTTTCTGGGCCGCCCACGATGTCGCGGATTTTTTTGCCCTTTTTCAAATCAACTACCGCAATACGTGCAGGGATTTTGTCATCGTCATCATCTTTGACTTCTTGACCAGCCTTTGGTGGTGGGCCACCTTTTGAACTTGGTTCGGTAGAGATGAAGGCGTAATTGCCGTAGATGCGCACGAATTCAGGGTTCTTGCCAACTTCTACTTGTTTTACTACCTGCTTGGTTGCAGTGTCGATAATGGAAATGTTGCTGTCGTCTTTGTTGGCTGTAATTAGCCACTTGCCATCGGCGGTTACGCCTATGCCGCGCGGGCTTTTGGCCTGAATATCGATATTGCCAGTAGCCTCTAGCGTATCTAAATCAATGACAGTGACTCCGCCATCTTGATTTGAAACATAAGCAACGCCTTTGTTTTCGGCCTGCGCTGTGTAACTGGTAGTAATGAGTAATACGGTAGCAAGTGCCGATAAGTGGCGTGATACATTCATATGGCGTCTTTCTTGGTTAACATGTTAATTGATGTAGTTCAAAAGCTTATACTTGCAAGCTTAGTCAGGTAAAGTCTTGCATAGGTTCATTTGCATGCAGGTTTAAATTGCAATACAAAGTATATGCAAAGATCATGCTTGATAAATAACCAAATAAAAACAAATGGTTATGTTTTTTTGCGATGGCTGCATTGTTTGCTTGCAGCCACCACCAGTGGTTTATCCTAAAAATAACTGATACGCTGGATTATTGCTTTCATCCCAATACGGATAATTTAGCTTAGTTAAAAACTCTTCAAACTCGGCTTTTTCCTCAGGCGGCACTTGGATGCCCACGAGTACACGCCCAAAGTCTGCGCCATGGTTGCGATAGTGGAATAAGCTGATATTCCAATCGTGACCCATCGTATCTAAGAAGTTCATCAAGGCGCCTGGTCTTTCGGGGAACTCAAAGCGATACACGCATTCATGCTCGGCCTGCGGCGCATGCCCGCCAACTAAGTGGCGTAAATGCAACTTGGCGACTTCATTATCGGTTAAATCGGTCGCGGGCAAGCCTTGCTGTTGAAGTGCGTCAATCAGTGATTTAGCTTCAGATGGATTTTGTACCGCAATGCCCACAAAAATATGCGCCTGTTTAGGGTCGGAGTAGCGGTAATTAAACTCAGTAATACTCCGATCACCGAGCAAGCGGCAAAATGCCTTAAATGAGCCGGGTTGTTCAGGAATCGTCACGGCTAATATCGCCTCGCGCTTTTCACCGATTTCTGCACGTTCTGCCACAAAGCGTAGGCGGTCAAAATTCATATTAGCGCCTGAGGCAATGCCTATTAGTGTCTTGCCATGTAAATTATGCCGTTTTGCATACTCTTTCAGTCCTGCCGTAGCCAGTGCACCAGCAGGTTCTAAAATGCTGCGGGTGTCTTCAAACACATCTTTAATCGCCGCGCAAATGGCGTCATTATTCACAACGATCATTTCGTCTACATATTGCTGACAAAGCTCGAAGGTGTGCTCACCAACTTGTTTCACTGCGGCGCCATCGGCAAATAATCCTACCTGATCTAGCATGACGCGCTCACCTTCTTTGAGCGACTTGGTCATGGCTTCAGCGTCGGTTGCCTCAACACCGATGATTTTTATCTCAGGACGCACCGCTTTGACATAGGCTGCAACGCCAGCAATCAAGCCACCGCCACCAACACAGCAGAAAATGGCTTCGATGGGTTCGGGATGGGCGTCGAGAATTTCTTTGGCGATAGTGCCTTGACCTGCAATGACATAGGGGTCGTCATAAGGATGCACAAAGGTCAGGCCTTGCGTTTTCTCTAGTTCCAGCGCGTGTACATAGGCATCGGAGTAAGAGTCACCAAACAATACGACTTCACCACCACGGTTTTTGACAGCGTTAATTTTAATCAGTGGTGTTGTGGTCGGCATAACGATTACTGCACGACAACCAAGTTTTTGTGCACTTAACGCCACGCCCTGCGCGTGATTGCCAGCAGAAGCGGTGATCACACCACGCGCTAGCGCTTCTGGCGACAAACTAGCCATTTTGTTATAAGCGCCGCGTAGTTTGAATGAAAATACAGGCTGCATATCTTCACGTTTCAGCAGTACGCGATTATCAATCCGTCTAGATAAATTAGGCTGTAAATCTAAGGGGGTTTTTATCGCCACATCATAGACTTGCGCTTGATTGATTTTGTCTAAATAATTTTTTTTGGTATCGTTTTTCATGGGAATTACAAAATCCGTGATTCACGGTGTTATGATTATATATTTCGTCATTATAAAGAAAACATAAGGGTAAAAGTAGAATGAGTCCACAAGATCAACTTAAATTACAAACTGCACAAGCAGCCATTGAGTATGTCAAAGGCGGCATTATCGGTGTGGGCACGGGCTCTACAGCCAATTTTTTCATTGATGAACTTGCAAAGGTTAAACATAAAATTGATGGTGCTGTTGCGAGCTCAGAGGCTACGGCGCAGCGTTTGCGCAATCATGGCATCGAAGTATTTGATTTAAACTCAGTCAATGGTATGGATATTTACGTCGACGGCGCAGATGAAATTACCGAACATTTGCATATGTTAAAAGGTGGTGGTGGTGCTCTAACCCGCGAAAAAATCGTGGCAGCTTGCGCAAAATCATTCATCTGTATTTGCGATCAAAGCAAGTATGTCCCCGTTTTAGGTAAGTTCCCATTGCCCGTGGAAGTCTTGCCTATGGCACGTAGCTACGTGGCAAGAGAGTTGGTGAAGCTCGGTGGTCAGCCAATATTGCGTGATTTTACAACCGATAATGGCAATCTTATTTTGGATGTTCATGGTTTAACGATTAGTAACCCAGTAGAGATGGAGGCAAAGATTAATCAGATCGTGGGTGTGGTAACTAACGGTTTGTTTGCTGCGCGTCCAGCCAATGTGTTGTTGCTTGCAACACCTGAAGGTGTAAAAACTTATACGAAATAGTTTTTTGGTGTGTTAGTGCACTGGGCCGAATTCATAAAATTGTCACAATTTAGGTCTACGATATAGTGTGTTGATACATTTGCGTTGAAAATGTACATTTTATACCAGTCAAACAAGGAAAATTATGCAAACCGAACATACATCAAAGCAGTATGATGCTGAACTGGAGGGCATTCGCGCTAAAGTTCTGCAAATGGGCGGTTTAGTAGAGCAGCAAATCGTCAATGCGTTGGATTCTTTGGTGCATGCCAACCTTAGTTTGGCTGAAAGCGTCATCGCCAACGACCACAAAGTGAATGCGCTCGAGGTTCAGGTTGATGAGGACTGCAGCCATATTATTGCACGTCGTCAGCCCGCGGCTGGTGATTTACGCATGATTATGATGGTTGTTAAGACCATTACTGACTTAGAGCGTATTGGCGATGAGGCGACAAAAATCGCGCGCGTCGCTCAAAAAATTCACGAAGCTGGTAGCTTGTTTACGCCGAGATTCAGCGAAATTAAGTCTATGGTTGGTCAAGTGCGCGAAATGCTGCGCACGGCCCTAGATGGATTTGCGAGACTAGATGTTACAAGAACAGTAGATGTAGCGCGCCAAGATGAGCAGGTTGATGAGTTGTTCCGCTCTTGCACACGCCAGTTGATTACCTTTATGCTAGAAGATCCACGTACAATTTCGATGTCACTTGAAGTGTTATTTGTGGCAAAAGCAATTGAGCGTATCGGTGATCACGCGAAAAATATCTCAGAATATGTGGTTTACATGGTGAAGGGCAAAGATGTGCGCCATGTGAGTATGGAAGAGATTGAGCGAGAAACACGCGAATAATAGATTACTATGCCGTGACCTAGGGTGCGGCGTATTGAAGCGTTGCATAGTTTTGGTTTGAGACGATAAAAAATGGGCGGGCAATCATGTTCGCCTTTTTTTCATCTATTTTGCGGCTTGCTACATGGGGTTCGCGTTATAATATATTCAAGTATTTTTTCTAGGCACTGCTTTGGTTGCTAAATCCCCTCCTTACTCTGAAATCGCCGCCGTTGATTTAGGCTCCAATAGTTTTAGGTTGCAGCTGGCTCGTGTGGTTGATGACCATCTTATTTTTCATGACTCATTGCGCGAAGTGGTGCGCCTCGGGGCTGGTTTAGGCCCTGATAAGCATCTAGATGCGGAAGCGCAGCAGCGTGCAATTGAATGCCTGAAGCGATTTGGCGAGCGCTTGCGCGGCTTGCCTCCGCAAGCCGTTCGAGCCGTAGCCACGAATACCTTTCGGGTCGCAAAGAACGCACCGCAATTACTTCAAGAAGCACAAGCTGCATTAGGTTTCCCGATCGAGGTCATTGCAGGTCGTGAAGAAGCGCGCATGATTTTTGTGGGGGTGAGTCATAGCTTGCCACCAGCAGCACACAAGCGTCTGGTAATTGATATTGGCGGCGGTTCTACTGAGTTTATCATCGGCAAAGGGCTTGAACCTGAAGAGATGGAAAGCCTGTATATGGGCTGTGTCAGCTACACATTACGGTTTTTCTCTGATGGCAAATTAAGCGAGAGTAATTTTGAAAGTGCCAGGTTAGCGGCGGGTAGTGAAGTTGAAGGCATACGCAAAAACTTTACTGCAGGCAACTGGCAAGAAGCCGTAGGTTCGTCAGGCACAGCACGGGCTTTGGGTGAAGTGATGCGCTTAAGTCAAATTACTGATGGCGAAATTACGCGCGATGGTTTGCTTGAGTTGCGAGCCAGGCTGATTAAGGCTAAAGAGATCAAAAAAATTCAATTGCCTGGGTTAAGTGCTGATCGTGCTGCGGTGATGCCAGGTGGTTTGTCGATTATGTTAGCTGCATTTGAGGCCTTAGATATTGAACGTATGACTACCGCCACCAGCGCCTTGCGTGAGGGTGTGCTGTATGAGCTGTTAGGGCGTATGCATCATCAAGATACGCGCGTGACGACCGTAACCAGCTTTATGCGACGCTATCATGTAGACCGTGATCAGGTAAGGCGTGTGCAAAAGCTAGCATTAGAGCTGCTCTCGCAAGTGGATGATATGTTGAACATGCCCGCTGCCACTGCAAAGCAGTATCTGATTTGGGCGACTAAGCTTCATGAAATTGGCATTTCAATTGCGCATAGCGGCTACCATAAGCATTCAGCTTATATTGTTGAAAATGCGGATATGCCAGGCTTCTCAAAAATGGAACAGCAAACGCTAGGTGCTTTAGTACGAGCGCAGCGTCGCTCACTAGCCAAGCTGAATTTGCCGTTAATAACCGATGATCGTACTTTACTGATACTCATTCTGCGTCTATCCATTTTGTTCCACCGCAATCGTCTAGATGATAATCACCCTAAGCTGGATTTATATTGGGGCACAAAAGGGGTTGACTTACATATTGAAGAGGGTTGGCTTGAAGATAACCCGCTGACACAGACGGAGTTGGACAATGAAATTCTTTATTGGAAAGAAATTGGCGTCCAACTGTCGCTTACTTAACTTCCGTCGACTAAGTTAATTCTGGGCTAATGCTAAATTGGTTGAGCTTAACTTGCTCGGCTTCAAGCCACAGTGCTTAAGCCAAGCAAGCTTCTGGTTTATCTACTGTTTTCCTAATGGCAGATCTTGCCCAAATTCAGCGATTAAAAATTGCTGAGCACTAAATGCTGCACCTTGTTTCGTTGGGGATAGCATATAGCGGCTGTCGGGTAACATTTGCCAGGCGTTGGTGTTGTCTTTTAGGTAAGGCTCCAAGCCTTCACGCATGATACGTTTTTTGACTTTCTCATCTAAAATCGGGAAGCACACTTCGATGCGGCGGAAAAAGTTACGATACATCCAATCCGCACTCGCCAAATACAAATCTTCTTTTTGATTGTTGTAGAAGTAGAAAATTCGGCTGTGTTCCAAGAAGCGGCCAACGATAGAGAGCACGCGAATATTCTCAGAAATTTTGGGGATGCCAGGTTTAAGTGCGCATACGCCACGCACGATTAAATCAATTTCCACGCCAGCGGCGGATGCCTCATACAAAGCGCGAATAATGTCCGCGTCTAACAAAGCATTCATTTTGGCGATGATGTGCGCTTTTTTGCCAGCCTTTGCGTGAGCGGTTTCTTGATGAATGGCATTAATCAAATTTGAGTGCAAAGTAAACGGAGATTGCCAGATGTGTTTAAGCTTACTCGCGTTGCCAAGCCCCGTGAGTTGAGCAAACACATCATTCACATCTGCGCATAATTCGTCATTGCAGGTGAGCAGGCCGAAATCGGTATATAGTCTTGCCGTACGTTGATGGTAATTGCCAGTCGATAAGTGAACATAGCGGCGCAATTTATCTTCTTCACGACGCACCACCATTGCCATTTTGGCGTGTGTTTTATGACCAACCACGCCGTACACTACATGGGCGCCTGCATTTTCTAGCTTGGCTGCCCAATTGATATTCGCTTCTTCGTCAAAGCGCGCAAGCAACTCAACTACTACGGTAACCTCTTTGCCGCGTTTAGCCGCTTCAATCAACGAGGTCATCAAGGTGGAGTCAGCGCTGGTGCGATAAAACGTTTGTTTAATGGCCAGTACATTAGGGTCTTCTGCCGCCTGCTTGATAAACTCAATCACTGGGTTAAATGATTGGAACGGGTGGTGTAGCAGAATATCGTGTTTGCGAATTGCTTTGAAAATATCAGGCTCTTTCACCAACTCTTTGGGCGTGCCCGCGCTATAACGATTAAACTTAAGTACAGGTTTATCGACCCAATCAGGCACTTGCATCAGGCGGACTAAATTCACTAGGCCGTTGACTTGGTATAAGTCTTCTTTAGATAGACCAAACTGATCTAGCAAAAATGCAGACATTTCAGACGGGCAGCTATCAGCCACTTCCAGACGCACGGCATCTCCAAATTGACGATGCGATAATTCACCCTGCAAGGCGCTACGTAAATCGCGTGTATCTTCATCGTCAAGCGTCAGGTCGCTGTCGCGGGTGACGCGAAATTGGTAGCAACCTTTAATCTGCATACCTGCAAATAGCTCGCCTACATGCGCGTGTAGCACAGAAGATAAAAAAATAAAGCCATATTCACAACCAGAAATATGGTTAGGCAAGCGAATCACACGCGGCAAAGCACGAGGTGCTTGCACGATGGCAACGCCTGAGTTACGGCCAAAAGCATCTTTACCTTCCAGTTCAACAGCAAAGTTTAAGCTCTTGTTTAATACGCGGGGGAATGGGTGTGCTGGATCCAAGCCAATGGGCGTGAGTATGGGCATTAACTCTCTAAAAAAGTAGGCTTTAATCCACTCGCGCTGCGCGTCATTCCAAGAGGTTCTGCGCAGAAAGCGTATGTCTTGCGCGTCTAACTTCGGCAGAACAACTTCATTTAGTATTTTGTATTGTTTCTCAACCAGCTCATGCGCCTCGGCTGTGAGCATTTTAAATACTTGCTGCGGAGTCAGGCCGTCGGGTCCAGCATGATTGTCATTAAATTTGATCTGCTCTTTAACCCCAGCGACACGTACTTCAAAGAACTCATCCATATTGCTACTGAATATGCATAGGAACTTTAAGCGCTCAAGCAGTGGAACGCGCTCGTCTTCTGCTTGTGCTAGTACACGCCTGTTAAAAGCAAGAATGCCAAGCTCGCGGTTGATAAAGTAGTCTTGGTTTAACTTAATGGGTGCCAAAGTGATGATTCTCTGTTCTGGTGTTGGTCGGAGCTAAAGATAAGTGCGATTTGATTTATTTAAGGTTTTGGCGGAATGTAACCACTGGCCGAGTCTGCACCAGCCCCGAAAAAGTAGGCTTCAGTTTGCTCGCTAAGGTATTTGCGCGCGGCAGGGTCAGCCAAGCTTAAACGGTTTTCATTCACTAACATGGTTTGCTGCTTAAGCCAGCCAGCCCAAGCCTCTTTTGAAACGCTTTCATAGATGCGTTTACCGAGTGCGCCTGGGTAGGGCGGGAAGTCCATGCCATCAGCCTCGCGGCCTAGTTTAATGCAGTTTACAGTGCGTGCCATAATGATCTCTAAGCTAAATTGTTAAGTCTCGTATCATAACTCAAGGCGGGGGGCTTTTGTAGTGGATATGGGGCTGTATACAGCGGTGTTTCAGTTTGGCTGAGTTAAATACCCTCTCAGCCAAACTGAATTTACAAAAGATCAGCCTATGCTGATTAAAACTCGCCATGCACCCCTACTAATAAGGATCTGCCAGCTAGTGGTGCAATGTCTTTCAATACCGAAGTGTGTTCACGTATGGTCTCGTCCAGCAAGTTGTTGGCTTTGGCAAACAGCTCAAAGTGGTATGCTGAACTGAGCCTGTAGGTTGCCGTGAGGTTGACCTGGGTATAGTCATCCGTTGCTGTTTCATTTTGCGCCACGCGGTCTTGTTTAAAGCCATGCAATACATCTAGCCTAGTGCTTAATTTATTCAATTGATAATCCAAGCCAAACCCTAGGTGTATCGGTGCAATACGCGGCAAGGGCTCGCCAGTGCTTAAGTTGGTGGCATGCACATAATCACCGCGTAAGCGTAAATCAAGTGCGCCGATTTGGTCGTAAATCCTAAATTTGGCTTCACTTTCTATGCCTTTAAACGATGCAGGTACCTGTCTGGTAACGGCTTCATTTAAATCTCCATTCGGATCTACAACCCCTTGGTCATCCACAGTACGGCCTGTATTGAAGAACCCCAGATAATTGTTAAAGCGTGTGTAGTACGCACCGATGCTGGCGGAATCTTTACCAGATTTCCAACGTAGCTGTGTATCGATACCGTTGGACTTTTCTTTATTAAGTGCCGTATTGCCAATTTCGAATTGCCCTGTGGCATCGTGTGGACCATTGGCATAAAGCTCGCTGTAAGTGGGCGCACGCTCATTATGTGATAGATTGGTGGCCAAGGACCACCGCTCAGTAAAGTTGTAAAGTGCCCCAGTTGCAATACTTTGAGGTGTAAAGTTGCGACTGAGCGGGGCACCAAATTTGCCGCCGCCTTCAGACTCTTGCATCACGTCATCAATGCGCCCACCCAAGGTGAGTTTAAGGTCTTTGGGTTTATATAGGTCAAAAGGCAGCTCTTCATAAAGATATATGCCATTACTGCTGGTATTACTTTTGGGAATTAACGCCTCGCTACCCAAGGCTTGAAATGTGGAAAACTGAAATTGGTAACCAACCACGCCCGACATTCTGCCAATATTGCCATGGCCCATTTCTAGCGCACCTTCCCAACCTTTGTTGGTGAAAGTAGTGGCCACGGTACCGGTGTTAATTTCCTGATGTTGATAATCAGTATAAGCCGTGCGGAATTTAACCCGATTGACAATGCTGCCCAGATTTTTGAACTCAGTTGCAAAATCGATGCGGTCGCTTTTTTGGTCGATGCGAACATTTTCTTCTGCGACAGAGCCATAATTGTTATTAAAGTTGGAGTAAGACAAACCAGCGTATCCATTGTCCAGCGTGAGAGAGGCGCCAAGCGCGCCGCCACTGCCCTCTGAACTACTGTTGACCAGACGCCCTTTAATATCGCTCGCGGCGCGCAAACTTGGAATTTTTGCATAATCAGGAATGCTTAAGTCATCGGTTTTTCGGCCATATGCATCGGCATGAATGGCAAATAAACCATTGCCAACATCAACGACTGCAGCACCATTCTTTTGGTTATCGGCACCACCAAGACGCGCTTCGTAGCGACCTGTAATTCCATTCAGTGACTCGGTGGGAATACGGTGGTCAATGGCATTAACCACACCGCCAACAGCACTACCGCCGTAAAGCAAGGCTGCAGGGCCGCGCACCACATCTACTTGCTCAATCACGATCGGGTCAAGCGCTACAGCGTGATCTGGACTGAGCGCAGAGGCATCCAGAATGCCTACGCCATTTTGCATCATGCGAATGCGATCGCCATCTAAGCCGCGAATAATGGGGCGAGAAGCGGCGGGGCCATAGTAGCTGGCGCTCACTCCAGGGATGGATTTCAATAACTCGCCCAAAGTACTTTCACGTTGAATAGATAAATCGTGACCATTTAATACCGACACAGGCGTAACCATTTCATCAGAGCTAACGCCGAGTGGGTTGCCAGTGACCGCAACTGGGCTGGTCGTAATGTTTTCGGTGGTGTCGGCTGCGAAAGCCGCTTGCTGGTTGAATGCAATAGATAAAGCTAATAATAATTTTTTGTGCGAAAAGCCGCGTAAATGACGAACAGTAGCCATGATGAATCCTCAAAACTCATAAAACAAAAATAGCCTGAAATACAGGCGCTAATTTAGGTCTAAGCGAGTTGAGTGGGTGGAGCGCGAGCAGCGTAAGCTTGGAGTAAGGTTTGAGTGTAAGCGTAAGATTGCGGTGCAAATAAAGCGTGAACCGTAGCAATGACTGGCGGTGCAGAAAAGCTGGAGTCTAATGCGTGGGCAAGTTCCCCGTAACTTATACACTTGTCACAAATCGGTGAGTGAGGCGCTTTGTCTTGCTGTTTAACGGGGCTCGTAATGTCTGCATAGTGCGAAATTTCATGCAAAACCGCCCCTGTTTGCGCGAAGGCAAACATAAATATAAGGGATAGACTGACGAAGAAACGCTGCAACATCCTAGTATGTTAGCAGAGAATTATGACAAAAGTGTGGATTGCGCGCAGAGTATCTATTGGTTTAGGTTAGTCATTCAATAGCCGCCGCCTCCACAAATATCACCTCGCAGGCTCCTCCGCCTGAGTCCTTGCGGGTGAGTGAGCTACGCCAAAACCAGCCTTTGTTATTGCTGACTTCTACCAACATGCCTTTTATCTTGATGAACTTGTTACTCGTGGCTTGATTGAGTACCCGAGCAACCGATTCGTTCGCTGGGATCATATGCATATTAGCAGAAGACTCAATGATTTCTTGTGGCGGAATGGGCGGAGCTTCACGCCAAGAGTAATGATACCAGCGCCCACTTTGGGAAATGTTGAGAGCATCGTATATGGCTGGGTCGGCCATGCGCTTCCAGCCGAGTGCCAAGTCGATTGGGGATAAGGTAGACGACGCATCAAGGGAGTAGTGGGTGGCTGAAAGGATGCGTGCTCGAATCACAAAATTAGCCAGCGGCTTGACTGAGTAATTTTTAAACTCGAAGCTAGGTTTATCTGTATCGGTTTGCTGCGGTTCATCAGAAAAATGAATGCTGGAGAGCATCGCTTGCTGGTGCATAAAGTCGCTGTGGCGTGCATGGTGTTTTTGTTGCCAGATAACGGTGACTGTTATGAGCAGTACAACCAGCACAATATGTCGAAGTTTCATTCCATTAATATCGGCAGATTCTGCAAAAACTTAGCGCTAAATTTGAACGACAGTACCTTGGTGATAAGTTGCTTTCCATTGACCACTTACCTGCTGCCAAATAGTCAGACGAAGCGTCGTGCGGTTGGGTTGATGTAATGTGTAGGTTAGTAAATAAACTGACTCACTAATTTGGCTAAGGTGATAGTCGCTGGTTTGCCAATTTTCAGCATCGGTGTATTGCCTGGACTTTAAGGTGTGTAGTGCGAACTCTCGGCTATACTTACGTCCAGATGCGCCAATTTCCCAAAAGTCATCAGCGACTAATTCTTCAAATAGGCTTTCTGTGGCTTCTGGGCATACGGCATGAAATAGCGGCTCTATACGCATAAGCGCTTCAAGGGTTGGTTTTAGGTGATCTGGGGTCGTGAGCGTTGGTTCCATTGGGTAAGCCTGATTATTGGTGCCTGAATAAACTGCAAATTAAATGAGCATCTAAACATAACTGAGCATTTTATGAAACAGTTGAGCTGGAATAATCCAGCAGAGATTAAGCGTTTTTTGATATAAATCACTCAGGTCAGCCTTGAGAGGAGTACAGTAATATTTGGTCGATCAATGAAAGTTGGGCTAGTGATTAGCGATGTTGGAGCAAACTCAATCAGTGGCTGGCTGGCGGCCGTCAGCTGTTTTCATGGGCCTAAAATAAATGCCTATTATTATGAATAGCACGCTTTGGCTTAACTTGGCGGTTGCGATGGGTATTGGTCTGCTCATTGGGGCTGAACGAGAGCGCAAGAAAGGAACTGGCCCCAATCGGTCATTTGGGGGCATACGCACTTTTACGCTTGCGTCACTGCTCGGGGCTGTCAGCAGTGCATTGAATTTCTGGCTATTAGTCACTTCAATTTTTTGTGTGATGACTTTTACGGCAATTGGATACTACAAGCAACGTGATAAAGATCCGGGCATTACCACTGAAATTGCCTTGGTGATGACGGTTATATTAGGTGGTTTGGCAATGAGCGCACCAGCGCTAAGTGCAGCGATTGCGGTTAGCGTGGCAATATTGCTGGTGGCTAAGGAGCCAATGCATGGCTTTGTGCTGAATATGCTCACCAAAGATGAGTTAACCGATTTTCTCATTTTGGCTGCCGCAACCCTTATCATCTTACCAATAGTACCTAATGCGTCAGTTGGGCCATTTGAGGCGATTAATCCGCGAAATCTTTGGATTGTTGTGATATTGGTCATGACCATTAGTGCGCTTGGTCACCTTGTGCTGCGTTGGTTGGGCGCGCGCATAGGGCTGCCATTGGTCGGGCTGATTTCAGGGTTTATTTCAAGTGTTGCTACCATTGCCGCCATGGGTGAGCGTGCAAAAGAAACACCAAGTCTGGTTGCGGCTGCAGTCGCTGGCGCAGCATTATCAAGCCTGGCGACGATTTTACAACTGGCGATATTGCTTGCTGCGGTACATCCTCCCACATTGCATGTGCTTGCCTGGCCACTGGCTTTTGGCGGCTTTTCTATTTTATTGTATGGGGTGCTAGTTGCCATCAAGTCATTCCATCAAAATCAGGCAGAAATCACTAAACCTACTAAAACTTTTAGTGTGAAAAGTGCGTTGATATTAGTGGTTGTTATTGCTGCTGTGCTAATCATATCCTCTGCGCTAAAGGCTTGGTTTGGACAAGCTGGGCTAGTGCTTGCCTCTGGCATTGCTGGGCTGGCTGATGCTCATGCACCCACCATTGCTGTGGCCTCACAAGCGGCTGCAGGTAAACTTGTTTTAGAGAATACAGCATTACCTATTCTGGTTGCCTTTTCAGCAAACTCGATTGGCAAGGGCATCATGGCGTTTGTCAGTGGGGATAAAACATACTCTATGCAAGTCATACTTGGGTTGATGATACAAGTGACTTCGGTTTGGGTGGGGTGGTGGCTAACTTAATCGCCAGTGATTACTAAGTTGTTTAGTATTTATAAGCTACTTTCTTGTTATGATGCTTGCGTATTGAAATCATTAAGGGCTATATGAACGAGCATATCCGTCACTTACTTGCACAACTAGAAGCCGTAGAAAATGACTTAAATAAAGCGCTTCAAGAAAGCCAAGTTCATCTCAATTTTAGTCTCAAGGGTAAGCGTGTCGAGTTTGAGAAGTCGGTCAAGGAGGCTCATAAGAGTCTCCGAGTTGGCGTTATCAAGTGGCTAGGCAATCGCCCACTCAATCTGCTCACGGGGCCGATTATTTACAGCATGATTTTTCCGATGCTGTTACTGGATGCTTGCATCAGTTTTTATCAAGCCACTTGTTTTCCAATATACAAAATCGCCAAGGTAAAGCGCGATGATTACTTTATTTTTGATCGTTATCATTTAAGCTATCTAAATTGGATAGAAAAAAGCCATTGTATGTACTGTACCTATGGCAATGGCTTGCTCGCCTATGCAACTGAAATTGTCGCGAGAACTGAACAATATTTTTGCCCAATTAAACATGCGAGAAAAATGATGGGCCGACATGCACGTTATGCCCATTTTGTTGAGTATGGGGATGCGGCAGACTACCAAGCCAAGCTTGAGCAATTTAGATTGGATTTGGCGCAACAGAAAGAACTGTGTGACGGTAAGTGGTGAAGTGGATTGGTCGCTTTTAAAGTCGCTGACTTCCTGATCTATTCACATAATCTGTGGATAACTCTGTGCAGATAAGGAGGGTTGGGCAGACAAGTGATTGGTTTGAATATCAATTAGCGATTAGATTAATAATTAAGCTAAGCATATAATTTTGGGTTGTGTTGTGTCATGAAAATGGCAAAATCATCAGGCGGCAATGGTTGGGAGAATAAGTATCCCTGAAACATATCTGCGCCATATTGCTGGCATAAACGAGCCTGATCGATAGTCTCCACCCCTTCAACAATAACGATAAGATCCAAGCTTTTTGCCAAGGTTATAATGGCTTTCAGGACGCGACAATCCGCGGCGCTTTCAGGCACGCTTTGTACAAAGGATCGATCAATTTTTAGGATGGATGCTGGTAGCCATTTTAGATAGGCCATGGATGAATACCCAGTACCGAAATCATCAATGGCCACATTGACACCAAATTCTTTAAGTTGATTCAAAATTGCGGATGTTTTATCAAAGTCTGACACCAAGTCACCCTCAGTAACCTCGATAGATAGATTGTTTCCAAGTAACCCCGCATTATCCAAATCAGATTTAATGGATGCCTGAAAGTTTTCCTCTTTGATTGATTGTTCACTGGCATTAATGGCCAAGCGAAAATCATCTTCCACCACCTTGTTTAAGCGCCACTCCGCAAGCTGCCTACATGCCAGATGTCTGCTTGCTGAATCAACTGCGGATAAAAATCCAAGCTCTTCAATATCTGCTAAGAAATCAGCTGGAGAAAGAATGCCTTTTATTGGATGGTTCCATCTTAAGAGCATTTCGGCACCACAAACACTGAAGTTCTGGGCATCAATCACTGGTTGATAATACTGCAACAATTGGCTTTGGAGTAATCCTGATCGAAGTTGTTGTTCGAGATCAATCTTATACATCACATGCTCTTGTAAGCCTTCAGTATAGAAATGGAATCCGTGTTTTCCATGTTGCTTAACGTGATACATCGCCAGATCTGCGTACTTCAGCATATCCTCAGCTGTTTTAGCACACTTCGGATAGGTGGAAATGCCAATACTGCAAGAAATAAAGTGTTCTATTTTAGAAAGCGTGATGGGTTTATTTAAATTATCTTGAATGCGTTGCGCAAGTATCCCAATTGATGTTTCTGCATCTATATCATGAACAATGATTGCAAATTCATCTCCGCCAAGCCTGCACACAATATCTCCTTGGCGGATAACCGATTGCAACACATTCGCAACCTGCTGTAGCAATTGATCGCCCGTATCGTGACCCAGGCTATCATTGATCAATTTAAAATTATCAATATCCAGAAATAGCAGCCCAATATTGCCGCCTGTTCTATGCGCACGAAGAATTGCCGCACGCAAACGTTCTTCAAAAAAATGTCTATTGGATAACCCTGTCATTGGGTCGTTCTCAGCCAAATACTTTAGTCGAGCATAGGTTTCCAATAGTTGCAGGTTTAGTGCGTGACGAGCTTGGGCGTGAACCAGCGCTTTAGTCAGGTGTCGTGGTGACAACTCTTGCTTAAGTAAAAAATCTTGAGCACCTGCCACAATACATTCTCGTTCTATTGTTTCATCGTCAGTAATGCCTGTCAAAATCACCACTGCAGCATGTTTACTGGAATGATTGGTGAGTATTTTAAGTACATCCAGACATTCCATATCAGGCAAACGATAATCTAACAGTACTAAATCAAACACTTCTTCATCAAATAATTTCAGCGCTGAAACAGCGGTACTTGCGTGAACAATATCTTTGATTAGCCTTGGATTTTGTAATACTCGTACAACGGCCATTCGATCCAGCTCATCGTCGTCGACTAGTAGCAGTTTCATCATTAGTCCTTATGTACTGGTAACTCCACCAGTCTCCAGTAGTGTTCAATTAGCCCAATCACCTCAAGAAAGTCTCTATCCATGTGCTGTTTGAAGATGTAGCCAGCGACATGCTCACGATATGCAGCAACCAAATCCTCGTCAGATTTTGAGGTCGTCAGTACAAATATAACGGCATGCGTAAGCGAAGAATCCATACGCAATTCTTTGAGAAACTCTATGCCACCCATGCGTGGCATATTAAGATCGAGCAAAATAATATAGGGCGGAGAAATTGCTCCTGAACGTAACATTTCCAACGCCTGCCGACCATCACGAGCGCGTTGAATGGTATTTAACAATCTGAGCTTGAGTAGCGCACGCTCTAGGGCGATAGCATCAATGTCATCGTCGTCCACTACAAACAAAGTCACTTCTTTATAATTTTGTTTGCAAATTGTTTGCAATTGGTTGCCTCCCCTCGATGCGTATTGGCCATGTGAAATGCAGGCTGGTGCCACGAATACCATCGGACTCGACGCGAATAAAACCACCGTAGGTTTCTACAATTTTTTTAATCAGTGCTAAGCCCATACCGCTTCCCTCCACCTCGTCCCGTGGACGTAATGTTTGAAACATGCCAAAAACGCGTTCGTGGTACTGCGGGGGAATCCCTGGGCCGTCATCAGTGACGGTAAATTTATAGTAATGATTATCTTGAGTGCACCAATCCAGATTTAAAACACCAGAGGAACGGTCATGATGTTTAATCGCGTTGGTAAACAGGTTTCGCAATACTTGTTCTAATGGGGTCACAAGGGTTGTGAAGGTAGGCAGGCCATCGCCCAGTGTAAGGATAAAGCCATCAGGCGGCGCCTGCATTTCAAACACATTTTGCGCCAGTACTCCAAGGTTAACCTGACTCATGCCCCCTTCCATGCGTCCTGCACGTGAGTACGCAAGCAAATCATCTAACAGGTGTTCCATGCGGCGTAATCGACCGCGAAGTAGATTCATATGGTCGGGTATAGAAGCAGAATTGCCGTTGTTTAAATCCTCCTCAATCCACTGGGATATTTGAAAAATGCCCCTTAATGGCGATTTAAGGTCATGGGATGCGATGTAAGCAAAAGTAGCCAGCTCTTTGTTACTACGTTCAAGCTCTTCATGATGTTCAGCAAGCTTTAAACTGGCTTGTACTCGCGCCGAGATGTCAGTAATGGCAGATAACACTTTGATGCCATCCTCGGTTTCAATGGGGTTAAGCCCGACTTCAACGGGGAACTCGCTGCCATCTTTACGGCGCCCATAAAGGTCGCGCCCCACGCCCATCGCTCTGGGCTGTAAGTCAGAAAAAAACACTTCACGATGCTGGGGGTGGTGGTGGCGAAATCTTTCAGGAAGGAGGTTGTCGATGGACTGACCGAGTAACTCTGAGCGGCTATAGCCAAATATTATCTCAGCTTGCGTATTGACCATTTCGATGAGGCCAGATTTATCTACCATCACCATAGCATTGGGAGCGGCTTCTACAACTTGGCGGAAACGCTCCTCCATTCTTTTACGCGCCGAGATGTCGGTAATCGCGGATAATACTTTGATCCCATCCGCAGTCTCAATGGGGTTGAGACCAACCTCAACAGGGAACTCGCTGCCATCTTTACGGCGCCCATAAAGGTCACGCCCCACGCCCATTGCCCTGGGTTGTAAGTCAGAAAAAAACACTTCACGATGCTGGGGATGGTGGTGGCGAAATCGTTCTGGAAGGAGGCAGTCGATAGATTGACCGAGTAGCTCTGAGCGGTTATACCCAAATATTATTTCAGCCTGCGTATTGACCATTTCGATGAGGCCAGATTTACCTACCATCACCATGGCGTTGGGAGCAGCTTCTACAACTTGGCGGAAACGGTCATCCGTCTTCTTTATATCACTATCGTTTTCACTCATGATATCGCCTTTAGTTTGTATTATTCTGAAACAGGCAGGCAGTACAAAACCACATTTAACATATGGTTAATTATTTATTGCAATCAATAACTTATCATAGATTCTATTTTATTTATATATAAATATATTTAATGGAGCGGCTAAGTTTGCACTTAGCATAAGGTTATTTGAGTTTTTTAAATACCTCCGCATATTCAGCATGCTCTGTTTTTAGATGCCCAATCCACCAGTCCCGCAAAAACTTCAATAAAATATTAGGGTCTTGATTGAGCAATGCTTCACTGGTCGCTTCATCGACATACTTCTCAAACCGCTTTTGGCACTGTATATGCTCGGGTAATTCAGGATATTGTAAATTCATTAATATCCCTTCTTCAGTTTTGGCATGAAAACCAGAGTACATTTTAATGATGTTGAGTGTTGGTTTTAAGGCTGACAAACCCCAGCCTTCTTGAATAAAGAAATATAGCGAGTTAATCGTCGCCACAATGGCGTGATGCTGCTCATCAATGATGGGCACACCCAAATTAGAATCATCATTCCAGACGATATAGAGTGGTTTCATAAGCTTTCCCGTGGATATTGAGCGCCGAGCTTAAAGCCAGGCATAGTTTTTATTTAAAAAAGGTATAGCGATTTCTGCCTAGTGTTTTAGATTGATACATAGCAAGGTCAGCTTGTTTTAATACCTCCTCAACACTTTTATTTTCATGGTTAAATAAAGTGATGCCAATACTTGGCGGGCTAGTATGCTCATACGTGCCTAAATTAATGGGTTCATTTAAATATTTTAGCATCTTGTTTCCAATCATCGAGGCTTGCAATTTAGCCTCATCGATACTTTCGCTTAAATTTTCCAGCATCACAACAAACTCATCCCCACCCAGCCTGCTAACGGTGTCAGCAGATCTGACGCATCTTAGTAGTTTTGATGCGACCTCTTTTAGTAACTTATCCCCACTATCATGCCCGAGCGTGTCATTTAACACTTTAAAGTTATCTAAATCTAAAAAGAAAACCGCCCCATATTGATGAGTACGATGGGTCACTGATACTGCCTTTTCAAGCCGATCAATCAACAATCTGCGATTAGGGAGTTTTGTAAGTGGATCGTAAAAAGCTAATCGGCGAATTTCCTCTTCTGCTAATTTGCGATCAGAAATGTCTGACTTAATGGCAAAGATTGATTTAGGCTGACCATATTGATCCCGTACTAACGTCCAGTGTGCCTCTATCATTAATAAAGCCCCACTTTTATGGCGTTCACTGATCTCGCCCGCCCATTCATCATTTTTAAGCAGTTCATTTGTCGCATGTGCAAACACTTCTGCGTTATGCTCAAGTAGTTTATCAATAGACTGGTTAATAGCCTCGGCTTCGGTCCAGCCATACAGATTTTCTGCGGCTTTGTTCCAGAATGTAATGCGGTTATTGATGTCTCTAACCACGATGGCGTCACGCGTTTTATCTAGCAGAGAAGCCTGCTCATGGACGCGCGCATCAATTTCCATATGCTCTAATTCCCGAACGGTACGAGAGGCAAATATTTTTAGGGTGGCTCGGATCAGATCGAATGAGCTCTTCTCAATAGGATCTTTAAAGAATACAAAAATAAGGCCAACATCATTGCCATTGACGTCATGCAAACATATCCCAGCAAAAGCCTGGTAAGGATAAAATTTCATCATGCTCAATGTTGGATAGTCCCGAGTAGCATTTTCTGCAACAATCTGCAAATCGACTGACCCAAATAATGCTTTAGCCGTAGTATCAGGAATCACATAGGCGTAATTTTCGATAGGCTTATTATCTACCGATACTGCCAAAGTAACTGCACTTAACTGCTGCCCATCAATCAGCCTTGCAACATACCCTGCTTGCGCATTTAACGTTTCCGTTAGGCTGTCGACCAACTCAACAAAAAATTCGTCGCCATGCGTCGCACCCACTGACTTAGCTAAACTTAAGATGGCTTTATTTACTTGCCGTCTTTCTTTCTCGACCCTTAGATTTACAATGCCCGCGGCCAGATTGTCGGCAAGGTCTTGTAGCAGTCTAATTTCATCCGCTTGATAGCTACGAACCGTATCTGAGTACATAGCTAGTAAACCAAAGGTATGATCTTTATTTTTTAGCGGCAATGAAACTAAAGAAAGATAACCTTGATGGATTGCATGTTCCTTGGCTGGATAAGTCGGATCTAACGTAATGTCTTCTACCGCAACAGCTTTGCCATTGCGAATGGTCCTACCCCCAGGCCCTAGCCCATTAACGTGATTTTCTGACCAGCTGAGTTTAAGGTCATTTAAAAAGTTATCTGTTTTTCCATAATAACCTTGGGGTTTAATCAGTTTATACTCATCGTTCTGGGCATAACCTACCCAAGCCATACGATAGCCGCCTACATCGACAATAATGCGGCAAATTTCAACGATAAGTTTAAGTTCATCCGCCATGTGGATAACGGTTTCGTTACACTCACTAAGCATCAAGAGCGCACGATTAAGCCACGCAAGATTAATCTCAGTTATTTTACGTGCTGTGATGTCTTGGAATACGCCAACTAATCGGCTAGCTTTACCATTTTCGATAATGGCTGAGCCTTGCGCACGAACCCACAGTGGCTTACCTTTCGCTGTGATAAATGGGAGCTCTAAGTCCCAGGGCGCACCAGTCAGTTTAGCCTGTTCCATTGCTTCAGTTAAGATTGGTTTTGCACTATCAGGATAGAACGATAATGCTGTTTCAATATCGGGGACGGTCGAGTCGTCTATTTCATGGATATGGAAAACTTCCTTAGTCCATTGAATTTTCATGGTCTTTAGGTCTAATTCCCATCCGCCAATTTTTGAGATCTCGCCAGTCCGCTCTAGGATTTGGGAAACTTCATCCAGCCGAATAGAGTTGAGTCTATGTTCAATTTTTAAAATAACCTGTCGAGCCAGCTTGGCTAGCCCGTCCCGTTGTTTGGTGGTGAGTTTTCTTTCAACGGTATCAATCACGCATAGTGTCCCCAGCGCATATCCTCCCAGCGTGACCAAGGGCATGCCAGCATAGAATCTAATATTGGGATCACCAAGTACTAAGGGATTGTCCTCAAAACGCTCATCGTTTAGAGCGTTCTGAACCTCAAATAAAGTATTGTCTAAAATTGCGTGACCACAAAAAGATATATCGCGCGGGGTTTCTTTCGCGTTGAGACCAACGACACTTTTAAACCACTGGCGCGTTTCGTCAACTAAGGTAATGAGGGCAATAGGAGTATCGCAGATGATGGAGGCAAGCGCGGCAATATCATCAAAAGCCTCTTCGGCAAGCGTGTCTAGAATATCTAACTGTTTTAAAGTGAGAATTCGTTTGATTTCATTGTCAGGTAATTGAGGTGTCTTCATTTAATGCTAATTTTAGCCCAGTCTGAACAATTACAAATTAAAGGTGTAAGCGATAATTTACGCTTATTTCGATAGGAAGACTAAGAGAATCTGCAGGGGTGGATGCGTGCAGTGGTTTTCTATATGGAGTGGTGCGGCAACTGTAATACTGAGATAAGCAGTTTTATCCATGTTACCTATTTATTGCTTGGGTTTATGAATGATGACCGTTACCATAAGGCCAGTTTTAAGGTGCTCATCTACAAAATCCAGATTGATATGCCAACCCATTTTTGCAGCTATGCCTTGGACGATAGACAGTCCCAAGCCTGAGCCAATCTCGTTGCTACCAAGTACACGATAAAATGGATCCATCACCCTCTGACGATCTGCAAGAGGAATTCCTGGGCCAGAGTCCGTCACGATCAAATGAGTTTGACTAGGTAGATCCTTAATTGCCAGATCAATTTTGCCGCCATTCGGGGTGTAACGAATGGCATTATCAACTATGTTTTTAATGAGTATGAATAGATCCGCTTCATCAGTAATGAGTTCTACATCCTCACCGTCTATCAACCCTATATCGATTTGTTTGACCTCGGCTAAAGCATGCAGGTCTTCTAATACATTGCGATAGGTGTTTTTGATGGAAACCTGCTTGCTCCTTGATTGAGGGGCAGATTGTACGCGAGCTAATTCAAGCAATTGGTTTAGCAAATGTCGATTCCGCTCTAAACCTTGTCTAAGGATGTAAACTCTCTCTTTCGCCTGATTTGACATTTCCGCATTGGCAAGATGCTCCGCCTGTAACGACAGTGCGGTCATGGGAGACCTCAATTCATGTGCTGCATCTGCAATAAAACGACGTTGAGCACGCATGGACTGTGAAACTTTCTCCAGCAACTGATTGATCGCTATAACAAATGGACTAATTTCTGATGGCAATCCTCTTGTTTCAAAGGCGTGTAAATCTTGCTCATTGCGGTGATTTATCTCCTCTGCAAGGGTTAACACTGGTTTAAATAGCTTACGAATGAGGATGGTGTTCGTGAGTAGCAATATGGGCAGTAAAATCAGAAAAGGAATCAGCGTACGTAACGCGCCAGATTCGGCGATCTCGTTGCGAACCCCTGTTTCTTGGGCAATGACGATCTTCTTATTGTTGCTGATGGTTTTGACAAGGGCACGGTAAGACTCATTTTCTACTGTGACTGTTTGTATGCCATCAGCCAGATTGGCTGGAAAGATAAGGGGAAGCTCACCGTCAACCAGGCGGGTGTTGGGGTTAACGCTGGGGTCGGTGAGGTATTGCACAATCACCCTTGACTCTTCATCGCTGTTAGCCAGTCTGCCACTATCTCCATGATGTGCAACTGGTAAATGATCAGCGTCAAATAGTGAGGCGATTTGTCTAAGCAAATCGTCTTGAACCTCGTTCATTTCTTTAAAGGACGTGACAAAGGAGAATGTACCTGCGATCAATGCCAAAATGATAACGATGGCGGTCAGCCAAAGTGAAAGTTGGAGCTGTAATGATTGATTCAGTTGTGCTTTGAAACTAGCCATCCCACGCCCCTAACGTTTTTAATGGTATCAGGCCCTAATTTCTTCCGTAATGAAAAAATTAGAAACTCAATAGCGCTACTTTCAACCTCTTCCCCCCAGCCATATATTCGATCCTCTAGTTCGGAGCGAGATAAAATAGCTCCAGGGCGTATCATTAATGCTTGTAGCAGGCTAAATTCACGATTGGTTAATTGGGCGTTACCCCAGCCCTCACGTTTGACTTGGTGCGTTGAGGGATCTAATGTTAGTAGTCCGTTGGTCAGGATAGGGCTTGCTACTCCCCCTTTGCGACGAATGACGGCACGCATTCTTGCCATTAGTTCAGTTAGCTCAAATGGTTTTATCACGTAGTCATCCGCCCCATTGTCTAAGCCCAGAACGCGATCTTCCAATGCATCTCTCGCGGTCAGAATGACAATGGGAATGGGGTTGTTTTTATTACGAACTGACCGCAACACCTCAAAACCGTCTGCTTTGGGTAGGCCAAGGTCAAGTAGCATCAGGTCATAATGCTGGCTTGATAAAGTATCCAGCGCGGTCTGACCGTCTCGTACCCAGTCTGCAGCATAGGATGCGTCTTTTAGCGCCGACTGTATCGCCAGCCCTATCATCGAATCATCCTCTACCAGCAATATGCGCATTTAGTCGCCTGTCTTCGTATCTGTCATTGGGTATGTATCATTTGGCTTACTTGAGTTAATGTGTCTGCTTCGCAGCATTTTGTTTGAATAACAAAATACCTAAAAACATCAATCCAAGCAATACTGCTGATGCTGAGTAGCGACTTAAGGCCAGGCCGCCAGAGGCGATTGGTTTATCCAGAAAGTCACCTACTACTGCACCAAGTGGGCGGGTTAGGATAAAGGCTGCCCAGAATAATACTGTTTTTGAGATGGACGTCCAGAAATAAGCCACGGCTACCAAGCCGAGCAAAACGCTAAATATGACTGCTCCGCCGCTATAACCAAGACCAGCGGTGTCTGCAGTCCAGTCGCCAAGCGCGGTGCCTAAGGTCTGCGAGAACATAATTGTGACCCAATAGTACATTTCAGCTTTGGGCGAATGAATGCTGCTGATAGCCACAGTACCCATGCTGCGATACCAAATGGCGAGTGACGCCATTAACAGGGCAAACAAAATTGTGCTGCCTCCTGTGTAACCAATCCCCAACGACCTGTCGGCAAAGTCAGCCAAGGTGGTGCCCACTGTGGTGGTTGCGATGATAGTTGCCCAATATAAATAAGGGTGAAACTGCTTGGATTTAACCTGTGCAAATACGGCTACCAGAAAAATAACCGCAAAAATCAATGTGCTTATCAGATAGCCCAAATTCATGGACATTGAAACAGCATCCCCGCCTGTTTCTCCCAAGGTGGTTGCAAGAATTTTAATCACCCAAAACATCAGGGTGACTTCAGGTACTTTACTTAAACTATTAAGCGTTGCGTTGCTCATCAAAAACTCCTTTAATAAATGACTTGTAGTGCAAGATAGCCCGAAAATTGGTTGGTGGCGCTTACATTGCTTAGGCCTTTGCCCAGTGAAAATAAGACATGGTAATCATCGGTAAGGTTATAAATGCCTCCCATATTGAAACCTGATGTCCCTCGCTCACCAACGCTACCAGCCGTTTCATGAAAGATTTCACCTCCAAGCTGTAGTTGATTGTTCAAGCGATACAAAGCAGTGATCCCTGAAAACCATGAGTTTTTACTATCGGCATACTGATTTAAGCGATAACCAACGCCCCCATAGATTGTCCAGTTATCAGAGTTGCGTTGTAGCCAAAGTGGTAAGAATGCCTGTGCCTTGCCACGGCTATCCCCTAGTTCGCTAGTGCCTGTTGGCAGTTGCAACATCGGATAGATACCTACCATCCAGTTTGCGTTTGCATACTGCTGATTGATAAATCGATACTTAACGCCGATTTCAGTATTGTCTACACCCGAGTGCTTATCTTGACCATCTGTTTCATAAGCGAATTTGGGCTGAGCGTGTAGCTGAATATTGGGGCTAAACCCATAATTAATATCGATACTTGGCGCGCCAGCTGAGGACCCACCTGCGCGCCATGTTTTACTCACCGCATAGTTAATTTCCCAGTGATTCGCCTCAACAGGCTCTGGGTCATCCGTGATAAACGGCGGTCCTGCAAAGGCGCTTTGGCTGAATACGCACAGCATACAACTGAAGCTCAGGCGATGGATTTTAATCATCAGATGCTAGCTCCCCTTGCTTTTGCTGTGTAATTGTCAAATAACTGACTAATCCCATGATCGATATTAAAAAAACTAGATTAACGTAATCACTTTGCAAACTCAATCCGCCTTTATCTGCTGTTTGAGTCAGGTAATCACCCAATGATGCGCCTAACGGCCGAGTCAAAATATATGCGAGCCAGAAACATAGGACAGAACTCACTTTAAATAAGTAATACGTGACAGTGACTAATAAAATTAAGCCTGCAAATATTAAACCTGATTGTGCATACCCCCACTGTAGCTCTTCTGAAACCCAATCACCCACGGCGGTTCCCAGGGCGAACGTCATTAAAATGGCCAGCCAATAAAACAATTCTCTGGCACGTGTATTAATCGCATGTATTGATAACGTTTTTTCTTTCCAATGCCACAGCAAAAACGTGCCAAGCAGCAATATTGCAAATACTGTCGAAGATATAATCAGTGGAACGCCAAAGTGGTCTGTGAGGTTATCCGTAATTAAAGTACCAAATACACTAATCAGGGCAACTGACATCCAGTAAGTGACGGGCTTATACTCGGTTTTGTTAAATTGCAAAAGCAAGCATATTCCAAGCAATACTCCAACCAATATTGTTGTTATCGATAAGCCCAGATGAAGGTTGAAATTCAGATAATCGGCTGCAGTTTCGCCTACCGTAGTAGACATTATCTTAATAATCCAGAAGATGAATGTGGCTTCTGGAACCTTATTAAGCCAGTGAACGTTCGATTTTGTGTAAAACACGCTGTTAAATCCTTTCTAGTTATCAAAATATTTCGATGTACGTATTGTGATTGACTAGACTTAGGATAAACATAGGAAGGTTTAATACTATATTCCCTATCACCTCCCCCATAAAATTTACATGCCAGAGTAAGTAGGGCCACTTCCTCCTTCAGGTGGAGTCCATACAATATTTTGCTTGGGGTCTTTAATATCGCAGGTTTTGCAGTGTATGCAATTTTGCGCATTAATCTGCAAATAGGTGGCATCCTGACTGTTGATAATCTCATACACGCCTGCGGGGCAGTAGCGTTGCTCTGGCGCGTCATACTTTGCAAGATTAACCCTGATTGGGACATCTTTATCTAGCAAATGTAAATGACATGGCTGATTTGCCTCATGCGAAATATCGCAAAGGCTAATTGAGTTCAATTTATCAAAACTATAAACTCCGTCAGGTTTAGGATAGTTAATTTTGGGCATATCAGCGGCAGGTTTTGTACATTCATGATCAGCCTTTTGATGCCGCAATGTCCATGGTAACTGCAGGCGTAATGCGTCTAGCCACATCTCAAAGCCACCAAGCAATGTTCCGCCCAAGCTGCCAAATTTTGATAGTAAAGGCTTAACATTGCGTACCGCATGGAGGTCTTGCCATACCCACGAGGCTTGTAATGCGACGGGATAGCTCACTAGCAGGCTTGGAAGCGCAGCACTTTCCGCATTGTTTAATGCTGCAAATGTAGCCTCAGCCGCAAGCATGCCAGACTTCATCGCGTTGTGACTGCCTTTGATGCGTGGCACGTTGACCATGCCTGCGCTGCATCCAATTAACGCTCCGCCAGGAAATATCAACTCTGGCCAGGATTGCAAGCCGCCCTCGCTGATGGCTCTTGCTCCATAACTTAATCGTTTGCCACCATTGAGTAGCGCTTGGGTGGTGGGATGTGTCTTAAATCGTTGAAACTCGTCATACGGAGATAAGTGTGGATTGGTATAGTCTAGGTGCACCACAAATCCAATAGAAACTAACTGTTCTCCATAGTGATAAATAAATGAACCTCCGCCAGTTTCACTATTTAACGGCCAGCCTAGGCTGTGCTGAACCAAGCCCTTTTTGTGCTGCTCTATCGGTATGCGCCAGACTTCTTTAAACCCTAATCCATACTTTTGTGGTGAAGAATTTTGGCGCAAATGATAACGCGCTTCTAGCTCACGCGTGAGTGAGCCGCGCGTGCCTTCTGCAATTAATGTGTAAGGCGCTCGGATTTCAATCCCAGGGGTAAATTGTGCGGTTGGCTGTCCTCCTGAATCTCGTCCCATATCGCCAGTAATAATGCCTATGACTTGACTTTGATCGTCATACAGCATTTGCTGTGCCGCAAATCCAGCATAAATTTCTACCCCTAATTCCTCTGCCTGCTTGCTCAGCCAAACGCATACATCACCAAGGCTTACAATGTAATTGCCTTGATTGCTCATCAATGGTGGCATTAGCCAATGCGGCACTGACCAAGCATTGGATTCGGTTAAAAGCAAGAAATCATCACCTTGGACAGGAGTGCCCAGCGGGGCGCCCTTTGCCTGCCAGTCTGGAATTAGCTCATTAAGCGCGATGGGGTCTATTACTGCCCCCGAAAGAATATGCGCACCCACTGCTGCGCCCTTTTCGAGTACGCATACACTTAATTCTTTGCCAGTCTCTAAGCTAAGTTGCTTCAACCTGATGGCTGCTGCCAAACCTGCTGGACCAGCACCCACAATCAAAACATCATAATTCATCACGTCACGTTGCATCGTTTTCCATCACATTCTTCTAGGCAATTTCAGGCAGGTTAACCAAATCACTGCGGTCAACACCTGCGGTAAAGCGTTTACATAAGTCTAAGAACTCCCGAATCCCCGTCGTTTGGTATTTTTGTTTATGCCAGAGAAAATAAAAGAATCGGCCTAAATCTAGGCTAGGGGTTGCAAGTGGCACAAGGCTGCCTCGACGAAAGGCATCTTTTAGTGCTAACCGTGAAATACAGCCAATGCCTAATCCTGACTCAACGGCACGTTTAATCGCCTCGGTATGCTCAAGCTCTAGTCTAATGTTGAGTCGGGCATGTTGATTGTGAAATGCTCGATCAAAAGTTGCACGAGTGCCAGAGCCTTTTTCCCGCAAAATCCACTGTTCCTGTAATAGCTGCTCCATGGTTATTTTGCGTTGATGCGCCAGCGGATGGTTGGGTGCACTGAATACCACCAATTCATCCGCTATCCATGGTTGAACTGCAATATCGGGGTGATTACAATCCCCCTCAATCAAGCCCAGATCCAATTCATGATTAGCAATCTGCTGCACTATGGTACTGGTGTTATGTACCTGTAACTGTATCCGACTTTCAGGATGCTCTTTTAAAAATCTAGCGACTAGGATGGTTGCCAGATAATTGCCAACGGTTAATGTTGCGCCGATTTTCATGTGGCCGAAGCCCGCATTGCCCTGCAGTAAGTTCTCTATTTCTTTTGCGCGGTCCAGCAACTCGACCGCACGCGGCAATAGTTGCTGGCCTGTTTCATTGATGCGTAGCGATTTACCGACGCGATCAAAAAGCTGTAAATCAAACTGCCGCTCAAGCTCACTTAATGCGGTACTTGTCGCTGATTGCGAGAGTGATAATGCCTCTGATGCGCGAGACACACTTTCCGTGCGGCTAATCGCTACAAAAATTTCCAGTTGTCTTAAGCTATATCTCATGTTTTTTATCTAGTTTATATCTGCAAAATAGATATATTATATCTTTATAATCCATTTAATTAATATTATACGCTACTGTAAAATGCACAGCAATTGCAAAGGAAACTATCATGAAAATATTAGTCGCAGTCAAACGAGTTGTAGATCACAACGTTAAAGTACGCATCAAAGCTGATGGCTCTAATGTAGATATAGACGGCGTGAAAATGGGCATAAACCCATTTGATGAAAATGCTATCGAAGAAGCATTACGCTTAAAAGAGCAGGGATTGGCTACAGAGGTGATTGCTGTCGCGATTGGCAACGCGGCTAATCAAGATGTGCTACGCCACGCATTGGCGATGGGAGCGGACCGTGCCATCCTGTTAGAAACCAATGCTGAATTACAGCCTTTAGCGACGGTCAAATTATTAAAGGTGATAGTTGAGCGCGAAAAGCCAGATCTCATACTTATTGGTAAGCAAGCGATAGATGACGATACAGGGCATACGGGACAAATGTTAGCTGCGCTTTTAGATTTGCCGCAGGGTACATTTGCCTCATCACTACACATTGAAGCTAATGCACTCACGGTTACCCGTGAAGTGGATGGCGGCACAGAAACACTTGCATTGGCATTGCCTGCTGTCGTCACTGCTGACTTACGTTTGAACGAGCCTCGCTTTGTCAAATTGCCCAATCTAATGATGGCTAGAAAAAAACCGATTGAAACTCTCAATGTTTCAGAGCTTGAGGTTGATGCTGAGCCTCGCCTCAAGTTAATACAGGTTGCAGAACCAGTCGCTAGAAAAGCGGGTATTAAAGTTGGTAGCGTAGAAGAGCTACTGAACAAATTACGCACACATGAAGGAGTGTTAGTATGACCATTTTAATTCTAGCCGAGCATGACGGCGTTCAATTAAGCCCATCTGTCCAACAAGCGGTAAGTGCCGCAGAAGCATGGAACTCAACCATTCACATACTGGTTATAGGTGCTGACGCAGTCGCTAAGCAAGCAGCCTCTATTCAGGGGGTTGAGCGTGTGATTTATGCAAACGCTCCTCACCTAAATCGTCTGGTTGCGGAAGATGTCGCCAACCTGATTTTGTCCATCAGCCAAGATTACAACGTCATTCTCGCGGCGCATTCGTCGTTTAGTAGAAATGCATTGCCGCGAGTAGCTGCATTACTTGATGTTGAAATGATCTCTGATGTATTAGAAATCAAAGCGAACAATACTTATGTTCGCGCAACCTATGCGGGTAATGTATTAACCACAATACAAAGTGTTGATCCCGTTCAAGTGTTGACCGTGCATAGCAGTAACTTTGCTGCGGCCGCTTTAGGTGGTAGTGCCGAAGTGGTCTCGGTCGAGGCCCCTGCTGCCTTCGCTGGAGTCAAATGGCAATCTGAAGTTCGTAGTCAGTCTGACCGTCCAGCGTTAGGTTCCGCAAAAATTGTCGTGTCTGGTGGTAGGTCGCTTGGCAGTGCGCAGCAGTTTGAGGATGTGTTATCACCTCTCGCCAGCAAGCTAGGCGCGGCATTAGGCGCAACGCGCGCGGCCGTAGACGCGGGCTATGCGCCGAATGATATTCAAGTTGGGCAAACAGGTGTGGTGGTTGCGCCTGAGCTTTATATCGCGGTTGGTGTGTCTGGTGCCATTCAGCACACCTACGGCATGCGCGATAGCAAAATAGTGGTGGCTATCAATCAAGATCCAGATGCCCCAATTTTCCAAGTGGCTGACTATGGATTAGTCGCCGACTTGTTTGAAGCTATCCCTGAACTGACTGCAGCGATTCAGTAGTTTTAACTAATTACTAAGATAAGAAAATAAATCATGAGCAAATATTCAACTGAACGTGTCACCAGTGTCCATCATTGGAACGATAGTTTATTTAGTTTTAAAACGACCCGCGATCCAGGCTTGCGCTTTGAAAACGGTCAGTTTGTGATGATTGGGCTGGAAGTTGACGGTCGCCCACTCACGCGAGCTTACAGTATTGCTAGCCCAAATTATGACGAAGAGTTAGAGTTTTTTAGCATTAAAGTACCCAATGGTCCCCTGACTTCACGTCTGCAACATTTAAAAGTGGGCGATGAATTATTGGTGAGTCGAAAACCAACGGGAACATTAGTGATTCATGATTTAAAGCCAGCAAAAAATCTTTATTTGCTCTCGACGGGTACTGGCTTAGCGCCATTTATGAGCTTGATTCAAGATATTGAAGTGTATGATCGTTTCGAAAAGGTGGTATTGATTCATGGCGTGCGTTATCTCAATGAGCTTGCCTATGCAGACTTTATTGAACAAACCTTACCTAACAATGAGTTTTTTGGTGAGGAGGTTCGGAGTAAGCTGATTTATTACCCAACGGTCACGCGCGAGCCATTTCGGAATACTGGGCGTTTAACCGACCTGATTAATTCAGGTAAGTTGTTTAATGATATTGGGCTACCGCCGATCAATCCAGAGCATGACAGAGCCATGATATGTGGTAGCCCACAAATGCTTGCGGATACAGAATCTTTACTGGATAACCTAGGTTTTAAAGTATCTCCACGGATTGGTGAATTGGGCGACTACGTGATTGAGCGCGCTTTTGTGGAGAAGTAATTTCATAATCATCTCTGGAGCCAGTTTTAGTTCTGCGGTGAATAAAAAAAGCCCTAAATGCATAATTTAGGGCTTTTTACTAAGCTAGTAATTGTTCTGGGTAAATACATAAAATATGTCGTGAGAATTAATTCGTAACTCTTAACCAGTTTAGCTAACATTTCAATATTAAATTTTAATATACTCGCAACTTCCGAACGAAACATTTCGAATAGTTAACTTAGGATTGTTTTGAATGGCAGCTTGAAGGCAGTCTAATTCAGAGATTATGGGGCAAGTTTTGGCCCATAGCGGTCACTTGAAGCCCCTTAAAAAACTAAAATTAATAACGTTTACCTTAGCTCCTCATTTGCCGCCAAGTGCTTGAAATAAAAATCCAAAGAGTTGATTCTTATTTCACCTGTACACGTTCCCAATATATTTTATTGGGCTACGTTCCAAGTGTCTAAATGGCGCCAAATAGCAGTGTCAATTTCTTGCCAGTCTTTTAGGTTAGCAGCAGCGGTTCTCCATGTAACACTGACATAACTGCCATATTTTTTTGTAAAGACTTGCCCTTCAACTGAGCCTGTGCTTGGATAGTTGATGAGTCCATGATCAAATTTTATTAAAAATTCAGAATGCTCTGAATTGTTGGCCTTTCCAATGCAAATTAAATCCCCGAGGGTTTCTGGATAACATTCCATTCCAAAACGATCGAATTTTTCTCCAGTAATAATAAAGCTGCCAAGGCTAAGTAGATACTTAATCCATTCTCTAGGGTTTTTAGTATTGCCTCCATCTCCGCTTTTAGTGATGATAACTTTGACCTGATCCTCAACATCTCTAGAATAAAAGTTGTATATGCGCAAATTCTGCTTTTGATTTAGTAGCAGATTGAAGGTTAACCCTTCTTGTATTTTAGAAATATCCTCTATTTGTACCTTGTTATCCAAAAGACTTTCTTTTTTAGGCAGATAATCAATTGCAAACTGCCCTAAAAAGCGTGATGACTCAAAACTCTTATAACTTTTGACTTTTCGTTGCCCTAAACTTGTTTTAATAATTAACTGAGGCGCTAATTGCCAAGCAACTAAATCCCCTTCTTTATTTTTATCAAAGTAGATTGGTGTTTCAGGATGCGGTGAAACATTCCAAGCTTCCAACAAGCGCCAAATAGCCGCATCCACTTCCTTCCAGTGTTTTAAATTGTCGCGATGCATACGCCAATTCACTTGAATTCCACCATAAATAAGTGCAGATGAGTACCCATTTAGCCAACCATCATCACCAAACGAAGTAATATAAACTCCTGAGATTTGTTTATCTTCAGATGCCCCAAAACATTTTTTTACAATTCCTGCGCCATTTTCGGTAGAGCAATCAAGACCAAATTCATGTGTTTGCAAGGCTTGTTTAAACTCTGGAGATTCTTTATATTTTTCGTATGTGGACTCTGTGAAATCAATATCATCTAAATCACCCAGATAATCAATCTTTACCTTGACTTGGTTAACATCATCCAAATCTAAATTCATCGACCTATCTGTTGCTTTAGCCTTCGCACCGTTCAGCATCAAATTAAACTCTAATCCGTGTGAAGAGAGTCCTAATTGTACTTTTTTTGCTTCCTCTTCACTGATGGTGGGAAATTTTTCTGGTTCATAATCAACCGGAAATTGACCTAAATAACGCTCTTGCTCAGGACGGTAAAATTCATCTTCACATCGAGTGCAATGTGTGTCTGGTATATGCTCACGCCGTTGTCCTAGCTTGGCTCTTATTATGAGTTCTGAGCTTGGTCCCCATGTCACGACTTCTCCCTCTTTTGGAATAATAGGGGGAGGAGCTTTTTTACAGCCACTTATGCTCAAGCTGACTATACCAATGATCAATACGCATTGTTTTATTTTTGGCATATTTGATCCTTTTTGTGAATGGCTCATATTTTGTCTATATCTTCTCAAGTTAGTATTCATATTGCTCTGAGATAATTACATAAAGATATTTATGTCCTAGACCATGAGTTTGGTAATCTATTTTAAGTTATAGATGTTTTGGATTTTGAATGCCTAACGAAATTTAAGTATTCAATTTTCCTAATCTTGCCGTTAATTAATTAGACCTGCAAGACGAATGACTCAAATGGGCCAAAACTTGCCCCATAATCTCTGAATTAGACTGCCTTAAAGCTGCCATTCAAAACAATCACGATTAGCCACTTTGAATTATTAATTAGGAAGTTACGAGTTTATTAAAATTTAATATTGAAATGTTAGCTAGACTGGTTAGGAGTTACGAATGAACTCTCACGAATACCATCACTTAGTGTTAAGTAATAAAGGCCCTAGTTTATTTTCTAGGGCCTTTCCGATGCTCGAGTTACGAATTAATTATCAAGAAACAAAAAAATAATTAGGCTGCAAAATTTGCACTAGCAAAGTCCCAGTTAGCTAAAGACGCTAAAAACACTTCTACAAATTTAGCACGTGCATTGCGGTAGTCGATATAGTAAGCGTGTTCCCAAACGTCGATAGTTAGCAGGGCTTTGTCACCAGTAGTTAGTGGTGTGCCAGCTGCGCCCATATTGACAATATCAACACTGCCGTCAGCTTTTTTCACTAACCATGTCCAGCCAGAGCCAAAGTTACCAACGGCTGAGGCTTGAAATGCTTTTTTGAACTCATCAAAGCTGCCCCATTTTGCGTTAATGGCATCTGCCAATGGGCCTGTTGGTGCGCCGCCGCCGTTTGGTTTCATGCTGCTCCAGAAGAAGGTGTGGTTCCAGATTTGAGCTGAGTTGTTGTAAATGCCAGCGGCTGATTTTTTAATAATTTCTTCTAAGCTTGCGTTTTCAAACTCTGTACCTTTGATTAGGTTGTTGAGGTTTGTTACATAAGTTTGGTGATGTTTGCCGTAGTGAAACTCAAGTGTTTCTTCTGAGATATGTGGTACTAAAGCATTTTTTGCATAGGGTAGCGCTGGTAATGTATGTTCCATGATAATCCTTTAAGGTAAATAAATTTGAAATGAAGGGTTGTGTTACAACATTGGGTACTGCATAAATCTGTATTGGCTCAATAGATTCATTGTGCCACATAATGCGTCGTAAAAAAACCATCTTGGCCTTATGCATTTGTTCTTAAGCGAAGCTAATGAGTTTTTCAGAAGTTATTTTTTCTTGGCGCGTGGATGAGCGCTGTCGTAGACTTTAGCTAGGTGTTGAAAATCAAGGTGGGTATAGACTTGTGTGGTGCTGATGTTGGCGTGACCAAGCATTTCTTGCACTGCCCTTAAATCGCCGCTGGATTGTAATACATGGCTGGCAAAGCTGTGGCGCAGCATGTGCGGATGCACGTTAGCGCTTACGCCTTGCTTTATCGCCCATTGTTTAATGCGGTACTGAATGGCGCGCCCTGTGATGCGGCTGCCTTGTTGTGTTATAAATACGGCTTGTGCATCGGCATTACTAATGAGTGCGCGTGCGTTAAGCCAATGTTGTATGGCAGTAATGGCATGGCTACCTAACGGGACGATGCGTGTTTTATTGCCTTTGCCTGTCACGGTCACCGTGCCACTTGCTAAATCAAGTGCATTTAAATCTAGCCCAACCAGCTCGGCTAGGCGTAGCCCAGATGAGTAGAAAAGCTCCAAAATGGCACGGTCACGCAGCGTTAGTGGCTCGTCGCCTTCAATGCTCACAAGCTTAACGGTTTGGTCGGCAGACAGGGCTTGTGGTAGGGTTTTAGCGGATTTTGGGGCTTTCATGCCCGCGCAAGGGTTGTTGCTGTAGCCGTGACGCAAGCCCAAGTACTCAAAGTATCCACGCCAAGCCGAAAGCATACGTGCAATGCTTTTCCCACCTAAGTTTTTTGCGTGCAGAGCGGCAATGTAGCGTCTGATATGGCTGGCATTTATTTCTGAAAGTGGCTTTTCTTCAACCAAAGCCAGCAAATGTCGAATATCTCGCGCATAGTTTTCTTTGGTAAGCGGGCTCAGGCCGCGCTCAAAACTTAGGTAGTCGAGATATTCGTTTAAATGACTCAAAGCTCAATATGTTGCTGTAAGCGTGCACTAATCAGTTCACCCATACGGCTTAAATACATGGTGCCCATTTCAGGGTAAAAGCGTTTTTCATCATCTGAAGCTAAAGCCAGTAGACCGAAGACTTTGTTGTTACTACGCAAAGCAATCAGCGCGAATGATTTTGGAATGGCGTTTTCTCCAAACCAAGTCACAAAGTCTAAGCCTGGTGGCTGGCCACAGTAGGGCTCAGCAAGACTTTCTGCCCACAGATTGAGTTCAACATCAACCGCATTAAAAACTCGATTGTTTTTATTAACAATGCTGGATGGCTGCGCCCAAAGCCGAATACCCGTATAGGGCACTTGAAAATCTTGGCGCATGGCATGAGTAATCAATAGTAGTAAAGATTCAAAATCCGTAGCACTCAGTAGCTGGGTGGTGAATTTATGCACATTTTCACTGATTGCGTCATTTTCTTTGGCATACTGAATGAGCTCCGCCATTTTAGCTTCTAATATGCGGATTTTGTCGCGCTGAACTAGTTGTTGGCGCTCTGCTAACGATACTGTGCCGCCGCCATGCAGGCTGGGTATATACATCGTGGCAAGCAGATCAGCGTGCGTTTTGAAAAAGTTCGCGTGCTCGCTTAAGTATTTAACGACTTCTTGCTCAGAAGCGGGGCTAATGGTGTCCATATTATTCCTTAATTTTGTCTTGCTTATATTGTCTATTACTTACTCAATGTCAATTTCACCATCAAACACAACTTGTGCTGGGCCAGTCATCCACACGGATTGGTTGGCACCTGCCCACTCGATATGCAGTTTCCCGCCTAACATTTCTACGTTAACGGGGGATTGCAGTTGCCTTAGTCGTATGCCAGCAACCACGGCTGCGCATGCGCCAGTGCCGCAAGCCAGTGTTTCGCCACTGCCGCGCTCATAGACACGAAGCCGAATATGATGGTTGTCGATAATTTGCATAAAGCCCGCGTTTACGCGTTTGGGGAATGCTGCGTGCGACTCAATCAACGGGCCTTGGCTGGCGACGGGTGCCGTATCAACACTTGTAACTACTTGCACTGCATGCGGATTACCCATCGATACGGCTGAAATATTGACGGTTTCACTGCCGACGTTAAGCTGGTATTGCAGTTGCTCAGTCTCAGCCAGGAATGGAATCTCGTTCGGGGTAAACCTTGGCGCGCCCATGTTGACAGTGACCTGCCCATCGTTTTGCATTTTGAGGGTAATTACGCCACCAGCGGTTTGCACGTGAATTTCAGTTTTATCCGTGAGTTTTTTATCATGCACAAAGCGTACAAAACAGCGTGCGCCATTGCCGCATTGTTCCACTTCGCCGCCATCAGCATTAAAAATGCGATAGCGAAAATCTATATTTTCAAGCGTAGGACGCTCTACCATCAGCAATTGGTCGCAACCAACACCAAAGTGGCGATTGGCAATATGTTTGATCTGTTCGCCAGTGAGCGAAACTGATTGGCTGAAGCCATCAATGACGACAAAGTCATTGCCTATACCATGCATTTTTGTGAATTTGAGTTTCATGTTTCTATTTTTCTTTACTGCTATTCCAACACTAATGATTGAAGTAGTGGCTATTGTAGTTGAATGTGTATTGCGCTGCGATGCTAAATCATCCGTATTAGGGGGTTAGACTTCACTGGGGTTATATTTTACTAGTGTTCATCGGATGCGGCTTTTTGCTGCTTGGGTTGCTTGTGTCGGTTATAAGACCACAGATATTGTGTCGGGTACTTTCGGATTAATCGCTCAATCGCCTGATTCACGCCGCGCGGGCTGATTTCATCGACAAAAGGTTCAATATGTACGATATATCCACGCCCCCAAGACAAACGTTCGCCAAAAGCCACTAATATGGTTGCGTCGGTGGCTTCTTGAAGTTTGTTAACGAGTGTCATGGAGTAGGCTGGTCTGCCAAAAAAATCTACCCACTCTCCTTCCCCTGCGCCAGGTACTTGATCTGGCAATATGCCGATAGCGCCCCCTTGCTTTAGGGTACGCAGCAAAGTGCGCACGCCTTTCATATTGGTGGGGGCGAGTGTAATGTTTTGGCGCATGCGGCCAGACTCCACAATTGGCGCTAACCAGTTTTTACGATGGGGGCGATATAAAATACTAATAGGGTGCTGGCTGGCGAAGTGTAATGCCGTGATTTCGTAGCAGCCTAAGTGTGGCGTGAGAAAAATAATGCCCTTATGATTGGCTAGCGCTGCTTCTACGTGTGACCAGCCCTGGCAGCTACTTACCCATTTTTCTACTTCTGCTTGCGGTTTAAACCAGATGGCTAAAGTTTCAGTAAGCCCTTTACCCGTTTCGATTGCACTTTTGCGTGCAATTGCGAGCCTGTCAGCAGCGTTGTCGGAGATGCTGGCATGTGTAAGATTGTTTTGGATTTGGGAGGCCACTTTCCTATTGCAGGCAAAAATAAGCCAGCCTACGGATGCACCCAAGCCGTGAATAATAACTAGAGGTAGGCGCGCATATAACTGCAAGAGCATTTTAAGCATGAATTACTTTTGAAGTAGTGACTATTTTGTTATTCTAGCAATCTTTTGTGTTTACGATTGATTATCCATGAGCGAATATTTATTTACCTCTGAGTCAGTGTCCGAAGGGCATCCTGATAAATTAGCCGATCAAGTGTCCGATAGCATTCTTGACGCTATTCTGGCGCAGGACCCTACTGCGCGTGTTGCCGCTGAAACGCTTGCGAATACTGGTTTAATTGTATTGGCAGGTGAAATTACAACGACAGCCAATGTAGACTACATTAAAGTCGCACGCGAAGCTGTTAAACGCATCGGTTATGACAATACAGATTACGGTATTGACTACAAGGGTTGCGCGGTCTTGGTGGCTTACGATAAACAAAGTCCTGATATTGCTCAGGGTGTAGACGGTGCGCATGATGACCCACTGGATCAAGGTGCTGGCGACCAAGGCATCATGTTCGGCTACGCATGTGACGAAACACCACAATTGATGCCCTTGCCAATTTGGCTAGCGCACCGCTTGATGGAGCGCCAATCACAAATGCGTAAAGATGGTCGCTTAGCTTGGCTACGCCCAGATGCTAAATCGCAAGTCACTGTTAAATATGTCAACGGTAAACCAGATTCGATTGATACCGTGGTGATTTCAACCCAGCATGCGCCAGAAATGGAACTTAAAGATATTCGTGAAGCGGTGATTGAAGAGGTGATTAAGCCTATGCTGCCAAAAGAGTTAATCAAGGGCGATATTAAGTATTTGGTTAACCCTACGGGCCGCTTTGTCATTGGCGGCCCACAAGGCGATTGCGGTTTAACTGGCCGTAAAATTATCGTGGATACTTATGGTGGTGCAGCGCCTCACGGTGGCGGCGCATTCTCAGGTAAAGATCCTTCAAAGGTTGACCGTTCAGCCGCGTATGCAGGCCGATATGTGGCTAAAAATATTGTAGCTGCTGGTTTAGCTTCACGTTGCTTGGTGCAAGTGTCATATGCTATTGGTGTGGCAAAACCCACTTCAGTCATGGTGGAAACTTACGGTACAGGCAAGGTTTCCAACGAAGTGTTAACGCAATTGGTGCTTGAGCATTTTGATTTACGTCCAAAAGGGATCGTAAAAATGTTGGATTTATTGCGCCCAATTTATAGCAAAACTGCTGCCTACGGCCACTTTGGTCGTGATGAGCCAGAATTTTCCTGGGAAGCAACAGATAAAGCAATGGCTTTAAAAGGCGCTATTTAACCCTCTTTTTTATTGTTTTGGTATTGCATAGGCTACGTTAAAGTAATGTTTCAATTTGACGTTATTGAAATATATGCAAAAAGTAATACAAATAGAGCAGGTGCGGATGGGGATGTTTGTCCAGGAGCTTAAAGGCTCTTGGATGGATCACCCGTTTTGGAAGAAAGCATTTTTACTAAAAGACCCTGAGGATTTGCAAAAGCTAAAATCCAGTCCAATTAAAACATTGGTCATTGATATAAGTAAGGGCCTAGATGTTGAAATTGAGCCCGAAAATTTAGAGTCCCCAACTACAGAATTACCCTCACCTGCTGTTGAGCCTCAGGAAACTGCAAGCTCAGAGCCAATCCAAGCGCCAGAAGAAAAACCAATACCAAAAATTACAAGAGTCAGTGCTGCTGAGGAACGTGCTCAAGCCAAGCGCATATTAAATGCATCTAAGCATGCAGTGACTTCTATGTTCCAAGAAGTGCGCATGGGTAAGGCCCTAAGCACGGAGGCTGCTATGCCTTTGGTTGAAGAAATTTCATCTTCGGTTGCCCGCAATGAGAGTGCGCTGATCAGCTTAGTGCGCTTGAAATCTAAGGATGATTATACCTATATGCATTCAGTTGCCGTGTGTGCGCTGATGGTTGCGCTGGCAAGAGAGTTGAAGTTATCAGAGGCCGAAACCAAAGCCGCTGGTTTAGCTGGTTTGTTGCACGATGTGGGTAAGGCGGCAATTTCTTTGGATATACTGAATAAGCCTGGAGCCCTGACCAATGATGAGTTTACTTTGGTTAAGAAGCACACCGTTTTGGGGTATGACATGTTATTGCAGGCCAACTTTCGAGATGAGGTTGCCTCAGATGTCTGTTTGCATCACCACGAAAAGATGGATGGCTCAGGTTACCCGAATGGTTTAAAGGGTGAACAAATTAGCATCTATGCAAAAATGGGGGCTGTGTGTGATGTCTATGATGCAATTACCTCCAATCGCCCCTATAAACAAGGCTGGGAACCAGGCGTGTCATTGCAGCGTATGGCAGGTTGGAAGGGGCATTTTGATGAGATCATATTTAAAGCTTTTGTCAAAAGCGTAGGCATCTATCCCGTTGGCTCTGCCGTAAAATTGAAGTCTGGGCGTTTGGCTGTTGTCATCGATCAAAATCCGACGAGTTTGTTAACGCCTATTGTCAAAGTATTTTTCTCTACCAAGTCTCAATCAAGAGTGCCTATCGAAATAGTGGACCTGTCAAAGCCAAGCGCTAATGATAAAATCATGGGCCATGAAGACCCAGTGCTATGGGGGATTAGTGATTTTAATCAACTATGGGCTGGTGATTAAAGGTGCTATTTTAAAGCACTCAACAAATTTTTATTTTTGTTTCTACTCTTTGTTTTTAATAGAAATAATTTTAAAAGCATAGTACAATCTGTGCATTCTGAGGAACGCTGCAAGAGCTAGTCGTGAATTCACTGGCATCCTAGGCTCGGAACCGTATCAAAACGGCGTTCATTTTCATTAACCGTGTCAGACATGGAAAATGGGTGAACAACTGCCGAATCTCTGCATTTTTACCCGCTTCCTGCTGTCACCCATTTAAAGGAAATTTAAATGAATACTGTGACCGACTTTAAAGATTACGTTATTGCCGATATTAGCCTCGCAGCTTTTGGGCGCAAAGAAATTGCCATTGCTGAAACTGAAATGCCGGGCTTAATGGCGATTCGCGAAGAGTTTGCGAAAGCACAACCCCTCAAAGGTGCGCGCATTACTGGCTCACTGCACATGACTATTCAAACCGCTGTGTTGATTGAGACCTTAAAAGACTTAGGCGCAGAAGTGCGTTGGGCATCTTGCAATATTTTCTCAACTCAAGACCACGCAGCAGCAGCGATTGCCGCAGGCGGTACGCCAGTTTTTGCCGTAAAAGGCGAAACCTTGGCTGAGTACTGGGATTACACCCACCGCATTTTTGAATGGACGGATGGCGGCTATACCAATATGATTTTGGATGACGGTGGCGATGCGACCCTGTTATTACACTTGGGTACACGTGCTGAAAAAGATCTGTCTGTGGTAGCAAACCCTACTTCAGAAGAAGAGACTTGCTTATTCAACTCGATTAAAACAAAGCTCAAAACTGACCCAACTTGGTATTCAACCCGTTTAGCGCAAATTAAAGGCGTCACTGAAGAAACGACCACTGGCGTGCATCGTTTATACCAAATGCACAAAGAAGGTAAATTGGCCTTCCCAGCGATTAACGTCAATGATTCCGTGACTAAATCTAAATTTGACAACTTATATGGGTGCCGTGAGTCTTTAGTGGATGCGATTAAACGTGCTACTGACGTGATGATTGCAGGTAAAGTGGCTGTGGTAATCGGTTATGGCGATGTGGGTAAAGGTTCTGCACAGGCATTACGTGCGTTATCAGCCCAAGTGTGGGTAACTGAGATTGACCCAATCTGTGCATTGCAAGCCGCGATGGAAGGCTACCGTGTGGTTACCATGGATTATGCTTGTGAGCACGGCGATATTTTCGTGACGACCACAGGTAACTATCATGTGATTACCCATGACCATATGGTCAAAATGAAAGATCAGGCGATTGTTTCTAACATTGGTCACTTCGACAACGAAATTGATGTGGCTTCATTGGAAAAATACCAATGGGATGAAATTAAACCACAAGTGGATCATGTGATTTTCCCCGATGGTAAAAAAATCATCTTGCTGGCTAAGGGTCGCCTAGTAAACTTAGGTTGTGGTACAGGTCACCCAAGCTATGTGATGAGCTCTAGCTTTGCTAACCAAACCATTGCGCAAATCGAGTTGTTTACGCGTACTGCTGATTATCCAGTTGGCGTTTATACACTGCCTAAACACTTGGATGAGAAAGTGGCACGCTTGCAATTGAAAAAACTCAATGCCGTATTAACTGAATTGACCGATGAGCAAGCTGCTTACATTGGTGTAGCGAAACAAGGCCCTTACAAAGCTGACCATTACCGCTACTAAACAATTAAGGGCCTAGAGATAGGCCCTTAATTTAATATTGAAAGGTAAACGCATGAAATGGCTGATTAGCTGGATACTCAATGCAGTTGCACTTATTATCGTTGCTTACAATGTGCCAGCCATTTCGGTGGCGAATTTTTCGTGGGCACTTATTGCAGCAGCCGTCATTGGTTTTGCTAATGTGCTGATTAAGCCGATATTGGTTTTGTTGACCTTGCCAGTGACCATCATCACCTTGGGATTGTTTATTTTTGTGATTAATGGTTTGTTGTTTTATGCAGCAGGCCATTTTTTGCAAGGCTTCCATGTCAATACGATGATGGCAGGCATTATCGGTGCATTTCTATACAGCTTAATTTCATGGTTGCTTACTACGGTAGTGTTTGCCTTTGATTCTAAATAATAAATTGAAGAATAAGTTGATGAGTTCAGAGATTAGTTTCGAGTTTTTCCCACCTAAAACGGTGGATGGTATTGCTAAATTGCGCGAAACACGCAAGCAACTGGCTTTACTTAACCCCAAGTTTTTTTCGGTGACATTTGGCGCGGGTGGCTCAACGCGAGATCGCACTTTAGATACTGTGGTCGAAATTCAGAGCGAAGGTTTTGATGCGGCGCCGCACATTTCAGGTATCTCCTCAAGCAAAGAAGAAATTACCCAACTACTTGAGGCATACAAAGCCAAGGGTATTCGCCGCTTGGTGGTGTTGCGTGGCGATTTGCCATCAGGTGAGGTCAGTGCGGGTGACTTCCGCTATGCCAACGAACTAGTTGCGTTTATTCGTCAAGCGACGGGTGATTGGTTTCAGCTGGAAGTGGCCGCTTACCCTGAGTTTCATCCTGAGTCATCTTCACCTAGGGCGGACATTCGGCACTTTAAGGCGAAAGTAGATGCAGGGGCAAACGCTGCAATTACCCAGTATTTTTACAATGCGGATGCCTACTTCCGTTTTATGGATCAATGCCATGCGCTGGGTATCAACATTCCGATTGTGCCTGGTGTGATGCCGATTTATAACATCACGCAGCTTTCAAGGTTTTCAAATGTGTGTGGTGCTGAGATTCCGCGATGGTTGCGTTTACGTTTGGAGGAGTATGGCGATGACCTGGAATCACTACGAGCCTTGGGGCAAGATGTAGTGACGGGTTTATGTGAGCAACTGCTCGTAGGTGGTGCGCCAGGCTTACATTTCTATACGCTGAATCAGTCGGGGATTATTAGCAATATCGCAAAAAATTTAGCGATTACAAAATAGTTAGACTAAAAATTTGAACAGTGAATAGCGCTAGTTATGAAACGACTAGCGCTATTTTTTTGCGTGTTGTGAGCTATTGGTCAGTTTTTAATGCAAGGTTGGTGTGTTTTTGCCAAACACGGCATCTTCCACAAACAAGTAGTCATTAGCCTTGCCTTGATTCCACAACGCCATTAATACAATCCAGCGTGTTTCTTCAATACGCACCTCTGGCTGAGGCAAGGCCATGGCACGATCAATAATCAGTTCACGTTGCGCTGCATTGAGGATTTTTGCCTGCTCTAAGAACATCACGAAACTGATGCTTTCGGCATTAATTTTTTTGGTTTCGGCTTCGGCGTATACTCTAAACCCTGCACCATTTGTAGGGCTTAGGTTGCTGGCTTGCTCTGTCATTTCTTCTAGCGCAGTAAACCAATCAAAGGCGCCTATGATGTCATTTGTATCAAATCCAGCAGCAGAAAGCTCTTTTTCAAGCGTGCTGTGGTCAGGACGAATATCTACCTCAAAGTAATTTTCAAACAGGTATACCAAGACTTCAAACATAACATTCCCCTAACGAAATCCTGATTAAATTGAATTGCTGAGCATAAAAAAACGAAACTCAACGATGATACTGCTCAATTGTTTATTCAGACCATGCGCTGGAATCGACCACCCGAAAGCGAGGATACTTTGCTTTCTAACTCCAGTACTAACAGCATGGCGGAAAGATGCTCGCTCGTCAAGCCACTACGTTCAACTAGCGTTTCCATAGTAATGGGGTCGTATCCCATTAAATCAAGTATTGCGTTGTTTTCTGGTTCAACTGGCGCTACATTTTCTCTGCCTAAATAGGAGGAGGAATAATCAAGTTCGTTCAAAATATCTTGAATGCTATCCACTAATTTTGCCCCCTGCTTAATCAGGTCATGACAGCCTTTTGATAGTGGAGAGTGAATGGAACCTGGAATGGCAAACACCTCTCGTCCTTGCTCCGTGGCGAGCCTAGCCGTAATGAGGGAGCCACTTTGTGTATTTGCTTCAACCACCAAGCAACCCTGACTCAAGCCGCTAATAATACGGTTGCGTCTAGGAAAGTTTTGCGCACGTGACGGTGTGCCTAAGCCAAACTCTGAAATAATGAGGCCATGCTCAACAATCTGGTGTGCGAGATCTCGGTGGCGTGCGGGATACACAATATCTAAGCCCGTGCCGACTACTGCAATGGTTGCCCCCTTGTCCTTGAGTGCACCACGATGCGCTGCGCCATCGATGCCCAGCGCCATGCCGCTCACAATGCAATATTGATGCTGTGCCAGCGCTTGGGCGAAGTCCTCAGCATTTTTTTCGCCTTGTGGGCTGGCGTTGCGGCTACCTACTACGGCAATGCAAGGCTGCTTTAGGCAATCTAAATTACCTTTTGCGTAAAACATGGGTGGCGGGTCGGAGATTTCAAGTAAGGCCGCTGGGTAGTGGCTGTCAGCCAAGGTAATCAGATGGTTATTTTCTTGATTTAGCCATGCTAACGTGGCTTGCGTATCATCGGTGTTAGGCCCAGATTTAATTGCAAGTGCAATTGGCTCTGAAACAACTTCTTTCAACTGATTGAAGGTTGTGGTGTAGATTTGATCTGGGCTACCAAATGCTTGTAGCAGCCTACAAAACGTTTGGGAGCCCAAGCCGTGAACTTGGCTCAGCGCAACCCATAACGCGTGTTCTTGCTGCAAGTCGGCGGGATACGCCATAGCGCTTATTGAGATTCTGGTGTTTCTACTAGGTCGGAGTCGTTAATGGCTTCCGAAGCCTGCATCACCAAGCCGTAAGAGATCTTGTTGAATGTTCTGAATACCATTAACAGGCCCACGCGCTCGTTCGGCAACTTGATCAGTTTAGGATTTTTAGAGGGGTCATTTTTGGGGTTAGGGGTTTCAGCTTTGGGTTCTTTATCAGGCGCTTGTAGCTCTTTTAAGGTAAATTTTTCTTCGCTTTTTTTCTCGTCAGGGTTCTTGCTAATATAACGACCCAAGCGATTAATGCTGAGTACATGGCCCGGCTCAATGCCGTTGTCCTTGCCTAGGTTGATGGTGACAATCGAGTTACGACCAGTTTCAGCCAAGCCACCATAAATCGATACGATTCTGCCAATGATGTGCGTATCGGGGGCGTGTGGCACAAAAGATTGTTGAATGGTTTCTGGGGCTTCTACCAGTTTATCTTTGACAAAAACTTCCTCTTTCGCCGTAATGAGCATTGCTGTTGCTGGTTCGCCATATTTGGTGATATTAATGTCACCCAAATAGTTTGCCTCTATGCCTAACACGCCTTTGGTGTCAGGGTCTGTCAGTGTTTTGCCAGGGCGGTAAAGTTGCCAATGGATATTTGAACCAGGTTTAATTTTATCAATATAAACTTTTGTGCCCGCACTATAAATCACACGGTTGTCTGGCCCGCCAATGATGATGGGTGCGTCTTTTAATCCCTCTTTTTCAATAATTAAAGGACGTGTTAGAAACGGCGTGATAATGTCAGGGGAGATGGTTGGGATGGCTTTTTTCTCAAGCGGTTCTTCAATGATGCCAGGCTCTAGTTTCACCGTTTTAGTTGTTTCTTTGAGCAACCTAAGTTGTGGCGAACCAGTGCTCATGTCGAGTACAATAACGTCACCTGGGTAGATCCAGTGTGGGTTTTTAATTTGGTCGCGATTCATTTGCCACACTTTTGGCCATTCCCAAGGGGATTTTAAGAACTTGCCAGAGATATCCCACAGCGTGTCCCCTTTAACGACGACATAGCTGTCTGGATGGTCATTTTGCAGTTCAATCGTGTTGGGCGCCGCAAATGCAGTCAGGCAACAAAATAGTAGCGGCGTTATAATAGTTCGGAACATAAGTGATGACCTCGGTCGTTTACGCGTGTTTATACACGACAATTTGCGTTAAATTTTGCATTCAATTCTTTCAACAATCAAGCTTTTATGTTTTTTAATCATTTTATATGGCAATCTTAGGCATACTTAATTATCCAGACCCGCGTTTATATACTATTGCTAAACCTGTAGCAGAGGTGAATGCTGAAATTAGGCGGCTGGTCGACGACATGGCGGAAACCATGTATGACGCTCCTGGTATAGGCTTGGCAGCTACTCAGGTAGATGTGCATCTGCAAGTGATTGTGATTGATACCAGCCAAGAAAAAAATAAACTACAGGTATTTATTAACCCCAAAATCACTAAGGCTGAGGGATCGCAAGATTACGAAGAAGGTTGTTTGTCAGTGCCTGGCGTTTATGAAATGGTCACGCGGGCAGAGAGCGTGATTGTTGAAGCGCTGAATCGTGAAGGAAAACCCTTTAAAATTGAGGCAGATGGCTTGTTGGCGGTGTGCATTCAACACGAGATGGATCATCTGTTGGGCAAAGTGTTTGTGCAGTACTTGTCGCCGCTGAAGCAAAACCGCATCAAAACAAAAATGATTAAACGTAATAAAGGGCGCTAGTTTTTTATGAGAGTGATATACGCTGGTACGCCAGAATTTGCTGTGCCTGCGTTAGCGGCCATTATTGCGGCTGGATTTGAGGTCGTGTTAGTGCTTACTCAGCCAGATAGGCCTGCAGGACGAGGGATGAAGTTACGCGCTAGTCCAGTAAAAGAGCTGGCGCTGCGGCATAACTTGCAGGTGTTTCAGCCTGAGACATTAAAGCCACAAGAGGTACAAGAAGTCATTGCTGCCGCGCAAGCAGATGTGATGGTGGTTGCAGCCTATGGCTTGATTATCCCTACCACTGTGCTGAATATGCCTAAGCTCGGCTGCTACAATATTCATGCCTCCCTGTTGCCGCGCTGGCGAGGTGCGGCGCCTATTCATCGCGCTTTACAGACTGGCGATCAGACAACAGGCGTAACGATTATGGAGGTCGTACCCGCGTTAGACGCTGGCGCCATGATTGCGAAAGCGGAAGTGCCGATTACCGCACGTGATACTACGCAAACGTTGCATGATCAGCTTGCCAACCATGGTGCAAGGCTAATGGTGGAAGCTTTGGTTCAGCTTGTAGCAAATGGCAAACTGCCAGCAGAGGAGCAAGATGAGTCATTGGTCAACTATGCCCATAAAATTCAGAAGTCGGAAGCACCTATTGATTGGGCAAAATCTGCCAATGAAGTTTCTCGTCAGATTCGTGCGTTCAATCCATTTCCTGTTGCTACTGCAAATTTTCGGGGCGAAGTATGCAAGATTTGGTTTGCAGTTGAGCAGGCAGGCGCTGGGGCACAAGGTGAAATTATAGGTTTTGAACATGGAATACAAGTCGCCTGCGGCCATGATTTAATTTGTATCGAAACTATTCAGTTACCTGGTGGTAAGCAATTGTCTGCACAAGACTTCGTAAGAGGACATGCGGTAAAGCTGGGTGAAAAATTCACCTAGTTTTTTTGCTGGAATGGATTGAATTTTTTTAAATTAACGCCATCTTATGAGTCATATCAGCTAAAGGAAAAAGACAATGTTAGGCAATTGGTTTAAAACCACCGTTTTAATGGCAGGGATTGTTGTGCTATTCGGTGCTGTGGGTGCCATGTTGGGCGGCGCTAACGGCATGATGATAGCGCTGCTTATAGCGGCGGGTATGAATGTCTACGCTTACTGGTTTTCAGACCAAGCGGTACTTAAAATGTACAACGCGCAGGAAATAACGCCAGACAATACGCAATTCCGCAACTATTACAATATGGTCAGTGAGTTGGCAAAAAATGCCGAGTTACCGATGCCTAAAGTGTATGTGATTAATGAAGATCAGCCGAATGCATTTGCTACGGGTCGCAATCCTGAGCATGCAGCGGTAGCAGCAACCACGGGTATTATGCGTATCCTAAGTGAGCGCGAACTTCGTGGTGTAATGGCGCATGAGCTTGCCCACGTTAAACATCGCGACACTTTGATTTCTACCATTTCAGCGACTATGGCGGGTGCGATTTCCTCTATTGGCAGTTTTGGTATGCTGTTTTCAGGCGGTCACGACCGCGAGCGTGGTGTGCATCCTGTGGTGGCAATTCTGGTGATGATTTTAGCGCCTATGGCGGCGATGCTGATTCAAATGGCTATTTCACGTGCGCGCGAGTTCGAGGCGGATAAAGGGGGTGCTGAAATTAGTCGAGACCCCAAAGCGCTTGCTGCAGCGTTACAGAAAATTCATAGCTATGCCCATCAAATCCCCATGGATGCAGCGGAGCAGCATCCTGAAACCGCGCAAATGATGATTATTAACCCGCTGTCTGGTGCGGGCTTGCAAGGTTTGTTTAGTACGCATCCGCAAACTGAAGAGCGCGTTGCCAGACTGATGGCAATGACGGTTTAATAAACGTTTTGTTCTTAAGCAAATGGGCGTTAGCAACATTTGCCATACGCGGTTAAAATAAGGCTTGTTTACATGAAAGCCTGTTTTGCATATTTCCCAAAATCTTGCCGCAAAAGCGGTTTCTGAAGTGTTTGCTGGGCGTAATTTAACGATTACGCTTGAGCAACTTTTCAAACAGCATCCTGAAATTACGCCCCAGCAACGTGGGGTCGCGCAAGACCTAAGCTATAGTTGCTTACGACATTACGGTGAGCTCAAAGCGCTTATTAAGCCCTTGCTGCAAAAGCCTTTAAAAGACCCTTGGCTTAACCATTTATTGCTCATCGCTATTTATCAACTACGTTATGAAACCGCACAACCGTTTACGGTGGTCGATCAAGCGGTAAAGGCAGCCTCTAAAACTAATTTACCTTGGGCAAAAGGTCTGGTGAATGGCGTGCTTCGTAATTTTTTACGTGAGCAAACTAGCTTGATTGCAGGTTCTCAGGAGGATGATGTAGCCAAGTATTCTTATCCGCAATGGTGGGTCAACAAGATTAAAAGCCAATACCCGCAACAATGGCAGACCATATTGCAGGCGGGCAATCAACATCCGCCCATGGTGTTGCGGGTCAATATCAGAAAAACTACACAGTCAGCTTATCAGCAGTTATTAAATGATGCGGGCCATGCTGCAGCCGTGCTAGGCGACGTAGCCTTATTACTTGAAAAGCCAGTGTCAGTTGAACAGCTCCCTCACTTTGCTGATGGATGGGTTTCAGTTCAAGATTACGGTGCACAATTAGCGGCTGCGTTTTTAGAGGTGCAAGATGGAATGCGCGTGCTGGATGCCTGTTGCGCCCCAGGTGGTAAAACCGGACATTTGCTGGAATCTGCCAATATAGAAATGACAGCGCTAGATCATAATGAAATCCGTCTGAAACGTGTTGCAGAAAATCTATCGAGATTAGACTTAAGCGCAAATTTAAAGCAAGGTGACGCTAGTAAATCGGATTGGTGGGATGGCAAATTATTTGACCGTATTTTGGCCGATGTGCCCTGTACCGCCTCTGGTGTGGTGCGACGCCATGTTGATATTAAATGGTTGCGGCGTGAGGCCGATATTGCGTCATTTTCGCAACAACAAGCGCTAATTTTGTCTAGTTTGTGGCAGATGCTGGCAAAGGGTGGTAAATTACTTTATGTGACGTGTTCGATTTTTCATGAGGAAAATCAAGCGCAAATCGACAATTTTTTGAAAAACAATGCAGATGCCGAACGTGTTCCATTAAACTTGGTGTTGCAAACAGAGTCAGAACCACTGGTAAATTTACAACAAGTCAGCTTACAAAAAGAAAAGATGGAAGATAGGCAACTACTCCCTTGCAAACAACATGATGGCTTCTTTTACGCACTGCTACAAAAAAGATAATTGGCTTAGGTCTTTTATCATGCTTGGCCTGACCGCGGCCATCATGATCTATTCACATACTTTATTTGCCGTTACCACTACTACCCCCACTGTTAGTGCCTTAATCATCAAGCAGGCAGAGTTGTTAGCTAAAGACGAGGCCTATAAATTACAGGCAGATTTTGATGTTGCATTTAGCCCTGAAATTGAAGACGCAATTAATAAAGGCGTGCCACTGACATTTTTGATTGAGTTTCAAGTCGTGTCGCCACGCCATTATTGGTTTGATGATGAGATTGTCACGTTGTCAATGAAGGTGGTTTTAAGTTATCACGCATTGTCGCGTCAGTTTTTGATCAATCGCGATAATCATCAGCTAACATTTGCTACTTTATCTGAAGCAAAAAATGAACTGGGTAAACTGCGTGACTGGGTTGTGCTGGAAAAGGCAATGCTAAAAAAAGGCGAGACTTATAATGCGGCCTTGCGTGTTCGCTTGGATCAGTCTCAGCTTCCCAAGCCATTACAGGTTGAGGCCATCAACTCAGGCAACTGGGCGATGGTTTCAGAACCTTATCGTTGGACACCTGTGTTTAACTTTTAATGAGATATATTGTTTTTCTTAGCGCTCTGCTCGGGGCGTTTCTGCTTTATTTGTTATCACATGCCAGTGCAAACACTGCCGCGGCAGGTAACTATTATTCCATACTGCTGACATTAAATATCATCTTGGCTACTGCGCTTGTGGTGTTAATTGGCGTACAGCTATGGCGCTTTTATAAGCAAATTCGTGATCGTTCCCTTGGCAGCCGTCTAAGCTTCCGCCTGCTGTCCTCCTTTGCGCTAATGGCAATCATTCCAGGGCTCATTGTTTATACCGTGTCGGTGAACTTTTTAACCCGCTCAATTGAGTCATGGTTTAACGTCAAGGTAGAGGCTGCGCTCGAGGGGGGCTTGCGTTTAGGGCAAAGTGCCTTGGATACTATGCTGGCTGATATTGAGCAAAAAAGTGACAATATGGCGTTAAGCTTGGCGTTCCAGCCCAAGAGTACGCAACTTAATTTGTTAAATGATCTGCGCGAAAAAAGTGGCGTTCAGGACGCGGTGCTATTGACACTGCAAGGCAAAATTCTTGCATTCTCTAGTAGTGATGCCACCACATTTTTACCAGATATGCCCACCTTGGACCAACTGCGGCAAGCGCGGTTGCATGTACGCGGCTCAATTGAGCCTATCCCCAACAAGGGCTTGTATTTGCGAGTACTGACTCCGATTAATATGACCGATCTGGCGGGTGAAACACGTATTTTGCAATTGCTGCAGCCAGTCCCTAACGCGTTGGCTACTACGGCTGAGTCTGTGCAATCGGTTTACCAAGATTACCAAGAGCTTTCGCTCAGCCGAGAGTCGCTCAAAGAGGTATTTGCGCTAACGTTGACTTTGGTGATGATACTTGCCTTGCTCACTGCAATTTCTTTCGCCTTTATTTTGAGTAGCCGAATTTCAGCCCCGTTGGGCGTGTTGGCGGAGGGGACGAGAGCAATTGCGCGTGGAGAGTACGACACGGTTTTGCCTGTACATGGTAAAGATGAGTTAGGGGTGCTGGTACAGTCATTTAACAGTATGACGCGTCAATTGGGAGATGCTACTGAGGCAGCAACACGCAACCGTGAGCGCGTAGAAGCTGCACGCGGCTACCTAGAGACGATTTTGGCAAACCTTTCCTCAGGCGTGCTTACGCTTGATGATAAGGCGGAGCTACGCACCAATAACTTTGCTGCTTCCCATATCTTGGATGTGACGTTGGGTCACTTCGTAGATTTTCCCTTTACGCGCTTGAGTGAAGAGTTTCCGCTATTAAAAGAGTTTGTGAGTACAATCTTAACGCATTTTAATGCGCTGGAGTCTGGGGAGTGGCAGGAGCAATTAGACATTATCGTCGCACAAGGTAGACGCACACTGTTACTAAGAGGCACGCGTTTGCCTTATAGTGCAGATAGTGGCTATCTGGTTGTGTTTGATGATATAACCGCCATGGTGCAAGCGCAACGCGATGCGGCATGGGGCGAGGTTGCAAGGCGTTTGGCGCACGAAATTAAGAATCCACTTACGCCTATACAGCTATCGGCTGAACGTTTGGAGCATAAACTCGTTGCCAAGTTAAGTGGTGACGATGCGGAAATGCTGCGCCGCGCTACGGCGACCATCGTTAATCAAGTCGATGCGATGAAAACAATGGTGAATGAGTTTAGTGAGTATGCCAGGGCACCAGCGGTGAATTTTAGTGATGTTGACCTGAATCACCTTATTTTAGAGGTGTTAGACCTGTATGCACCAGAAGCTATTTCGATTGATTTAACGCTGGCACCACAGCTGTCATTGATCGTCGGCGATGCTAATATGCTAAGGCAAGTGCTGCATAATTTATTGCAAAATGCACAAGATGCGTTAGAGGGGCAACCCAATGCAAAAATTGCTGTGAGTACGATACAGCAGGCAAGCAATATATACTTAACTGTACAAGATAATGGTACGGGTTTTCCTTTAGAGTTGTTAACTAGAGTATTTGAACCTTATATGACCACTAAGAAACATGGCACAGGTTTAGGTCTGGCTATCGTGAAAAAAATTATTGAAGAGCATCACGGCAGTATTAGCGTTGAAAATTTAACGCAAGGTGGTGCCATGGTAAGCTTAGTTTTTCCAATTAAAGATAATGTGGTAAAAAGTAAAAAATCTAAAAAATGACTTTAAATGTAAAAACAGTTGAGAAGAGTGAGTAACTGATGACTGCAAGACAAGTGCTGGTAGTGGATGATGAAATTGGCATTCGCGAGTTATTGCGTGATATTTTGCAAGACGAAGGCTACCACGTGCGTTTGGCTGAAAATGCTGCCGAAGCCCGTGAATCAAGAATGCAAGCACGCCCAGACCTAGTGCTACTAGACATTTGGATGCCAGATTGTGATGGCATTACTTTGCTCAAAGAGTGGGGCAATACCGGCATGCTGACTATGCCTGTCGTTATGATGTCTGGGCACGGTACCATTGATACCGCGGTAGAGGCTACTCGCATAGGTGCCTTTGATTTTCTTGAAAAACCAATTGCCTTGCAAAAGCTACTTAAAACCGTTTCTGCTGCTTTAAAGCATGGTGAGCAACTACCAAAGTCAGATATGAGTTTGTTTAGCCTAGGCAAAAGCCCAGTAATTTCTGAGCTAAGACAAAGGCTAGAGCAGCTTACCCATACTAAATCCTGCCTTTTGCTGATCGGTGAGGTTGGTAGCGGGGCAGAGTTGTGTGCTAAGTTTCTTCACGAGCGCAATACCCCGTGGCTAGAACTGACTGACTACGACTCGCTAGTGCAAGCCCCAGCCGAAGTGTTAGAAAACACAGCGGGCGGTCTGATATTTGTTGCAGAGGTAGCGCAGCTAAATAAATCCCAGCAAAAGGGTTTGCAGATACTTATTTCACAAGCCAATAAGCATGATGTTCGTATTGTGTGCGCCACTTCAATGGCACTGCCAGAGCTGGTAGCCGCTAACCAGTTTGATAATCATTTGCTGCAAATGCTATCTGCCAGCACATTAACTATCCCAAGACTGGTCGATCATCGTGAAGATATTCCAGATTTGGTTCGCGCAATTAGCATGATGCTGGTTGAATCCCATGCCATGGAGTATCGAGAGTTTGAAGTGGCAGCACTTAATGCATTAAGAAACGCCGATTGGCCAGGCAATTTGATGCAGCTGGACAATGTGGTTCGTAATTTAATGCAAACCAGTTTGGGCGATAAAATTACGCTGGAAGACACCGTACGCGTGTTAACTCAATTTGTAACGTTACAATCAGCTAGCACAGCGGCGGCCACTCAAAACGTAGCGTTTAATTTGGACCTGCCTCTGCGGGAGGCTCGTGATGCTTTTGAGCGTATTTACTTTGAACACCATATCGCGCAGTCTGGCAAAAATATGAGTAAAGTGGCCGACATTGTTGGGCTTGAGCGAACGCATTTATACAGAAAATTGAAGCAACTGGAAATTAAGGTAAAGTAGGCAGTCAGCCTGATTTTTGCTCTGTTTTTTTCTGGCAGAGCAAAAATACGAGTAAGACCAGCACCAAGATAAGTTGTTGCCAAAATAGGCAGTTACTAGAACTGCCGTTGATTACGAAGCCCGTAATGAGTGGGCCTATTGCCGATAGTGCAGTGTATGTGACTGATACCTGCTTTACTTTGTTGGTGATGATTGCGCCAGTGTTGTTGTGCACAGCCCAAATAAGTCCGAGTGACAGGGTGCTGGCTATCGAGCCACCAAGCATAAATGTGGTAATGGTTAATATTGGTAATTGTGCGCCAAATGCAATGGCTGATAATAGCCCCGCGAAGGCAATAGCAGCACAAGCTTTTGTGGTTTTAAGTAAACCATAATGGTCAGCCATCCAGCCCACTGGAAACTGAAATGCCATCGCACCAATTTGAAAAATGGTGAGTAGCCAAGCAGCATCTGCGGCAGTAAAGCCAATATCAGCGGTGTAGACGGGAATAAATGCGAGTAAGCTACCCTCAACATAGCCGCCTAGCCCTGCGACAACAGCACCGAATCCTAGCCAATATTGCCATTTTTGTCTCAAGTTAAACTTTAAGTTTGGTCTGACTTTTGATGCAGTGGCCGTTGTTTCCTCCAAACTGTGCGCAGGAATGGTTTGCGCGAAGCATAGGGGAACAAAGCCAAATAGCATGACTGCGGCGGCTAGCCAAAATGCATCAGGCTTCAAGGGATCCATGGTCACCATCATCAACGGCCCTAAAAAAGCGGCAGTTGCTAATAGTGATTCATGAATGCCAATGATACGCCCTTGAGCTTTGGTGGGAATAATTCGATAAAGCCATGTTTCAAGTGCAATCCAGCGCAGACCTAGACCAAAACCGATTATAGCGGCGGGTATCGCCCACAGCTGCCAATCCACCAACGGCATTAAAATAAAGCTCAATGCACTCAAAAGGATGCCTACTATTAGGGTGGTTCTATAGCCTAATGTGCGAGTAAGTTGCCCTGCAATCAGTAAGCCAACAAGCATGCCACACCACAAGGCGGAGCTAGCGACGCCTATGCTTTCGGCGCCAGCATTCCTGGCCTTCAGGCCAATAGGGATAAGTGTTGTGCCTAGCCCGTATTGCCCAAACTGAGCCAATATGGAAACTGCGTTAAGCGCAACAATGCTGCCCAAGCGCCGTTGAGGCGAAATTGAGTTTTGATCTACCACTTGTGTTTAATTCTACTTCATCGTTGGCATCACAAACTCAGCGCCAGCGGCTTTGTTGGCAGAGGGCCAGCGTGAAGTCGTAGTTTTAAGACGTGTATAAAAGCGTATGCCTTCCATGCCGTAGATATGGTGATCGCCAAATAGTGATCGCTTCCAGCCACCAAAGCTATGAAATGCAATCGGCACGGGAATCGCCACATTGACGCCCACCATGCCAGCTTGTACGCGACTGGTAAACTCTCGGGCGACTTCGCCATCGCGGGTAAAAATGGCAGTGCCATTACCGAATTCATGGTCGTTCACCAGTTGCAGCGCTTGCTCAAAGTTATCGGTGCGGACGATAGACAGCACGGGGCCAAAAATCTCTTCTTGGTAGATGCGCATATTTGCCGTCACATGGTCGAACAGGCAGGGTGCTAAAAAGAACCCTTTTTCATGGCCTGCATGCTGGTAACCTCTGCCATCGATCACTAATTTTGCGCCTTCAGTAACGCCTAAATCCACGTACTGTTTGACCTTGGCAAAGTGTTGCGGCGTGACTAAAGGCCCCATGTCAGCCTGCTCATTCAGACCTTGGTCGATGGTGATGGTTTTTACTTTGTCTTGCAGCTTAGCCACTAATGCATCACCGATATTGCCAACCGTCACCGCGACAGAAATAGCCATACAGCGTTCGCCTGCTGAGCCATAGCCAGCACCGATCAAGGCATCTGCTACTTGGTCTAAATCGGCATCGGGCATGACCACTAAATGGTTTTTAGCGCCGCCTAAGGCTTGTACGCGTTTGCCATTTTTTGTACCAGTGCTGTAGATGTATTCAGCTATCGGGGTGGAGCCTACAAAGCTAACGGCTTGAATCCGTTTGTCGCTTAGCAGCACATCAACCGCCTCTTTGTCGCCATTGACTAAGTTGAATACGCCAGCAGGCAAACCTGCCTGTGCTAATAAATCAGCCAGCATTAAACTGGCACTAGGTGTCTTTTCTGAAGGTTTGAGTACAAAGGTATTGCCCGTGGCCAACGCCATCGGGATCATCCACAACGGCACCATCACGGGGAAGTTAAACGGCGTAATGCCAGCCACTACGCCCAGTGCTTGATGCATGCTGTAAGTGTCTATACCCGTACCTACTTGGTCGTTAAATTCCCCTTTTAGTAAATGCGGCGCACCACAGGCAAACTCCACCACTTCGATGCCGCGGGTGACTTCACCACGTGCATCGCTGATAGTTTTGCCGTGCTCCAAGGAGATGGCTTTGGCGAGCTCGTTAGCATGCTCATCTAATAGTGCTTTAAATTTAAATAAAATACGTGCGCGTTTTAAGGCGGGTGTGGCAGACCAAGCAGGAAAAGCTGCTTGCGCTGAGCCAATTGCACGGTCTACTTCATCTACGTTGGCATAGCTAAGCTTGGCCTGCACCTCGCCTGTTGCTGGGTTGTAGACATCGCCAAAACGTGCGCTGGTGCCTGCAATATGTTGCCCGTTGATGTAATGACCAATTATTTTTTGACTCATGCCAGTTGCTCCAGTGCGCTATTTTGAGAAGGTAGTTCAAGATTGAGTTGGTGATACTGTTGCAATGCCCACGCTTGCTCATTTTTTAAATAACGGGTGTGGTCTAAGCCCGCATCCCCTTGGTTAGCAACAAATTTTATCGCTTCTGCGATGGTGCTAAAGATGCGGTCAATTTCACTTTTCTCTATGGTGAGTGGCGGCGATACCGCGATTACATCACCTGTGTAGCGCACATGCACGCCCATTTCATAACATTTGAGGTAAGTTGCAAATGACATCGCGCTGGGTTTGCCAGCAATCGGTTCAAATTCAATGCCTGCAACCAAGCCGATATTACGAATGTCCTTGACCATCGGCAGGCCTTTTAGCGCATGCACGGTACTTTCTAAATGTCCACTTAAACTCGCGGCGCGGTCTTCTAGTTTTTCCTGTGCAAAAATATCCAGCGTGGCAAGTGTCGCCGCGCAAGCAATGGGGATGGCGCTATAGGTGTAGCCGTGCGGTAATTCAATCGCATTTTCTGCAGAGTTTTCCATAAAAGCATCATAAATTTCACGTTTCACTGCAACCGCTCCCATGGGTACCACCCCATTGGTAAGCCCTTTGGCGCAGGTGATAATGTCAGGTGTCACCTCAAAATAATCTGCACCAAATTTGGTGCCCAGGCGTCCAAAGCCAGTAATCACTTCATCAAAAATCAGTAAAATGCCGTATTTAGTGCAAATCTCACGTAAGCGTTTTAAATATCCTTTAGGCGGCACAACCACCCCCGCCGAGCCTTGCATGGGTTCGACAATAAGTGCAGCAATGGTAGAGGGGTCGTGCATGGTCAAAATGCGTTGTTCAAATTCATTTGCTAGGGCAACGCCGCCCGCTTCAGGTTCGCCACGGGTGAACGCGTTATTGACCATATCAAGCGGGCTGCGAATGTGGTCTACCCCCGCTAACCCGTTACCAAAGGCTTTGCGATTGCCCGCCAAGCCACCTACAGAAATGCCGCCAAAATTGACCCCGTGATAGCCTTTTTCTCGCCCAATCAGCTTGTTGCGCAGCGGGTTGCCTGTCACACGATGGTAAGCCAGCGCAATTTTAAGGGCTGTTTCAACAGACTCCGAACCTGAGTTGGTAAAGAAGATTCTATCTAAACCTTGTGGCATATACTGCGCCACTTTTTCTGCCGCCTCAAAAGCCAGGGGATGACCCGATTGAAATGGCGGAGCGAAATCTAAGCTGCGTAATTGATGCGCCACTGCGGCGGCGATTTCCTCGCGCCCATGCCCTGCAGGCACACACCACAAACCTGCCGTGCCATCTAATACTTGGCGGTCATCCATAGTGGTGAAGTAGTTACCCTTAGCGGCTTTAAACAAACGTGGCATCGCTTTAAATTGGCGATTGGCGGTAAACGGCATCCACAGATGTTCCATATTGGGCAGTTTGATATTGAGTGTGTTCGACATTGCAAATCCTTAACTTAAGTTGAAGCTGGCGTTATCTTTAAGTGTTTAACACTTTACGTCAAGACTGTATTTTTGTGAATTTAAGTGATTGATTTTGTTGATTGTAAACATAAGGGTGTTATTGTATATTTAACACCTTAAACACATTTGCATGGATATTTAAGTTTATGGACATGGATGTTGGCTTTCGCTTGCGCTTAGTGCGTATTCGCAACCATCTTTCGCAACGCGCCTTGGCCAAAAAGGCAGGGGTTGCTAACGCCACGATTTCGTTGATTGAGTCGGGCAATACCAGCCCATCGGTCAGCGCCTTAAAGCGTATCTTGGCTGGTATTCCCATGACATTGGCGGAGTTTTTCTCTGACGAACTGCCCGATATGCAAAGTGAAGTGTTTTATCGGGCGGAGTCGCTCACGGAAATTAGTGGAGGTGAGGGCATTTCTTACCGACAAATTGGTTCTGCCAAAGCAGGTCACGCGCTACAGATTTTGCATGAAACCTATGCGGTTGGTGCAGATACGGGGATGATTATGTTGCAACACGAAGGCGAAGAAGGTGGCGTGATTTTATCGGGACAGCTCGAAGTTACGGTTGGCGCGTCTACACGCGTGTTAAGTACGGGCGATGCGTATTATTTTAACAGCCGCGAACCGCATCGTTTTCGCAATGCGGGGAATCAGGTATGCACTTTGGTGAGTTCTTGCAGTCCACCAACGTTTTAGTGGGGAAAACTATCTGGAAAGCAGTTTGAGCGCTTGCTTGATGCCATCTGAAACCCCAATCTCTGCGGGCAATTGCTTGACAGTTAGCATCGCCTCTTTTTCGTTGTAACCTAGCGATACCAATGCGTTGAGAATATCCCCCGTAGCCGATTTCGGGCGTACGGCATTGTTGGCGGTAACGCCTTCAATCGAGAATTTATCTTTTAGCTCTAATAACAAGCGCTCGGCCGTTTTTTTGCCGATGCCTGGTACGCGCATCAGCATAGCGGTTTCTTGCATGGCGATGGCTTGTGCAAGGTCATCCACAGATAAGCCGCTGAGAATAGATAATGCAGATTTTGCGCCGATACCATTCACTTTGAGCAGTTGCCTGAATGTCAGTCGCTCTTGCTCAGAGCCAAAGCCGTAGAGCAATTGCGCGTCTTCTCGCACAATAAATTGCGTGAGTAGGATGACTTTTTCACCAATCGCGGGCAGGTTGTAAAAAGTGCTCATAGGTACTTCGCACTCGTAACCCACACCATTGCAATCAATCACCACTTGCGGGGGGGATTTTTCTACCAAAATACCATTGAGTCTGCTAATCATATTGCCCTAGTTTTATAGTTGCTTTGGATTTAATTACCGTAGCGCTCAAATTAACCTTCCGCCTTTAACCCTAAATCCAGCCGTGGCTAGCTTGCCTAAACCTTGCCCGCCATGAGCATGACAAATGGCGCAAGCTAGCGCATCTGCTGAGTCTGGTTTAGGCGCTGCGGGTAAGTTGAGTAAGCGCTTGACCATTTCTTGCACCTGCTCTTTTTTTGCGTGACCGTTGCCGACAACGGCCTGTTTGACTTGTAAAGCGGTATACTCGGCTACAGATAAATTCTTAATCACGGCTGCACAAATGGCCGCACCGCGGGCTTGTCCAAGTAGTAAAGTAGATTGTGGGTTTACGTTCACAAACACTTTTTCAATCGCGACTTGTTCAGGTTGATAGGTTTCGATGACCTCAAATAAGCCGTCTAATATCACTTTAAGGCGGGCAGGTAGCTCTTCTCTATCATCCTCGCCTTCGATTTTATTCTTTTTTGCACTTGCAGTTTTGATGGTGCCGCTGGAAATATAGCTGATTTTTTCGCCAGTTTTTTCAATGACACCAAAGCCCGTAATGCGTAAGCCTGGGTCTATACCTAGAATGCGGATATTACTTACTCCTCAATCACGGCTGAAGTGTAGACATCTTGCACGTCATCTAGGTCTTCAAGCGCATCGAGTAACTTTTGCATTTTAACGGCATCATCGCCTGCAAACACGACTTCGTTCATGGGCTTCATGGTAACTTCTGCCAACACAGCTTTTAGGCCTGCAGCTTCAAGTGCCTCTCTGATGGACGTGAAGTCTGCAGGCGGCGTGATCACTTCAATACTATTGTCATCATTGGTGATAATGTCTTCCGCACCGGCTTCCAGGGCGATTTCCATCACTTGCTCCTCACTCGTGCCGGGTGGATAAATCAAGCTGCCGCAATGTTTAAACATAAACACCACGCTACCATCTGTACCCAAATTGCCACCGTTTTTGGTGAATGCGTGACGTACATCCATCACCGCGCGTTGTTTATTATCAGTTAAGCAATCAACAATCACAGCCGCACCGTTAATACCATAGCCTTCGTAACGAATTTCTTCGTAGTTCACGCCCTCTAATTCGCCCGTGCCTTTTTTAATGGCGCGGGTAATATTGTCAGAAGGCATGTTTTCTTCTTTAGCTTCTGCAATGGCAGAGCGCAGACGTGGGTTCATGGATGGGTCGCCGCCGCCCAAACGCGCAGAAACCGTAATTTCTTTGATGAGTTTTGTGAATATTTTGCCGCGTTTGGCGTCTTGTCTACCCTTGCGGTGCTGAATATTCGCCCATTTACTATGCCCAGCCATGCTTTAAATCCTTGTGTATTATTAACTTAGCGGATTCTACCACAGCCGCTGGGGTGCAAGCATGAGCAAGCTTGGGTTAAGCCTGTTTGAGTGGCAGCATCACTGTAATTTTTCTGAATTTTTTCCAAGAATATTGTGCCACTATTAGTTGAAAAGAGTATATTTCAATTACAAAGGCAGCATCATAAAAAATCTAAGGAAACACGGAATAAGTCGTTGAGCGAGATGAAATGCGAGGCGCACGGAACGCAGCAGCCGAGATAGTATGTGTCATACAGCGAGGTTGGGAGTACCGCGCAACGAAGCAGTTCACTTGCGCAGACACTTATTACGGTGTTTCCCTAATAAATTGAGGAGTTCAAATGAAAACTGTACGTCAATTATTAGCAGTAAAGGGAAGTGGTATTTTATCAATTGCCCCCACACAGCAAGTTTACGATGCGCTGGTGGTGATGGCTGAACATAAAGTGGGTGCGCTTATCGTGTTAAATGGGGAGCGTCTGGTCGGGATTTTTTCAGAGCGCGATTACGCGCGTAGCGTTGTGCTTAAAGGCAAAACTTCTAAAAATACCTTGGTTTCTGAAATTATGTCCACAACCGTAATCACGGTGACACCAGAGCAAACCGTGGATGAGTGTATGAGTTTGATGTCGGGTAAGCGTATCCGACACTTACCCGTCGTAGAGGATGGAAAAGTAGTAGGTTTGCTTTCAATTGGCGATTTGGTGAAAGAAACGATTGAATACCAAGCGTTTCTGATCAAGCAATTAGAAAGCTACATTCAAAGCTAAGCTACACTAAAATATACGCGCCAACATTGCGTTGCTGGTAATGTCCGCAGGTATTGGCAGCTTTACGGTAATGCCGCTGCCTGCGGCCTCATTGACGGCTTGCCCTTGCTTGTTCAACAAGGCTTGTACTTGCAATGTTCGGTTGCCACTCGGGTGAATCACCTGCAAGGTATCTCCAACGCTAAATTTGTTTTTCACAGATACAACTGCCAAGCCTAATTTGTCGTCATAGCTTACTACATCGCCCACATACTGACTGCGGCTTGCCATCGAGTGGCCTTGCAAGTAGTTTTGATGCTCTGCAGTGTGGTGGCGTTGATAAAAGCCATCGGTATAGCCGCGGTTGGCAAGGTTCTCTAACTCACCTAATAAACTCCAGTCAAAAGGCTTGTTGGCTAGTGCATCATCAATCGCCTGGCGATAAGCTTGAGCAGTCCGTGCTACGTAGTAGCGTGATTTAGTTCTGCCTTCAATTTTGAGTGAATCTACGCCAATTTTAATTAAACGCTCCACATGCTCAATCGCGCGTAAATCTTTGCTGTTCATGATGTAAGTGCCGTGCTCATCTTCCATAATCGGCAACAACTCACCAGGGCGTTGCTTTTCTTCGATTAAATAGACCTTGTCCGCTAATGGGTGACGCGGCAGACTACCGCAGGCGGATAAGCTGGATTTTTCCATTTCTGCCTGAAAATCAAACTCATTAAGACGAATCACCCCCGCAGGGTCTTCTTGTGCATCATGCACTTTGTAATCCCAGCGGCAGCTATTGGTGCAGGTGCCTTGGTTGGGGTCGCGGTGATTGAAGTAGCCTGATAGCAAACAACGACCGGAATAGGCGATACAAAGCGCGCCGTGCACAAATACCTCTAATTCCATGTCTGGGCATAACTGGCGAATTTCCTCGATTTCATCAATCGACAATTCGCGCGATAAAATCACGCGTGATAAACCCATGCTTTGCCAAAACTTCACCGTGGCGTAATTCACTGTATTAGCCTGTACCGATAAATGAATGGGCATCTCGGGCCACTTCTCACGCACCATCATCATTAAGCCTGGGTCGGCCATGATTAAGGCGTCTGGTTTCATAGCAATGACTGGCTCCATATCTGCAAGATAGGTTTTGACTTTTGCATTGTGTGGGGAAATATTGCTCGCCACAAAAAACTTTTTACCTCTGGCGTGAGCTTCATTAATGCCGATTTCAATATTCGCCATCGAAAAATCATTGTTGCGCGCACGTAAGCTATAGCGTGGCTGACCTGCATACACTGCGTCTGCGCCATAATCATAGGCGGTACGCATGCGGTCTAAATCGCCCGCAGGGGCTAATAACTCTGGAACTTTCATTTACTCGCCTATAATTTTCACTAGCACGCGCTTATTTCTGCGTCCATCAAACTCACCGTAGAAAATTTGCTCCCACGGACCAAAGTCTAATTGACCATCAGTCACTGCAACCACAACTTCACGTCCCATCACCTGGCGTTTCATATGCGCATCGGCATTATCTTCGCCAGTATCATTGTGGCGATAGTTGCGGATGGGCTCGTGAGGCGCCAAGCGCTCTAGCCATTCTTTATAATCATGGTGTAGGCCTGATTCGTCATCATTAATAAATACGCTAGCGGTAATGTGCATCGCGTTCACCAGCACCAAGCCCTCACGTACACCACTTTCGCGTAAGCACTCACGAACTTGCGGCGTGATGTTGATAAACGCCATGCGGGTAGGTGGGTTAAACCACAGTTCTTTACGGTAACTTTTCATCAGTAATCCATTTCCATATAAAGCAATTAGTTGCTGAGTATTATAACTCGCAAATTATTTTTATAAAAAAACAACGCTAGCGCTGATTGAAACAGAACATGACAATATTTGTCATTAAAAACATAGGGCTATTAGATTGTCATGATAATGTAATTTAACATATGTTAAAATAGGTTCGTTGATGGGAACATTATTCTCACAATGTAGTCTGACAAGCACTGAAACACAATTTCAGTGTGTTATTAACAAATCCCAAAAGGAATGAATTATGCAAGTGCAAGAGCTCGTTAGTGTGTCCGCTAGTAATGTAGCAAGTAGTAACGCTGCAACCCCGTTTGCAATTTTGGTGAATGCATCTGTTGTCGATGATGTGTTAGCTGAAGTGACAATCAATCATCCAACAAACACTATGTCAGAACGCGATCATTTCGTGGAATGTCTAGAGGCTTGTGGCGATTGCGTATAAGCATGTTAATTGCGTAGTACCACTACGCAATTGATTTGTTCTCATTTCCCCCGCTAGTAGGTTAATTTACTGTTTTGCATTTGCGTGCTAGAGCGCAGGTGGTGCTTTTACGGTTAGGATTTAGCTCGTCTTTTTGTGGCAGATTTACTCTGGCTACTCTTGTTTTCAATCACGCTTATCATAGACCTCACTAAACCATAAGCCAGCCAAGATACCATGCGTTTGAGTATATGGCTGTGCTTCCAAGTGTGAGTATCAATTTGTTTCGCACCATCTTGAATGTCTTTCAGAACGCTATGCTTCAAATCCAGCGCAAAGGGCTGATTTTTTACGATCACATTTGCCTCCCTTGCTAAAAGTAAGCTGAACGGATCAATATTAGATGAGCCGACAGTTGACCACTCTTCATCGATCACCGCGGCTTTGCTATGCATAAAGCTTTTGTGATATTCATAAATGTTGATGTCATTTTGTAAAAACTCGCTATAAAAAGCATGAGTCGCTAACATCAGAAAATATTCCATGCGCCCTTGCAATAGTAATGTGACTTTGACACCACGATTGGCGGCTTCTATGAGCGCTCTACGAAAATGACGGCCAGGAATAAAGTAAGCGTTGGCTATGATGATTTCTGATTTTGCGGCGTTGATTGCCGTGAGGTAAGCTTTTTCAATATCCCGCCGATGCAGCACATTGTCGCGAATCACAAAAGCTGCAGTCATATTGGCGGAAGCTGATGGCGTGCTGAGTGGGTCAAGGATTAAGTCTGTAAACTTTAGGTGTCGCCAAGCAACATGTCGCCATAACCTTTGTACGTAACGATGAATTTCAAACACCATTTCACCCGTTACATTGACAGCATAATCGACACGCGGCGGCGTGCGATGTGGGACATTAAAGTCGTCAATAATGTTGATGCCTCCCACAAAGGCTATGTGTTGATCAATGACTGCAATTTTATGGTGTAGGCGACGAAGACGACTTTTCTGAAGTGTCCAAGGGGAAATGTGCGGACGAAAGAACATAAACTCTACGCCTGCAGCTTCAAATGACGCTATCAATGACTTAGGTAAATGTTGGCTACCAAAGCCGTCGACTAACACCCTGGTTTTGACGCCACGCTGCGCTGCTTGCTTGAGAAGCTCAGCAATACGGCTACCCTGTGTATCAGCTTCAAAGATATAGGTATGTAAATAAATTTCATGCTGTGCATGCGTAATTTCATTTTCTAAGGCAGGAAAATACTCAGCGCCGTTACGCAACAATTCAACATAATTATTATCTGTAAAACCGTTCTCTGGGATTTCCATTTGCTTTGTCGCTTACGGGGATAATCTTGAGATGCTGGCCGTCAACACAGCGTGGTCTGAAAGCCCTGCATGGGAGGCTCCACCATGCACTTGCGCATGTTGTATCTTTAAGCCACGTGTATAGATACGATCTAAGCGCAGTATGGGTAGTATCGCTGGGAAACTTCTCGCTAACTTACCCGTGCTGTGTTCAAACACCTCATTTAACCCCAAATGATTTGCAAAAGTGCGCCCAGCCCGCGTACTCCAATCATTAAAGTCTCCCGCAACGATCAAGGGAGCATTATTAGGTACGTGCTGAGCGATATGCTGCGAAATTTTATCTAACTGTTGTTTGCGCCAATGGGCCAGTAATCCAAGGTGTACACATATGCAGTGCAAGGGCATATCCCAGTTTTCTACCTCAATCACGCAATGCAGCATACCGCGTTGCTCTAAAGCGTTGACCGAAATATCTTGATTCTCACTATGAATAATGGGCAGCTTTGAAAGCAGGGCGTTACCGTGGTGGCCTGCTGGATAAGTTGCATTTTTGCCATAGCGGTAGTCCTTCCAAAGGCTCTCGGCTAAAAAATTAACCTGCCCCTTGATCGGCCATTTGTTGAAGCGCTTGGGGTGCTGGTAGTGCTGATCTTGCACCTCCTGCAAAAACACAATGTCGGTATTGAGCTTTTGCAGTAAGTCGCGCTGATGGTGCAAGGAAAAGTGCGCGTTAAAGTGGGTGTATCCTTTGTGGATATTAAAGGTCGCAATACGGAGTATCTTTTGCAATGTACTGCCTTTATCCTTGCCTTTAATCGTTATGATGCATCGAGCATACGTTGCAATGCCAATTTAGCCAATTCAGCCTCTTGCGGTTGCACTTTGATTTGGTTGACCACTTTGCCCTCGACCAAGTTTTCCAAGGTCCAGGCGAGGTGTTGCGGGTCAATACGCGCCATGGTTGAGCACTCGCAAATCACGTGCGACATAAATTGCACGATTTTGCCTTCAGGTTTCATTTTTTCCGCGAGGCGATTCACTAAATTCAGCTCAGTGCCTACTAACCAGCGCGTGCCTGCGGGGGCATCGGCCACAGTTTTTAAAATATATTCGGTGGAACCTACATAATCCGAGTTTAAACACACTTCAAAGGGTGATTCTGGATGAGAAATAACAAAGCCATCAGGGTGTTCCGCTCTAAAGCGCGTGATGTTTTGCTCGCGGAACATTTGATGCACCGCGCAGTGGCCTTTCCATAGCAAAATTTTTGCGTTTTTGATTTGCTCAACAGTGAGACCGCCCATCGGTTGGTCTGGGTCCCACACTGGCATTTGGTCTAGAGGAATGTCCATTTTATGGCCGCTCCAGCGACCCAAGTTTTGGTCGGGGAAGAACAGCACTTTTTCACGTCGTGCAAATGCCCACTCTAAAATTTTAGGCGCGTTGGTTGAGGTACACACAATGCCACCATGCTCGCCGCAAAAGGCTTTGAGGTCAGCCGCTGAGTTAATGTAGGTAACAGGTGTAATTTGCTCATCAAAATTCAACACCTTGTTGAGTTCGCGATAACTACGTTCAACCTTGGCCAAGTTAGCCATATCCGCCATTGAGCAGCCAGCAGCTAAATCAGGCAAAATTGCAATTTGCTCTGGGCGACTTAAAATATCCGCTACCTCAGCCATAAAATGCACGCCGAGAAACACGATATACTCGGCATCTACATCCGCTGCGTAACGAGAAAGTTTGAGCGAGTCACCTGTGTAATCCGCATGTTTATATACGCCCTCTTGCTGGTAATGATGACCTAAAATCACCAATTTTTTACCCAATTTCTCTTTGGCGGCAATAATGCGCGCTTGGCACTCTTCATCTTTTGAATGCTGAAAGCGCTCAAATTTAATCGGTTCTGCTTTAATTGCGACTGCTTCCATTGTTTACCTCAATACTTTGCCTAATGGGTGCCTAACTTTAGGTTGGCACAGTTTAATCTAATGTGAGACCATGTCTTTCGCCTAATCGTTTCAATGCATCTACATTGGTCCAAGAAAACACACGTTTGGCGGCTTCGCGCCAATCTACCCATTCATAACGCACATGCTCATCGGGGGCGAGCGTAATCTCTACTGGTTTTGCTAATTCTAACCCAAACTGATGCTCAATGTTTTGTGTTACATCAGGTGCATAGCGATAACGCCAGTGCGGGTAAATTTCATAGGTGTTTGAGGCTTGCCAGTCAGTAAGGGCATGCTCACTCGCAATTAACCCCGTTTCTTCAAACACTTCACGGCTTGCGGTCGCAAGTAAATCTATATCTTCAGCCTCTACGCTACCCGTGACAGATTGCCAAAACCCAGCTTTATCGGCACGCTCAATCAGCAGCACTTGTAAATCGCGGGTGTAAATCAGCACTAATACTGAAATAGGCGTTTTGTAATTAGACGTTTTAAAGTTGTGCGTATCGCTCAATCAATGTCCTTCAAATTCACATAGTGAAAATACTTGGAGCCCACTTTCCAGCAAACGTTTCGTGCCACCCAGTTCAGGTAAATCAATCACAAACGCACAACCCGCCACTACGCCACCCAGCTTTTGAATCAAGGCCACGCCAGCCTCGGCTGTACCGCCCGTTGCGATTAAATCATCCACCAATAACACTTGCTCGCCTTGATTAATCGCATCGGTATGAATTTCCACGCGGTCAGATCCATATTCTAAGGCATATTCTTGCCCCACGGTTTCAGACGGTAATTTACCCGATTTGCGGATCGGCACAAAACCGACACCCAGCTTATAAGCGAGCGCCGCGCCGATAATAAAGCCACGTGCTTCTATCCCCGCAATTTTGTCTATAGTGTGCTGCGCATAATGCTGCGCTAAACCATCCACTACCATGCGTAGACCGACAGGGTCTTTCAGTAAAGTAGTAATGTCGCGGAACATTATGCCCTGCTTGGGGTGGTGTGGAATGGTGCGTATTAAGGATTTGAGAGGCATTTAAACTTAAATAAATTCAAATGTTAAAGGCGCTTTGTTATTAATAACATGTTGCACTGCAAAACTGTAATTTGATCTTGATTCATGATTTATAAAATGCAACTCACGAAGCGAGAACGAGGTACACCCGCGTAGGCCATACGGGGAGTACGGCAGCGGATGTAACGACCTTATCGCGAGGTGAGTGCATTTTACGCCGCTGTGTTTTGCGTACGAACGCGAATATGCAGCTCCCTCAATTGTTTTTCATCCACCTCATTCGGCGCATTGGTCATCAAGCACTGTGCACGCTGAGTTTTTGGGAAGGCAATGACGTCACGGATAGACTCAGCACCTGTCATTAAAGTGACTAAGCGATCTAAGCCAAAGGCCAAGCCGCCGTGTGGCGGTGCGCCGTATTGCAGCGCATCGAGCAAGAAGCCGAATTTTTCTTGGGCTTCTTCTTTGCTGATTTTAAGTGCGTCGAATACTTTGGATTGCACGTCTGATTTGTGGATACGCACAGAACCGCCGCCCACTTCCCAACCGTTCAACACCATGTCGTAGGCTTTTGACAGCGCTGCACCTGGATTGGAAACGAGTAAGTCTTCGTGACCATCTTTGGGTGCGGTGAACGGATGATGTAGCGCAACCCAGCGATTGGCTTCTTCGTCCTGTTCAAACATGGGGAAATCAACCACCCACAATGGCGCCCATGCGCGACCATCCACATGGCCTTTTTCGTGGCCAACTTTAGTACGTAAAGCGCCTAAAGCTTCGTTGACGATTTTAGCTTTATCCGCACCGAAGAACACGATGTCGCCGTTTTGTGCGCCTGTGCGCTCAATAATGGCTTGTAACGCATTGACGTGAATATTTTTCACAATCGGGCTTTGCAGGCCCTCTTCGTTAAGTTTGGTGATGTCGTTGACTTTGATGTAGGCCAAGCCTTTTGCACCATAGATTTTGACAAATTCAGTATATGCGTCAATTTCTGAACGGCTAATCGCTGCACCGTTAGGCACGCGAATCGCGGCGACACGACCACCGACCATATTGGCAGCGCCTGCAAACACTTTAAAGTCTACGTCTTTCATAATGTCTGAAAGCTCGGTGATTTCTAAGGTCACGCGCATGTCTGGTTTGTCAGAGCCGTATCTGTTCATGGCTTCAGAGAAAGGCATGCGTGGGAATTTAGCAGGTAACTCAACATTCTGGATTTTCTTAAGCATGCGACGAATCATTTCTTCAACGATGTCCATGATTTCGTTTTCTTCTAAGAACGAAGTCTCGATATCCACTTGTGTAAATTCTGGCTGACGGTCAGCGCGTAAATCTTCATCACGGAAACATTTGGTGATTTGGAAATAACGGTCAAAGCCTGACACCATCAACAATTGTTTAAATAGTTGCGGTGATTGTGGCAAGGCGAAGAACATGCCGTGATGCACGCGGCTAGGCACGAGGTAATCGCGTGCGCCTTCGGGTGTTGAGCGAGTCAGCATCGGTGTTTCAACTTCGATAAAGCCGTTTTCATCTAAATAATCGCGTAAGTTTTTGCTGACTTTATAGCGCAACATCATATTTTTTTGCATGGCTGGACGACGTAAGTCGATATAGCGGTGCTCTAGACGCACGGTTTCGGTCAAATTGTCGTCATCCAGCATAAACGGTGGCGTGAGCGATGGGTTGAGCACTTCAATCTCAGTCGCCAACATTTCCACTGCACCTGTTGGTAAATTTGGATTGATGGTGCCCTCAGGACGTGCGCGCACTTTACAGGTGACTTTTAGTACAAACTCGCTGCGTACAGTTTCAGCTACGGCAAAGGCCTCTTTGGTGTCTGGGTCGATAACGATTTGGGCTAGGCCCTCTCTATCGCGCAAGTCGATAAAAATCACGCCACCGTGGTCGCGACGACGGTGCGCCCAACCGCAAAGGGTTACTGTTTGGCCGATATGTTCGCGGTTTAAATGTCCGCAGTAATGTGTACGCATCATAGTTAAGTTCTTATTTGAAAAGGTGAAGTTTAATTGAAAAGTGGGTTGTTAATGTTTGATATTTTTATCCGAAGCCGCAGCTTTGTGTGCTGGTGCGACCACGCCCATGGAAATAATATATTTAAGCGCTTCATCCACGCTCATGTCTAGCTCTATGGTGTCTTTTTTAGCCATCATCACAAAATAGCCGCCAGTCGGGTTGGGCGTTGTGGGTACATAAACACTGACATAATCTCCTTGCAGATGATTGGCAACATCACCACCAGGGGTGCCTGTTTGAAAGGCAATCGCCCAACTGCCCGGATGGGGAAATTGTACCAAGAGTGCTTTGCGAAAGGCATTGCCAGAATCTGAAAACAAGGTGTCTGATACTTGTTTTACGCTGGAGTAAATGGACTTAACCACAGGAACGCGGGCTAGAATGCCTTCCCATATCAAAATTAATTGCCTACCAAAGATGTTGGTGGCGATTAGGCCAGTGATAAAGATGATAAGCAAGGTTAAAATTGCACCGATGCCAGGAATAGCCAACCCAAGCTGTGCTTCTGGTCGCCAAGCGACAGGCAATAGCAATAGGCTTTGATCCATGGCGCCGATTAGCGTTCGCAGTACCCATATCGTTATAAATAAGGGGACTAATACTAATAGCCCCGTAATAAAATATTTTTTCATGTTAAGTGTTGATAGCTCAAGTATTTAGTCTAGTGACATGCGCAACCAGGGTTGCAGGCAGCCGCAGCTGGTGCGGCATCATTCGACTTTTTTTCTGGCTTACTGCCGCCGCCTTTGAAGTCAGTTTCGTACCAGCCAGTACCGTTTAGTTGAAAGCTTGGGGCAGATAATTGTTTTGCAAAGGTTTCTTTGCCGCAATCAGGGCAAACGGTAACGTTAGGTTCGCTGATTTTACGCAAGACTTCTTTTTTTAAACCGCAACTAGTGCATTGATAATCATAAATAGGCATGAATAGACTCCTAAAAAACGAAATTATACCCGAACAGGCAGGGTAAGAGATGGCGATTGTGAGCGGAATATCAAGAGCTTAATGCAATATTAAGCGTTGGAGAGTTGATTGAGAATATTACGTGCTTCTTGTGCCACTTCTGAGGCGGTGAGTCCTATTGGGCCAATGCCGCGCGCAACGAGCGCATCTGCTGCTGCGCCATGTACAAAAACACCCATTTTTGCGGCTTCTAGGCATGGTAACCCTTGTGCGACTAAGCTGGCGATAATGCCGCTGAGCACATCCCCTGTACCCGCACTCGCTAGACCAGGGTTGCCTGTGGTATTGATAAACAGGTTGCCTTGAGGGTTAGTGCAAATTGTCTCGGCGCCTTTTAGTACGCAAATGACTTGCAAGTTTCGCGCTAGCATCAGCGCACATTCAGCGCGACTTTGTTGAACGCTATCCACTGCTATATTGAGTAACCTTGCTGCCTCACCAGGATGGGGCGTAATGATGGTTTCAGCCTTGCGATGGCTAACTAAAGCTTGTAAGTGCGTATGTTTGGCTATGAGGTTAAGCGCATCAGCATCTAGTAAGAGCGGAATATTCTGCGGTAACCAAAATTCAAGCGTGGTAATGGCTGTAGGGGTTTGCCCTAAGCCAGGGCCAATTACAACGCAACTGAGTGTTGGCATCAGCTCGGCTAAAGCCTGTGGCGTGCGATACATAATTTCAGGGTGCAAATTATCAACACTGGGTGGTGTGTTGGAGATGGATATCGCAAACACTTTGCCTGCACCGCACAATTGCGCTGCGCGAGTTGCTAATATCACCGCGCCTACCATGCTGGTATCGCCACCAATCACCGCGACGCTACCAAATGAGCCTTTATTGCTTTCGGATGGGCGTGCTTTGAGTAGTGATTTAAATGCACTACTGGTGAGTAACTGAGGCTGGTTGGGATTGGTGAGCATGATTTTGAGAGATTGTTTTGGATGAGCGCTATTTTTTACTAATCACTACTATACCCACAAAAATGAGTGCCGCGCCCAGAACCTGACGTAGGCTGATAGTTTCTTTCAATAGCAGCCAGGCAAGAATAATCGCCACGATGACGCTACCTTTGTCGATGAGTGCGACCGTCGCCACGTTGCCCATTTTGAGTGCTTTGTAATAGAAAATCCAAGACAGTGCGGTGGTGGCGCTTGAAATACCTAGCCAAAGATAATTGGTTTTTTGCAGGTTGCGTATTTCAGAGGGCGCAACCGCAATTGCCGCAAATACAAAAATAAATAAGAACACGAAAATGGTGCGTACTGTCAGCCCGAGCTCGGCTGAGATGCCTGTCAAGCCTTGCTTGGCGACGACCGATGTCATGCCAGCGAACAACATGGAAATAAAAGCGTAAAGAACCCAACGCTCCATCAATAGCCGCCCTTTTTTACCTTAATGGCTGACATACCTGTGCTTAATCATCGTAATCAACTTCGTCTTCATCTTCTTCGTCGTCATCGTAGCCGTCTTCTTTTTCTTCGATGAGTGCTTGCACGTCATCCACATACATGCCGCTGCCATTGTTGTATTTTTCTATCGCACGGGCTGTTAAGCCAAGCACTTCAGTGGCGACATGCTCAGAAGAAAACTGATGCAGAAGATTGGTGAGGTTATCCATAAACTCAGAAAAAGTGGTTTCCTCATCGGTTTCCTCAGTGGCCATGTTGATGGCATTCTGAGCAATTTCAGCAAAATATTCGTTAAGCGCGTTAATGGATTTTTCATCTAATGTCATGGTGATGGTCCTTTAAAATCTAAAGTAGTTAATGCGAGTTTAGGTTATGGGTAATTTAGTTCTAATACCACAGGCGTATGGTCACTGGGGCGCTCTAGCTTGCGTGGTGTTTTGTCTATCCAGCTTGATTTACATTGTGCCACAAGTGGCGTGCTGATTAAAATATGGTCGATTCGCATGCCCAAGTTTCGTCTGAATCCTGCCATGCGATAGTCCCACCAACTAAAATGTCCTTCCCCTTGTTCAAACAGCCTAAAACTATCATGCAATCCCAGTGCGACCAATTTTTTAAATGCATCACGCTCTTGCGGGCTGACCAAGATTTGTCCTATCCACGCAGCAGGGTCATGGCAATCGCGGTCATCGGGCGCAATATTGTAGTCGCCCAATAAGGCAAAGTTAGGATGAGCGTTAACCTCACTTTGTAGCCAGTTAGTCAGTGCCGTGAGCCAGCGCATTTTATATTCGTATTTCTCGCTATCCACTGCCTGACCATTCACAATGTAAGCGCATACTATGCGCATACCATTAATGGTGGCGGTAATGATGCGTTTTTGATCATCTTCGAAGTTGGGAATGTCAAACTGAGCATCTTCGATAGCATGCGGACTTAAAATCGCCACGCCATTATAGGTTTTTTGCCCATTATGAATTGCGTTATACCCCGCTTCTTTCAATGCTTCGTAGGGGAACTTGCTATCTTCTTGCTTGGTTTCTTGCAGGCAAAGTACGTCAGGTTTGTTGGCGGAAAGCCAATCTAGCACATGTGGCAAGCGTACATTTAACGAGTTTACATTCCACGTTGCTATTTTAAAAGTTGCAGGGTTCACAGGTTTTTTCGGTTAATCAATAATAGCTTTTATTCTAGCACGGCTAAAACTAGACGGAGTGCGTACATCATCCTATAAAATGTTTGCTCATATGTTAAAGTTTCGCTTTTGTTGAGCGTAGTTGCTGTGGAATTTGATGTGGAAAAGCACGATATAAAAGCTGCCATTTTTGATATGGATGGCTTGTTGATAGACTCTGAACGTATTCTTATGCATGCTTGTATACAGGCTGCTCAGCAAATTGGCATCTCTTACACTCAAGCAGAGTATGTGGAATTAATTGGCCGCACAGGGGCCGATTCAAGACGCATTATGATTGAGCAGTTGGGCGGCGCGGAACAATATGAGCAAGTCGTAAAAGGCTTAAATGCAATACTAGACGAACGCGATCATGCGTTTCCACTCAAGCATGGCGCATTGGAGTTAATTAAACACTACCGTAGCAATAATATTATTTGCAGCGTTGCATCCTCCTCTCCCATGCACCATATCACTCATCGTTTGGGCCATGTTGGTGTGTTAAATCATTTTGAGCACCTCACCAGCGGGCAAGAAGTCGCCAACGGTAAACCGCATCCCGATATTTATCTGTTAGCAATTAAAAAACTAGGCTTAAGTGTAGAGCAATGCATTGCATTTGAAGACAGTGAACCAGGGGCCAGTGCAGCGATTGCGGCTGGGTTAAAAGTGGTGGTGGTTCCTGATTTGAAACAACTCAGTGCCTTTGTTGTGCAAAATAGCTATCGTGTGCTGGATAGCCTAAGCGACTGGTTAACTGTGGTAGACAGCCATTAATGGGACTAAGTACGAGTGAACTGGAGAATTAAGCTGCTTAATTATCTGAAACGCTTCTGGCCGCAAGCCATGACGGGCGGCTGGGGCGAGCGATACCGTGCGGCGGTAGGGGCTTTCTGCGGCATTTTGTTTACAGGGGTGGTGGCGCAGCAGGTGGTGAATCACGATTCAGTTGCTACTTTTTTCTTAATTGCGCCCATGGGAGCTTCTTCAGTTTTATTATTTGCGCTGCCCAGTAGTCCGCTGGCGCAGCCATGGTCTATTTTTGGCGGCAATACTATTTCAGCTTTTATAGGGGTGAGTTTTAGTTTGCTGTTTCCGCATGATATCTCGCTGGCTGCTGGGCTGGCCGTAATGTTTTCTATTTTCTTGATGTTTGCCTTGCGTTGCCTGCATCCGCCTAGTGGTGCCGTTGCCTTAACTGCGGTGCTAGGTGGGCCAGCGATTCATGCCCTTGGATACGGTTTTGTGTTTTTGCCAGTGGCGGTAAATAGCCTGCTGTTATTGAGTATGGCCTTGGTTTACAACAATATGACTGGGCGCACCTACCCGCCTGCCCCCAGCGGCGAAAATCCTGCTTTGCCCACGCAAATGCATTATCAGTTTGGATTCCGTGAAGAAGACTTGAATGCGGCGCTGGCGCAGTTTGACCAAATTGTGGATATTAATCGAGATAATCTAAAGCAGCTCTTAGAGCAAACAGAGTTAAATGCCTACCAACGCAAGCTGGGGGATATTGTTTGTGCCAATATTATGCGGCCCGTATCCACGGCCTTGCAATTTGGAGATTTGCTGGAGAAAGCGTGGCAGCAACTCAGACAAAGTGACGATCCTGCGCTTCCCGTTGTCAATAAAGCAAACCGTGTGATTGGTTTATTGAGTCATGAAGATTTTATGCGTCATGCCAAGCCAGAATCGTTTGCGCAGGTAGAATCGCGCTTCAAGCAATTGATCCGCCGTTCACACCGCACACATCATAATCAGCCTGAAGTCGTCGGGCAAATAATGAATACGCAAGTGTTAACCATTGCACACGATGCACATATCGTTCATATTATTCCGCTGATTACTTCACATGCGCTACATGTCATTCCAGTGGTGGATGATGATAAGCGTTTGGTGGGCATACTCACGCAAACTGATTTAATTAACGCCTTGTATAAATAATAACAGATCAAACCATCGGTTTTAGCTGCCAGACCTGTTCCAAGGCAGCTAATTTACCTTTTAAACCACCCGCAAGCTCAACACTTTCTAATAGCTTAATCGAGTATTGTTGCTGATAATGCATATGCACTTCATCGGCATTTACACAAAACGGTGGGCCATCCATTTGCGATTGATCATATTCAAAACACACCAATAACTGCGGTGCGTATTGCGTAATAGCCATTATCTGTGCGCTATACATTTTGCGCATGGCTAAGGGCAGCGCTACCAAAGCGGCACGGTCATATACAGCGTCGACGCTTCCGAGCATGGTGGGCGTGAGTTTGAAAATATCACCCACAAATATATCAATATTGGGGGCGCTGTAGTGCTTGATTTCGCCTAGCACACCCAATTGGACGATAGTCGGCGTTAAATTCAGGCTGTTAAATAAATCTTCAATCGCAATCTCACTTAACTCAGCGCCTGCGATTTTATAACCTTGCGTTAACAACCAAGCAATATCTAAGGATTTACCGCACAAAGGTAGAAATACGCGCGCACCTTGTTCGAGTTGCAATGCAGAGAAGTGCTTAACGAGCAAAGGGTTAGCCGCGGGCAGGTGAAAGCCTATTTCGTTTTTTTGCCATTTTTGGTGCCAAAAGTCGTGTTGCATATTTATCCATTTGTAGGGCGTCAATAGCGTAGCGTATTGCGCCGAAAGAAAACTATTCACGTGGCGGATTACGCAAGCTAATCCGCCCTACGAATTCTAATCCTTATTTAACCACGATCTGTATATCCAGCCTCACTTTGGCTTCTGATCGCCAAGACAAAAACCGTGTCGATTGCGGAAATATATCTATAGAGCGCGATGTACCCATGAGACTTCCTACCTATGATGAGTTCACGTAGACCAGATTCTGTTGGGCGACCTATAAGCGGGTTGTTGGCGAGAATGTCGATCGCTTCAATGATTTTCTCAACCCTATGTTGCGGATTAGCTACTTTAAAGTCTATCAGGTGATTCAGTATGCGCTGGAAATCTTCAGCAATCTCGGGCGCAAGTTCAATGAATGCCATGGCTAAGGAGCGAGCTTGCGGCTTTTTGGCAAAGGCGTTTCCTCGTTGGCAATTTGCGCCTTCAGATAATTTTTCATGTCAGCCCAAGCGATGGACTCTCCAGAAGTGATTATCTTGGCATAACGCTCTTCGGCTTGTACTTCAAAATCTGCACGTTTTTCATCTTGAGCGGTCTTTTCTGCAATGGCTTCCAGAATAAATCCGTGTGCAGTCGTCCCTGCGCGTTTCGCTGCTTCGGCCACGCGTGCTTTAAGTGCGTTAGGTAATCGGATCGTCGTCGTTGTCATGATTCGCTCTTAACCAAAAGTTAAAGTTTACTGTAGCACATAAGTGCTACGTAATAAAGTGCTTGTTAAGTGGCTGCTTTATCTTTGAAATGCAAAACGTAACTTCAATTATTTCGATACGTGTTACTGAATCACCATACGCTAAAGGAAGGTTTTACCTTCGGCGCAATGCCTTGTAGTTATTGCGTCCTGTGGGCTAGTGGCGTCGACGAGTATGGAGTTGAAGGAAATAGAATTAATCCTTAGCGGTATTAATAAACTGTATTACAGGTTTTTCAAAAAATGACTTTTGCTCCCACTTACTTCGCCAAATTGTCAGAGAGCTAAAGTTCAAACTGCTATTCAATACTTCAATTAAAATTTCTTTTATAGCTTGTTCGTTGGAAACTCCGTAAATCTGACACTTTAGCGTCTCGCTAGATATGCATTGAATATAATCAGTATTGCAATCTCCAGTCAATTTTTTGCATATCCCTGCTTTCAAGAGTATCGGTTTAATTTTAGCATTTAAAAATTCAGTCTCCTCTATCTCAAGATTCCCCTTCAACCCTTTTGCACAACAAATGCTTGAAAATATCAAGTGCAAAGCTATACATATAGGCAAAAACTTATTCATGCCGCAATTGTAGTAGCGTGGGCGGATTTCTGCCCACGCTCTCCGCTAGATGAATCAATCAACCCGCCATTCCATTATGTCTCAGCAAAGCATCCAAACTCGGCTCTCTACCTCTAAAAGCGACAAACGACTCCATCGCTGAGCGTGAGCCGCCTTTTGCCAGCACTTCATCTTTAAAGCGTGAGCCAGCTTGCTCTGAAAGCACGCCCAGTTCTTCAAATAAGCTGTAGGCATCCGCACTTAAGACCTCTGCCCATTTATAGCTGTAGTAACCAGCTGCATAACCGCCTGCGAAAATATGGCTAAAGCTATTAGGGAAGCGGTTAAATTTAGGTGGTCTTACAACAGCAACTTCATCGCGCACTTGTTCGATTAAATCTAATGCTGTTTGTTTGCCATTAGGGTCAAACTCGCCGTGTAGACGCATATCGAATAGTGAAAACTCGATTTGGCGCACGGTTTGCATGCCTGCTTGAAAGTTTTTGGCGGCGACCATCTTGTCGAAAAGTTCACGTGGCAATTGTGCCCCCGTATCCACGTGGGCAGTCATATGGCGTAGTACTTCCCATTCCCAGCAGAAGTTTTCCATAAATTGGCTGGGTAGTTCAACGGCATCCCACTCCACGCCTTTGATGCCCGATACGCCGTATTCATCCACTTGGGTGAGCATATGGTGCAGGCCGTGACCAAATTCGTGGAACATGGTGATGACTTCATCATGCGTGAATAGGGCTGGTTTGCCGCCAACTGGGGCTGAGAAGTTGCAAGTTAAGTAGGCAACTGGTAAGTCTATACCGTTGGACTTTTTACGACGGGTAATGCAGTCGTCCATCCATGCGCCGCCGCGTTTACCATTACGTGCGTAAAGGTCTAAATAAAAGTAAGCAATGGGTTTATTTGAAGCATCACTAATTTCGTAAAAGCTGGCGTCTTTGTGCCAGACTTGCGCTTCGGCTTTACGGACTTGCACGCCAAAAATGGTTTCGGTAACTTTAAATAGCCCCGCCAATACCTTGCTTTCTGGGAAGTATTGTTTGACTTCTTGGTCAGAAAACGCATATTTTTCTTGGCGCAATTTTTCGCTTACATAGGCAATATCCCAAGCTTGCAGGTCGGTGATGCCTAGTTTGGCGGCATAGGCCGTCAACTCTTGCATATCCCGCTCGGCATAGGGTTTAGCGCGTTTGGCGAGGGTGTCTAAAAACTCGGTCACTTGTTTAGGGCTATCGGCCATCTTGGTGGCAAGTGATAGTTCTGCATAGTTGTTAAAGCCTAGCGTTTTGGCTTCCTCTTGTTTGAGTTTGAGGATTTCTTTAATTAACCCTGTGTTATCCCACTCTGCTTTACTAAACTCAGAAGCGCGGGTGGCGTAGGCACGGTAAATGGTTTCACGCAGGGCGCGGTTATCCGCATATTGCAACACTGGCATATAAGATGGAAAGTGCAGGGTGAATTGATACCCAGTTTTGCTATCAGCCTTTGCAGACTCAAGTGCGGCTTCAATCGCATCTTCTGGCAGGCCTGCCAAATCAGCTACGTTTTCAACGAGGTGTTTAAAGTCGTTGGTATTGTCTAAAATATTTTCTTCAAACTTGGAGCCTAGTTTAGAAAGTTCTTCACTTACGGTTTTGAAGCGTGCCTTTTGGTCAGCAGGCAACTCGGCACCGCCTAATTTGAAGTCGCGCACTTCGTGGTTGATGATGGTTTGTTGTGTGGGCGTCAGGCTGGCAAATGCAGCGCTGGTTTGAATCGCTTTATATTTGGCGTATAGGCGCTCATCTTGTGAAATGTCGCTACCGAAATCAGTCAGCTTGGCTAAGTTTTCGTTATAGGCTTCGCGCAGTTCTTGGCTGTTGACCACGGCATTCATATGGCCCACTTGGCTCCAAGCTCGACTTAGCTTTTCACTGTGGTCTTCCAGTTTAAGGGCAAAATTTTCCCATGTCGGGGCTTCGGTTTGCGTGACGAGTGTTTCTACCAGCGCGCGACCTTCTGCGATTAAGCTATCAATGGCTGGGCTGACGTGTTCAGGTTTGACTTCATTAAACTTGGGTAGGCCAGCGAAGTAAAGCAGAGGATTTTGCGATAAGTCTTGTGACACGGTGTTTCCTTAAATAATTTTAGTTGAGGCATTTACATAAGATGGTTTTATCTAGTAAAAGTTACAATTCCGTTCCGTCATCCTCGCGAAAGCGGGGATCCATCTGAGTGCTTGATTAAATGGATTCCCGCTTTCGCGGGAATGACCAGCGCTGATGGTTTTGCTAGAAAAGTAATTATTATCTGCTTCGTGCAAAAGTTTCTAGTTAATCAAACGTAGACTAAATGGGTAGCGATAATGTTCCCCTTTACTTGCAGCGATGGCCGCTAATATGCAAAGAATCACGTTGGCGAGCCAGATAACGCCTAGCAATAAAAACCCAACGAGAATGATCATAAGCACTGAGCTGATAAATGAAACCATGAGGATGGTGATTTGAAAATTCAAGGCCTCACGCGCTTGTTCGCCAATAAAAGCGCTATCTTCTTTTTTTAGCCACCAGATAATCAAGCTGGGAAACACGCTAAACACGGTGCCACCTAGATGTGAGATCACCGCGATATTTTTGTCATCATTGCTAATACTGTTATCTATATCTGCCATTTGTGTGCTCCTTGCAGCTTGGTTCGTACTCTACGATTGGTTAAGTTTGCGCAGTAGCGCATCAGCCCTATCTGCTTCGTGATTATTTAAAATTTTGCGTGTGGTTGCGGCGATTAAAGGTAAGTCTGTTTGCAATATTTGATGTTTGACCATCAGCACATTGGAGGGGTGCATGGAGAAGTTGCGTAAACCGAGACCTAGCAATAGGCGTGTAAGCTTGGCATCGCCCGCCATTTCACCGCATACTGAAACGGGTTTTCCGTATTTCATGCCCGCACGAATAGTGTGTTCAATAAGCATTAACACTGCGGGATGCGTAGGGTTGTAGATGTGTGAAACCGTGTCGTCGGTACGGTCGATGGCCAGCGAATATTGAATTAAATCGTTGGTACCGATGGACAGAAAATCTAGCTCTTTGGCAAAAGCTTCTGCACATAATGCCGCAGCGGGTATTTCAATCATGCCACCCACTGGGATGTTTTCATTAAATGGGATTTTTTCTACACGTAAGCTTTGTTTAGCCTTCTCCAGCGCAGCAACCGTCTGGCGCAATTCTAGGATAGAGGAAAGCATGGGAATGAGAATTTTGATATTGCCATAGTGCGAAGCGCGTAACAAAGCACGTAGTTGCGCATGAAATATTTGGGGTTCAGATAAACACAAGCGTATGGCGCGAAGACCAAGTGCTGGGTTGGTGCAGGTGCGCTCGCTGTCTGGATTCATTTCTTTATCCGCGCCCAAATCCAAGGTGCGGATGGTGACGGGCAGCTTGTTCATGGTTTCAGCCACTAGGCGATACGCATTAAATTGCTCTTCTTCATCTGGCATTTCACGCCGATTCATAAACAAAAACTCGGTACGGTAAAGACCAATCCCTGTTGCACCAGATTCTTTTACTTTTGTGACATCGCTAGGGACTTCGATATTGGCGTGAATCTCAATATCGGTTCCATCGAGCGTCATTGCCTTGGTGGTTTTGATGCGCTTGAGTTTTTGTTGCTCGATTTCCCACTGTTCTTGGCGTAGTTTGTATTCGGCTAAGGTGTATTTATCGGGGCTGGCAATCACAACGCCTTTATCGCCATCGACGATAATTAATTCGCCATCGCTAATCAGGCTACGTGCGCGCTGTAGCGCAACAATGGATGGGATATTTAGACTTCGCGCTAGAATCGCAGTGTGCGAAGTGGCGCCACCAACATCAGTAATAAAAGCCGAAAAGTGATGTTGCTTAAATTGAATCGCATCTGCAGGTGACAAATCATGCGCCACCAAAATAATATCGTTTTTTTGCGGCTTGATTTGTACTTGACTAGGGTGGCCTAGTAAAACTTTGATGATACGCTCTACTACCTGCACTACGTCTTGTTTGCGCTCTCTAAGATATTCATCTTCGATCGCTTCAAACTGCTCAACGATACTTTCCATTTGCTGTTTGACCGCCCACTCCGCGTTGCAGAGCTCTTGCTGAATGATTTTTTTTGGCTCATCAGCGAGGGTATGGTCGGCTAAAATCATCAAGTGCGTGTTCACAAACGCTTCTAGCTCTGCGGGTGCTTTGGCGGGTAGTTGCTTGCGCACCACTTCTAAGTCAGATTTAACTCTGGCAATCGCTTGGTCAAAGCGTGCTTGCTCATCTTTTACTGCTGTTTTTGGGATTTTAAAGTGTGCAACTTCGAGTAAAGCGTGCGAAACCAAGTGGGCTTGACCGATGGCAATGCCACCAGACACCCCTACGCCATGCATGCTAAAGCTGATTATTTTTTCTGTGCTCATGGTAAGTGTAGAGACGGTTTAGTTTTTTTGCACATGATTTAGGCGCTCTAATGCAATCATTCTGGTTCTCCAAAGCGATCGTTAATAAGCGCGACGATGGCTTCCATTGCTGGATGCTCATCGTTGCCCGAGGTTTCAAGCTGAATTTTGCTGCCTTTGCTGGCGGCGAGCATCATCACGCCCATAATGCTTTTAGCGTTAACCCGACGACCATTGCGCTCAATCCAGATTTCGCTGGCATATTGGCTGGCCGTTTGGGTGAGTTTTGTCGATGCACGTGCGTGCAAGCCTAATTTGTTGATAATCTCAATTTCTTGTTTAATCATCTTATTTTTTTAACCCCTTACAGGCTTCTTCTGTGAAATGTAGTACCCCTTCGCGGCCGCCACTCAGTGCCTTCTCAGTAAGCGCTAAAAGATCGCCGTTACGGTAAGTCAGTGCGCGAACTAGCATGGGTAAATTAACGCCAGACACGCCCTCAACTCTGCCTGGGACCAGTAGCTTGCCGACTAAGTTGCAGGGTGTGGCGCCATAGATGTCAGATAATATAAGCACACCATCGCCCTGATTCAAGTCCTGTACCATATGCTGTGCCTTGGGCAGGATGGTGGTGGGGTCGTCATGTGTTTGAATGCCCAGATGCACTAACATGGGTGGGGGCGACCCCATCACATGCGTTGCACACTCGATCAAGCTTTCCCCAAAGCGACCATGGGCAATAATCAAAATACCAATCATGCTTTAATTTCCAGTTCTCGATGCCGAATTAATACTTTCTGTTGATGCTGCGCAAAGTACTTGCCCAGCTCTTCAACTAAATGCACTGATCGGTGTTGCCCGCCTGTGCAGCCAATAGAAACCGTTAAATAGCTACGGTTATCATGAATAAAATGCGGTAGCCAGCGCTCTACAAAACCACGAATCTCCTCGTACATTTCATGCACGATAGGTTGATCTGTTAAAAAGGCCTTTACTGGCGCGTCTTGCCCCGTGAGCGGCCTCAGTTTGAGATCATAGTAAGGGTTAGGCAAACAGCGCACATCGAATACAAAATCGGCATCTAAGGGAATACCGTGTTTAAAACCGAACGAAGTAAATAGTAAGGTTAGACCATTATGCTCTTGTGCAATAAAGTCTTTTACCCAGTTACGTAGGCTATTTGCGCTCAAGTTGCTGGTGTCAATATGATGACCAAGCTCTGCCAAACGGCTTAGTAGCTCGCGTTCGTGGTTAATACTTTCTGCCAGCGTTGTATTGTCATCACTTAAAGGGTGGCGACGGCGTGTTTCACTAAAGCGTTTGACCAAGGTTTCGAGGTTAGATTCAAGAAATAACACTTGAACATCGATGCCTTGCGCTTTCAGCGCCTCAATATTTTCAGGCAATACTTCAAGTGCGGCACTGCGAGTATCTATACTGATTGCGACTCGCTGCTGCTCATTACCATTGATGTGTTGTGAGATTTGCGGTAATAGCGTGGCTGGTAAATTATCGACACAATAATAGCCATTGTCTTCAAGTGCTCTCAGCACGATACTTTTACCAGAGCCAGATAATCCAGTCACAATAATTAGCTGCATGATTAGCGTGAACTCAAGGGTTTTTTGGAAGGCTTCTTTAAGGCTTTTGGCTTGCTGTTTTTAGCTATTTCTTGGCGTTGACGATTGGTGAATTGCGCCGTGCCGTTGATGCCCCTTAGTAATAGCATATGATTACGTACAGCTACCTCAACCAATACCGCAATATTGCGACCAGCCGCCACTGGAATAACTACTTTGGGAATTTTAACCCCCAACACATTTTCACTGTGAGACTTCACTTTCAGCCTATCCAGCATTAGTGGGGCAAGGGTGTCAGCCATTTCTAGCTGAATAATTAAATCTAGTGGTTTGGTGGGTTTGACCGCATTATCCCCAAACAAGGCGCGAATATTTAAAATGCCGAGTCCGCGTACTTCTAAAAAATCTTGTAGCAAATGCGGGCAGCGGCCTTCTATACGTTCTGGTGAAACGCGGTAAAAATCAGTCATGTCATCAGCCACCAGGCGATGTCCACGGGAAATTAACTCCAATGCTAATTCGCTTTTACCAATCGCTGGGTCACCTTTTATGAGCACGCCAAAGCCCTGAACTTCTAAAAATACCCCATGCATACTGGTGGATTCAGCCATCTCTTGGGCTAAATAATGGCCCAGAATGTCCATTAAATCTGGGCTGATAAGGCGCGTGGTGAATAAGGGAGTACGGCATTTGTTTGCCGCGGCGATTAATTGTTCTGGCGGGTTTTCACCATTTGCAACGATAACGGCTGCGAGATCTGTAGAAAACAAATTTTTGATAGATTGTTCTAGGGCTTTTGATTTTAAGCTGCGAAGATAATCCATTTCTGCGCAACCCAATACTTGTACTCGATTGGGGTGTACGAAGTTGAGATGTCCTATCAACGCCAGTGAGGGCTTGGTAACTTTCTCGCTGGTGAGTGAGTTGTTACCTCCCTCAAGACCAGCAACCCATGCAAGTTTGAGGTTGCTGCGAGTGTCTTTGTAAAGCTGACTGACGCTGATGGAGGACATGATTCAGAGTCTCATGATGATATTAAAATTTACTCTTCCAATGACGCTTGATGTTTGACTGCGCCATTCACCTTGTGGTGATCGCCGTGTTTTTCTTTATGTTTTAAAACCTGACGATCCAGTTTGTCGGCTAGCGTATCAATTGCGCTGTACATGTTTTCGTCGATACTTTCAGCGTGAATATCATTGCCTGGCACATGAATGGTCGCTTCGACCTTTTGGGCCAGTTTTTCTACGCTCATGGTCACTTTTACATCAATCACATGGTCAAAATGATTGCTGACTCGGCTTAACTTGCTCTGCACATATTCGCGCATCGCAGGTGTAATTTCTAAATGGTGGCCGGTTAGATTGAGGTTCATGGTGATCTCCTTTTTGTTAAACGCAAGTTTAAAGCGACTTGCGCTGGTTGGCCGCGGGTATATTAAGAGACTCGCGGTATTTTGCAATCGTGCGTCTTGCAACGACGATGCCCTGCTTACTGAGCACTTCAGTAATTTGATTATCCGATAGCGGCTTCTTGGAATTTTCTTCAGCCACCATTTGTTTGATCAATGCGCGTATGGCAGTGGCTGAGCATTCCCCACCTGATTCTGTTGCAACGTGGCTGCCAAAAAAATATTTCAGCTCGTAAACGCCACGTGGAGTGAGCATATACTTGCGTGTTGTAACCCGTGAAACGGTGGATTCATGCAAGCCTAGCTCGTCCGCAATCTCACGCAGAACGAGCGGTCGCATGGCCACTTCGCCATGCTCGAAGAAGTTGCGTTGGCGATCTACAATGGCTTGCGAAACACGCAAAATGGTAGAGAAGCGCTGTTGGATATTCTTAATCATCCACTTTGCTTCCTGCATTTGGCTCATTAAATACTGACTTGAACTGTCGCGGTTACGTTTGAGTATGCCAGCATAAAGTTGATTGATGCGTAGTTTAGGCACTACGTCATCGTTGAGGCTGGCGACCCAAATCCCTTTGATTTTTTTGACCATGATTTCATGTTGAATATAATGGTCAGAGGCGATTTTTGTGAAATCAGCGCCTGGTCTTGGGTTGAGCTGCGTAATCAGTTGTTGAATGCTTTTCAACGTGTCATCGTCGCAATGTAAAAGTTTGCGCATTCTTGCGTAGTCACGGGCGGCCAGCAAGGGTAGGTGTTGCTCAGCGACAGTGAGTGCTAACGCCAGATGTGGCGTGTCTTCTGGAAGTGCTTGCAGTTGCAGGCTTAAGCATTCGGCAAGGTTACGCGCACCAATTCCAGGTGGGTCAAGGTGTTGAATATGTTTAAGCGCAGTTTGCAGCTCGAGAATATCGATTTCTAACTCGTCTGGTAGTAACTCACAAAGTTCTTCTAGTGATTGGTCTAAATAGCCGTCGTCATTAATCGTATCGACTAAGTACATTGAAAGTGTTTGATCGCGTTCTGACAGGGGCATCAGTTGAATTTGGCTGGTGAGATGTTCACGCAATGTCGGCGCAATCGCCTCTTGAAAAGTGAAGTCACCCTCATCATCATTACCAGAATTACCCTCATCCCAGCGATTGCTGTTGCCGAAATCGGTATAGCTATCATCAAACTCCAACTGAACGGCTTCTGTTTTTGGCGCCTCCGTAGGTGCTTCTATGCTGGTTTCAGGCGCATCTGTGGGGATAAAGTGTTCAGGCGTGTCTACGCTATCATCGTTTTTATTGGCACGTTCCAGCAAAGGATTTTCTTGCAAAATAGTTTCCAACTCCTGATTCAGCTCTTGGGTAGAGAGCTGAAGTAAGCGGATGGACTGTTGCAACTGCGGGGTAAGCGCTAGGTGTTGCGAAAATTTGAGTTGTAAGCTTTGTTTCATTGATTAATTATTTTATATCTTCAGTTAGACTATAAACGAAAATCTTTACCAAGGTAGACTTCTCTTACGCTGTCATTATTGATGATGTCGTTTGGTTTACCTGATGCAAATACTCGTCCTTCATTCACAATATACGCCTTATCACAGATGCCTAGGGTTTCTCTTACATTATGATCTGTAATCAGTACCCCAATGTTGCGCTCTGTTAAAAAACGAATGATTTTTTGTATATCTAACACCGCAATCGGGTCAATCCCTGCAAATGGTTCATCCAGCAAAATAAAACTAGGGTCAGTTGCCAGACAGCGTGCAATTTCAACACGTCTGCGTTCTCCGCCTGATAAGCTGACAGCCGTATTGTTGCGAATATGCGTGATATGCAGCTCATGCAAAAGTGACTCTAAGCGTTCGTGTCTTTGTTTTTCATTAAGCTTCTTGAGCTCCAAAATGGCTAAAATGTTTTCAGATACCGTCATTTTCCTAAAGATGGATGGCTCTTGTGGTAAGTAAGCTAACCCCATGTGCGCCCGTTGGTGTATGGGCATGGCACTAATGTCTTTGCCATCTAAAGTAATGCGTCCAGCATCTAATGGTACCAAGCCCACAATCATATAAAAGCTCGTGGTTTTACCTGCACCGTTGGGGCCTAATAAACCAATAATCTCACCGCTTGAGACTTCAAGGGAGATGTCATGTACCACGGTACGGGCTTTATACTGTTTACGTAGATTCTCTACGATTAATTTGCTCATATATGCTTAGTGTTATCTTGCTTAACTTAAATATCAAGCTGTGTTTATTGGTGTGTGACCTTAATTAGCTGAGATGCTTCTAGCTCAGCTTTTGCCTCTGGGTTATGGTGTTGCTGGTTTTTTTGGCTGAATCACAGCTTTTACACGTCCGCCTGGGCTGGGAGCTGTGCCACTTTTTGTTTGCTGGCCGCCGCCAATCACTTCAGCATACTCTGAACTTGCATCATAACTAATGTAGTCGCCATGCACTATATCCTCACCACGTTTAACCCATGCGCGTGTATATAACTGTACTTTATCCATGTGGCCATCGTACTCGATACGCTGAGCGCTACCTTCCATGTACTCAGACTTACCTTCAAGCTTTTGTTTGAAAGTGGTCGGGTTGCCGTACGAGGTGCTGTGTTGGAAGCCTTCAATATCTTCACGTACGACGAGCTTATCACCGCGTATAGTCAATGTTCCTTGTGTCAAAATGACGTTCCCTGTGTAAACACTCGTTTTTTTAGCGTCATTGACGGTTACCGTATCTGCTTCAAGTTCAATTGGCTTATCGCGATCCGCTTTTTCTGCATAAGCATTCAACGCCAGTAATGCGTATAGTGCCAAAATTAATAAACGTTTATATTGCATCTTCATATTGACTCCGAAACCAGCCCTTTAATCTTTCAATCAAGTCTAGTTCTCATTAGCTGTTTGCCAAATTGCCCCTGTTTAGTGATGTTTTGCGCTAGCTTGTGGTGGGCTACGACGCTCATAGTGTACATGCACTTTTTTAAGCAAAGTCAGCGTGTTTAATTTTTTATTATAAATCATACCTGTACCATGAATGACCGTTTTAGGCGCTTGCGTAATGGTAACAGGCTGATCGGTGGTGACTAAATCTTTATCGGGCGTAATTTTTAGGTACTCCGTAAATACCCCCATTGCACCTCTCCCTGCAAACGCTGGGCGGTTCACTTTTACCAGTTCATAAAGCTCTACTTCTTTACCATCTTTAGAGACAACCCCTTTCTGACCTTCAATTTGGGTATACGGTTTACCCACACCGTATTGCGTAAATCGGGGGCGAGATAAATAGGTACTTTCATCATCGGGAAAGTGCTGCATTTCAACAGCGGCTAACTGGTAATGTAAATTGCCTTGTGCGTCTGTTTTTGATGTGTGGAAGTTTTCCATATAGTAATCAGGGTCATGACGATTACTGCCATCCAGCACTTTGGTCGGTGCTTTGACGCTATGCTCTATCCATAGCGTAAGCAAAGCCAGCACTGCCAATATGGTAAGTGGGAACAACATGGTTACGCGACCATACATTATTTTTTCTACTACTTTAGGTAATGAGCCATTTGGCCGTCAAAAGTGCCCTGTGCTTTCATAATAAGCTCACACACTTCCCGTACTGCACCAAATCCAGCTTCCCGCGTGGTCACGTAGTGGGCATATTCTTTGACTAGCGGCATACCATGCGGCACTGTAATTGCTAAACCACAACGGCGCATGGGCGGTATATCAATCACGTCATCACCCATAAATACGCACTCTTCTGCACTCACGTTGGCTTCTTTGATCAGGGCTTGAAAAGAAGCTAATTTATCTTCTGCCCCTTGATAGATATATTTAGCACCAATGTTCTCAGCCCGCTTAACCACAAGGTTAGAGGTTCTACCAGTGACGATGCCGATGATCAGGCCAGTTTTCCTGATCATTTTTAGGCCGAGGCCGTCTTGCGAGTGAAAGAATTTGTATTCTTGACCATCGTCGCCTAAACCTAGTGCGCCATTTGTCATCACGCCGTCGATATCAAATACCACTACTTTAATTTTTTTTGCGCGTTCTTCAATACTCAAATTTTGTTCGGACATGCTTTTAAACCACCTTTGCCATCAGTAAATCATGCATATTTAATGCGCCAATTAATTTGCCGTGTGCATCAATCACGAGCAAGGCGCTTACTTTTTTTGTTTCCATCAGTGCTACAGCATCCACCGCCAGTTGGTCTGGCGCAATATGCAAGGGATTGGCGTGCATCACTGTTTGAATACTGGTTGTTTGTATATCTATCCCTTGCTCAAAGGCGCGGCGTAAATCGCCATCGGTAAATACACCTAGAGGAATATTGTTTGTATCTACAATCGCGGTCATGCCTAAACCTTTGCGAGACATTTCTAGCAGTGCTTGCTTTAAGCTTGCGTCATGGTTGACGGCAGGCACTGCATCTCCTTGACGCATCACATCGCTGACGCGCAACAATAGTTTGCGACCCAAACTGCCGCTGGGGTGAGACATGGCAAAATCTTCTGCAGAAAAGCCACGTTGATCCAGCACCGCTAATGCCAGCGCATCGCCTAGCGCTAAGCTGGCTGTAGTGCTGGCAGTTGGCGCTAAACCTAAGGGGCAAGCTTCTTGTGGAACAAAGGCGTCGAGATGAATATCAGATGCTCGGGCCAAGGTAGACTGTTGGTTGCCTGTGACGCCAATAATCCTGACTTTAAGGCGCTTAATCATGGGTAGAATAGTGAGTAGTTCCTCGCTCTCGCCAGAATAAGATAGGGCAATCATGACATCGTTTTGGTCTAACATGCCAAGGTCACCATGGCTTGCCTCAGCGGGGTGCATAAAAAATGCGGGAGTACCAGTGCTGGCGAGGGTTGCTGCAATTTTGTTGGCAATATGTCCCGATTTTCCCATGCCACTTACCACAACTTTGCCTTGGCATTGTAAAATGAGGTCTACCGCGTTAGCAAAGTGGGTATCTAAGCGCTGGCTCAGTGCCTCAATCGCATGCGCTTCTATCAACATTACTTCTCTTGCTAGCTCAATCGGCGATTGTTTAGCGCCACTCATCAGCGTTGTCTCGTGGGTTGGTAAATGTTGGTTTTTTAAATTTTGGATTCCCATACCTTGCCAGTATAAAAGGGAATGCCCTACGAATAAAGGAAGAATACGCAAATTTCACTGACTGTGACCAGTTTTTTGTCAAAATTAACTGGCCTCGGCATAATTTTTGCCTTATAACCTAAGCATGCAAGACACCCTACCCGTTATTTTACTCCTGTTAACAAGCTCTGTGCTTGCGGTTGCGCTATTCCGCGTACTTCATCTACCTGCGATTCTGGCTTACTTTCTGGTGGGTATTATTTTAGGTCCTAAAACGTTTCATATTTTGCCAGATAGTGAGGCTAACCGTGAGTTAGCGGAGTTTGGCATTGTGTTTTTAATGTTTAGCATAGGTTTGGAGTTTAGCTTATCTCAGCTATACGCCATGCGTAAAATCGTACTCGGACTGGGTGGTCTGCAGGTGGCGATCAGCATGGGCATTATTATGATGGTATGCAGATATTTTGAAATGGATTGGCGGACAGCGCTGGTTGTGGCTGGCGCGCTAGCCATGTCATCTACCGCAATTGTGTCTAAGTTATTGGTTGAGCGCTTAGATTTAAACTCCCGTCACGGCCGAGTGGCGGTGGGTGTGCTGTTGTTCCAAGATATTGCTGTTGTGCCTTTGTTGGTGCTGATTCCAGCGCTAGCCAGCCCGCCCAAAGTGTTAATGTATATGCTGATGATGGCGTTGTTAAAAGCGGCTTTGATGCTGGCGCTATTATTTGTATTCGGTAAAAACATCATGAACCGCTGGTTTGGTTTAGTGGCACGTCAACGTTCGCGTGAGTTGTTTGTAATGAACGTGTTGATGGTCACCTTGCTATTAGCGTTTGTGAGTAAGATGGCTGGCCTTTCCTACGCGCTTGGCGCGTTTGTGGCTGGCATGTTGATTTCAGAAACGCGCTTTCGTTACCAAGTGGAATCAGACATCGCGGCTTTTCGTGATATTTTGCTCGGTTTGTTTTTTATCACGGTGGGCATGCTACTAGATATTCATGTGCTGTTAGATAATGTCCTGGGCATTCTGCTGATGACCCTTTGTTTAATTATATTTAAAGCCTTGGTGGTGGCGTTATTGAGCCGACTTTTTGGCTATGAACCAGGGGTGGCGGTGCGTGCGGGTGTGACATTGGCGCAGGCGGGTGAGTTTACCTTTGTACTATTTGCGTTGGGTGTAGAAAATGGCCTGATAAGTGATCAGGTGTTGCAAATTTCCTTATCCGCCTCCTTGCTGTCGATGCTAGCGGCGCCATTTATTATTCAACGTAATTTAGAAATTGCTGAGTTTTTTGCGCGTAGTTATACCAAAAACCGCCGCAAACAGATTGATCATATTGGCGAGGCTGGTAAAGAGCTGGAGAATCACGTTATCGTATGTGGTTTTGGTCGAAGCGGTCAGTACTTGAGTCGATTCTTAAAAGAAGAAAAAATCCCTTTTATTGCCTTAGATATAGACCCCGCTCGTGTGCAGGAGGCCGCCAGTGCCGGCGAAAATGTTATGTATGGCGATGCAGGTCGACGCTTGGTGTTGGAAGCCGCTGGCGCGAGTCGCGCTAAGGCACTCGTCATTAGCTATAACGACCAAGCATCAGCCATTAAAATTTTGCACTTGGTTAATGATTACTTTCCAGGCTTGCCTGCCATTGTCAGAACCGTTGATGATGCCAACATGGAAAAGTTACGTGCTGCAGGCGCAACAGAAGTGGTGCCAGAGGTGCTGGAAGGTAGCTTGATGCTTGCTTCCCACGCGCTGGTCTTGCTCGGTGTGCCGCTTAATCGTGTGGTCAAACGTATTCGCGCGTTTCGTGAAGAGCGCTACAAAATGTTTAAGGGCTTTTTCCACGGCGTTTCCGATGGCGATGATGCGGTCGAGAAGTCGATACCAAGATTGCACTCTATTCCTATTAATTCGCTGGCGTATTGCATAGGTAAGCCGTTGATGGATATTTATTTTGGCGATTGCAATGTTGAGATTGCAGCCATTAGGCGTAATTCAGAGCCCGTCTCAGCCAACCCTAAATTTATCTTTGAAGAGGGTGATATTGTCGTCTTGCTTGCTAAGCCGCATGACTTAGTCCGCGCCGAGAAGGTCTTGCTCACAGGGAAAGGTGCATGAAGCAACATATTGTAATTGTTGGTGGTGGCATCGCGGGTTGCATGACGGCGATGGAGTTGGTGCAACGTGGTTGCCAAGTGACGATAGTTGAGCGTAATCAAATTGCCAGTCAAACTTCTGGTGAGTCATCTTGGGCGGGTTCAGGCATTGTTTTTCCGTTATTGCCTTGGATGTATTCAGCGCATGTCAATCAGCTTACCAACTATGGCTTGAAAGCTTATGGTGAAATATGTCAGCGCTTGCAGCAACAGACACATATCGCTGCAGACTATGAGCAATCTGGTTTTTTGCTACTCCCTAACTTTGATATGGATGCAGCGATTAACTGGTGCGCAGCCAATGCCCTGCCGGCGCAACCCGTGAAAGCTAGCTCGTTTGGTGTGCAATCGCTGAGTGGAGAAGATGCGCTTTGGTTACCCACCATATGCCAAATCCGCCCACCCTATTTAATGAAAGCTCTACGTGCTTGGCTTGAGCAGAACAAGGTCACCCTGCTAGAAAAAACAGAGCTTTTACCCTTGCAGCAAGTGCAATCGCTCAATGCGTGGAAAACCCTAAACGGTGAAACTATCCAAGCAGATCAGTTTATTGTCACTTCGGGTGCGTGGAGCTTTGAGCTATTAAAAGAAACGACCAAAGACCTCAATATACGCCCAATGCGAGGACAGATTTTGCTCTATCAACCAGATAAAAACTTAGAGCAAATGGTTTACCGCGAAGGTTTTTACATGGTGCCTAGGATGGATGGTTATCTGCTTGCGGGTAGCACGCTTGAAGACGTAGGGTTTGATCCGTCCACTACAGAGGCTGTACGTGATGAAATTAGTGCCAAAGCGGAAGCCATCATGCCATCACTCAAAGGCAAGCCAATTATTAAGCAGTGGAGTGGTTTACGTCCGGGTACCCCTGAAAACTTACCGACGATTTCTGCTCATCCACATATCAAAAACTTATATCTGAACACGGGACACTTTAGATACGGCCTCACCATGGCACCAGCCAGTGCCAGATTAGTAGCAGATTTGGTGTGTGGTAATAAACCCTGGATTCAGCCTGAACCCTATGCACTCAATAATTAATTAACCCGAATAAAAAAGCGCCCTCGAGGCGCTTTTTTATTCGGGACTAACTTAAATTACTTAGTTTCAGCGGCTGCTGGAGCACTAGCAGGTGCGGTTTCTGCAGTTGTCTTTGCATGTTTATGATGGTGGTGCTTTACTGGTTTTGCAGTTTCAGTCTTAGCTGCTTCAGCAGCAGGGGCAGTTGCTTCTTCGGCGGCTAGTGCAGAGAACGAAACAGCAGAGAAAGTTGTTGCCAATAAAATCGCAATTAATTTATTCATTTTGAAGCTCCTTAAAAGTTGTTCAGAGATACCACGGGGACAGTATCACTCCCTATAACGAGTAGGGGTAATATTGGTTTACAGGGACATGTGGTTTATTCAAGGATATTGGCTTTACTTGACTGTTATTTTTTCGGAATGCTGAGGCGGGATATGAAGCAGTTTGCCTTAAGCGTTGTTTTGTGTAACCCTTGCTGAATAGCCTTGATTGAAGCAAAGTGCGAACTGTTTGGCCTCTTCCGTAGGTAATGCTTTTGAAAAGTACCACCCTTGCACAAACTGGATACCCGCTTCTTTTACAATATTCAGCTGAGACTCTGTTTCTATCCCTTCTGAAACTAGGCGAAACCCCAAGTCGATACACATCTTGCTGCTGTGCATATATATTTTATAGCCATTCTCAGATTCGGCGATGTCGATTAATTGTTTGTCGAATTTAATGGTTTCTGCAGATGTGTTATGCAAATGTTCTAGGCTTGAATATCCCGTACCAAAGTCATCAATCATAAGTTTAAAGTTCATTTCTTTTAATAGTTGAACATTAGCAGCTGCTTTCTCTGGCAGTAAAAATGCCCGCTCTATTACCTCAAACTGCACATCAAAACCTGATAGTAACTGTACAATTTTTTTCATGGCTTCCTCATCCACTAGGGTATCTGGATGCAAATTGATGCTGATGGATGGGTAATATCCGTCTTGATGCCATGCCTCAAGGTTTGACCGTACTTGCTTACATACCCAAATATCAATGACTGTGGAAAGGCCTGCACGCTCGAGGATAGGGATAAAATAAGGACCAACAATTTTTCCATCATGCATTTTGAGTCTAAGGAGTGCCTCAAAGCTATTGCATTGTTGATTTTTGATGTCGATGATTGGTTGATAAAACATGATGAGATCATTTTTGACTATCAACTCAATAATGCGATGAATATCTAAATGAGCGTTGACTAAAAAAGCTTGAGCCTCCTGAAATTTTAAGCCCTGCTTAGTTTGAATGCTTTCGGAAATGTCTAATTTTTCTTTCAGCAAATTTAAATGCTCGGTAGTGCTTTGCGTGTTGACATAGGTACGGACAAATAACATGTAAATCCCTACATCGGCGCTTAATAACAACGCTTGAAACAGAACTGCCGTCCAGTCCCCATTGCTAGCTAAGTAGCCACTAATGAAAATCGGGGTTGTCCAAGGGAGCTGAGTGGATGTGAACGTAAATAATCCAGCATGTACTGCCATCAATGCAATGGTGAGGTTAATCAGAGGTACACATAAAAATGGGATAAATAGTTTGCGGTTTAACACTATTGGTAAGCCGTATAGCAAAATTTCGGTCACATTGAAAACCAAAAAAGGTAATGCGATTTTTGAAACTCTGATGGCATGACCATCCTTTGCAACAATTAAAATTGCAATGGCCAGAGATAAGCTAGCGCCTACACCACCAAAAATGACAAAGGTATCAACCAGATTTTTAGCAGATAAATTTGGCGCAATAAGATCGCTTAAGTAGTCGTGACTGATGATTAAGTCAAAAATATTGGTGCCGTGAACACCAGCAAATGTGAGTAAGTGAGTACATACAGTTCTAAATATAATCATCCAGTCGGTGTTGCTTGCTAATTGATTAAATGTAAAAAGGCTGCTCGCGCTTATTTGGTTTAAACAGGTGTGAATGAGTTCGAAAATAATTAAGCTGGCTAGGTAGCCTAGAATAAAAGCAGGTGTGTAGCGGTAAATCATCCTAACGCTATCTGCTAGCGGAGTTGTCTGTGGATAAGGAATCCATTTGCTTTTTAACAAGCTGGCGAATATGCAGGTAGAAACTATCGGAATTAAAAATGAGAAAATAGAGAAAGTGCTAGAGTGTAAATCGCTATTTATTAATGTCGCGTTTAATGGAAAAATTGTAATTAGTAGCGTGGTTGAGAGCAGAATGGCTCCAGCGCTATCAATATTTTTGAGCTTGGATAGTTGGAATGCAATGGAAATTAATAGCAAGATAGGCAGTGCATCTTGCATTAATTTTGCACCCGTATAGATGGTTTTTAAGTGAGGTGCATTTTCCCAAAGCGGCAATGCCTGTAGTAATAACGTTGCGATTGATGAAAGTATCAGATACGGGATTAAGGTAACAAATGCTTCTCTCAGTGCGTAGGTAATAAGGCCAAGTTGCGTGAGTGATTTAGCTCTGATTTGCAAATTCATTTAATGGGTGTCTGCTTAAAAAGTGTATCAGTCTAATGAGCCTTCGTTTTATTTTTGGCTTATAGCGTTCTTGTTTGCGCTTATATTGCATGTCTATGTTGAATAAACTTAGCTACCCTTAAGGTTTTCCAATAACCATCCAATTGTAATTCAATTGTTATTAAGTGTAACTAAATTTTAATTTGTATTTAGACTGTTCTGCTTTTTTGAAACTAATGACCTGACTTTCTACGTTGGTCGCGTTGTAAGCCGTTTGGTAACTGGCGGGTATCGTTGAGTAGGAAAACAGTACATTTGTGCTGTTCACTAATGCGTATACAATTAGCTCTAATTAAATTTAAGCTGATATGACTAACTGTAAGTGGAGGACATATGGGTACTGATGAAAGTGATAAAGATGACGGCATAACATTAGCGAATCACTATGGCAATATGCGGTTTGCCATGTTTACGGTTTTTACCACTATATTGGGCGCTTTGATTGCCTTCCCGTTTACCAATGAGCATAAAGTATTCATAAGCTCAGATAGCCTGAGATACTTGTTCAGTTTTGTTGGTGTAGTATTTTCATTATTTTTCGGTTTTTCACAACATAGAATTTCATATCTTGTTGATTATTATCAGGTAAAAGCGCTCGCACCTAAGCAGTTGCTGCCTGATGACCATAAAAAGTGGAAATGTATTGCCAACACCACGATGCTATTGCCATTTATTACTTCTTTTTTGTTCTGGTTGCTGTTTGCATATGGCGCATTTAATACCGCTTAATTAGATTGATTGAGGTGATGAAACCATTGCTAACTTATCGAGTCTGTTTAATGGATACTTGTTTGTGAAGTGCATGGAGAGGGTTATATGAAAGCTAAGTTTATTACCGTACTAGTTACATTCTGTTTAGTGTTATTTTCTGCCATCACACATGCTGAGACTGTCGTATCAAAAGAGGATGCTGATAAAGTGTTTGCCATGACCAAGCCTGAATGGGAAGCAGTAGCCCCTGGTTTTAGCATGGAAGGATGGGAGGCAAAATCTGCGCAGTTGCCCACTGGCACAGTAGTTCAGGCGCTGAATCGTGCTAATGGATACGGCCTGTTAATTCAACCAGTTTACAAAGACGATACTTCTATACCTGAGGCATTAATAGTGAGTAGTTTGTACCCTAGAGGGACAATGCAAGAGCTGTTTGCAGATGTCAAAGATAAAATAGAAGCCGAGGCCCAAAGTGACTTAGGGGGTGCTTATACAGTATCCGCTCAGTTTATTCTGCCCAACGATAACGCCGAGGGTGTGGAGCTAACCATTAAGCTGAAAAGTAAGTAATGGTGTGGCAATACGCGCTTAAGATTTTGGTTTCCGTTTCCCTTGTGGTTGCATATCTGAGCTAGCTAGGCGGAGTTCTGTATTGCACTGCTTTATCTATTGAGGCTTGGGCTAGGCTTTTGGGGGAGCTTATTGAGTACTGTTGATACTATGGTGCTAACCAGTGTCCTGATTTCCCGCCCTGTTTTTCCAGTAATTTAACCTCAGTAATCACCATGCCTCTATCAATCGCTTTGCACATATCATAAATGGTCAGCAAGGCTGTAGTTGCAGCAGTAAGCGCTTCCATTTCTACGCCTGTGCGGCCCACGGTTTCGGTAGTTACGCTGCAATGTATGCTGTTTTGTGCCTCGTCAATTTCAAAGCTTACGCTCACTTTGGTAAGGGCGATAGGGTGACAAAGCGGGATTAGATCGGCTGTGCGTTTTGCGCCCTGAATGGCGGCGATACGAGCGATGCCGAGTACGTCGCCTTTTTTTGCGTCACCTTTTATGATGTGCTGCAGCGTGGTCGGCATCATGCGGATGGCGCCTGTGGCAATCGCGATACGGCGTGTTTCATCTTTTGCACCGACATCCACCATATGGGCTTGTCCGCTACTGTCAAAGTGTGTCAATTCGTTCATCAATTAAAGTCTTTGTGGTTAAAATGTTGGCTGAGAATAATAACTTGCTCGCGAATATCGCTATCATAACAACGATGATGAATTTATCTACAAATTTACGCGCAAATTTTATGCGTGCCGTTTTATTTATAGGGTTGCTGGGTAATGGTGCGGCCAGTTTTGGCGATGCAAATGATTTACCCGAGTTGGGCGACTCATCCGCAACCGTTTTGTCTGCCCTGCAAGAACAGCGTATTGCGGATGAGATTATGCGTGAAGTGATGTCTAGCGATGATGTGATTAACGATGTTGAGGTCACAGATTACGTGCAGGCGCTTGGTTATCGGCTAGCAGCGAGTGGCCCAGATAAAAATCAAAAATTTAACTTTTTTGTGTTGAATGATAAATCCATCAATGCCTTCGCTATGCCAGGCGGGGTGATTGGTGTGCATACTGGTTTGATTTTGGCGGCGAATAATGAGTCTGAGGTGGCAGGTGTATTGGGCCATGAAATTGGCCACGTCGTGCAGCACCATATGGCGCGGATGTTTGCGCAACAGAAACAAGATTCGATCATTAATATGGTGGGTATGGCGGCGGCTATTTTAGTGGCGCGTGGTAGTCCACAGTTGGCTTCTGGCGCACTTACTACATCCATGGCAAATGGCGTGCAAAAGCAATTGGATTACACGCGCGACCATGAGCGTGAAGCCGATCGTGTGGGTATGCAAATATTAGAAAAAGCAGGTTTTGATACTCATGCCATGGCGACTTTTTTTGAAACCCTACAAAAAGGTTCTCGTTTTGCGGAAGGTAACTCCCCCTCATTTTTGCGTACCCACCCACTAACCGCGGAGCGTATTGCCGATGTGAAAAGCCGAGAATCAACTGCCAACTTTAGAATGCTGTCGTATAGTCCTGATTTTGATTATGTAAAGGCTAAGCTGATTGCGAACTTAGGCAGCCCAGTGGTAGCAATTGAAGTTTTTAAGGGTAATTTAGATCAAAAAAAATACAATAATGAGGCATCACAGCATTATGGCCTGGCGTTGGCTTATATACGCAAAAGTGATTTAGCCTCGGCAGATAAAGAGTTGCAGTGGCTTAAGCAAAATGCGCCTAAACATGCCATGTTTGCCGTGTTAGCGGCCAATCTTGAAGTGGCAAAAAATCGACCAGAGTATGCCGCTAAGGCCTATTTAGCAGGCTTAATGGATTATCCAACGAATCGAGCCTTGATTTATGGCTATGCGGAGCACATGATAAGAACTAATCAGCTAGATAATGCTCTTACGTTTATTGAGAGTAAGCAGAGTCTTTATCCAGAAGATCCGTCGTTTTATGAATTAAAGTCGCGCGTTTACACGATGCAAGGCAAAAACTTATTGCGCCATCAAGCTCAGGGTGAGGCGTATTATAGGCGTTACAATTTACCGAAAGCCATTGAGCAGATGGAGCTTGCGACCAAGGCGGGAGACGGTGATTTTTATCAACAATCTATCGTAGAAGCACGCTTGAAAGAGCTTAAGCGGCAAGTGATAGAACCCGAGAAAAAAGGATTTTTTGGTGGACTTGAAAAGTCAAAACAATACCAAGCCTACGCGTAGGCAGTTTTTAGTTCGCTTTTGTGCCTTGGGTGCGGCGCTGCTGATTTTGCCTCTCAAAGCATTAGCTAGTGTTTGGAACAAACCAGCTTTTGAATCTGCAACGCTGGCGGATGCTATCAAAAATCTGAATATTAAGGCAGAAGCGCCGAGTGCGCAAATTGAAATTATTGCGCCTGATAAAGCCGAAAATGGTGCCGTGGTACAGGTTGAAATTAACAGTCATATTGCAAATACTGAGTCTATTACGATTTTCTCGGAAAAAAATCCAACGCCTCTGGTGGCACAATATACATTTAGCAATGGCGCATTACCCTATGTGGTTACACGCATCAAAATGGCAGAAACCTGTGATTTAAAAGCAGTGATTAAGGCCAATAATCAATATTTTACTGCAAGTAAACGCGTAGAAGTGCTTGAGAATGGATGTGGTTAAGGCGATGACAACCGACATTAAAATGCGCGCCCAACTCAAAGACGACATCACCGAAGTAAAGGTGTTGATGAGTCACCCCATGGAAACAGGTCGGCGTAAAAATGACGCCAATGAAATTATCCCTGCGCATTTTGTGCAATTGGTTACCGCTACACTTAATGGCAAAACTGTACTTGAAGCACAATGGGGCACAGGCGTTTCTAAAAACCCTTACCTCACCTTTAGATTGGCAAATGCACGGGTAGGAGATACGGTTGCCGTGACTTGGCTGGATAATTTAGGTCAAACCAGCAGCCAGCAAATTCAGGTGGTGGCTGTGTAAAGCTGTTGCTCTCAAGTGGCTGGCAGCTGCAAAAGCTGTTTCAGTAAGGGGATGGTGACAGCCCGCTTGTTGGTGCGTGACCATAAATCCAATGCACTGATGGTGGAAATTAAAGACGGCAAATCTCTGCGCAAATAGCGTAAGCAGTATTCAATGACTTCATCGGGCAGTTTCATACTACGCGCATTGGCGTAATTTTTAAGCGCCAGCGCTTTTTCTTCATCGCTCAATGGATGTAGTTGATAGGTTAGCCCCCAGGCTAAGCGCGTGGCTAAATCATCACGCAAGGCCATTTGCGTGGGTGCGGCAATGCCCGCCGTAATAAGCGTGCCGCCACTTTCGCGTAGCTGGTTGTAGGTGTTAAACAGGGCAATTTGTTGGTCATCTGATAACGACTGTACATCATCGACAAATTGCATGTTTTGGCCGTTGGCTATTTGCTGCAAGGCTTCCAGCAAATGCGTTTTGCCGCTGCCAGTTTCGCCCCAAAGGTAAATAAATCTGGTTTGTGCGTTACCGCTCATGGCAAGTTGCAGGCTGTTAAGCGCTTCTGCGTTGCTGCCTACCACGAAATTTTCTATGCTGGGTTTAGGGGGCGCTTCTATATCTAACAATAACTGCTTCATGTGCGGAGGTACTTATTTGAGGTAAATATCGCTTTGTAAATAGTGTTGTTTGGCATGGCGTAAACCAACGGCAATCGCAGCGCTAACAGGTAGCGCAACAAGAATACCCGTAAAACCAAACAGTTGGCCGCCTGCCAGCAGTGCAAATATGACGACAACTGGATGCAGGCCGATGCGATCACCCACTAACCAAGGGGTGAGCCACATGCCTTCAATCACTTGCCCTGCGCCAAAAACAGCTAATACGGGGATAAGGTGGTCGAAGCTTGAGTATTGCAAAATAGTAGCAAGGCTGGCCAGTGAGATGCCTGTGATGATCCCCAGATACGGCACAAAGCCAAGCAGCCCTGATAATAAGCCGATAGGGATGGCGAGTTCTAAGCCAGTAAATAATAGGCCCACAGAGTAAAAAAAGCTCATGGACAGCATGACAGAGAGTTGTCCGCGCAAGAAGCCTGATAGCACTTGGTCGATTTCTTGCGCAATTTCTGTGGTTTTGCTCAGCCATGGGCGTGGGATAGTTTCGGCAATATTGGCAATCAGTGCGTGCCAATCACGTAACAAGTAAAAAAGCACTACAGGCAATAATAATAAATTCGCCAGCCAGCCGATAAGTGCCAAGCCATGGTTACTCAGGGCTAGCAAAAACTGCCCCAGGTAATTTGAGGCACTTTTCCAGTTTTTGGTCAGCACATCCTGCAATTGTGCGGTGTCAAAAATGGGGCTGATGCCAAAGTGCTGCATTAGCCACGGTTCAACTTGCGCGCGAAAGTTATTAAGGTAGTAAGGTAAACGCTCAATAACGGTATTGGTTTCTTTTTGCAACAGCGGGGTCACAATTAATAGGATGGCCAATAAGATCAGTGCCAGTAATAACATCACAGCCAGACTCGCCCATATGCGCCCAATTTTTCGCGTGGCGATTTGAACACGCGCTAATTTATCGACTAGCGGGTTGCAAATGTAAGACAGAATTACTGCGATTAAAAAAGGCGAAAGTATGGGCAAAAGCAAGTAAACAAGCCATATGCAAGCAATCGCAAGCAAAATCAAGCGGTAATCTGGTAATCCTTTTTCATTTTTTTGAGTCATTTCGGGTAAAATTATAGTATTCAAACAACCTTTTAGCTCAGCTATTTTTAATTGAGCTGTTTTTATCTTGTGGAAAGCGAGACGCAACTTGAATTCTGACCAACCAAACAATCAAACTGCAAACCCTTCAATCAGCTACCGTGATGCTGGCGTTGACATTGAAGCAGGCGATGCTTTGGTCGAACAAATTAAGCCATTTGCCAAGCGTACCATGCGCCCAGAGGTTTTGGGTGGAATTGGTGGCTTTGGTTCATTATTTGAAATGCCGAAAAAATTTAAAAACCCAGTGCTGGTGTCAGGTACAGATGGGGTGGGCACAAAGCTCAAGCTAGCTTTTCAACTCAATAAACACGATACCGTCGGTATTGATTTAGTTGCAATGAGCGTGAACGATATTTTAGTGCAAGGTGCAGAGCCACTATTTTTCTTGGATTATTTTGCTTGTGGCAAATTAGAAGTAGGCACGGCGGCGGCTGTTATTAAGGGCATTGCACAAGGTTGTGAGCAATCAGGCTGTGCGTTGGTGGGCGGCGAAACTGCTGAAATGCCAGGCATGTACCCAGCGGGTGAATATGACTTGGCCGGGTTTGCAGTAGGCTGCGTGGATAAAGAAAAAATCATTAACGGCACCACCATTGCAGAAGGTGATGTGGTGCTTGGCTTGGCTTCAAGTGGCGCACACTCAAACGGTTATTCATTAATTCGCAAGTTGATAGAGAAGTCAGGTATTGATATGGATAGCGACTTCAATGGTCAGCCGTTCCGCGATGTAGTGATGGCGCCCACACGTATTTATGTGAAGCCTTTACTCAAATTGATCGAAACCATGCCCGTGAAAGGCATGGCGCATATCACAGGCGGCGGCATTACCGAAAACGTGCCGCGTGTATTGCCAGAAGGTTTAACCGCTGAAGTGAAAAAAGGCAGCTGGGCTATGCCTCCTTTATTCACATGGTTGCAAGCACAAGGTAATGTGGCAGATTCTGAAATGTACAAAACCTTTAACTGCGGTATTGGCATGGTGGTGATTATGTCCGCTGACAATGCACAAGCTGCACAAGATTTATTGGCAGCGGAGGGCGAACAAGTTTGGAGAATCGGCCATATTCGTAAGCAAGCAACTGGTGAGCACGCAACAGTGGTGGTTTAATCGCCAACCAAAATGGTGTTGGCGCGTTAAATTTTCATGGTAAGCAATTAAACTTCATTTTTAGAGAAAAACATCCCATGAAAATACTTGCACACATCTATCTGTTAGCTTTGGTTTTAAGCGTCAACGCTACTTTTGCGGCGAATAAGGTTTCTGGAGTACCGCAAAAGGTTGAAATGGAGTATCAGGTGACTAGAAATGGTCAACCTTTTGCTACTGTGAATGAACGTTTTGTCGTTGAAAATGGCCGATACACGCTGGAAAGCGTCACCAAAGGTAAGGGCGTGTACGCTTTGTTTGGCAAGCGTGTGTTGACGAGTGAGGGCGAGGTGACGGCGGAAGGTTTAAAGCCAAGCCACTTTGAGGCGCTGCAAAATAACAAAAAAAATCAAAGTGCGGATTTTGATTGGGCAGCAAGTACGCTCACCATCAATAACAAAGGCAATGTGGAAAGCGTGGCTTTAGATAAAGGCGCACAAGATTTAGCCAGCTTTGCTTATCAGTTTATGTATGCGCCTGTTAAGGGTGAGGAAGTAGCAGTTTCGCTGACCACAGGTAGAAATTTACGCGTATATAACTACAAAGTGTTAGAGCGCGATGCGTCTGTAGAAACCCCGTCAGCAAAATACAAAACAGTGCATCTGATCAACGCCAGCACTGACCCTAAAGATGATAAAAAAGAGTTGTGGCTAGGGGCAGAAAACTACCATCTGCCTGTGCGTATCGTTTTGCATGATGATACGGGTGCGACCATTGACCAAGTGTTATCTAGCGTGAATGTTGAGTAGTCTATCTGGGCTAATTGATTGGCAAAATCTAAAACGGCTCGCGCTGGCGATGCTGTTTTCTGTGCTATTGCACCTTTTGTTGCTGGATCATTTTGATTGGCGGTTAATCGGTTTAAATGGGGCGAGTGATACGCACGATGATATTCGCGTAGAGTTGATGTCACCACCGCCACAACCCAATGTGGTAGTAGCCGAGCCTGCCACTGAAAAAACAGCACACGCTACTCCGAGCAAACCCAAGCCTACACCTAGACCCTCTCAGCCAACCGCAACGCCTGATGCTGTGGTCAATAATGGGGCTCCGCCAGCGCCCCCTGATAACCCATTGGTACAAATAGCACCGAAGACTGGCATTGATTTAGCAGCACCTGATCAAGCAGCAGAGCAAAAGTCAGAACTGCCAGAACAAACTGCACCACAAGAGGAAGCGCCTCAAGGACTCACTGCAGATCAACTGCATCAATTACCAACACAAATTGATATGTTATTTGATATCTTGCGCAACGGTAAAATTGGCGAGGCTGATGTGCATTTTAGGCGCAGTACGGATGGCCATTACAGGCTGACTAGCGAGCGCCACGCAACTGGCATTGCAGCGGCATTTGTCAAGGCGAAAGATATTGAAAAGAGTGAGGGGGTGATCAGCTCAACAGGCTTAAATCCCAGTAGCTTTACGCATCAGTTTGGTAAAGATGGTAATAAGTTGCACCACGCGGATTTCGATTGGGCATCAGCAAAACTAACCTTACAAGAAAATGCGGCAAGTAGCGTGGTCGATTTGCCAGCAGGCACGCAAGATATGCTGAGTTTTATGTATCAATTCATGTTTGTGCCGCCGCTGACTGAAATGCAAATCACCGTGACTAATGGGCGAAAATTAAATCAATATCCTTATCGTTTTGAAGGAGAGGAAGAGATAGAAACAGGTTTAGGCAAGGTTAAAACTTTGCACATTACCAAAAGCAGCAATGAGGGTGAAGGCAAGCTCGAACTGTGGCTAGGGATAGATTATCACTACTTACCCATGAAAATCCGTAAAATAGACAAAGACGACAAAGTGTATGAGCAAGTAATCAATACACTTGCAGCAAAATAGTAGTAATAACCATTTAATCGAGAACAATAATGCAAAGTATCAACCCCAATTTATTACGTCTGGCAGGCATGGCGTTAGCCGATGTGCTGACTAATACTGGCCCTGCAGATGCCAAGTTAGGCTGGTTTTTTAAGCAAAACCGCGAGCTAGGTACCAAAGACCGCGCTTTTGTAGCGGAGTCAGTGTATGGCGTTTTACGTCGTAAGTCTTACCTTGAGTATGTATGCGACGGTGATGACCCACGCAAGCTACTGTTAGCTTGGTTACTGCGCGTGCAAGGCATGAGCATGCGTGATTTAGACGAAACGCTCAACAGCCAACAAAAAGAGTGGGCGAAAGAAATTAAGGCTAAAAACACAGATGATTTACCTAAGTATATGCAAGCCGATTTGCCTGAATGGTTTTGGGATACCTTAGTGGTGCAATACGGTGAAGAGCAAGCGCTCACCATTGCCAGAAGTATGCATCAGCCCGCACCTTTAGATTTACGCGTGAATACGCTTAAGGCTAGCCGTGAAGATATATTGGCGCTATTTGCCAAAGAAAATACCGTGCCTACCCTCACGCCATTTTCACCCCTCGGTTTACGCATGCCGCAAAAAATGACGATTAGCCGTCATAAAATGTTTACTGATGGAAAAATCGAGGTGCAAGATGAAGGTAGTCAAATCTTAGCGCAAATCGTCGCGCCAAGACGCGGTGAAATGATTGCTGATTTTTGCGCAGGTGCAGGGGGTAAAACCCTAGCGATGGGTGCCATTATGCGCAATACGGGTCGTTTATACGCTTTTGATGTATCTGAAAAACGATTGGATAACTTGGGGGTTAGACTTAAGCGTTCGGGTTTATCTAACCTGCATGCTCAGGTGATTGCGAGTGAAGCCGACCCAAAATTAAAGCGCTTAAATGGTAAGTTTGACCGCGTATTAGTCGATGCCCCTTGCAGTGGCTTAGGTACCTTACGCCGCAATCCAGATTTAAAGTGGCGCCAAACCCCACAGGATATTATTGAGCTAACCGCGAAACAAACCCGCATTTTAGAACGGGCCGCCAAATTGGTAAAAGCGGGTGGTCGTTTAGTGTACGCGACTTGTAGTTTGATAAAAGAAGAAAACGAACAAATTGCCGAAGCCTTTTTAGCCAGTCATGCTGAGTTTAAGTTGGTGCCCGCAAACGAGGTGTTGACACAACAACAAATAGACTTAAACACGGGCGAATATTTAAAACTATTACCGCATTTACATCAAACCGATGGTTTTTTTGCGGCGGTGTTTGAGAAGGCTGCTGCAGTTGCGAAAGTAGCCGAGCCTAAAGATGCTGCAGTTGCTGATACAAAAGAAGCAGAATGAAGTCATCCAGCTTCAAGCTTAGTCTAAATATACAAATCTTTATCGGTGCCGTCATTGGTGTGCTGGTGGGGGTGTATTTTCACGGCTTGGGGGCTGAGCAGCATGTGGTGAAAAACGGGCTGTATATTTCCAACATCATCGGCACGCTGTTTGTTGATTTACTCAAAATGATTTTGATTCCTCTGGTGTTTTGTAGCATTGCGTGTGGGATTGCCAATTTGCGTCAACACCAACAAATGCACAAGGTTTGGGTCACTACTTTAATCTTTTTTGCGAGCAGCATGGCGATTGCCATGTTGGTAGGAATTAGTGCAAGTCTTTACTTCAAGCCAGGCAGCGGTTTGGCAGTAGGCTTGTTTCAAGAGGCTATGCAGAATTTTGAAGCGAAGCAAATGCCGCTACCTGAGTTTTTCGCTACATTTTTACATGGCTTGTTTGTCAATCCATTTAAAGCCTTGGCGGAAGGCAATGTGTTGGCAGTTTTGATATTCGCCATATTCTTAGGCGTTGCGTTAGTGGTGGGTGGTGAGCGTTATAAAAACATTTTAGGCTTGCTACAAGAGGCTTTGGACATCACCATGCAAGTCGTCAATTGGGTGATGCACTTGGCGCCATACGGTATTGCAGCATTACTGATTAAGCTGATTACAGTACAAGATGTTGCCATGTTGGCGACGCTAGCCAAGTTCGTAGCCGTCATTGTTGGCACGACATTACTGCATGGCGTGGTTATTTTGCCACTGATTCTGTTTGTATTTACGGGCAAAACGCCGCTGTGGTTTTGGCGTGGCGCGCGGGAATCTTTAGTCACGGCCTTTGCTACCAGCTCGAGTTCTGCTACTTTGCCTGTGACCTTACGTTGTACCACGCAGCATTTGCATGTGAGGCCTGAGATTGCTGGCTTTGTAATACCGCTAGGCGCAACTATTAATATGGATGGTACTGCTTTATACGAAGCCGCTGCCGCGCTATTTATTGCTAATTTGATGGGCGTAGATCTTAGTTTTGCCCAGCAACTGGTGGTTTTTATGACCGCGATGATTGCCGCTATTGGCGCCCCTGGCATCCCCAGTGCAGGCATGGTGACCATGGTGATGGTGTTGCAAAGTGTTGGCTTGCCAGCCGAAGCGATCGCTATTTTGTTACCCATAGACCGTATGCTGGATACCCTGCGTACAGCCGTCAATGTTGAAGGTGATATGGTGGGTAGCTTGATCGTACAAAAAATAGTGAAGTAGTCGTATGTTAAATTTTCATAAAGCAGAGCTGGCTGACGCAGAGGCCATTGCACAACTAGTCAATAGCGCCTATCGTGGTGACGTGAGCCGCGCAGGCTGGACAACCGAAGCAGACTTGCTGGAAGGTAAGCGTACCACTACCCAAGAAATTGCTAGCGTAATTAAACGCAAAGATGCGTTTATTTTGATTGGTGTATTGCGCGATCATGTGGTTGCGACTATTTGTTGCGAATGGCAAGAGTTATCAGGCAGCAACACCGCACACTTCGGCATGATTGCCGTTAAGCCAACCATGCAAAATAAAGGCTATGGAAAATCACTGATTCAAGCCGCAGAGGCTATTTGCCAGCGCGAGTGGCGGGTGATTGGTTTCTACATGGAAGTTATTTCACTGCGCCACGAATTGATTGCATTTTATGAGCGCATGGGTTATGTGCGCACGGGCGAGTTTAGAGATTTCCCTGAAAACTCCAGTCTATGGCAGCCTAAGGTGGATGGCTTGAATTTGCAGTATCTTGCCAAGCTCATCGCAAGGAGTGGCTAGAGCGAATTGGTTTTTTTGCGCGTGAAGTACGTGCGATATTTTTCTCTTGACCTAAAGTTTGGTATTGCGTAAAGTTCGCATCCTTATGACAAACTTTATGTACACATCAGCGATTATTGCCAAGGCGGTCTGGCTGCGAGCCAACTACTGCTGCGGTTGCTATTGTGTGTAAATAAGTCGTCATAACATTGCAACCGCGGGCTCTCCGCGGTTGATCTTAGTTATTTCCCACCTCGTTGAGCCCCATATTTAAGGGCTTTAACATGCAAACTCAAAAACAACATATCTACTTTGGTTCCATCATGGTGCTGGTATCAGCTATCGCATTTTCGTCTAAGGCGATTATTGTGAAACTGGCGTATGTCTACGCGGTAGACGCGGCCACCCTGATTGCCTTGCGTATGCTGTTTTCGATTCCATTTTTTGTCGGGCTGGCAATTTGGGCGCGCTCAAAACATACGCAAGATGCCCTAAGCCGAAAAGAGCTGGTAGGCATTGTGTTGTTGGCGACGGTTGGCGGTTATGGTTCGATGTGGTTGAATTTTGCTGGCTTGCAATATGTCACAGCGGGTTTGGAGCGGGTGATTTTATTTCTTTACCCGACCATGGTGGTGTTAATGAGTGCTGCTGTATTCAAGCGCGCGATTAGCCGTCGTGAAGTATTTGCTTTGGCGGCGAGTTATGCTGGGGTGATTTTAGTGGTGTGGCATGATGTCAGTGTGCCACATGATGCTAGCGTCAAAACCCTGTTAGGCGCATTGTTGGTATTGGCTAGCGCGATTGTTTATGCCGCTTATTTGGTGTGCAGCGGGCGCATTATCCCACGCCTCGGTGCCTCATTGTTTACGGCATACACCATGCTGATTGCCACGGTCGCCAGTGCTGCGCACTTTGCAATCAGTGAAGATATTCAGGTGGCGATGCACTTGCCTGCGCAAGTTTACTGGTTGTGCCTGCTCATGGCGGTAGTAGCGACGGTGTTGCCATCCGTGTTAATGAATATAGGCATACAGCACTTAGGCAGCAGCAAGGCCGCGCTGATGAGTTCGATAGGGCCAGTTTCGACCATCTTTCTCGCCTATTTATTTTTGGGCGAAAAAGTGACGCTGGTACAGTTGCTCGGCACAGCTTTGGTGTTGCTGGGGGTGTTGGCGATTAGTCTTGGTAAACGCCTCGAACATAAACCTTAAGGTTGTTGACATATCAACGACCAATCAAAAAATGGTCCCGGGTCGGTTTTTCGGCCTGGGGCAATATCTGAATGGCCTGTAACCGCCTCAATATTATATTGTGCTTTTAAACTGGCAATAAGTTGGTTGAGTGTGTGGTATTGTGCGGCTTCAAATGCTTCAAAATCGCTGCCCTCAAGCTCGATGCCTATCGAAAAATCATTGCAGCGCTCACGCCCCTGCCATTGCGATGCCCCTGCGTGCCATGCGCGGTCTATGCATGAAACAAACTGAATCAGTACGCCATCGCGACGAATCAAAAAGTGTGAGGATACCTTGAGGTGGCTGATCTCAGCGTAATAGGGGTGCTCATCTGGATTGAGTTGATTAGTAAACAGCTCAATAATGCCATTGCCACCATACTGTTGCGGCGGCAGACTGATGTTGTGTACCACAATCAGCGTAGCTGTTGAGCCATCAGGACGCGCGTCAAAGTTGGGCGAGGCTATTTGTGTCGCTTGGGCGCAAATCCCAGTATTGTCGATAGTTAAAGGTTTCATCAGTGATTTATTTGTGCGTGACTTAGGCTTATCCGATAAAATTAGCGGCATTACATTTCGCTAGGATATTACATGGTTTTTCTTCAATTATTTCTAATGTTAGTGGTTATTCTAATCGCTGCTGAAGTGTTTACCAATGCGCTTGAGCATTTGGGTGAAAAACTGGGGATATCCGAAGGCGTCACAGGTTCGATATTTGCGGCAATCGGTACGGCCTTGCCAGAAACCTCTGTGCCATTACTAGCTTTGCTGGCAGGTACGCAAGATGCGCACGTGAATGAGGAAATCGGCGTAGGGGCTATTTTGGGCGCGCCCCTAATGTTGGCGACCCTGTCTATATCGCTGATGGCATTGTCAGTGTTGAAGGCGCGTGGTGCGCGTGGTGCATTGCGTCCTGAGCGTACGGGTTTAATTCGCGATTTGAACTTCTTTATTATTGCGTTTGCCTTTGCAACGTTAGCTTTGTTTGTGCCGCACACCCAGTCAGTCGTACGTTATGGCATAGGCTTTGCCATGGTATTTATCTATTTTATTTATATCTTAATGACGATTCGTGCTTCAAAATCACTGGTTGCTGATGGACATGCCACAGAGGCTGAAGACACCATGTTTTTATGCCGCATTGGTTTGCCAGAAAATATGTTCGTGGTGGTGTTACAGTTGTTACTTGGCTTGGCTCTGTTGCTTGCTGGCGCAAAAGGCTTTATTGGTGGTGTGCAAGAAGCAGCGCAAATTATTGGTATTTCAGCGTTATTGCTATCTTTGCTTATTATCCCTATCGCAACAGAGTTACCTGAAAAGGTGAATAGCATTCTGTGGATACGTAAGGGCAAAGATACTTTAGCTTTTGGCAACATTACAGGCGCAATGGTGTTTCAGGGTACCTTGTTGCCAGCCATTGGCATTATGCTTACCCCTTGGCAGCCGCGTGTAGAGGTGTTGTCTGGCGTGTTGATTACCTTGCTAGCGGCGGTTTGGCTACGCGCAACAGTGGCGCGTGGCGGTTTGAAAGTCTGGCACTTGTGGATTAACGGTGCGTTGTATTTGATCTATTTGGCGACGGTATTGTTGGCCTAATTGCCTTAAGTGGCTACTTGTTTAGATTAGCTGCCAGTTTTAAGCTGGCAGCTATATTTGATTTACAAAGCTAAACTTTACTGCTAGCTTTCTTACTGTTCGTCTAGTTCTTCGTTATCTTTTGTTAATCCTAATTTGGATAAACGATAGCGTAACGTACGGAAGCTAATGCCTAATAATTTCGCCGCGGCTGTTTTGTTTTGTTTGGTTTTTTCTAAGGCGTCTAAAATCGCTTGTTTTTCGATGTTCTCCAGATAGTCTGGTAGTGCCATGCCAGAAGAGTCTACATTCAGCGGGGTTGGGCGTGGTTTGCTACGCAGTTGAATATCTTCCGCCTTGATCGTTTCACCGTTAGACAAGGTCAGCGCGCGCTCTAACACATTCTCTAACTCACGTACGTTGCCAAAGAAATCGTAATTGATAAGTTTCTCAAGGGCTTGCTCGTCAATCGTGGGGATGTTTTTGCCATGAACTTTACATAGTCTTTGCAAAATATGCTGAGACAATAAAGGGATGTCCGATGATCTATCTCTCAGTGCGGGAATGTCGATAGAAACAATATTGATGCGGTAATACAAATCTTGTCTAAATAAACCATGCTCAATCATGGTTTGAATGTTACGGTGCGTAGCGCTGATAATGCGCACATCAATCAACTCATCTTTATCCGCACCCATCGGGCGTATTTTTTTATCTTGAATCACTTGCAGTAGCTTCACCTGTACTGCAATCGGCAAATCGGCAATTTCATCTAAAAATAAGGTTCCGCCATTGGCGCTGGCAATCAAGCCAATATGGACTTCTGGAGGAGAGCCTGTGATGTGTCCAAATAACTCTTTTTCAATGTTCTTTTCTGAAATGCTGCCGCAACTGACTTTAATAAATGGGTTGTCGCGGCGCGTGCTACTGGCATGGATCAATCTTGCAGATAACTCTTTGCCAGCCCCTTGTTCACCATGAATCAATACGGGCGCTTGACTGCTAGCGAGCTTCTCAATGGTGCCGCGAATTTCAATAATCGCCTCAGACTCGCCTATCATATTGGTAGGTTGGGCTGAGACTTCGGTTTGCTCAGATAACTTAAGTGCTGAATTGACGAGGGCGCGCAACTGCTGCAGTGAAATGGGTTTGGTGATGTAATCAAATGCGCCTGTTTTTAGCGCAGAAACAGCGTTTTCAGCGCTACCAAAGGCTGTAATTACCGCAATCGGCAAGCCTGTATGATTTTGCCCAACGTGTTTTACTAAATCTAGCCCATTGCCATCTGGCAGTCGCATGTCGGTTAAACATAAATCGTAGTTACGCTGACGCAACATGAATTTTGCATCATCTAAATTATCAGCACTTTCTGCATTCACACCCATGCGCTGCAGGGTGAATACAATCAGTTCGCTGAGATCACTTTCGTCATCAACGACGAGACATGTGGGTTTTTGTGACATTGTGCCTGCTACACTCTTTTAAATTTAATGGAAAACAACGCGCCTTTTTCACGTGCAATATACTGAATATTAGCACCATTTGCTTCACAAAGCTCGCGTGCAATATAAAGACCTAGGCCAGTGCCTGTTGATACCGTGGTATAAAAGGGTTCGAAAATGTGTAACCTTGCTTCAGCTGGGATCCCAGGCCCATCATCTAGAATTTGTAACACTACACTCATATTGTCTTTAGAGGGGTATATCAATAGGGTTAGGCTGGCTGATTCCTGCTGGCTGTGCCGCCAGCCGTTGCGGCATAAATTCCATAAAATTTGATGCAAATGTCGCTGGTCAAACAGGATATGAATGGGCTGGTCGCCAATATGCAAGGCAAAACCGTGCGCTGGAATTTTTTCTACCTCACAAAAGTGGTCATGAAATTCACTGACGAAATCCACTAGATCAATCTGCTCCTGATGCATATTATCGCGGCGGTTAAGTTCAGAAATATCTTTGACCATTTGGTCCATGCGCTGCACATTAATACCGATAATTTCTAGCAAGCGTTTGGTAGCAGATTCGGGGAGGTTTTCTTCCTGCAATAGCTGGTTAGCATGGCTAATTGCACCTAAGGGGTTGCGAATTTCATGCGCCATATTGGCGGTGAGCTGCCCCAGTGCGGCAAGCTTGTTTTGTTGCGCTTGCGCCTGCATAAGGCTCCAATCCTCAATGAAAATGATGGCACCTTGCTGGCGATTGGCGCCAATAGACATAAAACGTAATCGGTACTCTAGGTCTAAAAAGCTAAATTTAATGGCTTCGTTATCCGATTCATTTTGCATCCAAGATTGCAGAATAAATGCTAGCTCAGGCGACAGCTCTTCAATCGAGTTTTTGTTAAGAGATGATAAAGTGGTGCCCAGTACCCTTTCCGCTTGTTGGTTGTAGTGTCGGAGCTTTAACTCATTATCAACAATTAACACACCGTCTTTCATTTCTTGGGTAATAAGTGCGTTGATCTGGCTCATGTTTTCTAAGTCTATACCACGTTGTTCGGCGAGGCTTTCACTGAAATGTGTGCGTTTGGCAAAAGTGTGGGCGAGCCACGCGGTAGCGAAACAACTTAGGCATAGCATAACTACGTGTGTGTAATCATTGTAATGGTCATTCCAACTGATTATTTCGTAAGATTGCTCGATTAGCAGGCTGACGGTGGCGACCGACGCATAAAATAGCGATAAGCGACCATCACTAATCAGACTGGCTGCAGTCACCACGATAACCAGTAGCAGACCTAGCCCGCTTTTTATCCCGCCGCCCGCAAACATCAGTGCCACAATAAAAGCGATGTCAATAATGACTTGAAAGGTTACTTGGCGGTTAAATTGTGGCCATTTAAACCAAGTGCTGGCCGCCAAAATAAAGCCCACAAAAAGATAGGCAAGCGCGATTTTAAAAGATAGGTTTTGATTGGTGTTGAGCCACCAACGACTGTTTTCTGAAACAAAATGCGAGGCGACAAAAATACCCGCAATAATGATGCGGTAAAGACTAAAGATGCTGATAGAACGCCAGTAAGCCACCATTTTATCGATGCTGGATAATGATCGAGCCGTCATTTGGCGGCTTTGCCATGGGATTTACTGTGGGCTTCGCAGCAGTAATGCTCTTGATCTACCATGATGCTATCTGATTTTGGAAGGTGCACGCCACATTTTGCACAACGTATCATGTCTTCAATGTCTGGCTGTTTAGGTTTGGCTGAGTTGCTGATGCTGTTTTGATAACGTTTGATAATTGTGATGATCAGCCAAGCTGCAATTGCTAAGAACAGTATTTTTGCCATGATTGATTACTATCTATAAATTGAATTAATTAGAGCCAGACTGCTCACAAGTAAAGTGAGCGTATGGCGTCCATATGACGATATAGTTAAATGATTGTGTTTGATGCATAGCATAGAACAAAAAATAAACCTGTTATACTAAAAGTGTGAAAAATAGTTAGAATTGATAACAATAGATTGAAATCATATTATTCAGTATGGCAACAGCACAAGAATTATCGGATTTTCTAGCGCAAGTCGAGCGACGCGCCTTTAAGCAGACCGCCTATGCTGTGCGTGATGATCATGCAGCCTTGGACATCGTACAAGATGCAATGCTGAAGCTAGCAGAAAAGTACGGTAATCGCCCTGCGAGCGAGTTTCCTATGCTGTTTCAGCGCATTTTGCAAAACACCATGCGCGACCACTGGCGTCGGCAAAAAGTGCGTAATTTGTGGACAACCTTATTGTCATCATTCTCTGGAAATAGTGAAGATGATGATGAGCGAGACCCGCTGGAAACACTGATGTCCGACCAGCATAGTGACGAGGATGAGCCAGAAGCTCAGCTTGAGCGCTCGCAAACTATTGCTATAATTGAGCTTGCGTTACAAAATTTACCTACGCGTCAACGAGAAGCCTTTGTGATGCGTTACTGGGAAGAAATGGACGTTGCAGAAACTGCGGCGGCGATGGGCTGCTCTGAGGGCAGTGTGAAAACCCATTGCTCACGCGCGGTACATTCGCTGGCATCGGCCTTAGAGAAGCACGGGTTTTCTGGTAGCGCATTAAGTAGACAGGGACTCGAAAAAGCAGGAGTCAAATCATGAGTACAAACGATTTTCAGGAAGAAATCAGAGCAAAGCAAATCATTCAGTTGTTGGATGAGGGTGTGACTAAGCTTGATGGTGCTGTCACCAGCAAGCTAGCTTCGTCACGTCAGCAAGCGGTATCGATTATGGCGCAGCGCAGTATGATGTCTGTCCAAAGCCACAATGGCGTTTTGCATATGTTCGGGGAATATTTTCAGCAGCATAAGGCCATGATGTCGGCGGGGATTTTGCTGAGCGCGGTATTGGTTGCATTTTTAATCACGCAGCAATTAACCAATCAAACCTCTTTAGAGCAAGGGGATGCGTTTTTATTGGGTGAAGAGTTGCCCCCAGAGGCATTTTTAGATCAAGGTTTTACTACATGGATAGAGCAAAACAAGTAGTCGTTGCATTGTGGTTGAGTTTGGCTGCCTGTTTAGTATTTGCTGGAGGCGGTGTTGATCCAAGCTGGGCACAACTGTCAGCAGATCAACATAAAGTGTTGGCTCCTTTAGCTGAGGAATGGGATACGTTACGTCCGTGGCAGCGAGAAAAAATGTTGGATATTGCCCGTGACTACCCAAAAATGGATAAACAAGGCCAAGAGCGTGTACAGCAGAGATTGAATAGCTGGAGTCGTATGACACCGTTTGAGCGTGAAAACGCACGTAAAAAGTACCAGCAATTTCAAGCCATGCCCACGGAGAAAAAAGAAGAGTTACATAAAAAATGGCGTGAATATCAGAATTTGCCTGAAGATCAGCGTGAGGTTTTACGTAAAAAGCACCCTGATGAGTATGGCAAAGAGTTTGAGAATTAATTTTCTCGTCTAAGTCTAGAATTAATCTTTAGAAATTAACCGTTTGATTTCTCCTATTTTTGCAAAGCCAAGTTACTTTAAATGTATCGCGAGTATGCTGTATGAAAGCATACTGTTACTTGCGGTGCTAAGTCTGGCAACATTGCTGTTTATATGGTTGTTCGGTGATGCTACTCATGCGCCAAAGCGCTACCTTTTACAAGCTTTTTTGTGGGCAGTGATGGGGGCGTATTTTGTCTGGTGCTGGGTTAAAAGCGGGCAAACCTTAGCCATGCAAACATGGCGTATTCGTGTGGTAAATTATATTGGCCAGCCAATTTCGATGCATCAAGCCTGTAAACGATATTTGTTGGCTACCCTATTTTTTGGGCCTACATTTTTATGGGCTTTATTTGATCGAGAAGGGCTGTTTCTGCATGATCGTCTAACTGGTACTCGACTGATATTGCTGCCTAAGCAAAATCCTAAAGCCAGTCTTAGTAAGCCTAGTTAGTGTTTTTCCACCCATAACAGCATCGTGATTCCAGCGGCTAAATATAATAGCGTGGGCGTAACAGCGCTAAATACTGCTGACCAGTCATTGAGTAGGCCCAAGTGACCAAATAGTCGGTTTAATACTTGGTAGCTTACTCCTAACATAATCCCTGCAAATATTTTCATGCTGGCTCCACCCTCGCGCTGGCGCAAAAAGCCAAAGGGTAAAGCCAATACCATCATTACCAAGCAGGCCATGGGGTAGACCAGTTTCGACCAAAGTGCAATTTCATGGCGTGTGGTTTTTTGCTTATTGCTACTTAAATGATGGATATAAGAATATAGATTCCATAAAGACATTTTTTCGGGACTTATCAGCAATATATTCAGCAACTCGGGCCGTATCAATGACCTCCACTGCGCCTTTGATAAAAATTCTGTCCTATTGTTTTTATCGCCTAGCTCAGTTTGCACGACATTGCTAAGTATCCAGTCATGTCCGTCAAATATGCCCTCCTTCGCGCTAGTAATGCTTTTTAGTTTAAATGTATGATCAAATTCGTAGATGTGAATGTTAATCAAGCTTGAGTCGGGCAGTATTTCTTCGACGTTGACAAAATTATTGGCGTCTTTGACCCATAAGCCAGATCGAAAATCTTGTGCAACCACAGAGTCCGTTGCCTTCATGCGAAGGCGTTGTGCGGCTTTTTCCGTATAGGGGGTTACCAGTTCACCAACGATAAGCGTGACTAGTGTAAAAGTCAGTCCAGTTTTAAGTAATGAAAACGCTAGGTTGCTGATAGAAACGCCGCTCGTCCGCATGACGACCAGTTCGGAGTTTCTGGCTAGTTGACCTAATCCATACATGGTACCTACTAACACGGCCACAGGAACAACTTCATACACATGACCTGGCGCGCTAAGCAAGACAAATAGCAAAACCTTGTCTATGCCGTAAGTGCCTTTCCCAACACTTTCAAGTTCTTGAATTAAATCAAAAAATGAGAACATAGCGAGCAGAGCAAAGACTACCAGCAAGATATTGTAGGTGATTTCTTGAGTGATATATCGGTTGAGAATTTTCATGCTTGCTTACCTCTAGGGCTTGGCCTATTAAATCTTGGGATAAGCGGTAGTTGAAATAGCCTACGATATAGCAAATAAATAGTGAGAATTAGAAACAGTATATGCACAGGCCATAGGCCGATGAGGCTATTAATTTTGCCTTGCGCTAACCAAGCTTGGACTATGCTCAATAGATTGTTGTAAATAATATAGACCAAAATCGCCATCATAAAGTTGGCAGAGCGGCCTGAGCGTGGATCTACAAAACTGAGTGGAATCGCTAATAAGACCAGTAATATCGCGGAAATCGGTAGCGCTAGCCGCCATTGCAACTCGGCCATGTTTTCAGGGTCATGCTGCGTTAACAGAGACAAGCTATCTTTGGCTTGCGTATTCACGACTTGTTGTTTGATTTCTGCAGGCTCAATGCGGATAGCATAACGCTCAAATAAAGTGCTTGAAAACTCTGGCGTGTCTGGCTTGCCTTCATAGCGGCGACCTGATTCCATGACTAGAAAGTTGTCGCCATTGGCGTGCGTTTCGCGATGACCTTTGGCAGCGACAATCACGCCAAGATTGCCATGCTGTATCGACTGCACGAAAATATTTTTGACAACATTGCCCAACTCATCAAAGCTTTCGACAAAAAAGACGCGGTCAGCTTGGCTAGATTCTTTAAATACCCCTGGGCTAATGGTCGATAGTTCATCACGGCTTTTGAGTTGATCTCGATAATCAGCGCTTTTGTGGGTGGCCCAAGGCGTGATAAATAGACTCAGGATGGCGATCACGAGCACGACTGGTAACGCAAAGCTAAGCACTGGGCGTACCCATGCAGAAATCCCCAAGCCAGAAGAAAACCACACCACCATTTCGCTATCTCGATGCCAGCGGGTTAGCGTCATCAATATGGTTAAAAATAAAGATAGGCTGAGTATCATGGGGAGTAGTCGCACCATGCCAAAGCCCAATAATGTGGTGATTGCATCGCTTGCCAGTCGCCCTTTAGAGGCAATCCCGATGTAATATGCAATTTGTTGCGCCATGACAATGCCAAATAGCACGACGAATGCAACAATTGCGGTACTGAGCAGCTCTTTTTGTAGGGCTTTTTTAAAGATCATAGTTTATAAATCATATTTATTGTGATGAATGATTTGGATTTAGATTAAAAACGCAGGATAATTCAATTTGATTTCGTCAATAAGGATAGATTCAATGGAATTTAGCATAAAAAGTGGTAAACCGGAAAAACAACGTAACGATTGTGTGATCGTTGCAGTGTATGAATCTAAGAAAATGAGCGCAGCAGCCAGCGTATTAGACCAAGTTTCAGGTGGGCAGATTGCTGCCGTACTTAAACGTGGAGATATGGATGGCAAAGCTGGCTCTACCTTATTGCTACATAGCTTAGCTGGCGTAACGAGCCCACGTACGCTGTTGGTCGGGGTGGGCAAAGAGTCTGACGTGAAAGAGACTGATTTCCGAAAGGCAATCGCTGCTTCAATCAAAGCATTGGCTAAAACGGGTGCGACGAATGCAGCCAGCTTTTTAGCCGAGGTGAAAATTAAAAAACAATCACTGGCTTGGAAAGTTGCACAGCTGGCTGAAGTTACCAGTGATGCGACTTACCGCTTTGAGCAAATGAAAGGTAAAACCGCGAAAGAGGATAAAGCGGAACGCCGCGACATTGAAAAGCTAGAGCTACATGTGGCACAAGCGAGTGAGGTAAAGGCCGCAGAACTAGCTTTAAAACAAGGCCTTGCCTTAGCGGCAGGTGTGCGCTTGGCTAAAGACTTAGGTAATTTGCCTCCGAATGTTTGTACGCCTACTTATTTGGCAGATCAAGCCAAAGCGATGGTGAAATCACATGGCTTAAAAGTGCAAGTGCTGGATAGGGCTGAAATGGAAAAGCTCGGCATGGGCTCGCTTTTGGGCGTTGCGCAAGGCAGTGTGCAACCTCCCAAGTTGATTGTGATGCAGCACAATAAAGGTAAAAAAGGTCAAAAACCTGTCGTGTTAGTAGGTAAAGGTATTACTTTTGACACGGGTGGTATTTCACTCAAGCCAGGGGCTGAAATGGATGAGATGAAATACGATATGTGCGGTGCAGCCAGTGTGCTCGGTACTTTCAAGGCGATTGCAGAGATGGATCTGCCGCTGAATGTGGTAGGCATTATTCCAACCTGCGAAAATATGCCAGATGGCAACGCGATACGCCCAGGTGATGTTTTGACCAGTATGTCAGGTCAGACCATTGAGGTGTTGAACACGGATGCTGAGGGCCGCCTGATTTTATGCGATGCGTTAACTTATGCCGAACGCTTTGAGCCAGCCGCTGTAGTGGATATCGCAACACTAACGGGAGCCTGTGTTATCGCTTTAGGTCATCATCTCAGTGGCTTATTCAGTAATCAAGAAGGATTAGCAAAAGAGCTATTAACAGCGGGTGAAGAAGCACTGGATCGCGCATGGCATATGCCCATGTTAGATGACTACCAGTCTCAGCTTGATAGCAACTTTGCTGATATGGCGAATATTGGTGGGCGCGCAGGTGGAAGTATTACTGCAGCCTGCTTCTTGTCGCGTTATACTAAAAAGTATGATTGGGCGCATTTGGATATCGCAGGAACCGCTTGGAAATCGGGCAAAGATAAGGGCTCAACAGGCCGCCCAGTGCCTTTGCTGACGCAGTTTTTGATGAATCGTGCGAGTGACTAAGATTTGACGCGCGTTGATTTTATTTTTAATGTTGAGCGCAAGGTTGACCAAGCAATACTGGTGATGCAAACTCAACTGAAAAAAGGCAGGCAAATCACGGTACACGTAGCCGATGAAGAGGAAGCTGTTGCGCTTGATAAAACGTTGTGGGCATTTCATGTGGCTAGTTTTTTACCACACTGCATGGTAACCCATGACGCAGCCGCAGAAACGCCAGTGCTTATTCATTGGCAACAGCAAGCGTTATTGCAGCACGATGTATTGGTTAATTTGCAAGCAGTCACGCCAACTTTTTTTAGCCGATTTACGCGGTTGGTGGAAATTGTGGGGCGGGATGACACGGATAAGCAGCAAGCACGAGAGCGTTTTAAGTTTTATCGAGATCGCGGCTATGAAATTAACTCTTATGACCTAGCCAAGCTTTAAAAGAAACCATCGTTTTAAAATACAATGCTTCAGCGTAACAATATTAAATACCTTATAAATGATTAACCACTCTGAGAGCCTATCATGATAGAAGATCAAGAAGATATTCCGATGCTTACCGAGGTGTACTCGGAAGCGAGCGCCAAACCAGTACAGGGCTTATCTTCGGGTGTGATTTCGACCATGATCGAGGCTGTGCGCGCGCAGGTGAAGCGGGAGTTGACGCAATCTTTATCGGTGGAGCTTAAGCAAAGCTTACGTCAAGAGTTGATGCAAGAGATCGCTGCGCAGCAAGCTGAAAATTTGCACCAAGTCTCAGCCCAACTAAAAACTGAAGCCCAGTTTATTGAAAAATCCACCATAGACAACGTCAAGCAGGCGTTAATGCAGGACATGGCTGAGGCCTCTGAATTTAATCAAAATGTCATGCTGAACCAGCTCAACACTCAGCTTGCGACTTTACATCATAATGCGCACACCGAGCTCAAAAACAGTATTGTGCAAGAGGTTGAGGTGACTAAGGGATTGATTTCAAACGAGCTTAAGCAAGGTTTGCGAGATGAGCTATTGCAAGAGATTGAAGCAGCACATTTGGCGCATCAACAACAAATGGCTGCGCAAATCAGTGCAGAGTCTCACAACATAGAGAAAACAATGTTTGATTCTGTTAAAGAGGCATTGATGCATGACATGGTCTCAGCCAATGAAACTAATCAATACATTCTGATGAATCATGTGAACACGCAAATCGCGACTTTGCATCAAACGGCAGTAGAACAGCTTAAAAATGACGTCATGCAAGAAACTGAACTGGCCAAGCAGTTGATTGTTGAGCAAACGCGTGATTTTGTGGATAAAACCAAGGCTGATCTGACCACGGACTTGCCCAGAATGTACCAGACTAGAGCCGAAATGGTGAGTCAGGAACTTGAGGGCACCTTGCGTACAATGCAGGAGGAGTCGGTTTCACAAGTAAAGGCGCTGATGGAAGATACTGTGATTACCATCCATGAATCAGCTTCAGAACACTTTAGCGAGCGCTTGCATGTGCTGGAAAATGCAACGATGGAAAAAATCACAGATACGCTACAACAGCAAATGACGATATTCCACAACCAAACCATGCAAGAACTCAGGACGAGTTTGCAAAAAGAAGCGCCGGAAGTGTTTGAGAAGGTCACTTCGGAAATTAAAGCCGATATGGACGTGAAGCTTGAGTTTTTGGAGTCGATGGCTGTGAAGCAGTTGCAAGCTAAGATGACCGAGGCGCTGCCGTCGGTTTATCAGTCAATGTCAGCGCAAATCAAGCAAGAGGTAGCGCAAGAGTTGGCTGTGCTGTCTCAACAAACCAAGGACGAATACAAAAACACCTTGGCCGCCGAGCTACCTCAGGCTGCGCAACAGCTCAGCCAAAACATTACCCGTATTTTGGGAAATGAGCTACCGACCATTCATGACGATATCAGTAGTAAAATCAAAGCCGAAGTCGGTGAAATGTTAGCTTCCGTGCGCCTTTCAATCTCCACGCAATAAACCCTGCTAAGTAGTTTATTGGTTCAGCAACTGCTAAGCTAAGCTCTAGGTTTTATCAGAGCTTAGCTTAATGTGAAGTGCTATTATCAATGAGTGCGCGAAGCTTTAAGGTAACTGTCAGCTTTTATTCAAAAAATCTTGGTATTCACTTGCGCCCATAAGCGTGTTTGGGGCTTCTTCGGCTGAAACTTTAAAAATCCACGCGTCATAGGGTTTGTCGTTGATTAATTCAGGAGTATCCAGCACGGCTGGATTAATTTCAGTGACCTTCCCTGTGATAGGCGCGTGCAGGTCAGAGCCTGTTTTGACCGATTCAACTAGTCCACACGGGTCGCCAAAAACGATGTCAGACCCTATCTTAGGCGCCTCGACAAACACAATGTCTCCCAGTAAGTCTTGGGCGTAATCCGTAATGCCAGCGAGCCATTGACCACCGTCCACTGGCTTTACCCATAAATGTTGCTCGGTATAAAATAGGTCTGGGTTGATTTTCATAAGTTTTTGCCGTAATTGAGTTATATGCTGTCTATTTTCTCACAAAGTCAGTCACTTTTGCCAACTGACAAAATGTAGAACTTTTATTAAGAATAAACGCTATCTTAATGACAAATTAGGATAATTTGGATAATATGTGTCAAACGTTTTAGGAGTGAAGGCGTGATGAAGCAAAAAAGTATTTTATTAGGCGCTATGTTGATGTTTGCGCTCACAAGTTTGGCGACAGAAGCGTCAACAACGCATACACGTAAGCATGTGGTTTTGAAGAGCCATAAAATAGCGAGCAGTAATATGCGCGCCAGAACTAAAGTGGCTGAAAATAATGCATATAAAGTTGAAAAAGTTAACTTTAATATGTCACCTTCAGAGCCTAGCGTGATGAGCATGCCTTCGCTAGCTTCAGCGAAGGCTATGATAGTGAACCAGAACACTGGGGAAGTGTTGTACGCAAAAAATACTGACGCTGCAACCCCTATTGCCTCTGTTACAAAATTGATGACGGCGATGGTGATGCTAGATGCGCATTTGCCAATGGAAGAGTATCTGACCGTGTCTGATGAAGACATTGATACGCTAAAAGGTACGCACTCACGCTTACAAGTAGGTACTACATTGACTAGGGCAGAGTTTTTGCACTTGGCGATTATGTCTTCAGAAAACCGTGCGGCCTCAGTGTTGGGCCGTAATTACCCAGGTGGCTTGTATGCATTTGCACAGGCGATGAATCGTAAGGCGGCTTCATTAGGAATGACACATTCACGCTTTGTTGACCCAACAGGCTTGAATAGTGACAATGTTTCGACCGCTGAGGACTTGGTAAAAATGGTTAAGGCGGCTTATACCTACCCACAAATTCGCCAAGTCAGCACTTCAGCGGCACAAGAATTTGCTATTGCAGGCTATAGAAACCCAGTAGAGTTTCGCAATACCAACGTGCTTGTCCGCGAGAGCAGTGATAGCTGGACCATTGGTTTATCAAAAACTGGCTTTATCAATGAGGCTGGTCGTTGTTTAGTGATGCAAGCAGAAATTGCTGGGCAGCCTGTGATTATCGTGTTGCTTGATTCAGCAACAAAAAACCAACGTATTGGCGATGCACAACGCGTGCGTAAGTGGATAGAAAACGGTAACGTAGTTAAGCGTGTAGGTTAGTACAAAATAGTTTAGCGCGATCGTTCACAGTTATAAAAAAGCGGCTATAAGCCGCTTTTTTGTTTTCTGCTAAGAATAAGTTTGCTAAAAGCTCATCTATTCTACGGCAGTAGTTTTTGCGGCGGCTTTTTTCACAGGCACTTTTTTAACTGTGGCTTTCTTGGCTGCTGGTTTTTTTGCAGTTGCCGTAGCTTTAGGCGTAGCGCTGGTTGTTTTGCTTGCAGCTTTCTTTGCAGGCGCTTTCTTGTTGGCTGTTTTTTTGGCAGGTGCGTCTTTCGCTATTTTTGCTGCAAGTAGCTCAAGCGCTTCCTCTATCGTGATACTTTCTGGCTCTTGGCTTTTAGCAATGGTGGCGCGTACTTTGCCATGCTGAACATAAGGGCCGAACTTGCCTGAGTAAATAGCAATATCACCATCTTCAGTCGGATGCTTACCCAATTCACGAATAGGAGCTGGACCAGTGTTAGCTTGTGCCAGAAGCGTGACAGCACGCTCTAGATCAATGTCAAAAACGCTATCTGAGCGAGGGATCGATTTAAATTTAGCATCGTGGTTAACGTATGGGCCAAATCTGCCAATATTTGCGATGACTTTTTTGTTGGTTTCAGGGTGCAAACCAAGGTCCCGCGGTAATGCAATGAGCTTGTTAGCGACCTCTAAGTTAACATCGGCCAGTGCAATATCTTTAGGGATGCTAACGCGTTTAGGTTTCTTCTTTGCATCCTCTTCAGGTAAGCCGAGTTGCAAATAAGGGCCATATGGGCCGACCAGTAATAAAATATCTTTGCCGCTGGTTTCATCAACCCCGATTTTAGTGGGCTCTGAGCCAATCGCTGCATCGCCATTTATGCTACGTTTGTAGTCACATTTTGGTGTGTCGTTGTAACCAGTACAACCGATAAAGCTGCCATAGCGGCTAAGTTGTTTAGATAGTGGCTTGCCGCATTTGGGGCAGGCTTCGTCAATAAGCTCAGTCCCTGGGCGCTCAACATCTTTTTTCGCATCAATCTGTTGGTTAAAGCCTAACCAGAAATCATTTAAAACGGGAATCCACTCACGCGCACCATCTGCAATATCATCTAGCTCATTTTCTAAGTTAGCAGTGAAGCCATAATCTACATACTTGGTAAAGTGCTCAGTTAGAAATTTATTCACTACGCGACCAACATCGGTAGGGGTAAAGCGCTTTTTGTCGAGCAACACGTACTCTCGATCTTGCAAGGTCGAGATAATGCTGGCATAAGTGGATGGGCGGCCAATACCATACTCTTCTAGCACTTTGACCAAGCTGGCTTCAGAGTAGCGTGGTGGCGGTTCAGTAAAGTGCTGGTCGCCAAATATCTTACTAACTTCGAGTACTTCACCTGTTTCTAATACCGGAAGTTTGCTTTCGCCCTCTTCTTCGGCATCATCGATACTTTCCATATACACAGCGATAAACCCTGGGAAAACCATAGTTTGCCCAGTGGCGCGGAATAAGTTGGCCTCGGAGCCAATCGCCAAATCTACACTCACCGCGTCAAACTTGGCTTGTGTCATTTGGCAGGCGACGGTGCGCTTCCAAATCATTTCGTACAGATTAAATTGCTCGGGCGTTAAATAGGCCTCTAAGCTGGCAGGTGTGCGGCTAATGTCGGTTGGGCGTATCGCCTCATGCGCTTCTTGTGCATTCTTGGCTTTGGTTTTATAGGCAATAGGCATTTTGGGCAGATAGTCTGCACTGAAATGGCCTTTGATATAGTCACGAATTTGCGTTACAGCTTCAGCCGCCAGACTGAATGAGTCAGTACGCATATAAGTAATTAAACCTACTGCGCCGCCGCCAATATCGACACCCTCATATAATTGCTGCGCAACGCGCATGGCGCGACTGGTGGTAAAGCCAAGTTTACGCACCGCCTCTTGTTGCAAGGTGGATGTGGTAAATGGTGCGGCTGGGCTGCGACTTTTTTGTTTTTTCTCAACGCGGCTAACGGTAGCCTTGCCAGCACTGGCAATCAATAACTTACCTACAATATCTGCTTGCTGCTCTTGTGAGGTGATCGTAAATTGCTCTACTTTTTCACTGTTGAGTTGTACTAAACGCGCATCAAAGGCGTGCTGATGCTTACGACTTTCGAGATGGATAGTCCAATACTCTCGGCTTGTAAACGCCTCAATTTCTAGCTCACGCTCTACAATCAAACGCAGCGCGGGGCTTTGCACGCGACCTGCGGATAAGCCGCGGCGAATTTTTTTCCAAAGTAGCGGCGATAAATTAAAGCCAACCAAATAATCTAGAGCACGGCGCGCTTGTTGCGCGTTGACCAGTGGCATTGCAATATCGCGTGGTTCATCAATCGCGTGTTGTACGGCGCTTTTGGTGATCTCATGAAACACCACACGTTTTAAAGTTTTATTTTTGAGTAGCTTTTTGTCTTTTAGAATCTCTGCAATGTGCCAAGAAATTGCCTCCCCTTCGCGGTCCGGGTCGGTCGCGAGGTAGATGGCGTCGGCAACTTTAACGGCTTTAGCAATTGCATCGACATGTTTTGAGTTGCGGTCGATAATCTCATACTTCATGGCAAAATCATGCTCGGTGTCGACAGCGCCCGTTTTTGGTATCAAATCACGCACATGACCGTATGAAGCCAGCACTTCAAAATCTTTGCCGAGATATTTTTTGAGTGTTTTGGCTTTTGAAGGCGATTCTACGATTAACAGTTTAGACATAAAGGCTTTTTAAATTAAATACTTTGGTTGAGTGTAACGCGTTTGGGTGATGATAAGAGTAAATTTTGCGAGATACAAGAAAATCGTTCAACAAACGCATTAAAGCACAAATAATCGTCAGCTATGCGCCATATTTCGCACAAAATTAATCTTAGTGCCTTCTACACTCGAGATGCTCAAGGCCTCATCTGCCTTTTCTGCAATGTCACCAAACAAAGGGTCTTCTGTCTCAATGGGGGAAGTGCTTAGATTTTTAAAGTCGAACAAACTTGTATCAGCTAAGTGAGAGGGCTCAACATTGGTAATCGCACGGAATATATTATTAATGCGTCCAGGTTGTTCTAGCTCCCATGCATTTAGCATATCTTTCACTTTTTGACGCTGCAAATTTTCTTGCGAGCCACATAAGTCGCAAGGAATAATCGGAAAGCCCATGCCGCGTGCGTAGCTCGCAATGTCTTTTTCCGCACAGTAGGCTAAAGGGCGAATCACCATAAACTCACCCTTGTTGGTGTTGAGTTTTGGTGGCATGGCCTTGAGTTTTGAGCCGAAAAACATATTCAGGAAAAGTGTTTGCACAATATCATCGCGATGATGCCCCAGCGCGATTTTGTTGGCTCCAAGCTCGTGTGCTACCTTGTAAATGATGCCACGGCGTAAACGCGAGCAAAGAGAGCAAGTGGTTTTCCCTTCGGGAATTTTCTCTTTGACGATGGAGTAAGTGTCGGCCTCAACAATCCTAAAATCTACCCCCAACTGCTCTAAATATGCGGGCAAAATGTGCTCTGGGAAATTAGGTTGCTTTTGGTCAAGATTCATCGCAATCAGCTTGAAGTTCACAGGCGCGCGTTCTTGTAGCGCAAGCAACATCATCAGCATGGTGTAGCTGTCCTTGCCACCGCTCATGCACACTAAAATGGTGTCACCTTCTTCTACCATGTTGTAGTCGCCAATGGCTTTGCCAGTTGCGCTAATCAGGCTGTTACGAAGTTTAAGAAAGTTTTGGCTTACGCCTTCTGGGTAATGTATTGTCATGGGCGGTATTATAAAGAAATTGCGGCTTTATTAAACCAACAATTGATTAATAAGATTAAATTGGGTGATGGCGCATCAGATTAAAGCGTCATTGGTTCTGCATCAGAGTCGCATTTTTGATCTGCTGCTATCCAGCGTTTAAATAATTTTGCTGCAATTTTGTTTGCAAAATGGGGGATTATCTTAAGGTGTTTTGATGGTGCAACGACCATGCCACAAAGGTAGCGTTGTTTCGTGTCATCCCAAGTCAGTGCGCGACAAGATGGTTGGTGTGGCCATAATAATAACAGGCTGACAGGGCAAGGTTCTAGTGCGCAGCATACGCCGCAGCCGTTGCATGTTTGGCCTACGAGAGGCTTTTCTGGGGCAAGGGCATGAATGGTGATGGTTTGATACTTGGTCATAAGTCTGGACTGATTGTCGCTGCGCTACAGGTTTAGTGAGCGCCCACCATCCACCGCAATCACTAACCCTGTGATAAAAGGTGCATCTTGAATCAAAAACTTGACGGCTTTTGCCACATCATCTGGTTCGCCAATGCGCTTGAGTAAGGTTTGTGAGATAACGCGCTGGCGATAAACTTCATCAAATTGTGGATTGTCTTCTGGCCACATCACGGGGCCTGGGGCAACGGCATTCACTCGCACCTCGGGTGATAATTCGTGGGCGAGTGATTTAGTAAGTGTCACCAAGCCAGCCTTGGCAACACTATAAACGATATAGCCTTTTTTCGGGCGTTCAACATGCATGTCGGTAATATTAATAATGCAGCCGTGCTGTTTGCGTAGCTCTGGTGCGGCAGCTTGAGATAAAAATAGTGGCGCTTTTAGGTTGGAGCCGACCAAGTCTTCCCATTGGTCATCGTCAATTTCGCCAATTTCAGTCGCATAGTAACTGGATGCATTGTTAATTAACACATCCAACTTGCCGAAATGCTTGACGGTTTCTTGTACCATGCTGGGTAAAACGGCCAAATTCAGCAAATCACCCTGAATAATGGCAACAGAGTTCGCGCGTTTGAGGTTAAGTTCAGCCTGCAACGCCCGTGCTTCAGAGGTAGAGCTGCGGTAATGAATCATCAATTGCGCGCCGTTCGCATGGAGCAACCTGCAAATAGCTGCACCTACGCGTTTTGCGCCACCAGTGATTAGGATGACTTTGTCTTGCAGTGCAGAGGTTAAGGGTTCAGAGGTCAAAGCTTTTCCTTCGGGTTAGGTCTTTTCGTTCGGTTAAAGCACTCGTAAGCTATTATAATCTATCCTATATGACAATATTATCTAACACGCCAATGTCGAATACGAGTCTAGGCTCAAATACAAGCCCCTCAAAAACTGGAATGCCAGAACCTAGCTTGGAGGCGCAAAATTACTCTAAGCAACTCTTGGGGAAAATTGCAGCGGAAATTGCGGACTCACATGGCTGGATTGATTTTGCCACCTATATGAATCTTGCATTGTATGCACCCAACTTAGGTTACTACAGTGGAGGTGCGCAAAAGTTCGGGCAATATGGTGACTTTGTAACTGCTCCAGAACTTGGCGTTGTCTATCAGAGTGATAAAAAATCAAGTGGTTCATATCGACCATCGCTATTTGCACAAACCTTGGCCAATCAAGTGGCGCCGGTAATAGTTGAAACTAGGGCAGACATCTTAGAACTGGGTGCTGGCACTGGCCGATTAGCTTTAGATTTGTTGCTAACCTTGCAGCAACGGGAAGAGTTGCCAGAACGTTATTTTATATTGGAAGTTAGTGCACACTTACGAGCAATGCAAAGAGAAACAATGCAGAAGATGTTGTCGGATGATGTTTTCTCCAGAGTGACTTGGCTAGATACATTGCCCGAAGCGTTTAGTGGTTTGATTCTGGGAAATGAAGTGTTAGATGCGCTGCCTGTACATATTGTTAAAAATACAGATAGTGGTTTAGTTGAGGTCGGTGTTTCACAAAAAATTGATGGACAGTTGATTTATAGAGAGCAAGCGCTTACTAATGGTCTGCTCGCTGATCAAGTAAATGAACTCAATTTGCCTGTAGGTTACATGACGGAGATTTGCCCGCTAGCTAGTGGTTTAGTCGCAAGCCTTGCAAATATCTTGCAGCAAGGCGTGATACTGCTAATTGATTACGGGTTTACGCGTCAAGAGTATTACCATGCGCATCGTAGCGAGGGTACTTTGATGTGTCATTATCGGCATTATGCTCATAGCGACCCACTGGTATATGTTGGCTTGCAAGATATTACCGCACATGTTGATTTTACCCGCGTGGCCTTAGCTGGGTTAGAAAATGGCTTAGACTGTAAGGGTTTTAATAGCCAAGCCCAGTTTTTAATTAACTGCGGTATTACCGAATGTCTTACGCAGATTTCCCCGAATGATTTGGCAATATATGCACCAATGGCATCGCAAGCACAAAAACTACTATCGCCTGCAGAAATGGGCGAGTTATTTAAGGTGATCGCCTTCTCCAAACAATTCACATCACCATTGCTAGGCTTTCAGCAAGGAGACAAGCGGCATACGTTATAATGTTGCTTTTAATGATGACTGAAGACTGCTATCAATAATGCAAGAAACTGAACTAGAACAAACTGACAGTCAAGTGGATGATCTGAAAAAACGACCTATCCGTAGCTTCGTGCTTCGCCAAGGGCGCTTAACAGTTGGCCAGCAACGTGCACTGGATACGCTGATGCCAGAATTTGGTGTGCCGTATTCCACAGAAGCGATTGATTTAGACTTAACATTTAAGCGCGAAAGCAGTTTAAAGATTTTAGAAATTGGGTTTGGCATGGGCGAAACGACCGCTAAAATTGCGCAAACTATGCCCGAGCGGGATTTTTTGGGTGTTGAGGTGCACACGCCTGGCGTTGGTGCGCTGCTTAAACAAATCGGAGAGTTAGGGCTTACTAATGTGCGTGTAGTGCAACATGATGTGGTTGAAGTGCTCAATCATATGCTGACAGAAAATAGCCTGGATGGCGTGCATATTTTCTTTCCAGATCCATGGCATAAAAAGCGCCATCATAAGCGTCGCTTGATACAAGCTGAGTTTGTGAAGTTACTCTGTAGTCGCCTTAAAGTGGGCGCTTACTTGCATGTAGCTACAGACTGGCAGGAGTATGCAGAGTGGGTGTTAGAGATACTGCAAGCGGAGCCCATGCTAAAAAATACCGCGCAAGATTATGCGCTTAAACCTAGTTATAGACCGCTAACTAAGTTTGAAAATCGTGGTATTAATTTAGGCCATGGGGTCTGGGATATTCTCTTCACTAGAAATTGAGTCGGACTCACTATTGCCGTATAACCAAGCACCGATAATTTTTTCAGCCTCCTCAACCCCTTGTTTTTTGAGGCTGGAAAATAACTGAATCGTGCAGTTACCCCAAGTCTCGTTTAGCTCTTTTTTTACAGCTAATAAAGTTTGCATCGCGGCGCTACGGGAGAGCTTGTCAGATTTTGTGAGCAATACGTGCACAGGGCGGCCGCTAGGACAGAACCAATCCAGCATTTGGCGGTCTAGCGGTGTGAGTGGATGGCGGCAATCCATCACCAGTACCAGGGCATTGAGCGTGGGGCGATTGCTTAAATAGTTAGATAGCGTGAGTTGCCAGTGTTGGCGCAAGCTCTCAGGTACTTTTGCGTAACCGTAACCAGGTAAATCGACTAAAAAGCGATCTTCACCAAGCCGAAAAAAATTGATTAGTTGTGTGCGGCCAGGTTGTTTACTCACAAAAGCTAGGCGATTGTGATTGGCTAGCGTGTTCAATGCACTTGACTTACCAGCGTTGGAGCGACCAGCAAATGCGATCTCCACGCCGACTGGCGGCGGCAGGTCACGCAGGTAGTGTGCCGAGATATAATATTCAGCTTGTTGAAATAAAGGCATAAGTTTATTGAGATAAAGGTCTAAGTACAGATTTAAAAGGGCGAAATTGCTATCACGATAACTCAATTTTGGATAAAATGGAGTATAAATTTTATTGGCTAATTTTATTTAGTGATAGTTTTACTACTTTGATTAAGATTTTACTATTTTTTAATTTTATTGTTTTAGGAAACGCAACATGAACATTCGTCGATTATCCCTAGCATTAGCCTTGTTGTTAGGTGCTGTTACTCAATCTCAAGCTGCGGGTGATGCAGCCAAAGGCTCAACTATTGCCAACACGGTTTGTATGGCATGTCATGGCGCGGATGGTAATAGTGTTGTGGGTATGTATCCTAAATTAGCACAGCAACACCCTGAGTATATTGCGAAACAATTGTCTAACTTTAAGTCTGGCGAGCGTAAAAATGCAATTATGGGTGGTATGGCAGCTGGTTTGTCACCTGAGGATATGGCGAACGTGGGTGCCTATTTTGGTAGCCAAACCTCAAAAGCAGATAAAGCCAAGACCAATGGTGCGGGTTCTTTAGGCGAGAAAATTTATAAAGCAGGTATTCCAGGGGTTGGCGTTCCTGCTTGTGCTTCATGTCATGGTCCAGCTGGCGCAGGTATTCCTGTGCAGTTCCCTCGTTTGGCGGGTCAGCATTCTGAATATGTTGTTACGCAACTTAAAGCATTTTACTCAGGTGAGCGTGCGAATGATGGTGCAAAAATGATGCGCACGATTGCTGCGAAATTATCAGATGCTGATATGAATGCAGTAGCCGATTATATTCAAGGTTTGCATTAATTAAATTTAGCTTGATTTACAAGGGTGGCATTCGCCACCCTTAATTTTTATCTTTTGTGTGATGTGAAATATACGCTGTGTATAAGCGACATTATGTATCAAGTTACAAGCACAACTCCTTACTGTCTGGTTAACCGTTGAAATCATCCCAATCAAACTCTAAGCAATTATACGAACTCTTAAGCTCCATGCGCTTTGCGGTGAGCGTACTCACCGTGCTGGGCATTGCCTCTATTTTGGGTACTGTGCTCAAGCAAAATGAGCCTTACAACAACTACATCGTGCAATTTGGACAATTTTGGTTTGAGCTTTTTCAACTACTTGGTTTGTATGATGTATATCACTGTGCCTGGTTTTTGTTGATTTTGGTGTTTTTGGTGACCTCAACCAGTTTATGTATCTTCCGTAACACACCACTAATGCTACGTGAGTTGCGCGCATTTCGTGAAACGGCAACTGAAAAGTCACTACGCGCATTTGGCAACCAACAAGTTTACGCATTGGCAAACGGGGATACAGAAGCGCAATCTAAGCTAAAGTCGTTTTTGACCGCGCGTGGGTTTAGATTTAAAACCGTGCAACAGCAGGATGGATCAACCCTGATTGCCGCAAAGGCTGGTAGTTACCAACGCTTAGGTTATATCTTTACCCATGTGGCGATTGTCGTAATTTGTTTGGGCGGCATTATGGATGGCAACGTGCCGCTCAAAATTCAGGAGTTGATGGGTTTCAAAAAGGTTGAAGTGCTGGATATTCCAGCTAGCCAAGTGCCTGCCATCAGTCGTTTGTCCGTAGCTAACTTATCTTTCCGCGCTAATATGACTTTGCCAGAGGGTGCTGCGAGCAATGTAGCTTATTTACGGGTACGTGATGGCTACATGATTCAAGAGTTACCTTTTAAAATTGGTCTCAAAGACTTTCGTATTGAGCACTATGCAACGGGGCAACCAAAGTCATTTGAGAGTGATATTGAGATATTAGATCCTGAACTCAAAGAGCCGATAAAAACCACGATTAGCGTCAATCATCCGTTTATCTATAAAGGCATTGCCATTTATCAATCTAGCTTTGAAGATGGCGGCTCAACCGTACATTTTGATTCATGGCTACTACATGCTAAAGAAACTAAGCCTACTGCTATGCAAGGGGTGATCGCACGAAAAGTGATGATGGGCGAGGGTGCTAATGCGCTTAAAATTGAGTTTAACGATTTCAGAAAATTTAATATTCTTAATTTATCGCCAGATGGCACTGGTAAGCCCCGTAACGTTGGCGCGAATGTTACTTTTAAAGTGCGTGATAGCGCAGGGCAAGCCCATGAGTACGTGAATTACATGCAACCTTTGCAGTTAAATGGGCGCCGTTATTTTGTTTCAGGCATGCGAGATACTCCGCAAGAAGACTTTAAATATCTCAAAATGCCCGTGGATGATGATTACTCAATCAACGGCTATATGCAGTTAAGTGCCATGCTATTTGATGAAACTAAATATCAGGAAATAGCAGGACGATTTGCGGCAGAAGCTTTTCCAGAGGCAGACCAGAAACCTGAGCTAAAAGAAAAATTTCAAGCCAGTGTGGTTAAGTTGCTGCAAGCGTTTAGTCAAGGTGGCTACACCACGATTGCCAGAATGATCGAAGCTTCAGTACCAGTTGCTGAGCGTGAAAAAGCCGCAAAAACTTATATCAAAATTATCAGCGGTGCGGCGTTTGAGGCTTACAATATGACACGCACGCAGGCTGGTCTAAAACCTTTGTTGGCCGATCAAAGCGCGGAGCAATTTATACAAGAGAGTTTGAGTGCCGTGAGTGATTCATTCTTCTATGGGGCGCCGATGTATCTGCAAATGACAAGCTTTGACCAGCGCGAGGCTAGCGGTTTGCAATTGACTCGCTCACCAGGCAAGAATTTAGTGTATCTTGGCTCAGTGTTTTTGGTGATCGGTATTTTTGCGATGATCTATATTCGTGAACGTCGCATTTGGTTCTTGGTCAAAAAACAAGAGGTATTGTTTGCGATGTCCGCTAATCGCAAGACCCGTGATTTTGAAATTGAATTTGATAAGCTACAAGGTCAACTAAAACGGCTACTTGAGAGTTAACTGCTCAGAGCTGCGTATTAGTTAAGCGTGAATACATGCAAATATTAGGAGTACATGATGACTACACTATTAATGAATGATGAACCCGTCCCGCTGTTAAAGCAGTTAAGCTGGCCTGATTGGGCTTATGCCGTATTATTGCTATTGGGCGCAATATTCGCCTATACCACCTATGGGCAATACATGGATGTCTATGAAACAGGCTTCTTATTTGGTGCGGTAGTAGTGTTTGGTGGTTTAGGTTGGTTTTGGAAGTCTATCCGTTTGCTGGTTGTTGGGATTGCTGTTATTAGTGTGTTTTCCATCAGCTTGTATCACGGTGATTTGGGGCGCGCCAACCAAGCATTTTTGCTTAAATTCTTATTCTCTAGCCAATCTGCCATTATGTGGATGAACGTGCTGTTTGTATTAGGCATGCTCACTTACTGGTTTGCAACATTTATGCGCTCTGAGTTTTCAGGCAGGGTGGCCTCCAGCTTAGTGTGGAGTGCAGTGTTAATGGGCTTTGTTGGCTTAATGGTACGTTGGTATGAGTCTTACTTAATCGCCCCAGATGTTGGACATATCCCCGTAAGTAATTTATATGAAGTGTTTATTTTATTCTGCCTAATTACTTCGCTACTGTATTTGTACTACGAACAACGCTATGCCACCAAGCAATTGGGCGGTTTTGTCATGTTGGTGGTGAGTGCTGCTGTAGGTTTTATTTTATGGTACACCTTTGATCGTCATGCCAACGGTATACAGCCGCTGGTGCCTGCATTGCAATCGTATTGGATGAAAATTCACGTTCCCGCTAACTTTATCGGCTATGGCTCCTTTTCTTTGGCGGCGATGGTAGCGAGTGCTTATTTGTTGGCTGAGCGCGGTATCTTGGCAACGCGTTTACCTGCGCTAGAAGTGCTGGATGACTTAATGTATAAATCTATCGCCATCGGCTTTGGTTTCTTTACCATTGCAACCATACTAGGCGCAATGTGGGCAGCTGAAGCATGGGGAGGTTATTGGTCTTGGGACCCGAAAGAAACTTGGGCACTAATCGTTTGGCTAAACTATGCGGCTTGGTTGCACTTGCGTTTAGTAAAAGGCTTGCGCGGCCCAATGCTAGCTTGGTGGGCACTTATCGGCTTGCTGGTGACTACCTTTGCTTTCCTGGGCGTGAATATGTTTTTGTCAGGCTTGCACTCTTACGGTACTTTATAATCCTGCGTTAGCGTATCTACTTAGCTAAATGCACCACTGGGGTGGCTTGCGTTGCCGCCCCTCCCCAACTGTTGATGGCATGGGTAATTTCCCCCGTGCCGCCTAGTGAAACAGTCGTCATATCATGAAACATAGCGCCGTTTAAACCTGTGGTGCTGTCAGGGACTTCAATTGCACTGTGTAACTTCACTTCGGGATTGGTGTCAAAAAAGCAGTAAATACCAACGCCCCACGCTTGATGGCTGGTCACCTTGTCTGCGACCTTGTAAGAGGCGTAACCATTGATGCTACCATTCATCCAGCTTGCCTGGTCGGGCACATCGTAAGGCGCCTCGCTCTGATAAAAATACACTGCCCCGCCGTTGCCGTTCCAAACGGTTTGATATTGGTGAAAGTGCTCAACGGCTAGGCCATAAATAGTGACGTTATCCCCATTGACCACAAGCCCGTTGGTCGTTGTGTTGGTTGTCCAGCCTATCCCCGTGCCATGATCGGCACGCCACAGCCAGAGGTCATCCCCTATTACATCGCTGCTATTGATCTCTAGGCTAACAGAGGCATTGCCCACGTCCGCACCGCCCACGCGGAAAAAAAGATCATGTAAGGAAGTGGGATTGCCGGAGTGTTTGGCTTTGCTGTCAGCTTGACCCACTTTCACTAAAGCGGATGAGTTGCTGGTCCCCGCATCAAACAAGATGCCAGCCAACTTAACGCCGTCTACATCCTCTACTATCATGGCTGGTAATCCAGTGACAGGCTGCAATGTGGCAATGCCTAGTCCAAGTACGATGGTGTTGGGTTGCGTGATATGCAATGTGTCATTAAGTTTGTATATGCCTGGTGTCAGAAGTAAGTGCTTGCCCTGCGACAAAGCCTTATTAATCGTAGTAGCTGTATCCACTGCTGCTTTTGCAATATAGAACTTGCTGATAGCGATGGACTCTCCCTCCGCTGCCCCATTGCTCCAGCTTGTACCGTGGCTGTTGTGGGTGAGTTTGGGTACAAACACGCTGTAATTGTCGTGCTTATCAATAGTGAGAAATGGTTTTTCACGCACTACTGGCGTATCTTTAATCACTGTGTAAGGTGGGTTGGGCCAGTTAGCGCTAGAGGGCGCGTTGTCGACCCCCACAAACACCATGTTCCAGTTGGCGCTGGTCCAACTGCCCAAACGTGAGTTTCGCGACAACCACTGCTGTTGAATGCCTGAATTGACCTGATTATCAATCAACGTATCAGCAATAAAGCCACCGCTAGACCAACCGTTGTCATCCAATACCATATTGCCGCGCACATGTAAGCGGCGTAGGGGAGAAGCCTGAGATACGGCCCACTTCATGGTGCCGCTAGTCGGTGTCAACGATAGGTTCTCCACACCACGCCAGAAATTCTGCGTGGCGTCGCCGTTGTGCCATGCCGCGTTCACTTGTACATCACCTTCAATGGACACTGCATCTGGAGACTGTCCCAGCCCCATTAGCTGGGTATAAAATCCTACTTTGATGTCGTTGTGATAGCTGCCAGGTTTAAGCAAAATTGCGTAGCGATTACTACCGAATTGATTGCTCTCTTGCTGCTTGTATATCGCATCTACCTGGCTTTTTACGCTAGATGCTGGCATGGATGGATCAAGAATCACCACATTTTTACCAAAGTCGGGTGGCGCTGCTCTCTTCGGGTTGGTGCGGGCAAAGCAACTTTGTTCAGATAAGCTTAAAATTGCAATCACTAAGGTAATGTTAAGTGCTGACTTCATAGGTTTTAAAGGCTGTTAAAAGATTCTAAGTTGGTACGGCTTAATCTAAAGCGCACATCGCCATGCGTGTTTTCTATTAAACGTAAGGTATAACCTGATTTTTTCGCTTGCTTGCCTGCATGATACAAGCCTATCCCCAGCCCATTTTGTGAGTTAATCTGTTTTTTAAATAGTTGCTTTGCTGTTTCTGCAGGGATAGCGTCACCTGTGTCCCGTACCTCAATTAGAAAGTCTGCGCCATTGCCTATGGTCACTTCAATGCTAATCTCGCGTTGCATTTTTCTTTTTTCCATCGCATTTTGCAATAGATTATCGGTGACGCTATCGAGCAAATCTGGGTCAATATCCACATTAGGCATTTCCGCTGCAATAAACTGAATATCGTTTTGCGTATGGTTTTGTTTAAGCGATTTCCACCAGGTGGTAAGTTTGAGTCGTCGATTTTTTTCAACCCGCGGTGCTTCCAGTTTTTCTAACGTGCGTGCCATGCGTTGATTTAACAAAGGCAATTGACGCCGAATTAATGCAACCAGTTGGTCGTTATTTTCCTCAGTAGTTTGCTCTGCTGCGCTACATAAACCACTCATCGATTGCACAAGGTTTTTAATATCGTGCGTCAAACGCGAGCCTGTTTCATACACCGCCTGCATATAAATATGCTGGCTCAAGGCCTCTTCGCGGCGCTTTGCTTCACAAAACTCGCCTAACACCTGTGTGAGTAATTTTACATGCATGGTCATCGCTGGCGTTAACGGCCAGTGCGTGTAAAGCGATAAGTGAAAATCATTAAAACCGAGTTTAGATTCGTAACGTGTGGTTTCACCAATAAAGCCATCACTTTCAATCGCGTTCCACTTTACGCCACTCACCCAAGGTAGTTTGATCATTTCATGCATGGCGGATAGTGTGAACTCTTTGGCGCTGGTTTTAATTTCAGCCAGCTCTGCAATGCTCTTCACCCACTTTTCAAAAGGTAAGCCTATGCTTAGCAAATAGCGCGAGACTAATTGCCCTATGCCTGAAAAACCAGAACGCGGACTCCAGAACCAACTGAAAACGAGCAGCGTAATCGCTGTGCCAAATAGTGTTTTTAATATCATCATGGCATAGCTCATGCCAGATGCTTGAATGGCATAGCTGCCCAAGACTAAAATAATGGCGCTAAAAAATAGCAATAGCGTGTAGAAAAAGTCTAGCACTGGCGGGTGCAAGCCTTCTTCCGCATCTACACGGGTAAATAAAATGGCGATAGTCACAAGTGGCATCAAGTGTGAGATTAAGTCTTCGGCAGGCTTTAGTTCAGAATAATCCACAAACAGCCTGGGGATCACCCATGCCAACAACATAGTGAGCAGATAGCCAGCCGCTAATAGATAACCGATACGGGCACTTTTGGCTTGTGTGGTAAATACTCGCCCACCTAATAAGGCAAATAATAAAGACAGCCAGACGGCCATTAGCCACCAATTGGCGAATGTAATAAATACCGCGCCAGCAGCCACAAAAAGTGACAGCGCCATAAGTGAAATTTTTTGTTGGGTGCGCCAAACGGGTTGCCACAATAGAAAAAAACCATAATGACAGATACACAATGCTTTCTGGATGGCGGAATCAAACCCCCAAACCAACACAAAATGTAATGAAGTCAATAGCAAGCAAAGTTCCCATTGCTGCTTGGCAATCGGCGCTAGTTTTGCTGTCATTAATTTAAACATTTAGATTTAACCATCAAGCATTTAGTCATTGTAAGTTGATCAAAAACGTTAAAAAGTGTTAAAAAATCGCCGTATATGTCGAAAAATTGACGATTTATTTAACATAAATTTACATTCCAAGCCCATGTAAGGTGGCGCAAAGCCAGTGTTTACAAGTATCTAAGTAATTTGGTACATAACTTGCAGTTTATCTTTGCAATGTGGCGTTTATCGTTGCGGTTGCCGCCACAAGAAAAATAATAAATTCAAGAGATAAGGATAGCATAATGCGCAAGCAGTCTGGTTTTACACTAATCGAATTAGCTATTGTGCTAGTGATTATTGGCTTGCTACTAGGTGGGGTGCTTAAGGGGCAAGAGCTAATTAATAGTGCTAAAGTCAAGAATATGGCAGCTGACTTTAAAAATATACAGGTATATCTTTTTGCTTACCAAGATAGATTTAGAGCGATTCCGGGCGATGATGGTCGTGCGGATACTCATGTTGCAGGTGGAGCTTTGGCATTACCAGCGGCAACGCGGCAGAATGGGTTGATTGAGGGTGATTGGAATGGGGGAGCTTCAGGTACAGCGCCTACAACTGAATCAGGGCTTTTTTGGCAGCATGTCAGGTTGGCAAACTTGGCACCTGGGCCAACCAACTTAACTGCTGCAGATTATTATCCAACTAACGCCGATGGTGGGCGTATTGGCATTCAGAGCATTCAGGCTGGTGCAGGCGGGGCGGGGTTTGCTACTATTACTGGGCCTACACCAATGCCAGGTAGCTTTGTAATATGTTCTGGGTCTATTACAGGTAGAATTGCAACTCAACTTGATACAACATTGGATGATGGGGAGACTTCTACTGGTTCTCTTCGGGCAATTGCTCAGGGTACAGCTGGGAATGCTGCAACTACAGTTCAGGTAAATGCGGCACCAGGCCAGACCTACACAGTTTGCATGTCATTTTAATTTGTAATTTGATGTAAAAAAGCCCACTTCGGTGGGCTTTTTTGTATCCACTTTCCCACGCCAGCATAATTTGCTTTAAAATGCTCAAATTCTAATTTTAGTCAAAGCTATGTCCGACAATATCGTCGAAATCAATCATTTATCTTTTGGTTACAAGCGCCGCTTGTTGCACAAAGACATCAATATGGTCTTCCCGCGCGGAAAAGTGGTCGCCATCATGGGCGGTAGCGGTAGCGGAAAAACAACTTTGCTACGCATGATAGGGGGGCAGTTAAAGCCTAATGGTGGTGAAGTGCGCGTTGCTGGTAAGGTTGTACAAGAGCAAAACAGCGATGGAATTTATCAGCTACGCCGTAAAATGGGTATGCTGTTTCAAATGGGCGCTCTGTTCACCGATTTATCCGTGTTTGAAAATGTGGCTTTTCCGATTCGGGAACATACCAATTTGCCAGAATCTATGGTGCGTGACCTGGTGCTAATGAAGTTGAATGCGGTAGGTCTGCGTGGTGCGCATCGCTTAATGCCGACTGAACTTTCTGGCGGTATGGCACGTCGTGTGGCGCTAGCGCGAGCAGTGGCGCTGGATCCAGAAATCATCATGTATGATGAGCCGTTCGCAGGCCTAGACCCAATTTCTATGGCAGTCATTTGTAATTTGATTCGCAGCTTGAATGATGCGTTAGGCGCAACTTCCATTATCGTCACGCATGATGTGGATGAGGCTTTTTCAATTGTGGATTATGTCTATATGGTCAGCGAGGGTGTGGTCATCGCTGAAGGTACGCCTGAAGAGTTGCGTCAATCTACCTTGCCGTTTGTGCACCAGTTTGTGCATGGAGATGTGGATGGGCCAGTGCCTTTCCATTATGCGGCGCCAGATTTTCAGCGTGAATTGCTAAGGGGTAGTGGCCGTGCGTAGACGTTTGATTTATTGGCTGAGTGGGATTGGTAATCGCGTTATTGGGCGGATATGGCGTCTAGGTTCAGGCGTTCGTTTCTTTTTTTACGTGCTGGCTAACTCGGGCGATAGCTTCCGTCGTTTCCGCTTAACTGTTAAAGAGATCTATGCAACTGGCGTGCTATCTCTGTTGATTATTTTAGTGTCTGCATTTTTCGTCGGTATGGTGCTGGCTTTGCAAGGGTATAACACATTGCAAAAGTATGGCTCAGCCGATGCAATCGGTGTGTTGGTGGCGCTTTCTTTGGTACGAGAACTTGGCCCCGTTGTGACTGCTTTGCTGTTTGCAGGGCGTGCTGGTACGGCGATTACTGCCGAAATTGGGTTGATGAAAACTACCGAGCAGCTATCTGCGATGGAGATGATGGCGGTTAACCCGATTGGCCGTGTGATTGCGCCAAGATTCTGGGCAGGTGTGATCTCTATGCCGATTTTAGCCTCACTATTTTCAATGGTGGGTATTCTAGGCGGCTATATGGTGGCAGTGCCAGTCATCGGCGTAAACGCTGGGGCTTTTTGGTCGCAAATGCAAGCGAACGTTGATTTTCAGGCAGATATTGTAAATGGCGTGATTAAGAGTTGTGTATTTGGCATTGCGTGTACTTTAATCGCTTTGTTTGAAGGCTATGATGCTCCACCAACGGCTGAAGGCGTGAGCCGCGCCACTACACGTACGGTGGTGAATTCATCGCTCGCTGTGTTGGGCTTAGACTTTATATTAACCTCGTTTATGATAGGCTAATTGGCTTAAATATAGCCGCCTTGAATAAAGTATCTTGAATGAAATTCCTTGAAGGAAAATCTTAAGGAAAGTTAGGAGTGGCAATGGAACGTACGGGAATCGATTTGTGGGTAGGGGTATTTGCTGTGGCAGGAGCTGCGGCATTGCTAGGGTTAGCGTTAAAAGTGGGCAACCTGACCTCTAGTAGTTTGGGCGACACTTATGCGGTAACCGCGGCCTTTGAAAATATCGGTGGTTTAAAAGAGCGCGCGCCTGTTAAGAGTGCAGGTGTGGTGGTTGGCCGCGTCGATAATATTAAATTTGATACAAAAACTTACGAAGCCTTGGTAACTATTAAGGTAGATAAACGTTATGTATTTCCTAAGGATACTTTTGCTAGCATTTTTACCGCGGGTTTGCTGGGTGAGCAATATGTGGGTTTGGACGCAGGTGGTGAAACAGAGCCTTTGAAGAATGGTGATAAAATTTCTCACACACAGGATGCGGTAGTACTTGAGAAAATGATTAGCCAATTCTTATACAACAAAGCTTCTGAATCAAAACCTGCTGAAACTAATTCAGCCAGCGATGCTCCTAGTAAAGAGTAAATGTAGCAAAGCGTAGTTATTTTTAAAACTGTTAGGGTAAAGAAAAAAGAAATGAAAAATTTAACTAAGTGGTTATTAAGTGTTGGTTTAACAATGAGTTTGGCATTTGTTGCCCCTGCTGCGATGGCAGAAGTGGCCGCTGATGCCTTTGTCAAAGCCAATGCAGATGATGTATTAGCGATCATCAAGAAAGATAAAGATATTCAAAATGGCGATATGAAAAAGATTTACGATTTGGCAGAAGAAAAGATTTTGCCAAATTTTGACTTTGACCGCATTGGCCGCTTAGTGCTTGGTAAATATTGGGCTAGCGCTACTAAGCAGCAGCAAGAAGACTTTACCAAAGAGTTCCGTAGTTTAATGATCCGTACCTATTCAACTGCGCTATCAAAATATCGTAACCAAACGATAGAGTACAAACCATTACGTGCGTTGCCAACAGATAAAGATGTCACTGTTAAAACCATGATTGTGCAGCAAGGTGGACAACCTATCGCTGTGGACTACGCGCTAGAGAAATCTGGTGATTCATGGAAGGTGTTTGATATTGCGATTGAAGGCGTGAGTTTGGTGACAAATTATCGCGGTCAATTCTCAGGTGAAGTGCGTCAATCTAGTTTGGACAGCTTAATTCAGAAATTGTCTGAGAAAAACAAACAAGCTGGTATTACGAAATAACAATAGCTTTGCAATCGGCTATAAATACAAGGTAAGCAAATTGGCACAAGTCATCAAAGAGCAAAATCGTTGGTTATTGAGTGGGGACATTACTCTGCAAAATCTCGATGCTTTGCTTGCAGAACGGTCAGCATTAGCGTCAGTTAAAGTGCTTGAGGTGGACTTGAGCGGTGTGACTGACGTTGATACCGCTAGCATTAGCCTTTTGTTCGAGTGGCTGAGGTCTGCCATGGCGCATGGCGTTCAGTTAAGTTATTCTCACCTCCCTGCTAATTTGGTTAGCCTTGCGACGCTATATGGCGTAGAGCACGTGATACCGCAAGCTACACACGTATAGTTTTTATAGTGTTTGCAAACTGTCGCAAACACGACCACCTAATGATTAAAAATCTAGCCATGTTAGCCATTTCTTAATAATCTAACCCAGATAAATTAAACCAATAAATGACTCCAGCCATTCAAATCTCGCAAGTCAAAAAACATTTCGGTGCTTTGCAAGCCCTGAAAGGCATTGATTTGTCGATTGCGCAAGGGGAATTTTTCGCCTTGCTGGGCCCAAATGGCGCGGGTAAATCAACCCTGATTAATCTGATGGCTGGCTTGCTGCGCCCCACCAGCGGCAGTATTGCGGTGATGGGGCATGATGTCGTGACCGATTATCGTATGGCCAGGCAGTCGTTAGGTGTGGTGCCGCAGGAACTGGTGTTTGATCCATTTTTTAATGTACGCGAAATGTTACGTTTTCAAGCTGGCTACTTTGGTCGTGGTAAAGAAAATGATGCATGGGTGGATGAGGTGATTGAAGCGTTGGGCTTAACCGATAAAGCGCATACCAATATGCGTCGTTTATCTGGCGGCATGAAACGCAGGGCGTTAATTGCACAAGCGTTAGCGCACAAGCCGCCAGTGATTGTGTTGGATGAGCCGACTGCGGGGGTAGACGTAGAGCTACGTCAAACTATGTGGGCATTTATCAAGCGCTTAAATCAAGAAGGCCACACGATTATTCTGACTACCCACTACTTGGAAGAGGCAGAGTTGTTGTGCTCACGAGTGGCCATGATGAAAGCAGGGGAAATCGTTGCTTTAGATAGCACGGAGAATTTGCTAAACCGGATACCAGGTAAAAAGTTACGGCTAAAATTAGGTACGCATGCCCTACCTGAAAGCTTGTTGCCCATGTTGCGCAGTCAGGATGCTGGTGGCTATACCTTAGCGCTTAATCACGTTAATCAAATTGGCCCAGTACTAGAGACCTTGCGTGCGCAGCAAATTGCGGTGGAAGACATGCAGTTATTAGAAGCTGATCTCGAAGACGTATTTGTCGAAGTGGTGGGCAATAAATGAGTTTAGACATAAATTACCAGGGCCTCTGGACACTATTTAGAAAAGAGTTGTTGCGTTTCTGGCGCGTCGCGTTTCAAACGGTGGCGGCACCTGTTATGACAGCACTGTTGTACTTGTTAGTGTTCTCTCATGTGCTGGAAGGCCGCGTGCAAGTGCATGGTGTGGCGTATACCTCATTCTTAATCCCTGGCTTAATTATGATGTCGGTATTGCAGAATGCATTTGCCAACTCATCGTCTAGCCTGATTCAGTCTAAAGTCATGGGGAGCATCGTGTTTTTACTGCTCACGCCACTCTCTTATTTAGAGTTCTTTTTAGCCTTTTTAGGCGCGGCGATTGTGCGTGGTGTGGTAGTTGGGCTATGTATTTATTTAGTGGCAATTATCTTTATTGATTTGCCTATGGCGCATCCGTTTGCGGTGCTTGCTTTTGCGATATTGGGAAGCGCTTTACTTGGAGCGTTTGGCATTATTGCTGGTATTTGGGCGGATAAATTTGACCAAATGGCGGCCTTCCAAAACTTTGTCATTATGCCGCTCTCATTTTTATCGGGCGTGTTTTATTCGATTCATTCTTTGCCAAGCTTTTGGCAACAGGTTTCGCGCTTAAACCCATTTTTCTATATGATAGATGGTTTTCGCTATGGTTTTTTTGGCGTCAGTGATATTTCACCTGCAATTAGTTTAAGTGTTGTGGGGTTTAGCTTTTTGGTTTTATCATTCATTACGTTGCGCATGCTGAAATCTGGCTATAAATTAAGAGGTTAAATGGGGATAAGCATGTTAAGTGCAAACGATATTAAAATTTATATTTCACAAGGCTTGGCCTGTGAGTTTGTCGAAGTATTAGGCGATGATGGGCAGCATTTTGAGGCCGTAGTAGTGAGCCCAGCCTTTGTAGGTAAAAACATGGTGCAACAGCATCAATTGGTTTATCAGGCGCTGGGCGACAGAATGCGCCAGGAAATCCATGCGCTATCGATTAAGACCTTTACCCCGGATACGTGGGCTGCAAGACATTAGTTTGACTCTGTAGCGGTCAAACAACACAATAGATTAGCGATTATTTAGGAGATTAAAATGGATATACAAGAAACAATTAAGAGCCAAGTAACATCAAACCCAGTGGTGCTATACATGAAAGGTAGCCCGAAGTTTCCACAATGTGGTTTTTCAAATTTGGCGACACAAATTCTAGATGCTTGCGAAGCGAAGTATGTTGCCGTTGATGTGCTGCAAGATCCTGCCATTCGTGAAGGCATTAAAGTGTACGCCAGTTGGCCGACTATTCCTCAGCTCTACATCAAAGGTGAGTTTGTGGGTGGTGCTGACATTATGCGTGCCATGTATGAGAGTGGTGAGTTGAAGAAAATGATAGAAAGCGCTGCTTAATTGGATAAATTGGTCATTGAGGGTGGCTATCCTCTGCAAGGTGAGGTAATCGTTTCTGGCGCTAAAAATGCCGCGTTACCTATTTTGTGTGCTGCTTTGTTGGCAGAGACACCGCTAGAGTTAACCAGTGTTGCCGCCTTAAAGGATATTGATACGACCCTTAAGCTGTTGGATACCATGGGCGTTAAGATTGCGCGTAATGGCGCTCAAGTAAGCCTAGATGCAAGCGAAGTGGCCTCGTTTGAAGCGACTTATGAAATGGTGAAAACCATGCGTGCTTCTATCCTAGTGCTAGGCCCCCTGCTTGCTCGCTTTGGCAGTGCGCGTGTTTCTTTGCCCGGTGGCTGTGCTATTGGATCTCGTCCCGTTGATTTGCATATCAAGGGTCTGCAAGCAATGGGTGCGGCGATTCACATTACACATGGTTATATTCAGGCCAGCACCTTACATTTGCCCAATCGCCGCTTACAAGGCACGCGCTATTACATGGATATGGTGACGGTCACTGGCACAGAAAACCTGATGATGGCTGCTGCATTGGCGCAAGGCACCACAGTACTGGAAAATGCAGCTAAAGAGCCAGAGGTGGTTGATTTAGCTGAGTGTCTCAATAAAATGGGCGCAAAAATCACAGGTGCTGGCACCGATGTGATTACCATTGAAGGCGTGGAAAAACTAAGTGGCGCAAAGCACAATATTGTTTGCGACCGTATCGAGGCGGGTACTTATATGGTAGCGGCAGCGATGACTGGCGGCAAAGTTAAATTGCTGAATGCACGCGCCGATTTGTTAGACGCCGTGATTGAAAAACTACGCGAAGCAGGCGCCAGCGTGACACATGACGATAGCAGTATTACCGTAGAGGGCAACGGTAAACTCAAGGCTGTCAATATTCGTACTGCGCCGCACCCTGCTTTTCCAACGGATATGCAGGCACAGTTTATGGCGCTTAATAGCGTGGCAGAGGGTGTGGCCAAGGTCACGGAAACGATTTTTGAAAACCGTTTTATGCATGTGCAAGAAATGCAACGCCTAGGCGCAGATATTAGCATAGACGGTAATACCGCCTTGGTTAAGGGCGTGGATTTCTTAGATGGCGCCACTGTGATGGCGACCGACTTACGCGCTTCTGCAAGTTTGGTGTTGTCAGGCTTAGTGGCGCGCGGCGAAACCGTGATAGAGCGCATTTATCACCTAGATCGCGGCTATGAGTTTCTAGAAGAAAAATTAACAAAACTGGGTGCAAAAGTTCGTCGATCAAATTAACCGACTGCGCGCCTAATCAAAAAGCTAATAAATATGATTACAATTGCCTTAAGCAAGGGAAGAATTTTTGAAGAAACCACGCCACTCTTGGCTGCGGCGGGTATTCACGCGCTAGAAGCGCCAGAGTCTTCGCGTAAGCTGATTTTAGAAACTAATCGTCCCGATGTGCGCTTGATTATCGTGCGAGCTTCCGATGTGCCGACTTACGTTCAATATGGTGCAGCAGATTTGGGCATTGCAGGTAAAGATGTATTGCATGAGCATGGCGGCGAGGGCTTGTATCAGCCGCTAGATCTGCAAATCGCTAAATGCAAAATGATGGTTGCGGTGCGCGATGATTTTGATTATGAGGCTTCACTACGCCGAGGGGCTAGGCTTAAAGTGGTGACAAAGTATGTAAAGACAGCGCGTGATCACTTTGCCGACAAAGGCATGCACGTAGATTTGATTAAACTTTATGGCTCGATGGAGCTTGGTCCATTGGTGGGGCTGGCGGATGCAATTGTCGATCTAGTGAGCACTGGTGGGACGCTACGCGCCAATAATTTGAAAGCCGTTGAACATATTATGGATATTAGTTCACGTCTAGTGGTCAATCAGGCGTCTCATAAGCTCAAGCGTGCAGCGTTGCAGCCAATGATAGATGCCTTTGCATCGGCGATTGGTAAGAGTGAAGTGGCAAAAGCCTAACAGGAATAGTAATAATGAAGATTAAACGTTTTTCTACCCAAGATGTTGATTTCGATAAAAATTTAAAAGACTTGCTCGCTTTTGAAACGGCGCAAGACGATAGTATTGATCTGGTTGTTGCAGATATTTTGCGTGATGTAAAAAAGCGCGGTGATGCAGCAGTGCTGGAATATACCAATCGTTTTGATAAAACCAGTGTAACAAGTATGGCTGAGCTTGAAATTAGCCAGGCGGAATTACAAGCTGCATTAAATGGACTGCCATCTGAGCAGCGACATGCTTTGCAAGAGGCCGCGGCTAGGGTGCGTAGTTACCATGAAAAACAGGTAATGCAATCTTGGAGCTATACTGAAGCAGATGGTACGTTACTTGGTCAGCAGGTAACGGCATTGGATCGTGTTGGTTTGTACGTGCCAGGTGGTAAAGCTGCCTATCCTTCAAGCGTGCTGATGAATGCCATTCCAGCCAAGGTTGCTGGTGTGCAAGAGTTGATTATGGTTGTACCAACGCCTAATGGCGAAAAGAATCAGCTAGTCTTGGCCGCTGCTGCCGTTTGTGGTGTGGATCGTGTATTCTGTATTGGTGGTGCCCAAGCGGTAGGCGCGTTGGCCTATGGTACTGCAACCGTGCCACAGGTGGATAAAGTCACAGGCCCAGGTAATGCCTATGTTGCAGCCGCAAAACGTCGCGTGTTCGGAGTGGTTGGCATAGATATGGTGGCTGGCCCATCAGAAATTTTAGTGATTAGCGATGGGAAAAGTAACCCAGATTGGACGGCGATGGATTTGTTTAGTCAGGCTGAACATGATGAACTCGCACAAGCTATTTTGCTTTCCCCAGATGCGGACTTCTTGGATAAAGTCGCTGTCAGCATTGATCGTCAAGTCGAAGAAATGCCGCGTAAAGACATTATTCGTACCTCGCTAGAAAATCGTGGTGCGCTGATTTTAGTCAAAGATTTAGATGAGGCTGCAGCTATCTGCAATTACATCGCGCCAGAGCACTTAGAGCTTTCTATGGATAATGCGCTGGAATTCAGCGCGAAAATTAAACACGCAGGCGCTATTTTTATGGGACGCGATACCTGTGAAGCGCTTGGTGACTATTGTGCTGGCCCAAACCACGTATTGCCAACATCACGTACAGCACGCTTTTCATCGCCACTCGGTGTGTATGACTTCCAAAAACGCTCAAGCCTAATTATGGTGTCGAGTGAGGGCGCACAGAAGCTCGGCAAAATTGCCGCAACTTTGGCCTATGGCGAAGGTTTGCAAGCGCACGCTAGAAGCGCGGAGTACAGGCTGAAATGAGTAAGTTCTGGAGTGCGTTGGTGCATGAGCTCACGCCTTATGTGCCAGGTGAGCAGCCTAAGATTAATAATCTGATTAAGCTAAACACCAATGAAAACCCTTATGGCCCTAGCCCTAAGGTGATTGCTGCGCTGCAGGCTGAAGCTGCGGAAACGCTACGTCTTTACCCTGACCCCAATTCAGATAAGCTTAAAGCGGCGATTGCCGAGCATCATGGTTTGAATAGTAAGCAAATATTTGTGGGTAACGGTTCTGACGAAGTGTTAGCGCACGTATTTCATGCCCTGTTTAAGCATGAAGCCCCGCTGCTGTTCCCTGATATCACTTATAGTTTTTACCCAGTATACTGCGGTCTGTACGATATTAGTTACGAGACTATTGCACTTGATGCGCAATTTGCAATTAATGTGGCAGATTATATGCGCCCAAATGGCGGCATTATTTTCCCTAATCCTAATGCCCCAACGGGGATTCCGCTTGCCTTAAGTGAGATTGAGCGTTTGTTAAAAGCGAATACAGAATCTGTGGTGGTCATTGATGAGGCGTATGTGGATTTTGGTACAGAGTCTGCTGTTAAATTAATTAACTCTTATCCTAATTTGCTGGTGGTGCATACGTTATCTAAAGCACGCTCATTAGCGGGCTTGCGTGTCGGTTTTGCCATGGGGCACCCTGATTTAATTGAAGCGCTGATTCGTGTGAAGGATAGCTTTAACTCATATCCAATAGATCGTTTTGCAGAAGCAGGCGCTACTGCTGCCATGCAAGATGTTGAGTATTTTGAAGCAACGCGTCATAAAGTAATCGCGACACGGGAGCGCTTGGTTGTCGATCTGCATGCGCTTGGCTTTGAGGTCTTGCCATCAGGTGCAAACTTTATTTTTGCACGTCATCCTGAGCATGATGCATTGGCCTTGGCCAATCAGCTGCGCGAAGAGTCCATCATTATTCGCCACTTTAAAAAGCCAGCGCGTATTGCACAATTTATGCGAATTACCATAGGCACCGATCAAGCGTGCGATCAGCTGGTTAAGTCGCTCAAAAAAATACTTCAAGAGACTATTTAATATAGGTTTTTTGTAAATTCCTTTGACCAATCGTCAAAATCATTATATAAAGGCGCTTCGGGAGAAAAGTTTCAGAGTTATGAATGAACTTCCCCTAAAGGCTAGAAAAAATGTATCATAATATATCTAGATAGATTGTAGATCTGAATTTAACCTGTATTTAAGTGGAGGAAGTATCGTGGCACTAACCCAAATGGCATTAGACTCATTAGATTTTGACGCAACTGTAGCTTTAGCTGCCAAAGTTGCACCGCATGTTGATATTTTAGAAATCGGTACGCCATGCATCAAGCATAACGGCATTGAGTTGTTGAAAACATTGCGCGCTAAATTCCCAAACAACAAAATCTTAGTTGATTTGAAAACTATGGATGCTGGCTTCTACGAAGCTGAGCCATTCTACAAAGCTGGTGCAGATATTTGTACAGTTTTGGGTACTGCTGACTTAGGCACTATCAAAGGCGTAATTGATGTTGCTAACAAATACGGTAAAGAAGCTCAAGTTGACTTGATCAACGTAGCTGACAAAGCTACTCGTACTAAAGAAGCGGTTAAAATGGGCGCGCACATCATTGGCGTGCACACTGGTTTAGACCAACAAGCTGCTGGTCAAACTCCATTTGCTGACTTAGCTTTAGTAAACGGCTTAGGCTTAGGCGTTAAAGTTTCTGTAGCTGGCGGTGTTAAAGCTGCAACAGTTAAACAAGTTAAAGATGCTGGCGCTACTATCATTGTAGCTGGTGCTGCTATCTACGGCGCTGCTGATCCAGCTGCTTCTGCTGCTGAAATCACTGCATTAGCACATGACAGTGCTACTGGCGGTGGTTTGTTCGGTTGGGTAAAAAAATTATTTAGCTAATTTTTAAGTAATTATTAGCTGTTTAGTAATTTTGGAATAATGAAAACCGCTACAAAACATGTTTGTTTGTGTTTTGTGGCGGTTTTTAGTTTGTAATGGTTTGCCTTATTTGCTTGATTTTATTTCGTCTCGCAATTATTTTATTAAGATAAGATTTATTACCTATTGAAAGTACGTCATTATTTATGCGTATTGCAGAAGTTAGTCGTAACACCCTTGAAACTCAGATTTCAGTTTCTATCAATTTAGATGGAACAGGTGTATCCAGCTTTGAAACTGGATTGCCTTTTCTCGATCACATGCTCGATCAAATTGCCCGCCATGGCATGATGGATATCTCTGTCAAAGCCAAAGGGGATTTGCATATCGATGCGCATCATACTGTAGAAGATATTGGTATTACCTTAGGTCAGGCTTTTATTAAAGCACTAGGCGATAAAAAAGGCATACGCCGTTATGGTCATGCTTATGTGCCGCTCGATGAAGCATTGTCACGCGTTGTTTTAGATTTATCTGGTCGCCCTGGGCTAGAGTTCTTTGTTGAGTTCACGCGTGCGCGTATTGGCGATTTTGATGTGGATTTAATCCATGAATTTTTTCAGGGATTTATTAATCACGCCCTAGTGACTTTACATATTGATAATTTGCGCGGCGATAATGCGCATCATCAGGCTGAGACCATTTTTAAAGCCTTTGGACGTGCTTTGCGTGTGGCTATTGAGTTAGATCCGCGTATGGCGGGGATTATGCCTTCAACCAAAGGTTCATTGTAAACTCAGGTTTCGTTATAAATTTCAAGGGTTGTTAATTTAAATAGCTTCAACTTTAGTTTGTAGACGGCCTTATGTATTTTCAGAAAATAATTCATTCAAATCATGATTGATATCGCAGTAGTAGATTACGGAATGGGCAACTTGCGCTCGGTATCTAAAGCGATCGAGCACGTGGCGCCTAAGCTTTCTGTGGTCGTCACCAGTGACCCCAAGGAAATTAATGCCGCTAAACGCGTAGTGTTTCCAGGGCAAGGTGCCATGCCAGACTGTATGCGCGAGCTTGATGCACGTGATTTACGCCAGTCTGTTATTGAGGCGGCCGCCACTAAACCATTTCTCGGCATTTGTATTGGCTTGCAACTTTTGTTTGAACACAGTGAAGAGGGCAATGCTGCGGGGCTGGGGATTCTTAAAGGTAATGTGAAGCGCTTCCCTGCTGTCAGTATGCATGATGCAGACGGCAGTAAACTCAAAGTGCCGCATATGGGCTGGAATCGTGTTGCTCAAACTAAATCTCATCCTATGTGGGCCGATATAGCTGAGGGTGAGCGTTTTTATTATGTGCATAGCTATTTTGTAGAGCCTGATGATCAGGCCTTGGTGGTAGGTCAAACGGAATATCCTGCAAAATTCACGGGTGCTGTGGCACGCGATAATATTTTTGCTGTGCAATTTCACCCAGAGAAAAGTCAGCATGCTGGCTTGCAACTTTTATCCAACTTTGTCCAATGGAATGGACAGTCTTAACCTAAACTTGATGAAATTATGTTAATTATCCCTGCAATTGATTTAAAAGACGGCCATTGTGTCAGACTCAAACAAGGCGTCATGGAAGGCGCAACTGTATTCTCTGAAGACCCTGGCGCGATGGCGCGCCACTGGGTAGACCAAGGCGGCAAACGCTTGCATTTGGTGGATTTAAACGGTGCGTTTGCTGGTAAGCCAGTGAATGCAGCCGCCATTAAGTCCATCGTCAGCGCGGTGGGTGGTGATATTCCCATTCAATTGGGCGGCGGAATCCGTGACTTGGAAACCATAGAGAAGTATTTAGATAGTGGTATTAGCTATGTCATTATCGGTACGGCTGCTGTAAAAAGCCCAGGCTTTTTACATGAGGCTTGCTATGCTTTTCCTGGGCAAATTATGGTGGGTTTAGACGCAAAAGATGGCAAGGTTGCCGTCGATGGTTGGTCTAAATTAACTGGGCATGATGTGGTAGATTTGGCCAAAAAATTTGAAGATTACGGTGTAGAGGCTGTGGTGTACACCGATATTGGTCGTGACGGCATGTTGAGCGGTGTGAATATCGATGCAACAGTAGCGTTGGCGCAAGCGTTAACGATCCCCGTCATTGCTAGCGGTGGCTTAACTAATTTGGATGATGTCCGCAAACTTTGCGCGGTGGAGTCTGAAGGTATTATGGGCGCAATTACAGGTCGCGCCATTTACGAAGGTACAATCGACTTTGCAGCAGCACAAGCCTTGGCTGAAGAGTTGAACGGCTAATGAGTTTAGCCAAACGTATTATCCCTTGCTTAGATGTCACTGACGGTCGAGTCGTCAAGGGTGTGAATTTCTTAGAACTACGTGATGCAGGTGATCCTGTGGAAATTGCACGTCGCTATGATGAGCAGGGTGCAGATGAGCTAACGTTTTTAGACATTACGGCTAGTTCCGATAATCGCGGTTTAATCTTGCACATTATCGAAGAGGTTGCCTCTCAGGTTTTTATTCCACTTACCGTGGGTGGTGGTGTGCGGCAAGTTGAGGATGTACGCCGCTTATTGAATGCTGGGGCGGATAAAGTGAGCATCAACACCACAGCGGTGTTAAATCCGCAAGTGGTAGAGGACGCCGCAAGTCGCTTTGGCTCGCAATGCATCGTGGTCGCGATAGATGCTAAAAAAGTTGATAATCAACCGTTTGAGTGGGAAGTGTTTACGCACGGTGGTCGCAAAGCAACTGGTTTAGATGCAGTAGAGTGGGCAAGAAAAATGGTGGCCTTGGGCGCGGGTGAGCTACTTGTGACCAGCATGGATAGAGATGGCACTAAAATCGGTTTTAATAATCCGCTTAATAAAGCCATCAGCGATGCCGTGGACGTACCCTTGATTGCCTCAGGTGGAGTAGGTAACCTGCAACACTTAGTGGATGGCGTTAAATTAGGTGGCGCCGATGCAGTGCTAGCAGCGAGCATTTTTCACTATGGTGAATTCACGGTTGAGCAAGCGAAACACTATATGCAACAAAACGGTATAGAAGTTAGGTTATGAGTAACACTTTGACTTGGTTGGATAAAGTGCAATGGACGGCAGAAGGTCTGGTGCCAGTGATTGCGCAAGAGGTCGGCACGGGTAAAGTGCTGATGTTTGCTTGGATGAACCGCGAAGCATTGCGTTTAACTAATGAGACGGGTCACGCCGTATATTTCTCTCGCTCACGCAATAAGTTATGGCATAAAGGCGAGGAGTCTGGCCACACACAAATTGTGCATGAAATACGTTTAGACTGTGATGAGGACGTGGTGTTACTATCGGTAGAACAAATCGGTGGTATTGCTTGTCATACAGGGCGTCATAATTGCTTCTTTCAAAAACTAGAGAATAATGATTGGGTGACGGTTGACCCTGTGATTAAAGACCCTAAAGAGATATATTAAATGAGTGACGTGTTAGTGCGATTGGGTGAGTTACTGGAGCAGCGTAAAACGGCTGATCCAGCCTCTTCATACGTTGCAAAATTATATGCAAAGGGCTTGGACAGTATTTTAAAAAAAATAGGTGAAGAAGCTACCGAAACCGTGATTGCTGCCAAAGGTGGCAAGCGCGATGAAGTGATCTATGAAACAGCAGATTTATGGTTTCATACGATGGTAATGCTTAGTCATGCCAATATTAAACCGCAAGAAGTTCTAGATGAGTTAGCAAGGCGCGAGGGATTGTCTGGCATTGTCGAGAAAGAGAATCGATCAAAATGAGTGCAGACTGTATTTTCTGTAAAATCGTAGCGGGCTCAATCCCCAGTAAAAAAATCTACGAAGATGACGATGTCATTGCATTTAATGATATTCACCCAATTGCGCCTGTGCATTTCTTAATCGTGCCAAAGCTGCATATCGAAAGTTTGGCAAGCTGTGAAACAGCGCATCAAGCTTTATTGGGTAAAATGTTATTGCTAGCGCCAAAATTGGCAGCAGAGCAAGGGTTAACAGGCTTTCGCACCATGATTAATACTGGTCGTGAAGGTGGGCAGGAAGTATTTCATATTCATATTCACGTATTTGGTGGCGGTAGTTCGCTACCTAAAACTTAGGAGCTGGTCATGGGTTCATTTAGTATTTGGCATTGGTTAATCGTTCTACTAATCGTGGTGTTGGTATTTGGTACCAAGAAACTTCGCAACGTTGGTAGCGATGTGGGCGGTGCGGTTAAAAACTTTAAAGACGCGATGAATGACGGTAAGCAAAGCGAAAAAATTAGTGATACTTCTGCTACTGGTAATACGGTAGAAGGTGAAGTAACACAAAAGACCAAGCAATAACCATCTTGAGTATCTACCGTGTTTGATGTTGCATTTTCTGAGTTAGTCGTCATCGCTGTGGTGGCGCTGATTGTGATTGGCCCAGAAAAACTTCCCAAAGTTGCTAGAACGCTGGGCTTTCTGGCTGGGCGTATGCAGCGCTATGTCAGCAATGTGAAGGCAGATATAGAGCGTGAGATGCAGTTTGAAGATTTGCAAAAACTGCAGCAGGAAATAAAAGACAACGTAATGGCTGGCAAAGCGCAAGTTTTGCAAGCAAGTGAACAAATCCAAAATCAGATTCATCAAGAAGTGAACACGATTGAGCAAGCGATAAGTCCAACCTCAACGACTGCTTCTAGTGATACTGTTGCCGCTTCAAGTGTTTCAGCCAGCCCAAATATCTCAGCAAATCCAAGTGCCGTTGAATTAGATTCAGCAGCGACTCCAGCTACTAGCCATTCCAAATCAAATTAGCACTATAGTGAATCCATCTCCTTCCTTTATTTCACATTTAATCGAATTGCGCGATCGTTTATTGCGTGCAGTGATTGTGTTTATTGCGGTGTTGGTTTGCTTGTTGCCATTTGCCAATCAAATTTATACTTTACTGGCACAGCCGCTATTGTCGCAGTTGCCCGTAGGCGGGCAAATGATTGCAACTGCGGTTACCACGCCATTTTTTGTGCCCATGAAGGTGGCGATGCTAGCTGCAATGGTTATAACGCTGCCGCACACGTTGTATCAGGTATGGGCATTCGTTGCACCAGGCTTGTATGCACATGAGCGCCGTTTTATAGGCCCTTTGGTGATTGCCAGTACCTTGCTTTTTATTGCAGGAATGTCGTTTGCCTATTTTGCGGTGTTCCCCGTCATTTTTGGCTTTATTGCGCATACGGCCCCCAAAGGTGTCGCGGTGATGACGGATATTGGCAATTACTTAGACTTTGTGATCAGTTTGTTTGTTGCTTTTGGGGTGGCGTTTGAGGTGCCGATAGCTGTTGTGGTGCTCGTGCGCTTAGGCATGGTGGATATCAAAACCTTGAAAGAAATACGCTCTTACGTCATCGTGGGTGCCTTTGTAGTGGGTGCGGTTTTTACTCCCCCTGATGTGGTGTCGCAGATTATGTTGGCGGTGCCCTTATGGTTGTTATATGAGGCGGGGATATTAGCTGCTGGATTTATGCTACCCAAGCCGCAACCGATGATTCAGCCACCCCAATAATAAGCAGCGTTTAGACAGACAAACAGCGCACAGAGGTGAACGCTTATCCTTGCTAGCGCTTTTGCTGGTCAGCACGCTCCACCACGCTAGTTAGGGGATTCTGCTTGTGGTAATGGTTTTGGCCGTTTACCTATCAAAACCCCAACGTCCATTTGTTTTTGAGCGCGTTCAATCTTTAAAATGGCTTGCTTATTGGGTTTGAGCTCTGAAATTATATTGAGCATGCTAGAACTATCTAACACGGGGCGCCCATCAATAGAAATCAGAATGTCCCCAGGTTTTAGGCCAGCATTTTCGGCTGGGCTACCTTCAACAACCCCAGCAATCAGTGAGCCTTGAGCTTGTTTTAACTTAAACGAGTCAGCAAGTTCAGGGGTGATATCCTGAGCCTCTATGCCAATCCAGCCTCGTGTCACGCTACCTTGGCGAATAATTTGTTCCATCACTTGTTTTGCGATACTGACTGGAATTGCAAAACCAATACCCATAGAGCCACCACTGCGAGAGTATATGGCGCTATTGATCCCTACCAGATTACCATCGGTATCAATCAGCGCGCCCCCTGAGTTGCCTGGGTTGATAGGTGCATCGGTTTGAATAAAATTTTCAAAGGTATTGATGCCTAAATGATTGCGGCCCAATGCGCTGATAATGCCTTGGGTAACGGTTTGACCCACGCCGAAGGGGTTGCCGATGGCCAGCACAATATCGCCTACTTTATTTTTAGCAGGGTCGGCAAAGGTAATAGACGGCAAGTCTTTTAAATCCACTTTTAATACGGCGAGGTCAGTGTCTGGGTCGGTACCAACAACACGTGCGGTGGCTGTTCTACCATCAGCAAATGCCACTTCAATTTCATCGGCTGCATCTACTACGTGCTGATTAGTTAGAATAAGTCCTTGTTCACTGACAATAACGCCCGAACCTAGGCTGTTTTCTCTTTGTGGCTGGTCATCCGATTGATCGCCAAAAAATCGGCGTAATAATGGATCTTCTAAAAGTTGTTGGTGTGGGTTATCTTGAACTTTTTTGCTGGTAAATACATTGACAACAGAAGGCATGGCTTTTTTTGCAGCGATACTATACGAGCCAATGCTTGCGGTAGTAGAAGCAGGCTCTGCCTGTGTGACAACGACAGTATTTTGTTTTTTATCAAGTAATTGCGGATAAAATAGCTGAACTACAAATAATGCAGCAAGGCAAACGGTGACGGTTTGTGCAAAAATCAACCAGAGCTTTTTCATTGTTGTTAAATCTTTAGACGGAAATTAGGGAAATGAATATAAACCAACTGCTTGATTATACACGACAACTTCTACAAGTTGAGCGTTTCCGTGATTATTGTCCAAATGGGCTGCAGGTACAGGGTAAGGAGGAGGTACAAAAAATCGTCTCTGGGGTGACAGCGAGCATGGCATTACTAGAAGCCGCTAGAGCAGAAAATGCGGATATGGTGTTAGTGCATCATGGCTATTTCTGGAAAAATGAAGACGAGCGCATCGTCGGCATTAAGAAACAACGAATACAGTATTTACTGGCGCATGAGATGAACTTGGTGGCCTATCATTTGCCGCTAGACGCTCATTTGGAATTGGGAAATAACGCGCAACTAGCAAAAAAAATGGGTATTGCGATTAAGGGATGGGCGGGCGAGCAAAATATTGTGGCTTATGGTGATTTGCCAGTTGAGCAAAGTTTAGCCACCTTTGCCTCAGCTTTGGGCGAGGGTCTTAATCGTGAGGCCATGGTGATTGGAGATATTAATAAGCCAATTAAGCGAGTGGCCTGGTGCACGGGCGCAGCGCAAGGCTATATGGAAACGGCAATTGCATTGGGTGTGGATGTGTTTGTGAGCGGTGAAATTTCAGAGCAAACCGTGCACTTGGCCAATGAATCAGGTGTTGCGTATATTGCGGCTGGGCATCACGCGACAGAGCGTTATGGAGTACAGGCGTTGGGTAATCATCTGGCAGAAACGTTTGGCGTAGCGCATACGTTTATCGATATAAATAATCCAGTTTGATGACCTAAATCAAAAAAATTTAATTTATATTAGCAATTAGCCGTATGTTGGGTTTAAGTTTTTGTCTTAAACCTGTAAAATGCCAAGTTAACTTTTAGATGTTCTTTAAGTTTTGGGTGCGAAAAAAGTAGCAATAATCATTGGCTCTCATTTAAGGGTGACGAATGGCGAATAAAGAGTTGGATCCTACGATGGATAAAAGTAAGCGGCGATTTCTGATCGCAGCTACTAGTGTAGTCGGAGCGGCAGGGGCTGCAGTAGCGGCTGTGCCTTTTGTAACAAGTATGTTGCCAAGTGAGCGTGCAAAAGCTGCAGGCGCACCAGTTGAAGCCGATATCAGTAAAATTGAGCCTGGTGCGATGATCACGGTTGAATGGCGTAGTAAACCAGTCTGGATTATTAATCGTAATCAAGAGATGCTGGACTTGTTAGGCAAGCACGACGATAGGCTGTCAGATCCAAAGCTTGAGGTGGTAACACAACAGCCTGATTACTGTAATAACGCGGCTCGCGCCATTAAACCTAATTTGATGGTAATCGTAGGTATCTGTACTCACTTGGGTTGCTCCCCATCGCCAAAATTACAAACAGGTGGTGATATGGGTGCGGAATGGCCAGGTGGCTTCTTCTGTCCATGTCACGGTTCTAAATTTGACTTGGCAGGCCGTGTGTTTAAAGGTTCGCCAGCACCTATTAACCTAGTGGTTCCACCACATAAATACATCAGTGACTCAGTATTGCTGATTGGTGAAGATGGCAAGGGAGCTGCTTGATGCAAAAATTTGACATGCAAAAACCGTTCACAAGTATAGTCGGCTGGGTTGATGATCGCTTCCCGATGACTTCAAATATCAAAACTCACTTAACGGAATATTACGCTCCCAAGAATTTTAACTTCTGGTACTACTTCGGCTCATTGGCCTTGTTGGTGCTGGTCATGCAGATACTGACAGGTATCTTCTTGACGATGAACTATAAGCCAGATGCCGATCTTGCTTTCGCATCTGTTGAATACATCATGCGTGATGTGTCATGGGGCTGGTTGATCCGTTATATGCACTCAACAGGTGCTTCCATGTTTTTCGTAGTAGTGTATCTGCATATGTTCCGCGGCTTAATCTATGGCTCGTATAGAACACCTCGCGAGTTGGTTTGGCTGTTTGGTGTAGGTATTTTCCTATGTTTGATGGGTGAAGCGTTCTTTGGTTACTTGTTGCCATGGGGCCAAATGTCATTCTGGGGTGCTCAGGTTATTATTAACTTGTTCAGCTCTATCCCATTCATTGGACCAGATGTTTCATTGTGGCTACGCGGCGACTTTATGGTGTCAGATGCTACCTTAAACCGTTTCTTCGCATTCCATGTGATTGCCCTGCCATTGGTGTTGTTAGGCTTGGTAGCTGCACATATTATTGCGCTGCACGAAGTTGGCTCTAATAACCCAGATGGCGTAGAAATCAAAAAGAACAAAGACCTGGTGACGCATATTCCACTAGATGGCATTCCATTTCACCCTTATTACACGGTGAAGGATTTGGTGGGTGTTTCTGTATTCTTAATCGTATTCTCAGTGATCTTGTTCTTTACGCCTGAGATGGGTGGCTACTTCTTAGAAGCGAATAACTTTATTCCTGCCAATCCATTGAAAACACCGCCACATATTGCGCCAGTATGGTATTTCACACCGTACTACTCAATTTTGCGTGCTGTGCCGCCTATTATGAACTCACAGTTCCCTGGGGTTGCTGCAATGGGTTTATCTGTTTTGGCGTTTGCGTTTCTGCCATGGTTAGATAAGAGCCCAGTGAAGTCAATACGCTATCGTGGCAGTTTGTATAAGAGATGGCTGGCAGCGTTCGTAGTGAGCTTTGTCATATTAGGCTACCTAGGAACTGAGCCATCTAATATTTGGGGTCAATTTGACGCTAAAACCATGCTGGTAGGTGGTAAAGATCGCGCCACCGTGGTTGCCCAAATTTTTACCGTAGTATATTTTGCCTTCTTTGTGCTGATGCCTTGGTACACCAAGAAAGATAAGACTACACCAGTGCCAGAAAGGGTGACAGCATGAAAAAAATAATAACTCTTTTCGCATTGTTAATGCCATTGTTGGCTGTTGCAAATGAAGGTGTAAAGCTAGATCACGCCCCTATTGATCCAAACAATCAAGAGTCATTGCAACGCGGTGCAAAAATGTTTGTGAATTACTGCTTAAGTTGCCATAGTGCGGCTTATATGCGTTACAACCGTTTGGCCGATATTGGGTTGTCTGATGCGCAAATTAAAGCTAATTTAATGTTGGCTGGCGAAAAAGTGGGTGACCCCATGACCATTGCCATGAACAAAAAAGATGCTAAATTGTGGTTTGGTGCTGCGCCGCCGGATTTGTCAGTGCAGGCACGCGCTTATGCAAATGGTCCCGATTGGTTGTATACCTATCTTCGTGGCTTTTATCGTGACGATACGCGCCCCACTGGTTGGAACAATACGGTTTACGATAAAGTCGCTATGCCACATGTGTTATGGCAACTGCAAGGTCAGCAAGTATTGAAAGTGGATGAGAAAACCGAAGAGCATACTTTGGTGCTTGATAAACCAGGTACGCTATCACCAGCTGAGTATGATGCTTCTGTAGCTGATTTGGTGAACTACCTGACTTATATGGCTGAACCAGCTAAAAGTAAACGTATGCACTTAGGATTGATTGTTTTATTATTTTTAGGCTTGATGTTTGTACTGACTTATTATTTGAAAAAAGAATTCTGGAAAGACATACATTAAGTTAACACAATAGCGGGAGGCCTTGCCATTTGGCAGGCCTCCCGCTTTGTATTTTGGAAGCACGGAGAAGAATTATTATGATGACACTATACTCAGGCACTACCGATCCATACAGCCATCGCTGCCGCATTGTTTTATTTGAAAAAGGCATGGATTTTCAAGTCATTGATGTTGATTTAGCCAATAAGCCAGAAGACTTAGCCGTCATTAACCCGCATAACACGGTACCTGTGCTCGTAGAGCGCGACTTGGTACTTGAGCAAGCGAATATCATCAACGAATACATTGATGAGCGTTTTCCACACCCGCAGTTGATGCCAGCTGATCCAGTAATGCGCGCCCGCGCCCGCTTGTTCCTGCATAACTTTGAAGAGCAATTGTTCGATCATGTTAAAGATTTAGAATCTGGAGACGAAAAAGTTGCAGATAAGGCGCGTACTATTATTCGTGATAATTTGACGCAAATTGTCCCATTGTTCAGCAAGCAGCAATATATTCTAGGCGACGAATTTTCAATGCTGGATGTTGCCATTGCCCCGCTATTATGGCGTTTAGGTCACTACGGTATTGAATTGCCAAAACAAGCGGCACCATTGCTTAAATATGCGGAGCGTATATTCTCACGTCCTGCTTATATCGAAGCAATGACGCCCTCAGAAAAGGCAATGCGTAAGTAATTGAGTCAGTTAAAGGCATAACGTATGAGTGAATTACTTTCAACCAAACCCTACTTAGTGCGTGCCATCCATGAGTGGTGCATAGATAATGGTATGACACCGCATCTACTGGTTGCAGTTAATTCACAAACACGTGTGCCCGTTGCTTATGTAAAAGATGGTGAAATAGTATTAAATCTTAATTACACGGCGACAAAAGACTTGCAAATTGGCGCTGATGCAGTTACATTCTCGGCGCGCTTTAGTGGCGTCTCGAATAACTTGTATGTTCCCATGAGCGCGGTGCGCGGCATCTATGCTCGTGAAAATGGGCAGGGCATGTTTTTTGAGATTGATCCAACAGAAGAGGCTGGCACCGAGTCAACTGGTGCGTTGCCAGAAATTGCAACGGATAGTGTTGATAAAGAAAAGAAAGTAAGCTTGGCGAAAAAACCAAGCTTAAAATTAGTTAAATAACTCGATTTTTTTGCTAACGGCTAAAATAAAATGACGTTAAGTGGTTTTCATTTTAAGCTAATGCCATTATAATGGCGGTCTTTGCAAGTAGCAGTAAATGTAATAGAAGTTTTCAAGAAATGCCGGATTAGCTCAGTTGGTAGAGCAGCGCACTTGTAATGCGAAGGTCAACAGTTCGATTCCGTTATCCGGCACCATCTCCTAAGTTTTAATTAATAAAGCCCATCAATTGCATAATAGTTTGTGTGTTTTAAGCGAATTATAAGTAGTGCACTACATTCCCAATGCCAATTTAACCGTATAGCGCTGTTGTTTCCAAATACGGAGCTTTTACACAAAGTGTTAATTGCGTACTAGTCGCTTGCTAAAAGTGAACTGGAGATAGGTAATGTGAGGATAAAAGTCGTGGGTTGATTAGTGTCACTGATTACTTGAATGGTGCCTTGATGCTTATCCGCAACCGTTTTCACGAAATACAGGCCTAATCCAGAACCGCTGACAATTGCTTCATGCTCTTTTATCCGTGAAAATCTTTTAAATAAATGCGTATGTTGGTCCAGCGGAATACCAATACCATGATTGGTGATAGAGAGTATGGCTTGTGTGTTATAAGTATTTAACGCTAGAGTGACTAGAACTTTTGTATTGTTATCAGCATATTTCACGGCGTTCAATATCAGGTTGAGGATAGCGCGATGTAGTAGGCCAAAACTACCGTTAACCCATACCATTTGATCAGTGATATTTGTTTGCAAAGGTATGTTTTTTTGCGTTGCAGCGTCATAAGCATCATCAATCGCTTGATGAACTAAACCTGTGTAATCAATTTCGCTAAAACTTGTGGTTTCTACCATTTCGGCGCGTGAAGTATGTAAAAACTCGTCAGATAATGCGAGCGCGCGAAATAGTGGCCTATGCAATTTCTCATCTACCACCGTGTGTTTTTCAATTTCATTCAACGCTGCTGCAATTGGCGCTCTAATGTCGTGTGAAATGAACTCTAAAGTTTCTTTTCTTTGATTTTGCAGAAATCTTAGTTGCTCAGAGGCGTGTCTTAATTGCGAAATGCGAGCATCAAATTGGTCGTAAGGTAATGCGTTTGCTTCGGCGTTTTCAGCTGGTAAAGCAATTAAGTTTTGTTTTAGACGATCTAGTTCTTCATTGAAAAATTTTTGTGCAGATTCTAGTTTGCGCCAGCTCCATATCGGATAAGCCAACAACAATGGCACCAATGCGGCTGAGGGTGGAATCCAAATCGCCCATAGTTTAGGCAATATCCCAGCCATTACTGCGATAAGCACCATAAAGCACAGGGTGCTGACCAGGCCTACTAATGCCGAGTGTTTAGGTAGCCAGATAAGTGGGAATAGGGCTAGTATGCAAGCAAGTAAGATGCTTAAGCTGAATGGGGCATCCTGAATCAGATTATTTTGTCTAATGCCAGCTAACACATTGGCGTGAAACTCTATCCCCGGCATCGGCTGGCCTAAGCCAGAGACTGGGGTCGTCAGCAAATCATTCATGCCTAGCGCAGTGGCACCCACTAATACAATTTTATGGTTGAATAGCCCCTTGGGGAACTCACCCTTTATCACTTGCGCATAAGAGATTCTCGGAAAGTAGCCTGCGGGGCCAAGAAAATTAATTTTTCTTTGATCAGTCCTATGTATTGTAAATAGCTGAGTGGACAGACTGGCTGGCTCAAAATGATTCTTGCTGGGCAGCTTTTCAGCAGTATTAATGACTGCTTGAGCAAACAACTGCCACGCGGGTGAATTTAAGCCCTCATGCAGATATACGCTTCTTACTATACTATCTTCGTCTAATGCGGCATGCACTCGCCCGATATCTGCAGCATGGTCTACCAATATGGGCAGTGGCAAAGTTTCTATAATTTGGCCATTATTTCGAGTGGATTCTAATAGCATTGGCAAGACCACATTGCCCGCATGCTTAATAGCAGTTGCCAGATTTAAATCGGATGCAGGATTGCGGTGATCTGGTTCTGAGAAAATAACATCAAAGCCAATAGCGGTAGGTTTTTCTGTAATGAGACGATTAATAAGATTGGCGTGGATTTCTCGAGGCCAGGGCCAGCGGCCCAGTTCAGACAAGCTGTATTCGTCTATAGCTACGATAATAATGTCGTCTGGAACTGGTGAGGTGATTAGCTTTTGCCCAAGATCAAACACCAAATTATCTAAGCGATTAAAAATGTGTGTGGTTTGAATAAGCCACGCAAGCGCCAAAAGGATTAAAGCCGTTGAGGCTAAATCATTGTTTGATAGCTTTTTAAATAGAGAACCAAACACTATTGTGGGTAAGCATCAAACTCGTAAATGACTTCAGGACTTTTATCGCCTTCACTATCAGTTTGCCTAAAATGTAATGTTTGCTTGCCGTACTCTCTAAGCCAAAAGCTAAAGTTTTGATTAAGATTTTCGCCCGCCCAAACCTTGATTTGGTGGTTACGTAAATTATCTAATTGCACTGAGTAACTGGTGCCCTCGGCGGGCGGCAAGGTGCTCACATAGACTTTATTTTGCAATACCTTGACTGTTAGTTGGCTGAGGTCTGGTACTGCAGGGGGAGCTTTGTAAGTAAAGTGGTTAACCTTGAGGGCGGGTCCTTGCATTTCCTCCCCATCGGGCGATTTTATGATGGTGGCAAGTCGCCAGAAGTACTCACCTGATGGGAGATTGCTGGCGAATTTATATGAAGTTTCCCTGATGCGTTTATCAATAGTAAGGTGGTTAAACGCTCTATCAGTTGCAACCTGGAGTAGATATGCTTGCGCATCCGCGGCAGGTGCCCATTTTAATTCAGGAGGCTCATTTTTTAGCCTAAGATTGGGCTCTGGATATAGGCTTTCAGGCCCGAATGGGCGGGCGCTTAAAGTGAATGCATGCACGGCATCATAACCTGCAATACCATTTTTATCTTTGGCGCGAACCATTAAGAAGTAATGACCATCGGGTAAGTCAGCAAAAGACAATGAGCTAGTTTGCTGCTCAGTTTCTGCGACTATTTGATTAAATTTGGTATCCGTGTAAATTTGGCCAACGTATGAAACAGCTGCTTCGATTGGAGGCAAGTCAAATTTAAGGGGTAGTTCATAATATTGGCTGCTAATATTTTTGGTATTGACTGCGGCCAATAGAGCGACTGGTGCTGTTGGTGGTTTGCCAGCCTCAGCCAAACTACCGTAGCCTTTATTGACCACAACACTTTCATGCGCAGCTGAGAATTTAACTGCACCTTCTAAAGTTTCTTGTTTGGTTGACTTTTCATCTGCGCTCACGCGAAACTCTGTGCCGCGTACTGCTGCAATTGCGCTAGGGGTCACAATTTCCATGCGATTTCCCAAAGTGTGGGTCGGATTGGCACGCGTTTTTAGCTGGCCTTGCTGTAACTTGAGTTGGGTATCTGCCATAACGCCACCACTATAAACACTCATGGTATTTAAACTCAGCTCGGAGTTCGAGCCCATGGTTGTTTCGGTACCGTCGGCAAACCTAATGATAAGTTTTGAGTAATCCTTTGTGAATAATCTTGCACCTACACCAAGTTTTTGACCCACTTTGATTGGTTCTAGGGCAGACTCAGACTGCAAGCGAGCATCGCCAGAAACGAATATTACTTCAGCCGAAGCTGGGTATTGTTTAACCAGCGCTAAAGGAATACTTAGCACCGTACCTACAGGTATTTTGTAAGGGTCATTAATGTGATTAATTTTTTGAACTTGTTTCCAATCATTCGGATTGACTAAGTGTGTTTTCCCAAGCTTTATCAGCATGTCGCCAGGGCGAACAGTGTAGCGCCAACCCACTGTTTGCTCGGCAGCAGCTAATGTAGGGATAAATAAAGTATTAGAAATACTGAGCGCGAGCACAGCAGTGCTTAATTTTATTTTAGAGCCAGGATTGTTAGGTTTGAGTGTCATATAATTACCTAGCGTAGCGGATGGCTACAATCTTTCTAGTCGATACCCTTGATTATAAACGGAAACTAAACGCCATCCAAACTGTGGCAATAGTTTTAATTTGGTACGTAAGTGGCTCACATGTACATCAATGGTTCGCGTATCAATGTCTGAAGCCGTTCCCCATACGACTTTTGTTATATGGGCTTTGGAAAGTAATACACCAATTTGGCTAAAAAAGTATAGGGCTAGACTAATTTCTTTTTCGGTTAATTTAACGGGGGCGTCATCAACCATAAACTGTCTTTTGGCATTATCTACTGTCACGTTGCCGAAGTTAACGATTTTTTGTTGTGTTGCTTCGGGGTTCGCACGGCGATATGCTGCGTTTATTCTGGCGATTAGCACTTTGGGGCTGTGGGGTTTAACAATATAGTCATCTGCACCAGACTCTATAATTGAGACCACATCCTCTTCAGAGTCTCTGGCTGTTAAAAATATAACTGGGGGAAAGCTGCCAGAGATCTTGATGCTGGCAAATACTTCTTCACCACTGATGTCAGGGATCTCCCAGTCGAACAGCGCAAGATCATATTGATTTTCACTCATGGCTTTAAGGCACGATTTTCCAGATGCCGTGTGATTTACCTCATGTCCAGCATTTTGCAAATCGCTAATGACCGTTTTTGCAAAATCTAAATTGTCCTCTAAAAAAATAACTTTCATCTTGCACCTTAAAAAAATCAGTTGTTATTTGCTCTACATTGCAACCAATCATTGAAATTGGAAGATTTTCAGCCTTATTCGTTGCTTGGCTGCTGACAGTAAAATATGTCTAAATATTTTTAGTGAGAAATTTTGGTACCCTTTAAATTCTACATTATAACGCTAGATTTTGTTTATGGTTGACATTGGTATCTATGTTGATTGATTAGATAGCTAGTTTGGATGTGCTGCTTGGCGCGGCTAGTTGCAACGCTGTTGTGGTCTGCATGCCTTGGTCACGTTAAGGAATATGCTAAAATTCGCCCATAATAGAAAAGTTAGGCGGAATAATTGTCATCTCTCGCGGTATTTATCTGGATTATCAATGTGGTATGCGATACGGTTGGACATGTGGCGCTCAAGTTTGCGGCGACAGCTGAAGATACGTCAGCCAATGAGTGGCAACGCTGGAAGGCGATGCTTTCCAATATTCCGCTTTGGGTAGGCATTGTTTGTTTTTGCCTTGAGTTCGTGGTCTGGCTCGCATTTTTATCGGTGCTTTCATTGTCACAAGGGGTGCTGCTTGGTGCGATTAATATGGTTTCTATCGTGGTCGCGGGCCGGCTGATTTTTAAAGAGCGGCTAGATCGTATGCGTATTATTGGAATCCTGCTGATTACTTTGGGTGTGGTTTTAGTGGGCGTGTGCGCATGAATAAAACCTACTTCTATATTATTGGTTTTGGTGCGCTGATGCTATTTGATACGCTGACGCAGGTTTCGTTTAAGCTTGCTTCATCCCATGTGGGCGCGTTTTCATTGCAGTTGGATTGGTTTATTCAGGTGTTTAGTGGTATATGGATCTATGGTGCAGTATTGGGCTATTTGGGCGCATTTGTAGCTTGGATGACCTTGCTTAAGCATGCGCCTGTTGGTCCTGCCTTTGCTGCATCGCATCTAGAGATTGTATTTGTGCTTTTGCTATCGACCTTATTTTTTGGTGAGCAATTAAAACCCATGCAAATTGTGGGCGCATTGTGTATCGTGTTGGGCATTGTTTTCTTAAGTTTGAGTGAGTCTAAAAAGACGCAAGAGTGATGACTAAATCTTGCCTCAATATTTCATCAGTTAAGCATTGAGCGCTAATTCATATAAGTTTGATAGAATGTCGGTCTATGTTCGATAGACTAAAAGAACCGCCGCCCACAGCAGGTTTGCCGCTTAAATGGAGTGATTTTCTGCCCACTGCTGCAAGCCTTGAAGCTGAGTTGGCGCGTATGCTTGGTGTGCCTTGGGTGCAGGTGGAGTGCTCAGGTACCGTGGCATTGGTGGTTGCCTTGCTTGCTTTAAAAAAAATGAGTGACCGCCAAAGCGTAGTGATTACTGCCTATACTTGTCCTTGGGTGTTGGTGGCTGTGGTGCATTGTGGCTTGAAGCCAGTGCTATGCGATACCGCAGCCAATCATTTTGAACTCGACATTCATGCGCTAAACCTAGTATGTAATCAGGATACATTGGCAATTGTTCCAACCCATTTGGCAGGGCGCGTGGCAGATATGCAACCTGTGCTAGACGTGGCCAAGCGGTATGGCGCTTATGTGGTAGAGGATGCTGCACAATCTTTGGGGGCAACTTTACATGGTCAGCCTGTGGGGACTTTCGGTGATATTGGTTTTTATAGTTTAGGCGTGGGTAAGGGGTTAACTATATTCGCAGGCGGGGTGCTGGTTGCGCGTGACCCGCAGATGCGACAAGCGCTCAAGGAAACCAGTCAGCAAGTGACGTCGCATAATTGCTTGCATGAGTTAAAGCGCGTGCTTGAGTTGATTGGTTATGCTTGTTTATATCAGCCACTTACTTTGGCGATAGTGTTTGGAGCGCCACTTAGAAAGGCGCTCAAACAGGGTGATTTGCTGGAGGCGGTGGGGGATTATTGTAGTTTAGAATTTCCACTTCATCGCGTAGGTGGCTGGCGTAAACAGGTTGGTGCTAAGGCGCTTACGCGCTTGCAGCCATATTTTAAGCGCACTCGTGAGCAGGCTTTGCGGCGGGTGGCGCAACTGGAGCAGATTGCTGGCGTACAAGTGATTGCGGATAAAGGTGATGCACAAGGTGTTTGGCCTTTTATTATTGTGCTGTTGCCTAGCGAGACGGTGCGCAATCAGGTGTTGGCTGAGATTTGGCAACAGCGTCTAGGGGTGGGGCGTTTGTTTATCCATGCTCTGGGTCATTATGACTATCTTTCCAACTATGTGGAGTCTGCTCATACGCCTAACGCGCAAGACTTTGCTGCTCGCAGCATGATCATCAGTAATAGCCAATGGTTGAATGATGGTGCTTTTGATCGGGTGTGCGCAACCATTCGTGCGTATTGCCAACACAAATAATTAAACTAAAAGATTAAATAATGAATACAAGCAATATGTTGCGTGTTGAGTGGGTTGATTCAGCGACCAAAATTTCTGATGCGTTGTGGGCGAGTTGTTTTGCTGCACCGTTTGAAGGGCGCTGGTGGTATTTGGCGTTAGAGCAAGCGGGCTTACAAGATCAGTTTAGCTTTGTATATAGTGTTGTCTATGCACAAGGTCAGGGTGGTATGCAAGATACGCCAATCGCTATTGCGCCAGCTTTTGTGATGAATGTGCCAATCAGCCTGGTTGTGCCGCCTGCCCTGTTGCCTATCGTGCAACTGCTGGGCAAAGTCATGCCTTCGTTGCTTTATCAGCGCACATTGTTTATTGGTTCGCCGTGTGGTGATGAAGGGCGCGTGGGGATGTTGGATGGCGTTGACGCAGCCTCCGTTTTGGGCGTAGTCAATCAGGCGATGCAAGCCTACGCCAGTCAAATTAAGGCGCCGATGCGTGTGTGGAAAGACTTTAGCAATCAACATCAGCAAGCGTTTGCGGAGTTGTTGCCCAAAGCTGGTTTGTTCCGGCTGGTAAGTTTTCCTGGGACTGAAGTTAAGTTGGCAGGAAAAGACTCAGATGGGTATCTTGGATCACTCAAAGCTTCGCGTCGCAACAAGTTGAAAAAAAAGCTTAAGCAGGCAATGGTGGCCCCAATTGATGTAGAGATCATGCAGCGGCCGAGTGCGGCGATAATGGACGAAATATTTGCCTTGTTTTGGCAAACATATGAAAAAGGCGACACTAAATTCGAGCGCCTGAATCGTGCGTTTTTTGATTTAATTACGCAATATGAGCATGCGTACTATGTCGTATTGCGGGAGAGAAATACTCAAAAAATCGTTTCATTTATGCTGTGCTTTAAATTGGGCGAGCACGTAATTAACAAATTTATTGGCATAGACTATCAGCAACCAAAAGAGTGGTTCTTGTATTTCCGTCTTTGGGAGGCTGCGGTAGCGTGGTCATATAGTGTGGGCGCAAAAGCCATTCAAAGTGGACAAACAGGGTATGCGCCCAAAATTGAGTTGGGCAATGACATGGTTGCGCTCACTAATTATTGTCGACACCAAAATCCAGTGGTGCACTGGGTCTATGCGGCAGTTGCGAAAACAGTGAATTGGCATACGCTAGATGACGATTTGGCGATTTATGCAAAAGCCTATCCCGAGCATGTGCCACGCTTTTAGCGAGCACTGTAACTCCAGTTGAAATATTCGATGAAACATTGGGGCTACAAAAATATTGCATAATACGTTTGACAGCAGGTCAAAATATGAGCATAATCTTGGGTTCGGTTTGGAGGGGTGGCCGAGTGGTTAAAGGCGACGGACTGTAAATCCGTTCTCTCAGAGTACGAAGGTTCGAATCCTTCCCCCTCCACCAAATTATTCGAGTGGTTTTAAATTGAAGTTTATGGGCCAGCAATCTGGCGGGTACGCGGGTGTAGCTCAGTTGGTAGAGCACTTGCCTTCCAAGCAAGATGTCGCGAGTTCGAACCTCGTCGCCCGCTCCAGCTTTGGTCTGTGAATGAGTGTGGTTGGCTAGTGTGGCTGATCTGCTAAGTTTTGCATGTAGTATTTTGGGAATCTAAAGCGCCCATGTGGCTCAGTGGTAGAGCACTCCCTTGGTAAGGGAGAGGTCGCGGGTCCGATTCCCGCCATGGGCACCAAAAGTGCTGATGCGCAAGGTGCTGGTGCATTTGATTGTAGGTTGGTTTAATTGTGAAGCTTAAAGTTTAACTGGGTTAAAAGGGAAGAATATTATGGCAAAAGGTAAATTTGAACGGACGAAGCCGCACGTAAACGTAGGTACAATTGGCCACGTTGACCATGGTAAGACCACATTAACAGCAGCGATTACGACCGTATTGACCAAGAAATTTGGCGGCGAAG
>DASXUG010000004.1:0-2534 GCA_036504995.1 Methylophilaceae bacterium | reverse complement strand
ACTTGTAGTAGCCGTATTACCAAAGTTACAAGCATTCAAACTACCGCTTGCATTAAACCCAGCATTGCAATCGCCATTCGCAGAGTCCACCGCCGTGAAGGTATTGTCATACACCCCATTGGTATTAAATCTAAAATATCCTACTTCGCTATAGGTAAATGCGCTGCCAGTAGCTGCGCCACTGGTAGCGGTTGCCGCAGGAAAGGTCCCATTCAAAACACCTGTTTGAGTTGCACCAGTATGGGCCTGGATTGTGCCGCTATTTATTGATGGAGTGCCATCATAATTTGTAGCATTCGCAGTGGCGGTTAGACTAAAGTTGCTACCCGCTTTGATGGTAGGGGTTGCCGCTGTGTTTGTACCAGCACTGTCTGCATTGGCATTGCTGGAGGTCACGGTAAAGCTAGTTGGGCGTACTGCAAAATCATCGGCGGAACAAGCCACAACAGAAGGTGTTTGATTAGCATCGGTTACGCGGCACCTCAAATCGCGATAGGCTTTACTAATGGTGGTCGATACTGTTTTACGACCTGCATCACTAGCAGCAAAACTCACGGTTTGCGAGACTGTAGGGCTTAACACCGCTCTGCTAGCACAAGCAGTGCTTCCTGAGCCATCGACAAACTCTAATGTGACATTTTTATTGCCGGATATTACAAAATTAGTTTCGATGGAGCCATCTGATTTAAGTGCAACGACATCGATGTTAAAAGCAGTGCCTGCTATTTGCGTATATAGGTGGCCCGTATTGCCCGTTGCCCCAACAGCAACACAATTTAAGTTGGCAGCATCGTAATTATAAATAGGGCAGCTATGTCTTAATTGGCTTAGGGTAGCAATTTCTGTATTAGTTAGAGCCGTTTTATAGAAACGCGCTTCGTCAATAGACCCGTTAAACCCCAATGTTTCTGATGAACCCGAAGATTCTGCACCGATAGTCGCAATGCCAGTCTCTGATGATGTTGAGTTATTTGAGCCTGTTTTTGAGGAAACAAGCGTACCTGCTTGATTATAAATCAACATGGTGACAGTAGAAGTGCTCGCGCTGACAGAGACTGCTGCAAAATACCAAGTATTGCTTTGAAAAGCGTAATTGGCGATCAGTGAGAATGAAGGTCTTTGGATGAATTTCAATCTTCCAACGACTCCATTGTCATTGAGTGTTAGCGCATACCCCCCAGTATTATTTTGATCGTCTGAAAGAATGCGTTGAGTAACTTGACTGGCATCTGCTGTATTAAACCAAGCTGAAATGGTAAAGTTGCCCGATAGGTGTGGGATTGCGGATGGTAGGCTAAGATATTGCTGGTCCGAAAACACACCGTAGCCGCATGTGCCAGGGGAGCCTGTAAGCGCTCTGCTTGCTTGACTGGTGGTTGGGTAAGTGCTGCCCGTTCTATAGGCAGACGTTGCGTTATAACCATTACCACTACTATCTATCACTTCGCCACTTGTGCCGTTCCAAGAGTTTTCATCCATTGCATAATAAGCTAGCGGGTCAATCGTCCCATACACCACACCTATTGAATCCAAATATACAGATGATTTGCCGACAAAACCTAGTACTTGATTGCCTGCAGGCACAGTGTAATTAAAGCTTGTAATATTGCTACAGAAAGAGCTAGTTCCGTAAGGTCCTAGTGTTCTCGATTGATTTGTCGCAAATGAAATTTTTGAAACCTCTCTACCACCAAACTGAAAGTCACAATTTTCTCCAGAGATACCAGTAATATACTCACCATTATTTAAAGTCACACTGTTAAGACTGCCCCCTAAGCCACCATGCATCGCATAATTTTTTGGGGATACCGCCTGAATAGCATCAATGATTGCGCCTGCTCGAATGTTCAAGCCAGTCAGTGGTTGATAGTTGGTAGACGTATCTGTAAATGATGTTGAGGCACTAATACTGCCGCCATAAAGAGGGGATTGACCCACTACCCCCGCAAGTAACTGTGTCGGTGTTAACAACAATACTAACAATAAGGTAATACAAGGGAAAATGGATGCAACTCTGATTCCCCTTAACAAAAATCCAATATGCCACTTGGTTTCTTTTTGACTTAGCGCATCACTTTTTAAATATTGTAAAATTATGTTAAACATACTGCTCCAATTAGTCATTTGCATTATATGCAAGATGCGCTCTAGGTATGATATGTTACTTTAATTTTTCGCTAAATAAGTTAACTAAGTTATTGAAATATTGGATATTTATTAGATTTTATAGGGCTTTCTATGGTCTTGTTAAGTTGAATACGTTGATGCGAGAGCGGGTTAATTAGACGGTTATAATAATTGCATCTAAAAAGCCATTTTTTTATGGTCCGTTATATATTGAGTTCCCTAAGTTTTCGCGCATGTAGATCACTGGTGTTTTAAAAAGCCCAAACGTAGCGCGAGAAGAGGGGTTTATGGTACCGAACCAAGGGATACCAGCGGCGGTGGCAGGGGTTGAAGTAGGGGTGCAAGTATTCCCAGCGGCTGAGCTAAGATTCACGGTTAAATCGACACTCCCATTATTCCCGCTACCA
>DASXUG010000003.1:0-24645 GCA_036504995.1 Methylophilaceae bacterium | reverse complement strand
TAACACACCACCCCAAGCAGAGAATTTCTCTTTGTTGTACCAAACTGATTTACCTTTGATTGGATCCCAAGCAGTGAAACCGCCCATTACGCCATCAGGACCAGCAAACATAGTCAATGTAGCACCAACCCATGGTTGACCAGCAACGTATTTAGACTCAACTGGCTCGTAAGTCATACATACGTGGTTCAATGGGATGTACACTAAACCAGTACGTGGGCTGTAAGCAGCTGGTTGTTGGTCTTTTGTACCCAAAGCAGCAGGACAAACGCCTTTTGCATTGTAGTCTTGGTGAGTTGAGTATTTACCATCTTTGTTTGGCACACCAGATTTCAAATCAACATCAGTTGCCCAGTTAACAAATGAGTGAACTTTGTTAGCTACAACTAGAGAACCTGTACCAGCATCCCATGTGTATACGAAACCGTTACGGTCCATATGGTTAGCATAAGTTTTGCCACCTTTTTCAAACAAGATAACTTCGTTAATACCGTCGTAATCCCATTCGTCATGTGGAGTCATTTGCATACCCCATTTAGCAACGCCAGTGTCTAAGTCACGTGCGAATACAGTCATAGACCATTTGTTGTCGCCTGGACGTACGTCTGGGTTCCAAACAGATGGGTTACCTGTACCGTAGTAAACTAGGTTAGTTTTGCTATCATACGGCCACCAGCCCCAAACAGAGCCACCACCATGTTGCCAACCATCTTTAACAGCTTGTGGTTTCAACCATGTACGTGTACCAAGTTCTTTTTCGCCAGTTTTTAAGTTAGCTGTAGGGATCTTTTTGAAAGAACCGCCTTGTTTGTTACCACCGTTAACATCTTCGTATACTGACAAAGCGTTATAAGTTGGGTTTGCTGAGTTGAAATCAGCGCCTAACATTACTTCAGCATCAGGACCTGTTGAGTAAGCTTTCCAAGCCAATGAACCGTCTTTGATGTTGTAAGCAGCTAAGAAGCAACGAACACCAAATTCAGCACCTGAACAACCTGTCAATACTTTGTCTTTGATAACTTGAGCAGCGTTAGTGTTTGTAGCACCAACTTTTGGATCTGTGTTTTTAACTTCCCAAACTTTAGCACCAGTTTTAGCATCTAAAGCAACCAACATACCGTCGTTTTGTTGCAAGAAGATTTTGCCATCACCGTAACCTAGACCACGTGAAACGTTGTCGCAGCATAATACTGCTTGTACGCTTGGGTCTTGTTTAGGGAAATATGACCATACGATTTTTTGATTGTCGTTTAAGTCAAGTGCGTATACGTTGTTTGGGAATGCTGTATGTACATACATCATGTTACCAACAACTACTGGTGAACCTTCGTGACCACGGTTTACACCAGTAGCGAATGTCCAAGCAGCTTTAACGTTTTTTACGTTACCTTTGTTGATTTGTGCCAAAGCGCTGTAGCCTTGGTTGTTCAATTGACCACGTGGATGTGCCCAGTTGTTTGCATCTTTCATTGCAGCTTCTTGGTCAGCAGCAGCTGAAGCTACCATTGGCATTGCCAATGATGCGCCAATTACTAAGCCCAAGGCTAATTTGATTTTGCTCATCTCCATTTTTGAATCTCCAATAGTTGTTACTACTAAGGGTTGTCAAAAGCAAAAATTGCGGAAGTTACATTTCCCATTTTTAATTACTGAGATTCTGTAATATTCCACTTTCTTTACTTTTCGCATCACGATTACGTGAGCGCGGTGCAATATTAAAACAGTCACATACGATTTGCAATAGTCTATTTACAATTTATTTACAATTTAAGTAAATATTTTTACATATATCTTTTTTCGCGTTTAGCAACGGCTCGAAAAATGCTATCATATTAAAAAATAATGATTATAATCAATATGAAAGCGTATTTACTTAAATGTTACCCCAAACTTACACCTTATATCCTGAAATCACTCTGTATCAGTCAGATTGGCTCAAGGTAAGTGAGTTACACCAAATATATTTTGAACAAAGTGGTAACCCGCAGGGTCAACCCGTGCTTTTTTTACATGGCGGTCCAGGGAGTGGCTGCAATCCTGCACAGCGCCGTTTTTTTGACCCTGCACATTATCGAATCATTTTGTTAGATCAGCGCGGTTGTGGCCGCAGCCAACCGTTAGGCAGCACTGATAGCAACACGACGTCAGATCTGGTGGAGGATCTGAATCAATTAAGAAAACACCTAAATATTGACCAATGGCTGGTGTTTGGTGGCTCATGGGGCAGCACCTTAGCCTTAGCCTACGCGCTAACCTACACCAGCAATGTTACAGGCTTAATTCTGCGCGGCATATTTTTAAGTAGTGCAAAAGAGCTGAAATGGTTTTTGGGTGAGTCTGAGTTATTTTATCCAGAATCCTGGCAAACCCTTATCGCAACATTGTCCGAAGTAGAGCAACAGGATGTACTTAAGGCGTATCAGAACAAAATTTTTTCTGATGATAAAAGTATTAGCGTTCCTGCTGCGACTGCTTGGAACAATTACGAGGGCAGCATTATGTCCTTATTGCCAAGCACAACTGCCGCCAAGCCAGTGGCAGACGATATACAGCTTGCACGTGCGCGCGTGCAAATTCATTACATTGTTAATGAGTGCTTTGTTGCTCAATACGATTTTCTAAACAGTGTACACAAATTAAGTCACATCCCAACCACCATTGTGCAAGGGCGATACGACATGGTGTGCCCTCCGCTGACCGCATGGCAACTGAAGCAAGTGATGCCTCATGCTAATTTTCAGATGATCCCTGATGCGGGGCACTCTGGGATGGAGCCTGGTACACTAGCCGCCTTAGTCGCAGCCACTGAGCAATACAAAACTATTTAACCTGATCAGTACTTTAAACTTAAGTTAAACATTATGGCCCTTCCATCAAACAAACAACCTAGCCAAATTGAAATGCAGCCACTGCTAGGGTTAGTTAATCAAGGTAGCTTTTCGCAAGCAGAGGTCTTAGCTAAGTCTCTACTAGCAAAATACCCGAATACGTTTATGCTACACAACCTGCTGGGTATTGCTTTCGATGGACAACGCAAATATGCGGATGCCATACATTGCTATCAGAAAGCCTTAACCATTCAAAACAACGTGCCTGACTTACATTTCAATTTGGGCATCGCACTCAGCAATGTGGGTAAATTGAATGAGGCAGCTACGAGTTATCGCAAGGCGATTGCGATTGCGCCACGCTTTTTTGAGGCATATGGCAGCTTAGGGGCTGTGTTGCAGCGCTTAGGTGATTTTGATGCGGCGGTCGCCAACTACCAAAAAGGCTTAGCCATCAACCCACAGGATGCTAGGGGTCACTTTAATATGGGGACGGCCTTACGTGACCAAGGCAAGCTGGAAGAAGCCATCAAAAGTTACCGTCAAGCCATTAAACTCTTTCCCAATTATGCAGATGCGCATTGCAATCTGGGGGAAACCTTGCGTGACCAAGGCAAAATGGATGAGGCAGTGCAGTCATATCAGGCTGCGCTTGCGCTTAACCCCAACCACCCTAATGCCAATTATGATATGGCTGAGTTTTTGTATCTGGCAAAACGCTATGATGAAGCCATCGGCTACTTTGAGCGCGCACAGCTAGACGATTGGCAGGAGCGTAGCTTATATTGCTTATACAAGGCTGAAAAGTTTGATGCGTTCAAAGCGAAGCTAGAGAGCATTATCAAAGTAGGTCGCCACACTGCGCCTTTCTTAGCCACACTATCTACCCATTATGCCATTAACTTCGGCGTAGAAGACCCCTATAACTTCTGTAAAAATGGCCTAGATTTTGTCTACAATACAGCTATACCTGAGCTTGCAGCTTCAGACAGCCCACTATTGAAACAACTGCTTACTGATATTAACAATACCGCTATCGCGGAGCGCGTACAGGGCATGCTGCATTATGGCAAGCAATCAGCCGGTAATTTATTTAAACGACCAGAGGCTTCATTTAGAACCTTGGGGGATCTGGTAAAAAAAGAATTTGCCAATTACAAAAATCAATTTGCACAGGCTGACTGCGAACTGATTAAGTCCTTCCCAGAAGAGTTAGAGTTCACCAGCTCGTGGTATGTCAAAATGCGCCAAGGCGGCCATTTAGATGCACATATCCATGAAATTGGCTGGATTAGTGGCGCGGTTTATCTAGCCATGCCTAGCCAAAAGCAACAGCCTGATGAAGGGGCTTTTGAATATGGCACGCACGGTGACAACTATCCACAAAAACATCAAAACTTTCCTACTGGCAAAGTGATGCCTAAAGTGGGGGATATTGTGTTATTCCCATCCTCCTTATTTCACCGTACCATTCCATTCACTTCAAATGAAGAGCGTATTTGTATTGCATTTGATTTAAAACCAAGCAATTCAATACGTCGCACCAGCAACTACTAATTAAAAAAGTGATAAATATTTCATTAATACAAATTGATGAAATATTTGTTACATAAAACTATGTCATCATTTCTCGCTAGAGGTTCTATCACTATTTAACCGTCGAATTTTTAAAGCCAAAAAAGGACGACCAATTGACACAAGTTCGCTCAATTTTCATTTCCGACGTACATTTAGGTACCAGCGCTTGCAAAGCAGGAATTTTGCTTGAGTTTATTAAAGAATATGAATCTGATCATTTATTTATGATCGGCGATATTATTGATTTTTGGGCGATGAAACGCGGCACGATACGCTGGACGGCGGATCAAAATACAGTAGTACAAAAAATATTGCGCCGCGCAAGGCACGGTGAGCAAGTAGTCTTCATCCCAGGCAACCATGACGAGGCACTACGTGACTACGTTGGCACTTCGTTTGGCGATATTAGGATTGAGCATGAATATGTTCACGTCACGGCTGATGGCAAGCGCTACTTATTAATTCATGGTGATGAGTTTGACCAAGTCACCAAGCATCACAAATGGGTGGCGATTTTGGGCGACAAGGCGTACAACTTTTTAGTGATGCTAAATAACTGGCTTTCTTTCGTGCGCCGCAGCCTAGGCATACCGGGTTATTGGTCGCTGGCAGGTTATGCGAAGCGCCAAGTAAAAACCGCCGTTAACTTTATTTTTGACTTTGAAGACTCAGTGACACATCACGCCAAAGACCGCCAAATGGATGGCGTTATTTGCGGACACATCCATTGGGCTGCGATTAAAGATGTCAACGGCACCATGTATCTGAATTGCGGAGACTGGGTGGATAGCTGCACCGCCATCGTCGAGCATCTGGATGGCAAAATGGAACTCATCGTATGGGGGCAAAACCGCGGAGTGATTGCTTCAACGGAAGCCACAGTAGAAGCAACCGCTGTAGCTTCCGCTTAACCTTGCTAATAAACTAGGCCATCTTGTAACAACGTAACTGGTAAGAAAACTCCTGTAGCGCTTTCTCGCCGCTTAACTCAGCACGATGGCACCAGTCCTGCAAACTATGCAATAACTGCTCTTGTGTGGCTGTAGAGCGCGCCCAAACCTTGGTTAACTCTTGCTTTAGCTCGTATAACATTTGCAGACGCTGGCTATGTAGCAAGGCACTCGCTAACGCCTGCTTTTCTTTTTCCTCTAGCGTACTGGCATCCATATGTAACCAGTGGCGAATACGTGTCAAAGGAGACTCATCTTGACCATGGTGCTGATAGGCCGCATAAATCTTGCCAATTTCTTCGCGATAGGTTTTCTTAAGCATTGCACCATATCGACCCATTACATCAAACCTGTGCGTAATGACTGCGTGTAGCGTATCTAGATCGCAAGAGTTCTTGCCCCAATCAAACTTAACCTGTGGTGCAATTTTCTTAACATTGGCTAACTTGAAAAATTGCAAAACACAGATATACATCCAACCAATATCAAACTCATACCACTTGCTTGAGAGCTTGGCAGAGCTTGCATAGGCGTGGTGATTATTATGCAATTCTTCGCCACCAATAAAAACTCCCCAAGGAAGAATATTAGTGCTCGCATCATCTGCTGCAAAATTGCGATAACCCCAGTAATGGCCGATACCATTGATAATGCCTGCGGCATTGACTGGAATCCACGCCATTTGTACTGCCCAGATGGTGATCCCAATCGGGCCAAATAAAGCGATATTAATCACAAGCATGAGTGCAATGCCAAGATTGCTATGTCCAGAGTAAAATGTGCGCTCGAGCCAATCATCAGGCGTACCACTACCAAACTTATCTAATGTTTCTTGATTGAGTGCTTCTTTGCGATAAAGCTCAGCGCCTTCAAGCAATACTGTTTTAATGCCCAGCACTTGCGGGCTATGCGGATCCTCTTCGGTTTCGCAACGCGCATGATGTTTACGATGAATTGCCACCCATTCTTTGGTAACAATACTCGTCGTCATCCATAACCAAAATCTGAAAAAGTGATTAACCACAGGATGCAAGTCTAAAGCACGGTGTGCTTGGCTGCGATGTAGAAAAATAGTAACGGCCGCAATCGTGACTTGGGTTAAACCAATAGTCACCAGTACATAACCCCACCAAGGTAATTCAAAACCCCATAAACCGCTCATATAACCCCTCTAGCTATTTTTACTTATATTTAATAGTTTAACTGCCTAACCTACTACAATAACTAAAATCAGACTGGCTTTCTAGTATTTGTTTGTTCAATTGCATCCCCCAGCACTCTAATTTCACGTTGCGGATAGGGAATGCTGATGCCGTTTTGCTGAAACTCACGCCAAACCTGCAGATAAATGTCTGATTGCAGTTGTGTCGTTCCTGTTTCGGGAATAATTTCAATCCAGACATTTAAGCTAAGATCAATGCCACTATCACCAAAACCTTTAATGACAGCAGTCGGCTTAGGATCCTCCAGTACTCGCGGATGTTGGCTTGCAACTACTGCCATTAACTCCATCGCACGTTCCAAATCACTTTCATAGCTAATTTGGATTGGCATTTGCACACTGGATTTACGATCTGAAAATGAATGATTAATCACCGCATTACTAATCAGAATTTCATGCGGAATAATCACTTGCGTACCATCTAATTTACGCAGCACCATATAACGTGAGCGCAGTTCACTCACCACGCCGTAGTGATTATCGGCTGTAATTACATCCCCAATATTCATTGAGTTATCAAGCAAAATAACAAACCCACTCAAATAGTTGATGGCTATCTTTTGCAACCCTAACCCTAAACCAACACCTAGTGCGCCACCAAATACGGATAACAAAGTAATATCTAACCCCAGTGCTGACAAGGTCATCAATAACGCCACAGTGATTAAGACGATACGAATGACTTTATTAATCAACACTCGTACGTTCATATTAATTTGCTCAGTTGCCATCAGGCGATTTTCGATCAACCGACTCACCCATAGCGCAACCACAATGGTTACGAAGATAGTGATAATTGCCTGAATAATCAGCAACAGGGAAACATGGTTTTTGCCAAGATGAAAGCTAACATCATCCAACGCTTGAATAATGTCTGGAAGTACTCCAGTCAGGTGCATTGCCAGCAACGCCCAAATCGTTGTCGAGATCAAGCTTTCCAGTGTACGCATCCAACTACCAGACGCAAACACATAGCGTAGTGCATAAACGACTAAGCGAATTGCCGCCATCGCCCATAACAATTTAATGCTTAGCTTTAATAGCCCGACATGCTGCCACTGATGCAAGATTAGTTCGCCAACTGCCACCACCAGCAATGAGGTTAGCGGGAAGAGCACGCGCTTAATGCCGCCAACACCCACCTTCCAAGACTCGGTAGCATATTGCATGATGTAGTTTTTCACTAACCCATTGGTTAGCCAAGCAGTGGCCAGCGCTATCACAATTACCACAACTTGCCATAACACGACTCTGGTTGATAAATCACCCAGAAGCTCCAGCCATATTTGCATTATTTCGTTATTCATTTTCAATACTTTTCAGATATCTATATTAAAAATACCGTCGCCAATCCCAGAAAGATAAAGAAACCGCCACTATCCGTCACGGCCGTAATCAGAACACTGGAGCCGACAGCAGGATCGCGACCTGAGCGTGCCATCGTAAATGGAATAAGCACCCCCATGACAGCTGCCAACATTAAATTAAGCGTCATTGCTGATGTCAGCACCATGCCGAGCAATACATTATGATAGAGCGCGTAGGCTAACAATCCCAGCATGCCACCCCAAATTAAACCATTTAGTACGGCAACACCTAATTCTTTTAACAATAATGCACGCATATTATGCGCGGCAATCTGGCCGAGCGCTAAGCCACGCACGATCATAGTAGTAGTTTGATTGCCAGAATTACCACCAATACCTGCGACAATTGGCATCAGCGCGGCCAAAGCGACAATACGCTCGATAGAGTTTTCAAATACGCCAATCACCCTTGAGGCAAAAAATGCCGTCACTAAGTTAATCGCCAGCCATGCCCAGCGGTTTTTAACTGAATTCCAAACGCTAGAGAAGATATCCTCTTCTTCTCGCAAACCAGCCATAGAGAGAATGTCACTATCGGCCTCTTCACGAATATAATCCATCACGGTATCGACGGTTAATCTGCCCACTAAGCGATTCTTGACGTCAACAACGGGAGCAGTCACCAAGTCATAGCGCTCAAAAGCCTTCACTGCATCATCGGCAAAATCGTCAGGATGAAATACCACAACGTCGTCCGACATCACCTCAGCCACACTCAGGTCTAGATCGCAGACAACGAGGCGCTTTAATGGCAACACGCCAAATAAAATATCGTTTCTATCCACTACAAATAATTTGTCAGTATGATCTGGCAAAGTACCGATTCTGCGCAGGTAGCGTAATGCAACCTCCAGAGTGATATCTTCACGGATGGTCACTATATCAAAGTCCATCAGCGCGCCAACAGAATCTTCGTCGTGTGCCAGTGCAGACTCTAAACGTTCACGATTGCGCGCATCTAGGCTATCTAACAAATCCTGCAACACGTCCTTAGGCAGGTCGGCGGCAAGATCCGCCATTTCATCAGTATCGAGTTGTTCGGCAGCCGCCAACAACTCTTCACTATCCATATCAGCAATCAGCGTTTGCCGAACTGCGTCTGACACTTCAAGTAGAATTTCACCATCGCGCTCAGCCTTAACTAGCTCCCAAACGTCCAAGCGCTGTTCTAATGGCAATGCCTCAAGAATATGGGCAACGTCGGCAGGATGTAGGGCGTCTAGTTTTTGCTGAAGTTCTGCAATATGTTGTTTGTGCACCAGCGATTCCACCAACTGGTGGTTCGGCATGTCTTGTTTATGTACCAAATCTTCGACGAGCTTATGCTTGTTCAGCAACACAATGACCTGCTGCAAACTCTCTTGTAGACTTTCTTTATTATCTTGATTATCAGACATGTCAGAGTTGGTTAGAAATCACCCCTTGAAATTCATTTCATCATGCCATCGTCATTAAGCACCTTGCTAAATTCACGACAGCTGTTATCTCACTACTTAATACAAACTATAATATTATGATGCTTAATACACTTTGCTGGAAACATTTGTAATGAAATTAATTCTATACGGCACTAGTGCGTGTCACTTATGCGAAATGGCTGAGCAATATGTTCAATCCGCTATCCAACAATACATGCCTCAAGACACAATATCTTTAGAGAAGGTCGATATCGTTCTAGATGACGATTTACTGGGTAAATATGGGCTGACCATCCCTGTGCTAAAAAGACTGGACAATCAAACAGAGCTAGGCTGGCCATTCACAGAAGCAGATATTCACTCGATGATTAAACAGTAGATCTGTTAGCCAATAAATAAAAAGCCGGCATAAACCGGCTTTTTATTTATTCATTGCACCTAACTTAAGTTAGATACTAATCTACTCGTTTACTCAGCGACTACTGCTTCAGTTGCTAAGTCTGGACGATCAACCAATTCAACTAAGGCCATAGGTGCGTTGTCACCATTACGGAAACCGCATTTAAGAATGCGTAAATAACCACCTTGGCGAGCTAGGTAACGAGGACCTAGTTCATTAAACAACTTACCAACGATATCACGATCACGCAGACGAGCAAACGCTAAACGACGATTTGCCAAAGTAGCTGTTTTACCTAATGTGATCAAAGGCTCTGCAACACGACGCAGTTCTTTTGCTTTTGGCAAAGTAGTCTTAATGATTTCGTGGCGTAGTAAAGATGTAGCCATATTGCGGAACATCGCTTGGCGATGGCTGCTGGTACGGTTCAACTTACGATTACTATTGCGATGACGCATGATATTACCCTCAAGCTTCTGCTGTTATACTTTATGTTAACTTTGACCAGTTAAACTTGCAAAGATTAAACTTTTTCAAGTCCTACTGGTGGCCAGTTTTCTAATTTCATACCTAATGTTAAGCCTTTTGACGCTAATACATCTTTAATTTCATTTAAAGACTTACGGCCTAAGTTCGGTGCCTTCAATAATTCGTTTTCACTACGTTGGATCAAATCACCAATATAGTAAATATTTTCTGCCTTCAAGCAATTAGCAGAACGCACTGTTAATTCCAAATCATCCACTGGACGTAACAACAATGGATCAACTTGTGGTGCTTGTTTAACTTCGATCTCAGCAGGCGCGCCTTCAAGATCAGCAAATACTGACAACTGACCCATCAAGATGCGTGCAGCATCACGAATTGCTTGTTCTGGCTCGATGATACCGTTGGTTTCAACGTCCATAATTAATTTATCTAAGTCGGTACGTTGCTCAACACGCGCACTTTCAACAAAGTAACTTACTTTATTGATTGGGCTGAACGATGCATCCACCATGATAAAGCCCAAAATGCGATCTTCATCGTTATTGTTACGTGCTGGAACAGGTTGATAACCACGACCCATTTCAACTTTAACTTCTAGGTTAATTTTGCCGCCTTTAGTCAAGTGAGCAATCACGTGATTAGGGTTAACAATCTCAGCATCGTGACCTGTTTCAAAATCACCAGCAGTCACTACACCTTCAACTGACTTGTTTAGAGTCAATATTGTTTCAGCTTTACTGTTTAACTTTAATGCAACGCCTTTAAGATTCAACAAAATATCAACAACGTCTTCTTGTACGCCGTCTAATGTTGAATATTCATGCACAACGCCATCAATCTTCACTTCAGTAATTGCAAAGCCTGGGATAGATGACAGCAATACACGACGCAAAGCATTACCTAATGTAAAGCCAAAACCACGCTCCATAGGTTCCAACGTAACGCGTGCACGCACTGGTGAAATCACTTCCACATCTACAACACGTGGTTTTAAATATTCAGTCGGTCCATTTTGCATAACTAATATTTCCTTAGCACTAAATTGATACGAGATGATTTTAAGCTTCCAATTACATCAAGAAGCTTAAACCCTTTAAGCCCTAAATAATCAAACTACTATTTAGAGTAAAGCTCGACCACGAGTGATTCATTGATTGTGGACGGCAACTCATCACGTTGAGGCTTCGCTTTAAACGTGCCTTTTAGTGCTTTAACATCAACATCTAACCATTCTGGAAAGCCGCGAAGCTCTGCAGCTGCCAATGCACCTGTAATACGCAATTGCGTTTTAGAGGCATCAGACACTTGCACAACATCACCTGGCTTCACTTGGTAAGAAGGAATATTCACTCGTTTACCGTTAACCAAAATACTGTTGTGACGTACGATTTGGCGTGCTTCAGTACGTGAAGCACCAATACCCATACGATATGCAACGTTATCTAATCTGCATTCTAGCAACTGCAATAAGTTTTCGCCTGTAATGCCTTTTTGACGATCAGCTTCTGCATAGTAGCCGCGGAATTGTTTTTCCAAAATACCATAAATACGACGTAATTTTTGTTTCTCACGCAATTGAACGCCGTAGTCAGATAGACGTTGATTACGTCTTTGACCATGCTGTCCAGGTGGGAAATTACGTTTTTCGATTGCGCATTTGTCTGTGAAACACTTTTCACCTTTAAGGAAAAGTTTTTCGCCTTCACGGCGGCACTGACGGCACTTAGGATCGAGATTTCTAGCCAAGGTGTTCTCCTGTTATGTCTTGCTGCTTATCCGCGTCTAAATTAAATAGTCGCGTCTAAAATTAAATACGACGCTTTTTAGGGGGACGGCAGCCGTTGTGCGGAACTGGCGTCACATCAGAAATACTAGTTATTTTGAAGCCCGCTGCGTTTAATGCACGCACAGCAGATTCTCTACCTGGGCCTGGGCCCTTGATACGAACTTCAAGATTCTTTACACCACACTCTTGCGCTGATTTACCAGCTGCTTCTGCAGCAACTTGCGCAGCAAAAGGAGTACTCTTACGAGAACCCTTAAAGCCAGCACCACCAGAGGTTGCCCATGAAAGCGCATTACCTTGACGATCTGTAATAGTGATAATCGTGTTGTTAAAAGAAGCGTGCACGTGGGCAATGCCCTCTGCAATATTCTTTTTTACTTTTTTCCGTACACGTACATTAGCTTTTGCCATGTTACTTAATCCTTACTAAAATGTATTAGCTAGTCTTATTAATAATTTTTATATTATTTAGACTGTTTAATTGCTTTCACTGGACCCTTACGTGTTCGCGCGTTGGTCTTAGTGCGTTGACCACGTACTGGCAAGCCACGGCGATGACGAACACCACGATAACAACCCAAGTCCATTAAGCGCTTAATGTTCATCGAGATTTCACGGCGTAAATCGCCCTCGACTTTCAATTTAGCAACTTCATCACGCAGCTTTTCAACTTCTGCGTCGTTTAAATCTTTAACTTTAGTCGTTACTAACACACCTGCAGCTGCACAGATTTGTTTTGCTGTATTACGACCCACGCCATAAATCGAAGTTAATGCGATTTCAGCATGTTTATGATTCGGGATATTCACCCCTGCTATACGAGCCATGTATCTACTCCAAAATTATGGCGCTAAACCGAATAAATTTAGCCATCTCGCCAAAAAAGCCCAAAATTTTAACAGCTTATCGAGTTATTCACAATAAATAATTCGAAAGCATTCATTTCAAACTACGTCTAATTAACCTTGACGTTGTTTATGACGTGGATCTGTACAAATAACACGTACAACACCACGACGACGTACAACTTTACAATTACGGCATAAAGCTTTAACCGATGCACGAACTCTCATATTTTGCCTTTCGTTTTTGCTATTTAACGCGAAATATAATTCGCGCACGGGATAAATCGTAGGGGGTCATTTCTACAGTAACTTTGTCACCCGGAAGAATACGAATATAGTGCATACGCATTTTTCCTGAGATATAACCTAACACTACGTGACCGTTTTCCAACTTTACTCTAAACGTTGCATTTGGGAGGTTTTCTAAAACCTCACCTTGCATTTCAATTCTGTCTTCTTTTGCCATTAATTAAAGCCCTATCATCGCGGCATACCCGCGCCACCTTTGAAGTTAGCTTTCTTAAGAAGACCTTCATACTGTTGTGACATTAAATGCGATTGTACTTGCGTCATAAAATCCATAGTCACAACAACGATAATCAACAGCGATGTACCACCAAAGTAAAACGGTACATTAAACTTTAAAATCAAAAACTCAGGTAACAAGCACACTATGGTGATATATAAAGCACCAGCTAGTGTTAAGCGCCCCATAATACGATCAATATATTTTGCAGTCTGATCCCCTGGACGAATCCCTGGAACAAATGCACCACTTTTCTTTAAGTTGTCTGCTGTTTCCTTTGGGTTAAATACCAAAGCCGTGTAAAAGAAACAGAAAAATATAATCGCACTGGCAAACAATAGGATGTACAGAGGTTGACCAGGAGACAGCGTAGTGCCGATCTCTTTCAACCAAGACATACTTTCACTTGCACCAAACCAGCCAGCCATCGTCGCTGGGAACAAGATAATGCTTGAAGCAAAAATTGGAGGAATAACGCCAGCCATATTCAACTTCAAAGGCAAATGACTTGTTTGCCCACCAATCACCTTACGACCCACTTGTCTCTTAGCATAATTAACGGTAATTTTACGTTGACCGCGCTCTACAAACACGACAAACGCAGTCACCATTACAACTGCCACAATCAAAAACATCAACAACGGTATAGAGAATGCACCCGTGCTCACTAACTCAAGCGTTCCGCCTACTGCTCTTGGCAAACCAGCCACGATACCAGAGAAAATAATAATAGAGATACCGTTACCAATACCACGCTCAGTAATTTGTTCACCTAGCCACATCAAGAACATCGTGCCACATACTAAGGTGATCACTGCAGTCAATCTAAACATTAAACCTGGATCCAACACCAAACCTGGCTGATGCTCCAAGGCAATTGCAATTCCCAGCGCTTGGAATGTAGCCAAAACTACTGTGCCATAGCGCGTATATTTCGTTATTTGCCTACGTCCAGCTTCACCTTCTTTTTTTAACTGCTCCATTTGTGGTGAGACAACAGTTAAAAGCTGCATGATAATTGATGCCGAAATATAAGGCATAATACCCAACGCAAACACGGTAAAGCGAGACAACGCGCCACCAGAGAACATGTTAAACATGCCCAAAATGCCGTGGTTTTGTGACTCAAAAAGTTTAGCTAATACATCAGCATTAATACCAGGTACTGGAATATGAGCGCCTAATCGATACACAATTAAAGCACCCACCACAAACAACAAACGGCTTTTAAGTTCGCTTGTCTTACCAGCTGCAGCTAAAATATTATTTTGTGCCAAGTTATTTACTCTACACTTAATTCAAGGACTTTACCGCCTGCAGCTTCAACCGCAGCTTTAGCACCCTTGGTTAATATCAAACCTTGCAATGTAAGAGGCTTTGTCACATCACCTGACAAGAAAACCTTCACTGACTTAGCCGCAGGAGGAACGATATTTGCAGACTTCAATGCCAACAAATCAATCACTTCAGCTTGAATCAGAGCCAACTCACTGGTACGTACATGTGCTGTATCTTTTTTAGTCAAAGAAGCAAAACCACGTTTAGGCAAACGGCGTTGCAAAGGCATTTGACCACCTTCAAAACCCACTTTATGAAAACCGCCTGTACGTGACTTTTGACCTTTGTGACCACGACCAGCTGTCTTACCTAAACCAGAACCAATACCACGACCTACGCGGCGACGTTCTTTTTTTGCACCTTCTGCAGGCTTAATTGTATTTAATTGCATTTTTGCTTCCAATCAATGTTTGATTTACTTCGCTTATTTGCGAACGCCACCATCAAGTTCAGCTGCTAATTTTTCAAACTCTTCATGTTTGCCAGCAGCTAATAATGCAGATTGTTCTGGCCATGTACCTGGATTAGCAAGCGCATAACGTGAACCAGCAGCTTTTAAAACCACCTCAATAGCTTCTACTTTAGCGTCAGCCAATTGCTTGAAATTGGTGATGCCAGCAGCATGCAATAACTCAGCGATCTTAGGACCAACGCCTTCGATAGCGGTTAAATCATCAGCACCAGCTTTAGTAAGATACTTTTTAGGTAAGCTTGAAGCTACTAAAGGCGCAACATCAGCAGTCGCTTTTTTAGGCTTAGCTGCTTTCACAGCCTTTTCTTTAGCCGCTACTGGAGCACCTTCAGTTACTTGTAACAGATAGCTAACTGCATTGATCATGCCGCGAACTGCTGGAGTATCTTCAACAGTTACAGTATGACGAATACGACGCAAGCCCAAACCCCTTACTGAAGCTTTGTGCGCCTCAATACGACCAATCACACTTTTAACTAATGTGACGTTTAATGTATTCGCCATAATTAACCTCTAATCTCTTCCACTGACTTGCCGCGTTTAGCAGCAATTTCAGCAGGTGAATTCATTGACTGCAAACCATTTAAAGTAGCTCGCACTACGTTGTATGGATTAGTTGAGCCAATACACTTCGCCAATACGTTAGTGATACCCATCACTTCAAAAATCGCACGCATTGCACCACCAGCGATAATCCCAGTACCTTCAGATGCGGGCTGAATAAACACTTTAGCAGCGCCATGCACACCTGTAACTGCGTGATGCAAAGTACCATTATTCAAGTTTACTTTAACCATTGCACGGCGCGCTTCATCCATTGCCTTTTGAACAGCAGTTGGCACTTCACGGGCTTTACCTTTACCCATACCGACACCACCATCGCCATCACCTACCACTGTAAGTGCAGCAAAGCTCATGATACGGCCGCCTTTAACTGTTTTACTAACGCGGTTTACACCGATCATTTTTTCGCGCAAACCATCAGTTTGCTGCTGTTCTACTTCTTTATCTCTTGCCATCATTAACCCTGTCTATTAGCTACGCGACAATTAAAAGGACAAGCCGTTTTCACGCGCTGCATCTGCAAGCGCCTTAATACGACCGTGATATTTATAACCAGAGCGGTCAAAAGCAACAGTAGTAATGCCTGCTGCCAATGCTTTTTCTGCAATACGTTTACCAATAAACGCAGCTGCAGCAACATTGCCACCATTTGGAATATCTTTACGCACTTCAACTTCCAAGGTAGAAGCACTTGCTAATACCTTGTCACCTGTTTCAGCAATAATTTGCGCATAGATATGGCCATTACTACGATGTACGCTTAAGCGCGTTTTATTTAACTCAGCGATTTTGGCACGGGTTTTACGTGCACGACGCAAGCGAGAATTTAAATTAATCATGGCTAAACCTTATTTTTTCTTGGTTTCTTTAATAACAACCACTTCATCAGAATAACGAACGCCTTTGCCCTTATATGGCTCAGGAGCACGGTATGCACGAATCTGCGCGGCAACTTGTCCAATCACTTGCTTATCAACACCCTTTAAGATCACTTCTGTGATTGAAGGTGTTTCTACAGTTACACCTGCAGGCATTTTATGGTTAATTGGGTGTGAGTAACCCAACTCCAAGTTCAAAACCGCACCTTGTGCTTGCGCTTTATAACCAACGCCAACTAGGGTCAATTTACGAACAAAGCCTTGTGAAACGCCTTGCACCATATTAGCAACCAATGCACGCAAGGTACCTGACATAGCACGTGAGTGCTGGCTGTCATTTGCCGCTACAAAAGTAATTGCTTCACCTTCACGTGCCAACTTAACTGCGTCGGTTAATGGGTGAGACAACTTACCCAATGGACCACTAATAGCAATATTATCAGCACTCAACACCACTTCAACTTTTGCAGGAATGGCTACTGGATTCTTAGCTACACGAGACATATTTTTCCCCTTAAGCTACTACGCAGAGCACTTCGCCGCCGATGCCGGCTGCTTGAGCTTTACGATCAGTCATCACACCCTTGGATGTAGACACAATCGTCACACCAAGACCATTCATTACTTTAGGTATATCTTGACTACCACGATACACACGCAAACCAGGACGACTAACGCGATCGATTTTCTCGATCACTGGACGACCAGCATAATACTTAAGGCTAATGTTTAATTGCGGCTTGCCATCAACAGCTTGCACAGCAAAATCTTCAATATAACCTTCATCTTTTAAAACGCCAGCGATGGCAGTCTTTAATTTTGATGCAGGCATTGAAACCACTGGTTTATTAACGCTTTGTGCATTACGGATACGCGTTAGCATATCGGCAATCGGATCACTCATACTCATCGTTCAAATTCCTCCGTTACCAACTAGCTTTAGTGACGCCTGGCACTTCGCCACGCATCATCAACTCGCGCAACTTACTACGCGCAATACCAAATTTACTAAACACACCACGTGGACGACCAGTTAATGCGCAACGATTACGTAGACGCACAGGACTGGAGTTACGTGGCAAACTTTGCAATTTTAAACGAGCAGCGCGACGGTCTTCTGGTGAAGCATTCAAGTCGGTTGCAATCGCAGTTAACTCACTGCGTTTTGCTGCAAATTTTTCAACTGTTTCGCGACGTTTTTGTTCGCGTTCAATCATACAAGTCTTAGCCATGTGATCCTCAGTTTCTAAACGGGAAGCTAAAAGCAGTTAACAATGCACGCGCTTCTTCGTCAGTTTTAGCAGTTGTTGTGATGGTGATATTCATACCACGCAACGCATCAATCTTATCGTACTCAATTTCCGGGAAAATAATCTGTTCTTTAACACCCATATTATAGTTTCCGCGACCATCAAATGATTTAGCAGAGATACCGCGGAAGTCACGAATACGTGGAATGGCAATAGTTACCAAACGATCCAAGAATTCATACATGCGTTCACGACGCAAGGTAACTTTACAGCCAACAGGATAATCATCACGGATTTTAAATGCCGCAACAGATTTCTTTGCTTTCGTTACAACGGGCTTTTGACCTGCAATTTTCTGCATATCGCCCACTGCATTTTCCATTACTTTTTTATCAGCAACAGCTTCACCAACACCCATATTCAACGTAATTTTTTCAATACGTGGAACTTGCATTGGAGAGGTATATCCAAATTGTTCGGTCAACTGTTTTACAACAGTCTCTTTATAAAAATCTTTTAAACGAGCCATGGTTTTAATTGCTCCCAGCTTACGCGTCTACGACTTCGCCATTAGATTTGAATACGCGCACTTTACGCCCATCATCTAAGACCTTGAAGCCGACACGGTCACCTTTTTGAGTGACTCCGTTAAACAAAGCAACATTGGAAATATCAATTGGCATTTCTTTATTGATAATACCGCCAGTTACACCTTTCATCGGGTTTGGCTTAGCATGTTTTTTAACCATGTTGACACCTTCAACCACTACATGTCCAGACGGAAGCACGTTGAGAACAACCCCACGCTTACCTTTATCTTTACCTGTATTTAATACGACTTCATCGCCTTTACGAATCTTGCTCATCCGACAGCTCCTTACAACACTTCAGGCGCAAGAGAAACGATTTTCATGAAACGCTCGCTACGCAGCTCACGTGTCACTGGCCCAAAAATACGGGTACCAATCGGCTCCAACTTATTATTTAACAAAACTGCAGCATTGCCATCAAACTTCACAAGAGAGCCATCTGGACGACGAACACCCTTAGCAGTACGCACGACAACCGCACTATACACTTCGCCTTTTTTTACGCGACCGCGTGGAGCAGCATCTTTGATACTTACTTTGATGACGTCACCAATGCTTGCGTAACGACGCTTAGAACCACCAAGAACCTTGATACACATAACAGAACGTGCACCAGTGTTGTCAGCAACATCTAGCCTAGATTGCATTTGAATCATGAGAATAATCTCCAACTTAATCCGTTAAACCAACACCAGCCGCATAATGTGACGGCCAGTAGACCACGGTCAGTATTGGGGCACCAGCTAACCAATTAAGGTACTATGGGTGCCGAAAAGTCCAACATTATATATCACTTGTTATGAATACCGCAACACATTATTCACAACAAGCAATAATTAACTATTAAACGCCTGCTGCCTTTGAAACTACTTTACTTACTACCCAAGTTTTCGTTTTAGAGAGTGGGCGGCTTTCTTCGATGATTACCAAATCACCCTCTTTACACTGATTTGTTTCATCATGTGCATGAAACTTGTTTGATCGACGGATAACTTTGCCGATCAACGGATGTTTAACTTTGCGCTCGACCAAAACAGTCACTGTTTTGTCCATTTTGTCGCTTACCACGCGACCGCTAAGTGTACGTGCTAATTTTTCAGCTTGATTTTCGCTCATGTTTATACCTGCTTCGCTTTCTCTGCAAGCACTGTACGTACACGCGCTATATCGCGGCGAACCTTGCCTACTTGATCAACTTTATTTAATTGTTGAGTTGCTAACTGCATACGCAATGAGAATTGAGCACGACGTAACTCAACCAACTCATTACCCAACTCTTCAACTGATTTAACTCTTAATTCAGACGCTTTCATCATTAGCTCCCAATATGACGCGTAATGAATGTTGTTTCAATTGGCAACTTTGCAGCCGCCAAACGGAAAGCTTCACGCGCTAATTCTTCGCTAACGCCATCCATCTCATACAACATTTTACCTGGCTGAATTTGAGCAACGTAGTACTCAGTACTACCTTTACCATTACCCATACGCACTTCAGCTGGCTTTTTAGAAATTGGTTGATCAGGGAAAATACGAATCCACACACGACCACCACGTTTAATGTGACGAGTCATAACACGACGCGCCGCTTCAATTTGACGAGCTGTGATACGACCACGACCAATAGCTTTTAGGCCGTACTCACCAAAACTCACCTTGTTACCTGTAGTTGCAATGCCTTTATTACGGCCTTTTTGCATTTTCCGATATTTTTGTCTAGCTGGCTGTAGCATTTTTCGCCCCTGGCTTTCTTACTTTTTTCTCTGGTTCTGCGGCGGCAACAACTGGTTGTTCACCAGCATTGTTAAACACCTCACCTTTAAACACCCAAACTTTGATACCGATGATACCGTATGTCGTTTGCGCTTCTGCCACACCGTAATCGATGTCAGCACGAAGTGTATGCAATGGCACACGGCCTTCACGATACCATTCAGTACGTGCAATTTCGATACCATTCAAACGGCCAGAGCTCATGATTTTGATACCTTGAGCACCTAAACGCATCGCGTTTTGCATAGCACGTTTCATAGCACGACGGAACATCACACGTTTTTCAAGTTGTTGTGCGATGCTTTCAGCAATCAATGTCGCATCGATTTCTGGCTTACGCACTTCTTCGATGTTCAAATGCACTGGAACGCCCATCAAACCTTGAAGGCTAGAACGTAAAGTTTCAATATCTTCACCTTTCTTGCCGATTACGATTCCAGGACGAGCACTGTAAATAGTGATCTTAGCGTTCTTAGCAGGACGCTCAATCAACACTTTACTTACAGCTGCATGTGCTAATTTTTTCTTTAGAAACTCACGTACTTTAATGTCGCTAATGAGCATTCCTGGGAAATTTTTACTATTGGCATACCAACGTGACGTCCAGTTTTTCTGAACACTCAAACGGAAACCAATTGGATGTATCTTCTGACCCATAACGATTCCTTTAGTTACCGACTGTCACAGTGATGTGACAGGTAGGTTTGATAATCCGTCCAGCGCGACCTTTTGCACGTGCACGAATACGCTTAAGCACAATACCTTTATCAACATAAATTGAAGTTACTTTCAATTCGTCGATATCAGCGCCTTCATTATGTTCAGCATTGGCAATCGCAGACTCAACCACTTTCTTAATAATCTCAGCACCCTTTTTTGGGCTGAAGTTTAAGATGTTAAGCGCAAAGTCAACTTTTTTACCACGCACCATATCGGCCACCAAACGCGCTTTTTGTGGGGATAGATGAACACCTTTTAATACTGCAGATACTTGCATCGTTATCTCCTACTTCTTCGCTTTTTTATCGGCGGCATGACCTTTAAACGTACGGGTCAATGCAAATTCACCGAGTTTATGGCCAACCATGTTTTCAGAAATCAACACTGGAATGTGTTGCTTACCATTATGGATCGCAATGGTCAAACCAATAAAATCAGGCAAAATTGTAGAACGACGAGACCAAGTCTTAATTGGCTTACGATCGCGTGTTGCCGCAGCAACTTCCACTTTCTTCGCTAGATGCCCATCAATAAATGGGCCTTTTTTAATTGAACGTGCCATATTGATTACCTCTTATTCGCTGGACGACGAGCAACGCGCATATTATCTGTACGCTTATTGCTACGAGTACGATAACCCTTGGTTGGCGTACCCCATGGACTGACTGGGTTCATACCAGCAGCTGTTTTACCTTCACCACCACCGTGCGGGTGATCAACCGGGTTCATTACCACACCGCGAACAGTTGGACGAACACCACGCCAGCGCATTGCACCAGCTTTACCGATTGAGCGCAATGAATGCTCTTCATTACCCACTTCACCAATCGTAGCTTTACAATCCACGTGAACGCGACGTACTTCACCAGAACGTAGACGCAACTGAGCGTAACTACCTTCACGTGCTAACAACTGCACAGAAGTACCAGCTGAACGCGCCAATTGAGCGCCTTTACCTGGTTGCAACTCGATACAATGAATTGTGCTACCTACTGGGATATTGCGTAGTGGCAATGCATTACCAACTTTGATTGGCGCTTCTGAACCACTTAACAATTGAGCACCAGCCGCGATACCACGAGGGGCAATAATGTAACGACGCTCACCATCCGCATAGCACAACAATGCAATGTGCGCTGTACGGTTTGGATCGTACTCAATATGCTCCACTTTTGCTGGGATACCATCTTTATTGCGACGGAAATCTACAATACGATAGTGCTGTTTATGCCCACCACCTTGATGGCGAACAGTGATGCGGCCATTATTATTACGGCCAGCATTTTTGCTTTGACTTTCCAACAGCGGCGCATAAGGTTTGCCCTTGTGCAAATCAGGTGTAACCACCTTGACTACACTGCGACGCCCTGGAGAAGTTGGTTTGACTTTAACTAATGCCATGTCTTCTCTCCTTATTCGCCTGCTGCGAAGTTAATTTCTTGACCTGGCTTCAAGCTCACATAAGCTTTCTTCCAATCTTTACGACGGCCCATAACACGGCCAGCGCGCTTTTCTTTGCCTTTAACGTTCAACACGTTAACATCTTCCACTTCAACTTTAAAAACCAACTCAATCGCTGCTTTGATTTCAAGTTTAGTAGCATCAGTGCGCACCTTGAAAGCAATTTGCTGATATTTATCAGCAACGTATGTTGCTTTTTCAGTGATTTGTGGCGCCAAGATTACTTGCAACAAACGATCTTGCGTATGAATCAAATTTAGATTTGCACTCATGCTAGCATCTCCTCTAATCTCTTAACTGCGCCCGTTGTCGCAATCACGTTGGGGAAACGCACCAAACTTACAGGATCAACATACTGAGCTTCAACCACAAGCACATTCGGCAGGTTACGTGATGCTAGATACAAGTTTTCATCAAACGCATCAACCAACACTAAAACGCCCTGCTCATAGCCAAAACCTTTAATTTTTTCAGCCATTTGTTTTGTTTTTGGTGAATCCACAACAAACTCTTCAACCACATTCAAACGCTCTTGACGCACCAATTCAGACAGAATTGAACGCATACCAGCACGGAAAACCTTACGGTTTAATTTATGGCTAAAATTTTCATCTGGACTATTAGGGAATGCGCGACCGCCTCCACGCCAGATTGGGCTTGAGCTCATACCTGAACGCGCACGACCTGTACCTTTTTGGTTCCATGGCTTGTGCGTAGTATGGCTAACATTACCACGACCTAATTGAGCACGTGTTGCAGTGCGAGCATTTGCCTGATAGGCAACGACCACTTGATGCACCAATGCTTCATTGAATTCGCGACCAAAAGTCACTTCAGAAAGCTCTAAACCAGTTTTGGTTGGCTTACCGTTTTTATCGATTAATTTAATTTCCATCATTAGCCCCCGCGACTCTTAGTTAGCTTCGCTTTGATAGCAGGACGCACAACAACATCACCGCCTTTAGAGCCAGGAATTGCACCCTTAATCAACAACAGGTTACGCTCAACATCGACGCGAACCACTTGAAGATTTTGAGTAGTCACTTTCACAGCACCCAAATGACCTGGCATACGCTTACCTGGGAATACACGACCAGGATCTTGCGCCATACCAATAGAGCCAGGCACATTGTGTGAACGAGAGTTACCGTGAGATGCACGGTTTGAAGAGAAGTGATGACGCTTGATCGCACCAGCAAAACCTTTACCTAGCGAAGTACCAGTCACATCAACTAACTGACCCGCTTGAAAGATTTCAACTGTTACGTTGCCGCCAACTGTGTAGTTAGCTAACACTTCATCAGTCACTGAGAATTCTTTAACACCAGAACCTGCTGCAACACCTGCTTTCGCAAAGTGACCAGCAAGCGCCTTACCCACACGGCTAGCGCGACGCTCACCATGGGTAACTTGAAGACCTGTATAACCATCGCTTTGCAGTGTTTTAATCTGCGTCACACGGTTAGGCACAACCTCGAGCACAGTTACTGGAATGCTTTCGCCTTCTTCAGTAAATACGCGAGTCATACCCACCTTGCGACCAATAAGCCCTAAGCTCATGATCGATTTCCTTATAATTAATTAAAGGGCCGATTACAATTGACCGACCCAGTTTTTACGAGAGGGCGGATTATAGCCCACTCACACCAAAATTACAACCTAGTTACTGCTTTTATTTACAACTTAATTTCTACATCAACACCAGCTGGCAAATCTAACTTCATCAATGCATCCACTGTTTTATCTGTAGGATCAACGATGTCCATTAAACGTTGGTGAGTACGAATCTCAAATTGATCACGCGAAGTTTTATTCACGTGTGGTGAACGCAGAATATCAAAACGTTCGATTCGAGTTGGCAAAGGCACAGGACCTTTAACCACTGCACCTGTGCGTTTAGCTGTTTCCACAATCTCTTGAGCTGATTGATCGATCAAACGATAATCAAAAGCTTTTAAGCGAATACGAATTTTTTGAGCTGCCATTTTTTTTCCTTTAAAGAGCGAAACGGCAAGCCAAAGGCTTGCCGTTTTTAATTAAACTACTTGAATTATTCAATAATCTTAGCGACGACACCAGCACCGACGGTACGACCACCTTCACGAATCGCAAAGCGTAAACCGCTTTCCATCGCAATCGGGGCAATCAACGCTACTGAGATTGATACGTTGTCACCTGGCATTACCATTTC
>DASXUG010000002.1:0-143341 GCA_036504995.1 Methylophilaceae bacterium | reverse complement strand
ATCAATCTCCAGTGGCACCGGTTATGTCTGGCGGCCATAGCGAATTGGAACCACCCCTTCCCATCTCGAACAGGGCCGTGAAACGATTCTGCGCCAATGATAGTATGCTCTTCGCATGCGAAAGTAGGTCACCGCCAGGCTTTTATTCTGAATCCTCGTTACGAAAGTAACGGGGATTTTTTCATTGTGCTTTTGTTCAATTAGTCTCCATGTAAATGCCCGTTTCTGGCGTTAAGTGCTATCTTTATATTCCTCAGTAGTTTGTATCAAGCACCTTAGTTATTGGTAATAGTTACATATTTTGTCATTTGAATATTCAATTCATATAATTATATTGTTTTTGCATAAAATACCTTCTATATTGGGTTTAGTGCATTCAATATAAAGGATATTTATGTATTCTCCGCAATTGACTAAGTATGTATATCAAATTCGTAGCCGTAATGGCGGCATTGTTGATAATTTGCAAATTTACGGACGAACTGAAGAAGAGTCTAGGCGTAAGCTACTTCAGATGCATACAAACTGTGAAATCTTAAGCACTTCTGCGCTCAAGTCAGAGCACGTACCCTCGTCTAGTTTTGAGGATGTGTTGGATTTAATTGTGCACGGCTAATATGCATTCGCCGAATAGCTTTTTCTATTTAGTTGCTGTTGTCTGGCGTTTTAATTAGCTGCTCAGAGATTAACTCGCTGGCGAGTGACTGGTAATCATGTGCGCCTGTACTGCGGGCGTGATAGCTAAAAATATCTTTTTTGTGTTGAGGGCTCTCAGCTACCGAAACATTATCACTAATCGTAGTTTTTAATAAGTCTTCACCAAAGTTTGCAAATGCCTGTTTTTGCACCTCAAAGGTCATTCCACGTCGTTTATCGTAGTTTGTGAGTAAGTATTTTCGAGGGACGCGTCTTTTCAGCACTTTCTCTAGTGCTCGCAGAGTGTGCTCTACCTTTTGTGCGCCCTGTAGTGATAGAAAATCCGATGAGATCGGGATGATCACTAAATCCGCTGCAAACATTGCATTCAGTGATAACACGCCTACATAGGGACAGCAGTCCATGATAACGTTGTCATAATGACTTGAGCTTTGTAGTGTTTCTAGCCCCAGTCGGAGTCGATTTAGTATGGCTGGGCCTTTACCAAAGGTTGAGTCAACTTTAATTAGTTCTTTATGGGATGGAATAATGTGACCTAATACCTCGGATGCAATCACTAACTGTTCTAAGGGTTTGTGGTTTTGGTAAAAATCAAATAGGCTTTTACTGACTGAAGTAATAGGGTCTTCAAGGATCTGAGTGAGGTGTCCTTGAGGGTCCATATCAATAATAAGATTTTTGCATTGTAAGCGCTGTAGTGCTGCCCCTAAATTGAGTACAGTCGTTGTTTTCCCAACTCCGCCTTTTTGATTAAAAACCGCAATCCGACTCATAATAAACTTTCTGGCTTAAATTCACCTTCTATCGCTAAATCTGGAATATGGTTAAATGCAATCCGCATTGGCGCGTTATTTTTAATATTGTGAGACCCTGCAAAATATACCGTATTTTTACCAAACTTTGCATTAAGTTTGTCCATGACATCCCCAAGCTTGTTTTCTTTAGCAGGGCGGGTAAATAAGTCGCCAGTGTGCTGACTTGATTCTTTCAACTTACTGAAGGTCACTCCAACTTTATGTGGCTTATTTTTTTTAAACTTTGGGTATTGCGCCCAAAGAGTTTCAAATGCATGGATGATCTGTAATGTATCGTTGCTGGGGTTAAAGTGCGACTCTACAATCCAGCTAGGCATTTCTAAAAATTTTACCTTAATTTGTAAGGTGGCCGCGTATACTTTCTCATGACGCAAACGTACACAAGCTTTTTGCAGTAGTTGATGCAGCGTTGCGTGTACAGATTGATTATTCCGTAACTCGGGTGCAAGTACACGTGAGTGCCCTAGACTACTTTTTGGCGATGAAGGTTTTTTGATTTCAATGCCACGCAATTTGTCATAAAAGTGCGCTCCCTCAACACTCCCCCAAGCAGTGCGTAACTGTTGACGGTTAGCGGCATATAGCTGCTGAATAGTTGCTATGCCGAATTGATTAAGGCGAGCTTCCATTTTGTTGCCTATCCCATTTAGTTGCGCAATTTTTAGCGTGTAAAGTTTATTGGGTAGGTCATGCTGTTCAATCACTACACACCCATCTGGTTTTTGCATATTCGAAGCCACCTTGGCTAAAAATGTGTTGGGTGCAATGCCAATAGAGCAGCGAATGTCTTTCCCTATCTGCTCCAAAATAGCTGATTTAATTTTTGCGGCAAGGCTTAGCGCATTTTCTCGAGCTTGTTGACTGCCAGTGAGCTGGCATACCATTTCATCAATAGATAAGATTTTCTCAACATGCGTGCAAGACTCAATAATCGAAACTAGGCGATGATGAAACTGCACATAAAGTTGCGGTCTTGCTTCTATAAAGATGATATCTGGACATAGCTTTCTGGCTTCACGTACCATGGTGCCAGTTTGTACGCCAAAAGCTTTGGCCTCATAACTAGCCGCGATGCAACAGGTGGTTTCTGCCATGATGGGTAAAACTGCTATGGGTTTATTACGAAGCTGTGGACGCAAATGTTGCTCTACAGAGGCGAAGTAGGAGTTAAAATCGACATAGAGTGCGCGAAGTGACATGATTCAAACGTTTAGTGTAAGGTTTATGCAATTAGTGTGACTAACATCATACTAGAAGTCAGATGTTTTTTAAGGAGATATGATGCGTGAACAAATAGCAGTTTTAGCTGGCGGTTGTTTTTGGTGTGTTGAGCCAGTTTTTTCGCAATTACAAGGGGTACAATCTGTCGTGTCAGGTTATATAGGTGGACACACGTCCAATCCTACCTATAAGCAGATTTGCAATGGGGATACTGGTCACGCAGAGGCTATTAAAATTACTTTTGATGCCGATTTGATTAACTTTGCTGAATTGTTAGCAGTGTTTTTTATTGCACATGATCCGACTACGGTTAACCGTCAAGGTAATGATATTGGTACGCAATATCGCTCTGCAATATTTTGCCAAGATGATGAGCAGCGTAGTATTGCGGAGCAGGTGATTGCAAAGTGTAATGCCGAGCATCTATGGGATAACCCAATTGTAACGGAGCTCAATGGTGCGGCGACGTTTTATCCAGCTGAAGATTATCACCAATATTACTATGCGAATAATCCAAATCAACCCTATTGCCTAGCAGTTGCTGCGCCTAAGGTGGCTAAGATTCGCGCCAAGTTTGCGAGTAAGTTAAAAGCTTAGCGATTTAATGTTGGCTTAGCCACTGTCTGCGCCAGAAAATTAATCCCATGATGCTGGCGACAGTCAGCATGGCGCTTATGGTCCACCAAAACCCATCGACCTCTTTTAGTAATGGCATAACATCGAAGTTCATGCCAAAAATGCCTGTAATCAGCGTGGCGGGCATGAATAACATGGTGACAACGGTGAGGGCACGTACTTCCATATTAACGCGATTGCTAACGCTGGAAAGGTAAATATCCATCATGCCTCCAAGCAGGTCTCGCAGGCCTTCAAGCGACTCAATAAAATGCACGGTGTGGTCATAAACATCGCGCAAGTGCAAGATGGTATTGGGGCTGAAGTAGTCATGATCATCACGTAAAGTGCAGTTGAGCATTTCTCTTAACGGCCAGACTGCACGGCGCAAATCCATCGCGGCACGCTTCAATAAATGAATCCTTCGCAGCATTGCATTGGTGGGTTTGTGTAGTAAGACCTCTTCAATGATTTCACCGTCATCGCTCATTTGCTCCAGCACATTAAAATAACGATCAACAATAATATCGATTAAGGCATACGAAAGGTAATCTAAGCCTTGTTCACGTATGTGGCCGCGGTTGTTGCGTAAACGTTCACGGATCGGTTCAAAGCAACCTGTAGCGCGCTCTTGAAATGTAATGAGCACTTGCTTGCCAAGCACCATGCTGACTTGTTCGGAACTAATGCTGTAGCGTGTGCTGTCATAGTAGAAGTTGCGCATTACGATGAAAAGATAGCCATCGAAATGTTCCACTTTAGGTCGCTGCTCAGGGTTGAGTACGTCCTCAAGTGTTAGGGGGTGAACATTAAATTGCGTGCCGATTTTTTGAATCAGCTCTGCGTTGTGCAACCCATGAACATTGATCCATGTTAATTCATCTGTGTTGAGCTGTAGCTTAGCTATGTCATCTGCAGATAATGACGTTTCGCTGAGATGATCAGCATTGAACTGCATCATGCTAATAGTGGCTTGCTGGGTTTTAACGTCGCCTGTATGAATAAGTGACCCTGGGGGAAGCCCCGTTTTTTTGGTGTGCGCCTGAAAGCGTTTTTTCATTTTTTGTTGCCAAATGGAGTGAATATTAAACGGTAGTTTACCTGATTGTAGAGGGACAACACACGTTTGTAGATTAGACATGTTGATGCGAATTCTTGGATTTGCATGTAATATAGGGGTAATGCTCGTTAAGTGGCCTTTGGCAAGGACTTGAGTTGAAATGATAGGCTATTGATAATGACTTTTTGTGCTGAATAGAATGCAAATAAAATCAAAAAACACTTTGCTCATGTTGCTGTTGTTGCCTGTGCTGGCTTCAGCTGCTGGTATTGGAAAAATTAATGTAAAGTCTGCGCTAGGTGAGCCACTTAAAGCCGAAGTTGAAGTTTTTGTTTCTGACTCTAATGAATTGGATTTAGCCGTTGCACGCTTGGGAAGTATGCAGGACTACACGGATGCTGGAATCGCCGATGCCTATGTCAGTGGCGTGAGTGCTAATATCATTAAAAAAAGCAATGGCCGGTATGCGATAGAGCTAGTTGGCAATCAAGCTGTAAACGAACCATATTTAGAGTTATTAGTGAAGTTAGATACTAAAACGTCTAATTTAATGCGCCAATACACGGTGTTGTTAGATCCGCCCATGAGCGCTTTACATGATGAGTTTGCTCAGGAATCTCGCATTAGTTCTGGCACCACAGATAATACAGCCAGTAAAAAAAAGAAGTCTGGTGATGTAGTTAGGGATGATAAACCTAAAGCACAAACCGATTCTGGGCAAAACCAGGCAACGCGCTTAACTAACCCATCTGTTGATGCTACAAGCCAGATCGGCGCTCCTAAAGCACATCCAGTCGCTGTTGGGCAGGTGACTGCCAGCGATGAAACCTATGTAGCACAAGCGGGCGATGTATTCGGTAAAATTGCGCAACGCTACCAACCAGAAGGCGTACCATTAGTCAAAGTGATGGCTACTTTTTATGCTTTGAACAAACATGCATTTATTGACGGTGATATGCATAAACTCAAGGCTGGTAGTGTTATTCGTATCCCAGATCAGGAGTCTTTGAATAATTCGGGCCGATTAAAATCCACGCACCCTGTTGCTAAACAAGATCAACCACCCCAACCTGTCACTAAAGAGCCTGTGAAAGAGGTTTTAAATCCACCTGTTAAAGAATTTACTCGCGAATCAAAACCACCCGTTGGAGATATAGCGAAAGCAGAACCTACCCCGCCAATAGATAAGAATGTCAGTGAAAACCCTACTAAGGGTGACAGTAACTATGTTCTAAAAGTATCTCCTGGAGATACATCTGTAAGTGCGAATCAACCTACACCCACACCTACAACAGACTTAGCTAAAGCAAGCAAAGATGGCGCTGGGCAAACAGAGGCTGGGGTGGAAAGCGCTAAACCTACTCAAGTAGGTGCACCTGTAGTGCAGTCAGCTGATAGATCAATAGTGCAGCCAGCTGATAAATCAACCAATAGCAATGGGTTGGCTACCGCTGCGAATAAGGGAGCTGCAGATGCCTCCTTTGCAGAGACCTTGCAAAGTTATTGGACTACCATTTCTCTTGTGCTAGGGTTGATGTTAATTACTTTGGTGGCTTGGTTTAGCTATAACAAAAAACGCAGCGCAGTTAAAGATCTGCGTAGCCATTTTAGCCCTGTATTTGGTGAGGAAATTTTACCTATTGAGTCGCCTACTCCTGCAGTTCCCTCTGCTGCCTCTGAGCCTGTGGCCTCTAAACCGCATCAGAAAACGAGCCTTGAGAAACCCTCTGATTCTCTGTTGCCTGACACGCTTATGGAAAATGAGGAGCTTAAGCGCGAATTTTCCGATCAACCCTCTCAATCCAATACTAAGCCTGCTGATCCATTGATTGAGGCTGAGTTGTATATGACTTATGGTCGTCATAAACAGGCGGAAACTATATTAACCTCAGTAGATACTCCATATAAGTTGGAACTGTCTTTAGGTTTGCTTAAGATTTATGCTGATCGTAAGGATAAAGCTGCCTTCGAGCGTATAGTGCATTCGATACACGATGACTTGACGTCAGGCTCGATTGAAGATGCCATGATTTGGAGTAAGGTCGTGGCTTTGGGGGCAAAAATTGATCCTGAAAACCCGCTTTATGCTGGTGCTAGTAAAGTCACTAAGTTGTCAGCTAGAGAGCGTGCCGCAGCGGCTGAGAAAGCAATGCGGGAAAATTTAATGCCTTTTGACCCAGATAGTTCACTGCTTTTACCTGATACGGAATCTGCCCCTGATACGCCATCCTCTTTAGGCGCGTTGCCAGAAATCTCATTGTCACAAGATGCTGACTCTCAAACTAGAGAAGAGCCAATGCTAGAAATTGCACCAATCAAGGCATCAGATTTAAATACATTAAATGCGCTTGAAAACATCACGGCGCCCGAAAAAACCAATGAAATTGAGTTCACGCTTGAAGATATGAAAATGCCAGAGCTATCAACTAAGGTTGCTGATGTAGTAGATACAAATGCCGAAGCAACTAGCACGGAAGTTGGAAGTGACGATGCTAGTATGCTATTTGAAAAATTAAAAGATGAGAAATGATCAAACTGTTGCAGTTTTTACTGCTATGCAGTTTGACCATTTGTTTTCTGGCGAATAATAAAAGTTATGTTATCTAGCTTCTCTCACCATTGAGATGGAGCGCCAGTCGTCAGTAAGATTAAACCTCTAGATGGCTATAAAGTACTGTTGATAAATAGCGTTCACCAAATGATGGAATAATCACAACGACCAATTTCCCTTTGTTTTCTGGCCGTTTAGCTATCTGCAGGGCGGCCCATGTTGCAGCCCCTGAGGAAATCCCAACCAACAATCCATCGTCAGTTGCCATCTGGCGCGCGGTGTTTATTGCGTCATCATTTTTAACCCGTACAATTTCATCATAAATCGTCGTATTTAAGATAGAGGGTACAAAACCAGCCCCGATGCCTTGGATCGGATGTGGCCCGCGTGGTTCACCAGAAAGCACAGCACTGGCATCAGGCTCTACTGCAATAATTTGTATATTTGGATTACGTGCTTTTAGCACCTCACCAACACCTGTAATGGTGCCCCCCGTACCAATGCCAGATACAAAAATATCGACTTTGCCATCGGTATCGCGCCAAATTTCTTCTGCGGTAGTTATTCGATGAATTTGTACGTTGGCAGGATTATCAAATTGCTGTGCAATAACGTAGCGGCTATCGCTCGCTGCTAACTCTTGTGCTTTTTTTATTGCGCCAGGCATACCTTCTGGCCCTGGCGTGAGAATAAGGTCCGCACCATAAGCTTTAAGCAATAAACGGCGCTCACGACTCATGGTTTCAGGCATCACAAACGCGCTCTTAATGCCGCGTGCAGCACACACCATGGCCAGGCCAATGCCTGTGTTGCCGCTGGTAGGCTCTAAAATAATGGTGTCTGCTTTAATTTTGCCTGCCGCCTCTAAGGCATCAATCATTGCCACGGCAATGCGATCCTTTACACTATGGGCTGGATTAAAATATTCCAACTTGGCGACAATGGTGGCATCAATGCCAGCGGCAATCTTGTTCAGTTTTACTAGCGGTGTATTACCGATAAGTTCGGCGGTATTGTTGGCGATTTTCATGGGTGAGCCTGTGGTTTATGCAGTAAATTAAGTGTTTCGTTAAATTTAATCAGTCAGCATCGACTACCCATCAATATAACAAACTCTAATCGAGTTTGTTATATTTTTATCTGATATGCATATAAGATTTACTACTGAGGTGTGGGTTGCGTTTCAAGCACTTTCTGCCAAGGCACTTGGCACTGCGCAATGTAGGGGTAGTAACCTTGCGGGTTGCTACAGTAATACCAAACTTGCTCAGGTGCTGGCGTATTAGCTCCAGCTACCACTACAGGTGACGCTGGTTGTACCAATATGGCTGGTGGCGTATATGGATCAGGGTATGGATAGATCGCTTTTGGGTAAGTATACCAAGCACCGTTCACCACCCACCACCAGCCATAAGTTGTGCCATGCCTTGCATGTACCCATCGTCCATTTTTCCAGGTATTAAAATCTTGCTCATGAAAGCGATGAATATTGCCTTGCCAAAACTCATGGTGCTCATGGGGGTGGTCATGATGATCTTCATCGTGGCGCCCACCGTAATGCTCTTCAGCAAAAGCACTGGTTTGACTTAATAAATATATCGTCATAATGATCAGCGTGTTAGGTAATTTTTTCATGTTAACGCTCCTTCTCTCGTGTCGATGTTTCAGGCTTATGGCCTGTAATTGGGCGGTGGAGGTGGTGGTATATAATCAGGTGGCACATTGGGTGGAGCATAGTAACTTGGACGTGCAGGAGCCTGCGCTCTTACAGCACCAGATACTGCCACTTGATGTCCCTTTGCGTACATACACTGTGTGTACGCATTGTCGTAGCGTGTTTGCGTGTTGTATCCAGAAATATTGGCCTCGCTGGCTCCTGCAACACTACCCATGGCCAGACCTGTGGCTGCGCCCACCCCAGCGCCACGACCCCCACCGACAGCTGCACCAATTGCGGTTCCTACGACGGTGCCTAGAATCGCGGTTTTAGCAAAGCTATCATTGGATGCCTGATTGGCTGTGGTGCCGCCAATTTGGTCTTGTGCAAATTGTCTGCAACTATGGTCATCAATTTGAAACTGATCAAAACTCTTACCATTTCCTGGTAATGCCATGGTCCTCGGCCCGTTGGGTACGGTAGCGCAGGCATCCAGTAGCAAAGCAGCGATCAGCACAGAAGTTATTTTTTGGTGCTTATTCATGATATAACCCTCCATTTACTGCGGGCTAGATGGAGTAGGGGATACTTGTTTCCAACCAGCTAGGCATTCCTTTACATAAGGGTAGTAGCCATCTGGGTTATCACAGTGGTACCAATAATTGTTGGCTTGCGGCGCTGGCGACTGTTGCTGCACCTGAGGTTGTATTTGCGGCTGACTGTCTTGCTGTATATACACGGGTGGTTGTGCTGGTGCTGGCACGACTACGGTAGGTGGGTACGCATAGGGGTAGTAATAGGGCGATGTATAGTAAGGCGACGCGTAATATGGGTAAGGTGCGCTCAGATATAAACCGAAGCTGCTATGAAACCCACCATGAAATCCGCCGTGGCCATATCCATGGGCAGAAGCGGAACTGCTAAATGCAATTCCAGCAAAGCCCATCACACAATATAGTAATTTTATTTTATTCATGATCTACTCCTTTTGATAATGACTGAATAACTTCAGTGAGTAGCGCTATTTAACTGCTGGGAAGTATCTGAGATTTTTCTGATACTGGCATTTTTGTATCGCCGTGTATCTATCAGAAAGGTGAGATTTATGATGAGGTGTTAGAGGGTTGAATGATTATTTTCTCAGATGGGCGATGACAGCGTTTGGCTCATTAAAACTCCATTCGGTGATCGCAACAAAGCCATCAACAGCGCTCACTACTAACGCTAAATTGCTGGAAAATACAACTTTCCCCGCTGCATGGTTGTGTGCTTCACTCCAGGAGCTAGCGCGATGCACATATATATTTAAATCGTTTAAAACGGCAATACATTCAATATCACCAAATGCACGAATTTGCCGCATGATAGATGTAATGGACTGCGTGAAGTCTATGGTTCTCTCTTGTTCTGCCCATAGTGGCCAATAACTACCAGTTTTTTGCGGAGTAGCCGCTTCCCACAACACCGCTAGATCAGTCGCGATGCGCTCGGCAAGCTTGACTGATGACAGTAAAGTTTTTAGTTTTAAAGATTCAAGTGTTTCGTCAGCATCAATTAAATACGGTTCACTATCGAGAATGTCTCCACTATCATACTGCTCGTTAATTTTATGGCAGGTAATGGCCCAGTCTGTGTAGTTTTCTGAAATTGCTCTGATTAAGGGATAAGGCCCTCGTCCTAAAGGCAATGGTGAAGGGTGAAAGTTAATCGCATAGGGCATAAATGACTGCCAATCTGGGATTTTCCATTGGTAACTTGCCACAACCAAGGCATGACACTTTAACCATTTTAAGTCTGCTAAGTCAGTTTGGGTGATAGGTGAGTTTTGTATGGGAATTTGAAGTTCCAATGCGCGTGTTATCACCTGACGATTTTCTCCTGATGATAAAAACAGTTTGACAGGTGTCCAGCCCGCCTTAATAAACGCCTCAAATACACACTGATATTCATCACTGGTTGCCATTGCAAATTGCATTAAACCCCCTTCATTAATTGCTTATCTATAGGGTTTGTAATTTAACTTGCAGTTTAATTTGGCGTATTTCAACGCGTCACTCTTTTGTATCGTTTTGTATCGGTCGGGGAATGTTGGGCAATACTTAGTTGCTTAGTTTGATAACAGTTTTATCACTGGAGAAGAGTGATGAGGAAGTTCAAAATATACATCTTAATTTAGTGGTTATCTCTATTTAGTGGTTATAAGGGGCAGGCAACTCTAAAATAACCATTAGACCAAGACCGCCTGCCTGAATGTTTTTTAGACTAATCGTACCTTGGTGACGGCTGGCAATAATGCGAGCAATCGTCAAGCCTAAACCCGTGCCTCCCGAGTTGCGAGATCTTGAGCTTTCAAGTCGTTTAAATGGATGAAAAACAGTCTCTAGTTGATCCTCAGGAATACCGGGGCCGCCATCGCTAATAGTAATAATTGCTTTACCATTTTCTCTTCTGGTGTGAATGTTGGCGAAGTGGCCATATTTAATGGCATTGTCGACAAGGTTGTTAATGCAGCGTCTAATGGCGTGAGGTGAGGCAAAGACGGGTTTGCCTATCTTGCCTGTCAATGTGACCTCTGCGCCCGCGTCGATGGCATCGTGATAAATTGCGGTCAATAGTGAGTCTAAATCTATTAACTCAAAGGGTTCATTTGAGTGCATAAACTGGGCATACTCTAAACCTTGTCTAATCATATCCTGTGTATTGATTAAATCGTTGACTAGACTGTTTTTTAGTTCAGCATCGGTCACTTTTTCCAAACGTAATCTTAAGCGCGTAAGTGGTGTTTGCAGATCGTGAGCAATAGCTGCCAGCATATAAGTGCGCTCTTGAATATGGTCGCGGATGCTATTTTGCATAGTGTTAAATGCAATGGATGCTTCACGCACTTCTGCAGAGCCTTTAGTGACGAGTAGCGCAGGCTGCTCGATATTATTACCTAAACTTTTAGCTGCGCTAGCCAATTCGCGTAACGGTTGACTAGAGAAGCGGGCGACTATCAGCGATAAAAGTGCAATAGTGGCAAGAAAGAAGCTGGCTATAAAGATAAGGTTGCCATGAAATATGGGTGGTGGAGGGCCTTCGCGTAACGCAACGTCGATTTTGACAAAGGCGCCATCATTTAAGGCGGTTAACACGCTTGCACAATGTTTAATATTGGCTTCCCTGCCATGCTCATCGGAGTGGAGTGGGCAGTATTCTCCCCAGTGCTCTTCAGTTGTAAATTCGCTACCTGGTTTTAAGGCACGTTTAATTGCGCTATTAAAATTGGCTAGAAATATCGTTGCTTGATTATCACTTTTAGTTGAAGTTTCGTTTGAGAAGCTAACTCGAATACCTGATTTTTCAGAAATCTCGCTATAAGCAGACCTTGAGTCTGCTGGTGAGGTGTTAAGTGTTAGTAATACTTGACGTACTCTATCAGCAGCATGTTGTGCCTTAAATTGCGTTGCTAGCTCTTGACGATCATGTTGTGCAAATGCCATTACGATGGCGGCTGATAGTAGGCTGCCACCCACTAAAATCAAAAAAATTCTACTCGTCATTGAACTGAAAAGATTTTTTATCATGCTTTTACTACTTCCACTTTAGCAGTTAATACATAGCCTTCATTTCTGACGGTTTTAATGATGGATGGAGATTTCGTATCACCTTCGATACGTTGTCTTAGTCTGCTGACTTGTAAATCAATAGAGCGATCGAAAGGGGAGGCATCTCTGCCATGGATTAAATCCATGAGTTGGTCGCGGCTTAGAATTCTATTGGGGTGGTCTAAGAAAATGCGGAGTAGCCGATACTCCGCTCCAGAGAGGGAGATAATGACGCCTAGTGGGTTAATTAGATGTCGCCCTGTTAGATCTAGCGCCCATCCCGCAAATGTGATTTTTTCAGGTTCTTGGGTTTGCTCAGTGCCGTCCTGGGTAGATTTGCTACGACGTAACACGCTTCTAATTCTGGATAGTAATTCCAGTGGCTCAAATGGTTTACACACATAATCATCTGCACCTGTTTCTAGGCCAATCACACGCTCCAATGGGTTGGTTTTTGCAGTGAGCATAATAACAGGCAGATTGGAGGTATCACGCAGTTGACGGCAAAGTGTCAGGCCATCTACTTCTGGCAAATTGAGATCTAACACAATTAAATCAATGGGGCGAGACTTAAGGACATCCCACATTGCCTTGCCATCTTCCGCTTGAAAAACTTCTAAACCATTACTTTTCAGAATGTCAGAAAGTAAAGAGCGAATATCGTGGTCATCATCCACAATTAATATGTTTGTTTCTTTGTCTGCACTTGCAGCATTCATCATCAAAGACTCACTTTCTGATTTTGCTAGCGTATGCGTGGCTAGCATTTGTTGTACGAGTGTCATCATTTGGCTCACCAGTCATTATTTAGTAAAACGAGGTTTTAAGATAGAGCATCAGCCATCGCTGATATGTGCATGCTATTGCAACATAACCTTGTATCTCTGGTTTTTCAAAAGGCATGGGGCGTGTATCAAACTGTATCAAGTAACCTTTGATCTCGATCTGTGCAGGTAGATAGGCAAGGAGTGATACTTTGCGATACAAATTGATCTGATTTCGAAACATCAAAGATACTTTCAGATGTTGAAATGCACGACACTAATCTTAACAACAGACAAGGATGAAAGTTATCATGAATATATTGAAGTTAAATAAATCAGGTGCTTTGTTGGCATTAACACTTGCTGCAGGTCTGGCAATGGCACCTGTATACGCTGATGATATGACTAAAGGTTGTGAGCATCAACACTGGGATGGCGAGCATCGCCAAGCTTTTTTTGAGCAACATCAAAAAGAACTACACGACAAATTAGTTTTAACCGCTAATCAAGAACCAGCGTGGAAAGTATTTGTCGAAAAAACTAAACCAAGAGAGCAGCCTGATGGAATGCATCAAGCGTCTGAGTGGGCAAAGCTAAAAACTCCAGAACGATTGGATTTAATGTTGTCAAAAATGAAAGAGCATGAGCAACAGTTGGAAATTCATGCGCAGGCGACCAAAGAGTTTTACAAGCAATTAACCCCTGCACAGCAAACTATTTTTGATGCATCTTTTCAGCACAAAATGCATGAACATAAGCACCCTTAACAAGTTAAGCATACCTTAATAACGTGTTCAGTGGTCTCTTGTAGCGTTTTATGGCAACAACTGTAGCGTGCTGAACACGGCTTGAGTCTTTTCGTAACGTTTCTGGTAAAAAGGAAATTTAGATGAGCAAACCTGATAACAAGTTTAGCAATATAACATTTCATAATATCGAGTCTCTTGAGCAGACGGTTTGGTTTCAGCTCAATAAGGGCGAGTGGCCAACGGTATTGGCAGAAATAAAACCTAAAAAATGGGATAGCGCTGATTTAAATACTAAAGGTCGGCTGGTTTTAGATCATTTAGGGCAAATTATTTATAAAATTACCCTGCTAACAAATCGTCAACATTTAGAAAATAAGGCTTATCTTCATATTCAGCCAGCACGGAAATTGCCATTCAACATTGGGCAACATTTCACCTGTAGAATATAAAGTTAACTGCTAACAAAAATTAACCAAATCCTAATGACGCTATCAAGATGATTAGGTAGATATTAACAATTAAAAGGTAATTATGTCTGAGGCTAACCAACCACGCGGGTTTTCAGTTTTTTCAAAATGGGGCTTATTAACTCTTATCATATTTGCATCTGGTGTATGGTTTTGGAAGTACCATACAGGGCAAACAGTGTATGCAGGCGCGCAAGTGGGAGCGGGTGAGAAATCTGGTAGAGGTTCAAAGTTTGGCAAAGACTCAAAACCTCAGCCTGTCTCCGTCGCTAAGGTTATGCAACGTGATGTCAGCGTGTATTTAGATGCCTTAGGTACTGTTACTCCACGTAATACTGTGACGGTGATTCCCCGTGTGAGTGGTCAACTTAAAAGTGTCAGTTTTCATGAGGGGCAAATGGTCAAGGCTGGCGAGCTGTTAGCACAGATAGACGCGCAGCCTTTTGAAGTGGCACTGGCACAGGCAGAAGGTCAGTTGCTCAAAGATAAAGCACTGCTTGAAAATGCGCTAATTGATTTAAATCGATATACCACACTCAAAGCGCAAGACTCAATCGCCGAGCAGCAAGTTGCCACACAACAATCATTGGTTAGCCAATATCGTGGTGCCGTGGCGGTCGATCAATCGCAAATCAATAGTGCTAAATTGCAGCTGAGTTATTGCCGCATTGTGGCGCCGATTAGCGGGCGTATTGGCTTGCGCCAAGTAGATGCTGGTAACTTGTTACAAAGCACAGGTGCGACAGGCATTGCGACGATTACGCAGGTACAGCCCATCACCGCTTTGTTTAGCTTACCCGAAGACTATCTCCCCAAAGTCAATAAACAGCATGCTGAGCCACTGGCGGTGGATGCCTTTGACCGAGCGCAAACAGAAAAGCTATCAACAGGTAAACTACTAACGACGGATAACCAAATTGATGTGACTACTGGCACCATTAAAATGCGTGCGGTATTTGATAATAATGACGGCAAGCTTTTCCCCAACCAATTTGTGAATATCAAGCTATTGCTAGAGGTGAAAAAAGATGCGCTGTTGATCCCCGCTGCTGCTTTGCAACGTGGCAGAAAAGGCGAGTATGTTTACGTGGTGGACGATACGAAAACAGTGACTCAAACGCCAGTGAAGTCAGGTTATGTAGATGGTGAGAGTGTCGTGATAGAGCATGGTTTAACTTTAGGCCAAGCGGTGGTGATTGATGGCACGGATAAATTAAAAGATGGCGCTAAAGTGAAAGTGGTGGATATGGACGCCGCACAATCAGACGCCGCCGACACTGGCTCGCACAAACATCATCATGGGACTAAGTCTGGTGAAGCTGGGCAGGCCTCAAGTGACTCCAGCACAAATAAGCTAGATGTAAATAAGTCAGCTACAGTTGAGTCAGAAGCTAAGCCAGAAGACCAAGCAAGCGCAACGCCAGGTGGGCAGGACCGCCCACATAAAGGTTGGCAACATAAGCATCCGTCAGAATAAGGTCGTGCGATGAATCCCTCACGTCTCTTTATTCTGCGCCCCGTCGCTACGTCTTTATTGATGCTAGCAATTTTGATTGCGGGTTTATTAGCCTATCGTATTTTGCCTTTGTCGGCTTTGCCTGAAGTTGATTACCCTACTATACAGGTGGTCACTTTATACCCAGGGGCCAGCCCCGATATTATTGCTTCATCTATCACCGCGCCTTTAGAGCGACAGTTTGGGCAAATGCCAGGGTTGAAACAAATGTCATCCTCTAGCTCAGGTGGCGCCTCGGTGGTGACTTTGCAGTTTAGCCTGAAATCAAAATTGGATGTGGCCGAGCAGCAGGTGCAAGCGGCAATTAATGTTAGCAGTAATTTTTTGCCAACTGATTTGCCCATGCCCCCCGTATATAGCAAAGTAAACCCGGCTGATACGCCGATTTTGACTTTAGCGCTGACCTCTAAAACCTTACCACTGACTGAAGTGGAAGATATTGCTGATACTCGATTAGCACAAAAAATATCGCAAATTTCAGGGGTTGGGTTGGTGACATTAAGCGGTGGTCAGCGACCAGCTGTACGCGTACAAGCTAACCCCAAAGCATTAGCAGCATACGGACTTGGGTTGGAAGACCTAAGAACAGCGATTACCAATAGTAATGTGAGTCAGGCCAAGGGTAGTTTCGATGGGCCAACACGCGCCTCCACCATTGATGCGAATGACCAAATTAAAACGCCTGAAGAATACAAGCAAGTGGTTGTAGCTTACCGTAACGGTGCGCCTATTCGATTAAGTGCTATTGCCAATGTGTTGAGTGATGCCGAGAATATCCGTCTGAAGGCATGGGCAAATACAGCGCCTGCGGTTATTTTGAATGTGCAGCGTCAACCAGGAGCCAATGTCATTGAAACGGTAGACCGTATTCAACAGCTATTGCCCAGCTTACAGGAAACATTGCCTAGTGATATTCAGGTCAAAACATTAACAGACCGCACCACGACCATCCGCGCTTCTGTGCGTGATGTAGAGTTTGAGCTGATGCTGTCGGTTGCCTTAGTGGTAATGGTCATTTTTGTCTTTTTACGTAGTGTCGCCGCTACTATTATTCCTAGCGTGGCCGTGCCTTTATCTCTGGTTGGTACATTTGGTGTGATGTATCTGGCAGGGTTTAGTATTAATAATCTCACCTTGATGGCGCTGACCATTGCTACGGGGTTTGTCGTGGATGACGCGGTGGTGATGATTGAAAATATTTCGCGTTATATTGAAGAGGGTGAGTCCCCTCTAGAAGCGGCGCTTAAAGGCTCTAAGCAGATTGGCTTTACCATTATTTCGCTCACACTGTCGCTGATTGCGGTGTTAATTCCATTGCTATTTATGGGCGATATAGTGGGGCGACTATTCAGAGAGTTTGCCATTACACTGGCGGTGGCGATCCTTATTTCTGCAGCAGTTTCGCTCACGCTCACGCCCATGATGTGCGCAAAACTATTGCAACACCGGCCGCAAAATCAGCAACATTGGTTTTACCGTGTCGCGGGTGATGCGATTGATAATATAACTGCCTTGTATGGCAAATTATTAACTCAAGTGCTGAATTATCAATGGTTGACCTTGCTGGTGGCGGTGGCGACTTTTGCTTTGACGGCTGTGCTGTATATGATGATACCGAAAGGTTTTTTCCCTACGCAAGATACAGGGGTATTGCAAGGGATTACCGAAGCGCCGCAATCGATTTCGTTTGCCTCCATGGCCGCGCGCCAACAGGCGTTGGCAGCCATTGTCTTGAAAGACCCTGCGGTTGAAAGCTTGTCTTCATTTATTGGGGTAGATGGCACAAATACCACGCTTAATAGCGGGCGTATGTTAATTAATCTAAAACCTAAAGAACAACGTGTTGATGCGCAATCGGTTGCAAACCGTTTGCAAAATACAATAGAAGGTAAAGCTGGTATTCAGCTATTTCTGCAACCAGTGCAAGATTTAACCATAGAGTCGCGCGTCAGCCGTAGCCAATATCAGTTTGCGATGGAAGATGCTAATCCTGATGTGTTGGCGAAAAATGTGGAAAAAATGGTACAACACCTGCAAGCATCTAGCGTATTAACAGAGGTGGCAAGTGATGCGCAAAATCAAGGTTTGCAGGCTTATATAGAGATAGACCGCGATGCCGCCAGCCGCTTAGGGATTACTACTGCCGCGGTTGATAATGCGCTTTATAATGCGTTTGGTCAGCGTTTAATTTCTACGATTTTTACGCAAACCAATCAATATCGTGTGGTGTTAGAGGTTGCGTCAGAATATCGCAATGGCTTGAACGCACTCAACGGTATTTATGTGGCTGCCATCAATGCAGATGGCAGTAGCGCAGGTCAAGTGCCACTCAGTAGCATTGCGAAAATAAGTGAGCGTACAACTCCATTGCTGATTAATCATTTAGGGCAATTTCCTGCTGCCAATATTTCATTTAACCTTGCCGATGGCGCCGCATTAAGCGATGCTGTGCGTGAAATTAACGCGGCACAAAAGGCACTGGCTTTGCCCGCCAGCACGCAAGTGGTGTTGCAGGGCGCAACTGATGCGTTTCAGGCTTCATTATCTAATCAGTTATGGCTGATTTTAGCGGCGATAGTCACTATGTATATTGTGCTTGGCGTGCTGTATGAGAGTTATATCCATCCCCTGACTATTTTATCTACACTACCTTCCGCTGGCGTAGGTGCGTTATTGGCGTTGATGCTCTCTGGCGGGGATTTAGGCATTGTTGGCATCATCGGTATTATTTTGCTCATCGGTATCGTCAAAAAGAACGCCATTATGATGATAGATTTTGCGCTTGAGGCTCAGCGTGAACAGGGCATGTCAGCACGTGATGCGATTTACCAAGCGTGTTTATTACGTTTGCGTCCGATTTTAATGACGACCATGGCGGCTTTGCTTGCTGCGCTACCACTGATGCTAGGTACTGGTATGGGCTCGGAGCTAAGACATCCGCTTGGTTTAACCATGGTGGGTGGTTTGCTTGTCAGTCAGTTACTCACACTGTTCACAACGCCCGTGATTTATTTGTGGTTTGATAGCATTGCCATACGCTTGGGGCTGGGTCAAAAAACTACCAGCGAAAAAACTAGTCAGGCCGAGGCGTAACTTTGCAATGAGTTTTTCTAATCTATTTATTCAGCGCCCAATTGCTACCAGCTTGCTGACTCTGGCAGTAACCTTGGCAGGTATTGTGGCCTTTAACTTGTTGCCTGTTTCGGCTTTGCCGCAGGTGGATTTTCCTACTATTTCGGTCGATGCGTCGTTTCCTGGCGCCAGCCCAGAAACCATGGCAAGGGCCGTAGCTACACCGTTAGAGCGTTCATTAGGCACCATTGCAGGGATTAGCGAGATGACCTCTTCTAGTTCACAAGGGTCGACAAGAATCACGCTACAGTTCGATTTATCGCGAGACATCAATGGGGCAGCGCGTGATGTGCAGGCAGCAATCAATGCGGCACGTACGCTATTGCCAACGGGTTTGCCGACTAATCCCACGTATCATAAAGTAAACCCTGCAGATGCACCGATTGTCATTTTAGCGTTGACCTCTGATTCCATTTCTCCAGGTAAATTATATGATGCTGCCTCAACCGTGCTTGCCCAGAAGTTATCACAACTAAAAGGTGTGGGGCAGGTGAGTATTGGCGGTAGTTCGTTGCCAGCTGTACGGGTTGAGCTCAACCCAAATGCTTTAAGTCAGTACGGATTATCGTTGACGAATGTAAGCAATGCCATTGCTTCAACCAATGGCCATCGTCCCAAGGGTGTGCTAGAAGCGGGTGATCGACAGTGGCAAATTGAAGCGAATGATCAAGCGCAAACTGCAAAAGATTATATGCCCGTGATTCTGAGTTATCACAACGGTGCAGCCGTTAGGTTGTCTGATGTTGCTGAGGTGGTGGATTCTGTACAAGATTTACGTAATCAAGGCCTGTCTAATGGTAAACCTGCAGTGTTGTTACAAATTCGCCGCTTGCCAGGAGCCAATATTATAGAAACTGTTGACGGCATACGCACTGTTTTACCCGAGTTGCGAGCCGCTATTCCCTCTGAAATCAATATAGCGATTGTCAGTGACCGCACCCCGACCATCCGTGCTTCTGTACACGACGTGGAACGTACTTTAGTGATTTCCGTGGGTTTGGTCATCATGGTGGTGTTTATCTTTTTACGGAATGTCCGTGCTACGCTTATCCCAAGTGTGGTCGTACCAGTATCGCTGGTGGGCACGTTTTGCGTAATGTACTTGTGCGGCTACAGTCTTGATAACCTCTCTTTAATGGCGCTCACCGTGGCTACAGGATTTGTGGTGGATGATGCCATTGTGGTACTAGAAAATGTATCACGCCATATTGAGCTTGGTGAGTCTCCCTTGCAAGCCGCTATCAAAGGTACGCGTGAAGTGGCGTTTACCGTGGTATCCATGAGTATTTCATTGGTTGCTGTGTTTATCCCCTTGCTGCTAATGGGCGGTATTGTCGGGCGCTTGCTGAGTGAGTTCGCGGTGACCTTAGCAGTGGCAGTGATGATTTCTTTAGTTATTTCACTCACTACAACGCCCATGATGTGCGCTTATTTACTCAAGCATCATGCATCGACCAAGCCAAACGCTATCGCTGCATTTGGGGAGCGTATTTTTGATGGCTTTCTAAATACATATAAAAATAGTTTGGCTGTGGTGTTACGTCATAATTTTCTTACCTTGCTCGTGCTTTTTGTGGTGATTGGTTTAAATATTTATTTGTACATCATCATTCCTAAAGGCTTTTTCCCGCAACAAGATACAGGTCGAATTTCAGGCAGTATACAAGCCGACCAAGGTATCTCATTTCAAGCTATGCGCGGTAAGTTGGCAGACTTTATCGCGATTGTGAAGCGTGATCCAGCCGTAGAAAATGTGGTGGGATTTATCGGGGGCGGGCAACGCAACACGGGATTTATGTTTTTATCGCTCAAGCCACAATCGCAACGTAAAGAGTCAGCCAATGAGGTTATTGATAGGTTGCGTCCTAAATTGTCACGCGAACCTGGGGCGAGTTTGTTTTTACAGCCAGATCAAGATATTCGTATGGGCGGACGTCAAGGCAATGCGCAGTACCAATACACCTTACAGGCAGATAGCCTCACAGATTTACGCACGTGGGAACCCAAGATTCGTAATGCTTTGGGAAAGATTACTTCTATTACTGATTTAAATTCTGATAAGCAAGACAAGGGCTACCAAACGAATGTGGTGATAGATCGGGATGCTGCGGCGCGCTTGGGTATCAGCATCAAACAGATTGATGCTACGCTCAATGGTGCGTTTGGTCAGCGTCAGGTTTCGACCATTTATGCACCACTCAACCAGTATTATGTGATTATGGAAGTGGCTCCTCAGTACTGGCAAAGCCCACAATCATTGGCCGACTTATATTTAATCAACGCAGCGGGTGAGGCCGTACCATTAACTGCGTTTAGCCGTGTAGAAGCTGGTTCTGGGCCGCTGGGGGTCAATCACCAAGGACAGTTTGCCGCATCTACTTTATCGTTTAACTTAAAGGCGGGCGTATCCTTATCGCAAGCCACCCAAGAAATTAACACGGCCTTTGCCAATATCGGTGTACCCAACACTGTACGTGGTAGCTTTCAAGGCACTGCTAAAGTTTTTCAGGCTTCTTTGGAAAATCAGCCCTGGCTGATTTTAGCTGCGTTGCTGACTGTATATATTGTTTTAGGTATGTTGTATGAGAGTTATATACACCCCTTGACCATTATTTCTACCTTGCCATCGGCTGGTATTGGGGCATTGTTAGCCTTGCTGGTGTTTAACGTGGAATTTAATATCATGGCGATGATTGGTGTGATATTACTGATCGGCATCGTCAAGAAAAACGCGATTATGATGATTGATTTTGCCATTGATGCACAACGTACATTAGGTTTGAGTTCACGTGAGGCGATTTTTGAGGCCTGTCAAAAACGTTTTCGCCCAATTATGATGACCACCATGGCAGCCATGCTCGGTGCGTTACCTTTGGCGTTGGGCATGGGGGAGGGGCATGAGTTACGGCAACCACTTGGCATCGCAATTGTCGGTGGGTTAATGGTAAGCCAATTGCTAACCCTCTACACCACGCCAGTAGTTTATTTATACTTAGACCAATTAAGTCAGTGGTGGCATAGGCGTACTGACAAGTTGTCTCCAATTGTTGCCTAAAATCAGGTCATGCTTGATACCAGAGCATGTTTAATAGATAAGGAATAAGCTGTGAAACTATCATTTAACCCAGCTAAACAAAGGCCCTTGATTATGGGGCTATTGCTTAGTAACTTGCTCTTTGCTTGCACCCAAGGCCCTAATTACGTTAAGCCTGAAGTGTCAGTGCCTACGCATTTTAAAGAGCAAACTGGCTGGAAAGTAGCCGAGCCACAAGACGCTTCACCGCGCGATGATTGGTGGAAAGTATATAACGATGCGGTGCTAAATCAGCTAGTTACGCAGATCGCCATCTCAAACCAGACGATTAAGGTGGCAGAAGCGCAGTATCGTCAAGCACTCGCTTTATCACAACAAGCGCAAGCTGCAAAATACCCGACTGTAACGGCTGGAGCGTCTGCAACGCGTAGCAGACCTAAAACCAACTCTACGAATGCGATTAACTATAACCCTAATTTAAATACTGCCTATAACCTGAATCTAGGCGCAAGTTGGGAGGCCGATGTGTGGGGACGCGTCAAGCGCACAATAGAAGCTGGCAATGCGGGAGCAGAAGCCAGCGCGAACGATTTAGCCTCAGCCAAACTTAGCGCAGAGGCCCAATTGGTTCAAAATTATTTTTTAATAAGAATCGCTGATGCACAAAAAAGCTTGATGAACAGAACCGTTGCATCCTATGAAAAATCATTACAACTCACCCAAAACCAATATGCTGTTGGTGTTGTGTCGCGTGCTGATGTGGTAGCCGCAGAAACGCAGTTAAAGTCCGCGAAAGCGCAGGCCGTCAATGAAGATGTTGCACGTGCCCAGCTTGAGCACGCGATTGCTATTTTAATAGGCAAAGCTCCTGCAGATTTTTCAATCGAGCCAACTGAAACAATTACTGCTCAAGTTCCAGAATCTATCCCATTGGTGGTGCCATCAAAACTATTAGAGCGACGCCCAGATATTGCAGCTGCTGAGCGCCGTGCAGCCCAAGCCAACGCTGAAATTGGTGTGGCAGAAGCTGCTTATTATCCCGATTTAACGCTATCCGCTTCGGTGGGATTTCAAAGCAGTAGCTTCTCAAGGTGGCTCACATATCCCGCGCGTTTTTGGACACTTGGCCCAGCCCTAGCGCAAACTATTTTTGATGGCGGCCTGCGTAAAGCTCAGACGGCCCAAGCCATTGCGGTATACGATGAAAATGTTGCCAATTATCGGCAAACAATTTTAGGCGCATTTCAAGAGGTGGAAGATAATCTTTCCACTTTAAACACGCTGGCGCAAGAGGCGCAATTACAAGATGATGCGGTTAAATCAGCACAGGAGTCTGTGAGGCTGGCTACCAATCAATACAAGGCTGGTACCGTCAATTACCTTAATGTCATCAATGCCGAAACTACTGCACTTACCAACGAAAGAAGCGCGCTTACTATTCAAAGTAACCAACTGGTCGCCAGTGTCTTGCTGATTAAAGGCTTGGGTGGAAACTGGCACATTGAAGCCGAGCCAAAGATCAACGATACTTCCAAATAAACTCGCAACAAAATCGAGTTAGGTCACTGGGCTCATTTCACAATCAAAAGCTAGATTTAACGGCTTTTGTCATCTTTTATCAACGCTTCCCCTATTGTATTTATTGACATAATAGGGGCATGTTGCGCCTATTGGTATAGGTTTATAGCGCTTGAAGCCTAGTCGTTATAAAGCTTATAGCCGAATTAAGCGGTATTTACCCGCTCTGTTTCAAGGCTGATAACCGCGTAACTTTTTGCATAATAGGCTTGTACTTACAGCACAAGTAAATAGAAAGGTTGATCATGGCACAAGCGCCAAAAGCTGCACCAGCGGCTGAGGGAGCAGAAGCTCCTGCACCAAAATCTAAGAAGAAATTGATTATCATCATTGCTGCCGTAGCTTTGTTAGCGGGCGGCGGCGGTGCTGCTTGGTATTTTTTGCAGCCAAAAGCTGATGCACATAAAAAGGAAGTGAAGAAAGAGGAGCCAGAGAAACCACCAGTATTTGTGACTTTGGAGACCTTTACTGTGAATCTTCAACCAGATCCTGATGAGAAGTTTTTACAAGTAGATTTAACCGTGAAAGTCGCTAAGCCAGAGCAAGAAGAAGAACTTAAGCAACATATGCCAGAAATTAGAAATCGTGTGCTTATGCTGCTCAGTAGCAAAAAGGCTTCGGAGTTGACTTCGCTGGAGGGTAAAAATGCCTTAGCTAAAGAGATTACGGATCAAATTAAGCAGCCTTTTAGCAAAGAGGGCAAGCCGCAGGAAATTCAAGGCGTATTTTTTACGTCCTTTGTGGTTCAGTAAATGCGTAATCTAAAAATTGTTTAGACCAGTAAATTTTTCGTGATTTTAAAGGTTTCTTATGTCTGAGTTTTTATCCCAAGATGAAGTCGATGCCCTGCTCAAAGGCGTGGGCGGCGATCAGGATGATGATAAGCCAGAGCTTGATGCAGCTGAGGTTAGAACCTATAACCTAGCCACGCAGGAGCGTATCGTGCGTGGGCGTATGCCTACACTTGAAATCATTAACGAGCGCTTTGCACGTTTAATTCGCGTTGAATTATTTAACTTTTTACGTCGCACCATTGAAGTATCTGTTGGCCCTGTTCGTATCACAAAATACAGTGATTTTATCCGTAACTTGGTGGTGCCAACTAATCTTAACTTGGTAAAAGTAGAGCCGTTCAGAGGCAATGCATTGTTTGTCATGGATCCAACGCTGGTGTTTTTGGTGATCGACAATATGTTTGGTGGCGATGGTCGCTTTCATACCCGAGTCGAAGGTCGCGAGTTTTCCGATACAGAGCAGCGCATTATTCAAAATATTCTAACCATTATGCTAGAAACCTATAGCAAATCATGGGAGCCTGTACACAAAGTTCACTTCGAGTATTTGCGTTCTGAAGTAAACACTCAGTTTGTGAATATCGCCACGCCCAATGAGGTAGTGGTAGCGGTGACCTACAACATTGAGCTGGGTTCTAATGGCGGTGAAGTGCACTTTTGTATGCCTTACGCGATGATAGAGCCGATTCGCGATAAGTTGAGTTCTCCATTGCAGGGCGAAGTATTAGGTACAGATAGCCGCTGGGTCAAATTAATGACGCAGCAAATTCAAGCCGCCGAGGTGGAGCTTATCGCCAACTTGGGATATGCAAAAATGCATATGGAAGATGTTGTTGAAATGAAAGTGGGGGATGTCATTCCACTGAATATTTCGGAAACCGTTGAAGCCAAAATTTCAAATGTACCCGTGATGGAATGCCGATATGGCGTATTTAACGGGCAATACGCGTTACGTGTAGAAAAACTTTTACGTTCAAATTCATCAGAATATATTAAAGGAGAGCCCCATGGCGAATGATCCAGCCTTAGCGGAAGATAATGGCGTTGAAACGATTGCAGAAGACGATTGGGGTGCGGCAATGGCCGAACAAGCATCTTCTGACGCTGGTGCAGCGGATGACTGGGGTGCAGCAATGTCTGAGCAAAGTGCTGCAGAAACCTCTGCATTACAAAGTGGTGGCGGTGAGCAATCTGCAGTGTTTACTGAGTTTTCACCTAAAAATACGTTAAATGAATCCAAAAGCGATATTGATTTTATTTTAGATATTCCAGTACAACTCACGGTGGAGTTGGGGCGTACTAAGATTGCCATTAAAAACTTGTTGCAACTTGCGCAAGGTTCAGTCGTTGAGTTAGATGGCTTGGCAGGTGAGCCGATGGATGTTTTAGTCAACGGTTACTTAATCGCGCAAGGTGAGGTGGTGGTGGTGAATGATAAGTTTGGTATTCGCCTGACTGACATTATCACGCCTGCCGAACGTATTCGTAAAATTAATCGCTAATCGTAGTTCATTTGAAGTTAAAGCCGCATTTATGAAAAAAATAATTGGATTAATCGCAACCTGTGTCTTAAGCCAAAGTGTTTGGGCAGAAGATGCCAGCCATATTTCGGCCACAGCAAGCTTAGCTAAAATGGGTTTTGGTTTGCTCGCAGTGCTTGCCGTTATGATGCTGATCGCTTGGGGCTTGAAACGTGCTATGCCAAATGGCCTTGGGCAAAACGCTGTTGCAAAAATTGTTGGCGGCGTCAGTGTTGGTTCGCGTGAGCGAGTGGTAGTGGTTGAGGTGGCTGGACGCTGGATAGTGGTTGGCGTTGCCCCAGGGCAAGTGACCAGCCTCGCCAATATTGAACAAGGGGCTAGCTTGGATCAAGCGCTCAATTCAGCATCAGCGCAAACAACACCCATCCCACCTTTTGCACAATGGTTGAATAAATCATTTGGCCAGTTTAAGCGCTAATGCGCACGAAGATTCGATTACCACGATGAGCTTATCAATAATGCATTTAAAAAGTTTGAAAATATTACTCGGCATTATTTTGCTACTGCCACTCTCAGTTTGGGCAGCCAATAATGGTTTGCCTGTTATCAATGCAAGTCCTACTGCGGGTGGTGGTCAAAATTATAGTTTGAGCTTGCAAACACTCATTTTAATGACATCCCTCACGTTTATCCCAGCTGCATTGCTGATGATGACAGGGTTTACACGCATTATTATCGTATTGTCTTTATTGCGTCAGGCATTGGGAACACAGTCCGCACCACCTAATCAGGTGATGGTGGGTTTAGCGCTGTTTCTTACTTTTTTCGTGATGGCACCCGTATTTGACAAAATTTATACTGATGCCTATCAGCCGCTTGAAGAAGACAAAATTACCATGCAAGAGGCCTTGGAAAAGGGCGTTCAACCACTTAAAACTTTTATGCTTAAACAAACGCGTGAAGGGGATTTGGCGCTATTTGCCAAAATGGCGCAGGTAGAGAAAATTGAAACGCCAGCCGATGTGCCTCTGAGAATCTTAGTGCCAGCCTTTATGACCAGCGAACTTAAAACGGCTTTTCAGATTGGATTTGCGATTTTTATTCCATTTCTGATTATTGATATGGTGGTTGCCAGTGTATTGATGGCGATGGGGATGATGATGGTATCGCCCTCAATTGTCGCTTTGCCATTCAAGATGATGTTATTTGTATTAGTAGATGGCTGGCAGTTGATACTAGGCTCACTAGTGCAAAGTTTTTATTGAATTTAAGGGGAAATCATGACACCAGAAAGCGTAATGACACTTGGCCGCGATGCCATGGAAATGACTCTGTTAGTCTCCGCGCCCATGTTGCTGGCTGCGCTCGTGATCGGTTTGCTCGTCAGTATTTTTCAAGCGGCAACTCAAATTAACGAAGCCACTTTATCCTTCATCCCCAAGCTTACGGGGGTGTTTGCCGTGCTAATTATCGCGGGGCCGTGGATGCTGACAACCATGGTTGATTACATGCGTTTAGTCTTTACTAGCTTGCCAGCGATGGCGAACTGACAGGTCGAGCAAAAGCATTTACCTCAACATGGTTCATTGATATGGTTTCATTTAGCAGCGATCTATTACAAGCCTTTATTGTGAGCTTAATTTTCCCGCTCACACGGGTGCTAGGTGTGATAGCTGCGGCCCCAATCTTCAATCATCAATCTATTCCTAACCGTGTCAAATTAGGTTTGGGAATTATGATTACCTTAGTCGTTACGCCCACCATCACCGCCTTACCCAATATTCAAATTTTCTCATTTCAGGGTTTGATGATACTTATCGAGCAGCTAGTCATCGGTTTAGCGATGGGTTTTAGTATGCGCATAGTATTTGCTGCGATGGAGTTAGCAGGCTTTTTAATTGGTACCACCATGGGGTTGGGCTTTGCATCGTTTTATGATCCGATGACGCAGGGGCAGTCTATGGCACTTAATCAAATGCTAATGTTACTTGCCATGATGGTGTTTTTAAGTATGGATGGACACTTGGTGATGATTTCGACCATTGCAGAAAGCTTTGTTTGGTTGCCACTCACCTTGGAAGGTACGGGTATACGCCCCATGAATATTGCTATGTGGGGGGCAGATATTTTTAACGCAGGTTTATTGCTCGCCTTGCCTGCATTGGCTGCACTGCTAATGGTCAATATGGCGATGGGCATTTTAACCAAAACTGCTCCGCAGCTTAATTTGTTCGGTATTGGCTTCCCTGTCACCATCGGTGTTGGTTTCCTTGTGGTCATGCTGACCTTGCCGAATATGTTAAAACCGTTAGAGAATATGATTCATCAGGGCATTACACGTATGCATCAAACCAGTGGTATGCCTAATTAGACCGCACTATATATCAAAAATAATGCTTACCTTTGTGCCTTGCTGACTTTCTGGCACTCCAATCACTGCAGTTGCATGGTGGATTTCTGCAATTTCTTTCACAATAGCCAGTCCTAAACCGCTACCTTCTTGTTGGTTGCCTGCGGCACGGTGAAAGCGTTCAAATACTTTTTCTTGCTCAGCCATAGGGATACCCATACCGTTATCCTCAACACTGAGTTCGATATGGTCGGGCTGCTGTTCTACAATTACCGTGACTTGCCCACCTTGCGGAGTGTAGCGAATCGCATTATCTATTAGATTGTATAACAGCTCTTTTATGCGTACGGGGTCGCCTAAAAGTGTGACCTTTTCGGTCTCGCACTCAAAGCCCAAGTCAATTTGCTTACGATCCGCCATCGGCAGCATGTCGGTTGTCACTTCTTGTGCAAGTTGCGTTAGGTTAAACGAGTGAAACTCAATAGCGTGAGTAACCTCAGGCTGATTACGTGCCAGTAATAGTAATTGATTTACTAATCGTACCAAGCGCGTTGCGCTGGTGTTAATTTTGGCGAGAGAGTCTTGCAATTCACTGATATTGGTTTCATTTTGCGCCAACTCGATTTGCGCCTGTATGCCTGCTAATGGCGTACGCAGTTGGTGTGCGGCATCGGCCACAAACTGATTCTGTGAGGCAATTAAATTGTGTAGTTGCTTCATTAAAAAATTGACGGAATCCACCAGCTTTCTCACTTCTTCTGGGTTATTATCGAGTCTAACTGGGCTTAAATCACGGTAGGAGCGCTCAGATAATGCAGAGTGTAACGCCCATAACGGCAATAAGCCGCGTTGTATGCCAAACCACATCAACCCCGCTGCGGCAAGTAATAATAGTAGTTGTGGGACGACGATGCCGATTAAAATTTGTCCCGCTAGCTCTGCACGTTTGTGTAAAGTCTCGGCAACTTGGATGGTGATTTTTTGAGTGCCTGCAGTTGTTTTAATTGTGCTGGTCATACTGGCAATACGTATCTTGACCCCTTGAATATTGCCATCAGAGAAATAGGTGTTGGTGGCACTGCCCTCATTAGTTATGTACGTAAGCGCTTTGTCCCCGCCGATGAGTTGATGCTTTTCATCAAAGAGGCTGTAGTACATATTGTCGTTTTGGTCTGCGAGTAGGGCGGTGCGTACTTCTGGCCTAAGTTGATAATTAGATTGGCTCAGGTTTTTTTCAGCACTGATAATCTCCGAAATGTCTAACGCGGTGTCTTGTAAAGCGCGGTCAAATGCCTGCCGCTGAAAATGCATAGCAATTTGATATAAGATGGTCGAGTCCACCACAATCAAAATAAACATGGGTAATAATAGCCATGATAATAATTGGTGGCGTAATGAGTGTTTAGCCATATGCAAGTGTTTTATATTGTTGGGTCATGTGTGCGTGACTATTATTCATCCGTTTTTTTAGTGATTTTATCCAGCATATAGCCTAGTCCACGTACCGTGCGCACATTGACTTCGTAAGGCTCTAATTTTTTACGCAAACGATGCACGTAAACCTCGATAGCATTGTTGCCCACTGCCTCGTCATCCCAGTTGTAAAGGTTTTCAACCAGGCTTTCTTTACTGACTACACGACCGCTACGCATGAGTAGTACCTCTAATACCCCTAGCTCTCGCTGTGAAAGTGCAATGGGCTCTCCATCGGCTAATACCATACGTTGCGTACTATCAAGCGTAAGGCGTCCGAATTTAATCTGAGCGCTACTGACGATGTTATTGCGGCGAATTTGTGCACGCAAGCGCGCCTCTAATTCGGGCAGTTTAAATGGTTTAATTAAGTAATCATCTGCCCCTAAGTCTAGGCCCTTAACACGGTCATCTAGGCTGTCACGTGCAGTGAGCATAATGACAGGCGCACTGATTTTTCGGTCGCGCAGATTTTGCAACACTTCAAAACCATTCATATAGGGCAAGCCAATATCGAGCACCACTGCTTGGTAAATCTGCCCATGTAAAGCAAGATCGGCATCTCGCCCATCACGGGCCCAGTCAACGGCATAGCCTGATTTAATCAATGAACGATTGATGGCGTTACCCAGCACTTCATCATCTTCAACTAACAAAATTCGCATGGAAACTCTTATCAAAACACATATGAGGCTTAAGTGGCTATTGTAGGCGGGATTAGTTAATTTCGCACCTGTTGAACAGTGTAAGTTTTCTGTAAGGAATCGCCAGTATAGTGCTGATGTGGAAAAAGATTTACGAATCTTTACATGATGACAATTCAAATAATAAGGAAATAAATGCTTTTTATCATTGATTTTGACGGGACGCTTTCAAAAAAAGATACGATAGACGCGATGTTAGAGCGCTTTGCAGATCCAAGTTGGGAAGAGGTTGAGAAAACTTGGTTGGCAGGCGAGATTTCCGCGGTGGAGTGCATGACGCAGCAAGTGCGCATGGTGCAGGCAGATAACGTAACCTTAGAAAACTTTTTCCGCAATATCGAGTTAGATGAAACATTTTTGCCGTTTTACAAGCACATTAAAAAAATGGCAAAAGTGTCTATCGTCAGTGATGGTTTAGATCACGCCGTTAAGGTAGCAATGCGCAGCGCAGCGTTGCCTGATATTCCTGTATTCGCAAATCATCTAAAATTTACTCCTAAAGGCATTGATATTACTTTCCCAAATCGCGTGGAATCATGCGCAGGGGGCAACGGTACCTGTAAGTGTACCATTGCGCGTAACTTGTCATTAGAGTCTGGTGGTCCTGTTGTATTAGTGGGTGACGGTAAGTCAGACGCGTGTTTAGCTGGTCGTGCAGATATTGTGTTTGCCAAAGGCTCACTCATCAAGCATTGTGTAAAAAATAACATCCCTCATCATCCGTTTGAAACGTTTGCGGATGTATTAGCAATTATCAAAACTTGGCCGCAAGAAATGCCACAAAAAGGCGCGGCTATTCACGCATAACGATACGCTCATTTTGCCTCGGCGAATGAGCGTTTAGTTTTAACAACTCTGTTTAATATTCACTATTTTTAGAAGGTGTAAGCACATGGATAGAAAGATTATTGAAATCTTAGAAAAAAATGATAAGTATTGCTCACATGGCGATACTGTAAACTATGCGGATCCTCCCAAAGTGTTTGAAAGCTGCGATGGTAGCTTTTTGTTTGATGAAAACAACACGCCTTACCTAGACTGGCAAATGTGGTACTCAGCGGTAAATTTCGGCTACAAAAACAAACGTATTGCCGATACCATGAAAAAGCAAATCGACACCTTGCCTCAATTGGCAAGCCAGTACTTGCATAAAGAAAAAGTAGATTTAGCAGAAATTATCTGTAAATACATGGAAGATAAATACGGCGTAAAAGGCCGTGTGCACTTCAACGTGGGTGGCGCGCAAGCAGTGGAAGATTCCATCAAAGTGGTGCGTAACCACACAGGAAAAACCCATCAATTTGCCTTTATGGGTGGTTATCATGGCCGTACATTAGGCGCTTCTGCCATTACTTCTAGCTACCGCTATCGTCGCCGTTTCGGTAACTTTGCTGATCGCGCGCACTTCGTACCGTATCCATACTGCTACCGTTGCCCATACGACTTAAAAGTTGAAAGCTGCGACATGTATTGCCATACGCAGTTTGAAAAATTATTTGAAACTGAGTATCAATCATTCTTAGATGTAAAAACTAAAGAGTGTGAGTTTGGTGCCTTCTATATTGAGCCGATGCAAGGCACGGGTGGTTACATTATCCCACCTGCGGGCTACATGAAAAAACTGCAAGAGTCATTAAAAAAACGCAATATCTTGCTAGTGGCTGATGAGATTCAAATGGGCGTGTACCGCACTGGTAAGTTATGGTCATGGGAAAACTTTGACATCGTGCCGGATATCTTTGTATTTGGTAAAGCGATCACCAATGGCTTGAACCCATTATCTGGTATTTGGGCGCGTGAGGAGTTAATCTCACCAGAGAAGTTCCCGCCTGGCTCAACCCACTCTACGTTTGCCTCAAATCCAATGGGCACGTCTGTGGCGCTTGAAGTGATGAAAATGACGCAAGAGGAAGATTTTGAAAAACACGTTAATGAGCGTGGTGCGTATTTCTTAAAACGTATTCAAGAGCTGAAATCACGCTGGAAATGTGTGGGTGATGTGAGTGGTTTAGGTTTAGCGTTGCGTATTGAGTTGTGCGAGAAAGATGGTTTTACGGCTAGTCGCGAATTGGCAGACCGCATGTTTAACGAAGGGTTAAAAGGCGATTTGTTGGTCGGTGATAAAAAGTACGGTCTGGTGCTGGACATTGGCGGCTACCAAAAGAACGTGATTACCTTAGCCCCGTCATTGTTGATTTCAGAAGAAGAAATTGACTTAGGTATTCATCTGTTTGAAATGTTGCTACGTCGTAACGGCGCAGAGTAATTGGTTTGATATAAAGAAAGTAGTTGTTTTGACACAAGTAAAGCAAAGTAGTCCTCAGCCTATTGATGCATTGTTAGGCCCCAATGGTTTTATTGAGCGTAAAGGTCCTGTGGTCGTGTTACTAATACACGGCCTAACTGGCACACCCGCCGAGATGAAACATTTTGGGCGCATCATTTCTCGTAAAGGTATTTCCGTTGCTTGCCCAGAGTTGGCTGGACATTGTAAGTCGATTAAGGATTTACAGGCCACGCGCTGGCAGGATTGGTATGCCTCAATGGAACTGGCGTTTGAAGCCTTGAAGCAAGAGTTTGATCAAGTGTTTATCGCAGGTTTGTCGATGGGTGCTTTGATTGGCATGTTAATCGCGGCTAAAAAAGGCCATGAGGTAGCAGGAATTGTTTCACTTTCAACGACTTTCTTTTACGATGGCTGGAATGTGCCTAAGTATAAGCAAAAGTTTTTGTTGCCACTGGTCTTGCACACGCCATTAAAATATTTTCTAGAGTGGGAAGAAACCGCACCCTATGGGATTAAAGATGAGCGTACGCGTGCATTAGTGGCGGCGATTTTAGATAATAAAGATGCTAAAACGGCCGACAAAATAGGTTATTTCAAAACACCAGCAACAGTAATTTTAGAGAGTACGCGTTTGATTAAGGCTGCACAAAAGTGTCTGCCACAGATTGTTTCACCCACGTTGATTGTGCATTCCACAGAGGATGATATGGCAAGCCTTAAGAATGCCTATTACGTGCAAGAACATGTCGGTGCGAAACATGTTGAAACTTTTTTTGTGGATGACACCTATCACGTGCTAACCTTAGATAAACGCAAAGATGATATTGCTAAACGCGTTGCTGAGTTTTGTCGCCAGTTATCTGCCAATGAAACCATTGATAATTTAGCAAGGTCTGCATAGTCTGGGGCGGCATAATACAAGGTCTGCATAATTTATGTTCAGCCTAATAATAGCGCAATACAAGTGAGAGCGAGTAAGGGATAACATGAGTACAACATTTGATACATTGAAACAAATTGTGATTGATAAGTTTGATATTGAAGCAGCGAAGATTTTGCCAGAGGCGACTTTAGAGTCACTCGGATTAGATTCGCTTGATACCTTCGACATGATCTTTAGTGCTGAAGAAACGTTCAACATCAAAGTGCCAAACTCTGAGGTCGATATTAAAACGGTGGAAGATGTCGTTAATTTGATTGACCGCTTAGTGAAAGAACAAGCGCCAGCCGCTTAACGAGAAGCCTTAAATGAGAAGAGTCGTTGTCACAGGCCTAGGGGCAATTACCCCGCTAGGTAATCAGCCAGAACAATTTTTCACTAACTTGATGGCAGGTAAGTCAGGCGTACGGCGTATGCAAGCCGAGTTTGTTGATCAGTTGGATACAAAAATCGCAGCTTGGGTAGATTTTGATGCGATTGCGCATTATGGTAAACACAAAGCCTCTAGCTTAGATCGAGTTAGCCAGTTTTCACTTTATGCGGCTACCCAAGCCATCGAAAATGCTGGTTTAGATATGGAAACTATTGATAAAGCCCGCATGGGTATATATCTTGGTACTGGCATGGGTGGTGCGGCTTCGGTAGAGGAGGGCTATATTAGACTATACCGAGATAACGCTACTCGCTTAAAACCCTTCACTGTACTGATGGCGATGAACAACGCTGCCGCTTCTGCAGTTGGCTTGGAGTATAAATTAGCGGGGCCTAACCTAACATTTTCAACGGCATGCTCATCTTCCTCAATCGCGATTGGGGAAGCTTATCGTCAAATTCGGCATGGTTATGCTGATGTGATGTTGGCTGGTGGTGCAGAAGCGCTGCTAACGTTTGGTACAATTAAGGCTTGGGAAGCATTGCGCACACTAGCTAAAGAAGATGAGCAAGATGCAGGGGCTTCATGCAAACCATTTGCGGGTGATCGCAGTGGTCTAGTGTTGGGCGAAGGTGCTGGCATTGTTGTGTTAGAAGAAATGGAATCTGCGCTTGCTCGCGGCGCTAATATCTATGCTGAAATTACAGGCTTTGGTTCTGCTAATGATTCGTCGCACATTACACAGCCCACCGCCGATGGTCAGGCTTATGCAATGCGAGCCGCTCTAAGTTGCGCAGGCTTGCAGCCAGCTGATATTGGTTACATTAATGCGCATGGCACAGCGACTGCACTAAATGATCCAGTGGAAACTGCCTCAATCAAGCAAGTGTTTGGTGAGCGAGCCATGCAAACTCCAGTGAGTTCTACTAAGTCTATGCATGGGCATTTGATGGGGGCGACCGCGGCAGTAGAGTTTATTGCCTGCGTATTGGCACTGAAACATCAAAGCATTCCCCCCACTATGAACTTACAAGTACCTGATCCGCAGTGTGATTTGGATTATGTGCCTAATCAAGGGCGTACTAACGTGGCACTGACTAATGTTATGTCTAACTCATTTGCCTTTGGTGGTACCAGCGGCGTATTAATTGCGAGCTTGTTTAAACAATAACTGTAGCAGAGACGCCACAATCAGAAATCAAAATGGCCGAGCAAACGCTAGATGAAATCGCAACTTTTGATGCGGTCAATACTTGGTATCTCTATCTCCTAGAGTGTGTAGGTGGTAGCTATTACGCAGGCATCACTAATGATTTAACTGCGCGTTTTAATGCGCATCAACAAGGCAAAGGCGCGCGGTACACCCGCGCTTTTCCACCGCTGCAAATTTTAGCTGCAAAATCCTATCCAGATCGTTCGAGTGCAAGTGTTGCCGAGGCAAAATTAAAACGCTTAGCAAGAGCTAAAAAACTATCATTTTTTGCGACTGATATTTCCCATGAGTGAAAGTGTTCATCAACAGCTAATTTTAGCTGTTCAGTCTGCCATTAATGGCGATTGGCATGCCGCGCATAACATCGCGCAAAATTACAATAGCCCCATCGCTTGCTGGATACACGCTGTACTGCACAAAATGGAGCCTGATGAATGGAATAGCCGTTATTGGTATGCGCGGTCTGGTGGACATTCTTATGAAGAATTCTTGGATGCAAAAATAGAGTTGCAGGATATTGCCCGTCAGCTTATTACTCCTGTTCCCAAGTATTAATGTTTACTTAATCTCTAAATAGAGCCTTGGAAACTATCATAGACATTGTAGAAAAAAGTTAGTCCACTCATGACCTCAGTAATTAACTTGGTAATAAGCGAGAAGTGAATATAGTATTGTAATGTGTCAAATGTCTTGCTAATTTTACTAAGTATTAAGTAGCGTTTGGCAAGCATTTCGCGTTTATTGACTGGAGCCGTATCTGCTATGACGCTATGGCGTTCATGGGGAATCTCATAAAACTCATTGGTAACTTTAACGCCATGATGATGTAACCACAGCTCGTCATAACTAAACTCTAAGTGGTTTTTTCTTAAGTAACTAAATGAGGAACGTATTTGGTGTCGACGACTCTCATCTGCAATCGCCATTATCTTATGAGCGCCAATTTTCTTGGCGAGTAAGCATATCATTTCCATCATTAAATCTTGCGTTCTTAGGCCGCTAAAGTCTTTGTAGATTGGAAACAGGCTACTCATATCAACTGATACTTTTTCAATAGACCAAATGTAAATAACGAGCTCGTTGTTGCTGTGTCCCAATGTAAATGGAATGGACATTAGAGTAGCGTCATTTTTAACTAAGCTTAGAGATACCTCTCCTTGTGGGCTGAGTTGTTTTGGCAAAGCGCAAGAAAGTATTAAGTTTTTAGAGTATTCATTTAGCTCTAAAATCTTATTCTGTTGACCGTGCGTTACATCAAGAAACTTAGGAAGCGACTTTAGCAGCTGGTAGTGAGTGAGGAGTGCGTCTAGTTGCTGTTGGGTATTCCAGCTTTTGGGAAAGTAAGAAGTGCGAAGCCTATAGGTAACCTGCCTAGTCGATGGAAAGAGATGTCCATAGCCAAGCTTGGAAATACTTTTCATGAAATCTACTACGAGTAATTTGCTAGACTTTACTTTGAGAAAGAGTGATTGTTTAAACATATTAATAAACACAAAAGTTCCCTGTTTTTAATTACCCCTCGAGTATTACTTTGGCTTAGATAGTAGCTTTATTTTTATTTTCAGCGGGCTAGACTTGTGTGAATAGTTGCTATCTTTTGAGCAATCGTTATTAAACTATCCGATTTTTGCTTTTATTATTAGTAATTAGTTTATAGCTAATTTGTAGGTATTAGGATGACATTTTTGTGTCAATATGGTCCCCCTCATTAATAGTGCTTAAATTTATTGGGTGTACTGATTAAGTTTGTCGGATGCTACTCAAGCCTTGAAATCTCCAGCAACTGTTGAGAGAGATTTCAAGGGGGTGAATGTGGCTAAAATTGTCTATTGCTCGCCGCGCCAAGCCTGTGCTTTTTTCTCATCTGAGAAGTAAGGGAACAGTAGCGGCAACAGCAGCAAGGTAAAGAAGGTTGCAGTCACCAAGCCACCCACAATTACCACGGCAAATGGGCGTTGTGTTTCAGAGCCTATGCTGTGTGATAGTGCGGCTGGCATTAACCCCAGGCCTGCCATCAACGCAGTCATTAATATGGGTCTTAGGCGCGCTACAGCCCCCTCTAAAACTGCCTCAGCAACGGCTGTACCTTCTAAAATTAAGTGTTTGATTTGCTCCACCATAATCACGCCGTTTTGCACGGAAATACCCGCGAGTGCAATAAAACCAACAGCGGCAGAAACTGATAAGTGTAATCCTGCAAGCCACAGACCACCCAAACCGCCAATTAAGGTAAAGGGGATCATTAGCAGCACAAGCAAAGCATTTCTAACCGATTTAAATGCCCAGAACAGTAAAATGAATATGAGTAATACAGAGAGCGGCACAATCACCATTAAACGCTTCATCGCACGTTGCTGGTTTTCAAATTGACCGCCCCATGTCATGGTGTAGCCAGGAGGTAACTTAACCTGAGCATTCACTTTTTCCATCGCCTCTTTTACAAAGCTACCTTGGTCACGATCTGTCAGGTTGGCCTTGATTGAAACGATGCGCGAAACACCTTCGCGACTTACTCGTGAAGCGCCTTGCTTCACCGAAACATCTGCAACTTCGCTGAGGGGAATGCTACCAGCACCATCAGGTAGGGTGATTGGCAACTCATCAATATCATCTACCCCGTCACGATAAGGTCTATCTAATCTTAAGGTAACATCAAAGCGGCGGTCACCATCGTAAAAGGTATTGGCCGCATTGCCTGCAAGGGCAGTTTGCACCGTAGTATTAACGTCGTTGACAGATAAGCCATAGCGCGACAACTTGGTGCGGTCTAAGGTGATGTCCAGCTCTGAGTTACCTGAAATACGTACTGCAGCAACATCTGTAGCACCGCGCACAGTATTCATTACATTCACGATTTCATCCGCTTTTTGTTCCAGTATGGCTAAATCTGGACCAAAAATTTTGACGGCAATTTCACCTTTAACACCTGATAGTGCTTCTTCTACACTGTCTTGAATCACTTGTGAGAAGTTAGTCGGGATGCCAGGGATCTGATGAATCCTTTGTGACATACTTTTAATCAGCGCTTCTTTATCGGTGAAGTTTTTCCATTCACCTTTTGGTTTTAAATCCGCCAAGATCTCCATATGGCTAGGCCCTTTGGGGTCTGTACCGTCATCTGGCCTACCTACATGAGAGACTACTAAGTTAACTTCTTCGTATGAGGTGAGAATTTTTCTAATGTGGCGTTCGATTTCTTTGGTTTTCTCTAAGCCAGCGGACGGCGGTAAATCAACCGTAAGCCAAATATTACCCTCATCTAACTTAGGTAAAAACTCTGAGCCAAGCATGGGTGACAAAGCTAGAGATAATACTAATAACGCAACCGATACAATGACTACAGGGATGCGAACCTTACCCATAGCAATTAAGAAGTCTTTGTAAGCTTCTTGAATGGCATGCATCCAAGTGCTGTGTTTTTCAGCCATATCTTCGCGACGCATGGTGTATGAAAGCAAGGCAGGGATCAGAGTAAGCGTTAAAATAATCGCACCCAATAAGGCAAAGCTTAAGGTAAATGCCATGGGCGAGAAAATTTTGCCTTCAACACGTTGAAAGGTGAAGATAGGCAAGAATGCAATGATAATGATGGCCTTTGAGAACAAGATAGGGTGCCCCATCTCAATCGCTGTGTTTTTCAAGGTTTGAATGCGCCAACCATAGCTTGCATGTTGGGGAAATTTATCCACTTGCGTCAATGCAAGCTTAACCATCAACGCTTCAACCAGCACCACCGCACTGTCGATGATAATCCCAAAGTCTACCGCCCCAAGGGAGATCAAATTGGCGGATACGCCCTTAATATCCATAATAATAAAGGCAAATAGTAATGAGAGTGGAATCACAGATGCTACGATCAATGCGGCGCGCCAATTGCGTAAGAACACAACCAAGATTGCTACGACTAACAAGGCGCCCACAATTAAGTTTTCTGTAACTGTGTGTACTGTGTGGTTGATAAGTTTAGTGCGATCGTAGAATGGAACAATTTTCACGCCAGCAGGGAGCGTTTGATTGACCATTTCGACTTTCTGACGTAGCTCCGCAATTACTTTTGCAGGGTTTTGTCCTTTGTTCATTAAGACGATGCCTTCAACGATATCGTCTTGCTGATTAAATGACACGATGCCTGAGCGAGGTCTGTCGCCAATGATCACTTCGCCCACATCACTCACCAAAATAGGTTTGCCAGCCCGTGAAACGATGACAGTTTGCGCAATATCGTCCAGAGACTGATACAACCCGATACCACGTACCACCAATGATTCATCGCCACGATGCATGAGGCCGCCACCGACATTGCTGCTGTTGTTGCTAATAGCCTGATTAACTTGGTCGATGCTGACGTCAAATTTCTTCAATAAATAGGGATTAAGGCGAACTTGATACTCTTTGACTGTGCCACCAAAGCTGGTGATGTCAGCCACGCCTGGCACTGTGCGCAGTTGAGGGATTACTTTCCAGTCTTGGATAGCGCGGATCTCGCGCTGCGGCATATCTTTAGGCGCTTCGATTAAAAAGCGATAAATTTCACCTACAGCGGTCGTGAGCGGCGCAAGGGATGGTTGTAATCCTGTGGGTAAATTGACACTTTGTAAGCGCTCTAGCACTTGTTGGCGCGCAAAATAGTCATCTGTTTTTTCAGAAAAAGTAAGTGTGACAACAGATAACCCCGTAATTGACACTGAGCGCATTTGGCTCAAGTGCGGCACGCCACTCATGCCATGCTCAATGGATAGTGATACTACACGTTCCACCTCTTCAGGGGCTAGACCAGGTGCCTGGGTGACGATAATCACGTGGACATCCTCAACATCAGGGAACGCCTCAATCGGTAGATTCTGTACGGCAACCCAACCCGCGATGGCGACTACAATTGCACCAATAAGTACGAATACACGTTGCTGCAATGAGAAGGTAATAAGATTTTTTAACATAATCTATTCTTTAAAAATAGGGTGCGCTTCAATAGGGGCTAATTACTGACCAGCTGATAATTCGGAGTTTAATAAAATCGCTCCTACTGTGACTACGCGCTCACCAGCTTTGAGCCCCTCTTTAACAGTAGCGTATTCGCGCTCTTGCAAATCTAGTGTTACGCGACGTTTTTTAAGGTGATTGGGTGTTTCTTCGACAAATACATAGCTATATAAACCTTCCGTGATTAAGGCACTATTGGGTAGGCGTATCACCTTATTATTTTGCTGACTAAGGGGAGTGATGCGTGCGTACATTTCTGGCTTGAGTTTGCCTTTGCTGTCAATGGAGCAGCGTACGGGAACGCGACGAGTGGTTGGGTCTAGCATCACACCGATGGATTTTACAGTGCCGCTAAACACTTCATTCGGATATGCATCCACTTGCACAGACACGGCTTGACCGACAGCCACTTTGCTTAAATCACGTTCTGGTAAATCAATATTTGCCCACAAAAAGTTAGGGTTGGTAATAATAAAAAGTGGGTCTGTCGCATCTGGTCGAACTTCGCTACTTGGGTTTACTTTTCTATCAACCACAATACCTGTGATGGGTGAGCGCACTGCATAGCTTTCATTGTTGCCACGGGAGGCGCCGAGGTTCTTTAGGCGCGCATTGGCACGTTCGGCTTCTGCTTGTGATTCGGATAAATCTGCTTGGCTATTTTCAAGCTCTTTACGGGCAATAACGCCGCCTTGAAGTAGCATACGGTTGCGTTCCAAAGCTTGGCGTTTGAGTTGTAAATCAGCTTCTGCCTTACGCGCATCGGCGACTGCACTGCCTAAATCGGGGGAGTCCATTACCATCAGTACTTGTCCAGCTTTAACTGAGTCGCCAATCTGTGCTTTGATGCTGGTTGCACGGCCCACTACTGGCGAGTTAATGCGCGCAGTATGATTTTCATCAAACGATATTTTACCGTTGAGTGGTTCAGCCGCTGGGGCGATCATATCAGTGACTGTTTCAATTCTTAAGCTGGTGAGCTGCGGTGAATTTGGTGTTAACACTACTTCATTACTGTTGCTTACTTTGCTAATGGCAGGAGTTGCTGCTGGTTTATCTGCAGCATAAATTGGATAACTCGCGATACTGCACAGTAAAATCAAATACAATTTGGGCATAGAAAAATGCTTCATAGCTTTTACTTTCGATGAATGATGGCTTTTAAGGATTGTTTTCAACATGTGTTGCGGCTTGCCATACCGCTAGAGATTTTGCGTAATCAGCACGTACACTCACTGCATCTAGTTGCAATGCACGCAAAATGCGGCGTGAATCTAGCAAGTCGGTCACGCCCATCGCGCCATGTTGATAAGCAAACTCGGCGGCATCTGCAGCTTGTTGTGCTTCAGAAAGCATTTGCGTGTCGAATCTACGTACTTTATCAACCGCTGCGTCAAGGTCAGCTTTTGCGCGCTCAACTTCACCCAGTGCCGCAGCACTGGTTTGTTCTTTGGCTTCTAGCGCGGAGGTGTAATCATTTTCAGCGCGCGCAATTTCACCTTGATATTGATAGTTGGTAAATAGTGGAATACTTACTGTTGCACCAATTGTGTTTTCGCCAGCGCCTGGCTCCTGCCCTGGAAAGTGCTGGTAACCCATGCCTAGATTAATATCTCTTGTTTTGAGTGCTTCGGCTAGGCGTCTATTTTGTATGGCTTGTTGAGTGCGGGTTTCTGCAGCTTGCACGTCAGGGCGTTGGGCAATCGATTTTTCATCCAAAGCTAAGGTGGCGCTATCTTGCACTGCAGGCCAAGTATCCTTAGCAATAATTGTATTAGCGACTTGTTCTCGACCAATGAGGTATGCCAAATTAGCTTGGGCTTTTTGTTGATTTGCTACGGCTTGTCTTAAATCATTTTTAGCGCGTAAAGCATCTACACGTATGCGTGCTACGTCAGAGGCGGCAATGTCGCCAGCTTTAAGGCGTAAATCAGCGGCTTGTAATGTTTTTTCGTAAAGATCAACATTGGTTTGTTGGATTTGCAATGAGTCTTGTGCCAGCAATAAGTCGTAGTAAGCGCTTTGGAGGGCTAGTTGCTGCTGGCGGAGGGTATCTTTTAGGTCAAATTTAGCGGCTTTGACGGCCGTTTCAGCGGAGGCAAGTCGCAGGTTACGTTTGTCGCCACGCTCAAACAACTGGCTAATTTGTACTGAGCTATTGTAGGTGTCATTCAAAATGCCAGTACTTTTGTTCGGGTTGGCATTAGCTCGGTTGCGATTTAAATCGATACTCGACACACCAAATGACAACACAGGGTTAGGTTTTTGCCCAGCAGACAAAGTATTTGCCTGACTAGCCTCAACTGCTCGTTGTGCGGCTAGTAATTCACGGTTGTTTTGTTTAAATAGTTGCTCTGCATCTTTTAAGCTTAAACTACCTAAGTTGGGGTTACTTAAGTTGGCTTGGCTTGATTCAATCTCTGTTCTGTTTACAGCTTGGGTGTTTTTAACATCTACTTCGTCGGCATATGCTGCCACTTGATAAAGTGACGCGATTAACACACCAGTAATACAGGCCCAAAAACTAACTTTCATATTTGTACCTTACTTAATCTCTTCATCATTAGCATTCGCTAAATTAATTATAATTTTGGTAACTCAACGGCTATAACGCGCAATCTAGTTAAGTGGCATACATGTGTGCAAAAAAATCAGCCTTGTGACAAAAAGCGTTGCGATTGTATCACTACATATTGACGCGATTATTTCGTTTTGTATCTTGAAATGAGTGCTAAGTAAATACTTTATTTCTGGGATTTAGGCTTTTGAGATTAGAGCACTAGGCTTTAAGTAAAACAATGACGGCACCGCCGCCGCCATCTGCTTGTCGAGCTTGAGCGTAGGCTATGACTTCGTCTTTTTGCATCAACCAGCTGCGAAGTTTGTGCTTGAGTATAGGTTCTCGGTTGCGCGAGCCTAGGCCTTTGCCGTGAACGATACGTACACAGCGTATATTACGTTTTTTGCAATCCGCTAAAAATTGCGCGACATAAAGTCTAGCCTCATCCACCACTAGGCCATGTAAATCAAGTGCTGCTTGCACAACCCAATGCCCGCGTCGCAATTTACTCAATATGTCTGGCGAGTGACCCTCACGTAAATATAAAAGTTCTTCCCCTGTTTCAAGCTCATGAGCAGGGGTGTAGCTGTCGCTTAATGAGTCGCGCAGTGCTTGTTGCTCATCACGAATAAATTGTTTTGGGGTAGGCTTAGGATGTATAGGGGGATGATGTATGCGTGAGGCGGTTAAGGGGCGAGCGCCCTTAACCGCTTCACGAAACAGTTTGACTTCATCTAAATCATCATCGTTGTCAGACATGGCAACATGTATATTGACATTAGGGGCTACGTTAGTGGCACCTAAATGCATTATCTCTTTTATTTCAAGCTAGTGAGATAACGTTCAGCATCCAGCGCGGCCATACAGCCTGTGCCAGCGCTAGTAACGGCTTGACGGTAAATATGGTCTTGCACATCACCTGCTGCAAATACGCCAGGGACGCTCGTTGCTGTGGCATTGCCTGTGCGGCCTGCTTGGGTGACGATGTAACCACCTTCCATCTCCAACTGACCTGCAAAGATATCGGTATTAGGCTTGTGACCAATGGCAATAAACACGCCACGCAAAGCAATCTCTTTAGTTTCATTAGTTTGCGTATTTTTAATACGCATGCCAGTTACGCCCATATCATCGCCCAACACTTCATCTAGGGTATTGAAGAGCTGTAGTTCAATTTTACCTTCAGCTACGCGAGCCATGAGTTTGTCGACCAAAATGGCCTCTGCTTTGAATTTGTCGCGGCGATGAACCAATGTGACTTTACTTGCAATATTGGCTAAATATAATGCTTCTTCAACTGCTGTATTACCGCCACCGATGACTGCAACTTCTTGGTTTTTATAAAAAAAACCATCACATGTTGCACATGCTGAAACACCTTTACCAGAGAATTTTTCTTCACTTGGTATACCTAAATACTGCGCTGAAGCGCCAGTTGCAATAATCAGTGCATCACAAGTATATTCACCTGAGTCACCCACTAGGCGAATCGGCTTCTCAGTGAGGTGTGTGGTGTGAATATGATCAAAAATCATTTCTGTGTTAAAGCGTTCAGCATGTTTCTGGAAGCGCTCCATCAACTCTGGTCCCTGTACGCCATCAGCATCTGCAGGCCAGTTGTCGACTTCTGTAGTCGTCATTAGCTGACCGCCTTGTGCAATCCCCGTAATTAATACAGGTTTAAGGTTGGCACGTGCCGCATACACGGCTGCTGAATAGCCCGCAGGCCCTGACCCAAGAATTAATAAATGGGCGTGTTTGGTAGACATAAAAACTCCTAACAGATAAAAATAGGCTTAATTTGGTGAATTGACCATTATTTTACCCGAATACTTTAAATATTTTTTATTGCAAATTATTTCTCGAGCAAGCTACGTAACATCCAAGCGGTTTTTTCATGCAATTGTAGGCGTTGGGTGAGTAAGTCTGCGCTGGCCTCATCTGATGCTTTTTCCACTACAGGGAAAACAGACCGTGCAGTGCGCACTACAGCTTCATGTCCTGCAACCAGTTCTTTAATCATGTCCGTGGCTTTAGGAACACCATCAGGTTCATCAATGGATGTTAATTTTGAAAACTGGGTATAAGTGCCTGGTGCATAAACATCTAAAGAACGAATACGCTCAGCCACTAAATCTACCGCTAACGCTAATTCGTTATATTGGGTCTCAAACATTAAATGCAAGGTGTTAAACATTGGCCCTGTAACATTCCAGTGGAAGTAGTGCGTCTTAAGGTAAAGCGTGTAAGTGTCTGCAAGTAGGTGAGATAATCCTTCCGCAATTTTTTTACGATCTTTTTCGTTAATGCCAATGTCCATGTATACCTTTCAATTTAATAAGTTGTTACCCAGTGACTGTTAAATATAAAATAGGTTCCAGCCGAGATTTAAGCGCAAATGTTATGAAAAATCGTAGTTTTTTGTGGTTTCAAAACATGCCTAAGCCATTGCCATGATGTTTGCTATATTATATCGTTAAAGTTAGATTGCGGTATTAAATGCGATCATGATTTTATTGCTGAGATAATCGATGTTTTTTCGTGAAATTACAGGGGTAGTGATGAGTGGTATTTTAAATACAAGAATATGTATGACATTAGTTAGTTATGTCTTAGTGACTGGTTGTAGCACGATGAGTAATTTGACCGATAAAGTGAGTGATGTGCATTTATGGCCATTTGGCGATAGTAAGTCTAAAGACAGAAGCTACAGGCCTGAAAATGCGAGTGAGTATCAATGCGCTGCCAATAAAAAATTCTTTTTACGCACACTAGACAATGGTGAGTCAGTTTGGCTGATTTTGCCAGAGCGAGAAGTGGGATTAACTAAAATCTCTAAAGATTCAACTAAACGTTATTCCAATGGTATTACCACACTGACTCTGGCTGATGAATCGACGTTAGAGATCAACCCGACGGCTAGCTACACTGCTTGTAAGCTGACAGTTGTAAAACCTTAGTAGTCCTTTTGTAAGTGATTGTTTCTATTGGTGAGCTAAGGCGTTTTTTCAGGCAGGGTGTGTGGCTTCTGCTAGTTGCCCACTTGGCTTCGTGCGCCTCTCCTACACCGCCAGTGAATGGCAAACATGTCCCAACCCCCGCTAGCAGTAATAAAATCGATCAGCTTGCCAAAGGCGATATAGACCGTATGGCAGATATCGAGGTGCGCGAGAATACGCAAAGTTTACGCTTACTGATGCTTAAACTTTATAAGCGAAACCCGCATGAACTTAAAAAAAGCACCTCTGGTAGCGCAGATGAGATGGTGGATTGGGTGTTTGAAGGCGATCAACATTGGCGGTTTGAGGGGATTCAGAATTTACAAGATATAGCAGCCATACAGCTTGCTTTTAAGTCGGGTTATGCAGGGGATAGAGTGTTGCCTTTTATCGTAGGTTTGCAAACGATGTTGCTGAAGGCGCATGAAGATAAAAGCGAGTTCTATATTACAGACAGATTAGATCCGCAAAAAATATATAACGTTTCGAGAAATGTCGAAATTGCCGTTTGGAAACTCTACAATGCCCGCGATGAGAAAGGGCAGCTATATTTGTTGAGTAACGAAGTCAATGAGAACGAATACAACTTGAGTTTTGAGCGAGAGTTTGGAAAAGTCATTGGCCGCACCGATGATTACGCACTTTTGTTGGCGCAAAAAGCACAGCGCTCCATCTCTAAAGTCACGCAAAGCCTCGCTACAGCTGTTTTTCTGCCATTTTAGCTATTGATTTGTCAGTTTCTTTAAGTCATCAATAATCTCTTGTGAGTGACGTGAAGTGTCAACACTCAAATAAGTTTTTGCAATTTTGCCATGCGGGTCTATCAAAAAAGTATAACGTTTAGCAATCTTTATGATGCCTAAATTGGTCAATGCACCATAGCTATCCGCTACCTTGCCATCAGTGTCAGCCAGCAGTGGAAAAGGTAAGTTATATTTTTTTGCAAACTCAGCATGAGAGCCGCTGTCGTCCACGCTAATCCCTACCACATGCCCACCTAGTTTCTCTAACTGGGCTAAGTCATCCCGAAAATGGCAGGCCTCTTTGGTGCAGCCTGGCGTATCATCTTTTGGGTAAAAATATAGAATTAGCCATTTACCGTTATAATCAGCTAGTTGGTGTAGTTTTTTTTGAGCATCTTGTAACTTAAAAGGCGGTGCTGCTTCCCCTGCAGTTGGTAAGGGCGCGGCGACGCTTATGCTGCGGAAAATTAAAAAGCCTAGACCTAATAATACGAGTAATACAAAAATCTTCATCAACTTATCTCCTAGCGCGTTATAACTCACAGAGCCTTAATTGTTCAATTTACGCACTGCTTTTAGTGCTAACCGATTTAATCAAAAGAGGCTAAATATTTAAATGCAACTTTATAGTATGACTTGAAATATGAGAAAATGTTGCACTTAATGATTTACTCACGCCAGTCGCCCCCGTAGCTCAGTGGATAGAGCATCCCCCTCCTAAGGGGAGGGTCACACGTTCGATTCGTGTCGGGGGCACCAATTTACTGTCCAGCTTCATCCAGTGTTGTCCATAACCATCCATTCTTACATATCTATCTATGCCATAAGAAGGATCTTTTAGAGGGGTTGTTTCGAGGGTAAATGACATGATATGTTATGGTATTCACAATGAATAATTAACAAACGCGCATGACAGCGTAAATTGGCGCAATCAACTAACATAGTGTCCTCAGGGTCTCTATTTATTGTTAGCATTCGGGATCAAATAGTAATGAAACTAACATCTGCAAATCCCTACGCCAGACTAGTATTGGCAATAGTTATATCAAGCATTGTAGCTCTTATCCTTGCGTGGGTCTTTGCTCCGCTTTTAGCAGAGGCTTTAGCAAAACAAATGGGATATGACACCACTCAAACAGAAATGCCAAAGATACTTCTTTTGATGGATATTGTTTTATCCACCTTGTTTTTCTTTATTGGGTCACTACTATCAATAAAAATTGCTAAAACCAAACCATATTTAGCAGCATTAGGCGTAAGTTTTGTGGGATGGCTTGTATATTTTATCGAGGTTAGAGGCTTAGAGGGTATGCTTCACAGTGAGTATCCGCTTTGGTACGAGTTCTTTCCATCTCACCTTGGTTCAGGCTGGGTTGCTGCTTCTTTGGTTACTGCAAATGAACTGCCTAACACATCAAGTAATATAACAGACAATAATAGCAACGAAGAAAATCTGCAAAACATCCCTACACCATTTTTTGCAGTATCGACCCAGAAGTTGATTGTTATGTCTCTGGTAACTTTTAATACGTATCAAGTTTATTGGTTTTATAAGAACTGGAAAATTATTAAAGCCCGCGACGCTTCGAATATCTCACCTGTTTGGCGGTCAGTATTTGGTTACTTCTTTTGCTATCCATGTTTTTCGTTAATTCGCAAATTTGGGCAAGAGAATAGTATTTCAGGGAGCATTGATGCTGGCTTATTGGCAATTGGCTGGATCGTTGCCATACTACTTTCAAAGCTGCCAGCCGGTTATTTCTTTTTATCAAGTTTATCTATATTGTTTTTAGTACCTGTCCAACAGTATGTGAATAAGATTAATACCGAGATTGCACCAACACATAACAGAAACTCCAGCTATAGCACTGGGAACATGGTTGCAATTGCGATTGGTGGAATATTAATCTTGGCGACAATCTTAGGTTTAATACTTAAAAAATAGAACAGTTCCTCTAAAGCTTGGAATAAATAAAGAGGCTTATGCGCTCCAAAGTAATAAAATTTTTAGTCTCGATACTATTTTTATTAGCTTCAGTTGTAGCTATTGTTTTTTGGCTTATTTCTCAAGCATTCAAAAACGAAAAAACCGCTACCCTAATCGATAAAGTTAGTATCGATGGCGGCAAGTATTCTTTGGAGCTATACCGCCAAAGAATGTGGGATGGGAATATTTGGCAGGTATTTGAAGTAAAAAATAAACCCTCAACATCTGTGCCATCTGTGAACGCTGAAATGAAAATAGATGGCAACCAAATCGCTTATAAATTTGAGGCTTCTGGTCACGATGCTCCTGGACCTTACTATTTAAAACCTAACGGCCAGAACAATGTTTTATTTTGCTCCGCCAATAGTTGCTGGGAAATACAATGTTTATCGAGTCAAAATGAATGTAATGTTAATTAAAAAATATATATCTCATCATTCAAACGGGATGCCTAACGGGGCACCCCTTACTGTCAAGCGTTAGGTCCCCTAGAATGAGCATAGGATTTCGTCAACCCTTTCTAGAAACCTTAATTGTTTATCGCAAAGCCTTCTCAAAAATCCTTAAAGTCACATTGCCTTTGTTTGTTTTGGCTCTTATGATTAGACTCTTAGCCATTAAGGTGGGAGGCTTCAGCTCGGTTTTGCTCTCTATTGCCGCGTGGGGGATTGGAAGTCTTGCAACTCTAAAAGCTTTAACCACTTACCTAGGCTACACACAACATCGATATAACGAGATCCCGACTTCAATCTCGGCAGTTTCATTCATATTTTTTGCTGTTGCTGGTCTACATATTGAGTTTGCGAGTCTGCTCTCTGGCACGTTCTTCGTTATTCCTGGCTTGTTAATATATTCAAGTGCGTTTCTGGCACAGTCATTGATCGCTAAGCATGGTTTGGGGCCGTTTGACGCAATCGCAGAAAGCGTAGGTAAAACTCAAGGAAATGTTTGGCGTATTGCTTTACTATTTGTTGCATTCTGGTTGCTATTGCTCATTGTAAATTGGATTATCACTTTTGCTTTTAGATCAATTCAGTCTGAGTCGGTTGTCTTGTCTTTTATTCAATGGATATTGTCAACAGAAATTGAGTTGGTTTCATATGCCTTAATGGCTGTTGTTTATGCGCGCCTGAACCTACCCAATCAATCAAAAACAATTGGTTAAAACTACCCCTTTAACCAAACATTAGGCATTTATGTTTAAATATCATGATGGTTCAGATGTTTTGGTTAGAGATAATGTTCTCATCGAGAATGGCAAAACGCCTGGAGTTGTTGATCTTTTAATCCCCACCGAAGAAGAGGCCAAGATTAAAGGTAAGTGGGAACGCAAAAACTGTAACAATTCGACGCTATAATGACAAAAATTTTAATTTAACTAAAGGGTTAGAAATGGTTAGGGCAAATCTATTAGCAATTACGTCAACAATCGTTATTCTTTTTGCTACATCTGCGAAGGCTGATGTAACTTACAGCTACACCTCTGGTGGCTTGGTGTCTACGATAGCTCTTGGCCCAGAAGCACAGTCTAACGCAATCGATCATTTCACACTCAGTATTACTCTGAACAACAATAGTGACGGCAGCAAATCTTTCTCTGACATTTTGGGTTGGAGTGTTAGCGATGGCAAATATAGCTTTAACAGTGACTTGGTTGCAACTCCACCTGAATACAGCTTTTTGGCCGACAACTTAACTTTGGTTATATCAAATGGTGTAATTAATACTTATGATCTGGATTTTTCATACAGCAACACTGGTATTACACACCTAGTACAAGCTCATGGAAATAATGGTGTAGGAACAGGCTACGTTAATTTATTTTTGAATAGTAACTCAGGACAAACAAGCATATTAAACAGCTACTCCACTGGCACTTGGGTAACCCAAGCGGTACCTGAAACAGAAACTTTTGCAATGTTATTAGCGGGTTTGGGAGTCATTGGTTTCATAGCACGTCGCAAACAAAAGTAGCTCTGTAGTAAGATGTGAGTTAGTCTGATTGGTCTATTGTTTTGAGATCACGTAAAAAATAGACCGTTATGGATATATGTAAAACCAATAAAGATCGGCTGGCGAGAAGGTTAACCTTTGAGCGCATTACAACATCAAGGAAAATGAATGGAAATTTTCAATAAGCATATTACGGGCTTGTTATTATTGGTAGTCTGCTTCAATGTGCATGCTACCACTTTTTTAGAGATAGACTCATACGGGGCACCAGGTAACGACCCTTATGCGAGCAATGTGCCTTGGGAAGTTCTGGGCACCCAAGTCTTTACTCCCCAAGATGGCATTTTTGGTATAGGGAATCCATACCCTTCCAATCCAGCAAATGTTAACTCGGTGAGCATATCATTTATGACTTATGGAGGGCCTGATCAAAATTATGGGCGTTGGATAAATATTGATTTCTCGACTGATCAGTTGGGAGTGCCGCTCGGTATGGGCTTTTATCAAGACGCTCAGCGTTTTCCATTCAACGAGCCTGGACATCCAGGCCTTGACATCACGGATACAGGATCAGGTTATAACACTCTGACTGGTGAGTTTGAAGTATATGATGTTAAGTTTGATACTAAAGCTCATATCACGTCATTTGCAGCAAGTTATAAAATTTTCAATTACCCAGCACCAGCTGGTTCACCATCTACTGGCGGGCGTGTATGGTTTAACTCTGATGCCATAATCCCAGCACCTGAACCCGAAGTCTACGCAATGATATTGGCTGGTTTAGGTTTAATCGGCTTTGCGGCACGCCGCAAACAAAAGTAATTTAGCAGGACCGAAATGCAATCAAACAACCCGCTACGGCGGGTTTTTGTTGTTATTAGCTATTTAGACAATTGATTGAATTGTTCAGGTCAGCGTGATTGGAGCACAGCTATAACAACCCAGTCATCTGACTGATCGGCATTGCTACCATATTACGTTAACTAGCTAGTTACTTAACGTTGTGGTCAAGTATCACCAAAAACAATACTACAAAAATAACCAGCCCAATTAATGTATATATTCCCTGCTATCCAAAAAAGAACATTATATGCCACCGCACCGCTAATGATTACAGAGTAATCCGATTAGTAAGGTTGCTTTTTATTGCTCTTATATCTGACCGTGATTTTGCAACTCTGGATATACAAAATCTCAAGCCGTAAAACTATGACCAAGTAGATAGCCATAAATGTCACTATATACGCAATTTTCTTTCAAGTTATGCCGAGTAGGTAACGATATTTAGTGATTTTTTTGTATTCTTTATGATAGGCTGCGCAGATCAATTTTTTATGCGTTATGAATCAAAAAATGTATAAAAATCCGTATAAAAATTAACTGAAATTTTCAGGATGCCTTTGGAAGCTTGCTTTCAAGCCATCCGATGCTTGTCGGGACACGAATGATACTAAGCTGGTCTACAATAGTTGTCAGAATGCTATGGTAGTATACATAATCAAGAGGGAACCAAATGAAGACTATCAAAGTAAGTATACAGCTCGATATGGAAGTTCCTGAGGATTGGGAAGTGGTTGACCATCCTGACGATATACAGGCATTTAAAATGACTGATGAGCGCTATATGTATATGAGTTTTCTTCCGATGTTTACTAGTGAGTTTGAAGTCGGCTCTACATGGACAAGTGAGTGCGCTGACGAGCTTGGTACTGAAATAGTGGATATGGTGTCACACGAGGATGTTGAGGTGAAGGTAATCGTTAATTAGAGATGCTAAGAGTGAAGCCTTCTGTATCTTGAAGTCAATGCCAGTAACCCTAAAGTAAGTAATACATAGCTGGATGGTTCAGGAATCATAATAATCGGCGTTTTAATTGGTTCAATTGGGAGACTAATAACTGGTGTTGAAGGGTCGGGTCCTGTCGAGATGCCACCTACGTCAATTTTGCCATTAATTACTACATTAGTTTCAGCAGTTATTGAGATGCTCCCACCTATATCACTGATTAAAGAGGTAGAGCTACTTTGAAACGCGTTTGATATAAATGACACATTGCTATTAGATGTTAGCACTGAGCCAGCAAACAGAATATTTCCTGAAGTCTCAAATGTAAAGCTAGTAAATGACGGTAGGTTAATAGTGCCGTTTAACGTTAAATCACCTGTACCTAAAATAAATACTGAGTCGCCGCTATTAAGGCCTGAGAAATCTAGGATACTATTGGCTTGCAAATCGACCACAGAATAATTGAATACTTGATTGTTAGAAGCCTTGAGTATTAATGAGTTATTCAGTATTAATGCACCGTCATCGCCATTAGAAGTTAAAGCAAAGGCATTGCCCATGTTGATTAGGGCAGTAAGTGCGATTGCTACAGCGACCTTAATGAGATGTTTCATATTCTTTAGTTTTATTCATGAGTGTCCACAGTGGCCGATACTATCTGCTCAATATGACGGAAAGATTAATTCGTTTTAGTCATACAGGTTTACTTTGCATGGGTGGTCTTTCATGCACCAACTGTAAGCATTTAATATAACACTCCGCCCTAACATTGCATGAGGGCTAATCTTAAGTTGTTTTAAAGTTTCTCTGAAGGTATATTACGCGCATGTTTAGTGAGTATTTACGTATACATCCACGGCTACATCATTTTAAGTGATGCCTCTAAAAGCCCTGTAAACACTGGGTTTCTATCTTCAAGTGTTGGGTTTGTGTCAGAGGACAGCATTCAATCGCCAAACTGCATTAGTCCATTCGGACTAATGCAGGCTAGTATTTTATTTGATAGTATAAAAATTGCTTAGTTTAATCAAAATTAAGCGGTTTTTTTACCTTAAAATAACTTAACTTAATGTTGTTCACTTGTATCGTGCAAATGTTGCACTCTCAAATCATAATAATCAGATGTTTTCCGTCGCAGTGCTAAACAGGAAGACCGCATAAGTTTATATCTAATAGGCCAAATTGGTGCAAACTCAGCGCTAATTGATAGTAAGAAATGGGTCGGCTTTAACGGATAGTGCTTAATTAATGGCTGTATCAGTTGTTTTTATAACAATGACTGGGTAACTACGTAGTTTACGCAATTAAGCCTAGCGTAATCATATGGCTTCAGAAATTTTGATTTATTAAGTGTATGCGAATGCAAATATAAAGTGTAAACCTCGTAAAGATTTGTGTGCTTTTATCCGTAATCAAAGAATGGTTTAATTAAAAGATTTGTACAGTTTAAATAATAGGTGAAGCGATGAAGGTTAGTCTAGCAAAGCAGGTAAATGGGGATAAGCCTCACTTTGATGGCGTACAAGGGGTAATTTCGTTACGATTACGTAAGGTTGTAGCTAAGGTATTAATTGGTGCGATGCTGACGTTGGATATGCCTGTCATTCCACTGGCCAGTGCGGATACCACGGGAACATGGGTCACGGTGCCTATTAGCGCGGACCCGATGATGCAAAATCTTACAATTCCTGCTGATGCAGCTACCAAAGGCATGTGGTCGACAGTACAGTCTTGGCCTTTGAATGGCTTGCATACTGCGCTGTTACCCGATGGTAGGGTGCTTTCTTACGGTACAAGTCCAGATGGTACTAATCAAACTGGTAAATATTGGGATATTTGGGATTCCACCTTAGGTTTTACTGCGGCTAGCCATAAAACCTATTACAGTTCGGCCAAAGAAGATAGCTTCTGCTCAACATCCACTTTCTTTAGTGATGGTAGGCTTTTAATTTCTGGAGGGAATGGGCCAACCACTAGCACTATTTATACTCCCTCAACCAACACTGTCGTCACTCCATCTTATAACTTAGCCTTGCAGCGTTGGTATGCCACCATGATTAGCTTGCCAGATGGTCGGCCGATTATGATGGGTGGCATGGTGCCTTACCAAGAGGCTATGCAAAACAATCCTGATCAAGCGATTGCGCAAGGGACTGTGTCGATGACCCCAGAAGTTTTGGAGTCGACAGGTTGGCGTTCATTGTTTGGTGCATATAGCCGTCTCGCTTTTGGCCCTGATTATTTACGTACATCTTATCCCAAGGCATTTGTTGCCCCCAATGGTTTAGTTTTTGGTATTTCTGCTGATCAAATGTGGTACTTGGATCCTGCAGGAAACGGCACAATCACTAGCATGGGAACGTTCAAAGGGCCACCGAGTGCAACTAACCCAGTGAATGTTGGTACTACAAACAACGCAGTGATGTATGCGCCAGGAAAGATTGTGGTATTGGGTGGTAATGGAGGGGCTCAGGGTGACCCTTATCCAGGTAGTAATATGGTGACATCTATTGATATTAATGGTGGCACGCCAGTTTTGACGGAGCAACAACCTTTACACTACGGTAGACGTTATCCTAGTTCTATTGTATTGGCTAATGGGGAAGTCGTTGTAACGGGAGGTAGTGCATTTAGTGACACTAACGGTGCCAATGCGATCTATGTGTCAGAAATATGGAATCCAAGTACTGGCGTCTGGCGAGATGGTGCAAGTGCAGCGATATACCGTGGCTATCATTCAATTTCAACCTTGATGCCTAATGGCACAATTTTATCAACGGGTGGCGGTACCCCTGGCCCTGTGATTAATTTGAATGCCGAAATTTATTATCCACCATATTTATTTAAGAGCGTAAATGGCGCCTCAACGCTTGCACCACGCCCTGTAATACAAGCGATTAACTCATTGTCATATGCAAATGGAGATACTGTTCAGCTCGACATGACATCGAATGCTAACGTATCTCAACTAGTATTAATTGGCGCTAGTCGAGGTACACACGCTTTTAACGCGGGTCAGCGTCGAATTCCATTGACGTTCACACAACAAGATATTCGATTGTCGGCGACAATTCCAGATGTTAATACTGTTCCACCAGGTTACTACCAAGTAGTAGCGTTAGACGCTAATGGAGTACCTTCTTTGGGGGCACTTGTTGGGATTGGTTCAAATGTCGCGCCACCTCCTGTGCCAACTACTCCCTACACTCCCCCAGACTTAAGCGGAATTATTCCTGCACCAGTAGTGTCATCAGGGGGTACTGTTAGCTATACCATTCCTGCCGTAGCAAATGCCACCTATAGTTGGGATTTTGGGGATGGTTCGCCAGTAACTGCTTATAGTAGCAGCCCAAGTGTAGCGTATACATATACAAGCCCTGGCGTATATGGGGTAACACTTAGTGTTAAAGACGTGAATGGCATTGTCACTGCTCGCAGTTTCCTGCAGGCAGTTGCTACTGGCAAGACTGCATTAAGTCCAACCAATTCAACTTCGATACTGACTGAGCCACGAGGGAGCAATCCGTCCAGAATTTGGGTTGTCAATCCAGATAATGATTCTGTTGGCGTAATAGATAGTCTAAGTAACTCATCTATTGCTGAGATTTCTGTGGGTAAATCGCCTCGCAGTGTTGCTATTGCGCCCAATGGGAATATTTGGGTTACCAATAAAGCTGATTCGACTATCTCCGTGATTAGCCCGAGTACACTTGCTGTGGTCTCAACGATAGCGTTACCACGTGCTTCACAACCGCATGGTTTGGCGTTTTCGCCAAATGGTAATGCCGCTTATGTTGTATTAGAGGCTACTGGACAATTGCTCAAGTTAGATCCAAGCACAGGAGCACAATTGGGCAGTGCTACTCTTGGCAACAATCCAAGACATCTATCTGTCAGTGCAAATGGGGCGACTGTTTTTGTTTCCCGTTTTATCACGCCTCCATTACCTGGCGAATCAACGTCGACTGTCGATACCTCAAACGCAGGTGGCGAAGTGTTGGTGGTTAACACAACGAGCATGGCAATTTCTAAAACCATCACCCTCAAACACAGTGACAAAGCGGATACATCAACACAAGGTGCGGGGATACCTAATTACTTATCCGCTGCGGTTATTTCTCCCGATGGTGGGACGGCATGGGTGCCTTCAAAACAAGATAATATCAAACGTGGTATGGCGCGTAGTGGTCAAGATCTCAACTTCCAAAATTCCGTGCGTGCCATTAGTTCACGCATTGATCTGAGTACTTTAACCGAAGACTATGCAAAGCGAGTTGATCATGACAACTCTAGCCTAGGTAGTGCAGCGGTTTATCATTCTAGTGGGGACTATTTGTTTGTCGCCTTAGAGACCAGCCGTCAAGTCGCCATAGTGGATGCAATTGGCGGGCATGAGCTGCTTAAGGTCAATGTAGGTATTGCACCACAAGGGCTAACCTTGTCTACTGATGGTAATACCTTGTATGTTCAGAATTTTATGGATCGTACGGTAAGCGTCATTGACCTCACTCCATTGATGTCTCAAGGTATTTTGAAAACTAATTTACTTGCCAACGTTAGCTCGATTATTACGGAAAAACTTCCTGCTGCTGTGTTGGCGGGTAAGCAACTCTTTTATGATGCGAAAGATACGCGTTTAGCACGAGATAGCTATATGAGCTGTGCCAGCTGCCATAGCGATGCAGGTCATGATGGCCGAGTATGGGACTTCACTGGTTTCGGCGAGGGTTTACGTAACACCATTGCGCTGAAGGGCCGAGCTGGAATGGGGCACGGTTTTGTACACTGGTCAGCTAACTTTGACGAAATACAAGACTTTGAAAAGCAAATTCGCGTATTTGCGGGCGGGACTGGGTTGATGACCGATGCCCAGTTTAATACGGGGACGGTAAGTCAACCACTAGGTACTCCAAAAGCAGGTATCAGCGTTGATTTAGACAACCTTGCGGCTTATGTTGGATCATTGAATGTTTTTGCGCAAAACCCGAATCGTAACTCTGATGGTAGTCTGACTGCTTCGGCGACAGCTGGTAAGACTGTATTTGCGAGCAGTTGTGCAAGTTGCCATGGTGGTACGGCATTGACCATCAGCAAAGATGCTACGACACTCAAAGACATTGGCACCATCAACGCCCTCAGTGGTCAACGCTTAGGGGCTACGCTTACAGGGCTGGATGTACCTACATTGCGAGATGCTTGGGCTACCGCGCCATATCTACATAATGGTAGTGCAACAACCATCACTGCTGCAGTACAAGCACATAACAATGTTGCGTTAAATGCGACGGACCTTGCTAATGTTGTGGCCTATGTACAACAAATTGGCAGCGAAGAGGTTGGGTTTGGTAACTTGGTCAGTCTTTCTTCACCAACTGCAAATGCTACCTATACTACCGCTGATAGCATTCCGCTGACAGCTAGTGCAACCGATACCAGCGGTACGATTACCAAGGTGGAATTTTACGATGGTACAACCTTAATAAATACAAGCACTGCTTCTCCATACACCTATTCGTGGACAAGTAATACGCTGGGCAGTCATACGCTCACCGCTAAGTCATATAGTAGTACTGGTAGCGTTACGACTAGTGCGGCGGTCAATATCACCATTAAACCAACGGCTGTACCACCAGCAAATGCAACTGTGTGTGCCAATGAACTTGGTGTCTGTACCGTTCCAGCTGGTATAACAGCCACTGTGTGGTACGGGGCATATACCACCACAGGTTTTGATGGTGGTTGGCTATATCAGACAGGAGTTCAGGGGACGATCACCTGTAGCAACAGCACCTTTGGTTATGACCCTGCTAGTGGTCTAAACAAAACCTGTAGATACTTATCCAATAGTGTGGTTGGTACAAATGTTGCCCCTACGGTTGCGCTTACTGCCCCAGCAAATAATGCTAGCTATACTGTGGGTGATAGTATTGTACTCACTGCAACTGCTACAGAGGTAGGTGGTACAGTTGCCAAAGTGGACTTCTACGATGGTACGACCTTACTCAACACTACTACAATCGCACCATATACCTATACGTGGACGGGTGCGGTTGTTGGTACACATAGCCTTACTGCCGTTGCCACTGATGCAGCAGGTGCTGTTGCAAATAGCAGTAAGGTGAGTGTGAAGGTAACTTCTGTTGGGGTTAGCCCAGTGCCAACCGCTAACTCTGTCTACTGTGCAAACGAGTTTGGAACTTGTACATTGCCAGCTGGCGTTACCGCAACAGTCTGGTTTGGGGCAAATTCAAGCTGGAACTTTAAAGAGGCCGTAGTCAATAGTGCAGATTGTACCGCTTCATCTTTTGGTGGAGATCCTGCACCTGGGCAGGCTAAAACCTGTAGGTATCTCTCAAATGCAGTAACTGGTACCAATGCTGCACCAACGGTCAGTCTTACTGCCCCTGCCAGTGGTGCAAGTTACACCGCAGGCGGCAGTATTAGCCTTACAGCTACAGCAGCAGACAGTGATGGTACGGTTGCTAAAGTGGAGTTCTATGATGGCGCAACTTTATTAGGCACAAGCACCACGGCGCCTTATGCCTATACATGGGCAACTGCCAGCGTGGGCAGCCATAGTTTAACGGCCAAGGCTACTGATAACTTAGGTGCTAGCACAACGAGTGCGGTAGCCACAGTCACGATAACCGCTGTGAGTGGAGTAAGCCCAACACCACCAGCAAATGCGACAGCTTGTTCTGGTGAATATGGCACATGTACATTGCCAGCAGGAGCGACGGCTACGGTATGGTACGGAGCAAATGCTAATTGGTTGTACAAGACCAACGTATCGACTAGCCTAGATTGTCGCAATACTACGTTTGGTGGCGATCCTGCGCCAGGTCAGACAAAGACGTGTATGTATTTGGCTAATGCTACATCAGGCAATGTGGCTCCCACGGTCAGTCTCACTGCGCCAGCGGCTAACGCGAGCTTCACCTCAGGCACAAGTATAGCGATCACCGCAACGGCCGCTGACAGTGACGGTACTGTGAGCAAGGTAGACTTCTACGATGGGGCCACCCTGTTGGGCACCAGTACCACCGCCCCTTATGCTTACACTTGGACGACTGCCGCTGTTGGCAGCCACAGTTTGACGGCTAAGGCCACTGATAACTCAGGCGCTGTGACAGCTAGTGGTGCGATTGCAATCACCGTGACTTCATCAAGTGGGGTAAGCCCAACGCCGCCAGCAAACGCAACTACCTGTTCTGGCGAGTATGGCACATGTACATTGCCAGCAGGTACGACGGCTACAGTATGGTACGGAGCAAATACTAGCTGGTTGTACAAGACAGGCGTATCAACTAGCCTAGATTGTCGCAACAGTACGTTTGGTAGCGATCCAGCGCCAGGTCTTACTAAGAGCTGTATGTACTTAGCTAACAGTTCCAACGTTGCACCTACGGTTAGTTTGACTGCGCCTGCTGCTGGGGCTAGCTTCACCTCAGGCGCCAGCATCAGCCTCACGGCAACGGCCGCTGACAGTGACGGCACGGTGAGCAAAGTCGAGTTCTATGATGGTGCGACTTTATTAGGTACCAGCACCACGGCGCCTTATGCTTACACTTGGACGACTGCCGCTGTTGGCAGCCATAGCCTAACGGCCAAGGCTACTGACAACTCTGGTGCGGTAACTACCAGTGCTGCGACTAGCATCACGGTTGCAGCAGCCAACGTGGCACCTACGGTTAGCCTGACTGCACCTGCGGGTGGCGCTAGCTTCACCTCAGGTGCCAGCATCGCGATCACCGCCACAGCGGCAGACACTGATGGTACGGTTGCTAAAGTAGACTTCTACGACGGCGCTACCTTGTTAAGCACCAGCACCACGGCGCCGTATGCGTATACCTGGACCACCGCGAGTGTTGGCAGCCATAGCTTAACGGCAAAGGCGACTGACAATAAGGGTGCTGTGACCACGAGCGCAGCCGTAAGCATCACGGTTGCAGCAGCCAACGTTGCACCAACGGTTAGTCTGACTGCGCCTGCGGGTGGCGCTAGCTTCACTTCAGGTGCCAGCATCAGCCTCACGGCGACGGCTGCTGACAGTGATGGTACTGTGAGCAAAGTAGACTTCTACGATGGTGCGACTTTATTAGGTACCAGCACCACGGCGCCTTATGCCTACACCTGGACCACTGCCTCTGTTGGCAGCCACAGCTTAACGGCAAAGGCGACGGACAATAAGGGTGCCGTGACCACGAGCGCAGCGGTAAGTATTACGGTTGCAGCGGCATCTGGCAATGTGGCGCCAACAGTCAGCATCACATCTCCAGTGAATGTCACTACCTTTACTCAAGGTGCAGCAATTAAAGTTGCGGCTAATGCGGCAGACAGTGATGGCACGGTTGCCAAAGTAGAGTTCTATGATGGCGCTACCTTGTTAGGCACAAGCACAACGGCACCGTATGCCTACACCTGGACCACAGCCAGCGTTGGCAGCCACAGCTTAACGGCCAAGGCCACTGACAACTCAGGTGCTACAACTACGAGTTCTGCAATCACCGTGACGTTGAATGCGCCTACCACTACGCCTCCAAGTAATGCGGTAACTTGTGCTAGCGAATATGGGACGTGTACATTACCTGCAGGTACCTTAGCGACTGTATGGTATGGAGCGAATAGCTCTTGGCTTTTAAAGACAGGGGTTAGTACTAGTCTTGGATGTAGTAATGGTACGTTTGGATCCGATCCAGCTAGTGGTGTTGGTAAGTCATGTAAATATCTAGTGGTGTCTACGACGACTGGTAATGTTATCCCTACGGTATCATTAACCAGTCCATCGGCGAATGCTAGCTATGCACAAGGAACTAATATGCCGTTACAAGCTACAGCGACAGATGTTGATGGTTCGATAGCTAAAGTCGAATTTTATGACAATGGTGTCTTGATTAATACGGCAACTACTGCCCCTTATAGCTACAGCTATAGCCTAGTAGGTGTTGTGGTTGGTACACACATCATGACTGCAAAAACCTACGATAACTCAAGCACTTCAGGAATAAGTCCAGCTATAACGGTCACTGTGACAGGTGCCTTGCCAGCAAACACAGTCAGTTGTGCAGGTGAGTATGGTACTTGCACGATACCAGCAGGTGCTACAGCAACGGTATGGTATGGTGCTAACAATAGCTGGTATAGCAAGTCTGGGGTGAGCGGTAGCATTAGCTGTACAAATGGCACCTTTGGTGGGGATCCTGCATCAGGGGCTACCAAGGCGTGTAGATATTTAGCTAATTAATAGAGCATGGGGTGCCAAGCTGATTAAGCTACGGCACCCCTTGTTTGTATAAGTGATATATTAATTTTCATTATCTGATTTGTTAGACCAGACGTTTAGTAGTGTTTTAAGTTTGTTGATAGATTGAATTTTTTCATCAGACATTGCATCCAGAAATAATGAAAGCCGTTTTGATTTGGCAACAGTGTAAAAAGTTAATGCAGTAACAGGGATAAAAACGGCAACAAAGCATAGTAATTTTACGCTGAGTGATTGAGTGGTTAAGTCGATTAAATTCATCCCAAGCAAACCGCTGGTCATAGTGCCAACTAATCCCAAAATGGTAACAACCGTTAGCCTAACAACGGTATCTGCTTGTCGACGCAACTCTTCATTTTCTAAATACTCTTGCATATCCATAATACGTCTTCTGGTTTTTTCAAAGAGTTTGTCGCTATTAATGTGTTGATGCATCATATGGAACAAATCCCGGGCAAGTGCTTGGTCGGATACTTCCTGAAACCAATAACGATGCGTAAAGCGTAAAAAAACTTCCATCGTATGGCGAATGCTCAGCCTAAAGTTTTTGACCGACTCAGCATTATCAATATCTAAGTGGCTGATAGCTTGTACCAGTCTATCTGAAATCATTAGAAGTGCGGCTTTCTGGAAATGGGCAATTAAAAACAGTAAGAAAAATTGATTTTTAAACTGGCTGAGTGTGCCCATATTTTCGTCGGTATAAAAGGGATGTTGCTGGCTACCAACGACGACTAACCCTTGCTCCGAGCACATAAAGCGCGTGTTATTCCAATGATCTAGTTGTGCGCCATCCCAATAGCGGTCATAACAGTGTTTTTTTTCAAAGTCATTTAAAAACTCTGTGGGATAGGGTAGTGTGCTTGAATCCCAGTAAGGTGCAAGCAAGCCCAACCTGATTAAATCGCCGCGACTTAATTGTGTTATATCGTCAAAGGATAAGTAGCTCATTAGCGGCATGCGCTGATATTCAATTTCGCGGTAACGAATCAGCCCTTGCTCGTCTGAATAGTGCTGCACTAAGGGATGAATTAAAAATGCCCAGTGCGATGCAACATTCGGTACGTGGTTATTCTTTACAAAATCGAGATAACGCTGCTTATCTTCATAGTCAGATTGAGAAAGTACCGCATCATTTTTGTCTAACCACGCTACTTTTTGCACACAATTGCCCGCATGACCATGTTTGTCCCAATAGCTTGGATAGGTGCGGCCAAAACGGAATAAAAGCTCCATTGCACTGGCTAATTCAATTTTGCTGCCTACAATTTCTACACTCAACACGGCAATGTCAATGTCATAGAAAAAAAACAGTTCTGTGTGGGCAACTGATAAAACGATAGGGGCTTTTGTTTCATCTATAGTGATGCGCACTTTTGCGACATCGTGGCGAAAAAAAATGTGAATAGGGGAATCTTCGTGTTCACCGCCTAGACCGCCGCGTTTGCCTTCACCATATAGAAAGCGCTGCGCAAAGGGCAAAAAAGTCACAAACTCTTGATAACGTGCCTCACTTAACTGTTTGTTCTCGGAGGCAAACTCATCTGACATTTCTCGCCAGGGTGAGCCAGCAGCTTGGGTCCGCATGGTTTCCCAATACTTTTGAATTTGATGGGTGTTTGCTGTAGGGATGAGTTGCACAGGCCATAATAAAACTTGCCTAAACTGCTCGGCATGGGGTGTTTGTGCGTTATTATTTTCTACCATATAGCCTCCTTATAGTTTTTTGCAACGTACTATCATAGTCCTAGTAGTCATAATTTGCTTTTGGAATAAAAGTACAAACTGCTTTTAACTTGCTAATTTAACAAGATAGCTAAAATGCATAACACGAGATTCCCCAATGCCAATCAGGTGTTGAGATATGTGCCTATGTTAAAATAACGTCTAGTTAAAATTTAGCCATATATGACCACATCTAATCACGCCCCTCTTGGTAATTTAAATCACTCAAAGCAAATTAATGCGTTGCTGGCGCAATGCATGTTGGCTGACCGCCACGCTTTGCGGCGTAAGTTGCGAGATGCAGCTGAGTTACAAAAACTAGGGGACGAAAAATCTCTGAGTAAAGCGCAGCGACTGCAAGCCGAGGTCGCACAAAAAATGCAGGCGTCGCAAAAAAAGTTCGCAGCACGTTTAGCAGCTCTGCCCAAGCCAGAGTACCCCTTAGAGCTACCCGTAAGTGGTAAAAAAGACGAAATTTTAGCCGCCATACACAAACACCAAGTCGTCATTGTGTGCGGTGAAACAGGCTCAGGTAAGACGACGCAGTTACCTAAAATTTGTTTAGAGCTCGGGCGTGGTGTTTCAGGTTTGATTGGACATACACAACCGCGCCGCATCGCCGCGCGCTCGGTAGCCAGTCGAATTGCGCAAGAACTTAAATCACCCTTGGGTGAGGTAGTTGGCTATAAGGTGCGCTTTAACGATAAGCTGTCAGAGTCTAGTTATATCAAGCTAATGACAGATGGTATTTTGCTGGCAGAAACGCAAGGTGATAAGTTTCTTAACGCCTATGACACGATTATTATTGATGAAGCCCATGAGCGTAGTTTAAATATTGACTTTTTACTTGGCTATCTCAAGCAGTTATTACCCAAACGTCCTGATTTAAAGGTGATTGTGACGTCCGCGACGATTGACGCAGACAGATTTTCCACCCATTTCAATGGTGCCCCTGTCATTGAGGTTTCAGGTCGTACATACCCTGTAGAAATTCGCTATCGCCCGCTTGGAAAAGCTGGCTATATGGCAAAAGAAGTGGCGGTAGAAAACGACGATGACGAAGACCTGGAATTTTTAGGTCAAGATGTGATGGGTGTAAAGCGTAAGCCGCGTATTGAGTCGCGCTGGTTAGAGGAGGATGACGCAGAAGAGGCACTCGAAGAAGCCATTTTGGACACCGCCGATGACTTGCTGCGTTTGGGTGATGGCGACATTCTCGTGTTTTTACCAGGTGAACGCGAAATTCGTGACACAGCAGAACACCTACGCAAATATCAAGGACGTTCACCCAAACTCAAACACGTGGAAATTTTGCCGCTGTTTGCGCGTTTGAGTATAGAGGATCAACAAAAAATATTCCGCACGTCAGGGGGACGGCGCATAGTATTGGCGACCAACGTTGCAGAAACTTCGCTGACCGTACCTGGTATTAAGTACGTGATTGATAGCGGTTTAGCGCGCGTGAATCGCTACAGCAGCCGTGCCAAGGTCGAGCAATTACAGATTGAGAAAATCTCACAGGCGGCTGCTAAGCAGCGAGCGGGCCGTTGTGGGCGTGTTTCAAACGGTATTTGTGTGCGTTTGTATGATGAGCAAGAGTTTAATGGGCGAGCGGCATTTACCGACCCTGAAATTCTACGTTCATCACTCGCTGCCGTTATTTTACGTATGGCGGCGTTACGCTTGGGTGATGTAAACGACTTTCCGTTTATTGAAGCCCCTAGCTCACGTCTTATTTCAGATGGCTATTTATTGCTGCAAGAGTTGGGCGCGGTAGATGCGAATCGCCAAATTACTGATCTAGGTAATCAGCTTGCACGTTTGCCACTTGATCCGCGTGTCGGACGCATGATTTTGGCGGCGAAGAAAGAAAACTGCCTTCGCGAAATATTGATTATTGCCAGCGCGCTGGCGATACAAGATCCACGTGAACGCCCCATGGATAAACGTGAAGCGGCAGATCAAGCACACGCCAAGTTTGCAGATGAGCAGTCTGACTTTATGGGATTCTTGAAGCTTTGGGTATTTTATGAGGAGGCCTTTAACAGCAAAAAATCGAACAAAGAGTTGCTTAATAAATGTCACCAGAACTTTTTATCTTTTTTGCGCTTAAAGGAGTGGCGTGAGCTTTATTTCCAATTGCTGGAAATTGCAGAGGAGATGGAGTTTAAGCTTAACGAAAAAGAAGCTACGTACGACCAAGTGCATCGTGCTCTGCTTTCGGGCTTGTTGGGCAATATTGGTTTTAAAGACGGGGAGGGTGACTCGTATCAGGGGGCGCGTGGTATACGTTTTAGTATAGCGCCAGGATCTGGGCTTAAAAAGAATCGACCTAAATGGGTGATGGCGGCTGAGTTGATGGAAACCAGCAAGTTGTACGCGCGCTGCGTTGCTAAAATTGACCCTGATTGGATAGAGCCCTTAGCCCGTAATTTGACGCAGAGTCATTATACTGACCCGCGCTGGGATAGAAAGCCAGCGCAGGTAGTGGCTTGGGAGCGTGTGAGTCTATATGGTTTAACCATCATCCCCAAGCGTCGTGTTCATTACGGCCCAATCAACCCACAAGAGTCACGTGAGATTTTTATTCGCGAAGCGTTAGCTAATATGGAGTTCGATACCAGGGCTGCATTTTTTGAAGCTAATCGCCGCATGATTGCCGAAATTGAAGAGTTGGAGCATAAGGCGCGTCGCCAAGATGTGCTGGTAGATGAGCATGCTTTATTTGCTTTTTATGATGCAGTGATTCCTGCTGTCAATGCTGAATGCAGCATCGTCAATGGCGCTGGGTTTGAAAAGTGGCGTGAAGATGCGGAAAAGCTGCAGCCAAGGCTATTGTTCCTCACGCGTGAGGCTTTAATGCGTCATGGTGCGTCATCCGTTACTGAGGCGCAGTTTCCTGAAACTTTTGAGATGGATGGCGTGCAACTGCCGCTCAAATATCGCTTTGAACCTAATCACCCACTAGATGGCGTGACCGCTACTGTGCCACTAGCCTTGTTAAATCAACTCAATGCGACACGTGCGGAATGGCTAGTGCCTGGCATGTTGCGTGAGAAACTTACTACCATGATTAAGGCACTACCTAAAACCTACCGACGTGTATGTGTGCCTGTGCCCGAGTTTGTAACGGGCTTTTTAGAACGGGCAAAAATTGGCGAGGGGCATATACAAGAAGTGCTAGCGCAATATATTCACCAAGCCACTACTTTAAAAATTGCTACGGATGATTGGCCTGCGGATGCAATACCGAACCACTTGCAGATGAATTTTCGTATTATCGACGAAAAAGGGCGTGAATTGGGGATGGGGCGTGATTGGATCGCGCTTAAACAACAGCTCGGTCAGGCCGCTCAACTCACCTTTAGAAGTAATTCACCCAGTATCGAAAAAACAGGTCTAAAGCAATGGGATTTTGGCGACTTGCCTCCCACCCTTAGTTTTAGCAAAGAAGGTCGTCAAATGACTGGCTATCCTGCGCTAGAGGATAATATTGAAAGTGTTTCACTCAAGTTGTTTGATACCGAAGTTGCTGCGTTAGAAGCGCACAGAAAAGGGGTATGCCGCTTGATGCGCTTTGAGCTAAAAGAGCAAATGAAGCAACTTGAAAAAGGCCTGCCTGGCTTTACGCAATATGCATTACTGTTGCGCAATATCATCAGCAATGAAGATCTTAAACAAGACATGCTCACAGCTATCGCCGATCGTGCGTTTATTGGTGAAGATGCGCTGCCACGCACTAACCAAGCATTTATGACACTCAAGCAACGTGCCAGAACGCGTTTACCAGCGGTAACAGAGGCTTTGGCAAGATACGCACAAGCCATCGCAACAGAGTATCAATTGCTCGTTACTAAGCAAAGTCAGATGCCTGCAACGGTGAATCGATTAAAGCGTGATGTTGAACAACAAATTCCATCGTTGTTGCACAAGCACTGCTTTAGTCAAACCCCGTGGGAACAATTACAGCATTTTCCGCGCTACATTAAAGCGCTGCGCTTGCGTATTGAAAAGCATCCAATTAATCCAGATCGTGACGGTAAAAATGCAGCCAGTGTTGCCACGCTCTGGCAAAACTGGGAGGCCGCAGTTGATAAACAGCGCAAAGCCGATAAGCTTAAGCCAGCGTTATATGAGTTCCGCTGGTTGATAGAGGAGCTACGTGTATCGTTGTTTGCACAAGAGCTTAAAACACCATTCCCTATCTCAATTAAGCGCTTGGAAAAAATTTGGGGCGACTTAAACACATGATTCGCTTTTAGCAAATGACGGCCAACCAATTAACCACTAGCAACTTAATACATCCCGCTTGGGAGTCGAAATATCTGGCAGCCTACTCTGCTGATATTCGCCAACAGGTGCGTGCATTGGCTGCACAAGAGAAACTGGCGCAAGTCTTGCTGAGTAAATACCCTAAAGCGCATGAGTGTACCTCAGACAAAGCGCTATACGACTTTACGCTTAATCTTAAAAATGAGTTTATGCGGAATTCAGAACCGCTGACTAAGGCTTTGTTTGATAACAAGATACAGATTATTAAACACGCATTGGGCTTACATACAACTATCTCGCGTGTGCAAGGAGGCAAGCTTAAGTCTAAGCGCGAAATTAGAGTGGCGAGTTTATTTAAAGCCGTGCCTGTAGAATTTTTAACCATGATTGTGGTGCATGAGTTGGCCCATTTTAAGGAAAGTGACCATAACAAGGCTTTTTTCAAGCTATGTACGAGCATGGAGCCGAATTATCATCAATACGAATTGGATTTAAGAGTATATTTAGTTCATCTGGCATTATTTAAAACGCCTTTGTGGTAGCGTATAAGCGCTACCCGTATTGTTTAGGGGTAGTGATATGAAATCATCATCTGAGTTGCAAGTAGAAGATTGGTTGCTCAAATTAGCCATTCATCAGCCTTTTGAAATAACTTCAAGTGCTCAATCTGTAGTTAAAGGCATACTTACCTACGCAGGTACCTTGGATATGTATTGCCCAGCTTGTGCAAAAACGTCCACGTTCAAAGGCGATATCTCCACAGAAACTGAAAATATCTCGCAAAGTGAAAAGTTTGCCGCTAATGGCTTTAATGTGAGCTCGTCATTTTGGCTACATACCATTTTTTCAAAACAATTAAGTTGTACGCGAGTAGGCCATGTAGCCACTTTTTACTTTCATATTGATGATGGTAAATTATTCAAAGTTGGGCAATATCCTTCACTTGCTAATATTACATTTGGTGATGCACTCAAGTATTTACCTGTGCTGGGTGAAGAGAAAATTAAAGAATTTAATCAGGCGATTACATTGGCGGCTGATGGTGCAGGCCTAGGCGCGTTAGTTTATTTAAAGCGTGTATTAAGCTATTTGCTTGATATGACAGCACAGCAGACTAAGCTTGAACAATCAAAATATCAAACTGTTGATATAGCTACCAAAGTTTTACTGTTGGAAGATTCCCTGCCAGATAGCTTTAAACACTATATTGAAGTATTTTCCTTGTTCAATAAGAATGATATAAGCTTGACCGATTTGGAGTGCCTCAAGGCCACAAGCCTGATAACTGCAATGATTGTGATGTTGGCAGATGAGAAAGTGGCTGGGCTTGTAAGAGCAGAGAATGCAGAGACTGTGCAAAAAGCATTTGGATAGATAGTGTATTTTGACAAAAAACGGGTGTCATAGAAACATCAGGCGTAAAAAAACGGCTCAATAAATTGAGCCGTTTTTAAAAAGTCTTGCGACTACAACACTAAAAAGACTTAAGCCTTTTGAATGTTAGAAGCTTGTTTACCTTTAGGGCCGTCTGTGACGTCAAAGCTAACACGCTCATTTTCTTTTAGGCTTTTATAGCCTGAGTCTACGATTGCAGAAAAGTGAGCGAATAAGTCATCGCCGCCTCCATCTGGGGTAATGAAACCAAAACCTTTAGAATCATTGAACCACTTTACGGTACCTGTTGCCATTTAATACTTCCTTACTAAAACAAAGGGGAGGCGTCCCAAAAGTTTGTATTTCTCAAACTAAGCCCGCTATGAAAGCTAAACTAAAAATCAAAATTCAAACACCTACGCGCCTTTTTACGTCTTAATTGGGGGCTTGTCAAGCGATAACTTAAATATTTGTTAATATTTTGTAACTTTTTGTGTAAATGTTGTAAAAAAGTACATTTCGGCCAACTTTTGGCATTTAATTTAAGGTTAAATCTGCATCAAAGCTTCTCTAATTTTTAGCTCATCTAAGCCTTTTCCAATCAGTACAATGCGGCTGATTGGCTCATCTTCATCCCATCCAGTCAACAGGGTTGGCGGGTAAATGGTTTTATGAACTGCATGGATCGCTAAAGGTGCGGGCGCATCCTCTGCATGAATAATGCCCTTAAGTCGTAATAGCTGATCGCTATAAGTCTCGGTCAGCCATTGTAAAACAGGCTCAAGCTGCGCCCATGTGAGTGGCTTGGGCATGCTCACAGTAAAACTCACAATCTCATCATCATGTACTTGTTGCGGTAAAGTGCCACGGATTGCTTTTGAACGGGTAGGGGCGCGTAGCCATTTTTGTGGTTGCGCTTGTTTTTCAGTGTTAAACAGCCCTACATTGATAATCATCTGAGGGTCTATTTCACCATACGTTATGCGGTATTGTGTCGCGCCTGGGTTAATTTCATTGAGTTGACCAGACAACGCTTCAAGTTGCGCATCAGTCGCTAAATCACACTTTGTGATCAATAAAACATCTGCCACAGCGGCTTGTTTTTTAGCTTCAATATGATCTGCAATTTGCTGCAAACCATAAATAGCATCTATGGTTACCACAACTGCATCTAACCGATAAGTCGAATTAATCACAGGCTCATTGAGTAAGTTGCCCATAATTGGTCCTGGGTCTGCCATGCCTGTGGTTTCAATGACTAGGCGTTTGAATTCAGGTATGCCACCTAATGCGCGTTTAAAGAATAAGTCGCGCAGGGTATCTGCCATTTCGTTGGTCAGCGTGCAACACAGGCAACCAGAGTTGAGCAGTACAGTATTATCGGCAATATGTTCACTTTCCACGGTGCGAGCGAGAATATGATCTAACCCAGCTTCGCCAAGCTCATTAATTACCACAGCAGTATCTTTCATGCCAGGATGGTTGAGCAATTTGTTAAGTAATGTGGTTTTGCCAGTGCCAAGAAAGCCAGTGAGCAGAGTGACGGGTATACGGTTATCCATGATAAAGCAATCAAAAGCGAATGAGTCGAGATATATTCTAACTCAGCATGCAGATAAGCTTAGTGATATATTTTTGATATAAATCCACACATAGGGTTCATTTGATTGAGCTATGTATGATGGTATACAACAAAAAACCCAGCCTAAGCTGGGTTTTTCTAATTTCACGCCAAGCGTAAAATTATTTATTCATAACGTACATTGTAACTTCAAAGCCAAAACGCATTTCAGTAGCAGCAGGTTTAGTCCACATGATAAATCTCCTTTTGGTTATAAACGCATCAACATTGATGTGCTTGTATGAGTCGTATCTTACGCCTTAGTTTTATTTTGACCCTGAGGTGTTCACGTAATTGTACCTAATGATTTTACGTAATTTTGAAAAAGCCAGTTCAGACACATATAAAGCCAAATATAAGACTAAGAGCTGCAAGATAGCATGCTACAACCCGCCTTGTGCCTTGCCCAATCTGGTCGTTTGTCTTCAAACTTATCCATGCCAGTTTGTTGAGTATAAGGGTTGCGCAGTAATTCGAGCAGAGTTTCTATTAGACTGGTATCGCCATTTTCAGCTAGGTCTATGGCTTGTTGCGCTAGGTAGTTGCGTAGTACGTAACGCGGATTGTGCGTCTGCATACGGGCGAGTCTTATTTCTAGAGCTTCGTTGGCCTGTTGTATGCGTTGTGCATAGGTGTTAAGCCATGCACTGAAATCTTGCTTGTAATTTTCGTAGCCTTGTTCGGTGTAGAAGGCGATTTTGAGCGCTTCAAGGTTAGGCTGTTGAATATCTACCTGTGCTAGATGGGTAAAAAACAGCGTCATATCGACTTCGGCGCGGCTCATAAGCTCAAAAGCCTTGTTGATGAGTTCACCGTCTGCATCTTGCCAAGACTCAAAGCCAAATTTCCCAGCTAGCGATTGTGTCAGACTTTGCATATACACTTGATCGTAGTGGGCAATGCATTGCGCCAACCTTTGAGCATGGGGAAAAACCGTGTATAGCGCATCGGCAAGGCGCTCAAGGTTCCAGCGGGCAATGTCGGGTTGGCGACCGTAACAGTAACGGCGACCATTTGCGTCTGTGGTGTTGGGTGTCCAGCCAGGATCAAAGTTGTCGACCCAACCATAGGGGCCATAATCAATGGTTAGGCCAAGAATCGACATGTTGTCGGTATTCATCACGCCATGTACAAAGCCTACGCGCATCCAGTGAGCAATCATGATCGCAGTACGCTGACAGATTTCTGTAAACCAAGCTTCAATAAGTTCTGCTGGTGGATTATTAGTTTCAATTTTATATGGTTGCTTGTTGTACCAATCGGTGAAGTCACGGTTTATGGTAAAGCAAATCATCTGTTTTAGTAGCTCGGTCTCACCTCGGCTCGCTAATAACTCAAAGTGGCCAAAACGGGTGAAAGAGGGAGCAACGCGGCACACAATGGCGCCTTGTTCAATTTCTGGGTTGCCGTCATAAAACATATCGCGTACCACTTGATCGCCCGTGGCAACTAAACTTAGCGCGCGCGTCGTAGGTACACCTAAGTGGTGCATGGCTTCAGAGCATAAAAACTCACGCAGGCTTGAGCGCAACACAGCACGACCATCCGCCCTGCGCGAGTAAGGAGTTTCGCCAGCCCCTTTGAGTTGAAGCTCAAAGCGATTGCCATCGTTGATGAGTTCACCCAGTAAAATTGCGCGACCATCGCCCAATTGCCCAGCCCAGTTACCAAACTGGTGGCCGCCGTAGCGCGTGGCATATGATTCCATGCCCGCTAATAAGTCATTTCCCCCCAGCGCATTGATTAACTTGGTTTCGTGCATATCAGCATCCGACAAGCCCAGCATACTAGCGACTTCTTTTGAGTAAGCAAGGAGTTTAGGCGCGGCGACAGGCGTGGGGGAAACGCGAGACCACATAGCATCTGCCACTTGACGCGTGTAATTATCGTTGACAGGGTCACCAGGTAGTTCACGCAAAAAGCGGTTGTCAAAAGTTAAAGTTTTCATACGCCTATTTTAGAGCTTTTGGCCGCAGTCATGTATCATTGCGCCTAACTTATTTTAAGCATGATGCATGAACGTATTTTATGAAGAAGATGGCGGCTTTAAAGTCGCCAGCGTGATGTCCGAAACGGATAGCTCCTTGCAAGTTGAGTCTGTGAGTGGCAAGCGCACAAAAATCAAAGCTGCCAATGTGTTATTGCGATTTGAATCTGCACTGCAAGGTTTTATGGAGGCTGCGCAAGCCGAAGCAGATACACTTGATACTGACTTTTTGTGGGAATGCTGTGTTGAAGAGGAGTTCAGCTTTGATGATCTTGCCAAAGAGTATTACGGCGGCAAGCCTACCAGCATGCAATCTGCCGCGATTGCGATTAAGCTGCATAGCGCCCCTGTTTATTTTTATCGTAAAGGCAAGGGTAATTATAAGGCCGCGCCCGCCGATATTTTAAAAGCCGCGTTAGCAGGGCTGGAGAAAAAACGTTTGCAAGCTGAACAAGTAGCAAACATGGCTGAGCAACTTAAAGCACAGGGTTTGCCAGAGAGCTTTAAATCTAAACTGGATATGCTGTTTTATGCGCCTGATAAAAACACACTGGAATGGAAGGCTCTAGAGCAAGCGACTAATGAGTTGCATCTATTGCCGATTCAGGTATTGGCAAATGCGGGCGCTATTGCCTCTAACCATGATTACCACTTGGGTGCGTTTCTACGAGAATACTTCGCAAATGGCACTGATTTTGATGAGTATGAGATAGCGCCAATACCAAATGACTTGCCTCTGTCCGATGTTGAGGCCTTTAGCATTGATGACAGCAGCACGACTGAGATTGATGATGCGCTTTCAGTTAAAGTGCTCGCTAATGGCAACACGCAGGTAGGTATTCATATCGCTGCGCCAGCTTTGGGTGTATTGCCCAATACACCGCTTGATAATGAGGTGATGAAACGGCTATCCACCGTTTACATGCCTGGCAATAAAATCACTATGTTGCCAGAGGCTGCGATACGGCCGTTTAGTTTAGATGCTGGCGAAATTAAGCCTGTGCTCTCGCTGTATATTGAAGTTGCGCCTGATTTTAGCGTAGTACAACGCAACACACGTTTAGAACGCATGAAAATTGCCGAAAATTTACGCCACGATAGCTTAGAGCCTTATTTTAATGAAAGCACTTTAGAGGCGGATAGCGGTCATCCCTATTGGTCGCAATTGTTGTATTTATTTAACTTTGCAGAAAGCTTGGAAAAAGCGCGCGGCAAGTATGACCCAACGCGTCCCCCGCAAGTGGATTACAACTTTTATGTGACTGATGGCATTGTACGGATTGTGAATCGCCAGCGTGGCTCCCCCATGGATAAGCTAGTGGCTGAGTTGATGATTGAAGCCAATAGCCAATGGGGTGCGTTGCTTGCAGAAAAAGGCTTGCCTGGTATTTATCGTGCGCAAAATGGCGGTAAAGTCTATATGACGACCAAAGCAGAAGGCCACCAAGGGTTAGGGGTGGCGCAATATGCGTGGTCTACTTCACCATTAAGGCGTGCCGTCGATTTAATCAACCAGCGCCAACTGATTGCAGCGATTGGTTATACCACACCCGTCTATTTGCCAGAACGTGATGAAATCGTCGGCCATATGCGTAATTTTGACCAAACCTATAATGCGTATAATGAATTTCAAACCCGCATGGAACGTTACTGGTGCTTGCAATATCTGGTGCAAGAAAATATTCAACTGATAGGGGCAACCGTATGGCGTGAGAATCTAGTGCGTTTAGATGAGTTACCCTATATCACTAAAGTACATAGCTTGCCTGAGTTGGCCACAGGTACCAAGGTAAAGCTAGAAGTGAAGAAAGTAGATGCTCTGTTAATGGAGCTGGATTGCAAGTTTGTAGGGGCTGAAACTGCTACTACTGAGATAACCACAGATGCTCCGCTGGAGTAAAACGCTTACTTACTGTTGTTTTCAGCATAAAACGCCAATATCTCAATTTATATTGGCGTTCTTTTAAGCTACTTTAGTTATTAAACTTTAGTTGCCCCATGCATGCGCTTCAATAATGCCAGTGCCTGCTGCACTTTTCATAGAGACTCTAATGCTGGTCGTTTTTACACTGAAGTTGATCTTGTTGTAAACGTTGAGGGTACGACCAATATTGCCTAGAGAAACCCATTTACCTGTTGCATCTAGATACTCAACAGTCGCTGTAGTGGGCGTTTTGATACTTTGTCCATCATTCCACCAGTAGACTTCGAAAGCGCTAAGGTTTTTAGCGCTTGGCCAAGTAAAGCTCACCCAGTTGGTTTTGCCGTTAGTTGCTGTTCCGTTCCAGTTACCATATGCACCATGCGTATGATCCGCTGAGTTTGCTGGAGCAAAGTTATCATTGACCGCAGCTAGTTTCTCCCATGGGGCTACATAAGATGTTGCCAAGGTTGCCGTGAGTGCTAAGTTAGTTATAGCAGCATTCACCACCACGGTTATTGCAGCGCTCGTGGCCACTGCGCCTGCGTTATCAGTCACCTTAGCGGTAATAGTATGTGTACCAACCTCTGCTGTTGTCCAACTGTAACTATAAGGGGCTGCTGTTGATGTACCTAGCAGGGTCGCGCCATCGTAAAACTGAACTTGTTTAACCGTGCCATCACTATCCGTTGCATTTGCTGTCAATGTAATGTTAGCTCCTTGGATGTAGCTGGTATTGTTAGTTGGAGCGGTCATACTGACAGTAGGCGCAATGTTGGGTTTGTTGCTGTTGTATAGATTTGCAACATCGGCATCGCTGAGCGCATAGTCGTAGGTACTAACCTCATCAATTGCGCCAGCCACCCAGTCATTGGCTCCGCCCCATTTACCACGACCTACGTTGAGTGGTCCATTAGCAGCCCAGCCACCTGTATAGGCAGTCGTGCCTTCTAGTTTGCCATTGACGTAAATCTTCATCGTTCCCGCTGTTTTATCACGTACGCCTACAACGTGATACCACTGACCGACTACAGGAGTCGTGGTGGAGACTGCGCGGTATGGATTACTTGCCGTTGAGTCAGCATCATGCATGGTCAGTACGAACTTGTTGTTATTGACTGATTGACTATATTGCAGCCAGAAACCACTGACATTGACGCCATCTTGGTTGACAAAGGTTTGCCAGCCATTAAGGTTATCTAATTTCACCCAGGCAGATACTGCAAAGCTTTGTGAGCTATCCACAGTCGGCGCTGTGGTAGTGCCTGAGGCGCTAGCTCCGTTGAACTTTGCAGCCTGTCCAGTTACGCCTGCCACCCATGTAGTGTTGGTCAGTGACAGAGGATGGTTTTTACCCGAAGTATCGGCTACTGCATTGCCAGTACCTTCGTTGAATTTCCATGCGCCAGTTAGGCTGCCGACAATTTCTTCGCTACCAATTTGTTGAGTATAAGCGACAACGTTGGCTAAGTCAGTTGCATTGAGAGCAAGGTTGTTGTGCGCTTGAATAGCGGCTGGGAGCGTTTCCGCACTACCGTTATGTAAGTAAGGCGCAGTCGCCCATACATCACGTAGTGTTGGTACATCTATGCCAGATAAAGTTGCACCTAAGCGTTGACCACTCAGTGCGTTAATAGTACCAATGTTGGTAAGCGTGGTTGCATCTTTACTTTTGGTAAAGCTACTACCTGTATGACAGCTTGCGCAGCTGTTCGCAAATACAGTTTTGCCTGCGATAGCTGCGGTTGTTAATGTGCCGTCCGCGTTACGGTTAGGGCTTTGAGCGAAGGTGTTGAGTGAGCCGACGTAAGCCGCTAGATTATCTAAATCTACACTTATCCCAGCTTTTTTGTCTCCTAACTGTTGACTGCGAGTTCCTGTATTGAAGTCAGCATCACTCATCAAACCTGTCCCGCCTGCAAAGTTACGGATCTGTCCTTCAAAGTCTTGAATTTCATCAAAGTTAGCACTCCAATGTACAAAGCCATGAGCCATGCCAGCGCGGCCGTTAAGGGCGATGGTATTGCGCAAGCCCTCACCAAAGCCTGTAAAATCCCACACACGGCCATCATGGCCCGCTTCACTATGACAGCTGGCACAACTCATATAGCTATCACGGGCTAAACGGGTATCTTTTGCATCGTAAAACAATTGCTTGCCAAGAAACACATTGGCTGGCAGTTTTTCTGTGGTGATGCTAGAGATAATCGCTAGGGTATTGGTCGATAAATTTCCTTGTGTAGTCAGTGGTGTCAGATCAATGACGCTGACTTTACGATCCATAAAGTTTTGTACATACAGTGTGTTGCCATCATTCGATAATGTTAAGCCTTGTGGTGCTATCCCTACGTTGATTTTGAATAGAGGGGCTCCTTTGATGGCGTCAACTACAGCCACTTCTCGGCTAGTTTCAAGGGCGACAAACATATACACGCCGCTCGGGTGGAACACAGCGGCACTTCCTAGGCTTGAGTTGTCATGATCAACACGTTTTGTGTAATCCTCTGTCAAGGTAGTCAGGTTAATACGCGAGCTAATCGCGCGCACTGTGTTTTGAAAGTTTAGCCCAAGGCCGTTGCGTGCTACCCCGCGTTTGATGTTGTCTTGTTTTGATGGAACCCAAGCTTGCGTGCCATCTGGTGAGATCACAGCAGCCCCTAGGTAGTTAGGCACACCGCTGCCTGAGATTTCAGTATCGGCCACATTGCTATGTTGAAGGGTGATGGTTTTAGTCACGGTCATATTGCTCGTGTTAATCACTAAAACTTGTCCACCTGCGGTACTGGTATCCACGTTAGCTGTTGATTCCCCAGGGAGGGACGGTGTAATAAACAAAGGCGCCAAGATAGTTGCACTATCTGCACTTACAGATAAATGCCGCGGGGTGTTGCCTAATGTGGTGATTGCAAGTTGAGCCCCTGTGCTAGGATTTAATTTTACTAACTGGCCTGTTGCTTGCAGTACTACGTAGGCATTACTGCCATTGGGGGCAAAAGCTAAACCATGTGGTTGTGAGGCGCGTGGCAAGGTAATGGTTTGTACGACTGCAAGCGTACTTGGGCTAATCACAGCAATGGTTGCTGAGCCCTTGTTGGTCACCCAGATTCGACCATCAGGGGCAATAGCAACATTACGAGGTGAAGCGCCTGTGCCCAAACTGATTTCAGCGACAAGGCCATTACTTGCGCTACCTAATACACTAACAGAGTCGTTGTCAGGATTTACAACCCAAATTCTGGACGCATTTGTGCCACGGTTCTCAATTAATATGGAGGTAGAGCGCGTAGGGGATTGTGCAGTTTTACCTGTGGCCACTGCTTGTTCGAAGGTGCGTGTGGTCGCAATGCCATTAACATCTTTAGCCATTAAAGTGACTACATACAAGCCTGGTGCGGCAAATGTATGGGTTGCGTTTGGGGTTGTGTTATAAGCAGTTGCTGCGCTGCCATCACCAAAGTCCCAGCTATAAGTGGTGTTGGTGGCAGCCGTTACAGTATAGGTTGCAGTTGCCCCAGCGTTGATAATAGGCGCGTTAATCGTACCGCTCAAATCAGGTGGGGTATAAGTAATATTTGACCCTGGTGGTGGCGTTTGCCCTTGCCCAATGGCGATGATGGTGCCGTAAGAGGGTACGCCGTTTGCATCTAGCGCGACTACTTGATAATAGCCAGGCGGGGTCAGATTGGCGTTTGGAATAGCCGCAGTCAGGCGAAGCGAGTTTTGCGTAAATGCAAGCGGGATACGACGTTGCCCTGTATTAAAGCCGTGTGTGGTGGTGGTCAGACCTATCAGTGACAATCCAGAAATTGTATTTGCCGTTGCCATGTCCACTTGAATTGGACTGTTATTATTGTATGACAGTCCACTAATAGCTTTAATGACAGGACGACTGGCTAATTGTGTAACGCCATTCGCAGATTGGAATAAGTAAGGGGGATAATAAATTTCGGCATTTAAATTAGTCACGGGGCCAGGTGTGCCACCGCCTGTCGATAGGATCGCACCGTTAGCTAACAGGGTTGCCGTAGAGTGATATCCTCTATATATCGCTGCGTTAGCGCCAACGGTCCAATTGCTGGTTATGGGGTTCCAAATTTCGGCAGCATATACAGCGTTGGTCCCATTATTGTTCCCTAGTTTAGATCCGCCTGTAATTACAACTTGCCCATTTGCAAGCACGGTCCCGTTGCTAAGGCGTCTAGGATAGGTCATACGAGGTAACTCAGTTAATACTGGTGTGCCATTGGTAATATCAAACATCGTGGCCATATTACTTGAAGGGTAGCCATCACCGTTAAAGCCACCATTACCACCAACCTGAATAATCTTGCCCACATCGTACATCACAGCAGCGCTTAACTCGCCCACGTTGACAGGGTCAGCCATATTGCCATAACCCACTTTGAAATTTGCGGTGTAGGTTATCGCGCCATTGCCATTGTTGCCATTTGGGTCGAGATACCACATTTTGTCGGCGGAGATGCCAAATACTTGACCATTGGGGGCGACAAACGCATGTGGAAATGAGGTTCTTAAGAAATCAGGTCCAAACGCATCACGACTATTCGCACCAAACAATGACCGCCAACTACCGTTTTCAAATATTTCTGGGGTCATCGAAGGGTCGCCATTTGCAATGGCCTGATCTGGGTTGCCTGCCATCCCCTCTGTATAGGGCTGCATCCCGCCCAAAATAATTTTACGGTTATCAGGCAATGTCAACATTGTGGCGTACCATCTTTGATCCGCCATCATCGCTGACGAGTTGATGGCGCTATTATTAGTCCAGTTAAAAATTGTGGAGGCTTTGCCGTAGTTGGTGCTATCACCACTGTTGCCGCCTGTGACCAACAGCGTGCCATCATTTAAATAGGCTGCTGTACTGCAGAAACTATCTACCTGTTGAGCACGGTACGTTGTAATGTGACTATTGGTGCCAAAGCCTATTGATGCGTCCCAAATGTCAAAGTAGCGGCCATTTTGAGTATTTCCATCGGGTGTTGAACCATAAGAAAGTACACGACCATCTGGCAAGACTGCGGTATGTAGACCATTAAGCGGCCAGTTATATACTGCAGACCACATACCCTGTGTGGCTGCATTAGCAGGAATATTAAGACCCTGCATCATAGGGTCTGCTTTAGTCAGCACGGTCACCCATGCATTAGGGTCAGTCACTGGAGTAGCAGCTTGTGCCATTGGCATAGCTGGAATATCCAAGGCAAGTATGGATGCAATCAGTATTTTTGCGATAAATTTTTGACTGGTGCTACGATGAGCCCCGATATTTAACTGGTCTTCCATTGTTACCCCGAAAATCGAAAATAAGTTGAATTGAAAATAATTTTTAGTTGTATATTTTTGTTTTAATTAAGTATTTTTATTGCTTTTCTAAAGCGGCGGGCTTCATAGAAGCCAGCGTACCAATTTCATTCGCCAGTCTTTTGGTGTCTATATTGTTGCCGATATAGCGCTGCATTAGCTGTCCGTCACTATTGACCAGCCATAGATGTGTCATGTGACCATCGGGGCGTTTTATGTCTTTTTGTTCAGCTTCTTTTCTTTTGTCGTAAAGCCCTAATTTGTCTGTTAGTTTTTGAATGTCTTGCGGCTTGCCTGTAACAAAAGACCAGCCGTTAAAATCTACTCTATGTTTTTGAGCAAATGCTTTTAGTACCGCTGGAGTATCGTTGAGTGGGTCTAAAGAAACTGAAACAAACTGCACATGTTTGCGCGTATCTGCGCCGAGAGATTTTTGTATTTCGCTGAGTTGTTTGGTTTGAATCGGGCAGACGTTTGAGCAGTGCGTGAAAATAAAATTATATAAGGTCACTTTGCCCGCCAGTTTTGTTATCTGAAATGGGTGATTGTCTTGATCAACCAGTGCTATTTCGTTGAAATTGCTGTAGAAACTTGATGGGTCGGATGGCGTTTGTGCCAGTGCTATAGTGGGTAATATCAGCATGGCTAACACTTGAGAAATACTTAAGAGACAGCGATTAAACTGACTTTGTAGGGCGCCCAATCCTTGATTACAAACTTTCATTGGAGTTTGATTAGTGTGCATTCTTAATATCTCTATTGTTGGTTCAAGTGAAAGTTATCACTGAAATGGGTTTTTAGTCTATAGTCCAATTGGACTAATAATCTTACAACCACATGAAATTTAAAGGAAATTTAATTTACTTGTTTGTGAGCAGTAGTTGGATTACGCAATATTCAGGCCATGTTACAACGCTAAGTTTGGTGGAAATATAAAATCAAATAGGTAGCATCTGAATTACAATATTAACTTCTTGTCATTACATTCAACAAAACACAAATAGTATGTTCGGTTTCGGTAAAAAAATTCATCGTAGTGTGGCGTCAGAGAGCGTCGAAGTAGGAGAGGTAGATGGTGTGCGCTCCCTATTTATTGGCTCTAGCACCATTCAAAGCTCTATGCGTGTTAAAGCTCCTTATGATTTAGAGCTGTCCTATTCAAAAGGCATGATGCTGTTTTTGTTACTTGCGCCACATGTGCGTGATGTGGTGATTATGGGCTTGGGTGGCGGCTCTATTCCCAAGTATATTCACCATTATCATCCGCAATTAACTACGCGGGTGGTGGAGTTAAACCCACAAGTCATTAACATTGCACGGAGTCATTTTTATCTCCCAGAGGATGATGACAGGCTTACTGTGATTGAGGGTGATGGCGTACAGTTTATTCACAATCACCCTGAAACTACAGACTTGTTGATGCTGGATATGTTTGATGGCAAAGGTGTGCCGTTGAATATGTATAGCCAAGATTTCTTTGATGCTTGTCGCGGCGCATTGACGCAAAATGGTGTCTTAGTCATTAACTTGTGGGGCTCAGATAAAAATTTTGACGTGTATTTGCATCGCATCGAACAGATTTTTAGTGGTCGAGTGTTAGTTGTCCCAACGGGCCGCCCAGGGAATATCGTGGTGATGGCCTTTAATCGCGTACCAACTGAATTGCGCTGGGAACAGGTGCGTCAAAAAGCCAAAGCCTTAGATGCCGAGCTTAAGCTCGATTTTATGGGGCTATTAGAGCGTCTTAAAGATAATAATCAACATACGCCTAGCCGTATCACAATGGAGTAGTAAACAAACAATATGGAACTCAATTATTTTGCCACCTGCCCCCGTGGCTTAGAGGCGCTGCTCGTTGACGAGCTGAAAGCACAACAAGCCCGTAATATTCAAATGACGGATGGTGGTGTCGGTTTTATGGGAGACTTGGGCATATGTTATCGCGCTAACCTGCATTCACGCATCGCTACCCGTATTTTGATTCAGGTTGGGCGGGGTAAGTATGCCAATGAAGATGATTTATACCAAGCCGCCTACAAAATCAACTGGCCGAATTTATTTGATGTAAAACATGATTTTATGGTCAAAGTCACTGGGGTGAAATGCCCATTAAAAAGTTTAGAATTTGCGACGCTACGTATTAAAGATGCAGTCTGTGACAAGTTTAGACAAGCGGTTAATTCGCGCCCTTACATTGACACGAAAAATCCATCCGCACGTATTCATGCTTATTTAACTGAAGATGCTTACACGTTTTATGTAGATAGCTCTGGCCATGCTTTGTATCAGCGTGGCAATCGTAAAGCCAGTATAGAAGCCCCGTTGCGTGAAAACTTAGCCGCAGGTATTTTAAAGCTTGCAGGCTGGCAAGTAGGGCAACCCCTGTTAGACCCCATGTGTGGTAGCGGCACATTTTTGTTAGAAGCGGCGATGATGGCGTTAGATATTGCCCCTGGTTTAAATCGTGATTTCGGTTTCGAAAAACTTAAAAATTTTGAGTCGGATACTTGGAAAAAAATTAAAAATGCGGCGATAAAGGCTGCTAAACCAACAACTTTCCAAAAAATCTACGGCAGTGATATGGATTTGCGCGCGGTACGTGTAGCAAAACAAAATTTGCAGGAGGCCAATTTACTAGAAGCCGTGCAATTAAGCCATGTTGAATTTACTGCACTTGCAGCACCTGCTGATTCAGGTGTGATGGTTGCAAACCCGCCCTATGGCGTGCGTATTGGTGAAGATGAGGAGTTAGCCGAACTATACCCAAAAATGAGCAACACGCTTAAACAAAAATTTGCTGGGTGGAATACATACTTTCTTACCAATGACTTACGCATGCCCAAATTAATGCGCCTAAGCCCTAGCAAAAAAACACCCTTGTTTAATGGGCCGCTTGAATGTCGTTTATTTGAAATTAAAATGGTGGCAGGTAGTAACCGAAAATAAAAAATATATAGTAATTAATGAGTTGCGGAATCTATTGGGCAATGATAGATTCCGAACATAAATAACTGCGCGAGTGCATCACTGCTCTTCTTAAAATAATATACCTTTACCCAATACTCTTTTTGGCTACGTATGTTAGCCTCTGAAACTTAAGTCCTCTTGATTGATCAACAGTAATAACAAGTGCGGGAGTTGCTACATGGATGCTGTGTTGAGTTGGTTAGTGCCCAGCGATTTTATGCCTCATGGGCATTGCTATTTATGGACGCCCAGCCTGTTATGGATGTATATCTTGTCCGACAGTGTGATTGCCATTTCCTATTACACGATTCCTCTTGCGTTGCTGTATCTAGTGAAAAAGAGGGTAGACCTTGAGTTTAACTGGGTATTTATAATGTTTTCTTTATTTATATTTGCCTGTGGTACTACCCATCTGATTTCAATTGCCACTATCTGGGAACCTATTTATTGGGTAGATGCGACGATGAAAAGCATTACTGCTTTTGCCTCAGGGCTTACCTCAATTATGTTATGGCGCTTAATGCCCGTTGCCTTGACTATTACCAGTACTCAGCAACTTAAAAAAACCATTACTCTGCTAGAGTCAGAAGTAGAAAAGCGTCTACTGGCAGAAAAAGCATTAGCTCAACTCAATGCTAATTTAGAAGTCTTGGTTAGACAGCGTACTGAAGACTTAAGTAATATTAATTTGGATCTACGGCTAGAGATTGAGCAAAGAAAAAGAACGGAGCAAGAGCTGTTTAACCAGAAACAGCTAGCGATAGTCACGCTTGAATCTATAGGTGACGCCGTGATTACTACCAGTATGCAGTCTGAGGTGACTTATCTGAACCCGGTTGCAGAAAGAATGACAGGTTGGACGAAAGCCGATGCGATTGGCCGACCTATTTTAGAAGTTTTTAGAATTTTGAATGAAAGTTCGCGTAAGTTAGCACCTAACCCTGTTGACATAGTGTTGGCGCATAATAAAGTTTGCGGGTTAGCTAACCATACTGTACTCATTGCGAAATCGGGTGAGGAATACGCGATTGAAGACTCAGCCGCGCCGATTCGAGATATGGACGGTGCCATTTTAGGCGTTGTTTTAGTGTTTCATGATGTGAGCGATGCGCGTCAAATGGCCCAAAAAATGACTTATCTGGCTGAGCACGATTACTTGACGGATTTACCTAATCGTTTACTGCTAACAGACCGCATCACCCAAGCGATAAGTGCCGCTGCCAGACGAAAATCCAAAGTAGCTATTTTATTTTTTGATATAGACCATTTTAAGCGAGTGAATGATACTTTGGGGCATGAGGTTGGCGATCAGCTACTTAAGGTATTAACTAAACAGCTTAGAACTTGTATTCGTGCTTCTGATACGCTGAGCCGTCAAGGCGGTGATGAGTTTGTGGTGTTGTTGCCCGAGTTATTAGATGATGCTGTGCCAGCCGAAATTGCAAACAAAATTCTAGAGACTATTAAGTCTCCTATTTATATCAGTAATCATGAACTATTCGTGACTGCAAGTATTGGTATTGCGGTTTATCCAGATGATGGTGATAGCGTTGATGTGTTAACGCGAAACGCCGATGCCGCAATGTATCATGCAAAAAATTCAGGTAGAAATAATTATCAATTTTTTACCAAAGAAATGAGCGCACGCGTATCGGCGCAACTCACTATGGAAAACAACCTGCAAAAAGCGATTTCCAATAATGAGTTATTGTTGTTTTATCAACCTAAGGTAAGTATTAAAACCGGGAAAATCGTCGGTGCAGAAGCTTTGATACGCTGGCAGCATCCAGATTGGGGTTTGATACTGCCTGATCGATTTATCCCTATTGCCGAGGATTCTGGCTTAATTAAGAGTATCGGTAATTGGGTGTTGCGAGAAGCTTGCGCGCAAAATAGGTTGTGGCAAGACGCAGGATTACCAGAGATACCTATTGCCATTAATGTTTCAGTGGCGGAGTTGCATCATGCTGACTTTATGCAGGAAGTCACTAAAGTGCTACTACAAACTGGTCTTCAACCGAGTAGTCTAGAGCTTGAAGTAACAGAAAGCGTGGCGATCCAGAGCGAAGTGGCAGTGATTCACGATTTGAATAGTCTAAAAGAGATGGGTGTTCGGCTGTCAGTAGATGATTTTGGTACAGGGTATTCAAGTTTATCTTATCTTAAGCTTTTGCCTATTAATACTATTAAGATTGATAAAAGTTTTATTCGTGATATTCAAATTGACTTGAACGATGCGGCAATCGTCACTGCAATTATCAAAATGTCACAAAGTTTGGGGTTGACAGTGATTGCTGAGGGTGTAGAAACACAAGAACAGTTAACCTTCTTAAAGTTGCATGAGTGCGATGAAATGCAAGGCTATTTATTCAGTAAACCTGTACCCGCAAAAGAGTTCGCAGAGCTACTCAAACAGCAAAAAATGCTGTCATAATCTTCACTCTAATCCATTTAGCTATTTTATTTATGACTATTCACAATAACACCGATTCATTGCTTTCCCTAATAGGGCGCATTAACCGCTTTGTCGAAGAGCGTGACTGGGCACAGTTTCATTCCCCCAAAAACCTTGCGATGGCGATGATCGTTGAGGCAGCTGAAGTTGTCGAGCATTTTCAATGGATGAGCGAACAAGAAAGCCGTGATCTAGATGAGCCTACTAAGGAAAAGGTTGGACAAGAACTTTCAGATACCTTGGTCTATTTGTTGAGAATTGCAGAGGTGTGCGGTATTGATTTAATTGCAGCGGCAAATAAAAAAATAGATCTAAACGCTCAAAAATACCCAGTCGAAAAATGCAAAGGCAGTAATGCCAAGTACACCGACTACCAATAAACCATCTCATCTTACGCTTGCTAAGGAGCTAGCATGAACTGCAATATTAACTCGCCCGTTATCGCCCTACTACAAGCTCAAGGGATTGCTTTTGATGTAATAGAGATTCCACTGAGTGAAGATAAAAAGCCAGTGCGCAGTTTAGAGGAGTTATTAACGGCTAAGAGCTTAGATCCAAAATCTGTGGTGCGTAGTGTGGTGTTTAAAGGGGAATCAGGGCAATATGCCTTGTTAGCCGTGGCAGGCGGCGGGCGTGCGGATTGGGGTTTGTTGCGCACGCATTTAAACGAACGTAAATGTCGCATGGCAGAGTATAACGAAGTGCCTGAAGCTACAGGTTATATGGTTGGTGCAGTGCCACCGATTGCTTTGCCAAATACAGTACGTGTGTTAGTGGATAAAAGCCTGCAAGATTACGATACTGTGGTGATTGGCAGTGGTGTATTGGGCTTTGCATTGGTGCTTAAAGGACAGGATTTGCTGAGCTTGCTTGCTAATGCGGACGAAGGTACTTTTGTAAAAGTTGAGCTGTAAAAGTTGGGCAATAGTGTAAAGCTAAAGAAGTAGCGTAAAAGGTAGAACGCTAGCTTGGTTGAGGTAGGCAGATGTTGCCCACCTCATTTTAGTACTTACAATACAGCCAATGCTGCGTCGTAATTTGGCTCATTAGCAATCTCACTCACTAATTCGCTATGTAGCACTTTGTTGTTTTCATCTAACACCACAACTGCACGGGCTGTTAAGCCAGCTAAGCTACTGTCAAGAATTTGTACCCCATAATCTTTGGCAAACTTCGCAGTGTCGCGGAATGTGGAAAGTGTCACCGCATTTTCAATCCCTTCAGCCCCACAGAAGCGGCTTTGTGCAAAAGGTAAATCTGCTGAAATACAAAGCACAACAGTGTTATTGACGCTGCTGGCCTTTTGGTTAAATGCGCGAACTGACATGGCGCAGGTTGGCGTATCGATACTTGGGAAAATATTGAGCACTTTGCGCTTACCTGCGTAAGCGTCCAAGCCAACTAAATTACGTTTCGCGTCGGCTAGTTGAAAGCTAGGTGCGGTTTGACCTGCTGTCGGCAGTTCTCCGCCGATACTAACTGCGTTGCCTTTGAGTGTTACAGATGCCATGTTATCTCTCCTTGAAGTTGTTAAGTTGGTTGTATTGTTAAAGTTCGATTTGTAGCGAGCAAAACGATAATGTTGAAATGCATTATAGAGGAGTTTTTTAAAACAAAAAGCCCTAACTGAGTAGGGCTTTTTGTTGCAAACAACTTTATTGTGCAGGCTTTAACTTTTTAATTTACAAAATTTTACAAACTTTCGCTCAAATATCCAATAGTCATGGTTTGGTTGTGCAATACGCTGGTTTGGGTGTTTGGTCGTGGTGCAAACTCACCGTAAGAGTAAAAGCCTGCAATGTGGGTTTGTGCCCCAAAAATTTGTTTGACAGCGTTTATTTCATCGATGGTTTGTTCTGCCATTACGCCTTTTCTACCTACGCAACTTACACATAATGCTAAGCCAGTTTGTTGCATTGCATCTATGTCTAGGGCGTCAGTCACCATGTGCGCTGCACCACTAGCTCCGTCCACTAAGCGGTCGTGCGAGCTTTGACACAAACGCACAGTCTCGCCTTCCTCTACATTGCCAGCAAAGGTGAGGCTGTTATTTGCTGGATCTACAGAAAGCAAGGTACGGATTTTTTCTACTTCACGCTTACCATCCTCAATAATCGCAAGGGGGAATTTGAGACCGCTGCTCGGTAGATATTTGGCATAAGCATCCCCGATATATAATTTGTAGAGGGGCAATGCTGGTTTCCCATCCATTTCATAGACTACGTTTTTAGTGGATTTGGTAATTTTTCTGGGAGGGCCGTAGGGTTTCCAGCCACCCAATGCGCCAGTCGCTGTGATGAGGTCCTCTCCATATAAACCAATAGCGATCACCATATTATTAGATACAGTTTCGTTGAGGATTTGTAATGTTTTAACGAACTCGGCCTGATCACCAGCCATGCCGCCAACGATAGGAATGTCTCCTAATATACTTTGAAAGCCTTGTAACAACTCTGAGCCGTTTACATTGAGTCCGTCAGAAAACACCAATACCGTGCGTAAACTAGGGCTTTTGATCTCATTGGCCAATGCGCATGCGGTATCGAACGAGCTTTGCATCGAGCTTATGGTGCGGTGGGCGATGCGTTGTATGGTTTTTTCCCATACGATAGCCGTGATTTGAAGGCTATTATCGAACACACCTGCTTCATTAATTTCACCTGATGTAGTGCAGCCAATCACTTGGGCAACGGGATAGCGTTGTTTAAGTTGGGTGATGAGCTTGCTGTCATTAAAGCGTTTTACCGAGCCAAAGACCAATACTAAATTGGCAAAAGGTAGTGGCGAGTTACTCGGTAAATCCTTAAAAGACATTTTTTCGGTCAATGATTCTTGCTTAATGAGCATCTTGGTTCCCTAGCTTTATGTTTAACTGATAATCAATTAAACATATAATGTGACCATAAATGGTGCGCTTGTTTAAAGTCTATTATTGATAATTTGCATAAAATGCTTAGTATAGCTTACACTGGATTTGTTAGTTTGGACGATACCATAATGTGACATTTGGTCAGATTTTGTCACATAGTAGTGTTAACTTCCTATTGAAAGTGTTATTTTGGTCGGCATTTTAAGCTTGAGGGCAATTGCCCAGTCGTTTAAATGGCCAAGGATTATAAGGCTATAGCGATTCACTAACGATTTGTGCGTTGATAATATGTGGTAGGGGAAAGTGTGACGGAGCATCATATAACTGGCTTAACCATTATGGTCATCGATGACAGCAATACTATTCGTCGAAGTGCTGAGATATTTCTGAAACAATCAGGGTATGAAGTCGTTTTAGCCCAAGACGGTTTCGATGCGCTCGCTAAAATTGCACAATATCACCCAGATTTGATTTTTGTGGACATTATGATGCCACGCTTAGACGGCTATCAAACCTGCTCTCTCATCAAACGTAATCCTCGTTATCAAGCGACTCCAGTCATCATGCTCTCCAGCAAAAATGGTTTGTTTGACCGTGCAAGAGGGCGCATGGTGGGGTCTGATCAGTATTTAACTAAACCATTTACGCAAGAAACCTTAATTGAAGTTATTCAGCAGCATGTGCACAGTAAAGCGCCTAACAGTAAAAATGTAGAGGAGAACATTGCCGATGTTGATTAAGTCGATTCTTATTGTGGATGACTCTTCAACTGACCGCTTATCTCTAGCTGAGATGCTGGTTAGAGCTTTTAATCAAGATTTAAAAATACTCATTGCTGAAACTGGTGAGCAAGGGATTGTCGTGGCTGAGACTGAGTTGCCTGATTTAATCTTAATGGACATTATTATGCCTGGCATGACAGGCTTTCAAGCGACGAGAGCATTGTCAAAAAATCCTAAGACTGCTCATATCCCAATTATCGTGTGTACTGGTAAGTCACAAGCAACAGACCAAGCATGGGCTCTGAAAATGGGCGCCAAAAGTTGTTTAGCCAAGCCAATTATTCAGGCAGAACTCATGGCTAGTATTGGGGCACTGGATTAGCCATGGCTAATAAGATTAATTTACGTCTTTATCAGGAAGAACTGTTAGAAAAGATTCAGGCGAAAGAAGCGGGTGATACCGATGCCACTAATAGCCGTTTAGGTGTGATGATCGGGCAAGATTTTGTGTTGGTCAATTTAACTGATATTAGTGAAGTGGTGCCCATGCCAGAGTGTAGCCCAGTACCACTCACTAAGCCGTGGTTTTTAGGGCTCGCAAATATCCGCGGTAGTTTGTATGCAGTCAATGATCTAAGTCTGCTCATTGCAAATGCTCAAGAAATACATCAGGCAGCAAATCAAGCAAAATCAAGTGAAGCGCGTTTGCTATTATTAAATGAGGCCGTTTTAGATCAAGCTGGATTGTTGGTCGATAGAGTGATTGGTTTACGACAAGCTAATTTATTAACGGTTAGGGTGCTCAAGAGTGCCCCCGCGTTTTGTTATACACGACAACAGTATGAAGACGACCAAGGGCGCATTTGGAATGAGCTAAATGTTCAAATTCTCGTTGATTCAAAAGTGTTTTTACAGCCAAGTTTAGCTTAGATTTTTTTGCTGAGACCAGTTTATAGTTGCTTGGGGAATAAAAATGCAGTGTAATTTAAGGAAGTGTTTAGGAATCAAGTATGGCTATTAATTCAAAGTCTAACGGCTTAATGTCAGGTGACAAAGTTAACTATTTAAGTGCTTATTGGCAGGCAATTGCTTTTGCGCTGTTCGCTATATTAGCTTTTTTAGCGCTTAACCATGTGATGAGTGCCCCTCCTCAAAGCCATGAACAATCAAAAGCTATTTTATTTGGGCTAGGTTTGCTTGCTGTCGCGCTGTTTTTATCTATGCTAGTCGTGAGCCGCAAGCAAATGAGTGCTTTAGATGCTGGTGTGCAAAAGCTCAGAGTCGAGAGTGAGCATAATCAACAAGCTGTGCTCAAGTTGCTGGATGAGATGGGTGATTTGGCAGATGGGGATTTAACAGTAACGGCCGAAGTAACGGAAAGCATCACTGGGGCGATTGCTGACTCAATTAACTACACCATTGATAGTTTGCGTGACTTAGTGGAGGAAATTAATCGCGCAACCAAGCAGGTTTATCAAGCGACCGCGCAAGCGCAAGGCACATCTGAAACGCTATTGAATGCGGCAGAATTGCAATCCAACCAAATTGTTGAAACGACAACTGCGGTTGAACAAATGACGCATTCTATTTTGCAAGTCTCAAAGAATGCCGCAGAAGCTTCGCAAGTAGCAAAGCATTCGTTGGATACTGCGGCGCAGGGCACGCAGGCCGTACAGAATACCATTGCAGGTATGAATGAAATTCGTACGCAGATTCAAGAAACTTCAAAACGAATTAAGCGCTTAGGTGAAAGCTCTCAAGAAATTAGCGAGATTGTGGAACTGATCTCTGACATCACTGAACAAACCAATATTTTAGCTTTAAATGCAGCCATACAAGCTGCCTCAGCAGGTGAGGCAGGGCGTGGCTTCACTGTGGTGGCGGAAGAGGTACAACGTTTGGCTGAACGCTCATCGGAGGCGACTAAGCAAATCGGTGCGATTGTTAAAATCATTCAAAATGATACAAATAGTGCTGTCGTAGCGATGGAAAAGAGCACCGAGGGCGTGGTAGATGGTGCAAGGCTGTCTGATGCAGCAGGCCAGGCACTTAACCAAATTGAGGTGGTAACGCATAACTTGGCAGACCTCATTGCTTCTATTTCACAAGCGACTACTGCTCAAGCAGAGGTCGCTTCTGTGGTGAGTAAGAATATGTTGCAAATTCAAAATATTACGGCTCAAACAACAGATGGCACTAAATTAACGGCTGAATCGATTGGACAATTAACCTCGTTGGCAGAGGAGTTGAGTGGCTCTGTGGCTGGGTTTAAACTTTATTGATGTAAGATTTAAAAATTAATTAACGAATTAGACAACAATATGCTGGCGATAGTGCAATTGAGCGGCCAGCAGGAACGGTGGCAAACAAAGTGATAGATCAATTTGATATTGTGCCTCTTACATGGGTGAAGGGTGAGATCGACCTCGCGCTAGATAGCGTGCGCGACAATATTGCTACATTGATTGCTAATCCCACTGAGTTATCGCCTTTGCGTTTTTCCAAAACACACCTCTACCAAATTACAGGTGCGTTTGACATCGTCGGTTTAGAGGGCTGTAAGCGTTTTTGCTTTGAGATTGAGCGTTTACATAATGCTTTTGAGAAGCAAACCATTCCACTCAATCAGGAAAACTTAACGCTTTTACGTGAGGCTGTTGATGCCTTGAGTCAATATTTGCAAGATTTGGCAAATGGTCAACCTGATCTGCCATTCAAACTCTTCCCTGCACTTGAGCGCATAATGGCATTGCAAGGGGAGGAAGCTGAAGAGAGCGAGCTATTTTTTATTGATACCTCAGCTCGCATTCCTGATAACTTGTTGGTACAAGATCAATCAGTGGAAGCCTCTCAAGCCGAGAGCGGTCAACCAACTACTCAGGCCGCTATAGAAGCGGGTGAACTACCCGCCTATTATGGGCAACAGCGCCACCTGTTTCAACGTTCACTATTGAAGTGGCTGACAGGCCATAGTGAAGTTGGTCTAACGGGTATGCGTCGTGCAATTGAAAACGTGCAAATATCACAAGCTAATCCCAAGCAAAAGGCTTTATGGTGGGCTCTTAGTGCATTTGTAGATACGTTACAGCAACCAGCCATTGCAGAAAAAATTAGCGCAAAAAAACTATGCCGACGTGTTGATCAGCAAATACGCAACTTGGTTGAGGGGAATTTAAGGGCGCCTGGTAATGTGCTTAAAGATGCGCTGTATTATGTGGCAATAAGTGAACCAAGCACACCAAAAATTAATCAAGTAAAACAAACTTTTGAGCTTGATAGTATCTTGTTTAAGCAGCGTAACGCTGCGCAAACTCAAGTTAAGGCGCCTCCTAATGCGGCCTTAATTAATGGCTTGGTGGCGAAAATTGAGCAGCTTAAGGGGCTTTGGTCGCTTGCTACTGAATTTACGACGCTGACTGAGCGCGGTGCATTGCAAAGTTTTCATACTCATTGCAGCAATATGCTTACCGAAATTGTACAACTTGAGAATGAACATCTTGTCACTTTGGCAAAAGCCATTCATCAATTTTCAGACATGCTTTTAACCACACAGGGTCGTTTTACTTACGATGCTTCAATTGAAGTGGCGGCTGGGTTAACTTTGTTAGAAGATGCGCTAAATGATTATCAGCGTATCAGTGTGGATTTCATAAACCGCATAGATGCGCAAACCAAAATATTGGCGCATTTGGTAGAAAATGAGGGTGAGCTTGTTGGTCAGTTAGAGGCTAGACCTTTAAACTCAAATGTTGTGCCATTGGCGTTGCAGCAGGTTAAGGCGTCGCTACAAAAGGCAGAGCAGTTGCTAGAGCCTTATTTCCTTACCCCCCAGCAGTTTGATTTATTGCTACCTGTTAATGATTTATTGCAACAAGTATTTGGGTCTTTGGAGTTACTAAACTTACCGTTGCCATCTGCGATTGTGTCGAGTTGTGCAAAAGTAGTTCGTGGTATTTATGATCAAGCTATTCCCCCTGAGCCAGTGACATTAGAGTGTATTGCGGCAAGTTTGACCGCTATTAGCGTATTTCTAGATGAGTTTGCTCACCCAAGGTCAGAGACGGCGGCAAATCTGCAAACTGTGCTGGAGCAAATAGGTGAGAAATTTCCAGACCATCAAGTAGAGCCTGTACTACATATACCGAATGTGACGGCAGAAGTAGATTCAGAACTGCTGGACGTGTATATCACTGAAGCTGAGGAAGTGTTAGCCAACCTTGCTGAGCAAATTAAAAAATTACGTATTCATGTAGGTGATGAGGTTGCATTAATGGAGTTAAGGCGTGGCTATCACACCTTAAAAGGCAGTGGACGTACGATAGGTTTACATGATTTAGGTGAAGCAGCTTGGGTTGTTGAGCAGATGTTAAACACTATCATTGAATCGAAAATCACACCAAACACCGCAATATTAGATTTTATTGAAGCACGTACGGCTGACTTTGCGATGTGGATTAACCAGCTTGGCTCTTCTGAGGTGTTGCAAATTGATCTGGTAGCATTGACCAATGAAGCTGCTGCTTTAATGGGACAGCAAAGTGATAATCCTGCAGCGGTTGTGATTGACGAGGTTGTGATTGGCGGCACTTATAAAATTAGTCGCTCGTTGTTTAATGCCTTTCTAGAGGAAGCTAATCAGTATTTAAAAACCGTAGCGGATGATTGGCTGACTGTCAGTAAGCAGCTTGAAGGTAATGCTGAGCTTATCATTAAACCAAACCAAGAAGTGCAACGTGCTGTGCATACGCTTTCCAGTACCGCGGGTGCTGCTGGTTTTAAAGCCATTCATCAGCTAGCCAATGTTTTTGAATACTGGTTAGAGAGTCACAAAGGGCAATGGCAACCATCTCACTTGTCTTTGTATGATAGTGTGATTTCAGCCATACGTGCGATGCTGGAAAAGGTGAGCCTATATCGTCAACCAAGGCAGGCAGTAGGTTTGCTTAACGTGCTTAACGAGTCGATAGAGCAGTTACGTAAAGGCCCCAGCACAAAAAAAAAGTCGATCCGCCACGAGATGGTACAAGCCGTACCAGATCGGGAGTTATCTCATCCAGAACAAGGGCTTCAAGAAGAACCGTTACAAGCAGGGCGACCTCAGCAAGCGCTCGTAAAAAAAGAACTCACTGAGTTTGAATCTAAACCTGATGCCTTATCACTAAAAGCTTCGACTACTGAAGCTACGCCGATTGCCATTTCACAGTCAATCCACGATCAAGCTCCCCGTAACAACTATTTGGCAGCCATTACTGCGGATAACTTTAAGGAAAAGACGGCAACGACTACATTGAGCTTGCAGGCAAAATCGGCTGTTGATGATGCTTTGTTGACTTTGTTTCTTGAGGAGGCAAAAGAGCTTGTGCCCAGCATCGGCCGAGATTTAATTGCGTGGCAAAAAGACCCCGCTCAGCAACAGCATTTAGATGCCCTACAACGCGGGTTGCACACGCTTAAGGGCAGTGCCCGTATTGCAAACCAAGATGTATTAGGTGACGCGATTCATAAAATGGAAGGCCATCTCATCTCTGCCACTAAGGGTAAGGTGACGCCCGTTGATTTTAATGAAATCTTTTCTGATTGGGATCATATCAGTGGTTTGTTATACCAGTTTGAGTACCAGCCTGCGGTGGAGGCTGTCGAGCAGTACGCATTAACTAGCCATAAAGCCGAGCGCCGCACGCAGTTTTTACGATTACGCGCAGATTTATTAGAGCGCTTAATGAACGATGCAGGGGAAATTAGTATTGCGCGTTCACGCGTAGAAAGAGAAATGCGCGGCTTTAAACAATCTTCCACAGATTTAACTGATAGCGTGATGCGCTTGAATCATCAGTTGCGTGAAATGGAAATCGAAGCTGATAGTCAACTGCAATCTCGAATGGCGCTGTTAAAAGACGCAAATGAGGCTTTTGATCCGCTAGAGTTTGATCGCTATACACGTCTGCAAGAGCTCACACGTATGATGGCAGAGAGTGTGAATGACGTGGTGACTATTCAACACCACTTACTACAAAACCTAAATGTGGCTGATAGTGCATTGGCACAACAAAATCGTATTAATCGTGATTTGCAACATGCACTAATGAGTATTCGTATGTTGCCGTTCTCAGATATCGTCGAGCGTTTACAACGTACTGTGCGTATGACAGCGCGAGAACAAGGCAAAAATGTAGAGCTTGTGTTGCAAGGCGAGCAGATGGAGGTGGACCGCAGTGTACTTGATAAACTAGGTGCACCTTTAGAGCACTTACTACGTAATGCGGTAGCGCACGGTATTGAAATGCCTGAATACCGCTTCAAAGCGGAAAAGTCTGAAGTTGGAACAATTCTGGTTCAAGTGAGCCGTGAGCATGATGAAATCGTTATCAGGATAAAAGATGATGGTGCAGGTATTAATCTTCAAAAAGTACGTGAACAAGCTATTCATCAGGGCCTAATTGCGGATGAAAGTAATTTGCCCGATAGCGCTTTGATGCAAATTATTTTTGAGTCAGGATTTAGCACGGCGCAAGATGTTACCCAAATCTCTGGGCGCGGTGTGGGGTTAGACTCAGTTCGTAGTGAGATCAGTGCATTAGGTGGTCGCATAGACGTGAGTAATAATGCGGGTGAAGGAGCGATATTTACCATTTACTTACCAGTTACCCTGTCGGTTTCACAGGCAGTCCTAGTGCGTGTCGGCGCTAACGTTTATGCATTACCTTCAGCGATGGTGTTACAAGTACAAAAACTTAAACCTAAAGCCTTAATCGATGGCTATCAAAGCAAGCGTGTGCAATGGTCTGGTCAAGATTACCCCCTGTATTATTTACCAAGATTATTGGGTGACGAAAGCCAAGCATCAGAAAGTCAACTGTATACTCCAGTACTATTGTTGCGTACGGGTAGTTACCAAATTGCCTTGCATGTGGATGAGGTCATTACTAATCAAGAAGTGGTGATTAAACCATTAGGTAAACAAATGTCTCGTGTACCAGGTATGCTGGGGGCAACTGTATTGAGTGATGGAAAAATTGCACTCATTCTTAATCCAGTTCAATTAGCCAATCGTGAAGATTTGGCAATAGGTGGTGTTAAAACCAGCCATCAGGTACAAAAAGCAGAGCAGTCTAGTGTGCCCGTTCATATGCATGCCGCCTTACCGCAGGTTTTAGTGGTAGATGATTCATTGACCATACGCAAGGTGTTAAGCCGCTTGTTGGAGCGTGAAGGCTACCAAGTGATCTTGGCTAAAGATGGTATGGATGCTTTACAAAAACTGCAAGAGGTTATACCTGAGATTATTCTTACTGATATTGAAATGCCAGGCATGGATGGTTTCGAGCTGGTGCGCAATATCAAAGCAGATCAACGATTTTTGCATGTGCCATTGATTATGATTAGCTCTCGAACGGCGCAAAAACATCGTCAGTTAGCCGAGTCTTTAGGCGTGGATTTGTTTTTAGGTAAACCCGTGCAAGAAGATGTGCTTATTGCTCAGGTTGCTAACTTGATTATGCGCTCTAAGGTAACGCATTGATTTAATTAGTAATGAATTGATTGCGTAAAAATTCCGCTGAAAAACTGCGGATAGAATAAATTTGCATAGGGTAAATCAGGTAAAATATCACCTATGCTTCAACCCTCATTTATCCACCTGCGTTGCCACAGCGAGTACTCCATTGTGGATGGTACCGTGCGTATTGGCGACTATGTCAAACATGCTGTAAAAGACCAAATGCCAGCCTTGGCACTCACAGATTTAAGTAATTTATTTGGTGCGGTAAAGTTTTATAAAGCCGCCCGTGGCAAGGGTGTTAAACCGCTGATTGGTTGTGATGTTTGGCTTGAAAATGAAACCAATCGTGAGCAGCCGTTTCGTGCGCTATTGCTGTGCCAAACACATGCTGGCTATTTACGTCTATGTGAATTAATTAGTCAGGCTTATCTTGAAAATCAGCACCGTGGTCGAGCAGAACTTAAAAAACAGTGGCTGCAAGAAGGCAGTACGGGCCTGATTCTGCTGTCTGGTGCAATGGCGGGGGATATAGGTCAGGCACTACTGCAAAATAATACAAAACTAGCTGAACAGTTTGCCTCTGCTTGGGCAGTACTTTTCCCTAATCGTTTTTATATCGAGTTACAACGCGCAGGTCATGCGCAACAAGAGCAATATATTAGTCGTGCGGTGGCATTGGCGAGTAAATTGGCGCTGCCAGTGGTGGCTACTCACCCCGTACAGTTTATTGAATCCGATGATTTTAAAGCGCACGAGGCAAGGGTGTGTATTGCCGAAGGTTATGTGTTGGCGGATAGCCGTCGCCCTAAGAATTTTACACCCGATCAGTACTTTAAAACTCAGGCCGATATGCTGGCACTATTCGCTGATGTGCCTGAAGCATTGGCGAATAGCGTTGAAATTGCTAAGCGTTGTAATTTAACGCTGACATTGGGTAAAAATTATTTACCGCAATTTCCCACGCCTGATGGTCAAAGTCTGGATGCGTATTTAATTGCACAGGCTAATATCGGTTTAAATCAGCGTCTTGAGGTGTTATACCCTGACCCTGAAAAACGTGAAGCAGCAAGGCCTGCTTATGATGCACGTCTAGCGTTTGAAACGGGCATCATCATTCAAATGGGTTTCCCTGGCTACTTTTTGATTGTGGCGGACTTTATCAATTGGGCCAAACATAACGGCGTGCCCGTTGGGCCTGGTCGGGGTTCTGGTGCGGGTTCGGTGGTAGCATATAGCTTGGGTATTACCGACCTTGATCCGCTGCAATATGCTTTACTATTTGAGCGCTTCTTAAATCCAGAGCGGGTTTCTATGCCCGACTTTGATATTGACTTCTGCCAAGAAGGCCGCGATCGGGTTATCGATTATGTGAAGCATAAATACGGATTGGAGGCGGTTTCTCAAATCGCCACTTTCGGTACCATGGCGGCAAAGGCCGTGATTCGCGATGTAGGTCGTGTCCTGGATTTTCCATTTAACTTTGTCGATAGTATTGCTAAGCTTATTCCATTGGAATTGGGCATTACGCTATCCGATGCGCTAGAGAAAGAGCCGCAACTCAAAGCGCGCCGTGAACAAGAGGAAGAGGTTAACGAGCTACTTGAGCTTGCTTTGCGTCTTGAAGGTCTTACTCGCAATATCGGTATGCACGCTGGTGGCGTGCTGATTTCTCCAAGTAAAATTTCAGATTTCTCACCCGTGTATTGCCAGCCAGATGGCGAGAGCTTGGTGAGTCAGTACGATAAGGATGATGTAGAAGCCGTTGGGCTTGTGAAGTTCGACTTTTTGGGTTTACGTACGCTCACCATTTTGAATATGGCAGTAGACAATGCCAATGCGCAACGTGCCTTATCGGGGCTCGAGCCGCTAGTGCTGGAGACTTTACCACTAAGAGACAAAGCGACATTCGATTTATTGAAGTCATCTAATACCACCGCTGTGTTTCAGCTAGAGTCGCGTGGTATGAAAGACATGCTCAAGCAAGCGAAGCCTGACTGTTTTGAAGATATTATTGCCTTGGTTGCGCTATACCGCCCAGGCCCCATGGATTTGATCCCAGATTTCTGTCGCCGCAAGCATGGATTGCAGCGTGTTGAGTATCCGCATCCGCTGACTGAGCCAATTCTCAAAGAAACCTATGGTATTGCCGTCTATCAAGAGCAGGTGATGCAAATTGCGCAGGTCGTTGCGGGCTATAGTTTGGGCGGTGCGGATTTGTTACGTCGCGCCATGGGTAAAAAGAAACCTGAAGAAATGGATGCGCAACGTAAGATATTTGTCGACGGTGCCACCAAAAATGGTTTAAATGAAAAACAAGCCAGTGAATTATTTGATACGCTTGAGAAGTTTGCAGGCTATGGTTTTAACAAATCCCACGCGGCTGCTTATGCCTTAGTTGCATACCATACGGCGTACTTAAAAGCTCATTATCCAGCCGCATTTATTGCGGCTACCATGTCTGCGGATATGAATAATACCGATAGCGTTCATATCTTTTATGACGATTGCGCGGCCAATGGCATAGAGATGTTAGCGCCCGATATTAATCAAAGTGAATACCGCTTTAAACCGACTAATGACAAACAAATTTTATACGGTTTAGGAGCGTTAAAAGGCTCAGGTTTAGCAGCGATTGAAGTGATTTTAGCTGCACGTAAACAAGATGGTCCTTTTAAAGATTTATTTGATTTTTGTCGTCGTTTAGATTTACGTAAAGTCAATCGCCGCGTCATAGAGTCGCTGATACGCGCAGGTGCGTTTGATAAACTCGAGCCTAATCGTGCGGCCTTATTGGCAGGGGTGGGTTTGGCCATTAGTGCCGCAGAACAAAGTGGTGCTGCGGCAGGTCAAGATAGTCTATTTGGCGAGATGTCTGAAAGTGTTGCACACGTTCTGCCTAAAGTCCCAGCTTGGTTACCGCAAGATCAGCTGCGAGAAGAGAAAGTCGCACTAGGCTTTTATTTAAGCGGCCATCCGTTTGCTGCCTATAAATCTGAACTATCAGCTTTTGTACGAGGTGGTTTATCAAGTTTGAAAGCACAAGAACAGCCACAGCTTTTGGCTGGTGTAGTGATGGGTGTACGTATCCGTATGACAGCACGCGGTAAAATGGCCATCGTTACCTTGGATGATGCGCAATCACGTATTGAAATTGTTGTAGGTAACGAACTGCTCAATCAAAATACGCATTTGGTGAAAGACGATCAGTTGTTGATTGTAGAGGGTCGCGTGAGTAATGATGATTTTTCAGGCGGTTTGCGCGTAAATGCGCGTAAAATATTCGATCTGGCTTCTGCCCGTAGTGCATATGCCAGCATGTTAAAGCTTTCATGCAATGGTCAGGCAGACGCAGTAAAATTACGCGAGTTACTCGCCCCATATTGCCGATCAGGGCAGGAACGGAGCGGCTGTATGGTCAAAGTTGAGTACCATAATCGCGAAGCTAAAGTTGAAATGATGCTCAGTGAAGATTGGCGTGTAGAACTACACGATGAACTAATTATCGGATTAAAAAGCTGGCTTTCTGAAGATAATGTAAAAATCCTTTATAATTGAGACAACGAGATTTAATGGCAACCAATATGAAGACAAGTTTTTTAGATTTTGAACAACCTATCGCGGAATTAGAAGCTAAGATTGAAGAGTTGCGCTTTGTGCAAGATGATTCGGCACTCGATATTTCTGAAGAAATTGACCGCATTCAGAAGAAAAATCAAACGCTCACCAAAGATATCTATGCGAAATTAGGTGCATGGCAAATTTCGCAAGTAGCGCGTCATCCACAACGCCCCTATACCTTGGATTATATTCAAGGTTTATTCACTGATTTTCAAGAGTTACATGGCGACCGTGCGTTTGCAGATGACCCTGCAATTGTTGGCGGAATCGCACGTTTTGAAGGCCAATCTGTGATGGTGATTGGCCACCAAAAAGGCCGTGACGTAAAAGAACGTCAATACCGCAATTTTGGTATGCCACGCCCAGAAGGTTATCGCAAAGCCTTGCGTTTATATCGTTTGGCTGAAAAATTCGGTTTACCCATCATTACTTTAATTGATACTCCAGGCGCTTACCCAGGGATTGGTGCAGAAGAGCGTGGCCAATCAGAAGCGATAGCCCGTAATTTATACGTGATGGCTGAGCTAAAAGTGCCAATTATTGGCGTGATTATTGGTGAAGGTGGTTCGGGCGGTGCGTTGGCTTTAGGGGTTGTAGATCATTTGATGATGTTGCAATACTCCACTTATTCTGTCATTTCCCCTGAGGGTTGTGCCTCTATCTTGTGGAAGAGCGCAGATAAAGCCGCAGAAGCCGCCGAAACACTTGCGATTACTGCGCCGCGCTTAAAAACCATGGGTTTAATTGACCGTATCGTATCTGAGCCACTAGGCGGCGCGCACCGTGACTATGAAACCATGATGCAAACCTTGCGTAAATCTTTGACAGAAGAGTTAAGCGTTTTGCAAAAGAAAACTACGCATGAGTTACTAGAGCAGCGCTATCAACGTTTAATGAGCTACGGTAAATTTAAAGAAGTCCCTCAGAAATAGTTGTTAGAGATTTAACAATTAAAAGTCCCTCACAAAAACGTAGTTTATCCCCTCAAAATAAGGCCACTCAAGCAGCAGATGCGGTAGTGGTCTCTTTACAAGCAAGTGTTCGGCAAGCATTAATGGGTTTGACTCTACAAGGTCAAACTGTATTAATGGCATTTAGTGGCGGTTTAGATTCTCGTGTCTTGCTAGAAATCCTGGTGCATTTACAAAACACGCTAGGCTATCAACTCCATGCGATGTATGTGCATCATGGCTTAAGCAAAAATGCAGATGCATGGGCTGAGTTTTGCCGAAACACTTGTTTAGCCTTAAATGTACCGTTCAAGGTTGTGCATGTGCAAGTTGATAAAACCACAGGCTTGGGAGTCGAGGCGGCGGCTCGTCAAGCCCGTTATGATGTTTTAACAGCAGAAAATGCAGATTTTATTGCGCTTGCACATCATCAAAATGATCAAGCTGAGACATTTTTACTGCAGCTTTTTCGGGGTGCAGGTGTAAAAGGGCTTTCAGCGATGATGGCAGTTGATGCGCAACGGCGCTTAATTCGTCCTTTGCTAGAGCTACCACGTAGTCAACTAGTCCAGTATGCGGAGTCCCTTGGCTTGCAGTGGATAGAAGATGAAAGTAATCAAGATACACATTTTGACCGTAATTTTATTCGTAAAATTGTCTTGCCTGCTATTGAGCAGCGCTTTGCGCATGTAAGCGCCAGTCTGGCACGTACGGCTCACCATATGTCGGAGGCCGCAGGTTTATTGGAAGAGCTGGCCGAATTAGATGCTGTTTTATGTGTGCAAAATCAACAGCTAAACTTGACTGAGTTAGCTAAGTTGTCATTCCCTCGGGCAAAAAACGTCATGCGTTATTGGTTAATTTCACAACAATATCTCCCGCCAAGCACTGCCCGCCTGCAAGAAATGCTAGACCAATTGCTCAGTGCTAAGCCAGATGCTAATTTGAAAGTGGCGATTGGTGGCGGTGAGGGGGCGAGCTTAAGACGTTATCGCAATTTAGCTTATATTGAACAGGATGCCCCTCAGGTTATGATCGAAATGGTCTGGCAGGGAGAGCCTGAGTTACGCTTGCCCGACGGTAGTCGGCTAATATTTCAGCGTAAAACAGGTGAAGGTTTGGCTGAAAAGCGCCTAGGCATCCACACTTTACGTATTACACAACGCTCAGGTGGTGAGCGCTTTAAACCTGTTGGTGTGCGACCAACACGTACACTCAAGCATTTGCTGCAAGAAGCCAATGTGCCACCGTGGCAGCGAGATCGTATCCCTTTGATTTACTGTGATGATACCCTAGCAATCGTGCCTATGGTGGGTGTTGCTAGCCATATGCAAGCCGCGCCCACTGAAGAAGGGTTGATGGTCGCGTGGCACTTATGATTAATTTTATTTATCAATATAATTAAAACAATCAATTTTACTTAATTATGTGATGTTCATACAATGCAATCTCTTTCAATCAACAAGGAGATTTAAAAATGACTTCACTAATCAACTCAGAAATCAAACCATTTAAAACAACTGCCTTTCACGACGGTAAATTCGTTCCTGTGACTGAGGCAGACTTAAAAGGTAAGTGGTCCGTTGTTTTCTTTTACCCAGCAGATTTTACATTTGTTTGTCCAACTGAATTGGGCGACTTGGCTGATCACTATGCGCAACTGCAAAAAATGGGTGTAGAAGTTTATTCCGTTTCTACTGATACGCACTTCACCCACAAAGCATGGCACGACACTTCAGACACCATTAAGAAAATTCAATTCCCAATGTTGGGAGATCCAACTGGTGTGATTTCACGTAACTTTAACGTGATGATTGAAGAAGAAGGTTTGGCATTGCGCGGCACTTTTGTAATTGATCCAGAAGGCAAAATCAAGGCTTCTGAGGTGAATGACTTGGGAATTGGTCGTAACGCAAAAGACCTAATCCGTAAAATTCAAGCTGCACAATACGTGGCAACGCATGATGGTGAAGTTTGTCCAGCAGCGTGGCAACCAGGTGAAGAGACTTTAGCGCCTTCATTAGATTTAGTCGGCAAAATCTAGTTAAAAAATTGCCCGAGCTTAAGCTATTAGGCTGAACGCTCGGGCTAGTAAACACAGAAAGAAAAGCGAGTACATCATGGCATTAGACAATACGATTAAAACGCAACTCAAAGCTTACTTGGAGAAATTAACGCAACCGATAGCGATAAAAGCTTCGGTGGATAGCAGCGCAAAATCTAACGAGATGATGGAGCTGTTGAATGAATTAGCCAGTTTGTCTGACAAAATTCATCTGAGCCTTGAAGACAACGAGCGTAAACCTTCCTTCTCAGTCAATAAACTGTCTGGTGGTGTAGGCATTCGTTTTGCGGGTATTCCTATGGGTCATGAATTTACTTCGCTGGTGTTGGCTTTATTGCAAACTGGCGGGCATCCACTAAAACTAGAAGCTGAAAAAATTGCGCAAATTGCTGTGCTTGAAGGCAAGTTTCACTTTGAAACCTATATTTCGCTTAGTTGCCATAATTGTCCTGAGGTTGTGCAGGCGCTGAATTTGATGGCGGTGATTAACCCCAATATTACCCATGTGATGATTGATGGTGGTGTGTATCCAGATGAGGTTACTCAGCGTGGCGTGATGGCAGTCCCCACCATTTTTATGAATGGTGAAGAGTTTGGCGCTGGCCGTATGGGTGTTGATGAAATTTTGCCTAAGCTAGATAGTGGCGTAGTGGCGCGTGAAGCGGCCAAGCTAAACGAAAAAGCGCCTTACGATGTGCTGGTTGTCGGTGGCGGGCCGGCAGGTGCATCAGCTGCGATTTATGCGGCACGTAAAGGTATACGCACTGGCATTGTGGCTGAACGTTTTGGTGGGCAAGTGATGGATACTTTGGGCATCGAAAACTTTATCTCAGTAAAAGCGACTGAGGGACCTAAGTTAGTAGGCGCACTTGAGGAACACGTTAAAAGCTACGATGTCGATATTATGAACTTACAGCGTGCCCAAGGCCTAAGCAAAGTAGCAGATAGTGATTATTTGGAGGTGAAACTAGAAAGCGGTGCAACGCTAAAAAGTAAATCTATCATTGTCGCCACTGGCGCGCGTTGGAAACAGCTCAATATCCCTGGTGAAAATGAGTATCGTGGTAAGGGGGTAGCCTACTGCCCACATTGTGATGGTCCTTTGTTTAAAGGTAAACACGTTGCGGTCATAGGTGGTGGCAACTCAGGCGTAGAAGCCGCGATTGACTTAGCGGGGATTGTTGGGCACGTGACCTTGATTGAATATAACGACAAGCTACGTGCTGATGCAGTGTTGCAAACTAAATTATCTACTTTAAGTAATGTAACCGTAATCACCAATGCACAAACCACTGAAATTACAGGCGACACCCAAAAGGTGAACGGCCTAGTGTATCGTGACCGCGCCACAAGTGCGGAACATTCGATTACTTTAGCAGGTGTGTTTGTACAAATTGGCTTATTGCCCAATACTGATTGGCTTAAAGACTCTATTGATTTAAGCAAGTTTGGTGAGGTTGAGGTTGGTAGTCACGGTGAAACGTCACTTGCGGGTGTTTTTGCGGCGGGTGATGTCACCACGGTACCTTACAAGCAAATTATCATCGCGATGGGTGAAGGTTCAAAAGCAGCACTAGGCGCGTTTGATTATTTGATACGTCAATAAGTGTGTTGATCTCCAATAAAAAGGCAGCCTAGGCTGCCTTTTTATTGTGCTGTACAGGTTTTCTCTGACAAAAATAGGTAACTAATATCGGAGCGTTGATCTAGTTTGATTTGATATTTTCCATCCGCATTGCTTGTCAATAAATGGCTAGCCTTACCTTGGTTGCTGCAAATATTGAGCCCTTTGGTTGCGTTGCTAATGGTAAGAGTTGCCACCACTGGCTCGGTATAAAAATCAATTTTATTATTGGCCAGTTTGGAGTCTGCAACCAAGGTAATCATTAAGTTTTTGGATTGGCGTATTGGGGTATTTTCCAGACTTTGCACGGCAATCACTACATTCTGCGTGGTTGAGGTTATTTCAATATCCTTTAATCTGATTGTTGTATTGGCAATTTGGCCAGAAGCGGCTTGAGTTCTCGGAGTGTTAATCGTTAAGTAGCCTTGTGCCCAGTTGCGCGTAATCTGGCTGCCTTGTGTAGTTGCTTGATGACTATTGCTAGCTATTAACGATTTGTTTTTGTCTTGCACGTAAATTGCATTTTTAACGGTTGGGCTTTTATTTAACCAAGGCAATGCTGGTGTTGATGGCATGGCGATATTTAGCTTGCCAAGCTCAGCGGCACTGCGAATAAATGCCGAGTTGTAAGGCGAAATGGCCTCGTTAAATACTGCTTGCCCAGCGTCTAATACATACGTGGTTTCTGCTTCTGCGACATCGCCTCTACGATATAGCAGAGCCGCAGTGGGTGAGGTAGCGGTAATTGAGGGATCAAGGGCCGAATCCCAATTGCTAGCGCGCATTGTTTGTTCATCAAATGGAGATTGCGAGTAGGCGTAAAGCATCATGGCATCCCAGCCCTGAAAGCTCGCCTGACTGGCGAGATAAAGTGGCAATAAATGGCGATAGGGTGAAGGGAAAGGGTCGCTATTCCACTCACTCACCCCAAGTGGTTTATTTACCACTTGGGCGGCGGCGATCCAGTCAATAAAATTTGCCTGGTTGCGTGGGTCAGCTTGGAGTAGGTGCGTGCCGTTCTGATAGGAGTGCACATCTATCATATCGCCATCAGTCAGTGCAGGCAGCGAACTTACGCTATCCTCTCCCCAACTGCTGGTAGTCACAATAGGCACTTTTACGCCTAATCCTTTTAAGTGTTTAATCATATGGGCGTTAAACTGGTGCTCTAAATCATTTAAAAATAATTTTGAGGGGCCATGCTCCCAAGCCATCCAAGTACGGTCAATTTTGCGCTGTAGGCGGTTAATTAAGCTGTTTTGGTCAGCGCTAGGCCAGAACCGAGTGATGTTGAAAGATAGGTGGTAGCGATCTGCAAATGCGCGTGCTTTATCCATGTAAATTTGTGTGTAACGAGAATGATGTTGATTAGGCAGAAATCCTAAGCCGCCATGATTGGTAAAATCATTTTCGTTCGTGATCAGTATGGTGGCAATCGCAGGTTCGTCTTTATAAGCTAGCCCTGTGTAGGGATTGATATGCCTTAAGTATTCTTCATTAAACTTTTGCATGGCAGTTTCAATACTGGGATTAAGGTAATTGAAACCTTTTAGGTCGACGCTATTGCTTTTGTTATCTTTAATCTCATCAAAATTTAAAATATTGTCTTGAGGTTTAAGTTGGCGTCCAACATGCAAATCCAGCCAGACATAAATGCCTTCATCTTTTAAGCACTTAATCCACCAATCAATTTTAGCTATTCCAGCAGGATCAATCTTGCCTGAAGTGGTTTTGTTGGGGTCGCCAAAAATGTTAGGGGAAACCCAGGGCGAGTCATGATGATGAATCCTTACTAAGTTATAACCCAAACGCGAAAGGCGTTTGGCTTGCAGCTTGATACTATCGTCAGAGCTGGAAAACAAAGCATAAGCCGCAATATTGATACCCCAAAACTTAGCTTGCGTGCCATCTTCAAATACCAGTCGTTCACCTTTGGCTTTTAAAAAGCCATGTTTACCTGCGGGACGCTCATCTTCATTGAGAAATGACAAATCAACAGGGGACGTGTTGAGGCTGTAATGCTTATTGGGGTGAGTAGTCGGTAGCGTTGCGCTGTCAGCAAATAGTGAAAAGCTTAGCAAGCCAAAAGCCACCATCAAGCTAAAAAAGCTAAGCGATGGTTTTAAGGTATGTTTACTCTGTTTTGTTAAGCTGCCTGATCTCATCAGCTTATTATGCCAATATTTACAGCTTAGCAGTGATAAAATACCTGCATGTTTGATCCTAAACCTATCTTAAAAAATCTGCCAAATTTGCCTGGTGTTTATCGCATGATTAACGTCGAAGACACTGTGATTTATGTTGGTAAAGCCAAAGATTTGAAAAAGCGTGTTTCTAGCTATTTCAATAAAAATCTGCCTAGCCCGCGTACGCGGATGATGGTTTCGCAGATTGTCAAAATCGAAACAACGGTGACCCACTCAGAAGCCGAAGCACTGCTGCTTGAGAATAATCTTATCAAAAGCATTATGCCGCGTTATAACGTGTTGTTTCGTGATGATAAATCTTATCCCTATATTACGTTGACGAATGATGAGTTTCCACAATTAGCATTCCATCGTGGGGTACAAAAAAAGGGGCATCAGTATTTTGGGCCTTTTCCCAATACTGTCGCAGTACGAGAGAGCATTCAGTTATTGCAAAAGGTATTTTTGTTGCGTACCTGTGAGAACACAGTGTTTGCTAATCGCTCTCGCCCTTGTTTGCAGCATCAAATCGAACGTTGCACAGCCCCTTGCGTCAATTTGATCTCTCAAGAAGATTACCAACACGATGTGCATCACGCCACTCTGTTTTTGCAAGGGCGAGAGCAGCAGGTGATGGATGACTTAAGCGAAAAAATGATGGTGGCAGCTGAGGCGCAAGAATATGAGCGGGCAGCAGTGTTTCGTGACCGTATGCAGAGCTTGCGCCAAGTACAAGCCAAGCAGTTTGTAAGTGACTTTAATTTAAGCGATGCCGATGTGATTGCTTGTGTTGAAGCGCAAGGTGAGCACTGTGTAAACTTGGTGATGATCCGCGGTGGGCGACATCTGGGTGACAAAAGTTTTTTCCCAAAAAATGCGGATGGAGTGGAGCTGCATGAAACCGTGCAAGCCTTTATTGAACAGCACTACATGGCACAGAATACACCACCTATTTTGATTGTAGGCGTGCCCTTGGAAACTGAGACTTTAGAGCAGTTATTAAGTGAGCAAGCCAGCCGCAAAATTAAAATCAACACCAACCCGATTGGTGATAAACGTGTGTGGCTCAAAATGGCCAATACCAATGCTGAGCTGGCTTTGCAGCAAAAACAGGCACAAACCAGCAACCAGCATGCGCGTTTAGTGGCGTTGCGCGAATCTTTACGGTTATCTGAAAATACAGAGCGTATCGAGTGTTTTGATATTAGTCACACCATGGGTGAAGCTACAGTGGCAAGCTGCGTGGTGTTTGACCGTGGCGATATGCAAAACAGTGAGTATCGCCGCTATAACATTACAGGCATCACGCCAGGGGATGATTATGCCGCTATGCGTGATGTGCTTACTCGCCGCTACAAAAAAGTGGCAGAAGGCGAGGGTAAGCGCCCTGATTTGGTGTTTATTGATGGCGGCAAAGGCCAGTTAGGGGTAGCCATAGAGGTGATGCAAGAAGTCGGTTTAGCTGATATTCTGTTAGTTGGCATTGCCAAAGGCGAGGAGCGAAGACCTGGGTTAGAAACCATGATTTTTTCTGACACAGGTGAAATGCTTAATTTAGAAAAAGATAATAGTGGCTTGCACCTACTACAACAAATACGCGATGAAGCGCATCGTTTCGCTATTACAGGGCACAGAGCCAAGCGTGCGAAAGCACGTATGCATTCATCGCTCGAAGATATTGCAGGTGTTGGAGCCAAGCGCAGAAAAGCCTTGTTAGTGCGTTTTGGTGGTTTAGAAGGCGTGAAAAATGCTAGTGTTGATGAACTTACCAAGGTTGATGGCATTAGTCCTGCTTTAGCAGAGAAAATATATGGGGAATTGCATTAATGTGGAACGTACCAAACAGCCTGACTTTACTCAGAATCTTACTTATCCCCGTGTTCATCGGTATTTTATACGCGCCAGATACTTGGTTGACCATGCATGAAAAAAACCTTGTGGCGACGGTTATATTTGCTTTAGCCGCGATTACTGATTGGTTAGATGGCTATTTTGCACGTATCTTGAATCAAAGCTCAGCATTTGGCGCATTTTTAGATCCTGTGGCAGATAAACTCATGGTTGCCGCTGCTTTGGTAATGCTCATCGAGTTAGGCCGCGTAGGCGCCTTTGTAACATTTATTATCATTGGCCGTGAAATTGCCATTAGTGCGTTGCGCGAATGGATGGCCGGCATAGGTGAGCGCGGTAGCGTTGCTGTGGCTTATATCGGCAAAGTAAAAACGGCAGTACAAATGATTGCCATTTTATTTTTACTGTACCACGATAGTTTAGACTTGGGCATGGGTGAAATAAATATACAATTTATTGGGCGCGTACTAATTGTTATCGCTGCAAATTTAACTTTACTGTCAATGGCTTACTATTTGAAAGCCGCTTGGCCGAGCATGAAGGCTAAATAAATTATAAAAAAGATGCGCATTTGGGTGTTGACGTATGGCTTAAAATCCTTATAATGCACGCTTCTTTAACGCACGTAACAAAACGTTCATGTGTTAGAAACAATGCGGGAGTAGCTCAGTTGGTAGAGCGCAACCTTGCCAAGGTTGAGGTCGCGAGTTCGAGACTCGTCTCCCGCTCCACATTATAAAAAAGGGAAAGCATTCAGAAGTTGCTTTCCCTTTTTTAACTTTATCCACCCTGTGGAGATGGCGCGATAGCAAAGCGGTTATGCCGCGGCCTGCAAAGCCGTTTAGACCAGTTCGACTCTGGTTCGCGCCTCCAGTACCTTAACTCAGTGTATCGAGTTTTCAATCCCTTTAGCTACGGCCATAACAACGATAAGACCTAGCTCTTTCAGAGTTTTACTCGTTTTAGACGGATAGTGCTGACAGGCCTATAGAATAAGCCAGCGGATGTGTCAATTTGCCCCAGAGTTTTTGATGACAATGATACGTTCTCGCACGAAGCTTATGTGTACTCTCAGTCCGTAAAAAAGGTCGCCAAAAGAGGGAGGGATTTTGATTTTGTTGACAGCTAACTCAATATGATCAAGTTTACTTAGTTGCTCATCCAGCTCTTTCTCAGTTACAGCGTTTTTGAATGCTACACGCTCAATCTCAAGCAAATTTCTGTACCAAGGGTAAATTCTAGACTGAATTCGCCAACGGTAAATACTAGGTAGTATTCTTAGTCCTGGAATTAATAGCAATCCAATCGGAACGATGACAGCTAAAGCTCGATTAATTAGGCTTGCCAACCAGAACGGGAAGTTACGGTATAAAAAACTTTTACCCGTAGTATAGAACCTTGCTGCATCAGGACTAATGGGCAAGTCATGCTCCATCACAGCGGGAAATTCTCCACGTTTTCTATATAATCCAGGGGCACTATGAACTTCTCTTGCGGCATCAAGTAATGCGTCGGATAGCGCTGGGTGTAAATCTTTTCTGGCGACTAATTCAACGCTAGGACCAATTAGGGATACATCTTCACTGGGGATGTTTTTGCCAAAATCTATAGCTCCTTTCGGTAACGTTAATTTATGTAAATAATCAATACGCCGCGCATAACCATCGGCTTGTGTGACATTGAAAAGATTGATATTGGGGGTATGTAATAGTTGGCGTAGAAGGCTTGTTGGTGCCGAGTCACCCATCAGAAATAATGCGTCAATTTTATTGTTGATTAGATCTATTGCTGGGCTCGGGTCTGTTCTGTCAATTAAAGTGGTATCGCCTCCTGGTTCTATTCCATTGGCTTTTAATAAGGTTAGTGCGATTGCACGGGTGCCGCTTCCTGCCTGACCAATATCTATTTTTTGACCCTTAAATTCAGAAAGCAGAGTTTTTGGATCGCCACTGTAAAATATCATCAGTGGCTGATAGTTGATACTGCCTAGAGAAGCCAGATTATTGCTTGTTGTTTCATCCTCTTGAGCCATGCCACTCTGCACGAAACCAACATCCACTTTGGGTTTTTGTGCTTTTAGTCTGCTTAGATTTTCAGCTGAGCCTTCTGATGGGAGAATAATTAATTTAATTCCCTCTTTAGCGAGTATTGTCTTATATTTCTCGGCATTCGTTTGGTAGCTGCTGCCAACAGGCCCAGCAGTAATGGTGATGACATTCGGGGTCGCTGCGAAAAAAAACATGAATACCGCTAGCCCCAATGCAAAAGTAATGAGTACGAGTAAGCTTACAGTCAGTACTAGATTGTTATCATAAGTTTTTTGAATGCGACTCAATGTGGAAAAAATTTTATCTTTCACGCCTAACCCTCAACTTACTTTTGTTTAGTCAGTTCAATAGTACGCCTATCATACGCATTGACGATTGGATATGATATTTAAGATTTAATATCTTTGATCGCGAGGGATTTGCTGGATGCGATTGCCAATGATTTTAGTGCTTCACGCACATCATGGATAGTGTCCGTCCAATTACCTCTGCTAGCTTGTCTAAATAGACGCATTGTGGGGTACCACGGGGAGTCTGTTCTATCTTTCAACCAACGCCAGTCTGGCTTGTAGTGAGGTAATAACACCCAACATGGTTTGCCAAGGGCCCCAGTCAGGTGAGCAACGGATGTGTCAACGCTGATCACTAAATCAAGATGATGAATTACAGCAGCAGTATCAGCAAAATCCTTTAAGTGTACTCCTAAGTTTGTGATTGCAAGCTTGCTGAGTTTGTTGCCTTGGGCTTCCTCATTCATGTCTTTTTGCAGGCTTATAAAATTCACGTCTGAAACATCCCATAGCGGTTCTAGTATACTTAAGCAGGGGAGTGACCGTTCAGCATCATTTTCAAATAAGGGGTTTCCTTTCCATACCAGACCAATATTTAATCCTTGCTTAGGTATTTGGGTGCGCCATTTTTGCATATCCTCTTCGAGCGCACATAAATATGGAATTTTTGCTGGGATGCTTTCGGTACGTGTTTTAAGGTGGTAGGGAATACTTAGCAGAGGTGTCCAGAAATCCCACTTTAATTTTGATATATCTTGGTCAAAAGCAATGACCTCATCTAAACCTTTAAGTGAAGTTAACAGCTTCACTAATGGGGGATGACAAATCAGTGTGATAAAGATTACCCCTTGTTTTTTCAGGTCCATCACATACCTGCAAAACTGGATTACATCGCCATACCCTGCCTCGAAGCAGATTAAGAGCCGCTTACCATCCAGCGATTCTCCTCTCCACCGAGGAGTATCTAGCGGTTGACCCTCTAGGAGTTGGTACCATTTTCTAGACTCTAGACAAAGCCAGCCTTCTGCAAATCGACCTTGTCGCAAAAGTAAATAACTAAGATTGAATTTGGCTGTCACATATTCTTTATCAATAGCAATCGCTGTTCTATAGCATTGTTCAGCTTCGTCATCGCGCCACGTGCTAGCATATAAAACCCCTAAGTTCGACCATGCAATTGCGTATTTACCATCCAGCTTGATAGCTTCTTTGTAATATAGCTCAGCGGCATCAAACTGTTTTTGCTTGTCCAGCAGTACGCCCATATTTAAATGTGTGACTGCATTCATTGGGTCAAATATGATAGAGAGTCGATAACACTCCTCAGCAAATGCTAAGGCGCCACGCGCACTTAATAAAAAACCTAAATTTGAATAGGCTTCTGCGAAACTAGGGTTGATACTTATGGCCTCTAAAAAACAGGCCTCTGCTATACAAGGCTCCCCCGATTGCATCGCAGCCAAGCCTTTAAAAAACAGAGTCTCAGCCTCAGAGTTTCGTTCTGCCATCATATGTGGATTTTCAAATTTCAAATATCAGTACCCAATGAATACTTGAGAAATAGTCTAAATTTAAGTAACCCTAAATTCTAAGTAACTATAGGAGAGTTGTTATTTTGCTCGCGTCGTTTATTGATACTGTCAGTCACTACTTGATATTCTGCTTTGTATTTTTCATAACGCTCTGCACGCCATTTTGCAAACGCTCCATAGCTATATTTACCATCAGCTAAATCAATAGATTTTCTTTCAAGGTCATTTTGTATTGCAGTGTTTATTGCCTTAATTTCTTGAGGCATGTATTCATTCATTTTGGCTTCATTCTCACGGGTGTAGCAGACTGAACGTTGATGTACCCACTTTAAAATGACCTTAGTTTCTTCGTCATTAGGTGTTTTTTTGTTTGCTAACATGGCGTTTGTTTGATTTTCTGAAAAGGACAAAGCAACCTTGTCTTGAATAGTGGCTAACTCAGGGTTGTGATCTAGGTCAGTCAGACAGCTATCTTGAGTCACTTCAGCATATGCTTTGGGAATAATCAGCATTGGAATTAAAGCAACCAACAGTATTTTCTTCATAATCGCACATCGCTCTGAACTCTGAGTTTGCAATTTAAGCAGTGGGCTGTTTCTTAGATATGTCCAAATATCTTTGCTTTGTATCAGTAAGTATCAAGCTTGATTAAAATGTAATCAGTGGCCTATTAAACAAGTAAAATACGTAAAACTTAAGGAAATAAACTTTGAAAACCATTCAACCAATCTTCATGTATATCGTTGTTGCTTGCTTAGTATTTTATTTGTTCGTGCAAATTGGACATTATGCTGAACAAACTAATTTAGAAAGCCAGTATCCGCTAGTTACATCTCACACTGGTGATCCGTCAACATGGACTCTTGAAGAAAAAACAGTCATGGCTTTAGTGTTGCCAAAATGCAAGCATGAAAATCAATCTGGAAATTTTGAGCGCATGAAAACGTGCTGGATTAACCGTGCGGCGACTATTAAAGATGATGGGAAATCTAGCAAAGCACTAGCCAATTTATTAGAGAGAAATTCAAAAAAAGGTATCTAAATCGTGAATAAATTACTGTCAATATTTTATAGGATCGACTTGGATAACCAGTAACTGATGAGATTGAGTATAAGCAAACTAACAAATAATTTAGATCGGTTAATTGCAGTTTTTGAGGCGCTAAAAGGGGCTTTAGTATTAATGGCTGGTTTTGGCTTGTTAACCTTGTTGCATAAGAATGTGCAATTGGTAGCAACCATACTTATTGCTCACTTGCATCTCAACCCAGCTAAACATTATCCGCATGTTTTCTTAGCGCTGGCTAGCCATGTGACCAACCCTCAACTTTGGTTGTTTACTATGCTTGCTTTAGTATATGCAGGCTTACGATTATTTGAAGCCTATGGTTTGTGGTTTAACTTACGCTGGGCACAGTGGATTGCAGTTTTGTCAGGTGGCTTTTATATGCCGTTAGAGATGTATGAGTTATTTACAAAGTTTTCATGGTTAAAAGTGACGGTATTTTTGGTAAATGCCTGTGTGGTGCTATATATGTATTACAGAGTTAAAAGACAAAGTTGAAAGTAAGTATTCTGGTATTTCGTTTTAGTGTCTTCAAGAGTGTTGGTAGCCTTAACAAACAATTCACTCGCTGCTGATAGCCTCAACTATGAAATTTTTTAAAAATTATCGAAGCATTGACTCCCCCAAAACCGAACCCGTTAGATAGTGCATATTCAATATTCTGATCTATTGGTTGCTTACCCACAATAGTGAGCCCACTTGCACGCTCATCTGTTTGTACCAAATTGATAGTGGGAGGGCAGCATTGTTCATTGATCGCTTTGATTGTGAAAATAGCTTCAAGGCCGCCAGCAGCGCCCAGTAAATGTCCCGTTGATGATTTTGTTGCACTGATGGCTGGCTGGATATTGTTAGCCCCAAAAACGTGTTTGATTGCCGCTAACTCTGCTGCATCCCCAACTGGTGTAGAGGTTGCATGTGCGTTGATATGATCAATCGCATTTGGATTTAATCCCGCTTGCTTCAATGCTATCAACATTGCTCTGGCTGCCCCCGAGCCATCCTCAGGACTTGACGTAATGTGGTAGGCATCCGATGTTGTCCCATATCCAACGAGCTCAGCTAACGGTGTAGCACCTCTGGCAATCGCATGCTCATAGGATTCAATCACCAATATGCCAGCTCCTTCTCCCATCACAAATCCGTCACGGTCAGTATCAAAAGGTCTGGAAGCTAACTCAGGCGAACCTGAGTAATTTGTACTGAGCGCCTTGGCTGCAGCGAATCCTCCAAGACTCACTTTATCTATACAAGCTTCTGCACCACCACAAATCACAATATCCGCTTCATCTGCATGAATTAGCCTTGCCGCGTCGCCAATCGCTTGCACGCCTGCTGCACAGGCGGTAACGGGCGCGCCAAGCGGCCCTTTGAATTGATGTTTAAGTGCCACTTGACCTGCGGCTAGATTAACCAGAAACGAGGGAATAGTAAAAGGAGACAGTCTCTCAACGCCCTCTAGTTCACCCTTACGGACAGCACTGGCTATCGCTGGGAAGCCACCGATCCCCGAGGCAATAATGGTAGCAGTACGTTCGCTTTCGGCGTCATTTCTAGGCTGCCAGCCTGCTTGGCTGATGGCCTCTTGAGCGGCTATTAATGCAAATTGAATAAACCTATCTATTCTTCGCAGTTCTTTAGCGGTGATATGTTGCAATAAATTCAAACCAAAGACGGGATCTTCTTCACTAGATTTCACCCAGCCTGCAATAGTTACTGGGCTACCCGCAGCTAGCGTATCGGGAAGATAAGTAACCCCAGACCTTCCTTCAAGTAAATGTTTCCAAGCTAATGAAACGCTTGTTCCGAGTGGACTTACAACGCCCATACCAGTGACTACAATTCTTTTCATACTAACGACCTTTTTTAAAATATTTTATTTAGAATTAGCTGATAATTGTTTTGGATGCGTATTAATAGGGATGCACAACAATGTAGTGATTAAGGCTAACGCAATGTGTATTAAATACACTCGATGAAAGTCGTTAATCTGTAAATCAGGCTTTGCTAATAACAATACAGTGAAGGAAACACCAATGACCGTACCTACCTGACGTACAGCATGATTAATCGCGCTACCTACGGCGTAATCTTTTTGAGGCAAACCAAACACTGAAGCAGCAGACAGCGAAGGCAATACCAAGCCTACCGACAAGCCACTCAAAAGCAAGCCTGGTAACCATTCTGTTGCATAGTCAGGGCTAGCATCAGGTATTAGCATGAACCACAGGCCACTTAATGCATAGGTAATGGTGCCTGTGATGAGTAATGGTCGATGCCCAATTTTTGAAGCAAGTTTCCCCGACAGAATGGCTGTAGGCACCACAGTTAGAGGGCCCGGCATAATTGCAGTACCAGCTAATGATTGGCTGAGGTGCCAAATATTTTTCATCCAAAAAAAGAATGAAAAAAACATAATGGCAAAGGCAATCCCGAATATAAATCCCGCAACATTGGCAAATAAAAATGTTTTGTTCTTAAATAAATTTAAATCGAATAATGGTTCTGCGTTGGTGCGTGCCCAAGGGATATAGCTGAGCAGTATGCTTAACCCCAACAGAACAATGCCCACCAGTTCTGCTTTAGACCAGTACTCGGAATTTAACTCAACTATTCCGAATGATATTGCGCTAACACCTATCATTAATTGCAATATTCCAAGCCAGTCTAGGCGCATTTTATCTCTTGGCTGAATGGACTCTTGGAGTGTTGCAAAGCTTTGCCAAATGCACAGCAAACCTATTGGAATGTTGATAAAAAATGCCCATTGCCATCCACCAATATCAATGATAAATGATCCCACACCAGGGCCTAGAGCCGCAGCCAAAGCACCTACTGCACCCCATGCCCCCATTACAATCATGCGCTTTTCTCTTGGGAAAGCTTCAAGCACAATAGCTAATGCCGCAGGTGAAAGTAGACATGCTCCAATCGATTGAAAAATCCTTGCAATAATCAGCCAGAAGACACTGGGTGAAGCACCACATGCGAACGAGGCTGTAACAAATAGTAGTACACCAAGTATGAATATTTTTTTTCTACCATATTTATCTGCTATGCCGCCAGCTGGTATAAGCATGGCTGCGTAAACAATGGAATAAGCATTCATTGCCCAAGACAAATCTGCGGCCGTAGAGGTTGGGAAGCTGTGCAGAATATTGCCAAATCCTGCGTAAAGAATAGTGGTATCCAATGACACCATAAAAATAGCAATGCAAGCAATCGCAAACACACGCCATGGGTTGGTCGTTAGTTTGTCTGTCACTACTTTGCCTATAGTGGCGTATGTAGAATCTACTGATGTCATTCTTTACCTCAATTCGATTGTTAGCTAAATTGGCCACAACCCTTGTTAGATGTGGCCAGCTTTGATTAATGACTTAGGAAGTAATTAGCCGTGTTAACAAATGATTCGTGGTATTGGAAAATTGACCCATGATTAGAGTCAGGGTAAAGCACCAATTGAGCATTTGTTAGCTGTTTGTACATGGTGATGGAGCCTTCAGTGTTAAGCATCGTGTCATTGCTGCCAGTCACAACTAAAACTGGCTGATGTATCGCTTTAAGTGTTTTGTATTCTGGATCAGGGGTGCTAGTCCACACGATGAGCGCCTTACCATGTGCATCCGCAATTGCTTTACCACTTTCAGGGTCGCGGTCTTTTGTTCTTGCATAAACCCTTGATAAAAAATCACTGCCTGCTTTTTTACCCGCATCTGTTTGGCTGAAAAATAAATAATCACGGGGGTCTGGCGCATTTGCTCTTGAGAATGCCTCACCCAGCACCTTCATCAAGTCGTTGCCGCCACCCTGATAAGTTGTCCCGGCAAGAATCACCTTATGTACCAAATCAGGATGCTGTGCAGCTAACTCTTGAGCAATAAATCCACCCATAGAAAAACCAAGCAAATCTACTTGCTTATAACCTAATGCTTGAATAAACGCATAAGCATCCGCTGTCATTTGTTCAATGTTATCTGCTGCCACACCGTTGGTAGCGCCGACGCCCCTGTTATTGAATACAACGACAGGACGATTTTTTGCTAACTCATTAATAACAGCTGGATCCCAAGAGTCCATCGTGCCTGTAAAGTGCTGCAAAAACACTAATGGAGTACCCGATTTTGGTCCCATCGCACGATATGAAAATTTAACGCCATTGGCTTCTATGTATTTGGTGGGCGTTGTTTCTAATTTTTCAGTTGCCGAGGCTGAGCCAGACTCAACCACTGAAAATGTTGTGACGATTAAGAATAGAGATTTTAAGATTTTATTCATTTACTGCTCCTTTAAGTTTAAGTATGTATTGCAATTATCTGTATTAAGTTTTATCAAACTGAGTTAGCAATTCGCATGATATTGCTGCGTTATGCGCCTTTTTAATGCTTAGCTTTACAATGAAATTTAATATTCATACCTATAGTAAAATATATTTAATTACCAATCGGTACATAAATATATTTCAGCAGCACTTGCCTTGTCAAGGTTTTTTTGTAACAATTGGTATATTATTTGAAATGAAAGATGTATTTATGATTGGTGAAGCTAAAAAATCACGAGGCCGTCCTAGAGTTTTTGATATGGATGAAGCGCTTGAGAAGGCGTTAACAATATTTTGGACAAGAGGCTATGAAGGGGCATCGATAGCCGAGCTGACTGAAACATTAGGTGTTAACAAACCCAGCTTGTATGCTGCATTCGGAAATAAAGAAGAGTTATTTTATAAAGCATTGCTGAAATATGCATCGGGTCCAGTAGCCTTTGTAAGTGATGTACTAAAGGAACCAACCGCCCGTAAGGTCGCGGAACGTTTTCTGGTTACAGCTGCTGAATTTCTAACTGATCCGCAACATCCCAAAGGCTGCTTGATTGTTCAAGGCGCACTATCCAGCGGAGAGAGTGCTGAACTCATTCGAAATACACTAATCAAGTTCAGAAAGTCGTATGAAAGCAAATTAGAAGAACGATTTAGCAAGGCTATAGCTGATGGCGATCTATCTGGCGATGCTGATCCTAAATGCTTGGCAAAGTATCTAGCGACCTTACATCAGGGAATGTCAGTGCAAGCCACCAGTGGCGCCACAAAAGATGAGCTTTTAGGTATTGCTAAGATAGCCCTAAAGGTATGGCCAGAATAAAATATGTCTGTTAAAACTCTAATATATTAAGTTTCAATATTTGAATAGAGTTGACCGATGTTTAAGGCTATTTTGTTAAAAGTGACATGCAAATACCAAAATATCTGCATGTCACTTTTAAGCAGTATTTTGAGCAACCCTTGATTGCTAAGGCTTAGCAAAGATTGCTCAAGAGTGGGAGGATTACCCTTTGACGATCAAGTCATTTTTGACGGATTTAACACCTTCAGTTTGCGAGGCAATTTCCCCAGCCTTGGTGACTAAAGCTTGGTCATTTACAAAGCCGCTAAGCTGAACCACGCCCTTCACGGTTTCGACGCTGACATTAAAGCCTTTAAACCCCTCGTCTTTTAGAAGGTTAGCTTTTATTTTTGTCGTGATTTCTGTGTCGCTGGCCAAGCGTTTAATTTCTTTTTTGTTGTGCTCTGCTTGGTAAGTAGAATACTCATCTTGTGTAAGCGTACCATCATGATCTACATCCGCCTTAGCAAAATTTTTGTGTGAGTAAAGCTTATCATTAGAAGCCTCTTTAAAATTTAACGTACCGTCTGAGTCTTTATCAAGCTGTTTAAAAGACTCTTGTAACGGAGATTGCTCAATCGTATCTGCCGTGCCAAACGCGTGACTTGCAGATTGTGATATAAGTGAAAGTGAAAGCATGGTAACGCTAGTTAGAAGTCTGGTTTTAAATTGCATGTAAATCTCCTTGTGTAATTATGATGAAAGCGATTAACAACGCTTGGCACCATAATACATAGCATCTTGCAGCGGTGAAGTCAGATGAATTCTCAAAGTGCTGTCAGATATAGACTACATAGCTGAAGGGCTCACGCTACAATACTGGCAACATCGCTCGGGTAAACATGCCGTTACCTGCACTGCTTTCAAATTGAATGCTGCCACCAATAGCTTGAACTCTATGTGTCATACCAGATAAACCGTGGGTGGAAGGTTTGATCGTGGTGAGATCGACTCCAACACCATTATCCAGTATTTCAATCTTAATTTGATCTTCAGTCGTTAAAATTTCGACGGTCACTTGTGTGGCTTTTGCATATTTTGATGCATTGTTGAGCGTTTCCTGGATGATGCGATAAGCAATTAATCCCAAGGTATCATTTAACTGAGGCGGCTCGTCTGGCATAGTTAATTTAAGCTGCCACTCGTTGCGCTCGGCGCTCTCTTCAGCGAGATTTTTAATGGCTGGCCATATACCAAAAGTTGCAATCATAGAGGGATGCATTGCTTCGACTATCTGGCGCTTGAACTGAATGCCTCGGTCGAGATATTTAATGGTACGGGCGATTTTTTCTTGTATGTCAGGCTCTGCATCTTTAGTTTTTTTGATCACCCAAGACAAATCCATTTTTGTGGCAGTGAGAATAGATCCAAGCTCATCGTGCAACTCGCGAGCAAGCTCAATACGTTCACGCTCTATTGCACCTTGAGCATCTAAAGCTAAAGTCTGGAGTTGTCGCTTGGTACTTACTATTTTCTTTTCATTCGCTTGATTCTCCATGGACAACTGCTGACTAATAAGATCTTTTTCAATAATTTTTGCCAGCACAACTTTAAAACTGGTACCGATCACAAGCAGAAGTATTAAAATGGAGGCGATAATGAGCGACTTCGCCCAGCCTATCTTTTCATTTCTAAGTATTCGATTCGACAAAAGTTTTGATTTTTCCATTTCGAATAATTTATTTTCTATCTCGTTAATATTCTGCATGGCAACCAAACCCTGATCTAAATTGACGAGATTGAGTGCTGCTTTAGGCTGGTGTTCTGCCTGCAGGGAGGTGGCAAGTTTCATTTCTGTAATTTTGCTATTAACTGCTGCGATAAGCTCAACCAGCAGAGCTTTTTCAGTTGGGCTTTGTAAGCTAGTACTCAGCGATAACTGCTTTGAATGCTGGTGTACAAGGTCGATATTGGATTCGAATGGCTCTAAATAGTCTTTACGGTGTGTTAACAGGTAGCCTCTTTGTGCAGACTCGGCTTGTGACATAGCGCTTTTGATTTGTAGGATAATTAATGAGTCGTCAGTAATTGCAACGGTTCGTTTATTGACATCACTGATTTGATTCATTAAAAAGTTGGTAAAGAAAATAGCAAACAAGCTAAAAACGCCCGCCAGCAACAATGTCCCAAAAACATTAAAGCCTACTCGCTTCTTGAAAAAATATAAGTTTTTTAGCAATTCCATGGGATTGAATGTCAGTCGATTCCTACAAATAGTTCAGCAAAAGTCCACTCATCCTATCACACCATGTGGCATAACATTCAATCACGTACTTTAGCACTCTGCTGAATGCAATTATTGATATATAAAGGATACCGATATGCTCCATTATACTGTGGTTTTTTTCATCATCGCGATTGTGGCTGCTGTTTTGGGATTTGGTGGTATTGCGGCAGGTGCTGCTGAAATTGCAAAAATCATCTTTTTCTTATTTTTGATTTTAACTGTGATTTCGTTTATCAAAGGTCGTAGTTAGTCTTTAGTCTGTAGTGTATTAAATCTTTACATTAACAAGGAGTTACACATGTTTAATTTATCAAAAAGCAATGACGTCAGTGAAAAAGCAGTGGAAGTAGTTGAAAACGTAAAAGACAATTTACAGGATTTGGCAGGTGAAGCCAAAGGTCGTGCGACCGACTTAAGTGATAAGCTTAAAAAAACTGCGACTGATGCAAAAGTTGATGCTGCTCAACTATTGGAAAGTATACGTCAGTTGATTGAAGAAAAAACCGAAACGCAAACCAATAAGGTTTCTGCAATTACAGCAACCCTATATGACCAATATGAGCAGTTGTCTGCAACGGCCAAGGAAGAGCTTTATGAGTTGGTAGCAAAAAGTCAGGTTAAAACGAAAAAAGTGCTCAATGAACAACCTTTACTGACACTTGCAGTCGCGGTTGGCGCAGGCGCCTTAATTGGTTATGTGATTGGTCAGAGTAAAGCTTCGAGCCAAGACTAAATAAAGGGTAGCTAATGTGGCGCATTATATTTAAGCTAATCACACTAAATTTGGTTGAGTCGAAACTGCATGGCTTAGCACAAACCTTAGCTCTATTTTTCGAGCATCGTAGCAATGTGTTAGCGGTTAATGTCGCCTTTGAGTGGGAGCGTGTATTTAAGAGTTTGATTGTGATTATAATCATCGTCACAGCGATTATTCTGTCACTATTCATTGGCTTTGGCTGGATACTTGCCATTGCTTGGCATAGTGAATACCGCTCCCTTATCCTTGGTTTGGCGATGGCAGTCCCTTTAATCATTGCCATCGGCTTGTTTTTTTACTTACGCTTTCTATGGAAAAAAAGTGAGTTTTTAAGTGTCTCTCGGGAGCTCTGGAAACAAGATTGGGAAACCTTGCAAGAGGGCTTAAAAACAGATCAAGAGGGTTAAAATAGAAAAAGTGCAATACATTAAAGTGCAATACATTGATGAGGTAAATCAACCAGACATGCGTAGGCTATGAAAAAAATATTGCTCGTGGATGACCATGCCATTATTCGGCAGGGCCTCAAAAATATGATCGATCTTGAGCGTGACATTGAAGTCACTGCCGAGGCTAGCTCTGGTCAGGAAGCCATCGATCTCATTCGTCAACAGCCATTTGATGTTGTAGTGATGGATATTGCTATGCCTGATAAAAATGGGGTCGACACCATGCGAGACTTAAAGCATGTTGCGCCTGATTTGCCAGTGTTGATTCTTAGTGGCTATGCAGAGGACCAATATGCCCTGAATTTATTAAGAATGGGCTGTAAGGGTTACTTATCAAAAGACACAGATACCGATGAAATTATCCGCGCCATTAAGATCATCGCTAACGGGAAGCGTTATATTTCCTCTTCATTAGCCGAGATCATGACTGACGAGCTTTACCGTCCCAGTGAAAAGCAGATGCATGAAATGTTATCTACGCGGGAGTTTCAAGTTTTTATTAAACTGGCTGGCGGCATGAGTCCGTCAGCGATTGCGGAAGAACTGTTTATCAGTATCAAAACCGTCAGCACATACCGAGCTAGAATATTAGAAAAAATGAGTTTTAAAAATAATGCTGATTTAACTTACTATGCGATTAAAAATCAGCTCATTTCGTAAACATATGTTGTGTAAGCCAAGGTAACAAATGAAGCTTGATAATTATGCAATCTGACATTAACGAGATTGATAAAAGGCGTATGCGAGTACTGTTAGTTGAAGACTCGAAACTTCTACGAGACACTATCATTGAATCGCTTAGCGAGTATGAGAATATCTTTGTTGAGGATTTCGCAATTTCTAGCGATGAGGCTATTGTTCTACTTGCAGCAAAAAAATATGACATGTTGATTGCTGATATTGAGTTAGCAAAAGGCAACGGTTTTGATGTGATTAAATTCAACCAGCAACACCAGTCGAGCCTTAATCTTAGTTCGACGGTGTATGTTGTATTAACTAATCATGCAAATTCATATTATCGGAAAATGGCCAAAGAGTTGGGAGTCAATTACTTTTTTGACAAGTCTATGGATTTTGAACAAGCGATTGAGTCAATTTGTAAAGAGGCAAGTCTGTTTAAGTAACGGCTTCTGATGTGCGCTTATTCGTAACTCGATAATGCACTTACGTATATTGAGACAGAATCCTTAAAGACCCCAGCGCAAAATATGTTCAAGAAAATTGCTTACCTATTCTTTTTGGCCCAAATTACGGCCTGTAGTTTGCTGAACGTACATCAATCGCCACCTAAAGAATACTCAACTTCCTTTAGCCATCCAGAACAGACCAGCCTAGGACGTCAATACATTAAATCAGCCAGTTCGCATGATGGTTTATCTGGGTTCTATATACTAAACAATGGTGTGGATGGTTTTTATGCCAGAGTCTCGTTAATCGATAAGGCTGAGGCCTCGCTTGACCTGCAGTATTACATCTTTAGACAGGACGATACTGGCAAGCTATTGACGGCGCATTTATTAAAAGCCGCCGATCGAGGTGTCAAGATAAGAATTCTGGTGGATGATGCTGCTACGGAAAACGGCGATCAACAATTATTGACACTATCTGCGCACCCCAATATTCAAGTCCGTGTATTTAACCCTTTGCGTTATCGTGGCCATGGTCATCTACTACGTCTGGTAGAAATGACGCTACGCAAATCAACTCTAGATTATCGTATGCATAACAAGTTGTTTATTGTTGATGGTGCAGTTGCATTATTTGGTGGACGCAATATAGGCGATGAATATTTCCAGACCGATCCAGAGTCACAATTTGGCGATGATGATGTGTTCACTATCGGCCCTGTTATACAAAAACTCTCCCAAAGTTTTGATGAGTACTGGAATAGCAATATGGCTATCCCCGCAAAGGCTGTGGATTCGGTTCTATCTAGTATTGAGTCGCTGGAAAGTTTTAGAACCAGCCTGAGCAAAGACTGTGAAGCCCTCGAGGATGAGCCTGCATCCTTCTTGAAATCTATCAGTGCAAGCAATCAAGTCAATAATCTGATGACGGCATCCGTATCACCAAGTTGGGCAAATGCAGAGGTGATTTATGACAGCCCCGATAAAAAAGAGATGGAAGATGACAAGATGACGGGTAGTTTAATCTATAATTCATTTGCCGAATTGGCAAAGGCCACCCGTTCTGAGCTGCTGATTATTACCCCCTTTTTTGTGCCAGGTGACGATGGTATGGCCTTATTCAAAGACATGTATGAGCGGAATGTTGAGACCAAAGTGCTCACTAATTCGCTAGAATCCACCCCGCAACTTGCAGCGCATTCAGGCTATAAGCATTATAGAAAAGAATTGCTGACGTTAGATATCAAACTCTATGAAATCAGAGCTAGTCTTGGCAAGGCTGCAGGTAGTGGTGAGTCAAAGAAATTGCTGAAATTAGGTAACTATGGTCTGCATGCTAAGCAATATATCTCTGATCGCAAAAAAATATTGCTAGGCTCTATGAATTTAGATCAGCGATCATTACATCTAAATACCGAGATCGGTATGGTGATTAACAGCCCAGAGCTGGCTAAGCAAGAAGCTGAGCGATTCAAACGCCTCACTGATCCAGAAAATAGTTATCAGGTATATCTAAAAAATGACCCAGTGACTAAGCAAAGCGCTTTAGTTTGGATCACCAAAGAAAATGGCAAACTAGTGGAGTATGGTGACGAGCCTTCCAAAAACCTAAGCGAAAGACTTAAAACGGATTTGATGTCACTATTGCCTCTGGATGATGAACTGTAATCTTTAACTTTCTTCATTATACCCATGTCGGTTTTTCCAAAATACTGTATCTCTAGCCAAATACCGATTTGGCGCCATCGGAATATGCAACAGTCAGGCCTCAACCAAATGTGGTCGAATAATCAATAGGTGTGACTTTTTACAGTATTGAATGCTTACTCTGGCATTCGAGTTCTTCGATGCTTACCGCTCTATTTCAGTAGTCAACAATCATTACCAGAATAAATTATGGTTCTTTATTAGTTAATTTATCTTGCATTATGTTCTTTATGGATATAATAATAGAGTCCATAAAGTATTTTTGTGAACTGGTGGCACCTATTCTGCCAGACTTAATTAGAGGAGATAGGTATGACTTGCAGTTGCTTCATTATTCCCAATGATGTCTTAGAAAAGCTTGCTAAAGACACAGCACTCTCTGACGAGATTCGTAATAACGCCAGCAGTAACTTAAAAATAAGTAAAAGTTTGCGTAAATTACGAACCAGTACCCTAGCCTTTACTAAAACTATGAATACGAGTTCTTCACTCCTCGGTGTCTTATCAGTAGCGCCAACGGTAACGGTATATGACTGCAAGCATCTGCAAACCTTACCAGGGGCACCTATCTCTAACCCTGCGAGTGCTGGCGACGTGACTGCCTCTCGTACCTATAAATTGACAACCTCGGTCGCGGAATTTTATAAAAAAGTATTTGGTAGGAACTCAATTAATGGGGCAGGGATGACTATGATGTCATCAGTTCACTTTGGCGTCGATTATAATAATGCCATGTGGAATGGCGCCCAAATGATATACGGCGACGGTGACAATAAGATTTTTACTGACTTTACGCTGGGCAATGATGTGGTTGCTCATGAGTTAACGCATGGGGTGACACAATATACCTTGCAACTGAAGTATGCAGGTGACGCTGGTGGTCTAAATGAGAGTCTTTCTGATTGTTTCGGTACCATGTTCCGTCAATGGCAGGCCAAGCAAGATGTGACGCAGGCAGATTGGTTAATTGGGCATGACATTATGGGGCCTGTTGCAACCTCAAAGGGTTATACCTGTTTGAGAAATATGGCGAATCCAGCTGACGTGCGCGCTTTGGCACCACAACCAGTTCACTATTCTCAGCTCACGCCTGACATGGATCCCCATTATACGAGTGGGCCACCAAATTTAGCCTTCTGCTTGGCTTGTAAATCAGTTGGCGGTAAAAGCTGGGAGAAGGTTGGTCAAATATGGTATCGTGCCATGCAGGGTAGACCTAGTCCTAATATGAAAATGAGAGATTTCGCAAATCGCACACGCAAGTTGGCACTGCAAATGTATCGCACTACTCCTAGCGTTGCTGCTGCTGTGGATGACGCTTGGAAGCAGGTTGGACTTTAATTTTTTGCTGTCGAGAGATTATCTAAAAATATGGCTAATGATGTTCAGCTAAGTGTGGAGCGGATTGGTGGATTGGGAGGCTTTGGCCTTCCAGGCTCGCACCTTAAAAGTAGAGGGCAGATTTCAGCCAGTGAGCTCTCAGCAGAGGATATGCGCAAGCTTGAAGCCTATTTCGAGGGTAAGCTCCCGACCAATACAGCCTTTAATGTGGCGGATGGTTTTAAGTATCGTATTACCAAAAAAGTAGGGAATGATTTAAAAACAATAGAGTTGCCAGAAGCGCTAACCCCTAGCGCGATAAGTGGCTGTGTTAAAGATACTTTAGAGTAATTCTTAGCATGCGCTAAGTTTTTTAGACTGTTTTACAAGCGTAACTGCCTTTGCAGCTTTGCCCATCTTTCTAGTTGTTCTGCGCCGCCTATTAGCGCTTCTTTTCCACTCCATTGGCTGATAAGCCATACACTATTACCGCTAAAGCTATAAACAGGGGTTAAATCGCTGCGTTGAGAGGCTGGCAGTATATTTTCTTTGAGATTGTCGAGCACTAAAGGTTCGGCATTGGGGCTGGCATAGTAGATGAGTACCATATGGGCTTCGTCATTGCTGAAGCTGAGGCTAGTGTTAGCAGGGGCTTTACCTGTCAGTAATGCACGCATATTGAGTTGGTTACGCCCTGTGACTTTCACATAAGTAATACGTAGTTTTTCTTCCGTTATGCCAAGTTTGACCAAAGACATATACTTAGCAATGGCATAGTCTTCGCAGTCACCGGCATTACTTGCTAATAATTGCACTGGCGTTGCCCAGTAATCCTCTGCTCCCCAATGCTCAGCGTCTGTCATATAAGGTATTTGATTAAAGAATCGGTTAACCTTATCTAGCTTGGCAAGCTCATCTAACTTTTGGTTCTGATTGAGTAAGTCTACCCAGCTTTGCAGGCGTTTATTTGCAGATTCACCGTATTGCTTGACCGCTTCTAATAGCTCTCGTGGATCTAGCTCGAAAGCAAAAGAGGTGATGATAAATAAGCCAAGCGTAGCTAACAGGGTGCGCTGGCTTATTTTGAGTTTTATTGGCATAGCCACAGTGATGTGGGTTTAATGGAATAAGTTTATTTGTGTGCGATTAACTGCTCTTTTGAGAGCAGAAATACAAACTCATCGCCAGATTCGACCTCTAACCATACAAATTGCAGATCAGGATAAGCCTCAACTAACGCATCACGGTTATGCCCAATTTCAACAACGAGTAGGCCACCATCATTAAGATAATTAGCTGCGTCACGTAAAATGGTATGGGTGTGATCTAAACCCGCATCACCGCTACCTAACGCGATTTGTGGCTCATTGCGATACTCTTTGGGCAGGGTTGCCATTGAGGGCGCATCAACGTAGGGTGGATTGCTGATGATCAAATCATATTTGTTGCCACTCAGTGCAGTAAACATATCCGACTGAATGGCGTGTACTTGATCTTGCAAACCGTAATTAGCAATATTGATATTGGCGACGTCAATGGCATCAGGCGAAATATCAATCACATCAATAGACGCATTGGGGAAAGCATTTGCGAGCAATATGCCCAAACAGCCGCTACCTGTGCATATATCTGCAGCGCTTGAGACCATTTCTGGGTATTCAATCCAAGGAGATAGTCCATTTTCAAGTAATTCTGCAATAAATGAACGTGGCACGATAACGCGTTCATCCACGTAAAACTTAAAGCCTTTTAACCACGCTTCTTTGACGAGATACGCGGTAGGGGTACGGTCTACAATACGGCGTTGTATCAATTGGGCGAGGTACTTGCGCTCTGATTCAGTAATACGCGCATCTAAGAAGTTGTCGAGTGTGTCGAGCGGTAAATGTAGCGAGCTCATTAATAGCCAGACGGCTTCATCGTATGCGTTATCGGTGCCATGCCCGAAAAATATGTCAGACTCTTCAAAGCGGCTTACAGTAAAGCGTAGCCAATCGCGCAGGGTGAAAATTTCTTCATGCAAACGTGGGTAGTGAATCATGCGAGTAGTAGCTTTTCCATAGTAAGTTTATAAGTGTCTTTGAGCGGCTCAATATCAGCCACAGCAACGCATTCATTAAGCTTATGAATAGTGGCATTGAGTGGGCCAAACTCTATCACTTGCTTGCAAATGTCAGCGATGAAGCGTCCATCAGAGGTGCCACCTGTCGTAGATAGCTCAGGGGTTACTCCATACGCAGTTTGAATCGCCACGCTAATCGCTTCAACTAAGTTGCCACGTGGGGTAATGTAGGATTGTGAGTGTTCCCACTCAAGGTCATAATCAAGTTTATGCCCGTCTAAAATGGCGTGAACACGTTGCTTAAGGTTAGCCTCCGTGCTGCCTGCCTTATCAACCACTGGGCAATATCTAAAGTTGAATAGAATTTCTACTTCACCAGGTACTACGTTGGTTGCTCCTGTGCCGCCATTCATATTACTAATTTGCCAACTGGTAGGCGGGAAGTACTCATTACCAGTATCCCAAATAGTATCAACCATATCCTTAATGGCAGGAGCAACCATATGGATCGGATTTTTAACAAGATGTGGATAGGCGATGTGACCTTGCACACCTTTTATAGTTAACTTACCCGAGAGTGAGCCACGACGACCATTTTTAATCATATCGCCGACGACTTTATTGGATGTCGGTTCGCCAACGATGCAGTAATCAATCTGTTCACCGCGCGCTTTAAGCACCTCAACCACTTTGACCGTGCCATCAATGGCGATACCTTCTTCGTCAGATGTGATAAGTAAGCCAATAGATCCAGCGTGGTCTGGGTACGCTGCAACAAATTCCTCAATAGCTGTGATGAAGGCAGCGCATGATGTTTTCATATCAGCCGCACCACGCCCATAGAGCATGCCATCTTTAATCGTAGGTTCAAATGGTGGGGTATGCCATTTTTCTACTGGACCAGTGGGCACAACGTCCGTGTGCCCTGCAAATACCAGTAATGGACCGTTAGTGCCACGACGTGCAAAAAAATTATCTACATTGCCAAAGCGCATGCGTTCAATGTTGAAACCCAATGGCTCGAGTCTTGAAATCATGAGCTCTTGGCAACCAGCGTCAAGCGGGGTGTTAGATTGTCTTGAAATGAGGTCCTTGGCTAACTCTAAAGTTTTGCTCATTGGGTTATTGGCTTTCTATTAATTGCTTTTGGTAAGAGGATTCATTAAAGCCAAGCGCCAGAATTTGGTTGTTTTCGACTAGGACTGGACGCTTAATCACGGAAGTTTTGGTTTGCATGAGGGTAATAGCGCTGGCATTATCAACCACAGCTGCTTTTTCTGCATCGCTGAGGTTGCGCCAAGTCATACCTGCACGATTGACTAGTTTGTCCCATGGTTGCTGTTGTAACCAAATATTGAGGGTTTCAGCATCAATGCCTTGTTTTTTAAAATCGTGAAATTCATACGCAATGCCATTATTTTGTAGCCATTCGCGGGCTTTTTTGACGGTATTGCAGTTGGGAATGCCGTAAAGTTTCATAAAAGACGCTGCCTCAAGAATAAGTGTCTATTCTATCAGCAGCGTAAACAGGGACAAAACATAAATTACTTGGGAAAGCTTAATTTGCTAGCCAACATAAATTTCCAAGCAAACCTTAAGCTAGGGACTATTGTTTGACGCTAAAGGGGATGACATTGTTTTGAGCAAGTGAGCGATTGGATATTTGCCAAATCACTTCACCCAATTGCTCTTCAGTGACTGGGTGGGATATATAGTAACCTTGCAGTTGATCGCAACCAAGCTCGATAAGCAGCTTGAACTGCTCCTGCGTTTCCACGCCTTCTGCTACTACTTTTAGGCCAATAGCATGGGCTAATTTTACAATTGCACCAACAATTGCTTGAGATTGTCTGTCAGCCAGAATATCTTTAGTGAACACTCGGTCAAGTTTAAGCTCGCTTACTTTTACGGTTTGCAAATAAGCCAAACTGGATTGCCCAGTACCAAAATCATCCATCGAAATTTTAATGTCAGCGACCTGAAAGTCTGTGAGTAAACTCTCAACGAGCTCTGCATTGTTAATGGCGGTTGCCTCGGTTATCTCAAACATCAGGCAAGTGGTAGGTAAATCAAAACGTTTGAGCGTTTTAAGTATATTTTTGACCAAATTTTTATTGCGAAATTGTTGCGCAGATAAGTTAATGGCTATTGGTAAGTGTACGCTTTGAGTACGTAAGCGGTGTAAAGTGCGGCAAGTTTCCTCAATCACCCAATCACCGATTTTATTGGCTATTCCCAAATGTTCAGCTGCTGCTAGAAAGGTATTCGGTGAGATTTCGCCTTTGCTTGGGTGGTGCCAGCGTATAAATGCTTCTAGGCCTACTATTTGATGCGTTAGTGCATCGATTTTAGGCTGAAAATATAACTTAAATTCATGTTTGGTCAAGGCATGACGCAAATCTTTTTGCATGATATTGAGTTGCTCTGCAGCGAGCTCAATTGCTGAGTCATAAAAGCGGTATTGATTTTTACCATCGCTCTTAGCGCGATACATTGCAGTGTCGGCGCGTAACATAAGCTTTGCCATATCGCCATCTCGTGGAGCTACGGCAATCCCAACAGAGGCTGAAATGTTGATTTCATGCTGATTAATATTAAATGTTTTATGTAGCGACTTTATGATGCGCTCAACAATTGGCACAATTTCCTCATCGGAGCGTACCTCGTCAATCAGCGCGACGAATTCGTCGCCGCCCAAGCGTGCCACCATATCGCAACCGCGAATAGCGGTACTTAAACGACTAGCGACGGCAATCAATAGATGGTCGCCAGTTTGGTGGCCAAAGATGTCGTTAATGCGCTTGAAGCCATCTAAATCAATAAATGCAATAGCCAGAGAGTGATTGCTTCGGGAGACGCGATGTGTTGCGATTTCCAAATGGTATTGAAAATAACGACGATTAGGTAATTGGGTTAATGTATCTACCATGGCTAGCCGGGTTAGTTCGTTATGGTTGCTCTCATTCAGATTGATGTTGAGTGAGAGTTTGCCTTGGTCTAAGTTGAAATAAAATAGCGTTGATACAAAACTGGCTAACACCAGACCGACCGCACCAAGCGCAATGAGTAAGGCTAACATCTCAGTGCTAAGTGTCGTATTTGAGATGATGCTAACGCTATTATTAGCGAATATAGTGGAAGACATACTGCAATATTGCATGATGATGAGGCTGCTAGAGATAAATAGCGCTGAGCTAATGTTGGGTGTTAAAGAAACCTCAAATTTCCTGTTACGTAACCAGTTGAGGGTGCTAATCATCACGATTGCCGCTGAAACTGACATCATCATGGTGATCATCACTAATATCAGGTTAAATTCAACGTGTGGTGTTACCACGATAGATTTGATGATGATGTAAGGTGTCAATACGAGACTGGTGCTAATGGCAAAGGTGCTGATAATAAACTGGTAGCTGTTAAGCGTTTTTATTGTTGCGACTTTAAGTGATACGCCAGCAGCCAACGCAGAAAAAATCCATGCTAAAAATACCAATAAAGGAGAGAGTGCTGTGTGTATGGGGAGTTTGTATGCCAGCATACCGATGCAATGCGTGGCCCAAATACCTGTACCAACAGTGATGGCGCTCGCGATTAGCCAATAGTTTTCTGACGCCTGTTTGCTGCGATGAATTTTGGTCGCCAAAATAAGTGTGGCAAGTGAGGTTAGCATGCTTACCATAAAGGCTAACATGACTAACCTGTAATCATAACTCCCCGACATGGTAGTTCTCCTTAAAACGCTAACTCGCAAGCTAGTCGATATATCAAGCTATGCGATATATTTTTATATTTAGGAGTAGTGGCAACATACATGCCAAGAAAATAGCTTACCCTGTTAAAGCTATGGAAGCAAATGGACAACTTATTGAAAGGCTTGATAGGTGGGGGTTGTGCGTTATTTAATGTAATCCTTGTTGGTGGGCTTTAGCGGCTAACAAAATAAAAAAAGCAACATCTGTAGCTGTAGATGTTGCTTTAAATTTGACAGGACTGACGAAAATCTGACAGTTCTGTTAGATATCTAAATGGCTAATTAAATGCCTCTTAATAACTCGTTAATGCCCACTTTTCCTAATGTTTTAGCATCTACTTTCTTAACAATAACCGCGCAATATAAGCTGTAACTGCCATCTTTTGACGGTAAATTGCCAGAAACCACGACTGAGCCAGCAGGCACGCGGCCGTAGGTTACGCTGCCTGTTTCACGGTCGTAAATCTTGGTCGACTGGCCAATGTATACTCCCATTGAAATAACACAGTTATCTTCAACGACCACACCTTCAACCACTTCTGAGCGGGCACCAATAAAGCAGTTATCGCCAATGATAGTCGGGCCAGCCTGCACGGGCTCTAGTACGCCACCAATGCCTACGCCGCCAGATAAATGTACATTTTTACCGATTTGAGCGCATGAGCCAACGGTTGCCCATGTATCCACCATGCTACCTTCGCCTACATAAGCGCCAATATTGACGTAAGAGGGCATCAATACAGCATTTTTCGCAATAAATGAGCCACGGCGCACAATAGCATTAGGTACCACGCGGAAGCCACCTGCTTTAAAGTCTTCTTCAGTGTAGTTTGCAAATTTTGGAGGCACTTTATCAAAGTAACGGGTTACACCATCATCCATCAGTACATTCTCTTCCAAGCGGAATGAGAGTAACACGGCTTTTTTAATCCATTGATGAGTTTCCCAATCCTGGCTATCGCCTATGCGGGTTGCTACGCGAAGTTTCCCAGTGTTAAGGTCTTCCAATACGCTAAAAACTGCCTCTTTAACTTCTTTGCTGACGTTTGATGGGTTAATGTTGGCACGGTTTTCAAATGCTTCTTCGATAATGGCTTGCAATTGGCTCATGAGAGTTTCCAGGTAATTAAAAATACAAAAGCGCTATTTTACCCGAAACTTAAAAGTAATGATTCTCTTCGTGAGTTTGATTAATAAAGCTAGCGTTAGAAATGCTTAAATTAAAAGCAAAAATGCCCTACAAATAGGGCATTTCTTGCGTTGCTTGTAATACAGCGGTTCTATTTATTGTTTTCTTGCGGCTTCGTATAACGGCATCATCCTTGGGACTAGGGCTTGCACATCAGCGATACGTGCTGCATCAGATGGGTGGTCGCTTAGCCAAGCAGGTGGTTTATTGCCACTTAATTTACTCATTTTGGTCCACAGTGTCACCGCTTCATTCGGGTTGTAACCAGCTCGCGCTGCCAGCTCTAGACCCATTTGATCTGCTTCAGTTTCTTGGGTACGTGAGTTTGGCAGAGCAAAAAACAATTGCGTTCCCATAGCAGCGGCTTGTACGCCAGCGCCAGCTGCAGTGCTATTTTTAGAGGTGCTGGCTAAAATTCCCAATAGTGCTAAACCAGTTTGCTGTGCTGCGGCTAAGGACATGCGTTCACGACCATGTTCACGTAATGCGTGGCTGATTTCATGTCCGATGACGACGGCAAGTTCGTCATCCGTAGCATTTAGTTTGCTAATTAAGCCAGTAAATACCATGATTTTTCCACCAGGCATGCAGTATGCGTTGACTTGGTCATTTTTTTCTACATTGACTTCCCATTTCCAATTTTTAGCATCAGAGCGGAACACAGGCGTTTGTTCAATTAAGCGATTAGAAATTGCACGCACACGTGCTAGTGCGGCAGGGTCAGTATTTAAGACTTTCTTAGAGTCAGCTTCTTTGAGTGTTTGCGTGTAACTTTGCAATGACATGCTTTCAACTTGGCTCTCAGAAAGCATCATGAATTGTTTACGCTCTACGCCTGCGACCCCTTTATTGGTGGTAGTTGCACAGCCTGCTAATTGAAGCAATACAATGAGTAGTAAAAATATTTTCTTCAATTTAATCTCCCTTTAAATTTATATTATTATTTTCTCGATAACGCACGAGCTCAACAATTGGTTGATGCCAATATTATAAGGTGACTTGTGCGCCCATTTCCACCACGCGATTGGGTGGCAATTTAAAATGATCTGTTACGCTGTCTGCATTGCGGAACATCGCCACAAATAATTTTTCACGCCAGTAGGCCATTTCTGAGTTGCGTTCAGCAATCAATGTTTCTTTACCAATAAAGAACGAGGTGTCCATCGCATCTAAATCTATACCTAGTCCTGCGCAAAGTGCCAAATCATTAAGTAAATCAGGCTCATTCTTAAAGCCATAACGCACCGTCACACAATAAAAGTCATAGGGTAGGGCGTCAACGCTTACTCGTTCGGCTGGCGCTACATAGGGGACATCCTCTATGCGTACTGTAAGAAAAACGACTTTTTCATGTAGTACCTTATTATGTTTAAGGTTATGTAACATGGCGTGTGGTACACCTAGTGGGTTAGCTGTCATAAACACAGCGTTACCGCTTACACGGGTTGGTGGGTGTGCGCCAATAGATTGAATAAATGGTTTAACCGACATGGCATCATTACGTAAGCGTTTGAGCAGTAGCATACGACCTTTTTTCCAAGTGGTCATAAGTACAAAAATGACGATACCAATCAGAATTGGCACCCAACCGCCATCTGGAATTTTAAGTATATTGGCACTGAAGAATGCTAAATCTATACTTAAAAATAATGAAACGAGAATACCCGTGCGCCACCAACCCCAGCCCCACATAGCATGAAAGACCACACCAGCCAGCAAGGTGGTGATGACCATATCTCCTGTAACTGCAATGCCGTAGGCCGCCGCTAGATTGCCTGATGATTTAAAGCCTAGTACCAGTATCATGACTGCGATCATTAAAATCCAATTGATACGCGGCATGTAAATTTGCCCTTTTTCTTTCTCCGAGGTGTGTAACACCTGCATACGTGGTAAAAAGCCTAATTGTAAAGCTTGTCGAGATACGGAAAAAGCGCCAGAAATGACTGCTTGCGAGGCAATCACGGTTGCTAATGTTGCTAAACCAATGAGGGGGAGCAGCATCCAATCAGGCGCGAGCAAATAAAACGGATTCTTCACTGCTTCAGGATGGTGAAGTATTAGCGCTCCTTGACCAAAATAGTTAATTACCAATGCAGGTAGAACGAAGAAGAACCAAGTTAAACGTATCGGTTTCCTACCAAAATGCCCCATATCTGCATAAAGTGCTTCACCGCCAGTGACTGCTAATACGACTGAGCCTAATGTAATAAAGGCTAGCCATAAGTGGTGCTGAATAAATTGATAGCCATACCAAGGGTTAAGTGCATTTAACACCGCAGGCTCTTGTGAAATATTGATGATGCCCAGCCATGCTAATGTGCCAAACCAAACAAGCATGACCGGACCAAAAAATGCGCCCATTAACGCTGTGCCTTTGCTTTGTGCCCAGAATAAGATAAAAATTACCACGAGTGTAATAGGCACAATTTCATTGTGTAAGGAAGGTGTGGCGATTTCCAAACCTTCAACAGCAGACAACACGGAAATTGCAGGAGTAATCATGCCATCAGCATAAAACATACAGGCGCCAAGAATGCCTATCATCAAAATGGTTTGCTGCTTCTTGGCGTTATCACTCACGGTGCGAGAGGCTAGTGCCAGTAGGGCCATAATGCCGCCTTCACCACCATTGTCTGCGCGCATAATAAACGCGACATATTTGACAGAAACCACCATGAACAGTGCCCACACAATCAGTGATAGTATTCCAAAGATGTTGTCGTGGCTCAGAGGTACCGGGTGATGTCCTGCTGCAAATACCTCTTTCATTGTATAAAGTGGGCTGGTTCCGATGTCGCCATACACAATGCCAAGAGCAGATAAACACAAAGCTGAGGTGCTAGATTTCTTAATGCCAGATGATTCCATGCAGACATACTCAAAAGAACATTATTGCATTCTACCAGTGAACTCGCCTAAGCGTTAAATATTGCATGAGAATTGTTTGACTTAAAACAAGAAAAACAGAATACGTCCATTGGATAAAGTGCACTGACTAAATTTAAAGCAAGGAAGCCTAACGCTCCTTGCTTTAACTCACATTAGTTGCATATTATTTCATGCGAATAATTTCAACCCGACGGTTTAAATCACTACCTGTAATGGGATCATTGGGCGCTACTGGTTTGGTGTACCCATATCCGACTGCATTTAAGCGACTGCCGTTAATCCCTTTGCTGATAAAGTATTGCCGCACCGCTTCAGCACGGTTTTGAGATAACTTCATGTTGTAAGCCATTTTTGAAGTATTGCGTTTGTCTGTGTGGCCAGCAACTTCCACCTGTGAGTCTAGTAGCCACTCTTTAAGTGTTGGTAGCGCTTGGTCCAACTCAGCGAATGAGCTTGTTGTTAACGTTGAACTATTCACTTCAAACTGCACGCTAGGTAGCGTTTTGGTTTCAACAGCCTTAAGCTTGCTCCCATCTACAAGTGGCACTACTGGTAATGGTGCAGTAGCGGCTTTAGGCCCAGCTAAAGCATCTTTGTCGATGGCTGGTTGCTCGGCAACTTCCATGCTTGCGCATTTTGTTGAAGTATCTGTATCTATTTCAGGCAAATCGCTACGAGTTGCACCAATTTTTTGCAGCAACTCACCTTCTGCTGCGTAGGTTCTAGCATAGGCATTGTGTAAGTCTTGCTCTGTGTTGGTGTATGCTTTTCTTGCTTGAAAATACTCGTTTTCAGTATCTAGCAAGTCAAGCAGGGTGCGCTGACCAATGTCATATTGTTTTTGGTACGCATCACGCGCTTTTGCAATCGACGTTTGATGTTGGTTGCGGTACGACAATTGGCCAGGTAATTGCTGTGTGTCGTTGTAGGCAATGGTTAGTATTTGTCTTGTATCTAAACATACCTTGTTTTTTAAATCTTCGGCACTATTCAGTTTTTGCTTGGATTGCTCAATAGCTGAACGGTCAGACCAGCCATTAAATAAGTTCATGCTAACTATTAGTGATGCATTATCGGCTGCAAGCGTGCTGTTTTTACCATTATCACTTACGCCTAAATTGGCTGTCCCCTGAGCATCTGCTCTTGGATAGTATTTGGCACGACGGTTGTCGATCTCGTGTTTGCCTGCCTCAATATTTTCGAGCGCAGCAATTAAATCAGGATTTTTTTGATAGGCAGTTGTTAGCGCCTTGGTAGCGGTCTCGTCAACACCGTCTTTATAGTAGTCGGGATCAGTTAATACTGATGGCGGTAGCTCGCCCACTAAGCGTTGATATTTAGCAGTTGCATTTTGTAAGCTGGTGGATTCTGTCAGTAAGTTGGCTTCAGCTAGCGCTAGTCGGCCCGACGCTTGATCCATATCTACGCGACGGCCTACCCCAGCGCTAACACGATCTTTGATACGCTCTGTTAATTGCTTGTGTACAGTATAATTTTCTTGGGCATACTTAACTGATTGGCGATAGCGAATTAAGTCGTTGTAAGTTGTTGTGGTTTCAAGCGCTGCGCTTTGCATGGCGCTGAGCAGTTCGAAGTAACGAACACGTGATGCCCTATCTAATCTTTTTACTTCGGCACTAGTACCAAAGCCATCAAATAGCATTTGCTTTATCACGAGTTGCGCTTGAGCATCAGGTGTTTGTGTATTATTAACGTTAGGAGTAAGTTCTTCTTGAGCACGTAAAGTACCGATTGCATCAACTTTAGGGAAAAAACCACCACGTGCCACGCCCTGTTCGTAAGCAGAAGCCTTAAAAGCATGGTATTTTGCTTGAACTTCAGGATTGCTGGAGACAACCTTGGTAATAATTGCTTGTAAACCACCAGCTGGTGCAACGGTTGTGCTAGCTATTGAACCATTAGTGGCTGACGATGTAACGTCGCCTGCGTACGATGGTAGTGTTGCTAGAATAAGGCCTGCCTGAATCAAGCTCTTATATATTAGATTCATTTTTGTCACCCTTGAGTATCATTTAAAGAATTAAAATTAATAAAGTTTTTGTTGTTATTTTTGGTGCGAATTTTTACTTGTCGGGACTAATATCTGAGCATATATATAAACGCATGAATAACATAATAAATATGTATATAAAGTAACTTCTATTTTTCAATCCATATTCAGTCCATTCTTGACAAAATAATAGCACAACAATTTGTAATCGACATCACTGCAAATGTTAATTTTCGTCAATTCTCAGTAAATAGACTGCGCTGTAAAGAGCTTGTTTGCTGCCTGAACGTAATATTTTGATATTAATCGTGTACCTGACATTAGGTATGTCATAGTGTTGATTTAATAATTGCTGTAAAATCCGCACGTCATTTCTTTGCAAGAAATTTGGTGCATCTGTGTTTATGCTCAGGCATAAGTTAGTGAACACCATACAAAATGTGTGCCAACCTCTTATCTAAATTAGAACATCATGAAAAATATTCGTAACTTTTCCATCATTGCCCATATTGACCATGGCAAGTCTACTTTGGCAGATCGCATTATCCATCTTTGTGGCGGTTTGTCAGATCGTGAAATGGAATCACAAGTGCTCGATTCCATGGATTTGGAAAAAGAGCGCGGCATTACCATTAAGGCACAAACAGCTGCATTGGAATATAAAGCACTAGATGGCCAGATATATCAACTTAACTTAATTGACACTCCAGGACATGTGGATTTTTCTTACGAGGTGAGTCGCTCGCTTTCTGCTTGTGAAGGCGCGCTGCTGGTGGTGGATGCTAGTCAAGGCGTGGAGGCACAGAGTGTTGCCAACTGTTATACGGCTTTGGACTTGGGCGTAGAGGTGACAGCGGTACTAAACAAAATAGATTTACCTTCTGCTGATCCTGATCGCGTGATTCAGGAAATTGAAGATGTGATTGGTGTAGAAGCCACAGATGCTGTACGTTGCTCAGCCAAAACTGGTGAAGGGGTGCGTGATGTGCTTGAGGCTGTTGTGGCCCGTATTCCTCCGCCCAGGGGTGATGTGACTAAGCCACTTAAAGCGTTAATTATTGACTCATGGTTTGATAATTACGTCGGTGTCGTGATGTTGGTACGCGTTGTGGATGGTGTTTTGAAACCAAAAGATAAAATTAAGCTGATGGCGACCAAAGATGTTCATTTGTGTGAGCAAGTGGGTGTATTTACGCCTAAATCAGTGCAAAAAGAATCGCTTTCGGCTGGTGAGGTAGGTTTTATTATTGCTGGTATTAAAGCATTAACTAGTGCCAAAGTTGGCGATACCGTTACCTTGGCTGACAAGCCAGCCGATGAACCCTTGGCAGGTTTTAAAGAGGTAAAGCCGCAAGTGTTTGCTGGATTATATCCAGTGGAGTCCAATCAGTTTGAAGCTTTGCGTACAGCACTTGAAAAGCTACAACTGAATGACGCGTCTTTGCAATACGAGCCAGAAAATTCAACAGCATTAGGCTTTGGTTTCCGCTGCGGGTTTTTGGGATTACTACATATGGAAATCGTACAAGAGCGCTTAGAGCGCGAGTACGATATGGATTTAATTACCACTGCGCCAACAGTCGTCTATGAGTTGTTGTTAAAAAATGGTGATGTGGTACAAATTGAAAATCCGTCACGTCTGCCAGAACCATCGCGTGTTGAAGAAATACGCGAACCCGTGATTACAATTAACTTACTCATGCCACAAGACTATGTCGGCCCAGTAATGACCCTATGTAACGGTAAGCGTGGCATGCAAAAAAACATGCAATACATGGGTCGCCAGGTCATGTTGAGTTATGAAATGCCACTCAATGAGGTCGTGTTAGATTTCTTTGATAAATTAAAATCAGTTTCGCGCGGTTATGCGTCTATGGATTACGAGTTCTTAGAGTTCCGTGCTGCAGATTTAGTGAAGTTGGATATCATGGTCAACGGTGAGCGTGTCGATGCGTTGTCATTAATTGTCCATCGCAGTAATAGTGTGTATCGCGGACGCCAGTTGTGTTCTAAAATGAGAGAGTTGATACCACGTCAAATGTTTGATGTGGCAGTGCAAGCCTCGATTGGTGCTAACATTATCGCCAGAGAAACGGTCAAAGCCATGCGTAAAAACGTGCTGGCAAAATGTTACGGTGGCGATATTACCCGTAAGAAAAAATTGTTAGAGAAGCAAAAAGAAGGTAAAAAACGCATGAAACAAGTGGGCAACGTAGAAATCCCACAAGAAGCGTTTTTGGCAATTTTACAAGTTGAAGATTAACTACCTAAACTTAAAGGTTAAGAAAGTAGAAGGATATTCCGAATGATGTTTGCGTTGTTTATGGTAGTTGTGCTTTTAGTCACGGGGCTAATTTGGTTGCTGGATATTGTGTGGCTCAAAAAAGGGCGTGCGGAAGGCAGTCCTGAACCAGTGTTGGTGGAGTACTCAAAAAGCTTCTTTCCCGTTATTTTAGTGGTATTTCTAATTCGCTCCTTTGTCGCGGAACCTTTTAAAATTCCTTCTGGGTCTATGATGCCCACGTTGCTTGCAGGTGATTTTATCCTAGTGAACAAGTTTACTTACGGCTTACGTGTACCCATCTTGAATAATACCTTTATTGAGGTGAGTCATCCGCAACGTGGTGATGTATTCGTATTTCATTATCCGCCTGACCCATCAGTCGACTACATCAAACGTGTTGTTGGTCTACCAGGCGATCATTTAGTTTATAAAGATAAAGAGTTATTCATCAACGGTAAAAAAATTGAAGAAAATTTCGCTGACAATTATGACTACGTCGCTTCTGGTTTAAATATGATTAAAGCCAAGCGTTACCAAGAGCAACTGTTGGGTGTAAAACACGATATTCTGATTGATGAGGAAGCAGGCACAAAGGATGTAGATTTAGAAATCCCAGCGGGCTCATATTTCGCAATGGGCGATAACCGAGATAACAGTAAAGATAGTCGCTATTGGGGCTTTGTGCCAGAACAGAATTTAGTTGGTAAGGCTTTCTTTATCTGGTGGAACTTTGACCAGTTTGGCCGTATTGGTACGCATGTTAAATAATTAACTTGTTTAATTTTAATGGAGAGCTTGCAATGCATAAACAACGTGGGATGACTTTTATTGGCTTCGTACTTACCGCCATTGTCGCACTGTGCTTAGTGTTAGCAGGGATTAAAATTTCACCTGCTTATATAGAGTTTATGACAGTGAAAAAAATCATTGCTAAAATCGGCAATGAGCCAAACTTTGATGAAATGAGTAAATCTGATATCCAGTCTGAGTTTGATAAAGGTGCCAATATCGGCTACGTAACGGTGGTTACTGGTAAAGATGTAACTATTGGCAAAGATTCGTCTGGCAAAAAAGTAGTCTCGGTAGAGTATCAAGTTGTTAAACCGTTAGCTGGTAATTTAAGTGCGCTGATGGATTTTAAAGCGACTACTGAAAAGTAATTTAGACAAAATAGAAAGACAGCTCTGCACAATATTTCAGCAATCACGTACAGCGGCCTTCAGCGTCAAGTTGGTCATACTTTTAATGACGAGAATTTGCTCGTTCAAGCACTTACCCATCGCAGTCACAGCAATCAAAACAATGAGCGCTTAGAGTTTTTGGGCGATGGAGTCCTTAACTTTATCATCGCACATCAATTGTTTTTACGTTTCCCCAAGCTGCCAGAAGGCGATTTGAGCCGCTTACGTGCGCAGTTGGTCAAAGAGGTCACCTTAAGCGAAATCGCCGTCAGCCTTAACATTGGTGAAGCCCTACGTTTAGGAGAGGGTGAAATGAAAAGCGGTGGCTGGCGCAGACCCTCGGTTTTAGCGGACGCGGTAGAGGCTATTGTAGGAGCCACTTTTTTAGATGCTGGTTTTGATGCCGCGCAAAAGGTGGTTTTGCAGTTATTCATTTCGCGGTTAGATCAAATTGACCCACAGTCTATTGGTAAAGATGCAAAATCATTGCTGCAAGAGTATTTGCAAAGTCGTAAACTAGACGTACCGAATTATCAAGTATTAGCAACCGAGGGTGAGGCGCATTGCCAGACTTTTCGTGTACGGTGTGATGTCTTATCACTCAAAATCAGCACGCAAGGTGAAGGTACCAGTCGCCGTAATGCTGAGCAAGAAGCCGCTAAACTGGCCTATGACATCATCTTAAAAGACAATATGAACGACAAAGCTGCAAAAGTGCTAGCTAAAGGGAAAAACAAACATGCAGGAAAATGACACCAACCCAGAGATTTTCCGTTGCGGTACGGTTGCGATAGTTGGTCGCCCGAATGTAGGCAAATCCACTTTGCTCAACCATATTCTTGGCATGAAACTTAGCATTACTTCACGTAAAGCGCAGACCACGCGTCATCGTCTGCTTGGTATCCATACCACAGAAGACACACAATTTTTATTTGTTGATACCCCTGGTTTTCAGCAAAAACACGTGAATGCACTCAATAAGACGCTCAATAAAACCGTCACTCAAGTGCTGACAGAGGTGGATGTGGTTTTGTTCGTGATTGAGCCTATGGATTTGGGTGATGCAGATCGCAAAGTATTGGCCCTATTGCCGAAAGATAAGCCAGTATTGCTGGTGGTAAATAAACTGGATTTAATGGGTGATAAAGGCAATCTTTTACCCTTGATACAAGATTTTGATTTGGAATTTCCTTTTGTGGAAATTGTTCCTGTGAGTGCAAAGAAAAGCCTCAATATTGATGAGTTACTTAAAAGTGTTCGCCATTACTTGCCAGAGCAGCCAGCCATTTATGGGGAAGATGAACTCACTGACCGCAATGAGCGTTTTCTTGCGGCCGAGTTATTGCGTGAAAAAGCCTTCCGTTTCTTAGGCGATGAAGTGCCTTATGCTATCGCTGTTGAAATTGAACAGTTCACGATGGAAGGCAAGCTACGTAGAATTCACGCAGCATTTATCGTGGATAAAGAAAGCCAAAAACCTATGCTGATTGGTAAAGGCGGCGAAAAACTCAAACAGATCTCTACTGAAGCCCGTCAAGATATGGAAAAACTTTTTGGTGGTAAAGTGTGGTTAGAAACTTGGGTCAAGGTCAAAGGTGGTTGGGCAGATGATGAGCGCGCACTGAAATCATTAGGCTATTAGAGCTAGTCATTATTTGAAAGTTAATTATTCACAGCTAACTTTCACCTAAGTTAATAAAAATGGGGCCTAAACGCCCCATTTTTATTATATTTACATTGTTGGAGTCTTACCCTTCACACTAGAACTCCTCCCAATCCCCCGCATCATCGGTGCCAGTTTTAGCGAAGGTCGCCTGCGCCTGCGGAGCAGGAGCAGCCTTCGCTTTACTTGCAGCCTTCCCTCTCAATGGACTATTACTCGCACGACGCTCTGTGGTTGTAGTGTGACTAGTGTGGTGATGCGTACTGTGGCTAGCCTTATGACCTCGACCACCAGACTCATTCCCCAGCTTA
>DASXUG010000001.1:0-197955 GCA_036504995.1 Methylophilaceae bacterium | reverse complement strand
CGATCGGGGATTGCTTGCGGTTAATCATCGCTACTTTTTCAGGGAGGATGTCTAAGGCAACCACCTCATGATGCTGGGCTAGTAATATTGCATTTGACAGGCCTACGTAGCCTGAACCTACTATCGTGATCTTCAAGTTTTTCCTGACTAAACTGCTGTTAATTTATTTCCAAATAAATCCGCTAACAACCCAATATCCAAGACAGAGATTGCCTATCAATCATCAACCTCTGCTAAACAATCTGCAACGCTTATTGATCTATATCTCGAACCGCGGTCACAAAGTACATGGTTTCACCAAAACATTCACTTGGCAGACCAACGTGCTGCTCGTATGTAACCGCCACTTTTTTGCCGAGCGTACTATTGATTTTAGCCGCAACCGCATCATTTTGTGCTGTGAAATAAAACTTCTCACTCATCGTCCCAGGCATGGAAACCATCGCCAATTCGCCTTCCCAGGTTTTACAAACCCATCCTTTTTTAGAAAACTTCTGCACATAGCCTGCGCGCTCGCCAGATGAATAGGCCCATGCCAGCATCGCCCATGTGTATAAGGCAAAGAGCACCGCCAACACCACAAAACCAAGCACTATGATTAACACAAAGCCACGCTGCTTGGGTTTTGATGACTCAAGAGATGATAGTCCAGACATTGCCATGAGGGCTCCTTAGCGGTTAGTTTTTAACAATTGTAAGCAATTTTGATGACAACTTTTAGTATTTATTACGCTGTCAGATGTTTATCATTAAAACTGATCATTGAAAGTTTTACTGTAAAGTTTTATTAAATATCTATTTCAAGCGATAATACGTGGTATTGATTCGTTATTTTAACATTGCGACGAGGTTTTTAAGTGACTGATTTATTAGCAGAGGCTGCGATCCAACAATTAAATCTTGGGTTCGACTCGGAACAAGACCGCTTACTACTGAAAGTTGGGCTAGCAGATAACACCGAGCTATCTGTTTGGCTCACTAGACGCATGGTCAAATCGTTATGGTTATTATTGCAAGGCTCTGCTGACTTAAGTGACGTGAATGAACATACCTTAGTGATTCAAGAGGTTCCTGCTGAGTTAGCAAGTGAGGTATTGTCTGCAGTTAACACAACGCTTGCAGATGCAAGTAAACCACCACTAGACTTTTCCACTAGCTATCAAGCAAACCGTACCCCGATTGTGGATGAGCCAATTTTAGCCTTTCATTGTGGGCTGGTAAGCCATGACGATGCGCACTCTATCTTGGAAATCCAAGCAAAAGATGGCAAAACCATACGGATTGTACTCAATGTTGAGTTGTTGCTGGCACTTTCCAATATGCTACAGCTTGCGACCAAAGAGGCAGCATGGGATTTAGGCTTCGCTTCCAGCCACTTTATGATGACGGATAATAGCGCGAGACCTGTCATTCATTAAGCCTAACCAGTAAAATATTAAGCATCTAAAAACTTAGGCAGCCGCAAACCATCTCCACGCCCATGAACAATCAAAACCTGCTACAGCGTAGCCTAAACTCCGTATGGCACCCTTGTACGCAAATGAAAAACCACGAAACATTGCCGCTGGTGCCCATACAACGTGGAGATGGCGTTTGGCTATATGACTTTGAAGACAAATGCTATTTTGATGCTGTGAGTTCCTGGTGGGTCAATTTATTTGGGCACAATAACCCCACCATCAAAAATGCCATCAAACAACAGTTAGACCAGTTAGAGCATGTTATTTTGGCAGGCTTTACGCACGAACCAGTGGTCCAGCTTTCTGAAAAACTAGCGACACTCACAGGTTTAGGTCACTGTTTTTATGGCTCAGATGGTGCGTCGGCAACTGAAATTTCGCTAAAAATGAGTTTTCATTATTGGCGAAACATGGGCTATACCAACAAGACCAAATTCATTAGCCTGCAAAACAGCTATCACGGCGAAACCCTGGGTGCGCTATCCGTTACGGATGTAGCTATTTTCAAGGATACTTACGCCCCACTGCTCACTCAAAGCGCACAAATGCCCAGCCCCGACTCACGTTTAGCTGAGCAAGGCGAATCAGCTGAAGCCTTTGCCCTACGTTGTGCGCAAGCGCTCGAAGCTTACGTCGCACAACATCATGCAAGCTTAGCGGCATTTATCGTGGAACCGCTGGTGCAATGTGCTGCTGGTATGGGTATGTATCACCCCGTTTACTTACAGCGTGCGCGTGAAATTTGCAGTCAATATCAAGTGCATTTAATTGTCGATGAGATTGCCGTTGGCTTTGGGCGTACAGGCGTCATGTTCGCCAGCCAACAAGCTGAAATTTTGCCTGATTTTATGTGCTTATCCAAAGGCATCACAGGCGGGTATTTGCCACTTTCTGTCGTACTCACAACGGATACAGTTTACGCGGCTTTTTATGACGACAAAGTTGCGCGCGGCTTTTTGCATTCCCACAGTTACACGGGCAACGCACTAGCTTGCAGCGCCGCGCTTGCAACTCTAGATATTTTTGAGCGTGAACAAACGATCACTAGCAATCGTCAAAAATCACTATTTATGAACACGCAATTACAATCGCTTGCTGACTTCCCGATTCAACACCAACGTAATACGGGCATGATTTGGGCATTTGATGTACCCAACCAAGCAGCAGATTTTCAGCAACGTGTTTATCAGGCAGCATTAAATCGTGGCGTCATTTTGCGCCCTATCGGCAGCACCATTTATATCATGCCGCCCTACGTGATTAGTGAACAGGACATGGTTTGGCTAACTGAACAAATCAAAAATGTACTTAAAGCTTGCGTGCAATGAAAATAAGCCAATTTTCATTGCAGATAGCTACATTTTTGTGTTTTTTTACCGTACTTTCTGCCCATGCAGAATTACCTGATAGCGTTATTGCTGCATTGAAAAAAGAAGGCATCCCCGCTGATGCAGTTTCAGTCTACGTTCAACCTTTGGCAGACTCACCTAACAACCTAGCCGCACCATTGATTAGCCACCAAGCACAAAAAGCACTGAATCCTGCCAGCACCATGAAGCTCGTCACTAGTGATGCTGCTTTGGAAATATTGGGCCCTGCTTACCGCTGGAAAACAGAAGTGTATTACGATGGTAGCCTGCGTAATGGCACGCTAGACGGCAATCTTTACCTAAAAGGTTATGGCGACCCGCACCTAATGAGTAGCGATATGTGGCGCTTAGTCACACAAATCAAACAAGCGGGCATCAAACAGATCAAGGGAGACTTGATTTTGGATGACAGCTTTTTCGCCAGCCAATCAACCAACCCAAGCAATTTTGATGGCGACGGCGCGCGCGCTTACAACGCCACCCCAAGCGCCATGATGAGTAATCTCAAAATGGTGAGCTTTCGCTTTGCGTCCGATGATGCGCAACTCAATATAACGCCCGACCCAGATTTAACTGAGATCCACATCAACAACCAACTCAAAGTCAACGGAGGCGATTGCAGTAGTTGGCGTAGCCGTTTGAATTATGAAGTCAACGCCAGCAAAACCCCTGCTGAGGTGATCTTTTCTGGTGCATTTCCTGCAAATTGCACCGAAAAATACCTGGAATTATTGGTGCTCAGCCCCGCTGACTTAAGCTTTAATTTATTTCGTAAGCTACTACGCGAACAAGCTGGCAATATTTCGGGCAAGGTCAAAACAACCAGCGTACCAGTTGGGGCGATTAAGCTTTTGCAGTTTGATTCAGCAACATTGGCAGATTTACTAAGCGACGTTAACAAATGGAGTAACAACCTAATGGCCCGCCAGTTGTTACTTACTATCGCTGCTGAATCACAAGGCGCACCCGCCACCGAAGAAAAAGGCGTGACGGCGATTAAGGCATGGCTAGCCAGCAAAAATTTAGCGTTTAGTGAACTTGTAATTGAAAATGGCTCGGGCCTATCTCGCTCAGAACGCATTAGTGCGCAACATATGGGCGCACTGCTTACCAGCGCCTTCTATAGCCCTGTCATGCCAGAGTTTATGGCATCACTACCCATATTAGCGGTTGACGGCACCCTGTTAAAACGCATGAAAGACAGTCCAGCTCAAGGACGGGCGCATTTAAAAACAGGCACGATTGACGGCGTGTTCGCCATATCAGGCTATATACTTGGCAAAAATGGCAAGCGCTACGTCATGGTATTTATGATTAACCACGCCAAAGCGGCGCAAACAAAACCAGCACAAGATGCACTGATAGACTGGGTATTTCAGCAAAATTAATGCAGAATATCGTTTTGCCAACGCAATTGGCCTAGCACTTCATTTTTAGCGTAACTATTTTGGAGCAGTTGATGAAAAAAAATACCTTACTAACCGCCGCCATACTAAGCGCAATGCTCGCTGCGAGTGGCTGCCAAGCGGATTCTAAAACCGCACCAACAACCCAATCAAACAACACTGCAACCAATGGAAAACTCCCAATGAATATTACAGAACTCGTCAAAAATGACACCTTAGCAGGCCAAGGTCGCGAAGCAGAACCTGGCTTTAACGTCACCGTTAATTACACTGGCTGGCTTTATGATCCAAGCAAACCAGATGGCAAAGGCACAAAGTTTGACAGCTCACTCGATCGCCATGAACCGTTTGTATTTTTTCTAGGCGGCGGACAAGTGATTCGCGGCTGGGATGAAGGCTTTGCCGGCATGAAAATCGGTGGCAAACGTACCCTCATTATTCCACCTGACTATGGCTACGGTGCACGTGGTGCAGGCGGTGTGATTCCTCCCAACGCCACTTTGATTTTTGATGTTGAATTACTGGACATTAAATAACTAAGCACTTAACTTCATGAAAGCTAGAATCTATGAAAGCTAGAATCAAATGGATTGAAAACGTCTGCTTTATGGGCGAATCCGAAACTGGGCATGCCGTGGTACTAGACGGCGCGCCTGAAGCTGGCGGCAAAAACCTGGGCATGCGCCCAATGGAGATGTTACTGATTGGCATGGGCGCATGCACTTCGTTTGATGTGGTGACCATACTGAAAAAAGCACGCCAACCGATCGTCGATTGCGTTGCAGAGATACAAGCGGAGCGTGCCGAAGAAATACCAAAAGTATTTACGACGATACACGTACACTTTGTGGTGACAGGCAAAGGTTTAAATGTTGGACAGGTTGAACGCGCAGTAAAACTCTCTGCAGAAAAATATTGCTCCGCCTCCATCATGTTAGGTAAATCCGCACAAATAACGCATGATTTTGAAGTGGTGGAACTTGCTGAATAGTGCAGAAAAATAGTTAAATATCATATGGATGAATAAAAAAATCACTCCTGTTTTTCTGCTCTATCGACAATTACTATAGTAGAAAACTCCAACTAAACTACCCTCCATTTACATGAGCATGATTAGTCCATTCGGACTATTGCAAAAAACTATCAACATGCAATAATCCAAGCAGAAAAATAAAAGTCCAAAAAAATACAAAAAATGTAACAAAACACGTAACTTAGTTTTTGAATATATACATATATAGCGCATACATATATATATAGCTTAGTGGAAATTTAAATCAACTTTTCAACAAGGAAGCAAACAATGAACTCAGTAAAAGTTTTGGCATTAGTGGCAGCACTATTTGCATCACAGTCAGCCATGGCAACCGTGTACGACTTAGGTAGCATGGGCCCTCCAGGTGCGGTTTCACAAGACTCTGAAGATCTTGCTGGAACAGCTAACTTTTTAGACTACTTTACATTCACTTTATCTGCTGATGCCAATGTATTTGGTAGTGCTCCAGACGTTAAGGTCTCTATCAAAAAGGCAGATGGTGTGTTTATTGATATTACGGATGTAAGTCTTTATTCAGGTGACATTGGCAGCGGCAGTTTAGTGACTGGCGATTTGCTTAAAAACGCGGAGTCATTTTCATTTAAAAACATCGCATCTGGCTCATACTACCTAACCGTTACTGGCACAGACAAAAAACCACTTAGCGACTCTCCTCAAGTTTACACACTTAACCTTGCGGCAACCCCAGCAACAGCAGTGCCAGAACCTGAAGCTTACGCTATGATGTTAGCTGGCTTAGGCTTAATTGGCTTTGCTGCTCGTCGTCGCCAAGCTTGATTGTGTAAATTAGAATTAACTGCTTTAGTTTTAATTTGATCACGAACACTTAAAATATTATTTAAGAAATATTACTTAAGTAAAGTTAAAACCAAAAAGACACCTTCGGGTGTCTTTTTTTATTTTGGCATATAGATTGCTTAACATTTGCATGCTCATCAATATTTTTTTGAGTTTTGTAAAGAATGTAATACCTAAAGAAGGACTGCCATCATGAGCTTACTGAAAATACTCGCCCTCGTCATTGCCTTATCAACCTCTCACTCAGCTTTAGCAAAAGTGTATGCTCTGGGCGACATTTCGCCATCTAGCAGCAACAGCAGCCTATCATTTGAAACTGATGTCATATACGGTGATACCAACTTCTTAGATTATTTTACCTTCCGCCTTACCTCCAACGCAGCAACTGTTTTTGGTAGTGCTCCAGATGTAACAGTAAGTGTTGGTAACGGTACAGATTCAACCAATATTATCAGCGCTGACTTATTTTTAGAAAAATCCGCCATCAATGACTTGATTAACTCCGACGAGAGTTTCGCATTTGAGAACATAAGCGCAGGCACTTACTTCTTTGCCGTTTCTGGTAAACATCGAGGCACGCTCGGGGGCAGTTACACCTTCAATCTAGCAAGCAGTGAGTCGCTGACCACACCTATTCCAGAGCCCTCATCATTCGCTCTGTTAGGCCTCGGCCTGCTAGGGTTGCTAGCTCGCAGCAAACTATCAGATTCAAAAGGTTAATAAATCCGCGCGCTTAAACGTCACAAAGTAAGGGCAACATTTAAATAGGTCGATCAAAGTATTTACAAATACCGAAGGGGCTACATATATTTTAGCTGGTTAAAGGAGTTTATGATGAGAGCGTTGATGTTATTTATATTAGTAATCGTATCACTTTCTACACAGGCAAACCCGATGTTCAAGAGTACATTTTCAAGTACTCCCGCTATCAACCAAGAAGAACCTGGAACCTTAAGTATGATGCTAGCAGGCTTGGGATTAGTCGTCTATATAGCGCGCCGTAGACTGCATGCAAACTACTAGTAACCCCTCTCACCTCAGGCTGAATCCCCTTACCCAGACAGTCTGAGCTGATTTAATTATTAAGCAAAAATAAAAAGGCACCCTGAGGGTGCTTATTTTTTGCACCATCTCAAATGGTTACTGCACTAATTAGGTGAAAAAAAAGTGTTTTAATAGTAGAATTGAACTTTAGTTGTACAACATAAATCTTAATTATATTAATAACTTACTTTACACACACTGGGGCTGATTTCATGGCAAATGTAACAAAAAGACATACGGATGCATCATACGATGACTTAATGGAAAAGTTAAGTCTAGACAGCACAACTTCTGAACCATACTACCTTCAACTAAAACGAAAAATTAAAGGCCTGATAGAAACAGGTGAACTGGGCTCTGGCTTGGGCTTGCCAGCAGAGCGCGTTTTGGCCGCAATGTTAAACGTCAGCCGCACCACGGTAAAGCGTTGCTATGATGAGTTACGCAAATCTGGCGAGCTAAGCACGCATGGTCGTGGCGGCACCCTTGTCAAAGATACACCAAGAGTTAGCCCAACCCTTGGTAAGCTAAGAGGCTTTACCGAAGAAATGGCTGAAGTTGGGGTGATCGCTTCAACGCGTGTATTGCAGCATGACGTAATTCAAGACCGTACTATAGCCTCTATTTTTAAACGCCCCTCTACTGCGACTTTTTTACGCATGGTGCGCTTACGTTTGGGCGATGGCGTACCAATGACGCGTGAAATCGCATGGTATGACTTGACGATTGCACCGCAAATGGCAGATTGGGATACCAGTGGTTCTGCTTACATATTCTTGCAGGAACGTTGCAATATCAAAATGATATGGGCTGAGCAATCAATCGAGGCCATTATGAGCTCGCCTGAGGAATCAGAAATTTTTGGCTTTAGCGAAAGCAATCCTTGCTTGCTGCTAAAACGTAAATCATTCTCGACGCAGGATCAACTAGTAGAGTATGTAGAAGGCACCTTCCGTGGTGATGCATACGCCTATCGTTTAAAACTAAGCGTTTAGTTTAATCGTTTAGAATAAGTAAAATTTTACCAACTGGGTTAATCACAGCATTAACCCAGTTCGATTACCTCTTCCCAACGCATTCACACATCTCTCCGTCTCTACACTCCTAATCCTAGCAACATCCATGCAGTTTTGTTTTGATTTGTTACAATTAGAAAACATCCAAACAATCAAATTAAGATTCCAAATATCTCGTTTAAATTACAAATTTATGTAAAAAATAGCTCGAAATTAGTCCGAATGGACTATAGACACCCACCCAAAAAGCATGTCTAATACGGCTCATTAAGTATCCAAATGTGGGCCATATGTGAATTTAATATATGCCATATAAGTGCTTGATAAGATGCTCTGTTTGATTAATTGACGTTATCAATATCGTCAGTTGAATGTACCAACTTAAAGTAATTAAGCTTAAATTGAGTGTTAACAACTTCAACAAATAAACACTTAACGCACATATCAACTTCAATTTTAAGGGACATAAATATGAAATTTCAAGCAAAAAAATTAGCAGTTGTAGCTTTGGCTGCAGCTTCAATGTTAGCTGCGGGCGCAGCCAATGCAAAATGCAGCGATATTAGTCGCGCTGCACTTCAATCTGCAATTAAAACTGCTACTGGCACTGCTGGTGGTTTTACATTGCCAATGTGGATGACTTTCGTTGACGAAACTGGCATGGTATGTGAAGTGGTTACCTCAGGCACACAAGGGGCATTAGCTAGCCAATCAGAGTGGTTAGGTAGTCGTGTAATTTCAGCACAAAAAGCTAACACCGCTAACGCATTCAGTATCAACGGTGTTTCTATTTCTACAGGCGCTTTATATGCCGCTGTGCAACCAGGTGGCTCATTGTTTGGCTTACAAGAATCTAACCCAGTAGATGCTCAAGCAGCTTATCGCGGCAATCCTAAAGACTACGGTACTGCACAAGACCCAATGAAATATAGCCGTGTTGGTGGCGTAAACGTGTTCGGCGGCGGTGTTGCTGTTTACAAAAATGGCGTTAAAATTGGTGCCCTAGGTGTGTCTGGTGACACGTCATGTACTGATCACGCAACAGTATGGAAAGCACGTGAGATTTTAGGCCTAGCATCAAACTTCCCTGACTTCCCCAATGGTGGCGGCTTTGAAACCCTGAACCTAACATCAACCTATGCTGCTTTAGGCGATCATCCTGATTGCTACAATACGGGCTCAATCAATAACAATGCATCATTTGGCTTCAAGTAATCAGTTGAGATTTTGTGTTAGATAGCCCCCGGTTCACCGGGGGTTTTAGTTTGTACTAGTAGTGCCTTTACTTCTTTACATCAAACCTGTAAAAAAGAGGCCTAATAATAAAATAACAAACACTAGAATAACAAATACAAGAAAATCAGATTAATGATATGCAATATCAATTGAGAGTCATTAAAGCATCGGGGACACCTTCGCAAATTGCCATAGACGCAGCAAGCGAGCTTGAGGCCAGGCAACGCGCAGAGCAGCAAGGTTACACCGTGCTCCGCGTGGCTAACCACGCGCGCAAAATCCGCTTGGGTGCTGAGCGCTTTCCATTGGTACTGTTTTGCCAAGAATTACGTGTGTTATTAGAAGCTGGCTTACCTTTACCAGATTCGCTCGATACCTTAATTGAAAAAGAAACTCGCACCGAAACCCGTGCCATTTTAGCTAAACTACTTTCCGCCGTACGCGAAGGCCAACAATTATCTGATGCCATGGCCAACTTGCCAGGCGCTTTCCCTAGCTTGTTTGTGGCTACCGTTAAAGCCGCAGAAACAACGGGCAATCTGCCTGAAGCGTTAACCCGCTATGCTTTATATATAGAGCAAATTGATATTTTAAAAAAACGCATCATCAGTGCCTCAATTTACCCTGCACTAGTGCTCACATTCGGCTTTTTAGTACTGGTATTTTTAATGGCCTACGTTGTGCCGCGCTTTAGTAAAATTTACGAATCGCACGTAAGTAATTTATCGTTTACCACTAAGCTGTTATTACAATTAGGCAAATTTTCGCAAGATTATGGCTTGATAGTGCTCGTACTTTTATTTGGTTTAGGTGCATTATTAACAAGCCTATTTTCTCAGCCAGCCATACGCGAAAAACTATTTGACGCTTTTTGGAAATTGCCCTATTTGGGCGAAAAAGTACGCATTTACCACTTATCGCGCTTATATCGCACTTTTTCCATGCTATTACGCAGCGGCATCCCAGTTGTCACAGGGTTAGGCATGGTCAACAGTTTGTTGGGAGTGAGCTTGCAATCCAACTTAAGCAAAGCCAAGCGCCTAATCAGCGAAGGTCTATCCTTTTCAGAAGCTTTTGAAAGTTGCGGGCTCACGACGCCCGTTGCAGGCCGTTTATTTCGCGTAGGTGAACGCACTGGCAAGCTCGAAACTATGATGGAGCGTTCAGCCATTTTCCATGAAGAGCAAATGTTACGCTGGGTGGATGCATTCACTAAAGTATTTGAGCCTTTGTTGATGGCCGTTATCGGCGTGATCATTGGTGGGATTGTATTGATGATGTATTTGCCGATTTTTGAGCTGGCAAGTGGTTTACAATAAGAAAAAATCTAGAAAACTGCACACTATGATCAACCCACAATCATCGAACGCAATTGACTCGAGGCTAAACGTAACTATGAGTTTAGTTCGACAAGCAGCGCAGCAAGCCAGTGTGGAAGGTCGCCGTGCAATAGAGTTACTAGAAACTTTATCAGGTACAACGAGTGCGCATTTTACGCAAATGCTGGCTGAACTATATGCTTACCCAAGTATTAGTCTAGACTACATGATGGCACTCGCACCCGCCTTTGAGCGCATATCATTCTCTGAATCCCTGCAACATGAATGCGTGTTGTTACGCGACAACAACACGCTCATTTTGGTGTTTGCCGATATTTATGCACAAGATTTGGCAGCATGGGTGGCAGAGCGTATTTCTGCACCATTTAGCACCTACTTGGCGCACCATGCCGACATAACCGCATACTTAGCGCAGCATGAAGATGGCATGCGTGCGGTCGATTCAGCACTATCGGGGGTCAGCGGCAGTGTAAAAATCACGCAAGAAGCGGAAGAACTTTCGCTGAATATGATTGAGGGCGATGCCAGCCCCGTAGTGAAATTAGTACGCTCAACCTTATATGACGCACTAAAAGCGGATGCCAGTGACATACACTTAGAAACCGTCCCTGCTGGCTTGGTGATTAAATATCGACTCGATGGCGTGCTCAGTCAGATGGGTGCAGTGAGTGAAAAAAACTTAGCGGAACAAGTCATTTCACGCATTAAAGTCATGTCTGAGCTAGATATTACCGAGCAACGCGTGCCACAAGATGGACGTTTTCGTGCGGTGTATCGCAACCGTGAAGTCGATTTTCGCGTATCGGTCATGCCGAGCATTCATGGCGAAGATATTGTAATCCGTGTTCTGGATAAACAAACGCTTGCCGATGAAGCGCGAGGCTTACGCTTAGATTTTCTTGGCTTTGATGCCGCAACCATGGAAACCATGCGCGAGCAATTTCAATTGCCATACGGCATGGTGTTGGTAACAGGGCCAACGGGTAGCGGTAAAACCACGACCTTATACGCAGCTATTAGCGAAATTAACAACGGTTACGATAAAATTATCACCATTGAAGACCCTGTCGAGTATCAATTGCCAGGCGTGCTGCAAATTCCCGTCAATGAGAAAAAAGGGCTGACATTTGCCCGCGGCTTGCGCTCCATTCTGCGCCATGACCCAGACCGTATTATGGTGGGGGAGATTCGCGATGGTGAAACCGCGCAAATTGCCGTGCAATCAGCGCTCACTGGGCATTTAGTATTTACCACCGTGCACGCCAATAATTCATTTGATGTCATTGGGCGTTTTTTAAATATGGGTGTAGACCCTTATAGCTTTGTCTCAGCACTCAATATCGTCGTTGCTCAACGCTTATTACGCGCTATCTGCAAGCATTGCGCTACGCCAGTATTAGCCAGCGAAATTAAAATCCCACGCGGCATCACTCTACCAGAACAAGTCAATCTTATGCATGGTAAAGGCTGTGGTGTTTGTCGTGGCACGGGCTACAAAGGCAGACGCGCAGTCGCTGAAGTATTATTGTTAGACGACGAGCTACGCGAACTCATCGCTAGTCGCGCCTCCATTCGTCAAATTAAAGAGCACGCGCAACGCAAGGGTACGCGCTTTTTACATCAGGCTGCGCTCGATATGGCAATCAAAGGTGAAACCACACTAGAGGAAGTGCATCGTGTTGCGCCGCTTATTTAATCTTTTCGGCGCAGCCAATACCACTACCATTGCACTGGCTACGGATGGCATCGCCATTTGCGAGAGTGGCAAAACACCCAAATTGTTAGCGAGCGCTAACACTCGATATGAATCAAGAGCAGAAACAATCAATGCATTAAAATCAGTCGCAGGTAAGATTAACGCTAAACAAGTACGCTTTATGATCTCCAACCATTTTGTGCGTTACGGAGTGTTGCCTTGGCAAGAAGGCATCGTGGCAAGGCAGGATTGGCTTGCGCTAGCACAACATGATTTTCGTAAACGCTTTGGTGCAGTGGCCGATCAATGGCAAGTGCGCGTGAGTTTAAGTGGCTACGGAAAATCGGTTGCCATCAGTGCAATAGACCAGGCCTTGTTAGATGATTTACAAGCGCTAGCGCAAACCCAGCAATGGCAAATCGCATCTATCGAACCATTGCTGGTCAGCATACTCAACTCGAAACTTAGCTCGAAAAGCGACACAGCACAAAACGCTTGGTTGGTGATTGCTGAACCCGAGCGTGTTTTATTATGCGAAACCAATCAACAAGAGTGGCAGCGGTTTACGCAACTTTCTCCACCTAGTGGCTTAGAAGCAGAACAAGCTACGCAACAAATTTTGCGTAGTACTCAAGCCATTACGCCGCTTGATACAAAATTAACTCAAAACAAGCATAGAGAGGTGGTTGCCTTTGTTGCCCCTAGCCTTGTTAACCCAGCGCAAAAGTGGATAAGTGATATAGTTAATCTACGCCTGGCAAAAACTGCTAGTAACCACTCACATCAAACCAATAGTGCACTATGGATGGCGGGCCTGTGATGCCAACTCTAGACCTAAATTTTGCTCAGCCATGTCGCCGTTTCAGTCCGACATTAATGTGGATATTGGCAGCTCTACTTTTAGCCATTGCAGGCGCTTTACTATATCAGCAACAATTACTTAAACAGCAAATTGAAGCAAAAACTAACACCAGCACGGCTGGCCCTATTACAAAATCCGTTGTTCCGCAAAGCCCTGCACTTATGCATAGCATCGCACTCGCCCACGAAACCCAGCGCGCTTTAAATTTGGCTTGGCTACCCACGCTAAAGGCCTTAGAGCAAGTGCAACAAGCCAATCCAGAAATTAAATTGTTGTCTATTCAACCCAGTCCAAGCAAGTCTGAAATTGTAATCACAGGGCAAACTGCGAAATTTGATGACTTAGTGCAATATCAAAACAGCCTACACAAGCAAGGTCTAGGTGAGGCAGTATTGTTAAGCCAACACTCAGACGTATTGGATACGGGCGCCAAATCCACCATCGGCTTTATGCTAGCAGTGGGGTGGAGGCCATAATGCATCAAGTCAAATGGACAGCAATGCGCTTTATTGAGCGCTTAGGCATGGCAGGCAGTCTTGCCTTGTTATTAGCCATATTCTGTATCGGTTTTACCAGCTTTGTTATAGCGCCTACTCAAGCAGCGCTCTCAGTACTTAATGCACAGAAAGATGCGCCTGCAGAAACTATAACAGCCAAGCCTCCGCCCAGCAAAGCAGAACAGCTACAGGCCTTTACTCAGCGATTTCCACCGCTATCAAAGCGCACGGCAAATGTGCAAAAAATGATGGCACTTGCGCAATCTATGCAATTAGCTTTGGATGAAATTTCTTATAAATCTGAGCAACGCCCAGATGATGCGCTGACCCATTATCACATCGATTTTAGTGTAATGGCGAGTTACCCCAATATGCGTCAATTTCTCAGCACAGTGCTAGCCACGCTGCCTAATGCCTCGCTAGATGCCATCAATATTAGTCGCGAGAACACTACAGACGAAGTCGTAGCCACCAGGGTGCGGCTCACGCTGCATTTTGCCTCATGATGCAAACTTACCTGACTAAACGCAATGCCTTGTGGACACTCGCTTTAGCGCTCACGTTATGGCTCACATGGCAAACGCATCAAGAAGAGCAAGCCAGCGCAGAAAGCACAAACGACACGCAATCAGGCCTATACGCAAAACCCAGCACTAGCGTCCCAGTACAGGCCGTCCCAGCACAGGCCGATAGTGCCCTAGAAGATTTCTCCTTGGCCACACGTGAGGCGAGCTCGGGCGACATCTCTAATCTTTTCGCAACGGCTAAAAAAACTATTCAAGTCAGCACTGCATTAGCGCAGAGCAAACCTATTAAACCCGTTGCGCCACCACTGCCATTTGAATTCATAGGCATGCTACAGGAGCAAGGTGTGAGCAAGTTAATCGTCAATTATTCAGATGACGTGGCCGTATTAAAAATCGGGGATATTTTAGGCGGCTATCAACTTATATCGGCCAACAAAATCGGGGGCAGCATGCAATTTCAGTTTTTATATTTGCCAATGAAAATAACGCAAACCATGGTGGTGAACGATGCAAACTAGATTTAATCGACATTTATTTATTTCGCTTATCAGTCTGAGCTTAGCGGCTTGTGATACGACTAATAGCCTCTCAAAAGACGAAGTAAAATCAGTAAAAGAGTTGCCACGCGCTAACAAAGCCACTGAAGCTTCTGCCCGCATTGCCACTGTAAAAGCGCATGAAGCCAAAGTAAATGCGTATCTCAGCCAAGCTGAGCAAGCGTGGCAAACGGAAGATTTAGATAAGCTAGAAACCATCTATAAAGAATTGGCCGCCTATGACGAGGGCAATCTACGCGCAGAAGAAGGCCTGCGCAACGTGGGCTTGGCTCGCCATCATTTAGTGTTGCTAGCCGATGCACAAAAGCATATAGGTGTTTCAGATGCCGATGATGAAATCGCAAAAGCAACATTACATGAAATTTTATTAGAGCGCCCAGACCACCCTATTGCCAAGCCTTTATACGAAACGTTAGTCAAAAAACAAGAAGCCGTCGCACAAGAAAAATCGCATAAAAAACTGGTGTATAAAAACCCCGTTACCATGCAATTTAGAGATGTCAGTTTAAAAATGATTTTTGAGGCCTTATCCAAAACCACACACATTAATTTTATTTTAGATAAAGACGTGCCGAGCGATCAAAAAGCCACCATCTATGTGGAAAGCATGGTGTTTAATGACGCGTTAGATTTGCTGCTGCAAACCAATCAGCTGGAAAAAAAGGTGCTCAGCGAAAATTCAGCCATTATTTATGTGAACGATGTGTTGCACCAACGTGATTATAAAGATTTGTCTGTGCGCAATTTTACTTTAGATTTTGCTGACGCCAAGCAGGTGAGCTCAACCCTGCGCAGCATGCTTAACCTTAAACAAGTAGAAGTAGATACGCGGTTAAATGGCCTGATGATTAAGGACTCACCCGAGGTACTCTCCTTGGCAGAAAAAATTATCAACTCGCTCGATATACCAGACCCAGAAGTTATGCTGGAGATGGAAGTATTAGAAGTTAAGCGTTCAAAATTACAAGATTTGGGCGTTAAGGTGCCAACGAGTATCGATGTCCCCTTCCCTACTGGCGGCATCACCTTCAGCCAGCTCAACAATACGCCAGCGGTGATTAACAGCCAGTTAGGCTTGAGTTTTAGCGCTAATAATTCAGATGTGAATTTACTGGCTAATCCACGCATTCGCGTTAAAAACAAAGATATAGCAAAAATTCATATTGGCGAAAGAGTGCCAGTCTTTACTGCCAATATTTCATCCACTGGGGTATCGTCGCAAACCATCCAGTATATTGATGCAGGGTTGAAGCTAGAGGCAGAACCTAACATCAGCGCAAGCGGGGATGTCACCATCAAGATTAATCTGAATGTTGGATCGATTGGCGATGCCATTACCAACGGACAAAGCACCGCATTCAGAGTGGGCACCCGCAGTGCCAGCACACAACTACGTTTGCATGATGGGGAGACCCAGATTTTAGCGGGTTTGATTGATGACCAAGATCGCAAAAATGTCGATAAAATTCCAGGGATTAGTAGCTTGCCCTTACTTGGCAAACTATTCTCCAAACAAAAAGATGACAAATCTAAAACGGAAATCGTACTCTCCATTACCCCGCATATTATTAGAGAGCGTAAGACAAATAACGCCAGCCAAACTGAATATTGGATAGGCAGCGAGTCACAAACGGGTAAACGCTCGGTCACCCCCAACTTTGGCGCAGGAGGGGTGCCATTCTTTGTACCCAAACCAGCGCCAGCAGCTGCACCAAGTAACCAAGACAGCAAACCGCAAAGCCTCAATGTGCCAATTCCCCCAGGGTTTTCTCTAGGCAATGGCTTGGGTGGTGATACTCCTGCAAAAAAATCTGATGAGCAATAGGCATTAAACGTGCGGTCACGCTTTTTGCAGCTAGGGTTTTCTTATATTGAGCTCGTGATTTCGGTGGCGATTTTGGCCTTACTCGCCACAGCGGCCAGCCCTTATTTAGAAAACACCATTACCCGCCAAAAAGAAATGGAATTACACAGAAATCTGCGTGAAATCCGCACGGGTATAGATGCTTATAAGAAAGCCTATGATGAGGGTCGCATCCTACAAATTGCTGGGGATTCAGGCTACCCAAAAAAACTAGAAGATTTGATTGTCGGCATCCCCGATGATACTGATCCACAAAAGAAGAAAATGTATTTTATGCGCAAAATCCCCGCTGACCCCATGTACCAAGGTTCAGCTGACAAACCCGAGGATACTTGGGGAAAACGCAGCTATGACAGCGAACCAGATAACCCACGCGAAGGCGCGGATGTGTTTGATGTGTTTTCCACGAGCAATGAGAAAGGCTTAAATGGCATCCCCTATAAGCTCTGGTAAACCCAACAAAGCGCAAGCAAAAGGCTTTACCTTTATTGAGCTCGCTGTCGTGATGGCAATCTTATCACTGCTGCTTTCCATCGCCCTGCCGCGCTACTTCGATGGCTTAAAGCGCGCTAAAGAAGCCGTGTTACATGAAGACCTCGCCACCATGCGCACCGCTATTGATCATTTCCATGCAGATAAGGGCATGTATCCAGCCAGTTTGGATGATTTGGTGAGTTATCGTTACCTGCGCGCCATTCCTGTTGACCCCATCACAGAGCGCGCGGATACATGGCTGATTATCACTCCACCAGACTATTCACAACGCGTGTACGATTTACACAGCGGCTCAAACGAAATCGCCAGCGATGGTACGCCCTACAACGTCTGGTAAACACACCAATTGCAAGCAAGCAGGCTTCACCTATTTGCTGGTATTGGGATTTGTATTCGCTTTACTGCTTAGCCTCACCATCGCCTCGGAAAATATCGCCACTACGATACAACGCGAACGCGAGGCAGAGTTACTATTTGTAGGGCAGCAATACCGTAATGCTATCGCCAGCTATTATCAAAAGTCCCCCAACGGCATTAAACAACTACCCTTAAAACTTGAGGATTTATTAGAGGATAAACGTTCACTCAGCGTACAACACCATCTACGTAAGCTGTATCGTGACCCGATCACTGAAACTGACGAATGGGGCTTGCTGCGTGATGGGCAAGGCCAGATAAGTGGTGTTTATAGCCTTTCTCAAGACGCTCCGATGATGACGCAAGAAGACACTCGTTTTGCGTTAGACGCGAGCGCTGATGGTGATGCAAAAACCTACTCAAGCTGGAAGTTTGTATTTAGTCCTAACAACGCGAACTCACTGGCAAGCCCGCCACAAGATGGAGAGCCTAGCGCTCAAACACTACAGCCAACTGAAATACAGCAGTAAATGAGCGCTATTGATGCTGTAGTTAACTAGCCAGCACCTTAACGCCAAGCGCTGCGCCAGACTCAACCACCTCAAACAAGCGATCGATATTAGGATGTTTACCTAGGTTAAGTTTTGCGTCTTCTGTATGTTCCGCATAAAGTGCTAAACCTGCGTTTGCTGCCGTTACATTAATAGCACCAAATTGCTGCAACAGATGATAATACACGCGCACAGAGCCCGCGCTGCCTGGTTTATTCTCGATTAAAGCAACAACCTTACCCTGAGCATCTACAAGCTCTAATGCCTTTACATGATCAACAGTTTCGAGTGTTGGCAGAATTTCATTAAATTTTTTCATACAGTTTTTTAATTTACGAGTGGTTAAAATAGGGTGCTCAATCGGCGACGGCTTAAGCAGCCGATCTTGGACGAGCGCTTGAACTAGCTTAGATTAAATGCGATAAGCAGTGCTTGTCATTACTTTAGACATGAGCGCCATGATGGCTTTGACAGGCTTGGGCAAATCAGCACCGCCATGCTGAATAGCCGTTTCAGCGTGATGCGTTTCATCCACGTACATTTGCTCCAAAATTGCACGACTTTTGTTATCCTGCTCGGGGAGTTGATCTAAATGACTTTTCAGATGCTTACCGACTTGACGCTCTGTTTCAGCTAAAAAGCCCAAATTCCACTTATCCCCCAAAGCCCCTGCAACCGAGCCTAGTGCAAATGAGCCTGCATACCATAATGGATTTAACACACTTTTTCTGCCACCCAACTCTGCAATACGCTTTTCGCACCACGCTAGATGCTCTGTTTCTTCGGCTGAGGCCTGCTGCAAAGCCGCAACGGTAGCTGGGTTACGCGAAGTGAAAGACTGTCCGTTATATAAAGCCTGTGCGCATACCTCGCCACAATGATTAATGCGCATTAACGCTGCGATATGGCGTTTATCGGCAGGCTCAAGTGCTGAGTCTTGTATCGTCGCATCAGGATGCGCACGGCGACTGTGTGCTTGCGCACCCACGGTACGCAAGCCTTTATCAAACTCAATAATCAGACGGTCTAACATGATGACTCCTATTACTTCTGCTGCAGAATTTGCAGGCCTTTGAGTAAGTTCAGCGCTTGATTAAACTGATAATCATTTTTTGAGCCTGGCTCAGTTGGTTTTTTATCGTCAGTTTTTTTGTCATCTGCTTTATCAGATGCTTTATCTTTAGACTCATCAACCACACGCTTGGCGGGGGCTTCACTATCTTTAGGATTAGACAAATGTCCAGTTAAATCGGCTTCACGCAAACCACCACTTTGGTCAATCGTGTTCACCGTACCCTCTTCCACTACAATATCCGGCACTATCCCTTTAGCCTGAATTGAACGACCATTCGGCGTAAAATAACGTGCGGTAGTAAGTTTAATCGCCGTACCATTATTAAGTGGAAGAATGGTTTGTACAGAACCTTTACCAAAGCTTTGCGTACCCATAATCACGGCACGTTTTAAATCTTGCAGTGCGCCCGATACAATTTCAGAGGCAGAAGCAGACCCACCATTCACAAGCACCACCATAGGAATGGTTTTTAACTCAGCTGGAATATCTTTAAGGTAGTCCACACTGTTTGGCCCACGCAAATAATTTTCTGGGTTTGCAGTTAAGTGCATTTTTGCGTCTTCAGTACGACCTTCTGTGTAGACCACAAGGCTGTCTTTAGGTAAAAATGTCGCCGAAACCCCTACCGCCGCATTCAGCAACCCACCCGGATTGTTACGCAGATCTAAAATAATGCCTTTAAATGGCGCTTTGTTCTGCTCGCGCAAATCTTTAAGTGCTTTGGCTAAATCTTCGCCCGTGTGCTCTTGGAACTGGGTAATACGTACATAAGGATAGCCATTTTCTGTTAGCTTATATTTAACACTTTGCGTTTTAATCACGGCACGCATCAAGGTAAATACTAATGGCTTAGCCTCGCCCTTGCGTAAAATCGTAAGCTTAATCGGCGTATTGGCTTTACCACGCATGCGCTTCACCGCATCGTTTAAAGCCATGCCCTTCACTGGGGTGTCATCTAACTGAATAATGAAGTCACCACTCTTGATCCCTGCTTTATAGGCTGGCGTATCTTCAATAGGTGAAACCACTTTTACAAAACCATCTTCCATACCAACTTCAATACCTAAACCACCAAATTCGCCTTGTGTGCCAGCCTGCAAATCTTTAAATCCATCCACATCCAAATAAGAAGAGTGCGGGTCAAGACCAGTCACCATGCCATTGATGGCATCGTTAAGCAGCTTTTTGTCCTCAACTGGCTCGACATAATCACTTTTAATTTTGGCAAAAATTTCAGAAAACGCGCGTAACTCATCAATAGGTAATTGTGTTTTTGTGACTTCTTTTTCAGCGAGCCCAGCTTTTTCTGCAATTGCAGAGTAATTAAAGCTCAGCATAACGCCTAACACTGCGCCAACAGTGACTAAGCCAATTTTTTCGAATTTTGTGCGCATGTAATAATGATTCCTAGAGGGATGACGGCTAAGTTTACTTGAGTTGTCTACTTGGGTTAAAGTTGCTGCTTATAAAGGTTTTGTTTGTTTATTGCATTAAAACTAACGAATGAATCTAAGACAAAGATTATAACAATAGTTTCATTTTCCACTAGTTAAAATATAGTTGCAAAGGCGATTGAAGACTTATATCGGACAACATTGTATAAGTTATGTCGCAATTGCCTATGTTAAGAAAGTTTAGCCATGTCAAATCATCATGTAGAAATTGAATACTGTACCCAGTGTCGATGGCTGCTACGCGCTGCATGGATGGCGCAAGAGCTGCTCACCACGTTTGAGGGCGATATTGCTGCGCTCACACTCAAACCTGGCACAGGGGGTATTTTCGAAGTACGATTAAATAATGAAATCTTATTTTCGCGCAAGCAGGCAGAAAGATTTCCTGAGTCCAAAGAGTTAAAACAATTGATTCGCGATGTAATTGACCCACTACGCCCACTTGGGCACAGCGATGTAAAAAAAGATTAAAGTCTATTCAGCAGGCGTAGGCTGAGTGAGCTCTTTAATTGACAGGGTCCCACTCTGAGATGATGTAATACGCCTTGCACCATTAAAGCGCTTGGACCAATAGCTATCATTCATACTCATAATCGATACAGATTGGCCGGGACTAGGTGAGTGAATAAATCGATTATTGCCTAAATAAATGCCCACATGTGAGAACGAAGACTTTAATGTATTGAAAAATACCAAATCCCCTGGTTGCAGATTATCCTGCGCCACCGTTTGACCCAATTGACTTAACGCACGCGCGCCATGAGGTAAAGTTAAATTGGCCGCTTGCTGAAACACATAGCGCACAAAACCACTGCAATCAAAACCAGTTTCTGGAGTTACACCGCCATATTTGTATTTGATACCACTTAAGCTGATCGCGCTCAGCATAACTTCTTGTACGGTACTTGACCACGTAGCGCTGCTTTCAGCGCTTAGTTGCGGCTCGTTGCCAGCTGATGCCTCATCAGCAAAACTGCTGATACAAACCATGCACAAGCCAAAAAATAAACAAAATTGCGGTAGTAACTTTCTCATAGACCCGATTCTAAAAGACTTTGCTTGTTTTTGTAAACCTTTAACTCATTGAAATTCAATCAATTTGCAAATAATTGTCAATTCAAGCCGAAATACGGGTAACCTCACTCCATCGAGCAGGCTTTGTTAATTTTGAATAAAAGCCTCAATCTAAGGCAGGGTATTTTGAAAATGGCACTATTATGGTGCGAAAGTGGAATAATCTCCCCAATATAAAATGTAAGCTAATGACTTTAAATAACTTTCATAAACTGGCACAGGCTTTGCGTGGATAGAGACATGAACTCAACTAAAAAACTACCTTTTAATGAAATGCAACTTGAAGCAGGCAATGTGCGTGAAATTTATGCCACCTATGCAAACTGGCTCAAGGATGTGCCCGAGCAACAACTTGAAAGCAAACGACAAGAAGCCGAACATTTGTTCCGTCGTGTGGGCATTACATTTAACGTATATGGCGAAACAGCTGGTGCTGAACGCTTGATTCCTTTTGACGTGATTCCGCGCATCTTGGGTGCGAACGAATGGAAACACCTATCAGAAGGTGCCATTCAACGCGTAAAAGCGCTGAATATGTTTTTGGATGACATTTACCATAAACAAGAAATTATCAAAGCGGGCATTGTGTCTGCCGACGTGTTAACTAATGCGCAATATCGCCCTGAAATGTTTGGGGTGGATGTACCAGGTGGCGTATACGCGCACATTGCGGGCGTAGATATTGTACGCACCGGCGAAAACCAATTCTATGTGCTAGAAGATAACTTACGCACACCTTCTGGTGTTTCTTATATGCTGGAAGATCGCAAAATGATGATGCGTCTCTTCCCAGAACTATTCCGCAAATATCCTATTGCGCCTGTTGAGCACTATCCACAAATCTTACTCAACAACCTACGTGCCGTGGCGCAGCCTGGCGTACAGGATCCAACCGTTGTGTTGATGACCCCTGGCGCTTACAACAGCGCTTACTTTGAACACGCGTTTATTGCACAACAAATGGGTGTTGAACTGGTAGAAGGCCAAGATTTATTTGTACGCAACAATGCCGTGTATATGCGCACGACAGAGGGGCCAAAACGTGTTGATGTGATCTATCGCCGCATTGACGATGACTTTATCGACCCCTTGGTATTCAATGCAGACTCTATGTTAGGGGTTCCAGGCTTGCTTTCAGTGTATCGTAACGGTGGCGTAACCCTTGCCAACGCGGTTGGTACTGGCGTAGCAGATGACAAAGCCACCTATATCCGTGTTCCTGACATGATTAAGTTTTACCTAGGTGAAGAAGCCATCCTATCCAATGTACCGACTTATGAACTCAGCAAAGCTGATGATCTCAAATATGTATTAGAGCACTTAGCTGAATTAGTCGTTAAAGAAGTACAAGGCTCAGGCGGTTATGGCATGTTAGTTGGGCCGTCTTCAAGCAAAAAAGAAATTGAAGAGTTCAGGCTTCGCATCTTGAACAACCCAAGCAATTATATTGCGCAACCAACCCTTGCATTGTCCACTTGTCCAACGCTTGTAGAACAAGGCATTGCGCCACGTCATGTCGATTTACGACCGTTCGTGTTGTCAGGCAAAACGGTGACACTGGTACCTGGCGCTTTGTGTCGCGTTGCATTAAAAGAAGGCTCGCTAGTGGTGAACTCATCGCAAGGCGGCGGAACCAAAGACACATGGGTGCTAGAACGCTAGCAATCTTTAGGCGCTAAACTACAATACCAATTACAAAATAGATTATTTCTAAAATGGGTACACAAGGAGATTTAATTTGTTAAGTCGCACCGCAGATCATTTATATTGGATGGCGCGATACATTGAACGTGCAGAAAACATGGCACGTATCTTAGATGTGACTCATAACATGTCACTCGTGCCCAATGCCGCTGATAGCGAAGCTGCGTTATGGACGCCAGCATTGGAGATTTCGGGCACGATTGATGTGTTTGAAGCCGAATACGATGAGTACACTGCCAGTAACGTGATTCAGTTTCTGGCTATGGGCGAAAAAAATCCCTCCAGCATCTATAATTGTCTATACCATGCCCGTGAAAACGCGCGCTCGGTAAGAGTGGCGCTGACTACTGAAACATGGGAAAACATCAATACACTATGGTTAGAATTTAGCCAATTTTTTGGCAAAGACTTCTCAAAAGGTGGCTTACACGAGTTTTGTGACTGGGTGAAATCTCGTTCACACTTATTTCGCGGCGTTAGCTTTGGCACGATGTTGCGCGACGATGCATTCCGCTTCGTTCGGCTGGGTACTTTTATGGAGAGAGCCGACAACACTGCGCGTATTCTCGATGTGAAATACCATTTGCTGCTAACTGATGGTGAGGAAGTGACTTCTACTGTAGATTACTATGAGTGGAGTGCCTTGTTACGCTCGGTTTCCGCCTTTCAGGCCTATCAAAAGGTGTTTAGTGACAGTATTGAGCCTGCGCGTGTTGCCGAATTATTAATTTTACGTGAAGATATGCCACGCTCGCTACATGCGTGTTATGGTGAAATTACCACTATTTTAGATCAACTAGTAGGGCGTCGTGACAACGAGTGCCGACGACTGGCAGGTGAGTTACACGCTAGAATGCACTACGGAAAAATGAGCGAAATCTACAAAGAAGGTTTGCACGAGTTTTTGGGGGCATTTATACGCGCCAATAATCAATTGGGGATAGAAATGCAGCGGAGCTTTATTAACGCGCATTAATTGCAGAACCAAGCTCAGGACATGTGCTCAAACCCTACACCATTGATCAATTTTCTATCTAAACAGGCTGTTTGATTATGTTACTCAAAATAGAACATAAAACGCATTATGCCTATAGTGAAGTAGTGGATTACACCATACAGCAATTGCGGTTAACTCCTCAAAACGCACATGGGCAGCGTTTGTTACATTGGGATGTGCGCGTCAACGGCAATTTACACACATTTGAAGATGCACATGGTAACGTCACACAAACCTTGGTGATAGATAACCCGCACCAAGAAGTCAGCATCACTGCTTTTGGCGAAGTTGAAACCAATATCGTTGAAACAGCCATGCTAGAAACTATCCCGTTACCCATTTATTTGCGGCAAACCCCACTGACACAACCTGATAACGCGGTTAAAGCGTTTGCCGCAACATTTGCCAAACAAGCTAAAAGTGCCGAATTGATTTTATTGATGATGAAACAAATCAAAGCAAAAATTGCTTATGTCAAAGGTAGCACTGAGGTTAAAACCACGGCCGCACAAGCCTTTGCTTTGGGCGAGGGCGTTTGCCAAGATCAAACGCACGTTTTACTTGCGTGTTGTCGTGAAATTGGCATACCAGCACGTTACGTCAGTGGCTATCTATTTACTGATGATGCTCGCCAAATGGAAAGTCATGCATGGGCAGATATATGGCTCGAGGGCTTAGGCTGGCAAAGTTTTGATGTATTAAATCAATGTAAAACCAATGGTAAACATGTACGCCTTGCCGTAGGCTTGGATTACCGTGAGGCTTCCCCCGTCAGCGGCATGCGCGTAGGCGGCGGGGATGAAGCCATGAAAGTCAGTGTACAAGTAGAACAAATCCAGCAACAATCACAACAATAGTCCCTTTCTTTTTTCATTTTAGCAACAGGTCACTCAAACATGCACTATAACTCCCTCAATTATGCTCGCCATGGCGACAAAGAAAACTCCGCATTCTTTGAAGAATACCTAGTCAAACTATTAGAAGAGCGTGATCGCATGGGCCTCACCGCGATGATTCACGAGATTGATGCGCTCATGATTACAGTGGATCCAGATCACTCCATCCAATATATCGCAGAAATGTCCTTGATGACTCCTTACCACTACTTGGTTACACTCGAGAGTGAAAAGCATTGGACACATATTCTACGCATAGACCTTAACTCACCCGATTTAATCATTCGCGAAGTGAAGGACCCCAATTTCCGTGGCATCTTCCGTGCGTTAAATGAGATTTACCCAGTGGGCGCCAAGAAACCCAATAGCCGTTACATGGGCGAGATTATTCGGGTAAGCAATATGCATGATGTGGTACGTTTACAGGAGGAACGCGAATTTCGCTTTTTCTCTCAAGATGAAGTGCGCAAATTAGAATTGCCAGGTAACGTAGCGATTAGCAAACCATCGCCTTACACACACAACATTGTCGGTTACTTAGAGCGCCAGCCCAACGAGCTACGCGTATACGCACTGGGCATGAGCGTCATTCGCCCAGACGTACAGGAAGCCTACTTAGCCGCGAAAGAAGCACAAACAAAACTGCGTATTGATGACTTACTGCTTCCAGTAGATCATTTGGCGACACGGGTTTACAGCCAAAACCGCGAGGTGGCGATTTTGGAATATCTATCATGGTCGAGCTATTATTTCTGGGGCGCTTATAATATCTGGGATCAAAACTCCTCCACCAACGTCACTAAGAGTGTGCACCAGTTTCCAGAATCAAAGAGCCCAGCCAAGGTTTTTACGGCGAACAATACGCCCTACTTTGTGAACCACTTAGAACAACTGCCCTCGCCAACGGAAACATTTGTACGTAACTACGGCCCTCGCCTGCACCACATCGCAATTGCAGTGAAAGATGGTGAGCGAGATGGTCTAGAAAACATTGAATTTATTGTGAAACAAATTGCCAACCAAGGCAAAGGCTTCTTACTTGATGTGATTGGCTCACGTGAAGAAGGCTTGAAACAAATTTTCTCAAACGCTTCAGAGCACTCCTCACTCATTATTGAGTACGTGCAGCGCTATGGCGACTTTGATGGTTTCTTTACCAAAGATAATGTAGCAAAACTCACCGAAGCCGCAGGTGTGGAAGAAGGTGTGTTAGAGGAGCAAGCAAAAGCTGGATTATAGTAATACAGCTCAACTAGGCCACCGTGAGTGAGTCTGTTGTCTGGTTTTTGACTAAACTTTACTATTCAGAGCGCACTAATAATCTGAATAGTAAAGTTGGCACTTACCTGCACGCTTAGCACTGTACATTGCAGCATCCGCGCGTTTAAGCAGCATATCCATACTGGTGTCTTTGGCGTGGCTAGTGGCTACGCCAATACTCGCGCCAATTTTTACAATACGGCCTTCACCGATATTAATTTCGCTCATGAGCGAACCGATAATACGCTCACCCAAATGCGTTGCCCACTCCCGTATTTTGAGCGTAGGCAGTATCAACAAGAACTCATCACCACCCAGCCGCGCAATCGTGTCATCATCACGCAATATAGACTCTAAGCGACGCGTAACGATAGTAAGCACTATATCACCCGCTTCGTGCCCATAGGTATCATTAACCTGTTTAAACCAATCTAAGTCAACCAGCATAATGGTAAAGCCATGGTTGTTATCAGATACAAAAGCCTCATATACGGCATCCAGTCTTGCATACATCCCGCGTCGATTATAGGCGCCCGTCAGCGTGTCACGTTCCAACATTGATTGCGTTTCCAGCGCTTTCTTTTTATGGTCAGTCACATCATGTACCAAGCCTTGAATTGCACCATTCTCACCATATTCCAATATCATTTGTAGCCATGAGCTGGTTTTACTTAGGCGAGAGATCATCTCAAACTCTTGCTTTTGCTGTATTTTATCCAGAGATACGCGATTAACCATCTTAGCAATACGATTAGCATCACTTGGCAATAACTGCTTTAGATTGAGGGTGTGTGGCTCATCTTTTCTATCTTCTGGAATATTAAAAATGGTATAAAAAGCACTATTAGCACTTAATAACTCCCCTGCTTCGTTGACTTCAAACAAACCAATCACCGAGTTCTCTACCAGCACCCTAAATTTCCGATCGTTCTGCTCAATCTGCTTTGTTAAAAAGCGCTCTCGCTTTTGTATCACGGCAGCGCGATCAATCAGGCTATTAAAGTCATCGGCAAGGCTGCCTAACTCGTCCGCTTTATGCTCAGCAGGCGGTTCTAATCGCTGCATAGATTGCGGATCAAATCTGTGTAAATTGCTGGCAAACAGCTTGATAGGTTGCAAGATATTGCGCAATACAATAAAAGCAATCAGTGCTGTAGATAAAACTACGGCAATACACAAAATAAGCGCCACCAATGATGAATAACTACTAGCTTGAGCCTGTATATAAGCCTTGTCTGAAACAATGATAATTTCCCCGATATTGACTTCACTATCAATAATCGAACTTACTTTTTTACTTATGCGCTGGCTTGGGTTAACTTGGTCAATATCGATATAGTTGTTTTTAACCTCGGCCAAAACTTTGCCATACGCCGTAATTCGCACGCCAGCTACAGATAAATTGCTCATTAACCCTTTAGCAATTTCATTGGCTAAACGCTGATCTTTTAAATAACAAGCAATACGCACTGTACTTTCTACAGTAGGTATTAGTTGCGCAACGTGGTCTTGTGCATGACTAGACTCCAGTTGCTTGACTGCGTAAAAGCTAATAATAGAAAAAATGAAAAGCACACCAAGACCGATTAATGCAATCTTGATAATCGCTTTAAAGATTAGGCTGCTGCGCCATTGTGATAATAAATTCTTAAAAAAACTCATGGCTCAAATTTACCCGATTTCGTCACTGGGTTGTTATCAATAAGCAGTTACTGATAGACACCCAATCTTTATATATTCGTTAGGCTTGCAATATCAAGTATATCCAAGTCTTAAGGCTTGTACACTAGCATTCAAATTTTTAATCCATTTATTCTGAAGTATCTATCCAAAAATTAAGTCTATACAGAAATCAATCATGCATCATTTCACTGACCACCCTAATCTTGGATAGAAAATGTTATAGTTTTAAATTATCCGTTAGCCCCGTTCAACATGAAGCTCTCCCGTCGCCACCTCGAACTCCTCGCCCCTGCTAAAAATGCCGATTTCGGCATTGAAGCCATCAACCATGGTGCGGATGCAGTCTATATTGGTGGCCCTGCCTTTGGTGCGCGCGCCAAGGCGCCTAACTCAGTAATGGATATTGCACGCTTAGCTAAACACGCACATCGCTATCATGCCGAAGTTTTCGTAGCACTCAATACCATTTTTCATGACAACGAGCTTGAGGGTGTGCGCCAATTGGTACATCAGTTGTACGAAGCCGGTGTGGACGCACTGATCGTACAAGACATGGGCTTATTGGAAATGGATTTACCGCCCATTCAACTACATGCAAGCACACAAACCGATATTCGTACCGTCGAAAAAGCACAATTTTTAGACCAAGTCGGCTTTAGTCAACTGGTGCTGGCACGTGAACTGGATATTCGTACCGTCAAGCAAATTGCAGATGCGACCACGGCCAATTTGGAATATTTTATCCACGGTGCATTATGTGTCGCATTTAGCGGTCAATGTTTTATCAGCCACGCACATACAGGGCGTAGCGCTAACCGTGGCGAATGTTCACAAGAGTGTCGCCTGCCTTATACTTTAGAAGACCAAAAAGGCCGCATCATCGGCAAAGACAAACACTATCTGTCCATGAAAGATAACGATCAAAGTGCCAACTTACGCGCATTAATTGATGCAGGGATCAGTAGCTTTAAAATTGAAGGTCGCTACAAAGATTTACCCTATGTAAAAAATGCCACTGCACATTATCGCCAGTTGTTGGATGACATTTTGTTAGATATGCCAGAATATGCGAAAACATCCGCAGGATACGCGACTTACACCTTTACCCCACAGCCAGAAAAAACCTTTAACCGTAGTGCTACAGATTATTTCGCCAACGGTCGCCAAGCCGACATCGGTGCATTTGATACCCCCAAATTTGCAGGCGAAGAACTAGGCAAAGTCACAAAAGTGGGCAAGGATTTTATTGAAGTTGCCACCGATATTGATCTGCATAATGGTGATGGCGTATGTTTTTTTGATGTGCATAAAGCGCTAGTTGGCTTGCGTGTGAATACTGTTCAAAGCAGCTCCAAACAAAGTCAAAGACTGTACCCGAACGAAATGCCTGTTGATATTCGCAACAACACCATGATTTATCGCAACCGCGACCACGCTTTTATGCGCCTGCTGGAGAAAGAATCCGCCAGCCGAAAAATCGCTGTCGAGATGACACTTTACGAAACACGTGAAGGTTTTGCACTTACCCTCACAGATGAACATGGGTTTAGCACCACCGCACAATGTGTTGCAGAAAAACAAGTCGCCAACGATAGCCACAAAGCCGAGACCAACCTAAAAGACAATTTAAGCAAATTAGGCAGCACCGACTTTATTATAAAAGCGGTCCATTTAGAAATCAGCCAAGCTTGGTTTTTGCCAGCCTCCGTAGTTAACAACTTACGGCGTGAAGCCATTGATCAACTGATGCAGGTCCGCGCATTGGGCTACGACCGACCAACTAGGCGCGCTGCCATTGAGCCTCCTGCGACCTATCCAGAAGATACGCTCACTTATCTTGCCAATGTTTATAACCAGCAAGCGCGCGCTTTTTACCAAAAACATGGCGTAAAAATCATCGCAAAAGCTTATGAATCCAATGAAGAGTTGGGCGAAGTGCCTGTGATGATTACCAAACATTGCCTACGCTACAGCCACGGCTTGTGCCCCAAAGAGGCCAAGGGCGTGATCGGTGTGCAAGGTACGGTAACGGCAGAGCCTATGACGCTGATTAGCGGCAATGACCGCTATACGCTTAAATTTGACTGCAAACCCTGTGAAATGCACGTAATGGGCAAAGTAAGAAAAAACATTTTGCAACTACCACAACCGCAAGTGGTTAAGTTTTTTGATAAGGCAGATATTTAGCGAAATATCATATTGCTAAATATCCACGCAAAAATAGGAATGCTAAAAGGCTTAAGCCTTTTTCACAAACTCAGACTTCAGTTTCATCGCACCAAAACCGTCTATCTTGCAATCAATGTCGTGATCACCATCGACTAAACGGATATTTTTCACCTTGGTGCCAACCTTCACCAACGAAGAAGAGCCTTTCACTTTCAAGTCTTTAATCACGGTAATAGTGTCGCCATCTTGAAGCACATTACCATTTGCATCACGTATCACTTTATTAGCTTCGCCGGACTCTGCACTAGTAGTTTTGCTCCACTCGTGAGCACACTCAGGGCATACATAATTATCACCATCTTCATAGGTGTATTCAGATTGACATTGAGGGCATGGGGGTAATTGAGTCATAACAATACTTTATAAAATGATTAATACTTTTAAGAGCATAAAATAAAAACCCGCCGAAGCGGGTTTTTATTTTATTTAATGCAAAATCTGATTAAGCTGAGAATTTACGACGTGCCGCAAAACCTACTAAACCTAAACCAGCTAACATCATTGCGTAAGCTTCTGGCTCTGGAACTGCTGTTGCAACAGGCGCAGTTGTTAAAGTTACGCTGTAATTTGTATTACCAGATGTTTTAACTACCAAAGAGTAAGCACCAGCGCTAAGATTAGCGAATGAGAAGTTATCTGTAGTGTAGTCTGTTGCGCCAATTTGTGTATTGGTTGAGTCAAGTAACGCAACACTCCAAACTGCAACACCTGTTACTTTAAACCATGAAATGGCCAAAGGTACGTTTGGTGCGCTGCCAGCTACATTAGCGTCAGCATTAATACTAAATGTAAATGTGTCACTATCAGCTACAAAAATTGAATCAGAAGTAGCAGTAATTGTCTTTGAATCTGGAGGCCCCATCAAGCCAAAATCGTAAGTACCTGCCATTGCAGATTGCGCTGCAAATAAGGCGCCTACCAATGCTAACGTTTTAACTACGTTCATCATTGCTTCCTTTTTTATAAGTAAATTAATATTGCAAATGCAGTCTCTAGCTTTGAAAGTTCTCAACCGAAAAATTCATTTGCACCAATACCATAAGTGTATACCTTGGTAGGCTGCCATAATAACGACCTGTTTCCACACCAGCAATAGTCCATTCGGACTAATGCCTTTATCCCTAATATTATTAAACTAAGGCAGTAAAAATGGCCTCTTTAATGCTGCTCATCTCACCTAAGCCGTGTACTTTTACATATTTTGGGGCACCACCGACGCCTGAGTTCGCCCAATCCGAGTAGTAGCCAACCAGTTGTTTGGTTTGCGTATGATAGACATTGAGGCGGTTTTTCACCACTTCTTCTTTGTCATCATCACGCTGTACTAAGTCTTCACCTGTTACGTCGTCTTTACCTTCAACCTTGGGTGGGTTAAATTTTACATGGTAGGTGCGTCCACTCGCTGGGTGTGAGCGACGACCACTCATACGCTCAATAATAGCTTCATCAGGCACGTCAATTTCTACTACGTAGTCGATACCTACGCCTGCATTTTTCATGGCTTCTGCTTGTGGGATGGTACGAGGAAAGCCGTCAAACAAAAATCCATTTTGGCAATCTGCATCTTTAATACGCTCACTTACCAAGCCGATAATCACAGCGTCTGGCACTAAACCACCGCTATCCATATAGCTTTTAGCTTCCAAGCCGAGCGCTGTGCCAGCTTTAACTGCAGCACGCAACATGTCGCCTGTAGAAATTTGTGGAATATTGAATTTTTCTTTGATGAAAGTGGCTTGTGTGCCTTTACCAGCGCCTGGTGCGCCTAGTAAGATAATTCTCATTGCAGTCTCCCCTTCGTGACTTTATCAATTTAGTGCTTATATCAAATACTTTAATGTTTGTACTTAAACCAACAGTTTTTCAGAATTATATCAGGACAAGTGATTTGCAATTGCGACAAAATCTTGCAAACCAAGATTTTCTGCGCGCAATTGTGAATCTATGCCCAATTGCTCAAATCCTGTATCGTCGAGCAAACCTTTAAGGGTATTACGTAAAGTTTTACGGCGTTGCCCAAAAGCACTTTGTACCACTTTAGCAAATATAGTCTCATCTTTAGCTGGATACGGCAGTGTCGTATGTGGTACGCAGCGCACGAATGCAGACTCTACTTTGGGGGCTGGTTCAAAGGCCTCTGGCGGCACGGTAATCAAATACTCCATTTGCAAACGGTATTGCAACATGACCGACAAGCGCCCATATTCTGAGGTTGAAGGGGCGGCAACCATGCGTTCGACCACTTCTTTTTGCAACATAAAGTGCATATCAATAATTTGATGGGTATTTTCGAGTAGCTTGAATAAAATAGGGCTGGAAATATTGTATGGTAGATTGCCCACCACGCGAATACGCTCGCCAATCGTTGCAAAATCAAACTTCAACACATCGGAGTTATGTATTGTCACTTTATCTTTAGGATAGTAACTTTGCATCCACGCAATAATGTCCCGATCAATTTCTACCACATGCAAATGATTGAGCTGCTTGAGTAATGGTTGTGTAAGCGCACCTAATCCTGGGCCAATTTCCACCATTAAGTCATTCGCTTGCGGGGAAATAGCATCGACTAAACTACTGATAATGGCTTGATCAGTTAAAAAGTTTTGCCCAAACCTTTTCTTGGCTAAATGTTTCATCACTTATATGTTGGCTTTCTTGGCGGCAAGCTCAATGGCCAAATAGATGGCTGCCATCAAACTGCCAATCTCGGCCTTGCCTGAGCCTGCTAAATCAAGCGCGGTACCGTGATCTACGGAGGTACGAACAATCGGTAAACCCAATGTAATATTCACCCCCTCGCCAAAACTGGCGTGCTTGAGTACCGCCAAGCCTTGGTCGTGGTACATGGCGAGAAATGCATCTGCAATCTTCATATTCTTTTGTGAAAACATGGTATCTGCTGGTAACGCACCAACCAAATCCATGCCTTCCAAACGCAGCTTTTCAAGCACTGGGTTAATCGTGGTGATTTCTTCTGTGCCTAAATAACCACCTTCTCCTGCGTGTGGGTTTAAGCCTGCCACTAGAATACGCGGCTTGAGAATACCGAACTTTTGGATTAAATCGGCATGAATAATACGTATGGTTTTTTCTAAACCAGCTTGTGTGATTGCACCCGCTACTTGTGTAAGCGGCAAATGACGTGAAGCTAGTGCTACGCGCATACCGCCACCGACCAGCATCATCACCACTTCGTCGGTATGAGTGTGCTCTTGAATAAACTCAGTGTGCCCGGTGAAGACAATGCCCGCATCATTGATGATGCCTTTATGCACAGGCGCGGTCACCATGGCGCCAAACTCTCCACTTAGGCAACCATCTGTTGCACGTACCAAGGTGTTCAGCACATAGTGGCTATTAGCCACATTGAGTTGACCTGCCAACACTGGTTGAGATGCAGCGAGATGAAGCACTTCCAGCGTGCCATCACCAGTATGCGCAAGCTGCGCTTGCGGCGCATAATCTTGCAGATGCAGAGCAATCCCCAGAGCCTGTGCGCGTGCCGTAAGTGCTGTTTTATCGGCAATCACTGTCAGTTTGGCGGGCAAAGCGTGATGGGCGAGCATGGCGCAAAGGTCTAAGCCAATGCCAGCAGGCTCGCCTGAGGTAATGACGATGGAGGGTATGGCTTGTGTCACTGAGTTAAAGTTGTCCTAGGTGCTTGGCTAGTAGCTAGTCAAGGTTTGGATAATTGAGTTAATAAGCTTAGTATTTATCTTCTAAGCGTAGCTCAACATAGGCGCGATCACGTAACTCACGCAACCAGTCTTGATAAGCCTCATCAGCCTTGCGTGCACGAATCTCTTGACGCGCTTTAAGGCGGGCAGCCTCGTTGGTCATATCCTGTTTACGACGCTCTAGCACTTGCATAATGTGCCAACCAAATGGGCTGCGAATCGGCTCACTAATTTCTTTAATCGCCAGCAAATTCATGGCTTGTTCAAATTGTGGCACGGTCTCACCTGGATTAACCCAGCCTAAATCCCCACCATTGCTCGCTGAGCCATCCTCAGACACTTGTTTTGCCACAAGCGCAAAATCTTCACCGCTGTCCAAACGCTGCTTAATCGCTTCCATTTTTTTCTTAGCATCATTATCTGTCATCACCTCATTGAGTTTGAGCAAAATATGACGCACATGGGTTTGATCCACCATCAACGGGGATGAACCACCGCGGCGATTCGTCAGCTTTAGAATATGGAAGCCATTCGGGCTTTGTAAAATCGGCGTAAGCTCTCCCACTTGCATGGTTTTAAGTGCTGCGGCAAACATAGCGGGGATTTGCCCAGCTTGCTTCCAACCCAGCTTGCCACCCTCTAGCGCATTAGGCGCATCTGACATGCTGGCCGATACTTTAGAAAAATCAACACCTGACTTTAGCTGTAAATAAGCTTGTGACGCTTTCTCTTTGAGTTTTTTAAGCGTTTCGGCATCACTGTTTTCAGGAGAGCGAATCAAAATATGTGAAATCTCATATTCATCTTGAGCGGCACCACCTGCTGCTTGTGTAGTTAAATAGTTATCAATTTCAGCCTCTGTAATATTGATTTTGTTATCCACTTCGCGCTCACGTAAGCGTGCGATTAAAATTTCGTTACGAATATCTTCACGAAATTTACGATAAACAATCCCATCATCTGCCAGCGCTTTTTTAAATTGTGGCACATCCATCTTGTTTTGATTAGCGATACGCTCAATGGTTTTATCGAGCTGCGCATCGTCGACGCGCAGGCCTGTTTGTGCTGCCAGTTGCGTCTGCAAACGGTCATTAATCAAGCGCTCTAAAATTTGCTTTTGTAAAATATTCTCAGGCGGCAACTCACCACCCTGCTTCTCTAATTGTGCCGTTACGGTGCGAATGCGGTCATCCAACTCATGTTCGGTGATAACGCCTTGGTCAACCACGGCAACAATACGATCCATCTTGACCACTTCGACCGCCTCTTTAGCGAGCGACTGAAGTGGTAAGCTGAAAGCAAACAGCATGACGAGTAGAAAACTGCACAATCTAACAGATTGCTTACCTAAAAACGAAAAGGGTTTAGTCATAAATTTAACGATGTGTGGCATTTTACTCACGGTTTTCTTGTCGATATGCATCGGGAATGTTTTTAGAATATCCAGGGATTTCACGGCTTAATAAAGTCATGGGGTTTGAGCCCACAGAGGCTAAACCATCTAACTCAAGTTGTAAAAAGAAGGCATAGTTAGCATCACCAGTGGTAGTGGTCAGGCGTTGCATCACAGCACGCGTCTTCCAGCAACTCGCATCATATTCGATACCTGCTAGCACTTCAATAGGCTGTTTATCTTCTAATGAGTAATTATAACGCCCTACGCCATAATACCCCTTACCTAACGGCCACTGTCCAGACACGTTGACCTGATTCAGTGCCCCTACAGCAGACGATGCTTGCGCTTGGGTATAGCGATAACTCAGGTTAAGCACTTTGCCTGGTTCTGGATTGTAACGCGTGCCAATATTGGCCTTTACAATATCATTACCCGAAGTGTTGTATTGTAAGGCTGAGTCTAAAGCCCAATTATTACGCAAACGCGCTGTAATAGCAGCCACGATGTCCGAACTATCACTAGTGCGTAATGTTTCACTTGGCAAGCCTACTTTTTGCTCGGTAAAATAGAAGCGCTGCCCCAAGGTAGCGGCCAAGCGCTGTACCCCCGTATTCGCATCAAATAAGCGACTGGTTACCGCCATGCTCAACTGGTTTGCATTGTTGACACGATCACCGCCCACGTATTGATTTTCAAGAAACAACGTACCCAAATTTAAATCAGCCAGCGCCGAATCAAACACAGGCATCTTGGATTGATCTTGGTACGGAATATAAACATAGAACAAACGCGGCTCTAACGTTTGCGTGTAACTATTTTTGCCAATTTTGGTTTTACGGTCAAAAAACACGCCTGTATCTAAACTGAAAATCGGCAGTGTGCGCGTAGAGTTTGCATCCAAGCCAGTTGGCGCAAAATTAGTTAAGTCGTAATTGGTATAGCTCACACCAAGCTTAGGCGTAATATAACCAAAAGGCACCGCATAGGGTAGGCTTATGCTTGGGTAGGTAGAAAAGCGATTACCTTTTACCAAAGTTTGTGGAGCGCTCAAATCTGTATCAAAGCGCACAAACTGGTTATTCATTTTAAAATTGAACGGTCCAAAGTCTTGATCGGTTGTAGCAGTGATTTGTGGCAAACGCTCGTAAGGAAATGAAACATTATCGAGTGTTTGATATTTTTGCACTAGTGCATTAAAGCCCCAACCGCCATAGCTATAACTGACAGAAGCCTGTTGCGGCAGATTGACCAAACTGGTGGTAATAATGCGCGAGGTCATATCCGAGAAATATGCATTATCTGACACTTTGGAATAATCATAATTAAATGAAACGCCATTGCTTAAGGTCTGCTGGTGCTTAAGTTTGATATAAAAACGCGTTTTATCGGTCGAGTCATCATTATTTAAATATTCAATATTATTAATACCTGAATAATGCTCATCCAGATATCTAAACTCACCTTGCAACTGAATACCGCGTTTAGATAAATACCGCGCTGCTAAAGTGGCATCCATATTAGGAGAAATGTTCCAATAATACGGCGCCACCATTTCCAAACCACTTTTTGAAGTAGTTCCTATAGTAGGTGCGAGAAAGCCAGATTTACGCTCATTAGAATAGGGAAAGCGTATCCAAGGTGTGTATAAGATAGGCACATCTTTGAACTCAACGCGGGCGTTACGACCAGTACCCGTTTTGGTATAGTCATCCAACTCTAAGTCACTAGACTTTATATACCAGTCATTATTGCCCACTTCACAGGTGGTAATACGCGCATTTTTTAAGCGCTTTCTATTTTGGCCTTCAAATAGAATCGTATCCGCATCGCCACGCGACTTCACCGCCCCATCGAGCGGAGTGTTAACGGAGGAGTTATCATCAATATTTTGTTGGGTGTAAGATTGATTATTTTCCGCAATATCATTGTAAAGCGTGGGTGTTTGGGGCTGTGCAGAGCGGGTCAAGCCTCGACCTGGAGTGCTCATGGTAAAACTGGAGTCTTTCATCTCACCCACGTTATCGTCTAAGCGCATATGAAGTTCTGAGCCATCAACCACGCTTTCTTGCGCCACAATCTTACTGTTACCTACTACATTAAGCTGGCCATTTTCAACATCGTAGTTAATCGTGTCTCCATAGATGTTTTGCCCTTGCTTAAGTAAGGCAGCGTTACCTGTGGTGGTGTATTGACGGTCTTGATAAATCTGCATTTTATCGCCCTGAATCACAATGGCATCAGGTGAAACTGGCGTATTGTTTTCGCTTACATTGGCTGCATCCTCGACTGTTTCATTTAGTGGCTCAAAATTGGCAATCGCAGGGCTCATTCTTAGCTTGATCTTCTGAATTGGGGTGTTTTCAATCGCAACACTTTGACGCTTGTCGACTTTTGTCTTTTTCTTCTGCTCAACTGTCCCCGCTTCAGCTTGCGGCACCACACTCATATTTTCAGCAAGCAAGGTCCAATCCAGTATTAAGCGTACTGGCTCACCATTTTCTTGCACAACATCATGGGCAACAGAGTTAAGCTCTGCTGCACTTAATTGCGAAATATTAAACGGCAACAAGCCGATAGTCAGTGTGATTAATCGAATTTTCAAAGTGTTTTTTAAGCTAAAGTGATTGCGAGCCTAGTATCTATTTTGACTTATTTTGTGAGTGATTTTTGCTAGAGTGATAAAATCGCATAAATTCGCATTTTAGGCAATGTGTAAATTCCGCTCATTTGAGCTTGATGATTGAATTTTAACACTTTTTTATAAGGTAAATATTTGTGCTTAGACAACAACAATTGCAAGATTGGCTTAATCAGGTATTAAGCGGCGAGTCTTATCAATTAACTACCGCCTCGGCCGATGCAAGCTTTAGACGTTATTTTAGACTCACCTTTGCAGATGGTCGCACGCTTATCGCCATGGACGCTCCGCCCCCCCAAGAAGATTGCCGCCCATTTGTGCAGGTGGCTGAAGTATTTGGCGAGGCTGGCCTAAACGTACCTAAAGTACTGCACCAAAATATCGAGCAAGGCTTTTTACTACTGACGGATTTAGGAAATGCTACCTATTTGAGCGCGCTCAATGAAAATTCTGCTAGCAAGCTGTACCTCGACGCCAATCAAGCTTTAATCAAGTTGCAACTAGCCAGCAAGCCCAATATTTTTCCTGACTATGACGAAGCCTTACTTACGCGTGAAATGCAGCTATTCCCCGATTGGTATATCAACAAACACCTCAACCGCACCCTGACTGAAAAATACCAAGGCGTATTGGATAAAACCTTTGCTTTGCTCAATGCCAACATCCTTGCGCAACCTAAAGTCTATGTGCATCGCGATTATCACTCTCGCAACCTGATGGTATGCGAGAACAATCCTGGTGTGTTAGATTTTCAGGACGCAGTCTATGGCCCAATTACCTACGATTTGGTTTCCCTCCTGAAAGATGCCTATATCAGTTGGGAAGAAGACCAAGTGCTGGATTGGGTAGTACGTTATTGGCAAGCTGCCAAAAAAGCTGGCCTACCTGTTGCACATGATGTAGCCGACTTTTACCGCGATTTTGAATATATGGGCGCACAACGCCATATTAAAGTACTCGGCATTTTTGCAAGGCTATGCCACCGTGACGGTAAAGATGGCTATGTCAAAGATATGCCATTAGTCATGCACTATTTACGCCGTGTATGTGAACGCTATATTGAGCTAAAGCCTATGCAGCGCTTACTAGAAGACCTAGCAGGTGTTGAGCTCAAAGCTGGCTATACATTTTAGGGCGCCCAAAATGAAAGCGATGATACTGGCAGCGGGCCGCGGTGAGCGTATGCGACCACTCACCGACCACACGCCCAAGCCGCTACTAAGAGTGGGTGGCAAACCGCTCATCGTGTGGCATATTGAACGACTTGCTAATGCGGGGTTTACTGAATTAATTATCAACCATGCGCATTTAGGCCAGCAGATTGAAGATACGCTAGGTGACGGTAAGCAGTGGGGTGTAAATATACAATACAGCCCTGAAGAAACCGCGCTAGAAACCGCTGGGGGCATTGCCAAGGCATTGCCTTTATTGGGCGATGCACCATTTTTAGTGGTTAATGGTGATGTATTCACTGAGATAGATTTTAAGCCACTACATAGCGCACTTGTAAATCCTAATATTGCCCACCTAGTGATGGTCAACAACCCAGTGCAACACCCTCAAGGTGACTTTTCCTTAAATAACAGCAAGCTCTTTGCAGATGGTGAGTACAAACTTACATTTTCAGGCATCGGCATATACTCACCAGTACTATTTAAGGACATGGTGCGTGGAAAGCCTGCAAAACTGGCACCACTATTAAAGCAAGCGATGGCGCTAGGCTTAGTGACAGGGCAACACTATCAAGGCATTTGGCATGATATAGGCACGCCAGAGCGACTACATGCACTGGATACATTGATTAAACCTCAGTTAGCTAGTAGTTAAAGAAAATACTGAGCCAAGCACTCACGAGAACACCGAATGTGAGCAACCTATTACAGCGTTGCTCACACTTTTTAGCGCACCCGTTTGGATGATCTTAAGGTAAATTATCCAAACACTTTTGCTGCAACGCTGGCTTTAATTTTTTGCATCTCAGCACGGCTTTACGTTCTTGAATATCCGAACTGCTGATTTGGCTATGGCTAGGTGGTGGCACCTCTTCATGTGAGTCCACAATATCTGAGGTGAGCTTGTCTGGATTGTCGCCACCCACTACTTTGCCTTCTGCGGCGTCTGAGCCACCTTTACCAAAAACAGGTGAGCTTAAAATCATACACAGTGTTATACCTACAGTGAATGACCATAATTTATTGTTCATAAGATTGACTCCTTTTCTTTAGCCTCATTAAATTGAGTGATTAATAGCAATGATGTTAGAACACCATCACGCCTTATCTTGACACTGCCTAAGGGCACGGCTCCACTGCGGGGACAGTACAGCAGCGATACTCTTGTGACTTATCTAACAACTCGATTTGTTTGCGTAGCAAATCGTTTTCTAACTGCATACGCTCTTTGAGTAGCGGCTCACAAACATCACACTCATCTAAACAACCTTTCACGATGACGCCTGGGGTTGGCAGAGAGAACTCTGACTCGAATTCAACACTTTGCTTAATCTCTTTGGTCACTTTGCCATCTTTACCAATAAGATTTTTTGCGACCAATTGCTCGCTCACAAAGTTAAGGGCTTTTTCTCGAATTGCATTATCGATAGGCGTTTTAAAATCAGCATTAATTAACAAATTGCTACGTAGCAAATTGGGTGTGGCGGCTAATGAGGCTGCGGATTCAAGATTTGCACCTGCCACATTACCAGCCGCTGTGCTACGCTTGATCACTGCAGTTGCGGCGATATCTTGCGGCACCAATGCAATGGGTAGTGGCTTAGTGGCGGGTGTTTGCAGAATACCGCCAATAGGAGCATTGTCATCAAGGACACGCTTTTCAATAGCCAGCAGCTCGAATTTAACTTTCTGTTTTTTATTAATTCGGTAAAAGGTATAAGTCACTGCGTGGCATTTATTTAAATTACTAAACTCGCGCGATGATGCCTCATAGTGATCTTCTGACTCTCCCTGCATGTGAGTGCGGCTTGAGACCTCACCAATAGAAACTGAGTGCGCCTTATGCGTAGCGCTAACAGCTTGTGCAGACGCACTTTGCATATGGGTACTTTGTTGATTTAAATAATCAGCAACCGAGCTGCTATTATGATGACCACTAGCGTTGGTGCTGGCATCTGCGCTTAATGAAAGTATGCCAATACTACCACTGGCGTCTCCATGAAAATCCCAATTACTCGCGGATGTACTGCTCGCATGTCCTGACTGGGCGGCAGAACCGTCTGCCATATATTTCTGCGCAGCCGTCATAAAATACTGATCTTCAGAGATTTGCTCGCTGCGATAGCTTAACGTGCTCTCACTATCAAAGCTAAAACGACTTCTCCTATCGGTGGTGCTCAAGCGCACTTTTTCGCCAGGGAGTAATGTGGTGCTGTACGCAGGATCGCCAAGCGTAAGGCCTAAGGTACAACGTGAAAATTTAAAATGTAGAATCACCTCCACACTCACTTGCTGCCCATTGCGTGACTCTACATTGGTCGGGTAAGTGAGTACCCGAGTAAAATTGAAAATATCACAATGATTGTCCTCTATGAGTTCTGGGCAACAAGGGATTTTTGACTGATGTTCGTCCATGGTTCTCTCCTTAATAGTTTATATGTGGGATATACCCAACACCTTCAGATTAAGTTAGATACCATTAAAAATCCATACTGCAAATGCATACATTTAGTGCGCATTAATGATAAAGCGAACCATCCTCTATCCAACCATTTTCCTCAGCCGTTTTTAGTGCTGCATAACGACAATTCACATTCATCAGCGTCATAATGCGTTGAAACTCAGTACGTACGGTAGCGGGTGATTTATTGAGGTGTGCAGCCAATACTTTGGCTTCTGTTGTCTTTAAAATTTGGCATGTATGCATTAACTTTCGTAATGCAGGCGTTAATGGGCTGTTACACATGATATTCTCCTTAAGTTAATCCACTGTTTTGGCTTACAAACTGAGTTGGAGCGCTTAAGCCCACACGAATCAGTTGCATTTCTGCTCCCCTAAGAAAAAAACCACGAATTACCCAATAAACAACTGACCATAGACCAATAATTTATATCAGTTAGATGGTATTTTAAAATCCATAAATAATACATTAAGAATCCATTTTAAATCCATTAATTTTAAACTGTCAACGATAATTTACATATTTTGCATGGCCAAGCGGCGGTCACATGCCACTACAGTTTTTGGCGTGGTAGCATAAACACTCTTTTATGCCAAACCATCACATCCTTTATTCTTATCGACGCTGTCCTTACGCTATGCGCGCACGCATGGCTTTACGTTATGCAAACGTAGAAGTGGAAATACGTGAAATATCTTTGCGTGACAAACCCTCCGCTATGTTACAGGCATCTCCCAAAGGCACAGTGCCTGTACTGGTGTTACAAAACGGCATGGTGTTGGAAGAAAGCCTACATATCATGCGCTGGGCATTGCAGCAGCAAGACTCAGCTGACTGGCAGCGGCTTAAGCAACCAGCACTTCAGCAACTCATTGATGGGCTAATAGTCGAAAATGACGGTGCATTTAAACGCGCGTTAGATCGATATAAATATCCTGACCGTTTCCCAGAGCAGTCGCAAGCAGAGTATCGAGCGCAAGGTGAGGTATTTTTACAGCTACTTGAGGACCGTCTAAACGCAGAAACATTTTTATTGGGTGACCGTTTAAGTCTTGCAGATGTGGCAATTTTTCCGTTTATCCGCCAATTTGCAGCAGTGGACGCCGCGTGGTTTGAGCTTAGCCCCTATCCAAAACTACGTGCTTGGCTGGCAACTCTGGTAGCGTCAGATTTATTTACAAGCGTGATGGAAAAATATCCAACTTGGACCGAATAAATTTGAGATTATATAAACAAGCCCCAATAAAAAAGGTGAACCTAAGTTCACCTTTTTTATTTCTGACTACTGTTAAGACTAGCGCTAAGCTAAAACTAAAGTTAAGTTAAACCACGTCTGCAGCTAAAGGCTTTTCAGCACTGATGCCAGTCTCATCAAAGATTAACGTGATTTCGTCTTTATCATTCACATCGACCTTCACGTTACCGCCATTGGCTAAACGCCCAAATAATAGCTCATCTGCCAAGGCACGACGAATCGTATCTTGAATCAAACGAGACATGGGGCGCGCACCCATAAGTGGATCGAAGCCTTTTTTACCAAGGTAAGCTTTAAGCTTATTGGTGAAGGTGGCCTCTACTTTTTTCTCGTGCAATTGGTCTTCAAGCTGCATCAGGAATTTATCCACTACGCGCATGATGACTTCTTCAGACAACGGTGCAAATGATACCGTTGCATCCAGACGATTACGGAACTCTGGTGTAAACATACGTTTAATATCCGCCATTTCATCACCCTCATGCTTACCAAGGGTAAAGCCTATGCTGGTTTTAGAAATGGCTTCCGCACCTGCGTTCGTCGTCATAATAATCGTCACGTTACGGAAATCCGCTTTACGACCATTATTATCCGTCAAAGTACCGTGATCCATCACTTGCAACAAGATATTAAAAATATCAGGATGCGCCTTTTCAATTTCATCCAGCAATAATACGCAATAGGGATGTTTAGTAATGGCTTCAGTCAACAAACCACCTTGCTCAAAACCCACATAACCTGGAGGTGCACCGATTAAGCGTGAAACTGCATGACGCTCCATATATTCAGACATATCAAAACGAATCAACTCAATGCCTAGCGTATAAGCCAATTGGCGAGCCACTTCCGTTTTACCTACGCCAGTCGGGCCTGAGAACAAGAATGAGCCTATCGGTTTAGTTGAACTACCTAAACCACTACGCGCCATCTTAATGGCTGAAGCTAAGGCATCAATTGCCTTATCTTGGCCGAACACAGTAGCCTTCAGGTCACGATCAAGCGTTTTGAGCGCACTGCGGTCATCAGCTGTGATATTTTTAGGCGGAATGCGCGCTACTTTAGCAATAATGTCTTCAATCTCCTTATTGCCAATTACTTTTTTCTGTTTTGATTTAGGCAAAATGCGTTGCGCTGCACCAGCTTCATCAATGATATCAATCGCCTTATCAGGTAAATGGCGGTCGTTAATATACTTGGCTGAAAGCTCTACCGCAGTACTTAATGCAGATGCGGTGTATTTCACGCTATGGTGTTTCTCAAAGCGAGACTTCAAGCCCTTTAGTATTTCAATGGTTTCAGCAATGCTAGGTTCAACCACATCCACTTTTTGGAAGCGACGTGAAAGCGCGTGATCTTTTTCGAAGATACCGCGATACTCTTGGTAAGTCGTTGCACCAATGCATTTTAGTGAGCCGTTTGAAAGCGCTGGTTTAAGCAAATTAGACGCATCTAACGTGCCACCACTTGCAGCGCCAGCACCAATCAGCGTGTGAATCTCGTCAATAAACAATACAGCATCTGGCTGCTCTGATAGTTTTTTCATCACGGCTTTTAAGCGTTGCTCGAAATCGCCACGATACTTGGTACCTGCCAATAAAGCGCCCATATCAAGTGAGTAAATCACGGCTTTTGATAACACATCTGGCACGTTACCTTCAACAATACGACGTGCCAAGCCCTCCGCGATGGCAGTTTTACCTACACCAGCCTCACCCACCAGCAATGGGTTGTTTTTGCGGCGACGGCACAAGGTTTGAATGACCCGCTCCAATTCCTGATCGCGTCCGATCAACGGGTCAATTTTGCCCGCCAACACTTGTTGATTTAAATTCTCAGTAAAGTTTTCGAGCGCACCCGCTGGCACTGGTTCAGATTCTGTTTCCTGCTCACTCTCTACACGTTTCGTCGCATTGTTGTCTGCAACTTTCGCTACACCATGAGAGATAAAGTTCACCACATCGAGGCGTGTTACCCCTTGTTGGTGCAAGAAAAATACTGCATGAGAGTCTTTTTCGCCGTAAATGGCAACCAATACGTTGGCACCAGTCACTTCTTTTTTACCTGAGGACTGTACATGTAAAATGGCGCGTTGAATCACGCGTTGAAAGCCGAGTGTGGGCTGTGTATCCACCTCGTCTGTACCGTCTACTGTCGGAGTATGCTCCTCAATATAGCTCACTAACTCCGAGCGCAAATTATCAAGATTTGCACCGCAAGAGCGCAGAACATCAGCCGCAGTCGGGTTATCTATCATCGCAAGCAGCAAGTGCTCAACCGTGATAAGTTCATGGCGCTTTTGGCGCGCATCCATAAAGGCCATATGTAGTGATACTTCGAGTTCTTGAGCAATCATTTTGTACACCTTGGTAAGATCAAAATTACTACTTTTTCCCACAACTAAAAACCAGAGGAAAATAAAAGTACGTTCTATTCAGCTTGGATAATCAGAAGCAATTTTAATTCCATGCAACAAAGCACAGATCTATAAACTAAACTTCTTCCATGCCACATTGGAGTGGGTGTTGATGTTCTTGGGCATAGCTCATTACTTGATTTACTTTGGTGTCGGCAATATCTCGCGGATAAACGCCACATACGCCCATACCCTCAGTATGCACCTTCAACATAATTTGCGTCGCTTGTTCGCGGCTCTTAAGAAAGAATCGCTGAATCACATCAACAACAAACTCCATAGGTGTGTAATCGTCATTAAAAAGCATAACTTTATACATAGACGGAGGTTTAATTTTTTCCGCCTTGGATTTCTCCAGTATATTTTCTTGATGCCGAGTACTTGCCATATTTATATCTATTGTGAGCCTAATTCTAAAAATTTCAAGCCCCAATTAAGCCTAGTTATTGGTGTTTTTTCTGAAAGTTTGTTTTAGGCGTATATTCTTACGCTTTTCACAACCCGATCCTGAGTCTGCAAGACCTCAAGCGCATGTATTCCTATTTTAAAACTAGTGTTAGGCTCAGGGATATCTTCAAAGTGCTCTAACACCAGACCATTCATGGTCTTAGGACCATCTAAAGGGAATTCAAAGCCGAGTTTTTTATTGAGATCGCGCAAACTAGCACTGCCATCCACAATCCAGCTGCCGTCTTCTTCTTGACGATAGCTACCGTGTCTTAACGGGGATTGGGCGGTAAAGTCACCAATAATTTCTTCCAATATATCTTCGATAGTGATTAAGCCTTTTAGTTCACCATACTCATCAACCACCAAAGCGATGCGACGGCGATGCTCTTGGAACTGTTGCATCTGTGTGTACAGCGGTGTGCTGGCAGGGATAAAGTAGGGCTCTTTCATCACCTCTTCTATATCTTCTACCGTGAGATCTCCATCACGCAAACGCGTCATAATTTTTCTTAGATGTAGGATACCCACAATCTCCTCACCACTACTTCTGCGTACGGGTAAGCGCGTATGGTTGCTAGTACTTAGCTTTTGTACCATTTCCTCAATCGGCTGATCTAAATCAATCGCTTCAATTTGTGTGTGTGCGGTCATCACATCGTCGACGGTAGCGCTCTCTAAATCAAACAGATTAAGCAGAATTGTCCGATTCTTTTTAGGAATATAACTACCCGCTTCTGTCACAATACTTTTGAGCTCTTCTGTAGTGACAGCATGCATGCTCTCACTAAAGTTGAGCTTAATACCCAACAGGCGTACGAACGCACTGACAAATAAATTTACAAAGGTAACCACTGGGTTAAACAGCCACAACAGGGGATAAAGCAAATAACTACAAGCAAAGCCAATTTTTTCTGGATAAGCAGCCGCAATCACTTTGGGCGAAATCTCACTAAATACCAGAATAGCAAAAGTAATCGCTAGTGTACCTATCATCAATATCCATTCCCCCTCGCCAAAAAGCTGTACGGTAAGCACGGTGACGATGGTTGATGAGGCCGCGATACACAAGGTATTGCCAAGTAAAATCACGCCCAGCAACTTATCTGTTTGTGACAGGAGTTTGCGCGCTAGTTTTGCGCCACGATGACCTTCATTAGCTAAATGCCGCATCCGATAACGGTTAAGCGACATTAGGCTGGTTTCGGCGATTGAAAAGAAAGCAGAAATCGAGAGCAGTAGTATCAAAATACCAAACTGCAGGGGTACGGGAATGGAATCCAATTAAGTTCGATAGTGAATGAGATAACGCTAGTTTCTGCGTTATCTCATTAGGTTGTCAAGTTTTTAAGGGCTAATTGCTGTAAAAGATAGGGGTTAAGGGTTGCCGTCAATATCTTCAGGCTTTTTCTCAGCGCCACTCATCAAATTGGCACGTGAAACACCCAAATACATAGCGATTGGGCAAGCAACCAACACTGAAGAATAAATACCGAACAAAATACCGATGGTAAGTGCTAATGAGAAGTTATGTAACACTTCGCCGCCAAACAAAAACATCGAAAGCACCATTAATTGCGTACAGAAGTGGGTAATCACGGTACGTGACATGGTGCGGGTAATCGCGTTATCAATCACATGCGTCACGCTGGCTTTACGCATTTTACGGAAGTTTTCGCGCACTCTGTCAAACACCACCACGGACTCGTTCACTGAGTAACCTAACACCGCCAAAATTGCGGCTAGCACGGTAAGGTTAAATTCCCATTGAAAGAAGGCAAAGAAGCCAAGAATAATGACCACGTCATGCATATTGGCAAGAATTGCAGCTACCGCAAAACGCCACTCAAATCGCAAGGCCAAATACGCGACAATCCCGAATGACACCAGCAATAAAGCCAGCGCGCCATTTTCATATAGCTCTTGCCCGACTTGGGCGCCTACAGATTCTACGCGACTCATTTTGACGCTAGGATCTGCTTTTTGTAGGGCCGTTAACACTTGCTCAGAAAGCTGTGAAATCGACAATTTAGGCTTCAATGGCAAACGAATCAACACATCATGACTAGTACCGAAGTTTTGCACTGTCGCGTCTTGCAGACCAATAGCATCAACCGCTTCACGGATTTTTTGTACATCGGCGGCTTGCGGATAACTTACTTCCATCAAGGTGCCGCCAGTGAAATCAACACCTAGGTTAAGCCCTTTTTGTACAAGAAAAAACACGGCCAATACAAACGTAATCAGTGAAATGGCGGTGGTAATACGGCCATAACTCATAAACGGAATGTCACGCTTTATTTTAAAAATTTCCATAGAATTTGCTCTTAATTTTCAATCTATCAAATGATGCATTTAGTTATGTCAGTGTTAACCAATGGCTAATTTACTGATTTTACGGCGATAACCGTACATTAAATTCACTAACACACGTGACACCACCACGGCACTGAACATTGAAGTCAAAATACCTAACATATGCACCACGGCAAAACCTTTAATCGGACCCGAGCCAAAGCTGAACAACATCATACCCACAATAAATGTCGTTACGTTGGAGTCTAAAATCGTATCAAAAGCACGATCATAGCCCGCATGAATCGCAGCTTGCGGTGTATTACCATTACGCAACTCTTCGCGGATACGCTCATTCACAAGTACGTTAGCGTCAATCGCCATCCCCAAGGTCAACGCGATCGCGGCGAGGCCTGGCAAGGTAAGTGTCGCTTGTAACAATGAGAGCAAGGCTAGCAACAATAACAAGTTGATGCCTAAAGCAACGACTGAAATACCACCAAATACTAAGTAGTAAATCATCATAAATATCGCAATCGCCGCAAAACCCCAGAGCGTTGAATGCATACCACGCTTGATGTTTTCTTCACCCATGCTTGGGCCAACAGTACGCTCTTCGACAATATCCATAGGCGCAGCTAACGCACCTGCACGTAGCAGCAATGAAATATCCGTGGCTTCTTGCGTATTCGCCATACCAGAAATCTGCACACGACCGCCGCCAATCTCTTCATTAATGACTGGCGCAGTAATCACTTCTGCCTGACCTTTTTCAACCAACAAGATGGCCATGCGTTTGCCAACGTTTTCTTTAGTCACCTGTTTAAAAATGCGCGCGCCACGACCATCTAAGGTGACATGCACTACAGAACGACCACTTTGCTGGTCCATGCCTGGGCCCGCGTCCGTAATATAATCGCCTGTCAGCATCACCGCTTTTTTCACCAAAATAGGCTGTTGACCGCGATCTACAAAATACTCATCCCCAAACGGCACCTGCCCCTTGCTGGCGTTCTCTAGGGTGACGGCATCACTCTTCTCTTCGTCCACCATACGGATTTCAAGCGTAGCCGTGCGCCCCAAAATCTCTTTTGCTTTAGCCGTATCCTGCACCCCTGGCAATTGCACCACGATACGGTCAGCGCCTTGTTGCTGAATAATCGGCTCGGCAACACCAAGCTCATTAATACGGTTATGTAGCGTTTGAATATTTTGCTTCAACGCAAAGTCTTGAATGCGTTTTTGTGACTCTGGATTTAAGCTGGCGATTAACAACTTATCAGTCCCGTTATCGGTTTCTTTAAGTGTTAAGTCTGGATATTCTTTGGCAAGGATTTTATAGGCTTTTGACATTTCCGCAGGGTTGCTAAAGCGCAATTGAACGGTTTGTCCTTCACGAGAAACACCCAAGTACTCCACGCGCTCTTTACGTAAAGCAGTACGGAAATCGCCCACGTAACGATCTGCAGCTTTATCTAAAGCAGCCTTCATATCCACTTGCAACAAGAAGTGCACGCCACCACGCAAATCCAAGCCCAAGTACATAGGCAGGGCACCAATGCTAGTCAGCCAAGCCGGTGAGCGGGAAAGCAGATTTAACGCAACGACGTAATCTTTACCCAACTTAGCCAGCAGTACGTCTTTTGCTCGCCCTTGCACGTCCACATTGGCAAACGTTGCTTTAATACTGTTTTTATCTACAAACACGCGTTCATATTGAATCTTTTCATCTTTCAGCACGCTTTCTACCTGACCGAGCAAGGCTGGGTCTAGCATACTACTGTTTTTTGCAGCCGTAATTTGCACAGCAGGAGACTCGCCAAACATATTCGGGAGTGAGTACACCAAGCCCAAAATAAGGATAGTGAGAACTAAAAGATACTTCCACATCGGATAACGGTTCATAACGCGGCTCGTGTTTTATTTAAATGCCCACTTAGTGTTGCTAACTGGGCATTTAGTTGTTTAATGAAGGATTAAATGGCCTTAATAGTACCCTTGGGCAACAAGGTTTGTACCGCTTGCTTTTGTACATTAATGGAGACACTGTCGGTAATTTCAAGCACAACAAAATCATTGCTGACCTTGGCAACTCGGCCAACAATACCGCCTGTAGTGACCACTTCATCGCCTTTTTGCAAAGCTTCAATCATCGCTTTAGTTTCTTTAGCTTGCTTCATTTGTGGACGAATCAGCATAAAATAAAACAATACAAAAATAACGACCATAGGCGCAAGGCTCATCCAGTCTTGAGTTGCGGCGCCTGAAGCAGCGTATGCAGAGCTAATCAACATAATTCAATTTTCCTAATTTAACTTTTCAAAATTTAAATAATACAAATTTAAGTATCACAAAATTCAAGTAACATAAAAACAAACACCACAGAAAAACCTGTGCTATTTCAATAAAGTGCGGGATTTTAACACATCATCCAACATTAAAGCATTTTACGCTTCTAGCGAAAGTTGCGCTCTTTGCTCAGTAAAGGTTTGGACAAACGCATCAAACCGGCCCGCTTCAATTGCCGAGCGCATTCCCGCCATGAGTTCTTGGTAATAATGCAAGTTATGTATGGTGTTAAGGCGCGCGCCTAAGATCTCACCTACGCGGTACAAATGATGCAAATACGAACGGCTAAAGTTGCGGCAGGTATAGCAAGTGCATTGGTCATCAATAGGTGAGGTATCAAGTTTATATCGCGCATTTTTCAATTTGATGTCACCGTTACGTGTAAACAACCAACCGTTACGCGCGTTGCGTGTGGGCATGACACAATCAAACATATCCACCCCACGACTCACTCCCGCCACCAGATCCTCTGGTGTACCCACACCCATCAGGTAACGCGGTTTATCTTGTGGCATTTGTGGCGCGGTATGCGCGAGAATACGTAGCATATCCTCCTTTGGCTCACCCACTGACAGCCCACCAATCGCGTAACCATCAAAACCGATCTCGGTTAGGCCATTTAGTGAGACATCGCGTAACGTTTCATACATCCCGCCCTGAATAATGCCGAATAACGCATTCGGATTACCTGCATGTGCAGCTTTACTACGTTTCGCCCAACGCAATGAAAGTTGCATAGAATCATTGGCTTGCTGGGTAGTGGCAGGATACGGGGTACATTCATCAAAGATCATCACGATGTCAGAATTGAGCACCTTTTGAATACGCATAGATTCTTCGGGCGTTAAAAAACAGCTATCGCCATTGATGGGTGAGCGAAACTTGACGCCTTCTTCTGAAATTTTGCGTAAGTCTCCCAAACTCCATACTTGAAAGCCACCAGAGTCCGTAAGAATTGGCCCATCCCACCCCATAAAGTCATGCAAGCCTCCATGCGCCGCAATAACTTCTAAGCCAGGGCGCAACCAAAGGTGAAATGTATTGCCTAATAGTATGTGTGCGCCAATATCGCGCACATCGTCTGGAGAAAGACTTTTAACTGAGCCATAAGTACCAACTGGCATAAAAGCTGGTGTTTGCACATCGCCATGCGCTAGATGAACGGTGCCGCGGCGTGCGTGACCGTCTTGTTTATGTAGTGTAAATTGCATAAGGTGTTAATTATTTAAGTAGCATTTATTGAATCAAGACGCGATACTATCATAGTCAATCTTGCTAGCTTTGCTATACTACGCAATATTTTAGTAATATTTTTCCCAGTCACAGCACGACTCCTATGCAACAATAAAAGGAACAACAAGAACCATGGCTGAACCAGCGCCACGCAACCGTAGAAGGCAAGACCTGTTAAAACCTAACTTGCGCGAACGTAGCATTTACTTACTCCCCAACTTGTTTACTACCGCAGCTTTATTTGGCGGGTTCTACGCTATCGTACAAGCCATGAGTGGCAATTATGAGCAATCCGCGATTGCCATTTTTATAGCCATGGTGATGGATGGCTTGGATGGTCGCGTTGCCCGTATGACTAACACGCAAAGTACGTTTGGTGCTGAATATGACAGCCTGTCTGACATGGTCTCCTTTGGTGTCGCACCTGCATTGGTGATGTATGTATGGGCATTAAAACCCATGCACAAACTGGGCTGGATTGCTGCTTTCATTTATTGCGCATGTGCCGCATTGCGCTTGGCCCGATTTAATACAAAATTAGATGATGGTGATAAGCGTTATTTTCAAGGTCTGCCAAGCCCTGCAGCGGCTGCACTATTAGCTGGGTTGATTTGGGTTTCATATGATAATGGCATTGCTGGCGATGAAGTATTTTTTAACTGGCTCCAAATCAAATGGGTCGCATGGTTCGTTACTCTATTTGCGGGACTCACTATGGTCAGCGATCTTAAATTTTATAGCGGGAAAGACATTAATTTAAAAAGCAGCGTGCCTTTCGTGGTGATATTACTCATCGTGCTGGCATTTGTATTAATTTCATATAGCCCTGCTGAAGTTTTATTTATGGTTGCGTTTGGCTACGGTATTTCAGGCTATATATTGTGGGCGATGCGTAAACTGGAAAAGAAAAAAACGTCCATATAATCCACTGTTAGTATGTAAATACGTGTATAAAAGTTGCCAAAACTTAAAAAAGTGATTATATTTATAGTATGAATTCTCAATTCACATCATTTTCACGTGACACATTGTTAGGCTTTAGCCTAAACGATGCGCTATTGTCACGCCTAGCACTACTGCGCTAGCGCGCAAACTATCCCACTTTTTTGTTATACCCAATGTATTAAGCACGCCATCATCATTGAATGATGGATATAATCTATACATATCAAAAACTTGAACTTTGATATTAAGCCCGTTGAAAGAACATGATGAAAAACATTCAGAACAATCAATTAATTATTTTTGATACAACATTACGCGATGGCGAACAAAGTCCTGGCGCTGCCATGACTAAAGAAGAAAAAATTCGCATTGCACGCCAATTAGAAAAATTGGGCGTTAACGTGATTGAAGCTGGTTTTGCCGCTGCCAGTCCAGGTGACTTTGATGCCATTCATGCAGTAGCTGAAGTGATTAAAGAGTCTACTGTGTGCTCATTAGCACGTGCCAATGAGAATGACATTCGCCGCGCCGGCGAAGCAATTAAACCCGCCAAAAAAGGCCGCATTCACACGTTTATTGCAACCTCACCCATTCACATGCAAAATAAATTGCGTATGACACCAGAACAAGTATTAGAGCGTGCGGTGCAAGCAGTTAAATGGGCACGTGAATATACGGATGATGTTGAGTTCTCAGCAGAAGATGCGGTGCGCTCTGATATTGACTTCTTAGTACAGGTATTTGATGCCGTCATTGAAGCAGGTGCAAAAACGATTAACGTACCAGACACAGTGGGTTACTCAATCCCTGCTTTATGGGGCGAACGCATGCAACAATTAATTGCACGCGTCAAAAACGCTGATAAAGTGATTTGGTCAACCCACTGCCATAATGATTTAGGGATGGCAGTTGCCAACTCTTTAGCCGCTGTCATGGCAGGCGCGCGCCAGGTTGAATGCACCATCAATGGTTTAGGTGAACGTGCTGGCAATGCAAGCTTAGAGGAAATAGTCATGGCAGTGAAAACACGCCGCGACATATTTAACTTAGAAACCAGCATCGATACCACCCAAATCGTCCCTGCCTCCAAGTTGGTTTCTACCATTACGGGCTATCCTGTGCAGCCTAATAAAGCAGTTGTCGGTGCCAATGCATTCTCGCACGAAAGCGGCATACACCAAGATGGCGTATTAAAACACCGTGAAACTTATGAAATCATGCGCGCAGAGGATGTGGGCTGGGGTGCCAACAAGCTTACGTTGGGCAAATTGTCAGGCCGCAACGCATTTAGAAGTCGCTTGAAAGAGTTAGGCATAGAATTGGAAAGTGAAGAATCATTAAACGCGGCATTTGCTCGCTTCAAAATATTGGCGGACAAAAAATCTGAAATCTTTGATGAGGACTTGCATGCTTTGGTGAGCGACGAATTTATCTCTGAAACTGCGGAAAACTATAAATTAGTTTATTTACAAGTCACCTCTCAAACAGGCGAAGTACCCCATGCACAATTGACCATCAGCGATGCGGGGACCGAGATAAAAGCCGAGTCCGATGGTGGTGGCCCTGTAGATGCTGCTTTTAAAGCGATAGAAAATATTGTTAATAGTGGTGCAGAGTTGCTTTTGTATTCGGTCAACAATATTACCAGCGGCACTGATGCACAGGGTGAAGTGACAGTACGTCTCGCCAAAGGAGGTCGCATTGTTAACGGGCAGGGGGCAGATACCGATATTGTTATCGCTTCAGCTAAGGCCTATTTAAATGGTTTAAATAAAATATGCGCCAAGTCTGAACGCGCGCATCCTCAAGTCTAACCCCTCAAACCCTATCAGGCGGACTTTTCATTAGGCTGCCTGATAGGCAAACACCTTGGTTCTTTCAAACTTGGAATGAGGACCAACCTAAACAATTAAGATAGATGGAAAAATAAAAAGCCCCGATTTCTCGGGGCTTTTTATTTAATTGCGCTGCTTCATGAAACATACGCTAATTAGTGGCGGAGCGGACGGGACTCGAACCCGCGACCCCCGGCGTGACAGGCCGGTATTCTAACCAACTGAACTACCGCTCCTAAACTGGTTGCATTCCATAACACTTGCAACGTAGTTGCCAGTTAGTTACTGGTATTGCACGTTGATGACTGGTGGGTGCTAACGGGGTCGAACCGCTGACATTCGCCTTGTAAGGGCGACGCTCTACCAACTGAGCTAAGCACCCGTCTTCATCAACGAAGACCGCTAGTTTACACTATCTTTTAGTGCTTTACCAGCCCTAAATTTGGGAGATTTAGCAGCTTTGATTTTAATTTCTGCACCAGTGCGAGGATTACGACCACTTCTAGCCGCACGATCACCTACATAAAATGTACCAAAACCAATTAATGTTACGGTATCACCCTTTTTTAAGGCTTTGGTGATAGTAGACGTTGCAGCATCTAAAGAACGGCCAGCAGCAGCTTTAGAAATTCCAGCGGCTTTAGCAATATGGTCAATCAAATCTGATTTATTCACTTGTAATCCCCTTTCGTCATTATTAATATAAGCAGGCTTCTCCCTGTGTGTAGCTTTATAGCAAGTCACAAAAGCTTATGTCAAGCCTTTGTGACAAATTTACACAGAAATGCTGAATATATCGTTAATGTTTAGTGACAACAGCGATCTCAGGCTCTTTAGCTTCGACCTCCGCATTCACCACATCAGGGGCTACAACCAACTCCTCCAAAGGGGTTGGGCTACGCTCTAACGCGTATTCCAATACCTCATCGATCCATTTAACGGGATGGATTTCCAGACCACTTTTAATGTTTTCTGGAATCTCAGTTAAATCTTTCACGTTCTGATCAGGAATCAGTACTATTTTGATACCACCACGATGAGCTGCCAATAGTTTTTCTTTCAAACCACCGATTGGCAACACTTCGCCACGTAGAGTAATTTCACCCGTCATGGCAACATCAGCACGAACTGGTATTTTAGTGAGCACTGATACCAAAGCAGTACAAATACCGATACCCGCACTTGGCCCATCTTTTGGCGTAGCGCCTTCAGGGAAGTGAATGTGAATATCGTTTTTCTCGTAAAAGTCTTCAGGAATACCCAAACGCTTAGCACGGCTACGCACTACGCTCATAGCAGCCTGAATAGACTCCTGCATGACCTCGCCAAGCTTACCCGTTTTAATGGCCACGCCTTTACCTGGAAGCAACACAGACTCAATAGTCAGCAATTCGCCGCCCACCTCGGTCCAAGCCAAGCCTGTCACTTGTCCAATTTGATTGGATTTTGCAGCAATACCGTAATCAAAACGTTGTACGCCTAGGTATTTATCCAAGTTTTTAGGAGTTACAGAGACCTTTTTAATCCCCTTACCTGTGGTTTTGGTTACCATCGTGAGCAACTCTTTAACCACTTTACGGCAAATCTTTGAGATTTCACGGTCCAAGCTACGTACACCAGCCTCACGTGTGTAATAACGTACAATATCGCGAACCGCCGCTTCTGCTACGTTAATTTCATGCTCTTTCAAGCCGTGTGTTTTTAATTGCTTAGGCAATAAATAACGCATTGCAATATTCACTTTTTCATCTTCTGTATAGCCAGCAAGACGAATCACTTCCATACGATCCAGTAATGGTGCAGGAATATTGAGCGAGTTTGAAGTGGCCACAAACATAACATCAGACAAGTCATACTCAACTTCGACGTAGTGGTCGACGAAAGTATGGTTTTGCTCAGGGTCTAATACTTCCAGCAAGGCTGAAGATGGATCACCACGGAAATCTTGACCCATTTTGTCGACTTCATCGAGCAAGAAAAGTGGGTTCTTGACAGCTACTTTGGTCATGCTTTGTAGAATCTTGCCTGGCATAGAGCCAATATAGGTACGTCTGTGCCCACGAATCTCAGATTCGTCACGCACGCCGCCTAAAGCGACACGTACAAACTTGCGATTGACCGCTTTAGCGATGCTTTGCCCAAGTGAAGTCTTACCGACGCCTGGCGGGCCGACTAGACACAAAATTGGCGCCTTGAGCTTATCAACACGCTGTTGAACAGCGAGGTACTCTACAATACGCTCTTTTACCTTATCTAAACCGTAGTGGTCTTGATTCAAAATGTCTTCAGCTACGGCCAAGTCTTTGCTGATCTTGGTTTTTTTCTTCCAAGGCAAATTCACCAGCGTTTCGATGTAGTTGCGTACCACGCTTGCCTCTGCAGACATTGGCGACATCATTTTGAGCTTCTTCATCTCAGCATGGGCTTTTGCCAGCGCATCTTTAGGCATTTTCGCATCTAAAATACGTTTTTCAAGCTCTTCAATATCCGCGCTTTCATCTTGCTCACCCAGCTCTTTCTGAATAGCTTTGACTTGCTCATTCAAATAGTACTCACGCTGACTCTTTTCCATTTGACGTTTGACACGCCCACGGATGCGCTTTTCAACTTGCAAAATGTCAATTTCAGATTCAAGTAAACCAAGTAAATGCTCAAGACGCTCAGTGACGCTGAACATTTCAAGAATGCTTTGTTTTTCTTCGAGCTTTAGTGTGAGGTGCGCTGTGATGGTATCTGCTAAGCGGCCAGCGTCATCAATGGTAGCCAAAGAGGTAAGAATTTCTGGCGGGATTTTTTTGTTGAGCTTAACGTACTGATCAAACTGCGTAAACACGGTACGCATTAATGCTTGTGTTTCGTTTTCATCTTCTACGGTATTTTCAATTTGCTCAACTTTTGCAGCAAAGCAGTCGACAGTATCCACAAACTCAACTACGCGGGCGCGATGCACCCCTTCCACCAGCACCTTAACGGTACCGTCAGGCAGTTTGAGCATTTGTAATACCGTTGCAATCGTACCTACTTCATACAAGTCAGATCCATCTGGCTCATCATTATTGGGGGATTTCTGGGCAACTAAGAAGATTTGTTTATTGTGCTCAGAGGCGAGCTCTAAAGCACGCACAGACTTGGCACGACCAACAAACAGAGGGATTACGAGGTGAGGATAAACCACAACATCGCGCAGTGGCAACAAAGGCAACAAGCCAGCGTCAGCCGAAAATTCTGGTAAAGTTTTATCTGTCATGAGAAACCTTCAATGTAAGCCACGTACAGTCACATACTGTACGCGTATGTTGTATAAATAGGGGCAAACAATGCTTGTTTCAAGTGCTAGCAAGTAATAAAAATTAAATGCTAGCAAATTTACTTAATTAGAATTTAACTCGCAGATTCCGCCAAACGATTATCGTCGGAGTAAATCATAATAGGTGGGTTCTCACCAGTAATGACACCTTCATCTATCACCACTTTACTTAAGTTAGTGATGGATGGTAAATCAAACATAATTTCGAGCAGCGCATGTTCAATGATAGAGCGCAAACCACGCGCACCCGTTTTACGCTCAAGCGCCTTTTTAGAGATTACGCGTAAAGCATCCTCACGGAACTCAAGCTCCACGCCTTCCATTTTGAACAGCTTAGCATATTGCTTAGTGAGTGCATTTTTAGGCTCAACTAAGATAGTCATTAAAGCCGCTTCATCAAGCGACTCTAAAGTAGCAATCGCTGGTAAACGACCAACAAACTCTGGAATTAAGCCAAACTTAATCAAGTCTTCTGGCTCTACATCGCGCAATACTTCACCGATGGCACGTGCGTCTTCTTTGCTTTTCACTTCAGCGCCGAAACCAATACCACCTTTTTCTGAACGCCTGCGAATCACTTTATCTAGACCGTCAAATGCGCCGCCGCAAATAAAGAGGATATTCGTGGTATCGAGTTGTACAAACTCTTGATTTGGATGTTTACGGCCACCTTGTGGAGGCACAGAGGCAATAGTCCCCTCAATCAGCTTGAGCAACGCTTGTTGAACGCCCTCGCCTGACACGTCACGGGTAATAGAAGGATTGTCTGACTTGCGCGAAATCTTATCAATTTCATCAATATATACAATTCCACGCTGCGCTTTTTCAACATCATAATCACACTTTTGCAAAAGTTTTTGCATGATGTTTTCAACGTCTTCACCCACATAACCAGCTTCGGTCAAGGTGGTGGCATCGGCCATCACAAATGGCACATCGAGCAAGCGAGCAAGCGTTTGCGCAAGTAGCGTCTTACCTGAGCCAGTTGGCCCAATGACTAAAATATTACTTTTAGCAATTTCCACATCATCTTTAGCTGATGGCTGGTCTAAACGCTTGTAGTGATTGTAAACAGCAACGGCCAAGCTTTTCTTAGCTTGTGTTTGACCAATGACGTATTGGTCGAGAATTTCGCAAATTTCTTTTGGGCTAGGTAAGTTGCCATCGCGCGGCTTGATACTGCTATCGCCTTGTACTTCTTCGCGAATAATATCGTTGCACAAATCAACGCATTCATCGCAAATAAAGACTGACGGGCCTGCGATCAGCTTTCTCACTTCATGCTGACTCTTCCCACAAAAGGAACAGTACAATAGTTTTTCGCCTTCAGCTTTCGTCACCATGAATTTTTCCTATTTATTGTTTGTTGCGTGTTGCTTTTGTAACATTTTCCATTGTCATTGCAACATCACGCAAATATCATGCCGCGTCGGTTCGACTCGCAATCACTTTGTCAATCAAGCCATATGCGACTGATTGCTCTGCACTCATAAAGTTATCACGTTCTGTATCACGGTCAATCTCTTCTGAAGTTCTGCCTGAGTGATGTGCCAAAATTCCGTTCAATTTTTCACGCAGATACATAATTTCTTTGGCGTGAATCTGAATATCAGAAGACTGACCTTGGAAACCACCAGACGGCTGATGAATCATAATGCGTGAATTTGGCAAACTATAACGTTTGTTTTTTTCACCCGCCGCCAATAAGAAAGCACCCATGCTCGCTGCTTGACCGATACACAGTGTGCTTACATCTGGTTTAATGAATTGCATGGTGTCATAGATAGACATCCCAGCAGTCACTGAACCACCTGGCGAGTTAATGTAAAGTGAAATGTCTTTATCTGGATTCTCAGCCTCTAAAAACAGCAACTGAGCGACAACCAAGTTTGCACTCATGTCATTCACTGGACCAACCAAGAATATCACCCGCTCTTTTAATAAGCGCGAGTAAATATCGTAGGAACGCTCACCGCGTCCGCTTTGCTCAATCACCATTGGGATATAACCCAAGCTTTGGGGATCCCATGACGGTTGAACTAGCTGATTTTGTCCTTCAGAATGACCTTGTGTAAACATTATGCATTTCCCATCAAATCATCAAACTTAACCTCAACATCAGTCACTTGGGCAGTTTTCATCACCCATGCAACCACATTCTCTTCGGTTGCCAAACTTGCAGGCTCATCCAAACGTTTTGGATCTTCGTAGTACCAGCGAACCACATCAGCTGGATGCTCAAAGCTTTGTGAGAACTGCTCAACCATTGCACGCACTTGCTCGGCATTGGCTTGTAGCGAGTTCTTATTCACAACGTCACTCAATATCAAACGCAAAGTCGCGTTACGCGCAGCTTGCTCTTCAAACATCGCTGGCTCAAGCTGTACATTGCTTAAATCCACCCCGCGTTGTTGCAAGTTTTGCTGAGCCATTTGCATTAAACGGTTAGTTTCCGCAGCCACGATAGCTTTCGGCAACTCAAATTGTGCGGCAGCCACCAGCGCATTAAACACTTGGTCTTTTAATTTCGCACGCACACGCTTTTGCACTTCCTGACTCAAACTTTCCTTGATGTCGGCTTTCATTTTTTCCACATCGCCATCTTCCACACCTAGGCTACGTGCAAAATCCGCATCAACTTCAGGTAATTTTGCCTGAGCAACACTATTCACCGTCACTTGATAAGAGACTGTTTTACCCGCTATTTGTTCCGGCTTATGATCAGCAGGATAGGTTATTTCAAATGTTTTTGTAGTTCCAGCTTTGCTACCAACAACATTTTCGTCAAACTCAGCAACACGTCCACCATCAGCAAGAATCAAATCAATGCCTTGCGCGCCAGTGCTTTCCACTTCTTGGCCATCCATAGAAGCAGTTAAAGACAAGTTCACCTTGTCTCCTTTTTTCGCTGCACGTTTAACATCTTCGTAAGTCGCACGTTGCTTGACTAATACATCAAGTGTCTTTTTAACTTCAGCATCAGCAACTTCCAGCACTGAGCGCTCGACTTTAGCGCCTGACAAGTCACCGATGGCAATTTCTGGAAACACTTCAAAAGTGGCGATGTACTCAAATTGACCAGCAGCCGCTTCAAAAGGTTTATGTTCAATATTAGGAAAACCAGCCACACGCAGATTGTTTTGCTCAATAGCTTCAGTAAATGAACGCTCAACTGCATTTGACAACACTTCGTCACGCACTTGCGCGCCATATTGCTGCTGAACCATTTTCAACGGCACCTTGCCTGGGCGGAAGCCTGGAATTTTTGCGGTACGTGAGATGCGATTAATGCGCTGATTCATCTCCTCTTCAAGAGGCTGCATAGGGACAACAATCGTCATACGACGTTCTAGATTGCTGATGGTTTCAACATTAGTTGCCATGTGCTGTAATCCTTAATACTTAATGAGTTTGGTGCGAAAGGAGAGACTCGAACTCTCACGCCTTGCGGCGCTGGAACCTAAATCCAGTGCGTCTACCAATTTCGCCACTTTCGCAGGTTGCAATAAAATAATATGTCTGTGTGGGCCTAACTAAAGGTTTCAATGTAAATTAATCCAACATTATAAACCACTTTAGATGCCTATTTGATCTTCAAATCGATAAAACGATGCTATTGTAACTTACTCTGTGCGTCAGGAAAACTAGAAATCCAACATTCTTCAACTAAAAGTGTTTGTTTGTCTCTAAATTTGGCAAGATTAATCCACATTCACCACCCTTAGATTGACACCACCTGCCGCTAGTAGCAAGATGCTCGTTTAGCAACAATTACATAGCTAAAATTTGTAAGCATTAAATTTTAAGAACATTACCAAAATCAGAAAGCATATATGCATAGCACCATCAATCAAGACGAAATTAATATGTTACGCGCAGAAGTTGAACTGCTCATGAAAGAGCGTACCGCCCTGCTTAAAGTAACAGGTGCCGCTGCTGGCTTGGTTGCCGAGTTAGATAGTCACGACTTGCCTCAGGGTACTGTAGAGGCGGCAGAATTACTCGCTGCGAGCATCAACTCGCTCAGTGAGGAGTCTCTGCAAGATGCGCTTGCCTCGGTGCACGCAGAAATCATTCAATAAAGCCTTTCAACTCCCCTGCAATACCATATAAGTAGCAAGTAAAAATTGCCCCTCACCCGCCGTGCATGTAATATTCGGTCAAGGTGAGGAAGCATGTCTAGCATATCAATAAAAAATAAAACTCCGCAATCCAGAGGCTATCGCAGCGTTAAGCTGTGTGTTGTTGTCTGCTTAATCGCCAGCATTGCTACAGCCTGCGGCTTTCAGCGTTACCAAGCAAAACCGATAGACCCTCAACAACAGCAATCACAATACCTTGCACGCACACCTGATGGCGAAGGGTTTAAGCAGTTTTTAATCAGCCAGAACTACAGCGAAACACAGCTCCCGATTACACAATGGGGGATAAAAGAACTTACGCTGTGTGCGTTGTTTTTTCATCCTGACCTTAATTTATCACGTGCCGAGTGGCGCGCGGCAATGGCGGAGCAATCCACAGCCTCACAACGGGCGGAGCTTGGCGTTTCTGGCGGTATCGGCAATCACAGCAAAACCGACGGGGATGTTTCTCCGTGGACATTAGGCGTTGGCATAGACATACCCATAGAAACAGCAGGCAAGCGTGAGGCTCGTATTGACCGCGCAATTCAGCTATCTGAAGCCGCGCGCTTACAAATTGGACAAACAGCGTGGCAAGTACGTAGCCGCTTAACAAAAAGCTGGTTAGCGTTTCAATATGCAAGCTTACAAACCGCACCCTTGGAAAAAGAATTAGCCATAAGAAAATCGATTGTAGCGATGCTGGAAAAGCGCTTAGCCGCAGGCGCAGCTTCGAGTGTTGAGGTTACAAACGCACGCTTGGGCTTACAAAAAGCACAACAGCAGTGGTCACAAAACACTGGTCGGATTGTTGAGCTTAGCGCCAAGCTGGCAAGTGATGCTGGCTTACCACTGTCTACTTTCAGTCAATTAAATATCGCAAAAATTGAGGTCTCGACGAGCGCTTTTACTCAAAGTGAGCCGTTGTTTAACAATGAGCAATTACAACAAACCGCGCTACTTAACCGCTTAGATATTCGTGCCGCCTTAGCCCGTTACGCCGCTAGTGAGGCTAAATTGCGAATAGAAATTGCAAGGCAATATCCAAATATTGTACTTAGCCCGAGCTACACCTTTGACCAAAACGACCATGTATGGTCTTTAGGCTTGTCTAGCTTGCTCACGCTCATTCACAAAAATCGCGGGCTAATTGAAGAGGCGCGTGCTTTGCGTGAGGTCGAAGCAGCTAAATTTGAGGTCTTGCAAGCCAGTGTGATCAGCCAACTTACGCAAAGCAAGGCGATGATTGCGACCGCGAACGCTGCATTTCAACAAGCACAGGATTACGCACAAGCACTGCAAGCCCGCAGTCAGAAATCACAACGCCAGTTCGATGCGGGCCAAATAGATCGTTTAGAGTTAGCAAATACTCAGTTAGAAAATATTTCCGCCACACAAAATGTGTTAACTAGCGCTTATCAATTAGCGCTGGCTATTACCGAATTAGAAGACGCAATGCAATATCCAATGGATAGTGCGCGTGACATCACAAGTAGCATTGAGGATCAGTCATTGAATCGCAACACTATTAATCCCAAATGAAAGCGATATTTAAAATTTTCCGAATGAGAAGCGACCGCCATGAATCGTAAACTTGCCATTATTATTGGCTTACAGGCCCTGCTGATAGTTATTTTGTTTTGGGTGTTAGTATTTTATGGCAAAGACGAATACGAAGCCTACACCAGAGAACAAACAGAGGAAATAGAAGCGCCTAGTCGTGTTGGCACTGAGCTAGGGGCAACCGTGGTGACTTTAAGCACGGCTATGCAGCAACAAAGTGAAATAAAAACCACAAAACTACAAGCTGGCGTGGCACAAGAAACCCTTAAGTCTTTAGGCAACGTATTGAGCATTGACACACTGATTGAGCTACGCAGCCAATATTTGAACGCAAAGGCTGAGGCCACTATTGCAAGGGCCTCTTTGACCAATAGCCAGCAAGAGTTTCAACGGCTCAGCGCCTTAAATCAAGATGATCGCAATGTATCTGACCGAGTGGTCGCTGCAGCTCAGGCAGCATTTAAGGCAGACCAAGCCAAGGCGCAAGCCGCTGAAACACAAGCCAGCAATATACAAAACAATATGCGTCAAACATGGGGGGAAACGCTAACTCAACTGGCCACGCAAACTTCCACCAACGCTAGTTTTGAGTCCTTGTTGCAACACAAGGAACTGCTAGTGCAAGTGGTAATCCCTTTTGACCACACCAGCGGCACAGCACCCGACACCCTGTCTATTTTCCCTGCCAGCGTATCGAACACGCATATCAGCATACCAGCAAAACTGGTCTCAAGCGCACCCAAAGCAGATGGTACGGTACAAGGCGAAACCTACTTTTATCGCGCACCCGCTGGCAATCTGCGTGCGGGTATGCGGGTTGGCGTGCAATTACCGAACAAACCATCAAAAGCAGATGCACAAGGCGTGATTATCCCCAACAATGCAGTGGTGTGGTATGGCGGTAAGGCTTGGGTTTATCAAAAACAAACGACTGAAAAATTTATGCGCCTACCTATCGAAACCAACAAGGAGGTGAATGGTGGTTGGCTGAATGGGGCTAAATTTAAAGTCGATGATGAAATAGTCACGAGTGGCGCGCAACTGCTACTTTCCGAAGAGTTTAAATCCCAAATTAAAAATGAAAACGAAGATTAAAACAGGTAGAGCATCTGAGTTTCGGTGCAGACTCATACGCGTAGCGTGTGATGTCGGAGCCAAAACGAAGATTAGCCCACATAAAGCATCTGCGTTTCAGTGCATACTAATGCGCGCAGCGCGTTATGTCAGCGCTAAAACGACAGTTAAAGGTCAGCTAGCATGATGTCGGCCTTGGTACGTTTCGCCATTCGTTATAGTGGCGTCATGATTGGCCTTGCCTGCTTGGTCGTCATCTATGGCATTTATAGCTTAACACGTAGCAATTTAGATGTTTTTCCAGAGTTTTCACCCACGCAAGTCGTGATTCAAACCGAATCGGCTGGATTGTCTGCCGCCTTGGTAGAGTCCTTAGTCACACAACCTATCGAAAACAGCATTGCTGGAACGGTCGGCATTGCAAGCATGCGTTCACAATCCATTCCAGGCTTGTCGGTGGTCACGGTGATTTTTGATGGAAGTACCGACATCTACCGTTGTCGCCAACTGATTGCTGAGCACTTAAGCGCAGCCAATAACCAGTTGCCGAACGGCATCACCCCCACCATTACGCCGTTAGCATCTTCCGCCAGCACCGTTTTAGGCATAGGGCTAACCTCTAATACCCGCAGTTTGATGGATTTACGTACTTTGGTTGATTGGACGATACGCCCCCATTTGCTCGCTGTAAAAGGGGTTGCCGATGTCAATGTATTTGGTGGGGAAGTTAGGCAATTACAGGTGCAAATCAACCCTGCAAAATTAACGCGTTATAACTTGTCACTGCAGCAGGTGAGTCAAGCCGTCACTAAAGCCACTGGTGTTCGTGGCGCAGGCTTTATTGAGAACAACAATCAACGCATTATTATCAATAGCGAAGGTCAAACCCTCACACCTGCACAATTAGCGCAAAGCACTTTATTACACCAAAACGGGCAAACAATACGTTTGGGCGATGTTGCCAATGTCACGGAAGCCCCCGCCCCTTCGATTAGTGCCGCCATCATCAATGGTAAAGATGGCATTTATTTATCAGTACAAAGTCAATTAGGTGCAAATACTGACGGCGTCACACAAAACTTGGAAAAGGCGCTTACCGCCCTTGAGCCCACCATAGCGGCCGAACATGTCACACTTAACAGCAAGTTGTTTCGACCTGCCAACTTTATTGAAACTGCCATTAGCGGGGTGCAAAAAGACATTTTGGTTGGCTCTATACTAGTGATTATTGTGTTGTTTTTATTCTTATTTAATGCGCGTACTGCCTTTATTTCCACCACTGCAATTCCCCTGTCTTTGCTTACCGCTGTCGTAGTTTTAGGTTATTTTGGTATGGGCCTCAATATCATGGTATTGGGCGGGCTTGCGATTGCTTTGGGGGAAGTGGTTGATGACGCCATTATCGACACCGAAAATATTTTTAGACGTCTACGTGAGAACCGTACGCTGGCAAACCCAGTACCAGTGCATCTAGTCGTGTTTAACGCATCGATTGAGGTGCGTAGCTCTGTAGTGTATGCCACTTTTATTGTCGCGCTGGTATTTATGCCCTTACTCACATTAAGCGGCGTTGCTGGCAAATTGTTTGCACCGCTTGGCATTGCTTATATCACGGCCATTTTAGCCTCGCTTGCCGTTGCCCTCACCCTGACGCCAGCACTGTGCTATCTATTACTTGGGCATGCAAAATTAGAAGATGAAGACTCCCCGCTCATCCGCAACATTAAACGTGGTTATGTAAAGCTGCTGGTTAATATTGAAAAGAAACACAAGCTGATTATCGCCCTCAGTTTGATTTTGATTAGCTTAGGCTTGGCGCTACTGCCTTTATTCAAAACACAATTTATCCCCAATCTGCACGAGGGTCATTTCATTATGCATATGACCTTGGTACCAGGCACGTCTGAGCAAGAGTCGGTACGCATCGGCAAAAAAGTAGCGGAATCCATTAGACAAATCAAAGGGGTACGCTCGATTGCACAATGGGTCGGACGCGCCCCGAACGCAGCAGACACTTTTGGCACACACTATAGCGAATTTGAAATTGAAATTGGCACGCTTTCTGGCGAAGAGCAAAACCGTATTTTGTCGGAAATTCGCGAGCGGCTATCGGGCATAGACGATGAAAACATCGACAATGACGAAGATGGCCCTAAGCCAGCTGGCTTTGTTGGCGTGAACTTTGCCATCAACACCTTTCTAACCGAGCGCATTGAAGAAACCATTTCGGGCTATACCTCATCACAAGTCATCAATATCTATGGACGTGACCTAGATGCCCTAGACCGCGATGCGCAAGCGGTGGCGACAACACTATCCAGCATCAACGGGGTACGTGATGTGCTCGTACAATCCCCACCAGGCACACCGCAACTCACGATTAGCTTACGCCAAGACAAACTCGCGCAATGGGGGCTGTCATCCGTCGATGTGTTAGACAATATTAGAGCCGCTTACGACAGCTTGCCTATCGCGCAAGTCTATCAAAGTGGACGCGTCATTGGCGTCAGCATGACGTTAGATCCAACCCTGCGCAACAACACGCAATCAATAGGGGAACTCCCCTTAATGAACAATGAGGGCAAACTAATACCCTTAGCAGAGGTCGCCGATATACGGCAAGAAAACGGCCGCTCAAAAATCTTACACGCAGGCGCAAAACGCATTCAAACGGTCACCGCCAATGTGGTAGGGCGGGATATTCAAAGCTTCTCAGATGAAATGAAAAAACGCATGCATAGTGAAGTGCATTTGGCGGCGGGCAACTACCTAGAATTCACAGGCGAGGCGGAGGCGCAAGCCCAGTCGCGTGAAGATCTGATTGTGCACTCCATACTTGCCATTGTTGGCATTTTTCTTATGTTATATGTGGCTTTTGGGCGCTTACGCAATTTACTACTCACCTTTGCCAACCTGCCCTTTGCACTAATTGGTGGCGTGTTGGCCGTGATGTTCACAGGTGGCTGGATTTCACTTGGCTCACTAGTAGGGTTTGTTACGCTGTTTGGCATCACCTTACGCAACTCCATTATGCTGGTTTCGCATTACCAGCATTTAGTGGAAGAAGAAAATATGGTTTGGGGCTTAGAAACAGCGATTCGCGGCGCCTCAGAACGCTTGCCTTCCATTCTAATGACAGCGCTCGTCACCGCCCTAGGCTTGCTGCCACTTGCCGCAGGTAGCGGACAACCTGGACGAGAAATTGAAGGGCCAATGGCAACTATTATTGTTGGCGGCTTAGTCACGTCTACTATTTTAAACCTACTTATTTTACCAACGATCATGTTGCATTTCGGGCGTTTTGAGAAAAAGCAAACAAATTAGACTATGGATAGAGTGGCAGCTTAATATTCGCGTGCTATCACCTCTAGACGCCTAAGTGCGTTAATTTATCATCGCATTTCTTTCAAAAAAGTAACTAAATGTATTAAGTTGTAAAACTGATACTCGCTAACTTGTGAGTGAAATCCCCTGTGGTACCATCAGTCCACCTATGCCTAGGTAGATGGCTTTAGTTAGTTGCCCAAACTAATTGTCACCATAGAAAGGAATTACTCATGAAACAACTCGCAATCATCACAGTATTGGCCAGTGCTTTTGCCTTCACTAGCACTCAAGCCGCAGAGACGGCTTTGCCAAAAATTAAGGTAGGCATTGAAAAATGCTTATCTGCTGCGCTTAAAGAAAAAGCTGGCACCGTTGTAAAAGCCGAACTTAAAATCGAAGGGAAAGTGCCTGTTTACGAATTTGATATTGAAACGCCTGATGGTAAAGCGTGGGATATTGAAGTCAGCACACTCACTGGCAAAGTCACAGAAGTTGAGCAAGAAGTTAAAAATGTGGATGATCCGCTGTTTAAAGCAAAACTTAAAGTGACGGAAGAAGAAGCCAAGAAAACGGCTTTAGCTGCCTTCCCAGGTGAAGTTGTAGAAACTGAATATGAAATCGAGGCTGATGGCGCGGCTTCATATGAGTTTGATATTAAAACCAAAGATGGCGAAATTAAAACCGAAGTAGACGCCACAACTGGCAAGGTAGTTGAGCATAGCAAAGAAATTTACCAAATCGGTAAAGAGTAAGCTTAAGCCTTATCATCGCTAAAGTTTCAATCATAACAAAGTCCTCAAATGAGGGCTTTGTTATTTATACCATCTCTATTGACTTACTGATTACAACCAACTCCCACAACCACACTGGCTAGATTCAGCCAACACACCCCACAGAAAAAATATATTTATATTAAAAATCATAAACTTAATTAAAATATATGGGTAGGCATAACAATTGCAGAATAAACTTTGTATCTATGGAAAAGCCCTGAACCTAGGCCATGTTGCCATTACAAGCAACATGTTCAGTGGTTTTTCCACCCTTGGTCATCTCCCCAGAGTCAAGGGATGATACTTGCGAGTCTCCCTGAAGCCCTAAAATGCTTCAGGGCTTTTTTATTTAATCAGTCATTTTCAGAGCACAGAAAATTCTCGCGCCATTGGCATATGCCTCTTGCTCATATGGGTTGTTACGATAACCCTTACGAGATTGCCACAAGTATTTAGCGATCGTCATACCAGAGAAAAATTGCTGCACATGGGTTAATTCGTGCGCTAATAACTCAATACCTGTAGGCGTTTCTGCTTGATATGCGCCTTTGCGGAAATAAATGACATGACCTAGCACTACTCCATGCATCCGCTTAAATAGCCAGAAGGGCACTTTACCCAAGCGACCATTGGGTTGTTTAACGCCCTCTTCAACCACGCGCACCTGATTTAACAATTGTGCTGAAAAGTATGCTTGATAGCGCTGCCTCTCCAGCGCACTTAATGGACGACCCAGCTCAAGTAATGTTATCTGGCGCGACTTTAAAATTGTAGTAAACAAGCGCCTACTCACCAATTAAATGTAGCAATACTCGACGTTGATGGCTGGCGAAACGATGCTCATATAAAAAAACACCTTGCCATGTGCCTAAAGCCAACTTTCCTTCAATCACGGGGATGTTCAGGCTAGTTTGTGTGAGTGCACTACGGATATGTGCGGGCATATCATCACGCCCTTCGGCTGTATGAATAAACAGTTTGTCGCCATCAGGCACTAGTCTTGCAAAAAAACTTTCCATATCCACCAGCACATCTGAATCATAATTCTCATTAATCAGTAAACTGGCAGAGGTGTGTTGTATGTAAAGGTTAAGCAAACCAGTTTTTACACCACTTTGCGCGGCCCATTGATAAACCTCTGGCGTAATATCGTACAAACGACGACCTTGTGTTTTGAGTGAAATTTGATGCGTAAGCTGGTACATATCTGTTAACTAATTAAAACTCCAACCCAGACAAACGAAACGTTACCAACCAAACCGGTAGTACATGCTTGGCCCGTAAGGGCGGCGATACCAATAGGGTGACGGACCATAGAACGGATCATAATAATAGGGTTGAGAGCGCATGCGTAATTCTCGCTTGAGTTTTTCTTGCTCTAACACCTTATCCTTTTCTCGCTTATTAATTTCATCGGCAAAGCCATCACGCAAAGCTTGCTCCCGCGCCTGATAAATGTAATCCAGCACCTTGCCATCAACTCCGCGCTTGCTCAGATCCACAGCTTGCGAGGGCGTTAAATCATAGTGCGAGTTGCTCACTTTGATTTTTTCGATAATTTGCTCTGCAGGGGTATTAGCTTTAGATAACGCGACAATTTCATCCAGACTCAAATTGGGTACTGGCTTCGGCATGATGTGCTCCAACTCTTCGGGCGATATACGTGCCACTGGGGGCTGTTGCATTGGGGTAGTGGCGCAGCCCGTAATTGATAAGGCTGCGCCTACTAATATCCATATGAATTTAGGCATGATGAATCTTTCTGTTATGCGACATTGAACTTCGACTACTATAACGCGAAGAGATTCAATAACGCACCTAAATTAATGTGGTTTACTGAACACCATTTTTCCGCCTGTAAAGTTGACCATAATGGTATCTTTAGCGGCGAAAGTACCTGCCAAGATTTCACGGGCAAGTGGATTTTCCACCTCACTCTGAATGGCACGCTTGAGTGGTCTTGCGCCATAAATAGCGTCAAACCCTGCGGTGGCAATTTCAGCTAAAGCTTCATCACTCATTTCAAGCTGCATATCCATTGCTTTCAGGCGTTTTTGCAACAAGCCAAGCTGAATATTTGCAATCGAGCGTACCTGCGCCTCACCCAAACTATGGAATACCACGACTTCATCAATACGGTTAATAAACTCTGGACGGAAGTGCGTTTTCACTTCGCCCATCACTGCGAGTTTAACCACTTGGTAATCTTGGTCGTTCATACTTTGTATCATATGGCTACCGAGATTAGAGGTCATAATCACTACCGTATTTTTGAAGTCTACTGTGCGCCCTTGCCCATCGGTTAAACGACCATCATCTAACACCTGTAGCAACACGTTAAATACGTCTGGATGGGCTTTTTCTACTTCGTCCAACAAAATCACGGAGTATGGTTTGCGACGCACAGCCTCAGTCAAGGTACCACCCTCTTCATAGCCCACATAGCCAGGAGGCGCACCAATCAAGCGTGAAACAGAATGTTTCTCCATAAACTCACTCATGTCGATACGAATCAGGTGCTCTTCTGAGTCGAACAAAAAGCCTGCCAACGCTTTGCATAGTTCCGTTTTACCCACACCAGTTGGTCCTAAAAACAGGAAGGAACCATACGGGCGATTGGGGTCGCTCAAGCCTGAACGGGAACGACGAATAGCATCGGACACCAAGCGCACCGCTTCATCTTGTCCAACCACGCGCTCATGCAACTTGCTCTCCATAGTCAGCAATTTTTCACGCTCGCCAGTCATCATTTTGGACACAGGAATACCTGTCGCACGACTGACTACTTCCGCAATTTCTTCTGCACCTACTTCAGTACGCAAGAGTTTATTCTGCTGCACAGCGCCTTTAGATGCCTCACTATCAGCCTTTTTAAGCTGCGCTTCCAATTGTGGTAATTTGCCGTATTGCAACTCAGACACGCGCTGCCAGTCACCTTTGCGTGTCGCCTCTTCCATCTGCACTTTAATTTTATCAATCGCTTCTTTGATATGTGCAGAGCCTTGAACCGCAGCTTTTTCTGCCTTCCAAATATCTTCCATGTCGGCGTACTCTTTGCCTAAGCGCCCAATTTCTTCTTCAATTAAATCTAGGCGTTTGCGTGAGGCTTCATCTTTTTCGCGCTTCACGGCTTCACGTTCAATCTTGAGCTGAATTAAACGTCGATCCATTTTATCCAGCACTTCTGGTTTGGAATCGATTTCCATTTTGATGCGTGAAGCCGCTTCATCAATCAAATCAATCGCTTTATCTGGCAAAAAGCGGTCAGTAATATAGCGATGGGAAAGCTCTGCCGCAGCAACAATCGCTGGGTCAGTAATTTCTACACCATGATGTAGCTCGTACTTTTCTTGTAATCCACGCAAAATGGCGATGGTAGCTTCCACGCTCGGTTCATCCACCAATACTTTTTGAAAGCGGCGCTCCAAAGCAGCATCTTTTTCGATGTATTTGCGGTATTCATCTAAGGTAGTAGCGCCCACACAGTGCAACTCACCGCGCGCCAAAGCGGGCTTGAGCATGTTGCCCGCATCCATGGCACCTTCTGCCTTACCCGCGCCCACCATGGTGTGTAGCTCATCAATAAATACGATAGTTTGGCCTTCATCTTGTGCTAATTCTTTCAAAACTGATTTCAAGCGCTCTTCAAACTCGCCGCGGTATTTCGCACCTGCAATTAAGCTCGCCATATCAAGGGATAATACGCGTTTGTTTTTGAGTGACTCTGGCACTTCACCATTGATAATGCGTTGTGCCAAACCTTCAACAATCGCAGTTTTACCAACCCCTGGCTCACCGATTAACACGGGGTTATTTTTGGTGCGACGTTGCAGCACCTGAATGGCGCGGCGAATTTCATCATCTCGCCCAATCACTGGGTCCAGCTTGCCAGAACGCGCACGCTCGGTTAAATCTACTGTATATTTTTTGAGTGATTCACGATTATTTTCAGACTCTTGATTATTCACTTGATCATTGCCACGCACGGCTTGAATCGCAGCTTCGAGCGCAGATTTACTCATGCCATTTTGCTTAAGTAGTTTGGTCGTCTCACCTTTGTCATCCGCCAATGCCAGCAAAAACATTTCGCTAGCAATATAGCTATCACCACGTTTTTGCGCATATTTATCAGTGAGGTTGAGTAAGTTATTTAAATCGCGAGAAATACTGACCTCGCCTGTGGCACTACTAACCTTAGGCAAGTTCGCAATCGCTGTTTGCAAACTGGTCTTTAGTGGCTCGATATTAACGCCTGCGCGCCCTAGGATAGAAGCCGTGCCGCCGTCTTCTTGATTGATCAATGCAGATAATAAATGCTGTGCTTCTATATTAGGATTGTCGTGCCCTACCGCTAAGCTTTGTGCGTCATTTAAAGCTTGCTGAAATTTGGTCGTTAATTTATCAAATCGCATGGTATTTGCCCCTTTTTCATCAAATTAGTTATTTAGTAGGTGGGGCAATATCTCGTAAATTCAAGATCAATATCTGACACATGCCAAGAGTTAGGTGACAAACATTGTTAGTCACCTAACTCTTCACTTCAAGTTTCGCCATACAGTGACGATATAGACCTAATGAATTTATGTTTAATATAAAAATAATTATCTTAGGTGTGCAATGCCAAATAAAAGCGTATCGACTGAAATGGGACAATATCCTGCTTTTAAACAGCCAGGGATACAGTCACATTTATTTGAAACAGCCGCCGATACTGAGCAAAACTCAAAACCTGAAAATGAAGCGCTGGTAGACACTTTAGTCAACACGCTTCATGGTGTCGCTATTTTAGCCTGCGATCATAAACTTAATATCCACTATGCAAATCATTACGCTTGCGAGATATTTGCACTGGCTCATCATGCATTACTAGAGGGCAAAGCTAGGCTCTCGCCCTCTATACACAAGCGCGTCATATCAGCATTAAAGCAATCGAGCTCAGACTTTACTCTACAATACTCTGTTGGCGATAGCGTACGCACATTGAAGGTGTTCGCATCAACCACCCCTGCGACAGCACATCAAGCCCATGGTTATGTTTTGCATATGCACGACATCACCGACCGCGTTCTGACGGAATACCAATTACGCGGTACAGAAAAATTGCTACGCAGCTTAATTGAGGCTAGCCCAGATTTCATTTGCTTTAAGGATCATAAAGGTCGCTGGTTAGAAGCCAATCAAAGCGGCTTAGACTTATTCCAGATCCCCACCGATCAATATCAATATAGAACAGATAGTGAGCTTGCCAGCTTCGCCCACCCCTCACAAAAAGAAGCTTTTAAGCAAATTAAACAGTCTGACGAAAAGGCTTGGGCAAAAGAGAAACCGTATCACGAAGAACAAACCATCCCGCTTCCGCATGGTGGGGCAAAAGTATTTGATGTTGTGAAAGTGCCCTTATTTCATGATGATGGTAGCCGCGAAGGTTTAGTCACCTTGAGTCGTGACATCACCGAGCGCAAGTTAGCTGAAAGCCATTTGCAAAATCGCAGCGCGATGCTGGACGCACTGATTTCATGTGACTGGTTACTACACTCCAGTGAAAATTGGCACACTATTGCGGATAAAGTATTAGAACAGCTATGCCTAGCCGCACGCTTTAACCGTGGCTCCATATTTAAACATGGTAAAACGCATATCAATTCGACGATACACAGTGGTGTTTCTAACAAAGCCACTTCAGAAGCCAATCAAAAGTCCATCAAAGGGGAAGTCATTTATCAATGGCAGGGGCTTGGCCAACCTAAACTAGGACAATCGCTCAAAACCATAGATTATCAAGCAGAAGATTGTGAGCGTTGGCTAGCCACTTTACAGCAAGGCAACCCAATTTTTAGCGAGGTTAAAGAGCTACCACTCAATGAGCAGCGCTTTTTAAAAAAGCACAATATACAATCAATCTTGATCATGCCCCTGTTCGTGAATATGAAGCTGTGGGGAACGCTGATGATAGAGCGCAGCCTGTCATCACAACCGCTTTACCCGCAGGAACTGGGGGCGGTGATGGCAATCAGCCGCGCCTTAAGTGCGGCCATTCAAAGACAGTCGACTGAAAAACGCTTACAACAAGCCAAAATCGCTTTTGATTCTGCCACTGAAGGCATCATGATTTTGGATGTGAATGCACAAGTCATTGGGGTTAACCAAGGCTTTACCGCGATCACTGGCTTTACCGAAGAGGAAGCACTCGGCTTTACCCCTAAGATTTTCCAAACAGCGGATAATAAGGTGTGGGAAAGCCTTAGAACTAAAGAGAAATGGCATGGCGAAGTTGCCAACTATCGTAAAAACGGCGAATCCTATCAAGAATGGCTAACGCTAACTGTAGTCAAAGATGATCTTGGGAAAGTCGCCAATTACGTTGGTGTGTTTGCCGATATTACAGAAATTGTACAATCGCAAAAACAATTACATCAATTGGTCAATCAGGATGCCCTCACAGGCTTACCCAATAGACGTTTACTCATCGAGTTGCTCGACCAAGCCATCAAAGTCGCTGGGCGCAAAGGCTATAAAATCGCCGTGCTCTTTATTGACTTAGATCGCTTTAAAACAGTCAATGATTCACTAGGCCATCAATTGGGTGACCAATTATTACTAGAAGTATCGCGTCGCATTAAACAATCGATTCGCACCAGCGATGTCGTCGCACGTCTGGGCGGTGATGAGTTTATGGTGGTGATGGATCGTCTGGATGAAATTGAAGATGCAGCCATTGTCGCAAAAAAAATTATCCATGCGATACAAACTGAATTCATTATCCAAGGTAAAGAAATTTTCATTGGGGCTAGCGTTGGCATTTCAGTCTACCCGAATGACAGCAATGAAGTAGATGGGCTGATCAAGGCGGCCGATATTGCCATGTATCAAGTTAAAAACTCGGGTAAAAACAATTTCTGTTTTTACTCCAGCGAGTTGAGTGAAAACGCGCTTGAACGTTTTAATATGGAAACTCATCTTCGCCGCGCCTTAGAGCGAGAACAGTTTGAAGTGTACTACCAACCTCAGGTTTGTTTAATCAGCGGCGATATTATTGGTGCAGAAGCATTATTACGTTGGCACCACCCTGAGTTGGGGATTGTTTCTCCAGCCAAGTTTATCCCTGTGGCTGAAGACACAGGCTTAATTATGCAAATAGGTGAGTGGGTGATACGCCAAGCCGCATTGCATGCGGGCCAATGGAAAGCGCAAGGCTACAACTTTAAACGCGTGTCAGTGAATGTATCAGGCGTGCAAATTTTACGCAGCAATTTTGCAGATACGGTTTATGGCTTAATCATTGAAACAGATTGCGATCCATCCATATTAGAGCTTGAGATTACCGAGAGTACTGTCATGCAAAATACGCAATTTGTGATTGAAACTTTTGATCGCATAAAAAGTATGGGCGTAAGTTTAGCGATTGATGACTTCGGGACAGGCTACTCATCACTATCCAACTTAAAACGCCTACCGCTTGATAAAATTAAAATCGACCAGTCATTTGTACGCGATTTACCTGATGATCAAGATGATGCCGCCATCGCCAATGCCATTTACGCAATGGCAAGCAGCTTAGGTTTTAGCGTGATTGCCGAAGGCGTGGAGACAGAAGCACAAGCCAACTTTTTAAGAAATATGGGTTGCACGGAAGCGCAAGGCTATTTGTATAGCAAACCTGTGACCGCTATCGAGTTCAGCAAACTTCTATTGAACAACAAACAAAGACAAACCGCCCGTCAACAAGAGGCCTCAACATGATCACTAGCGCCCTAGATAGCAGCGTCACCACCCAAGACTTTTATATTGATATTGATCAGTTAAAAGTAGGTCTCTTTATTCACCTCGACCTTGGCTGGATGAATCATCCTTTTGCCACCAGCAACTTCAAAGTTGAAGATCTAGGGCAAATTGCCACGATCAAAAAGATTGGCATAAAAAGACTGCGCTACGACCCAAGCCGTAGCGATTATGACCCAATGGCGAGCAATCAGATTCTTAAGTCATCGCAAAAAATTGTAAGTGCCGAAGATATTATCAATATGGCGAAGGCGACAGAAACCGTAAAAATAATTGATCGAAGTGAGCGACTCAAGCAATTACATTTTGCGCTGGATGAGAGTGAGAAAAAATTTATTACGGCGCGAAATATCGCCCAAGAATGCACGCGCGATATACTCGTTAATTCAGTGCAATGCGTCGAGCGCGCCGCTGACCTTGTCAACGAAATGGTCGAATCGACCTTATCAGAAAGTGATATTGTGATTCACGCCATCAACGGCAATCGCTCAAGCGACAATAACTTTTTGCATAGCCTTAACGTCTCGGTGCTTTCGATGATTATGGCAAAAGCATTAAGCATTTCAGAAGAGGAAACTCGCATATTAGGGGTTGCTGCTTTATTCCATGACATCGGTAAAGCAGAAATACCTGACAAAGTACGTATGAAAAAAGAGCCGCTCAATCCTGCTGAACAATCTTTTCTCGAACTGCATTGTGAATTCGGTATGCGCATGGCAAAAAAAGTGGGCTTATCTGACCGCATTGCCAATATTATTCTAGATCATCATGAATTTATTGATGGCTCAGGCTACCCAGCGGGCAAAAAAGGCGACGAGCTAGGACCACTCTCGCGCATTGTTGCCATGGTGAATAGTTACGATAATTTATGTAATCCGAGCAACCCATACTTGGCAAAAACACCCTATGAGTCACTGGTGCATATGTTCACACAAAATCGTAACAAATATGACCAGTCCTTGCTCAAACGTATGATTAAATTTTTAGGTGTTTACCCACCTGGTAGTATTGTGCAACTTACCAACGGTGTTCACGGCATTGTCATCTCGGTGAATCCTAGCGCACCGTTACGCCCCTACGTGTTATTGCATGATCCCACCGTGAAACGTGAAGCGCCACAAATTTTAGATTTACGAGAAGATCCAAGCGTCAGCATTAGCATTTGTATGCGCCCTACCCAGCTGCCTAAAGATGCATTGGAATACCTCAACCCAAGAAAACGCGTAAGTTTTTATGTAGACCAAGACCCTATCACCGCCTAAAGCTTTGGCGCTATTAGTTACTTGGCTTGCAAAAACCAATCTGTTAGCCAGGTCATCGTTGGTCTGCCGCTAATTGCTCGTACTTGATGTTTTGCGTCATAAAAATAGGTTCGCGGCAGTTCGCCCCCCCAGTTTTTATCAATGTTGTAGCGTAGTCTATCTTCATCAACCTCCGCAAATTGCCAGCGCTCATGCGCTGGCAAATGCGCTTGATCTAAAGTTTTACTGATATCTACTTCATGTCCTGTTGTATCTGTGCACACGGTAATCAGTTTAACTTGCGGATGCTTGCGTAGCACATCTCCCAATGACTGCATTTCTTCGATGCAGTATGGACAATCTACCGACCAGAATGCCAGCACAAAGGCCTTACTTTGGTTACTTTGCTCAATTTGGCTACGACTATTACTGTTAAATGCTTTGAAATTTTCCGCATTAGCATTAACACTGAACCCTACGCATAAAAATAGAAAAAAAACCTTTAAATATAGCCTCATGGTACCTCACTCACATTCAATAGCTGTAAGCCTTCTTTTTCTGTGGCCCAAGCCAGAAAGGTTTGATTTTGCTTAGCTAACAATTGCGGATAATCGGCTCGACCCGCCGTTTGGGTAACATCACGAGTCGGCGCCCAGTTACGTCCGCCGTCACTTGAATACGCTAATTTGATAACGCTAGCCGTATCCGTTAACTCTTTCCACGCCAACCAAACTTGCTCACCCTGACTCAGTAACGCAGGGTGTCCCGCTTGCTGATTAGCATCCCCAAACCGTTTGGCTGGGGAAGAAACCCAAGCTTCGCTATCCATACGCGCATAGTACAAGCCAGTTTTACTGGTATCAGAAGCGCCATCAAACCATGCCATATGCCAGCCCCAGGTATTGCCATTTTGATCACCTCGCGCAATCGCTGGACCATGGTGAGGGCACGCATCTATTTTCCATTGACCAAAACTGGCGCGATGAATGCCTGAGCTTGTGATTGAGTTGGAGGTTGAGCTCCCACCAAACTGCATCATGGCATGGTCACGCACACCACCCTCAAACAAGTGCCGCCACATGGCTACTGCTTGACCGTCTTGCGTGGTACCTAAGGCAATACGGCAACACTCACAACTGTTGTCTGCCAGCTTTTGCTCAGACTTAAAACTCGCACCTTGATCATCTGAAATTGCAGTATAAATCGCCGCACCATCATATTTGGCCTTGCTTATCTTAGCGGATTCTAGATCACGCTTATCTACCCATGCCACGTAGATGCGTCCAGTATTAGCTACTGCAAGCGCATCAAATCGATGCGTAATCTCAGCACGATCAGTATGTACCACGTAGGGCTTGTCAAAGCTTTTGCCCCCATTTGCGGAGCGCGCAAACCAAATATAACCTGTATATGGCTTGGGCAAAGCTTGTGTCCACGTCAGATAAATATTGCCATTGGGCGCGATGGCAATTTTAGGTCGAGCATCGCCATCCAAGCCGATTTTCTGTGGCTCGCTATTGATCGCAATAGGTGACGAAAAAGTCTTGGCAAGATCGTTAGAAGCATCCACCAGCACAAAACCATCTTTGGCAGAAACACGCCAAAGCACGCCTTTAGCATCAAACGCCACCGACACGGCTAACGGTGCGCCATGGTCATGACCTTCATGCGCCTGCGTAAGCAAGGGAATACAGCACAGGCAAAGCCAAACAATTGCATTTTTCATCAAAACCACCTCTGTTTTCTTCTTACTAATAATCAAACTTTACACTGGCAAAAAACGTGCGCTGCGGGTAAGGGTTTGGGTTTACATAATACTTATCATTGCCAATATTATTGATGCCCAAAGAGCCCGTCCAGCGCTCGCTAGCCTTATACACTAACTTGGTGTCAAACACAGTATAGTTACTTACCGTTGTGCCATAAGCATCAGGATTAACCGTGTTATATAGCAAGTTTACCTCCTGATTACCGCTATAGCGCCCCGCCAAACTTACCGATAACTTTTCATTCACATGATAGACGCCCACAATGGTCGCACGCCAATCGGGAATACGCGGTTGCGGTTTACCGACAGTAAATGGATTTTTATGATTAGCTACAATTTCTGAATCCACATAAGTCAGGCTACCTGTAATATCCAGGCCATTCACCCAAACATCATTTATTTGCAAAGCTGTTTCTATTCCCTTGGTATGAATACCGTCAACATTTTGAATGCTGCTAATAGTAGTGCCTGGAATGGTCGTCGTATCAGTTTGTGAAACCAATGCGTCGTGCTTATCCTCATAAAAAAATGAAGTGCGTAGTAGCCCATTTTGCAGTACTTTTTCCACCGTAAAATCATATGAATTGACATGTTCGGGCTTTAAGCTAGGGTCATTCGCTCGAACATTTCCAGGCAGACTAATAACCTGAAACATTTCAGCGACTGTAGGGTAGCGGTACGCTTTACCAAATGAAGCACGTAACAACCAGTCACTACGCGCTTGATAACTTAACGATAATTTAGGTGAAAAGTTGTTTTGATCGCGATTTGCGTAATTTAACTGCCTAAAGGCTACAGGGTTACTCGCGTTAAAATTGCTACCATCAAACGCGCGCCAATTTTCCCAGCGTCCACCTGTGACTAAGTTCCAATCGGGTTGAAATTTCCAGGCATCCTGTACATACACAGCTTGCGTTTCAGTTTTTCCGTATGAGTTGGTGTTAAGTGAGCCTGCTGTCGCACTCACCCAGTCGGCTACATTCAAAGTCTGAGAATCTAACTCATAACGATCATAATGGTAGCCAAAACTGACTTGATGCTTGCTTTGCAGATTACCATCGGGGCGCCAATCACCGCGTGCATCCAAGGTTTTCCAGCCTGTACCATTATCACGCTTGTAAGTACCCGCGCCATTACTACCATCGTTAAATGCGTTGGTAGGCACCGAAGTACGCGTGATTTCTTTTTCTTGGCGATATAAACTGGCTACCAGTTCCCAATCAAACAACCCTTGCGTATTAGATTTAAGTGAAATCCCATGCATCCAGTGCTCAGATTCGGCTCGACTTGGTCCGATGGCTGTGAGTTTGTAAAATTTCGGATCCCCCGAGAATCTTACAAACTGAGTTGCTGCTCCACCAGCCGCATTAGTCGTATTATAAAAAGCCTGTCCGGTAGTAGCCGAGTTCAAATAGCTCTCTATCGTGCCTACAGAATCATTTTGCCAGACACCAAGCGTATAACCACCCTTAATTGTTGGCGTAAAATCATAAGTTAATTTAATTTTGGCATTATCTTGAACAGTATGATCTATACCCGTAGTAGCCGTGATTATTCGGGCAACACCTTGTGGATCAGTGTCGCGATAACCGCCTGTCAGCAATGTCGAATTGGCGTTGCTAGGTGCAGTCGCACCGCATGGTTGAGTGTTTGGAACGACTGGCGTAGTCGGACAGTTAGTTGCATTGGCAAACGTCTGCGGCTGCCCAAAACTATCCAACCTATCCACACTCACAAAAAACGATAAATCATTCCACTTGCTGCCCACCGATGCCGCGCCATGCTGGCCACTATAGGATTTATCCGCACCGTATAATTTAAAATCCTGTGTAAACAAATCATATTTCGCATGTGCTTCAAACTTATCTGGCATCCGCGTAGTGATATTGAGCACCCCACCCTCAGAATTGCCAGGATACAAAGCGGAAAATGGCCCATACATCACATCAATACGCTCAATTTCCTCAGGCGACACCATGCCCCATCGTGGCGGCGTACTAAAACTATTATTCAGAAAATTAGACAGCAACAGGCCATCCGCATACACCACCGTCTGCGCGCTAGCAATGGAGCTATTAGCACGCATCACCAATATCCCGTTACGGTCACCGATATATCGCTCACGTACATGTAAGCTCGGTAAATATTGAAAAGCTCCCATGGTGGTTACCGCATTGGCGCTCTCTTCAATTTGCTTGGCTGTCACACTTTCCACAACCGCTGGCACATTGACTGGAAAAGCAGGCTTAGTAGCTTTAACCTCTATCTTTTCTAAGGTATGGACTAATGCAGTTGCAGGCCCATCCTTAACCATCTCACGATCGGCGATCTCCTCGGCTAATCCCAACCGAATAGTGCTTAGCCAGACTAATACTGCTACAATTAATTTCAACACATTGATTCCCCTAAACTTTTCAAAACTCAGCTTACTAAAACTGTGTGCTTAGTCCAACGGCTGCAGACCAGTCTGAAGTCAGTTGTAAACCATTCACGTTTTGATAAATGGGCTGTTGAAATAAGCCGTAAATTTGGGTATTGGGAAATACTCGGTAGCTCAAGCCAGGGCTAATTGAAACAAAACGCGCACCTGATAAATCGGGCTCAGCATTGGCACCTTGGTCACGTGCTTTGTCTAAAATATTGACTTGGAGCAAAGCGCTAAACTTAGGCGTAATCGCATAATTCAATCCGAGATCCATCCCCAATTGGCGCCCAGCCCTAAACTCATCACGCGCATGAATGACCGACTGCCAGTTCACTTGTGCAAAATAAATCGCATTGCCCACACGGTGGTTATAGTAAGCACCAACAATGCCATCTAAACTGCCTGTACCAGGCTGCAATGCGCGTTCAGCACGTACACCATCGGCATTGGTTTCGTTGATAGCGCCCGTGGGGAGTTTCAGGCCAAAGCGCACACCCGCATTATCGGTTTCATCACGAAAGAAATTGTAACGACCAAGCACTTGCGTATCCCCAACGCCGCTAAAATCCCAAGCCTCTGCTTGTGCTGTACCAGTATCGTTCAAGATATGACTGTGACTGCGATTAACAAACGGCACACGCACCGTCACCCCCCAATCCTGATCAAAAGCGTAGTCTAATGTCGCCACATAATTGCGGTTAATGGTGCGCTTTTCCTCCTCATCAAACCCAGCATTATCAATATTGTGGGTACCTGAACGCGGCTGATCTTGCTTAATATACTCAGCACGCAGATCCAAACGTACCCCTGGTTTATCCCACACACCTTGTATATCCCAATTGGTGTTGAGATGACAAAAAGCACTGCCGCAACTAGCATAGGCTGGCAAACTCAATAACAATAAGGTCACCAAAAACGTATATCGTTGATTATTCAGAGTAGTCATATAGATTTTCCTAATAAAACGTTATTGCACGCATGAGCACTGCGGCTTGGCGATGGCACAAACTTCACCAATTGGTGAATCTCACACTCAAAAAACTCGCAAAGCTTATCGAGGTGATCGGTGACCGTGTTATAGCCTTGGTTTTTCATCATGCGGAATAAAGTCATACGACTGATGCCAGTGTGGTCGGCCACTTCGGTAAGCGTGACATGACGACCCCATTGCGCTTTTTTAGCTTCAATAAGCTCACTGATTTGTAAATAAATCATGGGAATTCCCTAATTAAATAAGTCGATCAGTTCGGTTAATCGACGAACATAGACAAATAGCTACGATTGCCAAGAGCGCGCGTAGCAAGACAATGTAAGATTTAATTAAAGGGCTGGGGGAGCGCGGGTGGGGTGAGAACTACTGTAATACGATACAACTAGTGGTGATGCATAAATATCAATATGTTCAACGGCATTGATTTCAGCCAAGAACAGGGCAGTGGAGCTTGCAGGCAAACCAACCGAACCCGCATGACTAAAACAGTAAGGGCAGTGCTCAAAGTGCATCCCCATTTTATTGGGCTGTGAGTTGTTTTCTTTTGATGCCTTGCCACTGATGGGGGCCAATACACTGGGGATGGTTTTAATCCCCTGTGCGCTACACACTTGTTGCCACAGCGAGCCCTTTTGCGCGGCCCTAGTTGGTGACTCTAAGGCGTGTGAGATGCTAGGTGCAAGCGACGCAAACAACACTGCCGCGAGGGCAATGAGGCTAACAAAACGTTGTTGGCTGCGCTTAAACATATGCGCATTGTAGTCATCTATGATTAAACAAATCAAGCACCATAGTTAGTTAATTACCGCCTGATGGCTCAAACCTCAAAAAATTAACCTTCAGTTTGACCCAAATCAACAAACAAACACCTGTTTAACATGCATATCACCTAGCTTAGACTGAACATTATTTGTTAGACTGCCTCTTATGTTAATGTATCAATATCTCAATCGACTTAAGCAATTATTAAAAAATGGCCAATTCAGCCGCTTTGCGGTGGAAATTAGCCTATTGCTAGCGGTGAAATTTTTACTTTTATGGGGGTTATGGATAGTATGCTTTTCTCACGCTCAACCAAAAGCGCTCATACAAACTAAAGTCTCCGAAATCATACTAAACAAGACATCTCACTAATTTTCTAGGTATTTAACTATGTTGCCATCCGCAGAAGTTGTTGATTTATCCCGCCTCCAATTTGGAGCAACTGCGCTTTATCACTTTCTTTTCGTTCCGTTAACCTTGGGCATGACATGGATGTTATTCATCATGGAGTCGGTCTACGTGATGACAGGCCGCCAAGTGTATAAAGATATGACGCGTTTCTGGGGTAAGTTATTTGGAATTAACTTTGCCATGGGGGTCACCACAGGCATTACCATGGAGTTTCAATTTGGCACCAACTGGGCATATTACTCACATTATGTCGGCGATATTTTCGGTGCGCCTCTCGCCATTGAGGGCCTGATGGCGTTTTTCCTAGAGTCTACCTTTGTAGGTTTATTTTTCTTTGGCTGGGATAGACTTTCCAAACAAAAACACTTAATGGTGACTTTTTTAGTGGCGTTGGGTTCCAATCTATCTGCCCTGTGGATATTAATTGCCAATGGTTGGATGCAAAACCCAGTGGGCGCGACATTTAATTATGAAACCATGCGTATGGAGATGACTAGCTTTACAGCGTTGATATTCAACCCTGTGGCACAAGTAAAGTTTGTGCACACCGTAGCGGCTGGTTACACAACCGCGGCGATGTTTGTGCTGGGGATCTCTTCATATTATTTACTCAAAAAGCGCGACGTAGGGTTTGCTTTGCGTTCTATCGCAGTCGCCTCTGGTTTCGGCTTAGCCTCAGTGCTATCTGTCATTATTTTGGGTGATGAATCTGGCTACACCACAGGTGAGGTACAAAAGGTTAAATTAGCCGCAGTGGAAGCCGAATGGCATACTGAACCAGCCCCAGCCGCCTTTACCTTATTCGGCTTACCAAACCGTGACGAAGAGCGCACCGATTATGCGGTTAAAATTCCCTATGTACTGGGTCTAATTGCTACCCGCTCGTTAGATGAACAAGTCACTGGCTTGATTGATATTGAAAATAAGAACGAGGCCCGCATTCGTAATGGCATGCAATCTTATACGGACTTACAGCGCTTAAAATCTGGTGACAAAAGTGATGAGGCTATTGCCGCGTTTGAAAAGTCTAAAGACGACTTAGGCTTTGGTTTATTACTCAAAAAATATACACCCAACGTGACAGATGCCACTGAGACACAAATCAAACAAGCAGCAAAAGATACAATTCCCAATGTGTTTACCTTGTTCTGGAGCTTTAGGGTCATGGTCGGCGCAGGTATGACGATGCTGTTAATATTTGTGACCGCCTTTTATTTCACTGCCACCCGCACTATTTCACAACAAACTTGGTTCTTGAAAATCGCTCTGTTTGCGATTCCATTACCGTGGATTGCTGCCGAAATGGGTTGGGTAGTGGCTGAAATGGGGCGCCAACCATGGACAATCTCTGGCATATTGCCCACCCATTTATCTACCTCTTCACTCAGCACGGGTGATCTGTACTTCAGCATTGCTGGCTTGATTGGGTTTTATACCGCGCTGTTGATCATTGAGCTTTTCCTGATGTTTAAATACGCACGTAAAGGCCCCTCTGCGCTGCACACAGGTCGTTACCACTTTGAGCAAAACCATCCGCAAGGCGCATACGCTTAGGAAACCATCATGACTTTATTCGACTACACAACTTTAAAATTAATTTGGTGGCTGTTCGTAGGGGTGCTACTGATAGGCTTTGCCATTATGGATGGCTTCGATATGGGCGTCACAACTCTGCTGCCATTTTTGGGTAAAACTGATGACGAGCGCCGTGTCATCATCAACACGGTAGGTCCAGTTTGGGAGGGCAATCAAACTTGGCTAGTTACCGCTGGCGGGGCTATTTTTGCAGCTTGGCCTTTGGTCTACGCAGCCGCATTCTCGGGCTTGTATATCGCATTGCTACTCGTATTATTTGCCTTATTCTTTCGCCCAGTTGGCTTTGATTACCGTAGCAAGCTAAGTAATCCGACATGGCGTAATGCTTGGGATTGGGGCTTGTTTATTGGTGGAGCAGTGCCTTCACTCATCTTTGGGGTAGCATTCGGCAACTTATTAATTGGCCTGCCATTTCATTACGACGACAGTTTACGCTCCTTCTATACTGGCAGCTTTTGGCAACTGCTTAACCCATTTGCGTTACTTTGCGGCTTGGTCAGCTTATCCATGCTCGTCATGCACGGCGCTATTTATTTACAATTACGCACCGATGGACAAGTACAACAACGCGCCGCAAAAACTGCCGTCACCGCTGGCACAATCTGCGCAGCATTGTTTGCGGTTGCCGGCATCTGGCTCGCCAGCAGCATTGATGGGTACCATATTTTGAGTATGGGCAATGTCAACAGTGCGCTCAACCCACTTGCCAAAGTGGTCGAGAAATCCGCAGGAGCTTGGCTCAGCAATTACAGTACTTACCCTTGGATGACTCTAGCCCCTGTCACAGGCTTTTTGGGCATAGCCTTAGCGTTATTGAGCGCCAACCGTAAAATGGAGCATCTCGCATTTATATGCAGTGGCTGTGCCATTGCCGGCATTATCCTCACAGCAGGATTTTCTATGTTTCCGTTTGTGATGCCATCATACACAGACCCAAATAGCAGCTTAACCCTGTGGGACGCAGCATCAAGTTATAAAACAATGGGCATTATGTTTATCGCCGCGATTATTTTCTTGCCTCTGATTATGCTCTATACCTCTTGGGTGTTCCATGTGATGCGTGGCAAGGTGACCGTTGAGCAAATACAAAAAAATACGCATACCGCTTATTAGGAGAAAAACGATGTGGTACTTTACTTGGATGTTAGGCGTTGGTTTGGCAGTCGCTTTTGGCATTATTAACGCGATGTGGTTTGAATCTCAATATCCTTATGATGGTGAGGAGCGTCGGTCGCGCTAGGCTTTAGCAACCCAATCAAGGCGCCCAATCTGGCTACATTAGCGTTAATATTTTGTGTTAGACTATGGTCATATTAACCCAATAAAATCAATAACAAATTTAGATTGGCGCCGTGGTCACACCAGCACTCACCGAGCATGAATCTGAGCGTCTTGAAACGCTCAAACAATACAAAACTCTCGAAGCCGAAGCCGAAGCCGAAGCCGAGCAGATTTTTGATGATCTTACCCAGCTAGCGTCTCACATTTGCGATACGCCCATCGCACTTATTTCACTGCTTGATGAAAACCGTCAATGGTTTAAAAGCAAAGTGGGAATTGACGCCGTCGATACGCCACGTGAAATTTCATTTTGCAGTCATACTATTCACCAAAACGACTTATTTGAGATTAACGATACACTAAAAGATAACCGTTTCCTTGGCGATCCTCTCGTCACGGGTAATCTTAAAATCCGCTTTTACGCAGGTATGCCACTTACAACCGCCCGAGGCCAAAACCTCGGCACACTGTGCGTACTCGATCAAAAACCAAAGCAACTCAACACAGCACAGCGTGCTGCAATGGCAAGGCTTGCACGCCAAGTCGTGTCACAAATCGAAAAACGTGATGCGCTTGAGAAAGTGCTGCATCTTAACCAGCAACTCATCAAGAAATCAGATTTTACTCAAGGGATCACCGACAGCGTTCCCGTTATGCTGGGCTATTGGAATAAAGATCTGATCTGCGAATTCGCCAACCAAGGCTACTCACGCTGGTTTGGTAAATCGCCTGTACAAATTATTGGTCGCAGTATGCGAGAGTTGGTATGTGAGCAGTTATTTAATAATAATTTAGTACATGTGCAACAAGCCCTGGCGGGCCATGAGCAATCATTTGAACGTGAATTAGAACAACTGGATGGCACCAAGGCGTCAACATTAATTCGCTACATTCCGCACAAAGTAGAATCAGGTGAAATTATCGGGTTCTATGTATTCATTCAAGATATTTCCCTGTCTAAACAAGCTGAAAAAGACATACAGTTTACCGCTCAAGTATTTGAGCATATGACGGATGGCTGCATCATTGCTAATACCCACCACAAAATAGTTAACATTAACCAAGCTTTTACAGATTTGACGGGGTTTGTGGCTGAAGAGGTCATTGGCAAGTTACCCTATTTTATAGAATCTAAAACGCTTGAGACCAACACCTTTGCGCAAGCCTTTACAGCCACAGTGACCGAGCAGTCTCAAAATAAAGCGCGCATTCTTCACAAGGACAATCGATATATTGATTGCATGATGACCGTCGACTCCGTTTTCGATGAGAATGGCAATATAGCCAACTATATCGTTTCATTTATCGATCAAACACAATCTAATAATGCCCAATTAAAGCTCGAATACTTAACCGATATGCTAGAACGCACAGGCAATATCGCTAAAGTGGGCGGTTGGGAACTGGATATTGCCACTAACCAGTTCAACTACTCTGCCTCGCTATACAAAATTCTGGAATCTAATCCTTTTGTGAAAATTCGGCTCGAAGATGCATCCATCTACCTGACACCAGAGGTACAAGCGCAACTATTGTCCGCAAAAGACCTGTGCTTAAAGCTTGGCACTGCTTGGAGCCTGGAAATTCCCGCAACCACAGCCCATGGCAAGCATATCTGGCTACAATCTACGGGGGAAAGAGTCACCAATCATGGCATACCAATTAAACTCATCGGGACTTTCCAAGACATCACCGAACGCAAAATAGTCGAAGCTGATCGTATCGCCGCCGAACATGCCTATCGTGACACGCTCATACGCGAAGTACACCACCGTATTAAAAACAACTTACAAGGGGTGACTGGCATATTGCGCAATTTATCTGAACACGATGAGATGCTTGCAGATCCCGTCAACCAAGTGATTAGCCAAATTCAGACAATTGCGGTTATTCATGGCCTACAAGGGCGCAAAGTGAGCGAGCGGGTTGAGCTCAATGAGTTAGTCAGCGCCATTACGGTGAGCATTCGCTCAATCTGGCGCAAGCCTATTACGCTAGCAATTTACCCCCAACATACCAGTGGCTATATCGAAGAGATTGAAGCGGTACCGATCGCACTGATACTGAATGAGCTTGTTACCAACGCCGCCAAGCACCACCGTGGTGATGGCCCAATTAGAATTCAGTTAAATTATGACGCCGCATCGACTGACACTTTAGTTGAGATTTTAAATACAGGGGTTGCAGAACAGACTAACCAAGATGACAAAATTTCTGGTATGGGTTTGCAGTTTGCGCGCTCATTAATGCCTAAACGGGGAGCCAGCTTAGCCCTTGAACAAATGCAAGATGAGATTAAAACAACGCTAAAACTATCGGCTAACGTGGTTAATTTGGAAAATTACTAAAAACATCAATGAATGCGCGCAAAACTTAATCCAAAAGCCACAAAATAACGTTAACTTTCAACACAGAATGCAACATTTTTTGTAACATACTATTTAACTTATTGGTAAAGTAAATAAATGAACGATACGCTGGCCGCCCTCCCAAAGACAAAAAAAACCATCTTACTTGTGGATGACGATAGACTGATTTTATCGACCTTATCTTCAGGATTAGTCTCAGCAGGCTATCAAGTGGATACCGTCGAATCTGTCGATGAAGCTGAGATCTGGCTTGATGGCAATGAGCGCCCAGATATGGTGCTCGTTGATGTTCGTATGCCAGGACGCTACGGTCTAGAGCTTATTGATAAGCTAAATTCGATGAGCAACATACCCTTTATTTTACTGACCGCGTTCAATCAAGATGACATTATCGAAAAAGCAAAAAACACGGGGGCAATGGGCTACTTAGTCAAACCCATCGATGTCCCGCAAATGATTCCAACTATTGAAACCGCCATTTCTCGTGCTGAGGAATTACAAGTATTGCGCAAGGCCAAGATGAACTTGCAGACAGCGCTGGAAGGCGACCGCGCGATTAGCGTAGCCGTGGGAATTATTATGGGCCAGCAACATTTAAACCATGATGAAGCATTTGAAACAATACGTAAAAATGCGCGTAGCAATCACTTAAAACTGGCTGATTTAGCGAACAATATTGTTAAGGCTAGAGAGACCCTCAATCTTAATCCCAAAGCATCTCAACAATTCCCCCGCTAAAGAAAAAGAGTTTCGCTGTTTTTTAGCAGCGAAACTCTCTGTAGTTGAAACAACGCTTAGCCTAGGCTACGTTTTTATGTGGCCCTTCAATAGATTGTTGCATCAAATCTAGCGCTTTGATTGTTTTATTAGAGTATTGATAAAAGTCACCGCCCAATAAATTTTTGGCCTCATGGATTAAACCCTGGTCGACAAACTCTACAATACCTCCCACGCTTTTATGAAAGTCGGCATGTGAGGCTTTCAATGCTTGGTATTGTGTTGCGTTTACATAGCGCTTGGCTGGGCCATGAATCCATTTTCCCAAGTCACATTGATCGTCTCTGCATACTTTAGACACTTCTAATTTCTCGTCTGACTTACCATTTATGTAGTTAACCAACCTGACCTTCCATTTAAGGTGAGCTTGTTTTGCCTCCTCAAATGATAGCTCAGCCGACACCGTATTAGTGATGGCTGGTCTAAATGATGTCTTGCCATGACCACCAGAATTATCGATACTAAACACGCTCACCGCATTCAACAACTCGTCAGCCTGCTCCATTAGAGACTCTGCTGCCGCTGCTGCTTCCTCAACTAAAGCGGTATTCTGCTGGGTAACGTCATCCATTTTGATAATGGCGTCATTCACCAATACGATGCCCGCGCTTTGCTCTTGTGACGCAGCGCTAATCTCGCCGATGATATCGGTTACGCGTTTTACCGAAGTCACTATTTCTTCCATTGTATCGCCTGCGTGCTCAACCTGCTTGCTACCTTCTGTAGTTTTAGCCACAGAGTCTGAAATGAGCTCTTTAATTTCTTTAGCAGCACTGGCTGAGCGCTGCGCTAAGTTACGCACCTCACCAGCTACCACAGCAAATCCTCGGCCTTGCTCCCCTGCCCTAGCTGCCTCTACCGCCGCATTTAAGGCCAGAATATTGGTCTGGAATGCGATGCCATCAATCACGGTAATAATATCTTCAATCTTGCGAGAGCTTTCATTAATGGCACTCATCGTTGATACAACTTCTCCGACCACTGAGCCACCTTTTATAGCAACCTCAGACGCAGCAAGTGCGAGTTGATTGGCTTGCTTTGCGTTTTCGGCATTTTGCTTCACGGTCGAGGCTAGCTCGTCCATGCTAGAAGCGGTACGCTCTAAACTAGCTGCCTGCTCTTCGGTGCGACGACTTAAATCCACGTTGCCCTGAGCAATTTCTTTAGCCGCTGTATTGATAGAATCGGCTGAAGACTTCACGGTGATGATAGGACCAACAATCATATCGAGCGTTTCATTCATTCCCTCGACAATTTTGCGATAATCACCGAGGTGACGACTGGCCTCTGCCCGCGTTGAGACCTTACCCTCACGCGCAGCCGCGGCAAGCATTTGAGCATCTTCATTAAGTGCTTTTAAGTTACTACGCACCTGCTCTACTGTAAGGTTAATAAAGCTCTTTTTACCTGGAAACTGTTCTAGTGGTGCATTGAAATCACCCTCGCCAAACGCTTTCACCACCGCCATAGACTTTTCATTCATTTCTAGCAAACCAGCCATCATATTGTTGACTGAGTTAGCTAAAATGCTGAAGTCGCCCTTAAACATGTCAGCACGCAGATTCATATCGATCTCACCTTTTTCATGCTCAGCGCTCACATAGTTTACTGAGTCAATGAGTGCCTTCAAGTTACCACCAATCTTCTTTACGCCTTTGTTAATAAAAGCTTTATCCCCTGGGAACTCTTTAATCGTGGCGCTAAAATCGCCATTACCGAATTGTGCAATACAATCAATAACGATTTTATTTTCCTCGATGTATTCTTTGACCATTTCATTAATACCAATAGCGACTAATTGATAATCCCCAGCAAATTTACTTGAGTCAATCATCACGCTGATATTGCCGCTTGCATGCTGTTCTGACATATGGCGTAAATCGGAAATTAAAGATTTAATGTTATATCGTAAACCCTCTACGCCCTCGTTAACCAGAGCAAGCTGACCTGGGAACTGCTCTAGCTCAACTTCAAAATCTCCCTGTGCTAAGCCATTAATACAAGTTGTAGATTTTTTCATAACGGCGATATGATTGGCCACCATGCGATTAATACCAATAGCCATCTCACGGTAAGCGCCTTTAAATTTGCTAATATCAATATTCACATCGATATTGCCCTGATTGTGCGCTTCTTCCATGCGTGCCATTTCTTGGTCAATTTCTATGAGCGTTTCAGAGGCCAGATTTAATGCTCCTATCACATTCGCAATACCATCGCCTTTTACGCCTTGGTTAGCCTTAAACTCACCATTAGCAATATTTTTGGCAGTGCGTAATGCTTCGCGCGCCTCTCCGCCTAATTGACGAATCACATTACCAATCACCATAAACACAGCCACTAAAGTGAAAACAACAACGCCAAGCACCAAGGCCAAGGTGCTATAACGCACACTTTGTACTTTTCCTGGCACACTGACTTCTAAAGTTTTTGCGTCATCCGCGGCCATCACGACTAAACTATCTACTGCAGCACGATGTTTTTCGTAGGCTGATTTTAGGTTAGATAAACTAGTAGCGATACGATTCGCATCGCCAGATTGCACCGCAGGGATAAATTCATGATCACGAATATTCAAGAAAGCTTCTCCATTAGGGATCAGCTCTTTTTCTAAGACTTCCTTCATTTTTGGATTATTCAACGAGTTTTGCCATACTTTTGTTCGCGTTTCAAAATCTTTGGTGAGTTGCTCACCCTTTTCAATCAGAGGCTGTAATGACGCATTCTTAATGGCGACCATTTCTAATGACACTTGCCATGCTTCCAATAAATAAGCAGGTGGAGGCAAGATATCCGCGGTTAAGTCTTTATTGGCAACAATCTCTTGGTAAACCTCGCCATTCACCAATACTTTGCCAAAGGAGCGATCACCCAAAGCACCCGCCACGGCAAACCCCAACACCATTAGTGATAATAAAATAGTTAACTGAGTCTTGAGTTTTAAATTAAAAAGTTGCGATAACATCGAAGTTGATGTTTGTGTTGATTGAATATCCATACTGCTCTCCTTTTTTACACCTAATTTTTATATGGTTTTTTTAGTGACCAATTTGAAATCTAAAGAAGTATGACGCTTTGTATGTTTCAGTGACTGAACGTATTAACGATCACCCCTCGCATGCAAATACATTCCAGAACTTAGCTACTTATCTTTAGTTTCAGCATATTATTTTTGCAGGCAGTGTTGGGGCCCAACGTATTCGTTCAGTATTTGCGGAACGTGCATGATCCAAGATAGCACTTGGTTGCGCGTTGTATTCTGGCAAATAATAGGGTGTTTATCGGTCAGCTTTGCGTTTACTTGAATACTCTAGGGCAGTAAATAGCAGAAAACCTAAGAAAATAGGGAAAATCGGGGAGGTGGTTGGAATGGGTATTTCAGGCTTAAGGGGAGGAAAGTAAAACCTAATCTTCTGAAAAGCGTTGTTCTAAAAATGGAAAAGCATCATTGTGATAACCACGCACCTCCCAAAAGCCTGGGCGGTCTTCTGCGTGCAACTCTATCGCTTTTAGCCATTTTGCACTTTTCCAACCGTAGCGTTTAGGCACCACCATACGCACTGGGCCGCCGTGCTCAGCGGTGAGGGCATGTCCTAACACACTATGTGCGATGACAACATCATCATCTAGTAACGCCTCTAAAGGGAGATTGGTCGTATAGCCATCATAACTGTGCAAGGTAACAAATTTGGCCAGTGGCAGAGGCGATGCTTGCATTAACACCTCACGGGCAGAAACGCCTTCCCACACCATATCCAGTTGCGACCAGCGTGTGACACAATGAAAGTCGGATACATCTTTCATTTGGGGCAGACTACGGAACGCTATCCAGTTAAATTCTAACGGGTTTTCTACCAGACCAAACACACGTAACGACCAGTTAGTGCTATTAACATTGGGACGTATGCCTAAATCCAGCACAGGAAAGTTCGTCACCTGCTTTTGCCCAGCAGGAATACGTTCATTTTCACTCGATTGACTAGGGATTAAGCCCTTCTTCGCAAGGGCAACCTTAGCCGCTATCAGCTTCTTCCAGTCTGGCATAGATGCTCCCCCATCAATGCGACTACTTTTGTAGTCTTATTTCAATTGCCTTAACTAAGCAGTTATTGGCTTTGATTTATACTTTTTTAAAGCTATCCAGCAATAGTACCCCAACCCCGCAGGTAATGGCTGAATCCGCTACATTAAACGCTGGAAAGTCATACTGTAGGTAATGGAAATACAAAAAATCAATCACATGGCCTAGCGAAATACGGTCGATTAAATTGCCTAACGCGCCACCCAACACTAGGGCTAAACCAAAGCAGAATAACTTTTGCGATAAGTTTTGCATCAGCAAGCGCACAATAATCACCGCAGCAACGATGGCAATTGCGCTAAAAAAATACTTTTGCCAGCCGCCAGCCGCCGCTAGAAAGCTAAATGCCGCCCCTTCATTATGATAACGCACCAAATCAAAAAAGGTCGTGACGGGCATATGCTCACCATAGCTAAAGTGCTGCACAATCAATTGCTTGGTGTAAAAATCAAGAGCAATAACAATTGCGCTAATCACAAGCCACTTGCTAATGCCACGCCAATTATAGTGTGCTGTCATCACACACCTCCGTCATTCCCGTGAAAACGGGAGCCCATTTTTGGTTTTTCAAAATGACAAAGTCAAACTGGATTCCCGTTTTCACGGGAATGACGGAAGTCGCAAAATTAAGCATAGGTTCTAACTTCACCAGCACCAAACAAATTACTTACGCAGCGCCCACAAATGCTTGGGTGCTCTGCATTGATACCCACATCTTCACGGTAGTGCCAGCAACGGTGACACTTTTTATATGCGCTAGGTTTCACCAGTATTTTTTGCTCGGTTTCCGTGGCCACTTTGTACACTTTAGTACTTGAAGTGATCATGGCAAAACGCAAATCATCGGCTAGACTATCAAGCGCGTCAAAGGTAGTTTCTGGTGCATAAATCTCAAGCTCAGCTTGCAACGATGAGCCAACCTGACCAGTACCTCGCAACAACTCAATCTCCTTGGCTGCGGTGGCGCGCACTTCAATCACTTTCATCCATGCTTGCAAACGCGCATCGTTTAAACCATGTGCTGGTAAGTCATACCATACATCTTCAAACACGGTCGCCTCAGCGCTTAAATTCAGCGTCTGCCAGATTTCATCCGCCGTAAAGCTTAAAATCGGCGCCATCAAACGCATCATGGCGTGGGTAATATGGTACAGCGCACTTTGTGCGGCACGACGGGCGTGCGAAGTTTCACCACTGGTATATAAGCGGTCTTTAAGAATATCTAAGTAAAACGCGCCTAAGTCCTCTGAGCAAAAGCCCACGAATTTTTGTACCGCCAGATGGAATTCATATTTGTCGTAATCGGCCAAAATATTGGCTTGCAGCGTTTGCGTTAAGTGCAAAGCATAGCGGTCTATTTCCAACCACTCATTGACTGGTAGCAAATCTTTGCCCGCGTCAAAATCCGCCAAGTTAGATAGCAAGAAACGTAAGGTGTTACGAATACGGCGATAGCCATCCGCCACGCGTTTTAAAATCTCGTCAGAAATGGTCAACTCACCAGAGTAATCGGTAGAAGCCACCCATAGACGCAGAATATCCGCACCGTAGGTATCCATCACCTTTTGTGGTGCCACTACGTTGCCTTTAGATTTACTCATCTTATGGCCAGCACCATCCACTACAAAACCGTGGGTGAGCAAGGCGTTATAGGGTGCGCGACCGTCAATAGCGCACGCTGTGAGCAATGAGCTTTGGAACCAACCGCGATGCTGGTCAGAGCCTTCCAAATATAAATCGGCAGGGAAAGCCAACTCAGGACGACGCTTTAACACAGCAGCATGGGTGCTACCTGAGTCAAACCACACGTCTAGGGTATCAGTGACTTTTTTGTATTGCGCTGCATTGTCTGGTGCATGTTGCGCCAAGAAAACCGCACCATCCAAACTAAACCAAGCTTCGACGCCTGTTTGCTCAGTCAATAACGCCGCTTGCTCTAACAATTCTGCCGTTTTTGGATGCGGCTCACCTGTTTCTTTATGCACAAACAAAGGCATAGGTACGCCCCAGTTACGTTGGCGCGACACGCACCAATCAGGGCGATTTTTAATCATGGCCTCTAACCGTGCACGACCCCAGCTTGGGAAGAATTCGGTTGTAGAAACAGCATTCATTGCTAAATCTCGAAGCTGCCTTTTCTCCCAAACTTCATCGCTAAGAGAGCCCTCTAAATAAGCTTTACCATCCTTTATACTTTCCACTTCGTTCATAAGCTGATTGTGCATACCGATAAACCATTGATGGGTTGCCAATTGCATTAACGGCGTTTTATGGCGCCAGCAATGTGGGAAACTGTGATTCAAACGTGTTGAAGCAAACAGCACACCGTTTTCCTGCAGTTTAGCCAGAATCACCTTATTGGCTTCTTGACGATTTAAACCACGAATCTCGGCAAACTCTACCAAATCGCTGGTAAAAAACTTACCATCGCCACCAATTAATACGCGAGGCTTTTCATTGGGAAAGTTAGCGCGCATCACCAGCCAGTCATCGTTACCATGGGCAGCGGCAGTATGGACTAAGCCTGTACCCGCGTCGGTTGTCACGTGGTCACCACAGATGACGGGAACTTGGCGGTTATCAAAAGGATGTTGCAAAGCCAACCCCTTCAGCGCCTCTCCTTTGCTTGATGCTAAGACTTTCGTGTCAGTTTGTTCATAGCGTGCCAAAGTTTTTTCTGCCAAATCGCGTACTAAAATTAGCAAACCTTTACTGGTTTGAATCAGGTCGTATTCAAGCTCCGCATTCACACTCACCGCTTGGTTAGCGGGCAATGTCCATGGCGTAGTGGTCCAAATCACGGCGTAAGCATCACCAGATAATTCAACACCAAATGCTTTACTTAAAGCCGCGTTATCCACCACTTTAAATCCCACGTCGATCGCAGGCGAGTTCACATCTTCATACTCCACTTCAGCTTCAGCCAAAGCAGATCCGCAATCTACACACCAATGCACAGGCTTTGAGCCTTGATACAAATAGCCGTTTTTATAAATATCCCCCAAAGCCCGCATAATGTCGGCTTCGGTTTTGTAATCCATGGTGAGGTAAGGATGATCCCAATCACCCAAGACCCCTAGACGGATAAAGTCTTTCTTTTGTTTTTCCACTTGCTCAGCAGCATAAGCACGACACAACTCGCGGAATTTCGCTGGGTCGATATTTTTTCCGTGATTTTTCTCTACTACCAACTCGATGGGCAAGCCGTGACAATCCCAACCCGGCACATAAGGCGCATCAAAACCACTCATGGTTTTGGATTTAACAATGATGTCTTTTAAGATTTTATTAACTGCATGACCGATATGAATATCGCCATTGGCGTAGGGAGGGCCATCATGCAAAATGAATTTTTTTGCACCCTTGCGTGCTTGGCGAATACGCTCATACACTTTACGCTCCTGCCAGCTTTTAAGCCAAGCAGGCTCGCGCTTAGCCAAGTCTCCACGCATGGGAAAACTGGTTTCTGGCAGGTTTAGTTTGTATTTTGAGTCTTTGTTTTCTTCAGTCATGACTTACGTATTAACCTTACTTTTTAACCTTGGTTCTTAAAATATTAGTTCTTAAAATTTATCGCTTAAAATATTCTTTTGCGACTACTACATCGTGGGCAATTTGCGCTTTGAGCGCGTCTAAGCTCTCAAACTTCATTTCATCGCGCACTTTATGGAAAAACTCTACATGCACATGCTTACCGTATAAATCCCCATTAAAATCAAATACATGAACTTCAAGCATAAGCTTAGGAATACCTGCAATGGTGGGGCGTATGCCTAAATTGGCCACGGCATTCATACAATCCAGCTTGCCAACACTCAATTTTACTGCATAAACCCCTGTTAATGCTGGTCTTTCATGGCGCATATGCACGTTAGCCGTTGGGTAGCCAAGCTGGCGACCACGCTTAGCACCATGCACCACTTTGCCACTGATACTGTATGCGCGCCCGAGTAAGGCTTGTCCTTGTATTAAATCGCCAGCTGCCAAGGCATTACGTACTGCCGTGCTAGATATTCGTTCGCCACTCACCTGCACTGGCGCAAAATCGACCAAATCAAATCCAGCGTCAATAAAGCTCTGCACTGTGCCCTGACGTTTTGCGCCAAAACAGAAATCGCCGCCGACCAAAATGGTATTGGCATTCAGTGATGCGCGGAGTATTTTTTGCATAAAATCTTCTGCTGTAATCGCAGAGAAGGCTTGGTTAAAGCGACAGATATACACGTCATCCACACCAGCTTGTTCAAAGTATTCCAATTTCTCGCGCAATGAGGATAAACGCGCTGGCGCATTTTGAGGAGAAAAATACTCACGCGGATGCGGCTCAAAGGTCATCACTGCAGATACCAAGTTTTTACGTCTCGCCGTTTCAATTAGCTGCGAGAGTAAAGCTTGATGACCAAGGTGCAACCCATCAAAATTACCGATAGCTAAAGCCTTAGCGTTTGACAAACATAACTGTAAGTTTCTATATACGCGCATAAGTCCTTATGACTTGAACTTAAAACTATTAACCATCTTTTCAAACAGCCCGCGATCTCGCTCAAAGTAGTGCAGAGATGGAGCCTCGTAACTTAGCGTGTAGTAAAATTTATCTGTTGCGAATCCATAACTTTCTCTCTCGAAGCGCAATCCCTTTTGATTTAGATATTTCAAATGAAGCTTAAAGGCTTTTTTACCCGCAACATTTGCTAGGGTATTATCTAGCAACACGATACTTGGGGCATTGGGACTTTTCGCCTTAAATTCCGCTAGCTCTGCTTCAGCTAAATCAGAAGGTAGCGTAGCCACGCTCGCACTTTTTTTCAATGTTGAATAAGCTTTATCAAGGGGCACAACTTTGACACTTATAAACTGCAAACCAAAGCCATCTCTGCTAATCAGGAACTCATCTTTAACTTGAGGCGCGGTACTTTGCACCCACCCGACTGGGGCATCTAAAGCATATCCCTTATCCGATTGAATATACTCGGGCTTTTCAATACGAGTAAATGGCCCTCCACAGCTTGCCAAAAGCAAAGCCAACACTAAAACTAATATTTTATTAATCAAAATGACTCCCTTAAACACTTAACTTCAACCATTTATTGCTTCACTAAGGTTTCAATATAACTTTCGACGTAACTTCTATCAGGAGCGTTAGGTGAAAGCTCCAAATATTTTCTCAACAATACCTCAGCATCTGCATTTTTGGTTTGCTGCATAAGTAACAAACCCTTTGAGCGATAACTTGGAGCATAATTTGGTAGCACCAGAATGGCTTGATCCAAGTAACGCATCGCAAGATCGGAATCCTCTTTTTCATTTCGTTTACGATAAGCCTCTCCCAGATAGTAGTTCCAAGTTGGGTCGTAATGCTGCTGTGTTTTCGTATCTTGCAACATTGCTATTAGGTGCTTATAACGCCCAAAACTTAACTCGGCCTCCAAATCATCTTGTCGCGCCTTGCTAACGACTTCACTAAATACCTGCTCATTCTTTTCACCTTGTGTACTTACTTTAGATGCTAGTTTTGTAAAGTTTTCTATTCTGTCTTTAAGCTTGGGATGGGTAGCATAAAAAGATTTTTCTTCTACATCAGACAGCTTTACTTCTTGCGCCAAATGTTCAAACACTCGACTCGCCTCACCTACGTCATAACCAGCTTTCACCAAGCGTTGAAAGCCCATATTATCTGCCTCGGTTTCTAGCTCGCGGGAATATCCATACACTGCATTGTTTGCAATCAACCCACCAACCAGCCCAATAACGGGCACACCCAGCACTGCTGTAATTGTTGCAAAACCTGATGCATTTTTAACGCTTTGTTGCTGGAAATATCCATGTCGATAAACAAAATGTGCACCTTCATGTGCTAGCACTGTGGCTAACTGTGCCTCATTTTCGCACCGCACAAGTAACCCAGTATTCATATACACATTACCATTTGGGATAGCAAACGCATTTAATTGTGGCGAATTAATAGCACGAACTTTAATAACCCCAACAAATTCAGGATAAAGTTTATCCATAATCTTCTGCATATATTGTTCTATTTGAGAGGACCGATATATCTGACCGCTACTATTAATCGCATGCTCAAAATCGACACTAGCAGACCAAACTCGCTTTTCGTCCTCGTTCAAATTTTGCAATGCATTGGCATCACCATAGGGCAAGCGTTCGGCAGCATATGCCTGCAATGCGGCAACAAAACACACCACCAATATAAGTATACGCATTGGAACTAGATTCCAGCGGATTGTGGATATTTTGAAAATATCTCACTCAATATCCCGTCTACATCCTCAGATTTACGCAGATCCTTGCTATCTGCCGCCATCAGGTAATTCATCCACAATACATTGCCTGTTTTTAAATCAACTAGCCCCACTGAAACAAATGTAGGACTTGGCGGCAATATTACCCCCAACATTGCAGCTAATAAACGAGTTGCCTTACGTCCACCTGATGAAACGTAATCTTGCCCAATAATAAACAAGGCAGCATCAGCGCCAGTTTTTTCACCTAGATCTTTAAGTCCATCGCCCAACGTATAGTCAAATGCGGTTTTCTTGTGTTCCCAGGCGGGGAACTGTGCTCTGCCAAAAAAATATGCGTTGGCGCCAACAACATCATATAGAGCAACATGCTCATTTAAGTTTGACATAGCCTCTGCTGGCAATCCTGCTAAGCTCATTTGCTCAAAATAATGTTTATTGGCTAATTGCTTTTCCAATGCTGCTGAGATATTTTGCTTTGCTTGCACCGACCAAGCATCAATTTTTTCTGGAACTCCCCCAGCGGAAACCTCTTTCACTTCAACATCGGGCTCGATCACAATGACTTTATGTGGGAGTTTGCTCAAATCCAAATACATTGAGCGCGAGCTATTATCTGCGGCAAACGTTGGAGTAACTTGAAAGAGAAAAACAGCAAAAAGACCTAATAAATATAAATACTTCATTTAAAAATCCCCTTAATAAATAACTTAAAACCCAATGCCATCAAATAACTGTTCGTCGCATAAAATCTTTAACGCGAATGCCCAACAGCAATAACGTCGCAAAATAAGTCGCAGCACCTGCCACCAACAAAATAAGCAAATGCAGCAATTTTGGCGTTAACGCATAGGCCATCCAAACCGCATCCTCTCCCGCCACATAATGTAAGACTATCGCCATCGCGCTAACTGCTATCAGCAGTTTAAGCATAAACGTAAACCAGCCCGCTTGCGGACGGAACACATCTGCTTTACGCAAATGATAATACAATAATCCCGCATTCACGCATGCGCCCAAGCCTATCGATAAAGCTAAGCCAGCATGATTTAAATGTAGCACCCAGACAAATAAATAATTCATTATTTGTGTGGCTGCCAATACAAAAATAGCGATTTTTACTGGGGTTTTAATGTTTTGCCGAGAGTAAAATGCAGGCGCTAGCACCTTGACCAATATTAGCCCAAGCAAGCCCAAACTGTAGGCCATTAAAGCTTGGCGCGTCATTTCTACATCATGTGCATCAAAGGCACCATAATGAAACAAGCCCGTTACCAAGGGCGTTGAAAGCACGGCCAAAGCAACGGAAGCAGGTAATGCCAATATAAAAGTAAGACGCAGGCCCCAGTCCAACAACTGTGAGTACTCGCTATTGTCTTTATCTGCAACACTTTTGGATAGGCTAGGCAATAAAATTGTACCCAACGCTACACCCAACACCCCCGTGGGGAACTCCATCAAGCGATCTGCGTAATATAACCATGACACACTACCACTGACCAAATACGAAGCAAAAATAGTATTAATCAACAAGGAAATTTGTGCGATAGAAACACCAAACACCGCTGGCGCCATTAGCCGCAAAATGCGCCACACACCATCATCGTGTAGATCTAGACCAATGCGGGGAATCAAACCAATTTTATTTAAATGGGGTATTTGATACGCCAACTGTAGCACGCCGCCCACAAATACTGCCCAGGCCAACACCTTAATCGAGTTATCAAAGTAGGGGGCTACAAATAAAGCCCCCACAATAAAAGCCACATTCAGCCAAACTGGCGTAAAAGCTGGCACAGAAAAATTGCCATACGTATTTAATACACCACCCGCCAGAGACACGAGCGAAATAAAGAAAATATAGGGGAAAGTAATACGCAGTAAATCAATGGTTAAATCAAACTTAGCCTTATCCGCGGCAAAACCAGGCGCGCTAATTTCCACCACCCAAGGTGCGGCCAGCATGCCGAGTATGGTAATGACCACTAAACATAAACCTAGTAGCGTTGCCACGTGATTAATCAAGGCATGCGTTTCGTCGTAGCTGCGTTGTTTTTTATATTCCGCCAAAATCGGCACAAATGCTTGCGAAAACGCACCCTCTGCGGAAATACGACGTAATAAGTTTGGGATTTTGAATGCCACGAAAAAAGCATCTGTCATCATGCCTGCACCAAAAATTCTGGCGATGAGCGTATCTCGAACAAAGCCCAAAATCCGCGATAAAAAGGTCATACTGCCAACTGTGGCCAAGGCTTTAAGTAAATTCATTAATTCGTTTTTAGTTAAATTTAGGTGATGGAGTGTTTGCTAAACATCGTGATTCTAGCATGAGTCATGAATAAGCCTGAAAAATACAATATAAATAACCTTGCAATTAGCAAACTAAAAAGTTAAAATGTTCGGCTTCGTATTTTATAAAACTAATTTTAGGAACCACTCATGGCTAATACCGCTCAGGCAAGAAAACGTGCCCGTCAGTCAGTAAAGCAACGCGCTCATAACGCTAGCTTGCGTTCTACCCTGCGCACCGCGATTAAGAAAGTAATCAAAGCGGTTGAGGCAGGTGATAAAGCTGCTGCAATGACAGCTTACACAGAAAATGTGGCCGTAATCGACCGCATTGCTGACAAAGACATCATCCACAAAAACAAAGCTGCTCGTCATAAAAGCCGCTTGAACGCATCAATTAAGGCAATGGCTTAATTAAGTCAGCTTTAACTTGAAATGCAAAAAGCCGAACAAATTGTTCGGCTTTTTTATTTGGTCTAGACTTTAAGAGGCCTAAGCTTTAAGAGGTCTAAGCTTTAAGCGGTCTAGGCTTCAAGAAAGCGCTTCTGTAAAACACTCTTATCAGTGTTTAGTGAATTACTTTCCAATCCCCAGTACATCGCGTGCGGCATTGGCCAACACAACTGCACTATCCACATCGCGATCCAACACTGTGAAGTGCGCCATTTTTCTGCCAGACCGCGCTTCTTGCTTGCCGTAAAAGTGCATTTTCAGCCTAGGGTTTGCCAACACAAAGTCCCAACTCGGGTTAATGGCTTTGCCTTTTTTATCAAACCAAACATCCCCAAGTACATTCACCATGACAGCGTAGCTATGCATACGGGTTTCGCCCAAAGGCAAACCCACCAGTGCGCGCACTTGTTGTTCAAACTGGTCTGTTACACAGGCATCAATGGTATAGTGCCCTGAGTTATGTGGACGAGGCGCCATTTCATTCACCAGCAATTGTCCACCACTTACAAAAAACTCAACCGCAAGTACGCCAATGTACTCAAGCTTTTGCGCAATATAAGCAGCTAACTGATGTGCCTTTGCCTGAACTTCTTGCGGCACTCTAGCGGGTACTATGGTGGTATCCAAGATGCCGTCCAGATGGCTATTCTCAGCTGTCGGAAACGCTGCTACCGTACCGTCTGCCTCACGCGCCAACACGACAGAGATCTCGGCATCAAGCTTAATCATTTTTTCTAATACACATTGCTCTTGCTTGAATGAATCGAAAGCAGCAAGCGCCTCTGCCTGATTTTTAACGCGGGCCTGACCTTTGCCATCGTAGCCAAAACGGGCGATTTTTAGAATCGCTGGGTATACCGCATCACCGTCCGTAGGAATATCTTGGGAGACGTTAATCACCAGGAAAGGCGCTACTGGCAAGCCTGAGTCACGGATAAAAGTCTTTTCCATTACGCGATGCTGGGCCACGGAAACCGCCTTAGAGGAAGGGCGTACAGTGCGCGTTTTTTCGATGTACTCTAAAGAAGTCGCGGGGATATTTTCAAACTCGGTGGTGACAGCTTCACAACTTTCAGCCATTTTCGCGAGTGCTTCTGCATCATCATAAGCGGCACAGAGATGCACATCAGCAATCTTTCCAGCAGGGCTGTTTTTATCTGGGTCTAACACGGTTACTTTGTAACCCATTTCGTGCGCAGCGATGACAAAAAATCGGCCCAATTGACCGCCGCCCAACATGCCTAACATTGCAGGAGGAAGTATGATTTGTGATTTACTCAAGATGCGCCCCTAAACGGTTATTCGATTTTTAGTTTACGGTTGATCTGGCAACTGCATTGCCAACACCTTCTCAGTCAATGCTGCCCTAAAACTCACAATTTTATCAGCTAAAACAGGGTCTGAAACTGCCAAAATAGAAGCGGCAAATAATCCTGCATTTGCCGCGCCCGCCTCCCCAATAGCAAAAGTCGCCACAGGTATCCCTTTCGGCATTTGCACGATAGATAGTAGCGAGTCTTGACCTTGCAAATGCTTAGAAGCCACTGGCACTCCTAGCACAGGTAAAGTCGTTTTCGCGGCAACCATACCAGGCAAATGTGCGGCGCCACCAGCACCCGCAATAATGACTTTAAAGCCTTGCTGTGCGGCTGTTTCAGCAAATTCAAACATTAAATCTGGAGTGCGGTGTGCTGAAATCACTTGTGCGTGATAGCTCACACCCAAGTCAGCCAACATGGTAGCGGCGGCGCGCATGGTAGGCCAATCACTGTCTGAACCCATAATGATGGCAACTTTAGCTTGTTCTTTTTCCATATGATCCCTTACACCGCTTACGCTTAGCTACTGCTACTTTTATCTGTCAAATTAACACTAGATTATCACGATGAATTAACTCCAACTCATCCACATAACCTAACACTTGGGCAATCTCATTACTTGGTTTACGCAGAATTTTGGCAGTTTCACTGGCATTATAATTAACCAAACCACGCGCCAGCTCTTTACCTTGCGCATCTACACAAGCCACCACATCGCCACGTTCAAAACTACCTTCAACGGAGGTCACACCAATCGGCAACAAGCTTTTACCATCAGCCATCAATACTTTGACAGCACCAGCATCCAGCACTAGACGGCCATTGACACGCAAATGGTCGGCCATCCATTGTTTTTTTGCAACCAATTTAAATTGCTCTGCACGCAAATGCGTGCCGATAGCTTCACCATTAGCCAATCTAACCAGCACTTGGTTTTCACGACCAGAGGCAATAATGGTGTGCGCTCCGCTGCGTGCCGCACGCTTAGCTGCTAGAATTTTTGTCAACATACCACCTGTACCGACGCTACTTCCCGCGCCACCAGCCATCTCTTCTAAGGCCGGAGTACCTGCAACCGCTTGGTGAATAAATTGTGCATCAGGATTTTTACGTGGATCCGCTGAATATAACCCAGACTGATCCGTAAGAATCACCAGCGTATCGGCTTCGATTAAATTAGCCACTAGCGAGCCCAGCGTGTCATTATCCCCAAAGCGAATTTCATCGGTCACCACCGTATCATTTTCATTGATGATAGGAATAACCTTTAACTCAAGCAATGTACGCAAAGTGCTACGTGCATTGAGGTAACGCTTGCGATCCACTAAATCATCGTGCGTCAGCAGCACTTGCGCCGTATGCAAGCCATGCTGGCTAAAACAGGTTTCGTACATTTGCACTAGGCCCATTTGCCCGACAGCTGCTGCGGCCTGCAACTCATTGACGGCAGTCGGGCGTTTTTTCCAACCCAGTCGTTGCATGCCCTCTGCTACTGCACCGCTAGAAACCAAGACGACTTGCTTGCCGTCTTTCACCAACTGACTAATTTGGTTCGCCCAAGCCGCAATCGCCTGTCTATCCAAGCCTTCACCGTTATTGGTAACCAAGCTTGAACCAACTTTAACCACCAAGCATTTAGCGTCCGTTAACAGTGAAATTTGTTCGCTCAACAGTGGCTTCCTTACAAAAAATCTTTAGGCGTATTTTTTTGCGCCTCTGCGTCTTCATCTTCTTGCAAACGCACCGCTTCGATATGTTCCATAATGGCGTAGGTAAGCTCTTTACAACCAATGCCGCTGATCGCAGAAATGGCAAAGCAGCGGCCTTTCCAGCCGTAATCTTTGACAAACTTATCGACATGCTGCTTAGTCTCTTCCAGCATGTCGATTTTATTTAAAACTAACCAGCGTGGCTTGTTATAAAGCGACTCATCGTACTTGCGTAACTCTTCCACAATCGCGCGCGCCTCGTCCACTGGACTGACAGCCTCATCAAACGGAGCAATATCCACCAGATGCAATAGCAAGCGCGTACGTGCTAAATGGCGTAAGAACTGATGCCCCAAACCTGCGCCTTCAGACGCGCCTTCTATCAAGCCTGGAATATCGGCAATCACAAAGCTACGGTTGGTATCGACACGCACCACTCCCAAGTTGGGATGTAGCGTCGTAAACGGATAATCAGCCACTTTTGGTTTAGCCGCAGAAACAGAGCGGATAAAGGTAGATTTACCCGCATTTGGCATACCAAGCAGACCAACATCGGCCAACACCTTTAGCTCCAAATAGAGCTCAAACTCTTCGCCTGGATCGCCCTTGGTACATTGACGCGGTGCACGATTCAAGCTCGATTTAAAGTGAATATTGCCTAGACCACCTTTGCCACCTTTAGCAAGCATGGCACGCTGGCCGTGGTCAGCCAGATCCACCAACATTTGACCGGAAGCTTTGTCTGAAATAACAGTACCGACAGGTACGCGCAGTACCATATCTTCGCCGCCCGCACCGTACTGGTCAGAACTACGTCCATTTTCGCCGCGTGGTGCGCGAAATACGCGCTGATAGCGGTAATCCACTAAAGTGTTTAGGTTGCGATCGGCTTCAATAAAAATTGAACCGCCATTGCCACCATCGCCACCACTTGGGCCACCCATAGGTTCATATTTCTCGCGGCGAAAAGTCGCAACGCCATTGCCGCCGTCACCGGCGTAAAGCTTGATGGTTGCTTCGTCTATAAATTTCATGAGTGAATTATCGCCTAACTTTTAGCAAGAAATATTACCTGTAAAAACAAAAAAGCCCTACCAAGCTGATAGGGCTTTCATTTAGAGCGTTAAGTCTTAAACTGGAACGATGTTAACCAATTTACGACGTAAAGCACCTTTAACTGTAAAAGTAACTTTACCATCAATCTTCGCAAACAAAGTATGGTCTTTGCCCATACCTACGTTCAAGCCTGCGTGCATACGTGTACCACGTTGACGCACGATGATGCTACCTGCTGAAATAACTTGCTCGCCAAAAGCCTTAACACCTAATCGTTGGGCTTGTGAATCGCGACCGTTACGGGAACTCCCGCCTGCTTTTTTGTGTGCCATTTTTTATCCTTTTTCTGCTTAATTAAGCAGCAATTTTCTCAATTTGGATTTCGGTATAACTTTGACGATGACCTTGTGTCTTACGATAGTGCTTACGACGGCGGAATTTAAAAATCATCACCTTGTCACCACGACCGTGTGAAAGCACCTTAGCTTGCACTTTTGCACCTTGAATTAAAGGGGCACCAATTTTCACATCATCACCATCCGCAACCATTAACACTTGGTCAATTGTTACGTTGCCGCCAACTTCAGTCTCTAATTTTTCAACTTTAAGTCTTAAGCCAGGGGTAACACGATATTGCTTACCGCCCGTTTTAATTACTGCGTACATATTTGCGCTCATACTGCCTGCCTCGTTCGCTACACATTCAAATGAATCGAGCATTATACGCAAAATTATCCCTTACGCAAAGCAAAATATTACTTTTTCGTCATATCATGTTGCCACACAAACCATTTTAAGGCCAATTTCACCAATCTCCCACAACATTAAAAAGCCAAATACTTGAATTTACGCCCAATCTGAGTGTGATAGAGTAGTTCAGCCTATGCTAGAATTACGCAATTTTTACGCTCTGGCAGATATATTAGTGTCGCTCTCATTTCTACAAAGTTGTATTGCCGATGACATGCTTGCAGTCGACGCTGTCATTCGAAAATCCCTCCATTCAGAAGTTGTACTGATCAATCAGGTTGCAGACTACATCATTAATAGTGGCGGAAAACGTCTGCGCCCCGCACTGGTACTACTTTCTGCTGGCGCTTTTGGCCAGATACAGCCTAATCATCACGCCTTAGCAGCGATTGTTGAGTTTATTCACACCGCCACCTTGTTGCACGATGATGTAGTGGATGAATCGGCAATGCGTCGTGGCCGTGCCACAGCTAACAACCTGTTTGGCAATGCAGCCAGCGTGTTAGTGGGTGATTTTGTATACACGCGCGCATTTCAAATGATGGTAAACATTAATAGTATGCGCGTGATGGAAGTACTAGCCGAGGCAACCAACATCATTGCGGAAGGTGAAGTGCTGCAACTGCTAAATGTGCATGATGCAGATGTCACGGATGAGGCTTACTTAAAAGTTATCCACTTTAAAACTGCTAAGCTTTTTGAAGCTGCCGCAAAATTGGGCGCCACGATTTCCAATGTCAGCCCAGCACAAGAGCAAGCTATGGCAGAATATGGCATGCGCTTAGGCACGGCATTTCAACTGATTGATGATGTATTAGATTTGGATGGCGACAGTCAACGTATTGGCAAAAATCTAGGGGATGATCTGGCTGAAGGCAAACCTACATTGCCACTTTTATATGCTATGCGTAACGGTAATGAGCAGCAACGCAACATGATACGCAATGCAATTGAGCAAGGCGGGCTGGATGAGCTACAAGGAGTGATTCAGGCAGTGCACGAAACTGGGGCATTGGCCCATGTGGTAGAGCTTGCAAAAGCGGAAGCAAATGCCGCATGTGCAGCGATTGCTTCGCTTCCAGAGACTAAATTCAAACAAACCATGCTTGACTTGGCAGCTTTTGCTGTCGCAAGAAAGTATTAGCTGACCAGTTTAGCCTGCCGCCAGTTTTTTACTCAAACAAGCCCGTTAGTTTAAATAAATTGGCTCGCCGCTATCCGCATAATAGTAGTTTAGGTGCGCGCACTCACTGGTTGTCGTTGTTAATGCACCATCAAAGAGCGCTTCACCATCGACATCTACAACTGCGTAGCCATTGTGATATAGCGTAACCTCAGCTTGCTGACGACCGAGACGCATGGCAAAGCTCATATAATCTTCGTCCTCTTCCTCATCGGTAATTTCCCAATTGGCGCGCCCAGTGAGTTGCTGCATCCACCCCTGCAAATCAACCTCCACGCGTCTAACTACGGGGATATTCCATGCTTCATTGACTAAAGTTTGTGACATTTTCGTATCCTTTCAAAAAGGCAAAGCAAAATAAACACGTAACCAATTCAACATCCCAATTTCGTCATCCCAATTTGGTCATCTAAGATCAAATCAACACATACAACTTCATTGCCTTTAGTTTATATCGGTGCGAAGATGCTTTAAGTTTAATTAAAAGCCATTTTTATGCCTGATTTCTTCGATAACGCTTTAAATTTGTTTCAAGCTGACTTAAATATTTTTATTTTTTTATCTGCCGTGCTAGGTTTGCTGTTCGGTAGCTTTTTAAACGTAGTGATTCATCGACTCCCAAAAATGATGGAACGCGAATGGCAACAGAACTGCCGTGACTTTCTCGGCCAGACCCAACTATCGGCACAAACCCAAGCAGCCGCCCAAGCACCAGCCGATAATGCCTTTGTTGAAACCAAGTACAACTTGATCGTCCCGCGCTCAGCGTGCCCAAGTTGCGGCCATCAAATTTCTGCCATCGAAAATATACCTGTGATCAGCTATTTATTTTTACGAGGAAAATGTAAGCAATGCAGCACCCCCATCAGCATGCGCTATCCATTAGTTGAACTGCTGACAGGCGTTTTATTCGCCAGCATTAGCTGGAAGTTGGGCGCAACGGGCTTAACGCTAATGTCTTGGCTATTTATACTAGCGTTGGTCGCACTGACATTTATTGACTTAGACACGCAACTACTTCCCGACGACATTACACTGCCACTGGTCTGGCTTGGGTTACTTGTCAATATTAACCATGGTTTTTGCGACTTACAAACCGCCGTCATTGGGGCAGTAGCTGGCTATCTCGCCCTATGGTCGGTGTATTGGCTATTCAAACTGGTCACTGGCAAAGAAGGCATGGGCTATGGTGATTTCAAACTGCTGGCAGCAATTGGTGCCTGGTTTGGTTGGCAGCTATTACCTGCCGTTATTTTATTGTCCTCAATTGCTGGTACTATAGTTGGCGTTAGTTTGATAGTATTCGCAAAACAAGGGCGCGAGGTCCCTATCCCGTTTGGCCCCTACCTCGCCATGGGTGGTATCGCAGCGCTTTTTTGCGGCGCGCAATTATCACAGATTTATTTAGGAGCATAATCACATGTATGTTGTTGCTTTAACTGGTGGCATAGGCGCAGGCAAAAGTGAAGCCGCCAAAACATTTGCTAATTTAGGTGTGCCTATCGTTGATGTTGACATCATCTCCAGACAACTCACGTCTGCTGGGCAACCTATCGTGCAAGAAATTGCTAAGGTTTTTGGGTCAACATTTATCACACAAGATGGCGCCTTAGACCGTACAATGATGCGCGAAAAAGTTTTTGCTTCGGATACTGAACGCAAAAAACTTGAAGCCATTTTGCACCCAGCGATTCATGCGCAAGCCATGCGTGAGCTATTTAGCAACACCACAGCCCCTTATCAAATTTTGGCGATTCCCTTGTTTTTTGAAACAGATCGCTACTCTGGTGTGGTTAAACGCACTTTATTGATTGATTGTGACGAACCTTTGCAAATTGAGCGCACTTCGCAACGCCCGGGTATGACAGTAGAAATGGTGCAATCCATTATTGCAGCACAAGCCTCTCGCAGTTTCCGACGCGCACTGGCCAATGACATCATCGAAAATGACGGAACCATCGAATCACTGGTAGAAAAAGTGAATGAAATGCACAAAAAATACATGCAAGCTTGCATAGTTAGCGAATAAATCTGATAATCTACAGTAACTTCGAATTAAAACAATAATCTGTACAAAAGTGAACTAGTGCCAAGCTACGACTACCCATTCAATGAAAGAATCAGAACGCTACTGCGGCTTGAAGATTTGTTCGCCAAAACTTTGTTCAACTTGAATGGTGAGCATGAAATTAACCATCATCATGCCTTGCTCAATGTATTTCAAATACTCGACGTAATTGATCGTGCAGAGCTCAAAACCGATTTACTACAAGAGTTAGACCGCCAAAGAGTCATGCTAAATGGCTTGATGGGTAATCCATCTATTAACTCTAACGTGTTGGCAGACACCATCAAAGAAATTGATATCAGTGCGAATAACTTACGTAACAATTTAACCAAACTGGGCCAACCACTACGCGACAATGAATGGCTAATGAGCATCAAACAACGCGCTGTCATCCCAGGTGGCGTGTGTGAGTTTGACTTACCCTCTTATCACTTTTGGCTGGGCCTTGACACTGAGAGTCGCAGGGCTGACTTGGACCAATGGTTAAAGTCACTGATGCCAATTCACCAAGCGATTACCATCATTTTGCGCATACTCCGTGGTAGCGGCATTACCTCTCATTTTGTAGCGCATGGCGGCAATTACCAACAAATGCTTGGTGGTGCAAAACCCGCGCAAATGTTAAAAATAGAACTTAGTGATGATGTAAATTGCTTTCCTGAAGTAAGTGCTAACAAATATGCCATCAACATTCGCTTTAACAGTTTGGCCAATCATGAAAAGCCACGCTTGTGTGAAAAAGACGTAGCCTTCTCGCTTACCCTATGTAACTTGTAACTCACGCAGGCAAAAGCTCAAGATGACAGTCACCCCCAAAAAACGCATTGTCACTTGCCCGCAGTGTGGCGCAAAATCTGAATACTCCGTCGACAATGCGTTTCGTCCCTTTTGTTCACAGCGTTGTCGCTTGATTGATTTAGGGCAATGGGCAACCGAGAGCTATCGCATTCCAGAACCAATTAAACCTGACGATCTACTTGAAGAGGAATAGTATGCGCAACACCAAACTATTTGTTTTAGGTCTATTTTGCTTACTGGCCGCGTGTGGCCAAGCAGATCAGTCGGTTAAGGTGGATGACGCGTGGGTACGCGCCACAAAACCTGGGCAAGAGGTTGCAGCTGGCTATATGACGATAACCAGCAAGGAGGACGCCAGTTTATTTAAAGTGGAAAGCGATGATATTGGCAAGGTTGAAATTCATAGCATGTCCATGAATAACGGTGTGATGGAAATGCGCATGTTGGATGAGATTGCGCTGGAAAAAGGCAAACCCTACAAGCTTGAACCTGGTGGATTCCACCTCATGCTGTTTGATATTAAAAAACCACTGACTGTTGGCAATAACGTTAAATTCAAACTTTATCTTAAAGATGCTACAGGCAAAGTCAGTACTTTAGAAGTTTCCAGCCCTATCCGCGAAGGCGAGCCTAAGTAAGCAGCAAAGGCTATTTAGTCGCTTGAAATGCTAAATGATAGCGTATTTCTTGTTTAGCTGAGGTATCTTCTTTGGCTGAGCTAGCGGTAACCTCCATCAACCAATCACTACGCCCTTGTACACATACAGGTAATATAATATCGCCCTGCCAACTACCATCGGCTTGCTGAATTAAGCGGTAGCGATTCAAACCCATGCTCATACCAACCATCGCAAAATCAACATAAATACTATCGCTTAGTGTACTTACAGTTGTGTTGGTCACCCTTACCTGAAAAGGTCGCATCACTTGCGGCGCGTGATCTGTCTTAACTTGTATGCTGTCATTACCACAACCCAAGGTTAAATCGGGACAAGGCAAGCTTACGATGACTGAGCTTGGCTTATTAGCACTTACCACTCGCTTATAAACAAAAAATGCGAGTACACACAAAAGCGCAACAACGCTTAATCTAACTAACTTATGCACGTGCTTTCCAAACTGATCGTTGCATCGCAATGCCATGTGCGCCATGCGCCCATGCTTGCTGCATATCCTGTTCGGACAGGCCACCTAGCGCATAAATTGGTAGCGAGCAGTCTTGTATGATTTCCCCAAACTTTTGCCAGCCCAATGTGGGTGCATCCATATGGCTAAGCGTGGGCAGCACAGGTGAACAAACCACAAAATCCAGCCCTAATAGCTGCGCTTGTGCTAACTCTTGCTGATTATGGCAAGATGCCGCGCATAACAAATCAGCTGGCTTCTCGCGCAGAGTCATCAACTGCTGGCTACTGTAATGCACTCCAGCGGCGCCTACTTGGTGGGCTAATGCTTGATCACCATTAATTAAGACACGTGCGTTAAACTTATTAGCTAAGACAATCACCGCTTGAGCAAACTTTCTAAGCGCATCATGAGACAGATTTTTTTCGCGGACTTGTATTAGTTTAAGGCCGTTTTGCAAGGCATATTCAAGACGTAAGAAAAACTCTTGTTCGCCAAGCTCAGCCATATTGGTGATGGCATAAGTGGGCGGCAAGGCAAGCGCATTTAGAATTGGTTCGTTTGCTGGCAGCATGGGAGCAACATCAAGTTGTGGTGGCATTTGCCAGCTTAGCAGTTGTCCCTCCCGTCCATGTGGTTCAGTTTGCCAGTCACGCACCATAAAGAAGTGTAGTTTGACTGTTTTTTCTGGATAAGCAAAAGTTCGTGTCAGCCAGGGATATGCTGTAAGCACAGTTGAACCTAGCTCTTCTTGCACCTCACGATGCAATGCTGCAATTGCGGTTTCGCCTGCCTCTACCTTGCCACCTGGAAACTCCCACCAACCAGCCCACGGCTTACCTGCTGGGCGTTGCGCCAACAACACAGCGCCATCGCTCCGCATAAAAACCGCTACTGCGGCATGAACAATTATTGAGTCGGTCAAAGTTTACTTTTTGCTTGATTTAACGCGGGCAGTTTCAGTCCGTTTAAGCGCCTGTTGTCCAATAAAATCACGAGCGAATTGATAAGCAACACGGCCACTACGTGAGCCGCGTGTGAGAGAAAATTGTAAGGCAGCGCGACGTGCGTCATCCGTCATTTTCTTATGCCCAAAGTGTTTGAGCCAATGTTCGGCCACTTTCAGGTATTCATCTTGGTCAAAGGCATAAAATGACAACCAAATACCAAAACGCTCTGACAATGAGATTGTCTCTTCTACCGTGTCGCTCGGTCGTATCTCTTCGCCCAAATGTTGCGTTTCCACATTGTCTGCCATGTACTCTGGCATTAAGTGACGGCGGTTAGAGGTAGCATAGACCAATACGTTATCTGAGGTTGCAGAAATTGAACCATCCAGCACCACTTTAAGCGCTTTATAACTTGGCTCACCCGCATCAAACGTTAAGTCATCGCAAAACACAATAAAGTGTTCTGGGCGATCGCGTAACATGGCAACAATCTCGGGCAAGTCGACCAAATCTTGCTTTTCAACTTCGACCATGCGCAAACCATCTTTTGCATATTCAGTTAGCAGAGCTTTCACTAATGAGGACTTACCCGTACCACGAGCACCCGTAAGCAATACATTATTCGCAGGCAAACCACGTACAAATTGCTGGGTGTTACGCACGATCTCTGCCTTTTGATCATCTATATTTTGAATAATGGCTAAATGAATCTGATGTGGGTGTGGCACGGCCTGCAAACTGCCACGCCCGTGCTTCACTTGCCAGCGCCAGGCAGTTGCCGACCAATCCACTTCGGCTTTGGCAGGCGGCAACACTTGTTCTAGGCGCAATAACAAATGCTCCGCACGTACCATTAGTTGTTCAAGTGGATTCATGTTTATGACCGATAATCTGCGTTAATTTTTACGTAGTCATAAGAGAAATCACAGGTCCAAACCGTAGCAGCCGCTGCCCCTCGATTAAGTACCACACGTACGGTGATTTCAGGTTCTTTCATCACCGCTGCACCTTGCTCTTCCAGATAACTTTGCGCACGACCACCATGCTCTGCAACTAGCACATCACCCAAATAAAGCTGCATTGCATTGACATCAAGACTCTCAACGCCCGCATAGCCAATAGCCGCCAAGATACGTCCCAAGTTAGGGTCTGACGCAAAGAATGCTGTTTTAATCAATGGCGAATGGGCAATGGCATAAGCAACTTTTCTACACTCTTCTACATCGCGACCCGCTTCAACCTTAATCGTCATAAATTTAGTTGCACCCTCACCATCACGCACAATGGCTTGCGCGAGTAGGGTTGATATTTCTGTCATGGCATCGCGTAATGCCATGTAATGAGCGTCATTTAAGTCAATTTCGGCAATCCCTGATTGCCCAGTTGCCATCATAATGAATGAGTCATTGGTAGAAGTATCGCCATCCACTGTGATGCAGTTAAATGATTGATTGACTGCATGACCAATCAACGCATTTAACGCAGCCTGGCTAATCGCCGCATCTGTTGCCACATAGCCCAACATGGTCGCCATATTGGGATGGATCATACCAGAGCCTTTAGCCACACCCGTGATGGTCACGGTTTTACCACTTAGCTGAATTTGCTTGGAATAGCCTTTTGCCACAATGTCTGTGGTCATAATAGCTTCAGCCGCATTAAGCCAGTTATCCTCTTTCAGATTTTCAATACATGCTGGCAAGCCTGCAATCACACGATCCACAGGTAATGGCTCCAAAATAACGCCTGTCGAGAAGGGCAGCACTTGTTGAGGCGCTAACGCGAGTAAATCCCCCAATGCCTGACACGTTTGCTGCGCAGCTTGCAAGCCCTGCTCACCTGTACCTGCATTGGCATTCCCCGTATTCACAACCAATGCACGAATAGCCGTATTCGCCTCAAGATGTTTTTTACACAACACAACTGGCGCCGCACAAAATTGATTTTTGGTAAAGACACCCGCCACGCGGCTACCCTCACTCAACTTAATCACTAAAACATCTTTACGATTGGGCTTACGAATATGCGCTTGCGCAAAGCCAAGTTCGACGCCTTTTACAGGGAATAAGGTATGCGCTTGAGGAGCAGATAAATTGACTGGCATTGTCTGAAGTCTCGCTATTGGAATTAAGTGCGAGAATTTTACCGTATCTATCTCGTATACGTGGGGTAATTTATTGAAACTTTATGTGACAGGAAAACGAGAACTCAAGCGAATAATCGGTCTTGCGATCTCAGCATGGCTAAAACACCACTCATAGGCAATGGCTTACTGAATAAATAGCCTTGCATCACGCTGCAGCCCAGTGACTTAAGCACCTGCATTTGCTCTGTCGTTTCTACGCCTTCTGCAATCATCTTCAAATTAAAACCTTTGGCGATACCGATAATTGCACTGACGATGGGAAGCTCTTGCCCGATAAACTGAATATTATGCACAAAAGTTTGATCTAACTTGATGCTATGCATGGGAAGCTTCTGCAAGTAGGCAAGTGATGAATAGCCAGTACCAAAATCATCAATGGCAATTTTAACCCCTTGCCGACTTAGCTCATTCAATTTTAGTATCGAATTTTCCATATCTTGCATGATAATATTTTCTGTAATCTCAATTTCAATTGCCTCATTGGCAATATTTTCCGACCTTAAAGACAACAGAAAATTAGAAACAAAATCATGCTTTAATACAGATTCTGGTGACACATTCACGGCGATGGAAATATCGCCAAACCCAGCCTTTTGCATACGATGATGCTGAATTGTGACCTGCTTAATTAACCAATAAGTCAGCATTGAAATCAAGCCTGCTTCTTCAGCGAGTGGTATAAACTCAGCAGGAGGAATCCAACCACGATCTTCATGATGCCAGCGCGTGAGCGCTTCGAGACCAACCACTTTGAGGGTATTCACATCCACTTGTGGCTGAAAATACAGCTCAAGCTCATTATTCTCAATGGCTTTTCGCAAATCAGACTCAATAGACATTTTTTGATGAAAGATAGAGTCCATCGAAGAATCATATTGCATGAAGCCATTTTTACCCTTCCACTTCACGTGGTACATGGCAATATCCGCACTTTTCGTCAGTGCATCAATAGTATCCCCATGGTCAGGGAATATAGCGACCCCAATACTAGCCGAAATATTAATTTCACGATTGTCTAATACGAATGCCTGCTCCAAGGTTGCTAATATTTTTCTGGCCACCATGGGCACGTCATCTTTGTTGGGCACCTCTGGCAAAATAATCGTAAACTCATCGCCACCAATACGCGCCAGAGTATCACCCTCACGTAGACAGCTCTTTAGCCGACTCGCTACATTTTTCAGCAACTCGTCACCATAGATATGGCCCAGCGTATCATTCACCCACTTGAATCGATCCAAGTCTAAAAACAGTACTGCTAATCGATGGTGGTTGCGCCTAGCATGCGCGATTGAGATTTCTAGTCGGTCATTAAACAAAGTGCGATTGGGCAATCCAGTAAGCATATCGTGATGTGCTTGATACGCCATTGCATACTCAACTTTTTTCCGCTCCGTAATATCACGGGCAACCCCATATGAGCCCTTTAGCGGCAAAAATTCTCTGCCTTCACCTATATGGTCTACATGGGCAGTATTCAGAATAGGGATAAAACTAATATCAAAGTAACGATACTCCTCACGATCACTTTGACATCTTAAACGCAGCTCCACATTGTAAGTGGCTCGCTCGAAAGAAGATTGGGCTCTAAACGCATACTTCGCAGCATCGATGTCTTCCCCATAAACCAACATGGAATAATGCTCGCCGATTAGCTCATCCACCAAATATCCAAGCAGACTAAACACACGTTTATTCACAAAGGTAAACCGACCTTTTTCATCCAGAGTATAGATAATGTCAGGGGAGCTATCGACCAAGTAATGATTTAAATTTTCATAATGATCTAGCTTGCTGCTAGTCACTGCCTGTATGCGCTCTAATTGACTTTTGGCGAGGGCATTTTCAATGGTGCGCAACAACTCTGCAGGTTCATAGGGTTTTCTGATAAAGTCATAGACCCCTTTCTCAAGCGACTGAGCCGCCTCACTCACCGTTCCAGTGGCAGTCACTACGATGATAGGGATTTGTGGGAAATCACGCCGCACATTGTCTATCACGGCATGCCCATCCATACCTGGCATCACAAGGTCAAGCAGTAATAAATCAAATGATTCCAGTGCCAACAACGCAAGCGCTTCTACACCACGATTACATACCTTTACCTGATAACCTACCAGCTCCGTCAGCTGTTGCAAGCTTCTGGCTAAAACAATATCGTCATCTACAATCAACAGGCGCGACACCTCATTTGCGGCCTTTTCTGTAGTAGTGATATTTGGGGGAAAGTTAATGATATTCATCCTAGTACTAGCTCATCGTCGCACAGGGAAGGCGCAACTCAAAAACGGTACCAACCCCTGTTGTACTTCTAAAGCTAATTTTCCCCCCCAAACCATGCACTAAATCGGCCACAATATTTAAGCCGAGTCCTTTATGTTCGCCACCTTTTGCACTTTCGATATCTCCGAATATCTTAGCGCGCACCAAGTCATCAATACCTACCCCTGTATCCTGAATATTAATCAGTATCCATTTCTCTTGGTTAGGCATGTATTCTGTATAAGTGGATATAGATAAATCTCCGCCATCGGGCATAGCTTCAGCAGAATTTTTAATTAAATTAATTAGAATTTGGCGCAACTGGTAGGCGTTACAAACGACTTCTGGCAATTCGCTGGCTAAATTTAAGGCAGTATTAATACGCACTGGTTTTAAATAAGTAGATTCATGCAAGGCAATCACATCCAAGATGGCCTGATTAATATTGACGTTTGTGGGTGTGTCTTGCGATGTGCTGGAAGACTCTACAAATTGTCGTATCAGCTTGGTCACGCGATCAATCTCGTCATTCACAATACGAATGTCTTGATCAAAAGATTGATTGCCTGTGGCTTTTCTACGCAAAATTTCCAAATAGTTGCGTATCGTGCTTAATGGATTGCTGGTTTCATGCAGCAATTTATCTAGCTCATTTTGCCGTGTATTCTCTTGCCGTGTTGCATGTTGTGTTTCGTGCGTCATTTTCTCATTGCGTAAATTAAGATTAATAGCTGCGATGCGCGCGAGCGCTTTAATCACAAAAGTATTTTTTGCGGCCTCTTTCGCCGCTTGTAGGTCCATTGCAAACACCATGACACCCAATTGCTTCTGCCCCAGTAGCATCGGCACGCAGACCATGCCATCCACCTCACAAAGGCGCATCAACTGATGCTCGGCTAAATTCACAAACCCCTTATCTGACTGCTCAAATGAATCCGTGACCCCCCGATAAAGCAAAGCATCAGAAATCATGCCAACATCATGTTTCAACGGAAAGCTAAACTGCTCCACCCAAGTTTGGTCTTGATGCGTCTTTTTACCGACCAAACGGTCATTGGCCATATCTGCTTCAAAAATCAAAATTTGTTTGGCGCCGCAAATCATCCATGCGGTATGCAGTAAAGACGTATGAAATGCGCTATCGTCTTGCTCACGATCAATCATTTTTTCCAAATGATCAATAAGCATAGTCTGGGCTACTATGCTGGAAACAGGAGATTCAGTATCGGGAGGATTGCTAAAAATCGCACTGCGCAGCGACCATTCAGCGAGATTGCTATTAAGCGCTGCCGTCTTAGCAACATCACTCAGATTGGGTTGGCTTGCTCGCACAGCCTTTGCCGATGGATTTTGCTTACTCAAGTGCTTTAGGTTTTCTTGACCGTCATGCTCTTCTTGAATCACATCATCAATATTAATGTTGAGTGAAGCCGCCATTGCATGCACTTGCAAATTGGACTCCGTCAATATTTCATCAATCTCTTGAAAGTCTAAATTGAACCATTCTTTTGCATTTTGCAATTGCTCCATCAGAATATGCGGGTAACTCTCACTCATGGAAGCCGATAAATGCACAATTTTCACCAACGTGCTGGTTTGCTCCAGCAACTCAGATGGCTTGTGGTGAAAGGCAATTGCATCTTGTAAAAATGTACCCACATGCCAATCTTGCACCAACAAACTACCCACTTCGCAATGGTTTGTGCCAAAGACTCTACTTTCTTCGAACAACAAGTAGGCTTGATTATCTTTTGAGTCAAAAATACTCTTATATTCATCAGGGTAATTAACTCTAAGCGCTAAACGACCGATGTCATGCAACAAACCTGACAGATAAGCTTCATCCTCAGAAACATTGGGGACTTTTTCTGCAAGTTGCTTGCCGATAATAGCTGAGTAAAGAGAATGTCGCCAGAATCGCGCCAGATCAAACCTTTCTTTTGCGGAAAGGTCGTTCACAATCTGATGCATGGCAGAACTAAGCGCTAGGGTTTTCACCATATCCCAGCCCATATGATGAATCGCTTCGTGAATTGAATGTATCTGGTGTTGACGCCGATATATAGTGGAGTTGGCTGCAGTCAGGAGTTTCGCACTTAATGGGCCATCCATTTCAATCAACATGGCCAACTTACTCACATCCACCAGCTCGTCTTGAAGTGTCTCAAGTATCTTTACGATTACGTGCGGAAATGATGGTAGCCGGCTAAGGCCGTACATATTTATTTTTTCGCTAGCCATCTCTGTTTTCATGGACTTTCGCAGCACTTTAACTACACTTACACACATGGATCACGCATAATCCATTCCCCTAGCACAAATATACCATTTATCCAACAGCGGTTGTAAAAACTTTATATGAAAATCAATAAAAATAATTGCTTAGACCATATTTCATGGATGTTTTTTAATTTTCCACATAACAACCCCCTTTATTATGAATAATTATATAAACCTTAGATTTCTGTTAGCCCAATAAAAAACCGACATCAATGTGTCGGTTTTTTATTGGTAGTTCATTTTTACATTCGGATATTTTAGCGTGGCTTAATCGCCAAAATCTAACGATTCTGCTTGTCGTCCATCTAATTCGCCCATCACTTGCATACGCTTAGAGGCAGGCATATCCCACCAATCTTGAATCTCGTCGATTGTTCTATAGCAGCCATGGCAAAAACCTGTAGCCTCATTCATAGCGCAAACGCCAACACACGGCGAAACAATCTGTTCTACTTGTTTATCTGTCATACTAAAACCTCAAAACTAAAATAAAACCTTTGTCCAAAACCAGTTACGACAAGCGACCATGACATTGCTTGTATTTCTTTCCAGAACCACACGGGCAAGGATCATTACGTCCAATTTTAAAGCCATTATCATCAAAGCCGCTGGCCAAGCCAGTAGCAACTGGTGGTTCAGCACTCTCTGTTTCAAGCGCCTGATCATAATCTGCATGCTGATAACGCACATTTTCTGGCTCGGCTGGTCGCTCTAAGGCTTCAACGTCATCCTGCGTTCTTACTTGTACCTGCATAGTGATTTTTGTCACTTCACTCTTCACTGTATCGAGCAGTGAGGAGAACAGCTCAAACGCCTCACGTTTGTACTCTTGTTTAGGATTCTTTTGTGCGTAAGAGCGCAGATGAATCCCTTGACGCAGATGATCTAAGGCCGATAGATGCTCACGCCAATGATTATCCAGTACACGCAACATCACCTCACGCTCAAACTGGCGCACCACTTCTGGGGTCGCTAATACTTCTTTTGCTTGATACGCTTCTTGTGCAGCAGTTTGAATACGGTCACGTAACGTCTCTTCATGCAAATCTGGATTATCTTCCAGCATTTTTTGCAGTGGCAAATCTAAGCCCGTTTCACCCACCAGTGATTTTTCCAAACCAGCCACATCCCACTGCTCTTCCACACTACCTGCTGGAATATGGGATGCCACTAACTGATTAATCACATCCACACGCATGGCTTGAATAGTTTCGCTGACATCCGTCGCTTCTAACAACTCATTACGTTGCTGATAAATGACTTTACGCTGATCGTTAGAAACATCATCATACTCAAGCAATTGCTTACGGATATCAAAGTTACGGCCTTCCACTTTACGCTGCGCATTTTCAATGGCACGTGTAACCCATGGATGCTCAATCGCCTCACCTTCTGGCATTTTGAGGCGCTCCATAATGGAAGAAACGCGATCTGATGCAAAAATACGCAGCAATTGATCTTCTAAAGACAGGTAAAAGCGACTCGAACCAGGGTCGCCTTGGCGACCGGAACGACCGCGCAATTGGTTATCTACACGGCGTGACTCGTGACGCTCGGTACCAATAATATGTAAGCCACCCGCCGCCAACACTGCATCGTGACGCACTTGCCACTCCGCCTTCAAAGCTGCAATTTGCGATTCTTTTTCCGCATCAGATAATTCTTCGTTGCTACGGACTAAAGTAATTTCTGGCTCGGGGTTGCCACCCAATACAATATCGGTACCACGACCTGCCATATTGGTCGCGATGGTAATCACGCCAGGGCGACCTGCTTGCACAATAATATGCGCTTCGCGCTCATGTTGTTTAGCGTTCAGTACTTGATGCTCTAGTTTGGCTTGATTGAGGAGATTAGCAATTAACTCCGAGTTTTCAATCGAGGTTGTACCCACCAACACTGGCTGACCACGAGATTGGCAGTCTTTAATGTCGTCAATAACTGCGTTGTATTTTTCTTTAGAAGTGCGGTAGACCTTATCCATTTGGTCTTTACGCTGCGTGGCGCGATGCGTAGGAATTACCACGGTCTCTAGACCGTAAATTTGATTAAACTCATAGGCTTCCGTATCAGCAGTACCTGTCATACCTGACAATTTGGCATACATACGGAAGTAGTTTTGGAAAGTAATCGACGCTAAGGTTTGGTTTTCTTTTTGAATTGCTACGCCTTCTTTAGCCTCAACGGCTTGATGCAAGCCATCTGACCAACGGCGACCTGTCATCATACGGCCAGTAAACTCATCCACAATCACCACTTCACCATTACGCACTACATAGTGCTGATCTCGATGGAATAAAGACTGCGCACGCAATGAGGCATACAAGTGATGTACTAGAGAAATGCTGGCGGCGTCGTATAAACTCAAACCTTCAGACAACAAGCCACTCTTGTACAGTAACTCCTCAGCGTGTTCATGACCTGCTTCAGACAAGATCACTTGTTGTGATTTCTCATCTACCCAGTAATCGCCGTCGCCCTCTTCTTCGGTTTGACGTACCAACTGTGCAGCAATACCATTCATTTGCACATACAAATCAATACTATCGTCGGCTTGGCCTGAGATAATCAATGGAGTGCGCGCCTCATCGATTAGAATAGAGTCTACCTCATCAATCAACGCGTAATTCAGGCTACGTTGTACACGCTCTTCAGCAGTAAACACCATGTTGTCGCGTAAATAGTCAAAACCGAACTCATTATTGGTACCGTAGGTAATATCTGCGGCGTAAGCTTTTTGCTTTTCATCATGCGGCATTTGTGAAAGGTTAATGCCAACCGTTAAACCCAAAAAGTTATACAGACGTGCCATCCACTCAGCGTCACGCTTTGCTAAGTAATCATTGACGGTAATGACGTGCACGCCTTTACCAGACAGTGCATTTAAGTATGCGGGGAGCGTAGCCACCAAAGTTTTACCTTCACCAGTACGCATTTCAGAGATTTTGCCCGCATTCAGGACCATACCGCCGATTAACTGCACATCAAAATGGCGCATTTCTAAAATACGACGACTACCTTCACGCACTACCGCAAAGGCTTCTGGTAACAATTTATCTAAAGACTCACCTGCTTGATAACGAGATTTAAACTCCTCAGTCTTGGCACGTAACTGATCGTCGCTCAAGACCTGCATGGCTGGCTCTAAACTATTAATAACACGAACATTTGCCGCATATTGCTTAACCAGCCTATCGTTACGGCTACCAAAAACTTTTTTAAACAGGGTGGATAACATGGAATGACACCAACTTTCCGCGATTGCGGAAACCTCTAGGATTATTTATATATTATGAAAAACAGTATTTTGTAGATCACTGCCACTTTATTTTATAGATTCAAACTAAATGAATAGTTCCAACTTAATTTATCATATTAACGTAAAAATATAACAAATTTACGTCAAACCTTACTTACGCAAACGATCAATTCACCAAATATTTTCTTGGATCAAGGGGATCGCCATTCAAGCGCACCTCAAAATGCAAATGCGCTCCAGTAGAGCGTCCCGTGCTCCCCACCTCGGCAATCAGCTGGCCTTTTTCAACACGCTCACCGACTGTTACCAGCAGTCTAGATGCATGTGCATATCGGGTTTCAACGCCAGACCCATGGTCAATCTTGATTATTTTACCATAATCAGGCGTGAGCTCTGCAGTCGTGACAATACCGCTTGCCGCGGCATAAATAGGCGTACCAATTTGCGCAGGGAAATCCAAGCCTTCGTGAAATGCATTATTGCCTGTGAATGGGTCTACACGCCAACCGTAGCTTGATGAGTTATAAGCGCCTTTGACGGGCATTTCATTGGGAAGTGCGTTTTCTTTCATGCTTCGCTGTAACAACATGGCTTCTATCGCACTTAATTTATCGGTCCTGGCTTCAATCGTTCCAGCCAGCTCATCAATTTGTTGTTGCAGCTCACTTTCAGTGAATTTATGCTGCAACACTTCTGGCCCACCCTGCCCTTGCAATTTCTTTTGTGCATCGATATTGACTTGCTGCACCCCAGCCATCTTAGATAAACGATCGCTTAAAGCATCCAAGCGCATCACCCTTGCCTGCAACTCACCCAATTGCAGTGCTAGTGCATCAATGTGCTGTTGCGGTCTGAATAATGGGATATGCAATCTATCACGCAGCAAAGTCGCCGCTGCTCGGTTATTAGCATTACCTTGCGGCAAAATAAGTAAGGCCGTTAAACTCGACACAAAAGCAACTAACAGCAGCACTGCCAATATAAATTGACTGGTTGTCAATACTCTAGGCTTAGTCATGCCGTTTGATACAAATATTATGTTCATAAATTTATCCTTATTGATTAAGGCTTATTTTTTGGGTGCTATACTCTTAGTATATTTATAGCTTTTGGTACATGACATTTGCAAGCATTCTAGAGTTAGCTCGACAGCACCGAGCTAAACTCGCCACAAACTCAATGACTAATCACACGCCTCAATAATTGTAGACAATGCAAAAAATCAGCACCCTTTTAAGCGCTCAACAATCTATCTCTTCGCTTGCCCAGCAAGCAAGTGCATTGACGGCACTGCAAAAAACCTGGCATGCCATCGTTCCCGAAAATCTTTTACCTTACACGCAAGCTGGCAATATTCAACATAAACGGCTAACAGTCTACGCAGATAATGGGGCCGTTGCCGCCAAAATCAAGTTACTATTGCCCACTTTATTATCAAAGCTGCAAAAACAAGGGGTTGAAGTTACTTCAATTCGAGTGCAAGTGCAAGTGCAATCTATCGCGAGCAAACCAATTCGGTCACCAAGAGTCGTCAGCCAAAATGGGGCAGATAATTTGCATGCGCTGTCAAAACAGTTAACTGGCACGCCATTAGGTGAAGTATTGGCCAGAATCGCCAGCCATAAGCGTTAAAACTTAACTCTACAAACACGAAGCAGATACAAATGGAACTCATCGGGTACTTACTCTCAGGAGCTGCAGCAGGCTTAATCTCAGGTTTATTCGGTGTGGGGGGTGGCATTATCATCGTTCCCATTCTGAGCGTGGTGTTTGCACAGTTAAACTTCCCAACCGCTCACTTAATGCACTTAGCGATCGGCACTTCACTAGCCACCATCGTCGTCAATGCCATTTCATCCACACGCGGACATCATCGACGCGCCAATATTGATTGGTCCATTATCAAAAACACCTTACTTGCCTGCGTCTTAGGTGTAATACTCGGGGCATGGCTCGCAGCTTCGATACACAGTGATCACCTGAAAGTGGTGTTCTCACTGTTTGAATGCATGGTTGCCGTCAAACTATTACTAGAAGGCAGCGCAGAGGATCACGTCAGTCAATCATTAAGTCTTAGCAAGCTCGGTAGCTGGGCTTTTGGTGGATTCGTCGGACTAATTTCCAGCTTACTCGGCATTGGTGGCGGCACAGTCTCTGTGCCAGTGTTGATGTATTTAAAAATGCCCACTCGACGTGCCATTGGCACATCGGCAGCGATTGGCTTACCAATTTCCATCATCGGCACCATAAGCTATATATTCACTGGCTGGCACATCCCGCAGTTACCCACATATAGCCTTGGTTTTGTTTACATGCCTGCCTTTTTCGGCATTGCGCTAGGCAGCCTGTTCACTACACAACTGGGCGTGCGTTTGGCGCATCATTTACCGATTAAAATACTTAAAAAACTACTCGCCACCTTGCTACTGGTGATAGGATTAAAAATGCTCTATAGCGTTCTGGGCTAACTTTTAAACTAACCTAACTTTTAAACTAACCTAACTTTTAAACTAACCTAACTTTTAAACTAACTAAGTCACAATAAAAAACGGCGCATCAAGCGCCGCTTTTTTTACTTACTGCATGCATTAGCGATTATTTTTGGTATCTAGCAACGCTTGCTAAGATTTCGGTTTTGGCTGCATCAGCATCTACCCAACCGCCAACTTTTACCCACTTACCTTTTTCTAAATCTTTGTAGTGCTCAAAGAAGTGGGCAATTGGGGCGATTTGAAATTCCGGCAAATCTTTGTAACTCTTAATATCTTTATATTGTGGACATACTTTATCCACCGGCACAGCTAATACTTTAGCATCCACGCCACCATCATCTTCCATGGTCAACATGCCAATTGGGCGACAACGAATCACTACACCTGGTTGCAATGGAATAGGAGTGATCACCAATACATCCGTTGGGTCACCATCTTCTGCTAACGTATGAGGAATATAACCATAATTGCATGGATAATGCATGGAGGTGCCCATAAAACGGTCAACAAATACAGCGCCACTTTCTTTATCCACTTCAAATTTAATCGGCTCACCACGCATCGGGATCTCGATAATTACGTTAAAGTCATTCGGTACATCTTTGCCTGCTGGCACGTCATTTAAAGACATGTTCTATCCTCGTATTGTTAAATTAATCTCAAAAAATATCACTTCAAAACTTCGCCTCAAACGATGGCATCAAACTTTAATGTTTGCTTGTTATAAATCGACATTTGTCCCGATTCAATATCAAAATACCAACCATGTAAAGTTAAGGTACCTGCGTCAGTTCTGGCTTTGATAAATGGGAATGTAGCTAAATTTTCAAGCGACACGATGATGCCCGCCAACTCACAAGCACAGGCCGTATCATTCGCAGAAGCATTAGGCTGCTCGGCAAGCACACGCTCATGCGCACGATTGGCAATGCTTACCCATGGACGAATGAATTCGCCATCGATACCCTCAGGTACACCTTCTGTTAAGGCGCGAATGCCACCACACTTACGATGCCCCATGACAATAATGTTTTCTACATTTAGGCCACATACACCAAACTCCAGCGCCGCACTCACCCCGTGGTAGCCGCCGCCTTTTTCATAAGGCGGCACCAGATTTGCCACGTTGCGCACGACAAATAGGTCTCCTGGCTTGGCATCCATCACAATGGCAGGATCGACGCGGGAATCTGAACAGGCAATAATCATACTGGTTGGGTTTTGCCCTTGGCTCAAAGCGCCAAATAGTGGCTCTTCACCCACAAAATAATTTTGATGAAACCGTTGATAACCTTTAATAAATTGATCTACATTACTCATGATTAATTTTCTTTCCACTCACTTCAACTTGTAACCGACAGGCCGAAATAACCTCATCGGGGATCATTTTAAATGCAAAATACACTAACAATGGCACAATCACCGCATCATCCAACTGCCCAATGACTGGGATAAAGTCTGGAATTAAATCAAATGGCATTAACACATAGCCAATTGCCAAACCCAACAGCCACTTGGCTGGTCGAGGCGTATCTGGGTGGTTTAACACTAGCCGATATACCTCAAACTCGGTTTTTAATTGCTTAGCAATTTGCTTGAGTTTAGCTAACATTGCCAGTTATAAAATCTAATTATCAAAACAGGAAACAATCAAGGCTGAAGAGATCAAACCACCAACGCCTTACCTGTTAACTTTTCAAAAGCCTCATGATATTTTTCGCTGGTTTTAGCCGCAACATCTGCTGGTAACTCCGGGCCAGGCGCAACCTTGTTCCAACCTGAGGCCTCAAGCCAATCACGCACGAACTGTTTATCAAAGCTAGGCGGATTTTTACCCACAATATACGACTCAGCAGGCCAAAAACGTGACGAGTCTGGCGTTAATACTTCATCAATCACATGCAATACACCATTAGCATCCAAACCAAATTCAAATTTAGTATCTGCAATAATAATGCCGCGGGTCAGCGCATACGCCGCTGCCTCTTGGTAGAGCTGAACGCTGACTTTCGCTACTTGCTCGGCCATATCCTTGCCTAACAATTGCGCACATTTTTCTAGCGTGATGTTTTCATCATGATCGCCCACATCGGCCTTGCTTGAGGGTGTAAAAATTGGCTCAGGCAACTGGCTGGCCTCTTGCAAACCAGCAGGCAATGCAATACCGCATACGGTACCCGTTTGTTTATATTCTTTCCAGCCACTACCCGCTAAGTAGCCACGCACAATCGCTTCAATCGGCAACGGTTTTAATTTCTTCACCACCAGCGCACGCTTACCCAATTGTGCTTTTTCGGCAGGGTCTTTCACCACGGAATCTGGATTAATACCCGTTAAATGATTGGGTACTACATGTTTAAGTTTTTCAAACCAGAAATTGGCAATCTCAGTCAAAATGGCACCCTTATTAGCAATCGGAGTCGGCAAAATGACATCAAAAGCTGAAAGCCTGTCCGTTGCAATGAGCAGCATGGTATTGGCATCAATATCGTAAATATCACGCACTTTGCCTTGGTGCAGCAAAGGTAAACTTTTAATGCTAGATTGAGTTAACGTGTTAGACAAAGCAAAATCCTAGTCATGTTTAGATTGTAAATCGGTACCATCGGTATACGGGAAACGTACATGCCCGTAACGCACAATAAGAATAGACATCGCGATTAAAAAAATGGCGGCAGCTAGTGCCACAATGCGCCAAGCATCAAGCTCTTTTATCTCTAATACGAGGTAGCGCGCCAAAGCGATAATTCCAATATAGAGTGGGTAACGTACTGGCAAATTACCTGAACCCAGATAGTGATTGAGCATAGACATGACTTCTAAGTACAAAAACAGTAGCAATATGTCGCCGACCGTAATCGCCCCTGCAAGCCAAACATGCTGAATCGACTGGAACACGGCAAGAATCGTCGAGAAAGCAATAATAATCAGTACGATCTGCTCGACCAAGCTCAACCCGCGTTGCGTTAATTTGCTATATTTATTAGGTGTCATTTTACTTTTCTATCTACTATTACGCTGTCATTTCAGTGGGCAATTATAGCATTAAGTCCCCTGCCTAAAAAAATCAGTCATCTCCAATTATCTTTCGCATAGAAACATGCCTAGCCAACTCAACAGCAACGTTTTACACCCTTCCACTTGCGCTCTTGCCATTCTTTAAAAAACGCTTCTCGACTCAGCGGGGGCTCGTCTACATGATGTTCGGCATGATGTTGCAAATAGCGTTCGTAGGCATCATCACCAGATAACTGACGAATATTACGCCACGCTGTTTTAAAAAACTGCCACATTTTTAATTTATCCTATTCCAGCATGGTTTTAACATAAGGCGATTCTATACCGCTATGTTGAATGCGCCCCGACACGTATCGCGCGCAAACTCTGAGCATGTCGAGCACGATAATCCAGAGTACCGCAACAAAAAATAAGGTTAAGTAGGCGTCTAGTTGTTGATTGAATATCAGCTGTGGCGCAACCGCGGCCTTTTCGGGTGGCAATACGCCTGCCACTAACTTTGCCGACATATCTTGCGCGGCGGCAAAAAAGCCCACACGAATGTCATCGCTAAAAATCTTTTGCCAAGCAGCAGTAGTTGTTATTGCGACCAGCCAAAGCAAAGGTAGCGCTGTAATCCAAGCAAACTTTGACTTGCCTGACTTCACCAAAACACCTGTGGCTACAGAAAGGGCAATGGCGGCTAACATTTGGTTGGCGATACCGAATAACGGCCACAGGATATTCACACCACCGTTGGGGTCAATCACGCCGATATATAGAAAATAACCCCAGGCACTCACCACCAAGGCGCTTGAAATCAGCACTGAGGGCCACCAGGAAGTATTCGCCATTTTAGGCCAAACATTCCCCAGCATATCTTGCAGCATAAAGCGTCCGACACGCGTACCTGCATCTAAGGTGGTCAGGATAAAAATTGCCTCAAACATAATGGCAAAGTGATACCACAAAGCTAATAAATTTTTGCCGAAAGCGTTACCAAAGATACTGGCCATGCCTACAGCCAAACTAGGCGCGCCACCCGTTCGCGCGAATAGGCTAGATTCTCCCATATCATTTGCAAGCGCTTGCATTTGCTCCACATTCACGGCATAGCCCCAACTGCTGATTTTAGCAACTGCATCGGCAGCTTCTTTGCCGACAAAACCAGCTGGGCTATTAATGGCAAAAAATACCCCTGGCTCCAAAACCGTAGCCGCAATCATCGCCATAATGGCCACAAATGACTCTAACAACATCGCGCCATAAGCAATGGTACGAATATCGCGCTCGTTAGCGATTAACTTAGGCGTTGTGCCCGAAGCGATCAGCGAATGAAAACCTGAAATGGCACCGCAAGCAATGGTAATAAATACAAAAGGGAAAAGCTTTCCGCCAAAAATAGGGCCTGTGCCATCCACAAATTGCGTCACTGCAGGCATTTTAATGACTGGCTGCAACATCAAAATAGCCACAGCCAGCAAAATGACTGTGCCTAATTTCATATAGGTAGATAGATAATCACGCGGCGCTAGCAGAAGCCAAACGGGTAAAATGGCGGCGGCAAAACCATAGGCAATAATGCCCCAAGCTAAGTTTAAACCTTCATGATCAAAGTAGCCGCGCAAAGCTTCATGATGATCGACCCAGCCCCCAGCCACTACCGACAACAGTAACAAAGCCACGCCAATCGCGGAGGCCTCGAGCACACGACCTGGGCGAATATTGCGCATATAAATGCCAATAATCATGGCAATAGGAATGGTCGCCGCCACGGTAGAGGTGGCCCAAGGGCTATGTTTCATGGCATTAACCACCACCAGACCAAGCACCGCGATCAAAATAATCATAATCGCCAAGGTGCCCACTTGAGCGGCTGTACCACCAATCGCACCCAACTCATCGCGCGCCATCTGGCCTAGACTCTTGCCATCGCGACGTGTGGATAAAAACAATACCACCATATCTTGTACACAGCCGCCCAACACTGAGCCGACTAGTATCCACAAGGTTCCAGGCAAATAGCCGAATTGCGCAGCCAGTGTCGGACCTACCAGCGGCCCAGGGCCAGCGATTGCAGCAAAGTGGTGACCAAATACCACCCATTTATTAGTAGGTAAAAAATCGCGCCCATTGTCCAAGCGCTCGGCTGGCGTTGCGCGCGTTTCGTCTATCACCAACACCGTTGCGGCTATCCAAGAGGCATAAAAACGATAGGCAATCGCATAAATACAAATCGCAGCCGTAATCAGCCACATAGCGCTAATAGATTCGCCGCGACTGAATGCAATGCTCGCAACGGCAGCTAAGCCGAGCAATACGACTAATAACCAAACCAGTTTAGATAAGTGATTTTTCATACCAACACCCTGCTTAACTCAAGGCGTCAGTATAAATCAGACCGATGAAAAATTTATATCAAATTAAAAACAAGAAGTATTGTGAAGGATTTTATCTTGAGGGGCGCGTAGTCTATAAACAAAAAAGTCAGCCCTAAGCTGACTTACTAAAATCTCGGATATTTTTATTATAAAACAACCGGCCACATGCTACACAGCCAGCTCTAATATGCTGAAGTCAAATAAAAAATTGGTAAATTACCGACTGATTAATGCCATACCACAAGCAAAAACAATCAAACCTGCCATCAGCATCATAAACAAGGGTGCAGCTGCGGTGACCATTGCACATTTTGTGGCATAACTATCTTTAGTAATAAGCATGATTGCGTTCCCCAATAAATTTATTTAACTATTCGTCTATTGAGGTACATTTTATTACAATTAAAAAACATAACAATAGTCCGTTTGGACTAGTTCTAACTAAATTTAAGCTAAATCTAAACTCAAAAAGTGCAATTAATGCTTGTTTATATTAGACCTTTTTCCGAAAATGACAGAGTTTTATTGCCTGCCACTACAAAATGATCCAGCACTTTAACATCGACTAAAGCTAAGGCATTTTTCAACTCGTGCGTAATCATTTCATCCGCACGACTTTGCATGGCAACGCCTTGTGGATGATTATGGGCAAAAATTACCGCAGCAGCATTGTGATGCAGTACACGTTTAATCACCTCTCGCGGATACACGCTAGTTTGCATAAGCGTGCCTTCAAACAAAACCTCTTGCGAAATCACACGATTTTGCGAATCTAAAAATATCACCAGAAAGACCTCTCGGCTTAATGTGCCCAATTTCAGACATAAATAATCTCGCACCTTTTGTGGCGAATTCAGTACATCTCCCAACTTCATTTGTTCAGCAAGCGCACGCTGACTCATTTCATAGATGGCTTGCAGCTGGCAGTATTTGCTTTCTCCCATGCCATGCACGGTGCTGATTTGTGTTAAATCTGCTGAAAATATACCGTTCAGGCCGCCAAATGTCTGCAATAAATCACGCGCTAAATCGACTGCACTTTTACCTGTCACACCCACTCGTAAAAATATGGCAAGTAGCTCAGCGTCTGACAATGTACCCACGCCATGCGCAAGCAGCTTCTCACGCGGGCGCTCGCCTTCGGGCCAGTCGGTAATCGCCACTACTTCACCCAGCCAATCTCTTTTGCGGTTAACTGCCCGACCAAGGTTTGCAATAAATCTTCAGGCATTACCGCCTTACTTTCCAAGATTGGGGTGCGCCCTGCCATCAGCTCCGCCATAGCTTGCGGATACAAAGGCTGTCTATCTGGCTCAGCGTAACCCTGCGGATAAGTAGGTAAGTTATTGGCAAGATTATACTTATCAGTGGCGGCAACGGTGTGCAACAGCTCGTGCGCAATGACCACGTTATTCTGTTGGCGATAAGCTTTGCTTGCAAATACATTCACTTGGCCTATGCGCCCTTTGCTTAATGCAGTCGAGTGCTTCAATACAGGATGCGAGGCGGGATCGTAAAACAATACATATAGGCGCACATCGGCAGGCACTGTGGTGGCAGGACTATTGTGGTAAACCCAATTCCTAAACTTTAAACTCCACAACATAGTTGACCACATACTTGCGGGGTCTGGCGCAGGCGGCAAGGACTTAACCTCAGCACCCAAGCGCAGTGCAAAAGGCTTACTTAAACTTAACTGATAACGAGAGGCTTGCTGATTAAAGTAGGACTCAATCTCTTCAAACTGCGCAGCATCCAGAGCTGCGATACTGGAAGCTGAAGCGCCGCTGCCATCTGCATTTATCGGGTAGAGTGTTACGTATAGGGTTTTATTCCAACGTGGCGCGCCATCTTTTAGCAATGATTGCTGGGCAACCGTTGCTAATACAAACAGTAAAATAACAATACGTATCTTTTGCCACATGGTTTTCAAACCCCAAATTCAATTTCGTATTAAAATGAATGGATTATACCTATTCTGCTTTTGTTGAAAACTTTAACTATGCATGCTTCACCTCAAACATCGGTCACGCCAATTCCAATCATCAAAAAATTGGTACTGGGCATTACAGGCGGCATTGCGGCATATAAAGCTGCCGAACTGGTGCGTCTGTTGGTGAAGGCTGGTATTGAAGTGCAAGTAGTAATGACTAAAGCCGCCTGCCAATTTATTACACCCGTCACCATGCAAGCGCTCTCAGGCAAACCAGTATTTATCGAAATGTGGGATCAAAGCATTGCCAACGGTATGCCACATATTGAGCTATCACGCGAAGCCGATGCCATATTAATCGCCCCCGCCAGCGCTAATTTTATAGCTAAATTAGTACATGGCAGCACAGATGATTTACTCTCCACCCTATGCCTCGCAAGAGATTGCCCGTTAATAGTCGCACCTGCCATGAACAAACAAATGTGGGAAAACCCAGCTACACAGCGCAATATTACTCAATTAGGCACTGATGGCATTACCATTTTGGGCCCCGCTGCTGGCGAGCAAGCCTGTGGGGAAGTCGGCTTGGGTCGCATGCTGGAGGCAGAAGACATTATGCAAGCCCTTGCTGCATTACAACAACCCAAGTTATTTGCTGGCAAGCATATTTTAATTACGGCAGGCGCGACCGTTGAAAATATAGACCCCGTGCGTGGCATTACCAACTTCAGCTCTGGCAAAATGGGCTTTGCCGTTGCGCAAACGGCGGCTGACATGGGTGCTGAAGTAACATTAATTGCTGGCAAAAGCACAGTTAGCCCGCCCAAAAACTGTAAAGTGATCTCAGCCACTAACGCGCTCGCCATGCATCAATCTGTCATGCAGCAGATTGCCGATACCGATATTTTCATCAGCGTAGCAGCGGTGGCTGATTATCGACCAGCCAACCCCAGCGAACAGAAAATTAAAAAAACAAGTGCCCCGCTTAACATCGAGCTGGTGGCCAACCCAGATATTTTGAGTGAAGTCGCCAGTCTACCCAATCCGCCTTTTTGTGTAGGTTTTGCCGCCGAGAGCGAACGTGTTGTAGAGCAAGCGCATGAAAAAATGCTACGCAAAAAACTGCCGATGATCGTCGCCAACCATAGCAATGTGATGGGAGAAGATTATAGCCAAATCACCATTATAGACGACGATGGTGAGCACCCACTCCCGCCTGCAACAAAACAAGAGTTAGCTACATTACTTTTAAAACATATTCATTCAGTCATTTAAACTTACTGCGAGACGCTCATGCACTTTCATCCAAGCACATTACATAGCATTGATGTAGAACTTAAGATTTTAGATCCCCGCCTCCATAACCACACGCCGAGCTACGCCACTCTCGGCTCTGCGGGGCTCGATTTACGTGCATGCCTTGAGCATACACAAACGCTTCATCCTGGCGAAACTACATTAATTCCAACAGGCATGGCGCTTCACCTTGCTGACCCGCGCTACGCCGCCATGATATTGCCGCGCTCAGGGCTTGGTCACAAACACGGCATTGTATTGGGTAACTTAGTTGGGTTGATTGACTCAGACTATCAAGGGCAATTGCTCGTTTCTTGCTGGAATCGCGGCAAAGAAGCATTTATGCTCAATCCGATGGAGCGTATCGCACAACTCATTATCGTGCCTGTGATGCAAGCTCATTTTCATATTGTGGATGAATTTCAAACCTCCGAACGTGGTGAAGGTGGTTTTGGTAGCACGGGCAAACATTAATTCAGTGAATAAAATGCCACAGCAATAAAAAACCATGTAAATAAAAGCGAATTAGCTTGAGTTCACTCTAAGTTTTATGGTATAAATGCGGTCTTTCAAAATTTGGCTCAAAACTCAAGTACGTTTAGGGTTTAGACCGAAATAAACCGCTAAACGAAATTAAGTTGTTTAAGTACTTATTTTAAGTGACTTAATTTAAAGAATATTTATTAGGAGAGTGCCATGGCACGCGTATGTCAGGTTACCGGCAAAAAGCCGATGGTTGGGAACAATGTTTCTCACGCAAACAACAAAACAAAACGTCGTTTTCTACCTAACTTGCAAAACCGCAAGTTCTGGGTTGAGAGCGAAAACCGCTGGGTTAGCATGCGTATTACTAATGCTGCATTGCGTACTATCGACAAAAACGGCATTGACTCTGTTTTAGCTGATATGCGTGCTGCTGGCGAAAAAGTTTAAGCGCAAATTACTTTTAAAATTAAGGAAATATTATGCGTGAAAAAATTAAATTAGAATCAAGTGCTGGTACTGGTCATTTCTATACCACTACTAAAAACAAACGTACGATGCCTGAAAAAATGGAAATCAAAAAATTTGATCCAGTGGTACGTAAACATGTCATGTACAAAGAAACAAAGCTTAAATAATTTTAGCTTTGTGCAATAAAAAAGCCAGCAACCATGCTGGCTTTTTTATTGTCTCGAATTTATACAATCAGATTCTGACAATTTAACTTTCATCTACTCTAAATAATGCTGGTACTCCCAATCACTCACTGAACGGCAGTAGTCAATCCATTCAGGCATTTTAGTATTCAGGTATTCTTGCACAAACACTTCGCCCATGGCGGATACCAAAGACTGATCAAGGCTTAAGGCTTTCAGTGCCTCTCCTAAAGTTTGTGGCAATGTACTAACGCCGCGCTTTACAAACTCATCTTCACTCCACTCGTACACATCCTCATCGACGGGCGCTGGTGGCGTAAGATTTTGCTCAACCCCATCCAAGATAGCAGCAATAGTAGAAGCCAACGCAAGATAGATATTGCTACTACCATCGCACATTCTAAACTCAATGCGACCAGCCACTACCCGTGCCACCGTGGTACGGTTGTTATAGCCCCAAGCAATATGGGCTGGTGCCCAAGTGGTGCCTGAAAGTGAGCGCCCAATCACTAGCCGCTTGTATGAGTTCACGGTAGGGGCATGAAATGCTGCTAATGCTGCACTGTGGGCTAGCAAACCAGCAATACATTGCTTGCCGGCGCTAGAAAGGCCGTGTGTGTCGCTTTTGTCTGCCATTATTGCCTGACCTTGCGCATCGGTAATAGATAAATGCATATGCAGCCCACTACCTGGACGGTCAGCGAAAGGTTTAGGCATTAGCGTGAAAGTAAGCCCTGACTCCTCAGCGATATGGGCGGCCGCCATTTTAAACAAGGTAAAACGATCAGCTGCTTTGAGTGCATCGCTATAATGATAATTCAACTCATATTGACCGCTCGCATCTTCATGGTCAATTTGAAACACATCAAAGCCGCATTCAGTTAAGCCAGTTTCTAAGCGATGCAGAATTTCTCGCACCCGCGCTAACGCTTTCAGATCATAAGACGGCTTATCCAGATTATCTTGCGCATGCGGGACTGGCCGCCCATTTTGATCTTTGGTGACTAAAAAAAACTCTGGCTCAATGCCTACGTTAAGCGTCCAGCCACGGGCATTCAAGCGGTCAATTTGCTTCATCAGCACACGCCGTGAACAACCTGCAAATGGCTGATGATCGACCATGCCACTACAGACAATGCGCGCATAACCTGGCATCCAAGGAAGCGCTTGCAAAGTGCTTAAATCACCCTGACCATAAAACTCGGAGCGCGCACCTGTGCGTGGCAAACCCGTACCCCAAATGGATGGGCCCGCAAAACCTGCGCCATCATTCAAAATACTTTCTAAATGGGCGAGTGGAATATATTTGCCTTTAGGCGTGCCGTGAATATCTACAAACTGGGCAATGATGGTATGTACCCCTTGGCGGGCCAGCGCAGCTTTTGCTGCATCTACTTCAGACACAATTGGGGGTGTACTCATCCATTCGCCTTCATTAAAGCTTCGTCAATAATAGCTAGTGCCTCGTCAAATACCGCTTGTTCAGTGGTTAAAGGATAGAGAAAACGTATCACATTTGCATGGACACCACAGGTTAGGAGTATTAATCCTTTTTCTAGAGCGGCTTGCTGTACACGTTTGGTAATATCAGGTGAGGGTTCATCAGTCACTGGATCAAAAAACTCGGCAGCGATCATCGAGCCTAAGCCACGCACATCTTTCAGACTTGGCACTTTGCTTTGCGCAGCCTGCAGTCTCGCTTTTAATTTATTGCCCAAGTCATTTGAGCGTTGTACTAAACCTTCTTCTTCAATCACGTCGAGCACAGCATGGGAGGCTGCAATAGCAAGTGGATTTCCTGCATAGGTTCCACCTAAACCGCCAGGAGCAGGGCCATCCATGACTTCAGCCTTGCCACTTACTGCAGACAGCGTAGTACCGCCTGCTAAGCTTTTTGCCATGGTTATCATATCGGGCAGTACATCGTAGTGTTCTGCTGCAAATAGCTTACCTGTGCGGCCAAAACCTGTTTGCACTTCATCATAAATTAACAGCATGCCATGCGCATCACACAGGGCGCGCATGGCTTTCATAAATGCTGGCGGAGTCACATAAAAACCACCCTCACCTTGTATGGGCTCAATAATAATCGCTGCAACGCGTTTGGGGTCTATGTCGGCCTTGAACAAAAGTTCAATGGCATGCATAGCTTCTGCCTCGCTGACACCATGCAAGTCTATAGGAAAAGGCACGTGGTAAACCTCAGCGGGGAACGGACCGAAACCCACTTTATAAGGCACGACCTTACCTGTTAGCGCACAACCCATCATGGTACGACCATGAAAAGCTCCTGAAAAAGCAATCACACCTGAGCGGTTAGTGTAAGCACGGGCAATTTTAATCGCATTTTCTACCGCTTCCGCGCCACTGGAAAAAAATGCTGTTTTCTTGGGATAACTCCCAGGCGTGAGGGTATTGATACGCTCAGCCAAAGTGACATAGCTTTCATACGGCAGCACCTGATAGCAGGTATGCGTGAATTTTTGTAATTGTGCAGCGATAGCGGCCTCGACCTTAGGGTGCCTATGGCCCGTATTGAGTACAGCAATCCCGCCCGCAAAATCAATATATCGACGCCCTTCTACATCCCACACTTCGGCATTAAGCGCACGCTCAATAAAGAAATTCGCCATTACGCCAATACCGCGCGGGGTAGCAGCGAGGCGACGCTGATGCAAATCTTGGTTGCTGGCAAGTTTATCGGCAATGGTATTCATAGGTATCCTTAGTCACTCTTTTTATCGGTTAACGCTGCATATTCAATACATCATGCAGGTTGGCTCAACCTTAAACCTAACTCAAGCGTATCCAGGTCGTTTTTAACTCAGTGTACTTTTCTAAAGCATGCAGAGATTTGTCGCGCCCGTTACCAGATTGTTTAAATCCACCAAATGGCACGGTGATGTCATCCTCGTCGTAGCTATTCACATGCACTGTGCCTGCACGCAAGGCTTTTGCTACCAAATGCGCGCGACCTATATCGCGCGTCCAAACAGCCGCAGCTAAACCATACGGTGTGTCATTGGCGATCTGGACAGCTTCTTCCACCGTGTCAAAGGTGATAATGGAAAGTACAGGCCCAAAAATTTCCTCATGGGCGATGGTCATATCATTACGCACATCATCAAACACGGTTGGGCTAACATAAAAACCGCCCGTCTCAGTGCGCACTTGCTCACCGCCAGCCTTTAGCGTGGCACCTTGTGCCTTGCCTGATGCAATGTATTTCAATACGGTTTGCATTTGTCCACAATCCACCAAAGCGCCCATTGTGGTATCGGGGTCTAAGGGGTCACTAGGTTGATATTGTTTAAGTTGCGCCAGAATTTTGGTAACCAGCGCATCCTTAATTGAGCGCTGCACCAACAAGCGTGAAGGCGCATTGCAACTCTCACCTTGGTTGTAGAAGATCGACCCTGCTGAAGCCTCAGCGGCTTTATCTAAATTGATGCAATCTTCAAATACGATATTGGGAGATTTGCCACCTAACTCACACCATGCACGCTTCAAGTTACTTTGCCCGGCCATGATTTGAATTTTCTTGCCTACATTGGTTGAACCAGTAAAGGCAATGCAATCTACATCCATGTGCAAGGCAAGCGGTGAGCCAGCTTCTGCACCAAAGCCTGGAATCACATTTAACACCCCTGCAGGAATACCCGCTTGCACTGCTAAATCTGCCAGACGTAGCGCAGTTAACGGAGATTTCTCTGAAGGTTTGAGCACCACGCTATTGCCCGAAGCCAGGGCAGGCGCAATTTTCCAACAGGCCATCAGCATGGGATAGTTCCAAGGCACAATCGCACCAACCACACCTACTGGTTCACGTGTAATCATGGCAAGCGTGTTATCTGGGGTTGGCGCAATTTCGTCATAAACTTTATCGATGGCCTCACCAAACCAGCGTAAAGAATTGGCTGCAGAATTGACATCGACTGACAAACTGGCTGAGATAGGCTTACCCATATCCAGCGTTTCAAGCAGGGCTAACTCTTCTTTATTCGCTAACACCAAATCCGCAAAACGGATCATGGCTTGCTTACGCTCGCGTGGCGACAGCCCAGCCCAGCGCCTATCATTAAACGCTGCACGGGCCGCACTGACGGCAGCATTGACATCCGCTTCACGGCAGCTCGCCACATCAGCTAATTTGCGATTATCAATCGGAGAAAAACACTCAAATGTACCACCATCTTGAGCAGCGACGCGTTGCCCGTTGATAAAAGCGCGGCCATCTATCGTTAATTGTCTGGCTTTTTCATGCCAATAGTTTGCGACTTGCGTCATATTAAATCCCTGCCATGCATATATATTTCATTTCAAGATACTCATCAATGCCATGGTGCGAGCCTTCGCGGCCCAAGCCAGATTGTTTCACCCCACCAAACGGCGCGACTTCATTAGAAATGGCACCTGTATTCACGCCGACCATACCGTAGTCCAAAGCTTCTGCAACCCGCCAAATACGCCCGACATCACGACTAAAAAAATAGGAAGCGAGGCCAAACTCGGTATTATTAGCCAGCGCGATGACTTCATCATCTGTTTTAAATCGGAACAAGGGCGCAACTGGGCCAAAAGTTTCTTCTTTGAAAATTAAAGCATCGGTACTGACATCGGCTAGCACGGTAGGCTCAAAAAATAGGCCGCCCAAAGCATGTGGCTTACCGCCTTGTATTAATTTCGCACCCTTTTGTACCGCATCTGCCACATGGCTTTTGACTTTATCAACCGCCGCCTGGTCAATCAGCGGCCCTTGGGTAACGCCTTCTTGCATACCGCTGCCTACTTGCAATTGTGCTACCTTGGCAGCAAGCTTGCTGGAAAAGCTATCAAATACAGCATCTTGTACAAACAGACGATTTGCACACACACAGGTTTGCCCAGCATTACGGAATTTACTGGCAAGTGCGCCATCGACAGCGGCATCAAGATCTGCATCATCAAATACGATAAATGGTGCATTGCCACCCAACTCTAAAGATAGTTTCTTGACGGTATCTGCACATTGGCGCATTAATATACGCCCCACTTCGGTCGAGCCAGTAAACGAAAGCTTAGTCACCACAGGACTTGCGCACAACACAGCGCCAATCTCTTTGGCATTACCCGTGATAATTTGTAAAACACCTGCAGGGATGCCTGCCTCAATGGCAAGCACACCCAAAGCAAATGCGGACAACGGCGTTTGCTCAGCGGGTTTAATAATCATGCTACAACCCGCCGCCAAGGCTGGCGCGACCTTACGGGTAATCATAGCGTTAGGGAAGTTCCAGGGAGTGATGGCCGCGGTCACGCCAATCGGCTGTTTAATTACTAATAAACGTCTATCGTTGAGTGGCGACGGTATTGTTTCACCGTAGACACGTTTGGCTTCTTCTGCAAACCACTCAACAAAGCTTGCACCATAGGCAATCTCGCCGCGGGCTTCAGCTAGCGGTTTACCCTGCTCCAGCGTGAGGATTTTGGCTAGGTCTTCTTGATGTAATATCATTAAATCGAACCAGCGCTTCAAGTGCGCTGCTCTGACTTTAGCCGTGAGCTTTTTCCACTGGTTTTGTGCGACCTGCGCGGCGACTATTGCGCGCTCAGTTTCTGCTCGGCCCATCAATGGCACTTGGGCAATTTCCTCACCCGTTGCAGGATCATGTACGGCAAAAGTTTGATTTGAGTCAGCGCTTACCCATTCGCCAGCCAGCAAACCGCAACCTGTTTTAAGCAGGGCGGGATAGTTCAAAGTGATATTCATGGATTTTCTCTTTTTTAATGATGGGCATACATTCTCCTCGCCCATTTAAATCATACAACGTTAAGCCGTTTGATTCACCTCACTGTAAGCCAACTCCATTTCACGTTTACGTTGTCGCTCAGCTTTAGATTGCTGCAAACTAAAGGCAATCACCGCCAGCGTCACAACAAAGATTGTCACCGTTGCAACGGCGTTAATACTTGGGTTCAACCCTAACCTCGCCCGTGAGAAAATAACCATCGGTAAGGTTGAAAACCCAGGACCAGATAAGAATGAAGACAGCACCACGTCATCAAAAGACAAGGTAAAAGTCAGCAAAAACGCGGACACCAAGGCTGGCATCAGCAATGGCAACGTTACCAATCTAAATACCTGAAACGGCTGGCAACCTAAATCCATTGCCGCCTCATCAAGCTTGCCATCCATTTCTTGCAGGCGCGAAGTGACCACCACGTTAGCGTAAGCGGTACCGAGCAGGGCATGACCAAGTAAGATGGTAAATAATCCGCGCTCAGGAAAGCCCAACCAATGCTGTAGTGACACCAACATTAGCAGCAAAGATAAACCCACAATCACATCTGGCATGACGAGGGGTGCGCTTGCCATGGATGAAAGCAGCGTGCGCCCATAAAACCGACGATAACGCTGTAAGGCAAATGCTGTAAATGTACCGAAAAATACCGACATCAGAGCAGAAATAAACGCTATTCTCAGTGACAAGCCCACCGCTGATATTAAGTCATCGTCATTGACCAAGGCGTGGTACCAACGCAAACTTGCGTGTGACCATATGGTCACTAAAGGCGAGTCGTTAAATGAGTAAATCACCAAAGTCACAATAGGCAAATACAAAAAGACATAGACGGCAATCATCCATACTCTGCTAAAGAGCTTGTTCATGCTTTTGCCCCCGTTTGTTCGGATTGATATTTATTGAAAATGGCCATTGGTAACAAGATGAGTAAGATCATGACCACAGCCACTGAAGACGCCATCGGCCAATCGTTATTACTAAAGAACTCATCCCATAACACACGGCCTATCATTAACGTATCTGGACCGCCCAGCAGTTCTGGAATCACATACTCGCCCACCGCGGGAATAAATACCAACATGGAACCCGCGATAATGCCCGCCTTGGATAAGGGAACCGTAATCAACCAGAAAGTTTTGAACGGGCTAGTGCCTAAATCGGCAGCGGCCTCTAAATACCGGGTATCTAACTTAGACAGGTTCGCATACAAAGGCAAAATCATAAAAGGTAAATAGGAGTAAACCATACCGACCGTCAGCGAAAATGAGTTATTCATCATGGGCAATGGATCGCTGATAACGCCCAGTGCGATTAATATATTATTGATCACCCCGTTACTAACCAGCAGAGTTTTCCAAGCGTAAATACGCAATAAGAAAGAGGTCCAAAATGGCAACATGATGAGCATCAGCAACATAGGCTGCAAGTGCTTGGGGCTGCGTGCCATAAAGTATGAAAAAGGATATCCAATCACCAAACAAATGACGGTGGTAATCAAGGCATATTTGATAGAGGACAGATAGGTTTCCGCATATAACGGATCTGAGCCAATAAATAAATAACTGGCAAAATTCAACTTAATGGTTGGCCAACCGTGACTCCAATCCACCATGTTTGAAACGGCGGTTTCTTCCATTTCAGACAGGCTGATTTTCAGCACGATTAAAATCGGAATAAGTGCCAGTAAGATAAACCACAAATAGGGCACGCCGATGACCAGCTTGCGACCACCTCTGCGCTGTATTAAACCAGATAGTTTGTTCATTTTCGCCTCTAATTCGCTATTGCGCTAATTGATTACTGGGTAAGCACTACCATGGCTAAACCATCCCAGTGTGCGTAGGCTCTATCGCCCCATGTCAAACCGCAACTTAGATCGCGCGTGAGATTAATTTCTTGTACTTTAAGTATCATCCCTGTATCCAACTTAAGATGGTAAGTAGTATGGGCCCCAAAGTAAGCAAGCTCAATCACCTCGCCCTCACACCAATTGAACTCTCCCTCAGGTTTGTCTTTGCTCAACAGAATTTTTTCGGGACGTATCGCCACGCCCACCTTCATACCAGTATTGCCAGTAATGCCGTGGGCGACATAATGCATACACTCAGGAGAGCGTATGGTCACGTGGTCTGGCTCATCTACTTCAACCACGCCTTCAAAAATATTCACATTACCAATAAACTCAGCCACTTGGCGGCTATTGGGAGTTTCGTATACCGCATCAGGCGAACCCACTTGTAAAAAGTAACCCTCTGACATCACGGCGATACGTGAGGCCATGGTCATCGCTTCCTCTTGGTCATGCGTCACCAACACGCAGGTCACACCCACTTCTTCAATAATATTGACCAACTCAAATTGCGTTTTTTCCCGTAGTTTTTTATCAAGCGCGCCCAATGGCTCATCTAGCAATAACAACTTAGGTCGCTTTGCCAAACTGCGTGCTAAGGCTACGCGTTGTTGCTGACCACCAGAGAGTTGATGTGGTTTACGCTTGGCAAACTTAGTGAGCTGCACCAGTGCCAGCATTGAATCTACACGATCATTAATCGCTGTTTTATCCATACCATCACGGCGTAAGCCGAAGGCAATGTTCTCCCACACCGTGAGATGCGGGAACAATGCATACGATTGAAACATCATATTGATCGGGCGTTTATAAGGTGGAAGATTGGTAATATCTTCACCCGCAAGAAATATCTTTCCACTGGTAGGGGTTTCAAAGCCAGCCAGCATTCTAAGTAGCGTTGACTTACCACATCCAGACCCACCAAGTAGCGCAAAAATCTCACCTGTAGGCACATTGAGTGAAATGTTATCAACAGCTTTTACTGTGCCGTCATACACTTTGGTCAAGCCCTCTACACGTAATAAATCATCACGAACCACTTTAGCCTTGGGTGCGGTAGCCATAAATACCCCTAAATGAAAAGATTTAAAGTAATAACAATTAGAATATGAAACTTAATAAATTTTTATTAAACAAGTTGACTAAAACCAGGGGCTTACCTACGCCAAAACAAACTTCAGCGTAGGCAAACCTAAGCGAATGTTACAACCCAGTTTTAAAGCGAGTAAAGAAACGTGTCATCACACGACGCGTTGCATTATCTACATTACCTGGAGGAATCATTTTAGTAACGACATCATCAGGTAAGTAAACGCTTTTGTTGTTTTTGATTTCAGGATCAACAAACTCAGTAGCGGCTTTATTGGGGTTAGCATAAGTCACCGCATTGGTTAAACCAGCGTGCACTTTAGCTCTCAAGATATAGTTAATGAACAGATGGGCATTGTTTGGATGTTTAGCATCAGCAGGGATTGCCATCGTATCCATAAACAACAAGCCGCCAGATTTTGGTACCAGCGCAACGATATTTTGTGGATTTTTGTTTTCGATAGAGCGTTTGCGTGACAAGTTAAAATCACCCGCCCAGCCTAGTGCAGCACAGGATGAACCACTTGCCATTTCTTCAATCTCACCACCTGAATTAAATTTCTTGATATATGGACGTACTTTTTTCAACATATCGTAAGCTGCTTGGTAATCTGCTGGGTTTTTACTGTAAGGGTCTTTGCCAATGTAGTTAAGCGCAATTGGGAAAATATCAGCCGCTGTATCTAAGAAGTTAATACCACAGCCTTTAAGTTTGGACGCATATTTTGGGTCAAACACAAGATCCCAAATGTTGTCAGGCATGGGCATAGTACCCAATGCCTTTTTGACCTTATCTTCGTTGATACCTATCGTATCGTAGCTCCACAGCCAATCTACCAAGTAAGTGTTACCTGGGTCTAATTTAGCCATCTGCGCTAGGATATTTGGGTCAAGATTTTTCCAGTTAGTCAGTTTTGTTTTATCCAGTTTTTGGAACAGCCCCCCTTCAATTTGTAACTTGGCCCAGTTAGATGAAGGCACTACGATGTCGTATCCTGTCTTTTTAGCAATCAATTTGGCGTGCAAAATTTCATTGCTATCAAACACATCGTAACGTACCTTAATGCCCGTTTCTTTTTCAAAATTCGGGATAGTATCTGGCGCCAAATAATCTGACCAGTTATAGATATTTAACACCTTCTCTTCGTCAGCACTCGCAATGTTAGCCGTGCTTAATACGGCACCGACCAAGAGCGTCAGTAAACTTTTACTCAACAGTGATTTCATTCAGAACTCTCCTAATTTAAATACTAAAACAAAACAACAATTAAACGATCTGTATTTAACCGCATTGCAATATTAGCACTTTCATCTCGTTTAATAAGCCCCCTATCTAGACATTTAAAGCCCAGATTTAAAACGCGTAAATAATCGTGTAATCGTACGTCGTGTATTGTTATCCACCGTATCTGGCGGCACCAAATGACTGATGTCGGCTGGAGACAAATATATCGATGGATTATTTTTAATCTCAGCATCCACATAAGGCGTCGCTGCCTTATTAGGATTCGCATAGGTCACCGCGTTGGTGAGGCTAGCATGCACTTTAGGGTTAAGAATGTAATTGATAAACAAGTGAGCATTATGTGGGTGCGGTGCATCAGCAGGAATCGCCATCGTATCCATAAACATGATGCCGCCGTTTTTAGGCACTAGCGCCACAATATTTTGCGGCTTTTTATTCTCAACCGAACGCTTATGCGCCAAATTAAAGTCACCAGCCCAACCTAACACCACACACACCGAACCATTGGCAATATCTTCAATTTGTCCGAGTGAAGTAAACACTTTAATATCACCGCGTACTTTTTTTAGCACATCAAACGCAGCCGTGTAATCCGCTGCATTATTGCTATAAGCAGGCTTACCCAGATAGTGCAGTACCGCAGGAAAAACTTCAGACCCTGAATCTAAGTATCCCAAACCACAGCCTTTAAGTTTGTTCGTATACAAGGGATTAAAGACCAGCTCCCATACGTTGTTTGGCATAGGGGTGCTACCAAGCGCCTTTTTTACCTTATCAACATTAATACCCACAGTGGTATAGCCCCACAACCAATTCACCAGATATTGGTTGCCTGGGTCCACCTGATTGAGCTGCGTTAAAATCGCTGGGTCCAGATTTTGCCAATTAGGCAATTGCGTTTTATCCAACTTTTGTAACAAACCACCCTGCAATTGTATCTTGGCCCAACTTGAAGCGGGCACAACAATGTCATAACCCGACTTTCTTGCGACTAGTTTGGCATGCAGGGTTTCATTACCATCATAATTGTCATAGCGCACCTTAATGCCTGTTTCTTTTTGGAAATTAGCAATGGTGTCTGGTGCAATATAATCCGCCCAATTGTAAACATTCAACACTTTTTCTTCGGCAGCAACCGCAGCACTTTGTGCATTAAATATTAAGTAAGTTACGCCAAGAAACAAAACCGTTTTTAGGGATTTTTTAGTATTAGCATCAACCCATGAACGCATTTAATTATTCCGTTAACCCAATGATTGTAAAGTAAATTTAATATTTATACTAAGCAACAGTTGTGCCAAACAAACCAGTACTAAGCATGCGCAACCATAGTCTCAGCATCTAACCACCCTGCATGCTTTACATCCGCCAAAGTCATGTCTAACACTTTGTGAATCAAGTCCATGATGTCGTCAATTTGCGCTTTTGTGGTGCACAATGGTGGTGCAATAATCATGCGGTCACCTACTGCGCGCATAATTAAGCCATTAGCAAAACAGTGATTGCGGCAGAGCATGCCAACACCCAGTGATTCGTCAAACGGAGTATGGGTGGCTTTATCTTTCATCAAAGCCAAACCAGCTACAAAGCCACAAGTTTCCGCATTGCCTACTAGCGGGTGTGCGGCCAACTCGGCAAAGCGCTGCGCTAGGTAAGGGCCAGTTTCTGTGCGAACTTTCTCAACTAAACCTTCTTTATCCAGTATATCAATATTGGCCAAAGCCACCGCACAAGCCGTGGGATGGCCTGAATAGGTATAGCCATGATTAAAGTCACCACCCTGCTCGATTAACACCTGGGCAACCCGCTTGCTCACCACCACGCCACCCAAGGGGATGTAACCTGAAGTAACGCCTTTGGCAAAGGTCATTAAATCTGGCTTGCAACCCATCATTTGCGAACCGAACCAGTAACCTAGGCGGCCAAAACCGCAGATGACTTCATCGCAAATCAACAAAATGCCGTATTTATCGCAAATACGTTGAATTTCAGGCCAATAAGTTTTGGGTGGAATAATCACGCCACCAGCGCCTTGTACTGGCTCACCGATAAACGCGGCTACTTTTTCTGGGCCCACTTCTAAAATTTTCGCCTCTAGCCAGCCTGCCGCCTCGATACCAAAAGCGTCTTTGTCTTGATTGGGCGCCAACCCATAATGATAAGGCTGCTCAATGTGGACAATATCAGGAATAGGCAAACCGCCTTGCTCATGCATATAGCTCATGCCACCCAAGGAGGCGCCAGCCATGGTAGAGCCGTGATAAGCGTTGTTGCGACTGATGATAACCTTACGCTCTGGTTGGCCTAATGTAGCCCAGTAGTGACGTACCATACGGACATTCGTATCATTAGATTCGGAGCCTGAGCTACTAAAAAACACATGCGAATAATTATCTCCAGCCAAGCCGATAATACGCTCCGCTAATTTAACTGCGGGGACATTCGCCGTTTGAAAAAAACTATTGTAATAAGGCAGTTCTTGCATTTGTTTAGCCGCCGCATCCACTAGCTCCTGACGCCCGTAGCCAACATTGACACACCATAGGCCTGACATAGCATCTAAAATCTTTTCGCCTTCGGAATCCCAAATGTAAATACCATCCGCCTTGGTGATAATGCGCGCACCTTTTGCCGCCAAACTTTTATGATCGGTAAAGGGATGGTAATAATGTGCAGAATCTATCTGCTGAATTTCTTGAGTATTGGACATGTTGTACTCCAAAGATTAAATTTTAATAAACATCATTACTAATCTGTATCAAACGTGCATCAGCAAATGCTCACGTTCCCACGGGCTAATTACCCGCATAAACTCGTCATGCTCGGTTTCTTTCACCGCCAGATAGACATCGATAAAGTTTTTACCTAGCACGTCATGCAATGGCGTTGCGTGCTCAAGTACACGTAGTGCTTCAGACAGGCCCCGAGGCAATTGATAGTCTGAAGCGTAGGCACTACCTGTTGTCACTTCGGTTGGCTGCAAACCTTCGGTAATACCAAGATAACCACAGGCTAATGTCACAGCCATCGCCAGATAGGGATTGGCATCCGCACCCACCACACGGTTTTCTACACGACGCGCATCTGGGTCTGAAATCGGCACACGGATACCCACCGTGCGATTGTCATAACCCCACTCAATATTGATTGGCGCTGCACCATCTCTGACAATCCGACGATATGAGTTCACATACGGAGCGAGAATAGACATAGCGGCTGGCAGATATTTTTGCAGCCCCGCGATATAGTTATAGAACAGTGGTGAAGCGGTGCCATCTTCTTTACTAAAAATATTATGGCGTGTTTTAGTGTCAATCAAGCTTTGATGAATATGCATGGCAGAGCCAGGCTCGCCTTCCATCGGCTTGGCCATAAAGGTGGCGTACATATTGTGACGCATGGCAGCTTCACGCAAAGTACGTTTAAAGAAGAACACTTTATCCGCCAAAATCATAGGCTCATCATGCAGGAAGTTGATTTCCATTTGCCCTGCACCAAACTCATGAATCAGGGTATCCAACTCTAAATCCATGATTTCGCAGTAGTCGTAAATATCTTCAAACAGCGGGTCAAACTCGTTCACCGCATCAATGCTATATAACTGACGACTGGTTTCTGCACGGCCACTGCGGCCGACGGGAGGAGTAAGGGGTAAGTTAGGGTCAATATTGCGCGCTAGCAGATAGAACTCTAACTCTGGTGCAACAATAGGCGTCCAACCTAACCCTTTGTATAAATCAGTCACTTTACGTAACACATTGCGGGGTGCAAAGTCGATGGGCGAACCATCATGTTTGACGCAATCCATAATCACTTGCGCGGTCGGGTCTATGGCCCAAGGCACTAATCGCACAGTGGATGGGTCTGGCAATAACACCATATCTTTATCGGTAAAACCAAATACATTGTCATAACCTGTATGCCCATCGGGCGACTCACCTGTTACCGTTACCCCCAAAACGGCTTCTGGCAGGCGCATGCCGCGCTCTGTGGTAAATTTCTCACGGGGTAGAATCTTGCCGCGCGCAACCCCAGTCAAATCTGGGACTAAACATTCAATCTCGGTCACATTGTTATCGGTTAACCAACGGTCCATATCGGTGTGATTAAATTTTGAGCGATCCATCATGTTGTGTACTCCAATTTTATTTTTCTTGCATTTAGGATAAAAACTATTCAAGCAACAATCTTAAAATGTAGCGGCCACTAGTCTGGCGCGGCCCGCTCCAACTGCCGCATGCGACAAGCATCACCAAAAGCACTAAAAATGGATAAATATGCAGGATTCTCTAATACTAGCCACTCAGGATGCCACTGCACACCCAAGGCAAAAGTCTCGGCATCTGCTACACGAATAGACTCAATTAAGCCGTCTGGAGCATATGCCTCTGCCACCAAGCCCTGACCCAGTTTATTCACTCCCTGCCCATGCAAAGAGTTCACCATAATTTGGTCAGTTTTTAGCAAACCAGCCAAATAACCATTTTTGGCTAATGCCACTCTATGTGTAGGCGCATATTGTTGCTCGATAGCCTGATCTTTGGGCTCTCGGTGGTCAGCCATTCCCGCAACTTCTTGCACCGCTTGATGTAAGCTACCACCGTAAGCCACATTAAGTTCCTGAAAACCTCGGCAAATAGCTAGCAAAGGCACTTTGGCTTTAATTGCCGCTTTAATCAGCTTCAACGTCAATGCATCACGGGCAGGATCAAGCGGCAGTTCAGGATTGTGCACTTCTTCACCAAAATGGGATGGATGCACATTGGAAACAGCGCCAGTCAGCAACAAACCATCGGCCATATTGAGCAACACCTCTAAATCTAATTGCTCACTCAATGCTGGTACCACCAGAGGCAATGCGTTTGCGCCTTGCGCCACGGCTAGCAAATACTTCTGCCCAACGACATGAAATGGATGTTCGCCGATTGCTTTCACATCTGCAGGAATCAAAACAACTGGTTTTTTATTCATATATTAAACACACATAGATATACACATTTATGAGGTTATTTTCCACTTCATGGCGCCTGTCGCGATTAACACACCGCCAATCGGAAACTTGTCTGTGAATTGCAAGCTTACTCAGTGAAGTATACTATCCCCTTAATTAATGAGATGATACTACGCCTTTAATTGGTAACTCAACAAGAGCCATTTAGCTAAATTTATTAGAGCCACTTTAAAATATGCAGCAAATAATCCTTTCAGAATGGCTACTGGGACAGCTAAACCAAAGTACATTTCCAAACCGCATGCCTAACCATAGGCGTATCTACGAAACCATCCGCCGCGCAATTACCGAGCGAATTTTACCTTCAGGCACGCGCCTTCCTTCCACACGCAGTTTAAGTCTAGATTTGAATGTATCACGCAACACCATTTTAGCGGCGTTTGAACAGTTACTCGATGAAGGTTACGTATCCGCTACCACAGGCAGTGGCACCTATGTCAGCTTTAATCTACACCAATTAGAAGCATTCAAAAACGCGAGTCATACAGAGCAGTCAGACCAAACACCCAATGCCACCTTGCACAGCAAGTCTGAAGCAAGCCCGAAAAAAAGCATATTATCCCAAAGGGGCGAGGTGGCTTGTAACGCTGGCGGTGAGGCTAACCAACGTAGAGGGGCAAAACATGAGATTTTACAGTTTACCCCTGGTCCAGAAGAGTTCAACAATTTTCCATTTGGCACATGGCGGCGCTTGCTCAATCGACATTGGCGCACCCAAGACACGGCATTATTAGACGCCAGCTTCGATGGTGGCTACTTACCTCTGCGCAAAGCAATAGCCAATTATTTAAAAGTGGCACGCGCGGTAAATTTAAGCCACGACCAGGTACTCATCACCTCCGGCACCCGGCAATCGATAGACTTATGCGCACGCCTACTTACCGACCATGGCGATACTGCGTGGATAGAAAGCCCTGGATATTGGGCCGCAAGGCGCGTTTTAGAGGTTAACGGGTTAAAGCTTCATCCCGTCAATGTCGACAATGAAGGCATGGCCCCGACTACAAAAGACTTTAGAATTACGCCTCGCCTAATCTATACCACCCCCTCCCACCAGTATCCCAAAGGGATGGTCATGGGCTATGGACGAAGACGCTTATTGCTTGATTTCGCTCAAACGACAGATGCATGGATTATAGAAGACGACTACGATAGTGAGTTTAGATTTGAAGGGCGTCCTATCTCATCCTTACAAGGGATGGACTTACACGAACGTGTATTATATTTAGGCACTTTTTCCAAAGTGGTATACCCAGGTATCAGGCTCGGTTATATGGTGGTACCACCGAAACTAGTAGAAAGTTTTAAGTGCGGATTATATGAACTACAACAGCCTGGGCAAGTGAGCATACAGGCTGCGCTGGCAGACTTTATTGAAGAAGGGCACTTCACTAGCCAGATCAGGCGCTTGAAACAGATATACAGTGAGCGCCGTAGCTTATTACAAGCGGCACTCGCACCCATTGCATCGGCAGGCGCAAAGCTTTCCACATACGACTCTGGTCTGCATCTAGTCGTGGAGTTTGATAGACATATAGATGATGTGCATATTGCAGAAAAGGCTGCAGAAAAGGGGTTAAACGTTTATCCCTTGTCAAACTATTGTTTGAACAATCAAATTGAAAAGGGCTTAATTATTGGTTACGCCTATGCTGCCACAGAAAAAATCACACCTTACGGTAACCTACTAGCCGACATTATCATACACTCACTAGAAACCGCCTTGAAATAAACGCAAGACTTATAATTGTCATGGCAGCAGACATCTTGTAGAATAATTTCATATTTAGTTTGGGTACCGCTCTAACTTTGCGTCTCAACCACTCGGTACAAGTGGTTTACGCAGTGATGGGGTACTCAAAAATGAATCAGAACAGCATTGCGTGGTTAATACTTGCAGCTAGCGTTGTAAGCGAAGTGATTGGAACAATCGCGCTGAAGCATTCCAACGGTTTTACTAATTGGACTGCAACCCTGGGCGCAGGCCTATCTTTTTTACTCGCGATATGGCTCATGTCTTTATCCCTCAAACACATCGAAATGGGGATTACTTACTCGGTATGGGCAGGCAGTGCTTCAGCAGCAGTCGCAGTGATTGGAATTGCATTGTACGGTGAATCGTTTGCCACCATTAAACTAATCGGCTTAGTAATGGTTGTACTAGGGGTAATCGCCTTAAACCTCAATACTTAAACTTCCTAAAACAGAGTAGATACCTAGGCTAGCTTAGCTTAATTAGGCCTGTTTCAATAAGGCCTGAACACCAGCGACATCTAGCCTCTCCGCATTACCGCCGCTAGTAGAACTTTTAGTCGCAACACGAATATCATCATACTCAAACACGCTGAGTTTAATCATCCCATTAGGGCCTTCAAGGGTAAACACGGGCACTCTTAACCTATCATTGCTTTTGCGGTCACGCTTCATGTCATTACTGGTACGGAATGATTTCTCGTTGGTATCGTAGTCAATTTTATTATTAAGCAAAAATATCTCAACCTCTTTTGCACTGTCTGCAAACAGATGAATGTGTGTTTCGGCATGCTTACCCGCCGTACCGTTTAATACTGAACCTGTGAGATGCGGGTTAAATCTGGCCAGTAGCTCCATCGCCATCAAAGCATCCTGTCTAAGTTGGCGCAGCATCTCGGGCTGATCTTCTGAATATAGCTCATGGTAAAGACGAATTTCCTCTTCAACCTCACTATTGGTTGGCAGTGAGCTGTTTTCCAGCACACCGAGTTGCCGACCCGCCTTTTTCTTGGCATAGGCAAAATCCGCAATCCCGTCTTCTACTATCATACGGGCGGCGGTTTGTGCGATTAATTGCCGAGATTGATTAAAATTATCTTTTGCCATGATCCACTTCTCAAGTCGCTCTAATAATGAGATTCAATTGTTACCAAAAAATGATGAAGTTACAGTCTTATGGATTGCATCACTATGACTATGAATATCCTCCTAAAATAATTGATCTGGCGTTGTAGGAGTTGGCGAGCCAGTGGCAGCTGGCGCCTGCGGCGTTGCGCCTGCGTCAGACTCATCCCCGCCTTGATCTGGCGTAAGGCCATCCCCCCTAGGCTGAAACTCATCATAAAAGTACTCATATATCCCGCTCGCATCATCTGCTGCGCGCGTTCCACTGCCTGGATTAATTTTCACGGAGACAATACCATCTGGAATTGCTAGCGGATTATCGGGTAAGCCCTTAAGCGCAACCGCCATATAATCAATCCAAATAGGCAAAGCAGCATGCCCACCAGTTTCATTTTTACCTAACGATTGTGGTTTATCATAGCCCATCCATACAATCGCCACTTGCTTGGGGTTATAGCCAGCAAACCAAGTATCAACTTGACTATTGGTGGTACCAGTTTTACCTGCCAAATCTGAACGACCCAATTGACGTGCCCTGGCAGCGGTACCAATTCTTGCCACATCCTGCATCATCGAGGTCATAATAAACGCATTACGCGCGTCCAATACACGCTCCGCATTTTTAGTCGCAACCGATGGTTTCGCTTGCTCAATCACAGCGCCATTGCGGTCCACAATCTTATTAATTAAATAAGGTTGAATTTTATAACCCCCGTTAGCAAATACTGAGTAGGCGCCCGCCATCTGCCAAGAACTAACCGAACCCGCACCCAAAGCCATGGTTAAGTAGGGGGGATGATCTTTAGGTGAAAAGCCGAAGCGCGTTATATAGTCTTGCGCGTATTTGGTACCGATGGCATTGAGCACACGAATCGAAACCATGTTTTTTGACTTGGTTAACGCGGTTCTTAATCTAATAGGCCCATCATATTTATCATCAAAGTTGTGTGGTTCCCAAGTGGTGCCATCGCCTGTGGTGCTAGCAGGGAAACTAATCGGCGCATCATCCACCACACTGGCCGCGGTAAAGCCCTTTTCTAAAGCGGCTGAATAAATAAATGGTTTAAAGCTAGAGCCAGGTTGGCGCCATGCTTGTGTCACATGATTAAATTTATTGCGATTAAAATCAAAACCACCCACCAGCGCACGAACAGCGCCAGTATCAGGGTCAACCGCGATCAGTGATGACTCGGCTTGTGGCAGTTGTACAATTTTCCAACCGTCACCTAAAGGCACAACGCGAATCAGCGAACCTACTCGGATGCGCTGCTTTTCGGGGGCTTTATCAGATAAAGCAGAAAGTACAAACTTAAGCCCTTCACCAGAAATTTGTATGTCCTTACCAAATTTAGTACGAGCGGTGACCATCTTAACATTCACTTGTGACACGATCGCCGGAATCAGCCCACCATAAACCTCAAACTCATCTAATGCCTTATCCATCCACTCTGGGGCTGGTTCACCAGTCGTATTAGTAAGATATTTTTCTGGCCCGTGGTAACCATGACGCTCATCGTACTCAAGCAAACCTTTAATGACTGCAGCATTAGCGGCTTCTTGATTTGACTTTAGAATGGTTGTATAAACTTTGATGCCACTGGTATAAATGGCATCCTGATAACGTTCATACATAGTCTGACGAACAATCTCCGCCACATAATCTGCTTTCAGGTCTGTCGACTGACGCGCCACTTTGAAGCGTAACGGCTGTTTTAGCGCATCATCATAGGTAGCCTCATCAATAAAACCGAAACGATACATATCATGCAGCACTTCATGTTGACGTGTTTCTGCGCGCTTTAAATTTGAGAATGGATTGTAATTACTAGGCGCTTTAGGCAGGCCCGCAAGCAAAGCAGACTCTGCTAAATTTAAATCCTTAAGGGGCTTGCCATAATAAACTTGAGATGCGGCAGCAAAGCCATAGGCGCGCTGCCCAAGGAATATTTGATTCACATACAGCTCTAATATCTTATCTTTACTTAATGTGTGTTCAATTTTAACCGCCAAACAAAATTCGTAAATTTTGGTTTTAAGGTTGCGCTCACCATGGGAGAAGAAGTTTTTGGCCACTTGGGTGGTAATCGTACTAGCCCCCTCATGCGCGCGCCCCGTGATGTTATTAAAAGCCGCTCGCATAATGCCATGAAAATCAATACCTCCATGCGCATAAAAACGACGATCCTCAATCGCGAGAATCGCATTTTTCATATTGACTGGAACATCTTGAATATGAATAAAAGCACGTCTTTCCTCGCCAAATTCACCGATTAACTTCCCATCTTCCGTGTACACTCTCATCGGTACCTTGGGTTGATAGTCAGTAAGTGCTTCTAAAGAGGGTAAAGCTGGATAAATAAGGGTAGCTGCCAAACCCACCATAGCAACAGCTACCAAACCGAATACTAATGTGGCTAAAATTAAAATTTGCCACCACTTTTTTATGAACATATGCGTGATTAAGTCTTTATGTAAACCAAGCGTAAATGTACCATATGTGTCATAGGCATTGAATTAAAATAAAATTACCTTTACTCGTTTTCACCTTATTGCTAGGATTTGTAAAGCTTTGTTAAGTAATACTGAAACTTAAATCAATATCGAAAGGGAATTTCAATTTGAAATTCGATTTTTTCTCAACGCGTACGCCACCACTCATTGGTGTTGACATCAGCTCTACATCAATCAAGATGGTCGAGCTAGCAAAAGTTGGCAATGGTTATCGCCTTGAAGCATATGCTATTACGCCAGTTGCGAAAGACGCTATCGTTGATGGCAATATTTCAGGTTTAGAGCAAGTTTCAGAAGCAGTTTCCCGTGCATGGAAAACTTTAGCTACCAGAGAAAAACGTGCAGCCATCGCACTACCTTCCTCCGCAGTAATCACCAAAAAAGTCATTATGGCTGCAGGCTTACGTGAAGAGGACATGGAGTTTCAAGTCGAATCAGAAGCTAACCAATACATTCCCTTTTCGCTTGATGAAGTCAATATTGATTTTCAAGAAATTGGCCCAGCGCCAAGCAATCCTGGTGAAATTGAAGTGTTAATTGCAGCCGCACGTAAAGAAAAAATTGAAGACCGTGTTGCTAGTGCTGAAGGTGCTGGCTTAAAAGTGATTGTAGTCGATATTGAAAGCCATGCGACAGAGGCAGCCTATGGCTTAATTGCCAGTCAGTTACCCAATAAGGGCGTTGATCAAACCGTCATGATTGCAGACGTTGGCGCCACCATGATGCATGTCAATGTGATGCACAATAACAAATCAGTCTACACCCGCGAACAGGCATTTGGTGGAGGACAGCTAACACAAGAAATTCAACGTCGTTTTGGGTTATCCAGCGAAGAGGCAGAATCTGCAAAACGTAAAGGCGGCTTACCTGACAGCTATGACGCTGAAGTGTTACAACCATTCGTGCAGTCTCTAAGTACTGAGATCACCAGAGCATTACAGTTTTTTACTACCTCTACCCAATATAATCGAGTAGACCACATTATTTTGGCGGGCGGTTGCGCATCAATCACCAATCTTGAAGCGGCTGTTCAAGAAAAAACCCAAGTAAACACCATTGTTGCCAATCCATTTCACCAAATGCAACTCAATTCTAAAATTAAGCAACAACAGGTTATTGCTGATGCACCGGCGCTACTAAACGCGTGCGGCTTAGCATTGCGGGGATTTGACTAATGGTAAGAATTAATCTTTTACCTCATCGCCAAATTAAACGCGAAGAGCGCAAACGCGAATTTAATATGATGCTGGCTGGTACGGCCATACTAGGCATTGCGCTTGTATTTCTCGGCCACTCATACATCAGCAGTCAAGTTGAAAGTCAAACCGAGCGTAATACACGCATGGAAAAGGCGATTGCAGATTTAGACGGCCAAATTTCTGAAATTAAAGATTTAAAAAACAAAATTAGTGACGTGCTTGATCGCAAACAAGTGGTGGAAAACCTGCAGACAAATCGCGCGCAAGCTGTTGTATTACTGGATGAATTGAGTCGTAAGCTACCCGAAGGCATTTATTTGAGAGGCATACACGAACAAGGCAATTTAATTACGATTGATGGCGTGGCGGATACTAACGCACGCGTCGCCACCATGGTGCGCAACTACTCTAGCTCAGAGTTTCTACAATCACCCAACTTAGTTGAAATCAAGGCTGACACCGTGAATGGCATTAAACGCAATGCATTTACATTGAGCGTGCAGCAAAAAATCCCAGCAACTCCGTCAGACGAGCGTGCTGCAAATAAGCCTAAAGGTCAATAAAGCATGACATTAGATGACTTTAAAAATATCGACTTTAAGAATGCAGCCAATCTGCCTTTGCCTGTCAAAGGCGTGCTGTTAGGTGCTTTATTATTACTTGTCTTATTTGCAGGCTACTGGTTTATTTGGAGCACAGAGCTTGAAGAGTTAGATCAAGCGAAAAACAAAGAAACTGAATTGCGTACAGTGTTCTTGGACAAGAAAAAACAAGCCGTTAATTTAGATGCCTACAAACAACAAATGATTGATGTGGAAAAAACTTTTGGCACTTTATTAAAACAGCTACCAGATAAATCACAGATGGATGGTTTACTCACTGATATTAACCAAGCTGGGCTTTCTCGTGGTTTAGAGTTTTTACTATTCAAGCCAGGTCAAGAAGTGGTGGGGGATTTTTATGCTGAAATGCCAATCTCCATTAAAGTGTTAGGTAGCTATCATGAAATGGGTGCTTTTGCGTCCGAAATATCAAAGCTTTCCAGAATTGTGACGTTAAATGATATGGTGATCACAGAAAACGCTAAAGATCCCAACAACAAAGACACTAAGGATGGGCGCTTGGTGATGGAGGCGGTGGCTAAAACCTACCGTTACCTAGATGCCAGTGAAATCGCCAGCAAGAAAAAAGTCGATGCTAAAGCTGTGGCGCATTAAGAGCGGATTATGTTGATAACTAACTTACTACCAAACTTTAAATTTATGCTGAACAGCAGCCGTTATTTGTTTTTAGTGACAGCGATAGGTCTGCTCAGTGCTTGTGATAGCAGCCAAGGCGACGATCTAGATAAATTTATAAGAGATGCTGGCAAAGATATGCGTGTTAAAATCCCGCCTATCCCTGAAGTAAAAGCCTATTTTCCTGTAGATTACAATGCAGATGGCACGTTACTCGACCCTTTCAAACCAAGAAAAGCAACATCAAAAGGTGGGGCTGCGGAACCAGACATGAGCCGCCCAAGAGATCCACTAGAGGCTTTCCCCTTACCAAGTTTGCAATACGTTGGTCTGCTTTCAAACACAAAACAAAAATACGGGCTGGTGAAAACCCCTGAAAATATTACGCAACAGGTAAAAGTCGGCAGTTACATGGGGCAGAACTTTGGCCGAGTAACTGAAATCACCGAGAGCGAAATTAAACTTAAAGAAACCGTGCAAGATGATGCGACTGGAGATTGGGTTGAACATGCTACAAGTATCAATTTGCAAGAATAAGTGTGGAGTATTAAAAATGCGTATCTCGAAAATCAATAACTTTATCAATCTATTGCTGCTAATGTTTTTTAGCGTAATTACCTTGAACGCCCTTGCGGAAGAGCAAACAGGTTTTTCCAATAAAATTGAAAAAGTTGATTTTGTCAGCATGTCAGGCGGTAGAGTTGCCGTACGCGTACATACCACTCAACCATTATCTGCAGTGCCTGCTGGCTTTACATTAAACAATCCACCGCGTATTGCGCTTGATTTTCCTGGCGTTGGTAACGGGCTGGCTAAAAACAATTTAACTGCCAATCAGGGTGACCTAAAATTCATCAGCTTAGTACAAGCTAAAGACCGCTCACGCATGGTACTTAATTTAGCAAAAGAAGTGGCATACTCAAGCAGCATCAGCGGCAATGATGTCACAATATTATTACAGGCAAACGGGGCTACGGCACAAGTTGACACTGCAGTTGAACGCTTTGCTGAAAGCAAACTGGGCGACGATAAACATGACATTACCAATGTAGATTTTATGCGGGGTAAAAATGGCGAGGGCCGCGTTATCATTGATCTTTCTGACGCGACCACAGGCATTAATTTGCAACAAAAAGGCAAAACGATTGTAGTCGACTTTATTAACGCAGACCTGCCTGAAAAACTGCAACGTCGCTTAAACGTAGTGAACTTCAATACGCCTGTGCTGTATGTCGATACTATGAAGCAAGGTAAAAACACACGCATGGTCATTGAACCCAAAGGCCTGTGGGAGCAATCAGCCTACCAAGCTGACAAGCGCTTTATTGTTGATGTACGCCAAGTGGTTGAAGATCCTAACAAATTAGTACAAGGTAGCAAACCAGGTTATGCTGGCGAGAAGCTATCTTTAAACTTCCAAAATATTGACGTACGTTCAGTGTTACAAGTGATTGCTGATTTTACTAGCTTAAACATTGTGACTAGCGACTCCGTAACGGGTAACATCACCTTGCGTTTAAAAGATGTACCTTGGGATCAAGCGCTCGATATTATTTTAAAAAGCAAAAATCTAGCTCAACGCAAAGTAGGTAACGTGGTAGTGGTTGCCCCTGCCGATGAAGTGGTTGCTAAAGAAAAATTAGCCCTTGAAGCCACCCAGCAAATTGAAGAGTTGGAACCAATGCGCACAGAAATTTTTACCTTGAAATACATGAAGGCTGAAGATCTCAAAACATTACTCAGCGATGACAAACAAAAAATCCTGTCTAAACGTGGCAGTGCAGCGACAGACGCAAGAACCAACACGGTTTTTGTACAGGATACTGCGAAACGTATTCAAGATATTCAACGCATTATCAACACCATCGACATTGCAGTTAAACAAGTGATGATTGAATCACGCTTAGTGATTGCAGATGAGAAGTTTTCAAAAGACCTAGGTGCACGCTTCGGCATTCAAAAACAAGGTAAAGGTAATGGCAATTTAAGTGTGAGTGGTTCGCTTGGTAACACCGTAACCAGCAGATCGACCACCACAGACGCGACGGGTAAAGTCACAGTGACAGAAACGTTGAGCGGACAAACTGGCTCGACTGATCTAGCGTCATCTGCAACGGCGGCGGTTGGCACCAGCGCCAATGCGTCGCAAGATCTAATGTCCAACTTACCAGTCACTGGCGCATTTGGCAGCATCGCAGCCAGCTTGTTTAGATTACCTGCAGGCTTTTTACTAAACCTAGAGTTATCTGCCTTAGAGTCTGACAATCGTGGCAAAGTGGTTTCCAGTCCACGGGTAACCACTGCTAACCAGCAAAAAGCTACCATTGAGCAAGGTACTGAAATACCGTATATCACACCAGCTTCTGGTGCTAGTACAACCCCAGCCATTGCATTTAAAAAAGCGGTGTTGAGCTTGGAGGTTACCCCTCAAATTACGCCTGATAACAAAATCATTATGGATTTAAATGTGAAGAAAGACCGCGTTGGCCAAGTGTTCAACAACGTACCTTCAATTGATACGCAAAATGTTAAAACCCAAGTGTTGGTGGCCAATGGCGAAACCGCCGTACTTGGTGGTATTTTTGAGCAGACGCAATTAAATCAAGTAGATAAAGTTCCTTTCTTTGGTGATCTTCCATTCCTTGGCAACGCATTTAAGAGAACCACTAAACAAAACGATAAAACAGAACTGCTGATTTTTATCACCCCCAAGGTGCTAGACGAGAATTTGTCGATTCGCTAACCTATAAAAAAGCTCGCTGGCAGTTTAATATCCCCAGCTTTAAAGCAGCCAAATCTGACAAGCGCCCGAGTTTGTCATAAAATGCCTAGCACATATGTACTAGGCATTTTTTATGGTCTTCATTGTTGTTAACTTTTATGCAATCTAATATCTTTTTTGTTGGATTAATGGGTGCTGGTAAAACCACCGTAGGTCGCTTACTAGCAAAAGCGCTTGATAAAACGTTTTACGATACCGATCACGAAATTGAACATCGCACTGGTGTGCGCATTCCCGTGATATTCGAGCTGGAAGGTGAGACTGGCTTTCGCAAACGCGAAGCGCAGATGATAGAGGAGCTCAGTCAGCAACAAAATATTGTATTGGCCACTGGTGGAGGCGCAGTGCTGCTTAAAGAAAATAGAGAGTTTCTAAAAAGCAATGGCACGGTGATATACCTGCGCGCCAATGTGCACGAATTATGGCTGCGCACCCGCTACGATAGAAATCGCCCCCTACTGCAAAAAGGCGATGCTCGCAAAAAACTTGAGTCACTATTTACAGTACGCGATCCACTTTATCGAGAAGTCGCACATCATATCGTCGATACTGGCGGTCAACCTGTAGGGCAAATCGTGCATCAAATTGAAACCTTGTTGAATCCACAACCAGAAACCAAACCCACACACACTGAGTAAGCTAAACTACTGCCATGCAAACACTAAAAGTTGAATTAGGCTCTCGTGCCTACCCCATCCATATTGGTCAATCATTATTGGGCAATGCCGATTTAATTTTGCCGCACCTCAAGCGCAAAAGTGTCGCCATCGTCAGCAACACCACCGTTGCTCCTTTATATATGGCAAAGCTAGCAGAACCATTGCGTAATGCTGGGGTAAGCGTGATTGAAATTATTTTGCCCGATGGTGAAGCCTACAAAAATAGTGAGTCACTCAACCTGATTTACGATGCTCTCCTGCAAAACCGTTGCGAACGCAGCACAACACTGATCGCACTTGGCGGTGGCGTGATTGGTGATTTAACTGGCTACGCGGCGGCTACCTACTTGCGTGGCGTACCATTCATTCAAATCCCTACTACCCTATTATCACAAGTCGACTCATCCGTAGGCGGCAAAACAGGTATTAACCACCCGCTGGGTAAAAACATGATAGGTGCGTTTTATCAACCACAGTTGGTGCTGGCGGATATTGATACACTCAGTACTTTGCCCGCACGCGAACTATCAGCTGGCCTTGCAGAAGTGATTAAATACGGTTTGATTCGAGATGCTGACTTTTTCAACTGGCTTGAAACCAATATGCAAAAACTGGTGGCCTTAGATTCAGCGGCTATCAGCTATGCTATTTACCGCTCATGCCAAAACAAAGCTGAAGTGGTTGCAGCAGATGAGCACGAGAGTGGTGAGCGCGCACTATTAAACCTAGGCCACACCTTCGGCCACGCTATTGAAAATGCCATGGGTTACGGCGTATGGCTACATGGCGAAGCTGTTGCTGCAGGCACCATGCTCGCGGCTGACTTATCGCGCCGTATGGGCTGGCTTAACGATGCAGAGATACAAAGGATGCAAGCTATCCATCAAGCCGCCAATCTACCGACTCAAGCACCAGCTCTCGGCGTAGATCGCTACTTGGATTTGATGGGCTTAGATAAGAAAGTACAAGATGGCAAAATTCGTCTAATCTTGCAACAAGGCATCGGTCAGTCCGTCATCACCAGCAATTACGATGCCGACTTACTCAAACAAACGCTTTCTATAGGTGCATAATGAACCTACTCGCGCCCTATGCCGCCAACCCTGAAAACACGCTAGGCCGTCGTTTCGCAGAACCCGCACCGCAGGGGCGCAACCAATTTCAACGCGACCGCGACCGCATTATACACTCCAGCGCATTTCGCCGCCTCGAATACAAAACCCAAGTATTTGTAAACCACGAAGGCGATTTATTTCGCAACCGCCTAACCCATAGCCTGGAAGTGGCCCAAATCGGCCGCGCCATCGCCCGCAATTTGCAAATACATGAAGACCTGGTTGAAGCCATCGCGCTGGCACACGATCTTGGCCACACCCCATTTGGACACGCAGGGCAAGACGCCCTCAACGACTGCATGAAAGCCCATGGTGGCTTTGAGCACAATCTGCAATCGCTCCGCGTGGTCGATTTTTTAGAGCAACGTTATGCCGAGTTTGATGGCCTTAACCTCACATTCGAGTTGCGTGAAGGCATACTCAAGCACTGCTCTGTTAAAAACGCTAAAACGTTGGGTGATGTGGGCGAACGTTTTCTCAAAAAACAACAACCCTCACTAGAAGCCCAAGTCACCAACCTAGCCGATGAGATCGCCTACAACAACCACGATGTGGATGATGGTCTGCGTTCTGGCTTAATCACGTTAGAACAACTGGAAGAGGTAGAAATATTCGCCCAACACCTCAACCAAGTGCGCACGCTTTACCCTAAACTGCAAAAAGATAAAAGCAACCACCGCCGCTTAGTGCATGAAACCATACGCCGTATGATCAACGCACAAGTGGTCGACTTATGCCAACAGAGCAGCTTGAATATAACAAACGCAAAACCAACCAGCATTCAAGACATCCGCCAATTGCCCATGCTCATAGCATTTAGCGACAGCATGGCAAAACAACAAGCGCAGCTCAAACGCTTTTTACGCGCTAACCTTTATAGACACTACCGCGTCAACCGCATGAGCGCAAAAGCGCAACGCATTATTACCGAGCTATTTACTATATTTATACAAGACACAGGCTTATTGCCAGACGAATATCAGCACATGGCAGAGCAAGACCAAGCTCGCGCAGTGGCAGACTATATTGCAGGCATGACAGACCGCTACGCGATTAAAGAGTACCAACGATTATTTACGATAGAAGAGCGCGGCTTGTAAAGCTGCGCCAAAAGCTGATTAGTAGATATCATTTAATTTTGTGATTTACTCAAATCTATAACCAACACATTAAGCTAAATGTTAGTTTGTTGCAAAAAAACAACAAAAATTAAAACTTATCGTAAAAAACCGTCACATTAAGTTGTCTTTCCCAATACATTTTTGCATACTTACATCACCTTCTAATGGATTCGTTACAAGTTGTAACAAAATCCAACAAACTGAAGTAAAGAGAAAGTTTTGTAAGACGTATGTTTTTAGCAATTTGCAAAACTCAATTATAAAACGCAATAGGAGATTTACATGAACAAGCAATTAAACTTAGCAGTAGCTGCTGCAGTTTTAGCATTCAGCGCTTCAGCAAATGCAGGTATCACAATTCCAGCTGGTGATTGGACTGTAGACATCGGCGGTAACATGAACGCTTTCTACACACACACACAAAGCGATGTAACAACTGCAGCTGGCGTTAAAACTAGCGCTGCTGACAGCAACACCGTTGGTACTGGCTTATTGCCTTCTGCCTTCGGCATTGGCGCGAAATCACGTCAAAATGACTTAGACGTTGCTTTCCAATTCTCATTCTTTACTGGTACAGCTGCTGGCACAGGTGCTGCTGCAGGCAATAACTCATTAAACATTCGTCAAGCATTCTTGTCTTTTGGCGATGCTTCATGGGGTACTATCAAAATGGGTCGTGACTTAGGCGTATTCGGTTCAGATGCGATCTTGTCAGATATGACATTATTAGGCGTTGGTGTTGGTGGCCCAGCAAGCGGCTCATCAACTTTAGGTCGTATTGGCTCAGGCTACATCTATGCTGACTGGGTTGGTCAAATTCAATACGCTTCACCAAACTGGAATGGCTTTAGCTTCACTGCAGCAATCAGCGAACCATTAGATAACGGTGTTAGTTTAGGTACAACAAAACTATCAACTCGTGAAGACATGGGTTTTGAAGGTAAAGTTGATTATGACTTCTCTGTAAGTGATGTTACTGGTCGCGTATGGTTAGGTGGGATCAGCCAAGAACACTCAAATGGTACTTTCGGTGGCTACACTAGTGAAGGTTGGGAACTTGGTGGTAAAGCAGCTGCATACGGCTTTGGCTTAGTTGGTTACTACTACAGTGGTGATGGCTTAGATTCACAAAACGGCGGTGTTGCTGGTGGCTTGAAGTTTGCTAGCGGTCAAAAAACTGATGACAACGGTGGCTATGTACAAGGTACTTACACTATCCCTGGCATCGGTACTAAACTAGGTGCTTCATGGGGTACAAGCAACTCCAAAGGTCAAACAAACGCATTTGATATCGAGAATGAATCTTGGATCATTGGCGCTTACCATCCTCTAACAAAGAGCTTAAACTTGGTAGCTGAATACACAAGCCAAGAGATCAAGAACTCTGTAGCTACTGGTACAGCAACAGCTAAAACAGAGAACGACACAGTTTCTCTAGGCGCGATCATGTTCTTCTAAGATTAAATCTCAGGATTTAACTTTTAGTTAACATAGCGTTAAGCTTAAAACGGCATCTTCGGGTGCCGTTTTTTATTGTTTGTTATACGAATGTAGTATGATTCGAATGTGCTTGACCGTTGATTTGCAAAAATCCATCAAAATCTTGCACTCCGCACCACAATCAATAGAATGCGAGATTCTGGATTGTCATTTTGAATGTAGCAACTACACAGTGGAATATAAAGGTAGCATAATGAAATTATTACTCGTATTAGCGGCATTACTATCCAGTTGTGCACAACTCACTAACTCTGGTGGCTATGTCAGCCCTGTAAAGTTAATAGATGATAAACAAAAAATTTATTCCAACCTGTGCAGCGGCACGGTAGAGGACTGGGGAAACTGTGGTGATCGCGCCAATAAAACATGTCCCAATGGTTATGAAATCATTAAAAAAGTGCAGGACCCAGTAGGTGCCAAACGCGAGTTAACTTTTAGATGTAAATAATTGCCAGTAACTATTTTGTGGGCACTCATGTATAAATTTTGATTGGTATATTACCTAACAAGCATAATATGCCAATCAAGGTTCATGTATCCAACTTACTATGAAAGTGTTGTGATGAAATTACTACCCATTATTTTTTGCTTGATATTATCTGCGTGCGCGCAAACTGGGCAACGCAAGTCAGATGCAGTTATCCCCATGAACAAGGGTGAGCACTCATATCGAACTCAATGTAATGGGTTGTTTGATAAATGGGATAGTTGCGTCAAGCGTGCCAACCTTACCTGCCCCAATGGTTTTGCAGTGATAGACCATATGGAAGGCGCAGGCAACGTGCGAGAGTTAATGTTTAAGTGTATGTAATTGATGAGTCAAGTTAAACAAGGTCGCAACGATTTATGTAACTGCGGCAGCGGTAAAAAATATAAGCAGTGTTGCTTGACCAAACCGAAGAGTCATCTTGCATCAGTCAAAGCAAATGCTACCATGCTGTTGGCGCAAGCCAAGACCCATTTTGAAGCGGGTCATATTCAAAATGCGATTCAAACCTGTCAACATGCACTGCGGTCAGAACCTCAAAATGACAAGGCAATGACACTATTAGGCATATTGGCTTTTTATGCAGGGAATAGTGAGGCCGCAATTCAGATTTTAAGAAGATCTATTGAGGTTAATGGCCAACAGTTAGATGCACATAGTAACCTTGCTGAGATTTATCGTTCAGCAGGCAAATTACAATTAGCATTTCAATATTTTGAGAGTGCTTTACGACTTAACTCATCCCATATCAATACGTTGATTAATTATGGCAATGCTCTACAAGATGTATATGCATATGAAAAGGCAATTGAGGTATATCAGAAAGTGCTGCTGATTGAACCTCAGCATACTGCGACATTGAGTAATTTGGGCAATGTATATCAACAGCTTTATCGGCATGATCTAGCCATTCAAACATTTAGTAAGTTGTTAGCCATTCAGCCTGATTATGAATGGGCATTGGGTGGCTACCTTTACTCAAAAATACACAGTTGCCTATGGGATGAAATTGGTCGGGATATTGAAGCGGTGACTAAAGCTGTTGCAGCTAATAAATGCGCAATCAAGGTTTTTGAGCTACGTCCAATTTCAAGTTCTGCTTCACTAGAGTTAAAGTGTGCACAACTATTTGCATCTACCTTGTACCCTGAAAAGCTGGTTGCATTTGAATCTAAGCCTGACCGTGCTCTACAGAAAAGATTAAAAATTGCCTATTTATCTGCAGATTTTCGTGAGCATCCAGTTTCACAATTATTGGTAGAAGTACTGGAAAAACACGATAGGACCAAGTTTGAGGTAATCGGATTATCCTTTGGTCCAGAGGATCAATCTGCACTTCGGTCGAGAGTGATCGAGGCATTTGATACATTTATTGATGTTCGCGACAAAAGCGATGAAGAGGTAGCTCGCTCGATGAATGCAATAGGGGTGGATATTGCAGTTGATTTAATGGGCTACACGACACATGCTAGACCTGCTATTTTTTCATATCAGGCCGTACCCGTTCAGGTGGGATACTTAGGGTATGCTGGCACCACTGGATCTAACCATATAAATTATATTGTCGCGGATAATTTCTTAATTCCAGACCATCTGTCTAAGTCCTACGCTGAAAAAGTGCTTCGCTTGCCTCAGGCATTGTTGCCTAGAGACACTTCAGTCACTGGAGATGGACCCTCCCCAACGCGTGAGGAAGCTGGCCTACCAAGCAACGGTTTTGTATTTTGTGCGTTTAATAACCACTACAAGATTACGCCACAAGTATTTGATGTCTGGATGCGCCTACTCGATAACATTAAAGATAGTGTACTTTGGTTATCAGATGCAAACAATGTGGTAAAAAACAATTTGAAACTAGAGGCAGCCAAACGTGGAATTGCCTCGGAAAGAATTGTTTTTGCAAAACGGACTACGAAATTAGAGGATCATCTTAGCAGACATAAGCTGGCCGACTTGTTCTTAGATACGACCCCTTATAATGCACATACAACGGCTAGTGACGCTTTATGGACAGGCTTGCCTGTGCTGACCTGCGCAGGGGAATCTTTCGCTAGCCGAGTGGCAGGCAGCTTGTTAAGTGCTTTAAATTTGCCAGAATTAGTGACGACAACATTGGCCGAGTACGAAGCCACAGCCATGATGCTAGCAAGTAATCCAAAGACAATGACTTCTCTACGGAACAAGCTAGCCACGCACAAAACGCAATATCCAATTTTTGACTCTACGCGATATGCTCGTGCGCTTGAGTCGGTTTTGTCTCAAGCGTTTAATGAACAAATCAGTCAATGATAGGCGACTCAATGGTCAAACAAAACCTCGGAATGGAAAGTAAAAAAACAATAGCCACTGCATCGCAAATCGATGCATTTAATCAGGCGATGCGCCTGCATCAGGCTGGTCATATTAAAGAGGCCGAAGAACACTATAGGAAATTAGTAGGAATGAAAGTCAACATTCCTGCAGTGTATTTAAATTATGCGAATATCCAGATTACACATGGCCGCTCTCAGCAAGCCATACAGTTATATAAGCAAGCTATTGCGTTAAATCCAAACATCCCTGAAGCTCACTACAATTTGGCGAACTTTTATATTGAGCAGGCCAAGAGCAGGGAGGCTATTGATTGCCTAAAGATAGCAGTCAAGTTAAAAGATCAGTATACGGAAGCCCACTTTCTATTAGGCATGCAATACAAAAAAATTGGTCAGTACGATGATGCTGTTGATTGCTTTAATCGGTTAGTCTCACTTAACCCCAATGTGTTCGAGGCGTTTTATAATTTGGGTAATACCCTAAGTAGTTTAGGTAAGTTTGATTTAGCCATCACCAATTTTGATCGCGCATTGGCATTAGAGCCTAATCATATAGAGGTACAGTTTAATAAAGGTGGTGCTTTGGTTCAACGGGGCCAGGGTGAAAAGGCAGTAGCTCTATATCAGGAGATTTTATTGAAAACCCTCATCTTGAGTCTGTACATTTAAATATGGGAAATGCTTGGTTATCGCTTAAACAATATGATCAAGCGATTGAAAGTTATCAGCGTGCGCTTAGTGCCAGCCCCAAAAATGCGGAAATACTGTTGAACTTAGGCTTAGCTTATAGAGAAAAGAACCAAATTGAAGCTGCTATTGCGACATTCGAATCGGCGATTCAGGCGAATAAGGGCTTTAAAGAAGCCTATGATAATTTAGGTAATTTATATTTGAAGTTGGGGCAGCATCAAAAAGGATTGGAAGTGATACGTCGCGGCTCTGGGTTTATACGGTTTAATTTGGGACGAGGGTTTTCAATACTATGAGCTTTCCATTAAGCGTGGTTAAAAATGCGTAAAATCGATGTGATGATAGAAAATAGCCCTCACTTCATTGGAGCATATCATTTAGAGGATGCTTTACTTTGTGATGAATTAATTCAGTTTTTTGAAGTGCATCAAACTCTCCAAAAGCAAGGTACAACAACAGAAGGAATTAACGTTAGCCTAAAAAATTCTTTAGATCTCGCAATATCTCCATCGGATGTTAACTTACCATCTCATCGCGTGATTAAAAAATATATCGCCAAGCTGTTTCAAGCCTATACCGAGTACGCAGAGCAATGGCCATTTCTCAAAAAAACGTTTCCTATCTTGGATATTGGTAGATTTAATATTCAAAAGTACAACGCAGGGGGGCATTTTGCTCACGTACATAGTGAGCGAACAGATATTACTTCACTGCATCGTCTGTTTGCGTTTATGACTTATTTAAATGATGATTTTGAAGGGGGTAATACGCACTTCATTCATCAGCAGCACAGAGTTAAACCAGAAAAAGGTAAAACTCTGATTTGGCCAGCGGAGTGGACTCATGCTCATGCAGGTGAAGTTGTCACTGAAGGGTCTAAGTATATAGTCACTGGCTGGATGTTATTACCCCATCAGTAAATTGATTGAAATGTATATTGCTATAGGAAATGAGATGACTCAATCAATCAAACCAACGTTAGCTGAGGTACATGCAGCATTGCAGCGTGCTTGGCAGTTACATCAAACGGGCTATGAATCGGCAGCTGAGCAGCTTTGCCAACAAATTATTGTGAGCTTGCCGACACAACCAGAAGCCTTGCATTTATTGGGGGTGATTGCGTTACGTGACGGTCAAGTTGAACTTGCAATCCAGCGCTTTACAAAGGCCCTACGATACGCAAATAAGCATTTTATGCTACATGCTAATTTAGGCCTAGCTTATCACGAGCAGGGTAATTTAGCTTTAGCAGAGCGACAGTATCAACTCGCCTTGCAGATTAATCCACAATATGTAGATGCTTACTTCAATTATCATGCACTTAAGATTGATGCCACAAACTTATCTCCGTCACTGAGTCTATTAAATAAACTTTTAAAAGTTCAGCCAGTTGATATTGAGGCGAAACTCTCATTGGCAATCCTGCTAGAGTACGCAGGCAAGCAAGATGAAGCGAAACCCTATATTGAGTCTATTGAAGATAGTAATCTTTTAATGCGTGAGAGACTGGCTGCTTGGCGGTATTTGCAACAGCAGACTCCATTACCTATCATATGCGGCAGTATGATGAGCGTATTTGAACTTGCCATGCTACATGCGCAGGTTGAAGGAGCTGTGTTAGAGTTCGGTGTTAGATTTGGCAATTCAATTAGACAGTTGGCTAAACTTACTAAACAACCTGTACATGGATTTGATAGCTTCGAGGGCTTGCCTGAGAACTGGCATAGCGAGCAAAAAGGTAGCTACACCACCAAAGGTTCGTTGCCAGATGTACCTAAGCACGTAAAGCTACATGTAGGCTGGTTCGATGCAACTTTACCTCAATACTTGGCATCTGAGTCGGGTGATATTCGCTTGATTAATGTTGATTGTGATTTGTATAGTTCTACAAAAACGGTGTTAGAGTTATTAGCGCCACGTATTGTAAAGGGTACTGTGATCATTTTTGATGAATACATTGGCAACGAGCACTGGCGCGAGGACGAATTCAAGGCGTTTCAAGAAGCAGTCAAGCAATATGGCTGGCAGTATGAATATCTCGCTTTCAGTCTGTTCACTAAACAAGTAGCCGTGAAAATTACGGCTACTTGAATGGCACTCCAACAACTACTCGTCTATCCCCAGCTCTTGAATTTTGCGCGTTAATGTATTGCGACCCAAGCCTAGCTGGGTTGCGGCTTCTATGCGTCGCCCGCCAGTATGCTGAAGTGCTTTAGTAATAAGAATTTTCTCAAATTCTTTGGTGCGCGTGTCTAGTACATTTTGCTCGCCGCGATTTAGCGCATCGACCACATCTGCCGCTAAAGCTTGTTGCCATGACCCAGCGCTGGCTGGTTTTGAGGTGTCTTCTTTAAGCTCAGGGGGTAAATCTGCCACGTCGATATTTTGTCCTGGTGCCATGACGGTGAGCCAATGACAAACGTTTTCGAGCTGGCGCACGTTGCCGCTCCAGCTAATATTGCTCAAAAAGCGCAAGGCAGCCGCAGAAGGTTGTTTGGCTTCGACGCCTAGTTCTTGAGCACTATGCTGCAAAAAGTGTTTAACCAATAACGGTACATCTTCTCTGCGCTCACGCAGTGCAGGTAGTCGCAGCCGAATAACATTCAAACGGTGGAATAAGTCTTCACGGAACAGCCCTAAGCGCACACGCTCTTCTAAATCTTGGTGGGTTGCGGCAATAATTCGTACGTTTACTTTGACGGGGTGATGCCCACCCACACGATAAAACTGACCGTCACACAACACACGTAATAGGCGCGTTTGCAAATCTGACGGCATATCGCCAATTTCATCTAAAAATAATGTTCCGCCATCGGCCTGCTCAAAGCGCCCTCGCCTTGCTGCTTGCGCGCCAGTAAATGCGCCGCGCTCATGCCCAAACAGTTCAGACTCCAGCAAATCTTTAGGTATGGCGGCGGTGTTAATGGCGATAAATGATTTATCTGCACGTGGGCTATGTTTGTGTAGTGCGCTCGCCACAAGCTCCTTACCCGTACCTGACTCACCATTGATAAGCACAGTAGCATGTGAGCGACTTAAGCGGCCTATGGCTCTAAAAACCTCTTGCATAGCGGGCGCTTGACCAATAATCTCAGGCGTTTCTTCAACAACGACAGCTTCTGATGTTTGCCGAGTAGACTCATCCACCGCACGGCGGATCACCTCAATCGCTTGGTCCACATCAAATGGCTTGGCTAAATATTCAAACGCGCCACCTTGAAACGCTGCCACTGCACTTTCTAGGTCAGAATATGCCGTCATAATAATCACGGGCACATCAGGCAATTGTTTTTTGATTTCTTGCAGAAAATCCAAGCCAGACCCCCCTGGCATACGGATATCGCTGACTACCACTTGCGGCGTTTCTTTATTCAGCGCGTTCATCGCTTCTGGCACAGAGGAAAATGTTTTAAATTCCATGTCTGTGCGTGCAAGCGCTTTTTCAAACACCCAGCGAATCGATTTATCGTCGTCAATAATCCAAATTGGTTTCATAGTATTCCCGTTTTCTTCGTGTTGTTTATATTGGCTTCGTTTATACCGAAGCTTTTGCAAAAGTCACCATTCCGTCATTCCCGCTTAACCGTAAAGATTATCCCGTGGAATATACCTGCTAAAGCAGATTGTTCACACGCGAAAGGCGGAAATCCATTTTAATCAAGCACCCTAGTTGGATCGCCGCTTTCGCGAGAATTGACGAAATTTGATGGTTTTGTTAGTAAAAATCGCTTATCTGGTTAGTGTAAAAAACTTATATTGTTATTGTTTGGCTACATAGCCTTTAATCGCAGTTGCCTCTATCGGCAATAAAATAGTGAAGGATGTTTGCCCAGGTTGGCTTTCACACTCAATCATACCGTGATGCTGCGTGACAAAAGTTTGCGCCAACGTTAAACCCAGACCTGAACCACCCTCACGCCCAGAGACTAGTGGGTAAAAAATACGCTCCCGAATATCAGCGGGGACTCCTGGGCCATTATCAATAATCTGCAGCTTAATCGCCACACGATAGCGCTTTTTGGCTAATGTCACTTGGCGTTCCGCACGCGTACGTAAAGTAATTGTGCTGTTTTCTTGGCCATTGGCCTGCATTGCTTGCGCTGCATTACGTGCGATGTTTAACACGGCTTGTATCAGCTTTTCTCTATCACCGATGAGTTCAGGCAAGCTTGTATCATAGTCACGAATCACAGTAATGCCCTTAGGCGATTCGGCCAGTAATAAGCTACGCACACGCTCCAACACCTCATGAATATTGGTGGGCTCGTATTTTGGAATACGGTGCGGAACGAGCAATCTATCCATTAACAGTTGCAGTCGGTCGGCCTCTTTAATGATAACTTGCGTATATTCACGCAGGCTAAAATTGGGCAACTCGTGTTCTAGCAGTTGTGCAGCGCCGCGCAAGCCGCCCAGCGGGTTACGAATTTCATGCGCTAGATTACGTAATAGTTCGGCATTGGCTTGTTGCTGTATCAACATACGTTCTTCGCGCGCAATTCGTAGCTGCTGATCCATCTGCTGAAACTCAAGCAACAAACATGCTGGGGCCGAATCAATGGGCGTCACGGCACAAGTCACCGCCAGTGAATGCTGGCGCATTGTCGTTATCATAAACTCATGTTCACGAAATGGACTGTGACTAGTAATCGCATTTTCCACGGCTGAACATAAAATCTCGCACCCTGGAAAAACCTGTGAAAGGTTTAAGCCTGTAATCTGCTTTGCGCTCATCGCAAATAGCACTTCAAAGCCAGGGTTAGCGTATGTGATGGTGAGTTTTTCATCTAACAGCATAACTGCGGTTGCTAAGTGCTCAAGACCAGCGAATGTGGGGGGTATAATATGTGCCATATATGGACTAAAGCAAAAGTTAAGCCAGTAAAAATAATGCCAGAACAAGCATTATTAAACTACGATTAATTTAAAGACTTAATTTAAAGCGCTATCTGACAACCAGCCATCTGAATGCATTGGCTATCTAAATGCGCTCAACTCTTTTTGCAATAACCCAATATTTTTTTCGTGAGAATCAAGATCAGCCAGCAAATGTTGCATTTTGGCATCTTGTAGCGCTTTTTGCTCTGACTCTAGCTCTGACAGCAGAATCTGTTTGCGCTTATCATCACGGAGGGTTTGTGTTTGTCGGTCTACCTTGGGAAAATCAGCGGGCGTGGCTGACCTTGTATAGTTGATTGCCTTCATACCTGATGGACGCGAAGCAGCAGGCATTGGGGCTGAATTAGATTCATCACGCAACACTAATTTGCAGCTACTATAGCCAGATTTCGTTTTAGCATCAGCAAAAGCAACTTGGCCAGTTTCATCCGCACACTTGTATATATCTGCATGTGCAAGGTTACTTGCCAATAATAAACTCAAGCTGATAATGATTAATCTTCTATCCATAATTTCAGTTTAGATGAGTTTACCAATTGAAGCAATGCTATCGTATTGTTTAGCAATCTAGTTTTGCCAATTAACGTCAGCACGTTTACGAAAATACGAACAATAAAAAAGGCGGGTTTCCCCGCCTTTTAACTAATCAATGCCTAAGCAATGGTTTAGCAGCTGTAGTACAAACCAAACTCCACTGGGTGTGGGGTTTGACGTAACTTGGTAACTTCTTCCATTTTCAATGCAATATAGGCGTCAATCCAGTCCTCAGAGAAAACGCCGCCACGTGTTAAGAACTCGCGGTCTTTATCCAAGTACTCAAGCGCTTGCTCTAATGAAGAACAAACGGTTGGAATCAATGCATCTTCTTCTGGAGGCAAATGGTACAAGTCTTTCGTTGCTGGCTCGCCTGGGTGAATCTTGTTTTGTACACCATCTAAACCAGCCATGAGCAATGCAGAGAATGCCAAGTATGGGTTAGCAATTGGGTCTGGGAAGCGCGCTTCAACACGGCGTGCTTTATCAGAATGTACAAATGGGATACGGATAGAAGCAGAACGGTTTTTAGCAGAATAAGCTAATTTCACTGGCGCTTCATAATGTGGCACCAAGCGTTTGTATGAGTTTGTACCTGGGTTGGTAATTGCATTCAAAGCACGTGCGTGCTTGATGATACCGCCGATGTAGTACAAGGCAAAGTCGCTCAAACCAGCATAGCCGTTACCTGCAAATAGGTTTTTACCATCTTTCCATACGGATTGGTGAACGTGCATACCAGAACCATTATCGCCAAACATTGGTTTAGGCATAAAGGTCGCTGTTTTACCGTAAGCGTGCGCTGTATTCAATACAACGTATTTAAGGATTTGTGTCCAGTCGGCGCGTTGCACTAATGTGCTGAATTGTGTACCGATTTCACATTGCCCAGCCGTTGCAACTTCATGGTGATGCACTTCAACAGGCACACCCATCGCTTCTAATGTTAAACACATTGCTGAACGTACGTCTTGCAATGAATCGACTGGAGGCACTGGGAAATAGCCGCCTTTAATGCCTGGGCGGTGACCTGTGTTACCACCTTCAAATTTTTCAGCTGAAGACCAAGCAGCCTCTTCTGAGTTGATTTTTACTGAGCTACCGCTCATGTCAACTGACCAGTTAATGGAATCAAAAATGAAGAATTCTGGTTCAGGACCAAAGTAAGCCGTATCACCCAAACCACTTGATTTTAAATAAGCTTCTGCACGCTTTGCCAAGCTACGTGGGTCACGGTCGTAGCCTTTACCGTCTGTTGGATCAACAACGTCACAAGTCAAAATCAGTGTTGGCTCATCCATGAATGGGTCAATATTTGCAGTTTCTGCATCAGGCATCAATTGCATGTCAGAAGCTTGAATACCTTTCCAACCAGCGATTGAAGAACCATCAAAAGCGTGACCTTCAGTGAATTTATCTTCATTAAAAGCTGAAACAGGCACTGTGACGTGTTGCTCTTTGCCACGTGTGTCTGTAAAACGAAAATCGACAAACTTAATGTCGTTTTCTTTGACCATCTTCATTACGTCGGCTACTGCCATTTGATTCTCCCTTGGATGCACGAAAAAGAATAAGTTAAAAACTTGAGATTATTGCAATGCTAAGTCAATAATAGGCTCAAAATAAAACTTAAGACAAAATAAGCTAGCATGAAACATGCCATTAATACGGGCTTGTTAAACGCTGGATTATCATTTTTACACATAATGTTACAAAAGAAAATACAAACCTAATGCACCATATAAGTGCTCTAATTATTCAAATATGTCCAAAATGGTGCATTCAAGCATTCACCACTTAATCCAGCTATACTTTGCATTTGGTCTGGTGAATAATTAGCATTAGGCGCATAAAATACGTTAAACATTTTACGTAATAAAAAATAATTGAAAGTAGAGAGGTACCCCATGGAAACACTCGGTCATATTTTACAACGTGCGAAACAACGTGCCCTAGACAACAACTTACCCTATGCTGGCGCATTAACACCGCAAGAGGCTCACCAAGTCACTCAACTCACGCAAGCTGCCAAACTGGTAGATGTTCGTAGTCGTGCAGAACTAGAGCTAGTTGGCAGAGTACCGCAAGCAACGCACATCGAATGGGCGTTTTATCCAGGCATGGTGGCAAACCCAGATTTTAGTTCTCAAATTAAAATGCAGTTAGATCAAGAAGCCGTCATTATTTTCATGTGCAGAACGGGTGGTCGCTCGCATAATGCCGCCACTTTAGCCGCAAAACTGGGCTTTACCGAAGCCTACAATATGTTAGAGGGTTTTGAAGGCGAATCTACACCTGACACCAAACAACGTTGCACCATTAACGGCTGGAAAAAAGCAAATTTACCTTGGACTAATGCCTAATGACAAAGCGTTTCGCGGTGATTGGTAACCCTGTTGAGCATAGTAAATCACCACAAATTCACCAAGCATTTGCGCACCAATTTGGAATTTCGCTTGAGTATAACAAGCGGCTTGCAAATATTTCAGAGGGTGGTTTTGAGCAAGCGGTACAAGCACTGATAAATGAGGGCTATTCTGGTGCAAATGTAACCGTTCCATTTAAGTTCCAAGCATTTGATCTGTGTACTCGCGATTTGAATAATGGCGCCATTAGCAACTATGCAAAAAGTGCTGGCGCAGTGAATACACTTACTTTTTCGGATAGTAAAATTTCAGGCGACAATACCGATGGCGTCGGGCTGGTCACAGATATACAAAGCAACCTCAAGGTTTCCCTTACGGAAAAAAATGTTTTACTAATGGGCGCTGGCGGTGCGGCTTATGGCGTGGTATTACCGTTACTCGCGGCTGGCGCCAAACTCACAGTGGCCAACCGTACCCATGATAAAGCGGTAAAACTGGCGCAAGCATTTTCCACAAATACTTTTTCCCAAGTGATGGCAATTGAGTATGCTGAGCTAGCCGCATTCGATGTTGTCATCAACGCAACCTCAACAGGCCTTACTGACGACTTACCTGAAGGCATCAGTAGCAACAACTTTGCGCATGGTGCTCTGGCATACGATATGATGTATGGTCGTCAGACAAAGTTTAAAACGTTAGCTGAATCTAGTAACAAAAACATAAAGTTTGCAGATGGTTTAGGTATGCTGGTAGAACAAGCCGCCGCCGCCTTTTATATCTGGCATGGCGTGCGCCCTGACACAACTCCAGTCATTCAACAGTTGCGCACATGAGTGTTGGTCAAATCGTACGCCGAGCCCTGCTCTGGCTACTTGCAGCAATGGTGCTCTATCAAATCTGGATATTTGCGCACATTTGCTGGTGGGTAAAACACAACCCCGCCACTAGCGCATTTATGGAAGACCGCTTGGCAGTGCTACAACAAGATCACCCTGAAGCAGAACTGAAACACCAATGGGTGGAGTATCCCAGAATCTCAAACAACCTTAAGCGTGCCTTAATCGCATCAGAAGATGCTAAATTTGTTGACCACGAAGGGTTTGATTGGGATGGCATACAAAAAGCATGGGACAAAAACCTGAAAAAAGGCAAAATTGTGGCTGGGGGCTCAACCATTAGTCAGCAGCTAGCAAAAAATTTGTTTTTATCCACCAAACGTACTCCTTGGCGCAAAGCAGAAGAGGCAGCTATCACGATGATGCTCGAAAAGATGATGACAAAACGCCGCATTTTTGAGATTTATCTAAACGTGATCGAATGGGGTAATGGCGTGTTTGGAGCAGAAGCAGCGGCCCGTCATTACTTCAAGGTCAGCGCTAGTCAATTAAGTGCAAGTCAAGCGGCAAAACTCGCTGCAATGGTGCCCAACCCTAGGTTTTATGATGCACACCAAAGCGCTAAAGGCCTACTGCGCAAAACCAGCATTATCGTACAAAGAATGCCTTCTTCAGAGATACCCTAGTTTTCACCATTTATTCTCGCGTTTGTTTTTTCATACTTTGCGTATGATCAAAGCATCTATGAAACAGAAGCACCCAACATCACAACCGCCTAAAAAATGCTGAGGATATTATGAATGTAATCGACAATTTCTTTCAATCTGTAAACAACTTGCCCATGATGCCCAAAGTGGTGCAAGAAGTGATACAAATGCTGAATAATGAAGAGGTAGACTTAAAAGATGTGGTTGAAAAAATCAATCTTGATCAAGTCATCTCAGCCAAAGTTTTGCGGTTATCTAACTCCTCATATTACGGGTTAAGTCGCAAGGTAAATAACTTAAATGACGCCATTTCTCTTATTGGCGTAAGCAGTTTACGCACACTGGTAATCGCTTCAGGCGTCACTGGTGCATTTAAAACTATTCCCAACCTAGACATGAATCGCTTTTGGCGTCACAGCTTGATCACAGCAAGCATTGCGCGTGATATTTGCAAAGTACAAAAAAAACCAACTGAAACTGCCTATGTTGCCGCATTAATGCATAGCATTGGTCAACTTTTAATTCATATCGTGTTCCCGACAGGGGGCAAGGATATTGAAGAAATGTGCCGAGGACAAAGCGTACTAGAACGAAAATCGGTTGAAAATGCCACGCTTGGCATTGATCACTGTCAAGTAGGGGAAGAATTAGCCAAACGCTGGAATTTTCCAGAAGAAATTCAACGTGTGATTCGCTACTACGCTGATCCGCTCAACCCCAAGGCCTGTGAACTGGCGCCTGTAGTCTATATGGCAGCCCACATTGCTTTTGGCTTAGAACTAAATCAGGACGCAAAACATATCGCCGAGACAATTAACACCGAGATCATCAAAGCCCTGAACTTTGACCGCATTGAGTGGATAGACCGCATCGAATCGTACAAAAGATTTGTGGTAGAAGCAGATAGCTTTATTTAACATCTGCGCCTAACAACACAACAAGGCCTCGAAAGGCCTTGTTTAGCTTTATAACTACTTAAACCTTATGTTGGTTTAACATAAGCTTCAAATATTTACCCGTGTAACTTTTTTCACTTTGCGCAACATCCTCTGGTGTACCTTCCGCGATTACCAACCCTCCGCCATCGCCACCCTCGGGACCCATATCCACAACCCAATCAGCTGTTTTGATCACATCTAAATTGTGTTCGATAATCACGATGGTATTACCTGCATCCCGCAGGCGATGAATGACATCAAGCAGCAATTGTATATCAGCAAAATGTAGGCCCGTTGTCGGCTCATCCAGGATATATAAAGTGCGCCCAGTATCACGTTTACTCAATTCAAGGGCCAGCTTAACGCGCTGCGCCTCGCCTCCAGAAAGCGTTGTCGCAGACTGACCTAAAGTAATATAGCCCAACCCCACATCTAACAAAGTTTGTAATTTTCTCGCAACAACAGGAACGGCTTTGAAAAACTCATGCGCCTGCTCAACTGTCATTTCTAACACTTCACGGATATTTTTGCCTTTGAACTGAATTTCCAAAGTTTCGCGATTATAGCGATGCCCTTTACACACATCACAAGGCACATACACGTCTGGTAGAAAGTGCATCTCAACTCGCAACACACCATCCCCTTGACAGGCCTCACAACGTCCACCCTTCACGTTAAACGAGTAACGTCCAGGGCCATAACCACGCGCCCTACTTTCTGGCACGCTGGCAAACAAATCCCGAATGGGCGTAAATAGGCCAGTATAAGTTGCGGGATTGGAGCGTGGCGTTCGGCCAATCGGGCTTTGATCGACATCCACCACTTTATCAAAAAACTCCAAACCCTCGATGCCATCATAAGGCGCGGGCTCCGTAGAGCTACCGTACAGGTGCTGCGCTACGATGCGGTAAAGTGTGTCGTTAATCAGCGTAGATTTACCAGAACCAGAAACACCCGTCACACAAGTTAGCAGCCCTACAGGAAGCTCCAATTTAACATCTTTGAGGTTATTGCCTGTTGCATGAAACATCGAAAGCCAGCGCTTAGGGTCTGGCGCCGTGCGTTTTTTGGCATACTGAATTTGTTTTTTGCCACTGAGGTACTGACCAGTCACGGAGTTTTCATTCGCTTGAATTTCTGCTGGTGTACCTTCCGCGATAATTTGACCACCATGCTCACCCGCACCAGGGCCAATATCAATCACGTAATCAGCGGCTAAAATTGCATCTTGGTCATGCTCAACCACAATCACGCTATTTCCAATGTCGCGTAAGCGTTTGAGCGTATCGAGCAAACGATCATTATCTCGCTGATGCAGGCCGATAGAGGGCTCGTCTAGCACATACATCACACCCGTTAAACCAGAACCAATTTGCGAGGCTAAACGTATGCGTTGCGCCTCACCGCCTGACAAAGTTTCAGCCGAACGCGATAGCGATAAATACTCCAAGCCTACGTTGGTCAAAAACTTGAGGCGGTTGCTAATTTCTTTGACTATTTTGTCCGCAATTGCCAACTTCTGTCCGCTCAACTCAATCGTTTCAAAGAAAGTGAGTGTTTGCTTTAAAGGGGACTCACAGACTTCATGAATATTTCTTCCACCCACTTTAACGTGGCGAGCTTCTTTGCGTAAACGCGTTCCACCACAATCTGGGCAAGCTTGTGAATTTAGATATTTAGCCAACTCTTCGCGCACAGTAGAAGAATCAGTTTCGTGATAACGACGTTGTAAATTATTTAAAATGCCTTCAAACGGATGACTTTTCTCAAAAAACGTACCGCGTTCATTCAAATATTTAAAAGCAATAGAATCTTTACCGCTACCATTAAGCAAAATTTTCTGATGCTCAATACTTAGGCTTTCAAACGCGGTGTCCAAATCAAATGCGTAATGATTCGCCAAACTAGACAGCATTTGAAAGTAAAATTGATTGCGTCTATCCCAGCCTTTAATGGCACCCGCAGATAGCGACAGGTGCGGGAAAGCCACTACGCGCTTGGGATCAAAAAAGCTAATTTGCCCCAAACCATCACATTTTGGGCAAGCACCCATCGGATTATTAAACGAGAATAAACGTGGCTCCAACTCCGCAAGTGAGTAATCACACACTGGACACGAGAACTTGGCGGAAAACAAATATTCCTTAGCAGTGTCCATCTCAACCGCAATCGCTTTCCCTTCGGCCAAACGTAACGCAGTTTCAAATGATTCAGCAATGCGCTGTTTCATGTCTTCACGTACTTTAATGCGATCGATGACTACATCGACCGAATGCTTAGTTGTCTTAGTGAGTTTAGGGGCTGCATCCAACTCATAAATTTCGCCATCCACCCGTACGCGTACAAACCCTTGTGCTTTAAGCTCATCAAACAAATCAAGCTGCTCACCCTTACGCTCACGCACCACAGGCGCAAGTATCATCAACTTAGTTTCTTCAGGGAGCGCTAATACGCTATCGACCATTTGTGAAACGGTTTGGGCTTCTAACTTAATACCATGCTCTGGACACTCAGGGTCACCCGCACGCGCGTAAAGCAAACGTAAATAATCATGGATCTCGGTGACTGTACCCACGGTTGAGCGTGGATTATGCGATGTGGATTTTTGTTCAATCGAAATTGCGGGCGACAAACCCTCAATTAAATCGACATCTGGCTTATCCATGCGCGCCAAAAACTGTCGCGCATATGCAGAAAGTGATTCGACATATCGTCGCTGACCCTCTGCATATAAGGTATCGAAGGCAAGTGAGGACTTACCTGAGCCAGATAACCCAGTGATGACCACCATCTTGTTTCGTGGAATATCCAACGAAATATTTTTAAGGTTGTGCGTGCGTGCGCCGCGAATACGAATAAATTCCATGCTTACTGACTGACGTTAAAAGTGCCAACCTGCTAATATACGCATTTTACCGCTTTAAGTTAAACAATTTTCATGTCTACTGATCGTATGTCTCCATTTGAAATGCGCGCAAGCACCAGTTTGGCCTCCATTTATGGCTTGCGTATGCTCGGTATGTTCCTAATATTACCGATTTTTGCTATTTATGCAGAAACGCTACCCAACCATCCAAGCCATTTAATGATAGGTTTAGCGCTAGGCGCATATGGCCTGACACAAGCCATTTTCCAACTCCCCTTCGGCATGGCCTCAGATAAATATGGGCGCAAACGCGTGATCTATTTTGGCTTAGTCATTTTTGCAATCGGTAGCTTAGTTGCGGCCATGGCACACAGCATTGAAATGGTCATTATTGGTCGGGCAATTCAAGGCGCAGGGGCTGTTTCTGCGGCCGTCACTGCCTTAGTGGCCGATTTAACGCGTGAAGAACATCGCACCAAAGCCATGGCTATGATTGGTGGCACGATAGGGATTACTTTTGCGCTATCGCTCATTGCTGGCCCAGCGCTCAATCAATGGATAGGCGTGCCAGGGATTTTCGCGATGACTGGGATATTAACGCTAATGGCGATTGTAGTCGTACGCTTTGTGGTACCAGACCCGCTCGTTAGCCGCTTTCACTCCGATGCCGAAGCAACCACAGGCAGACTTAAAGAGGTGCTCAGCAATACGCAACTATTACGCCTGAATTTTGGTATTTTCGCTTTACACGCTGCACAAATGGCGATGTTTATTGTAGTGCCATTCGCCATTAAAGAAACCAGCAATATGGGCGTAAATGAGCACTGGAAAATCTATTTACCAGTACTTGTGCTATCTTTCGTGTTTATGGTGCCAGCGATTATTTATGGCGAAAAACGCGCAAAACTTAAGCGGGTTTTTGTAGGTGCGATTGCTACTATGTTTTTGGCGCAACTGCTGTTCGCGTTTTCGATTCACCAGTTTTGGGGGATTGTAGGCTCTCTTTCCGCGTACTTTATCGCCTTTAATATTCTAGAGGCGTCGCTACCTTCCATCATCACTAAAATGGCACCTGCCGCTGCTAAAGGCACTGCCATGGGCGTTTATAACACCTCTCAATCATTGGGCGTGTTTGTTGGCGGCGCGCTGGGCGGCTATCTTTCGCACTATCACGGCTTTGCTTCTGTATTTATATTTTGTAGTGTACTGATGGGCTTATGGCTAGTTTTCGCATTAAGCATGAAGACACCGCCTGCGGTTAAAAGTAAAATGTACCACATCAAAGAAATTTCAGCGGCTCAGGGACAAAAACTGTCGGCTTCGCTCGCCACTGTAGCAGGCGTAACAGAAGCCGTTGTATTGCCCGATGAGGGCACCGTGATCTTAAAAGTAGATTTGCAACAAGGTTTTGATGAAGAAGCCGTATCAAAACTATTAAACAGCGACTAATTGCGCTAGGGAGAACAAAATGGCAAGTGTAAATAAAGTAATTTTAATGGGCAATTTAGGCCGCGATCCAGAAGTACGTTACATGCCAAATGGCGAAGCGGTAGCAAACTTCAGCATTGCCACCACAGAAAACTGGAAAGATAAGTCTGGCCAAAAACAAGAAAAAACCGAGTGGCACAATATTGTGATGTATCGAAAACTTGCCGAAATTGCAGGGGAGTATCTCAAAAAAGGCCGTCCCGTTTACATCGAAGGCCGCCTGCAAACACGCAAATGGGAAAAAGACGGCGTCACCCGCTACAGCACAGAAATCATCGCCGACCAAATGCAAATGCTAGGTGGAAAAGATGGGGGCAGCAGCAATGCCAGCTATGATGGCGGCGATGATATGAACCAAGATAGCGGCTACTCCGCTGAACCAGCGAGAACTAGCCAGCCACCACGCCAATCAGCGCCTGCAGCAAAACCTGCAAGCTCTGGATTTGACGACTTTGAGGATGATATTCCGTTTTAAGGCGTACCTGTTTTTTGAATGTAAACAAACCCCAATAACTTCATGAGTTATTGGGGTTTTTATCTATTTACATTTAATTTTTTGTGAAGTTAATTATAAATATTTTTGAACTTTGACTTTATTTCCGCTATCTTATTGGTCATGTTTATGCGTACTACACAGCTTGTGGCTTTTATACTAGCGTTGCTTATATCGCTACAGAGTGTTGCTGCGGCTAATATGTCTGTATGCAATAGCATGATGCAGACCCCAATGAATGAGCAAAGCACCGCTGGCATGCCATGCCATCAACAGATGACAGGCATGTATAAGGCCATGCATAATAAGCATGGATGCATTGATAAAACTACTTGCAAAAGCATTTGTGCAAGCTTTAGCGCAATGACAGCGATACCAAGTGATATAAGGCATTCAACATTTTCAACTGTATCTTCATCGATACGTATGCTGCATCAGTCTTACACGTCAGTCACCCTACCTAATCCGCAGCGCCCACCTATATTCCTTTCTTAGTATTAGTATTGTTGCGTCCAATTTTTGGTCGTAATTGCAATCTCTAAGAAAGGATTACTATGTTTATCAATCAGTTAAGCGTATTGCTGTTAATTGCAGTGCTCTTGCCAGTCAGCCAACATGCCATCGCTGGACCAATGGGTTTTGATGGTTCAATCATGACCATGGGCGATTTTAATAACAACTGGCGCGAGGCATTTGCCAATTATGCCATTACGCCACGCGACGCGTTCGGAGTGAGTGCGACATACATGCACAGTGACGACGAAAACAAAACTCGCACGTTAGAAGAAATCACTTATACCCGACTGTTGCAGCGTTGGAATTTACCAAATGCGCAAGCAAACTTTTGGTTTGTGGGGGGAGTAGGTGAATTGCAAGGTAAAAATGAAATTAACAACGACCGCTTTAATAGAGCAGTGTTTACGCCTGGCATACAGTTTGATTATGAAACCACTCGGGTGTATTTTCAGGCGACACATCGGCTTTATCGCGCAAACGACATTAACCACGACTTTACCAGTGCGCGTGCTGGCTTTTCGTTTTATGAGAGCGAATACGACAGCACCCAACCTTGGATGATTCTCGAAGCGCGCAATATGAATGGTTTATCAGACAAGGTCGAAATTACTCCAATGCTGCGTTTAATTAATAAGCGATTTTTTGTTGAAGCGGGCATCAATAACTCCAGTGAACCACGTTTTAACTTTATGTACATATTTTAAGGATTTACATCATGAAAAAATTAGTATTAGCTTCAATTATCACAGCTCTATTTAGCAATGTTGCATTTTCTGCTCAAACAATCAAAGCCAATGTTAACGGTATGGTATGCGCGTTCTGCGCGCAAGGTATTGAGAAAAAAATGCGGGCTTTGAACCAAACTAAGGATGTCTACGTCAATTTAAAACAGCGTGTTGTGGCAGTAGAGGTGAAGGATGGTCAAACGCTATCGAATGACACCGTAAAAGGGTTGATTAAGGATGCGGGCTATGAAGTAACCTCAATCGAAATATCCGACCAGTCAGCCTCGCATATTAAGGCAGAAATGGAAGCGAAATGACAGCAAATCAACAGATGGATTTGTCTGCCGTAAAGACTGCCAAACGCGCCAATATTTTGTCGTTATTCACTAGCGGCTCAACTTTGATTTGCTGTGCCTTGCCAGCCACTTTAGTAGCGATAGGGTCGGCCGCAACTTTGACGAGTCTGGTTTCTAACTTTCCACAACTTATTTGGATTAGCGAGCATAAGCCGCTGGTATTTGGCTTAGCTGGTGCAATGCTAGCCATGGCTGGTTATTTACAGTGGCAGGCGCGCAATGCTCCATGCCCAGCAGACCCGCAATTAGCAAAAGTTTGCACTAGAACGCGTAAAAATGCGTTGATGATTTACTGGCTATCTGTGGCTATATTTAGCATAGGTGCATTTTTCGCGTTTATCGCACCTTTACTTATTTAAGCTTAAGAAACACTATTAACCTCTGCATAGGGCCGAAGCTTGGCCCATGTCTGAACTTGCTTGCCAGTAAGTTATCATTCAAAAAAACACCATCGTATTTAACTAACTGTTAGTTAAAAGGTACAACTTCTCTAGCGCTTCTTGCGGAAGGCCAACCAAGCGGCAATGATGGTGAATGAAATGACGACCAGCACAATGGTTAAAAATCCGTAGGGGTTTTGTGATAAGGGAATGCCGCCAACGTTCATGCCAAACAAGCCAGCGATAATGTTAATGGGCAAGGCGAGTACGGTTACAATGGTTAAGGTAAACAAGCTGCGGTTAGTTTGCTCACCAATTTGCGCGGCCATTTCTTCTTGCAATAACTTAATACGCTCTTGCAAGGCTGCTAAATCGCGGATCACTAGTGAAAACTCTTCTGTAGACTGGCGTAACTCATCAAGGTCATTTTCGCTGATCCATAGAGGCGGTTGATGCAGCAATCGAAATAAGGCGGTTGGCTCGGGGGCTAACAAGCGTTGCAAGCGGACCAATACGCGCCTTAGTCTGCCCAAGTCTGCACGCTTGGCGGCCAGCTCTCCAATTAGCAACTTATCTTCTATGGCATCTATCTGCAAGGTTGCATCGCGCATGATTTTAACCAGTAAATCTTCTTGCACCCTAAACAAATAAATTAACAGTGCTACCGAAGAGCTAAATCTAACGCCCTGTTTAACGGCTACCCGCAGTTGATCGACTGAGCTAAGCGGATGTGTGCGGGCACTCACCAACAGCCTTTGACTCACACTCACCCACAAGGTGGACATTTCAGATGGATCGAAGGTAAATTCAAATGACACGTCATTCATCACGGCAATTAAATTGTCAGAAACATCTTCAATGCGTGTCGAGCGAGAGCCAACAACTAATGCCTCATAATACTCATCGGGCAAATTTAAATGCTCGCGCATCCATTTTTCAGCGGCGGCCTTGGTTAGATCAAAATGCAACCAAATAAAACTTGCATCGTCAGACGCTTGCTCCCCATTCAGCAAGGCTAATGCCTCACCTGTCTCAATCGGTCTGCCTGATTGTTCGGGTGAAAAGTGGTATCCACAAATAAGACTATTTTGGCTTACTTCAAAGTACGATGTGCTCATTGCTCAACAGCCTTAAATCTCATTAAAATTAACGACTACCAACGGGTAAGGTCAACACTGGCCCTTTGCTAGCACCACCTGCCAACTCCATTCTGGCGAGCTCCATCAGCAATGAAAAAGTAGACTTAGTCGCTTGATCTGCATCATCGATATAAAACCAATACCCCTTGTATTTAACTGCCACATGCGCATTTTTTGGTTGCTCTTCATTATGGCTGGCTTTTACACGAAACAAGCCATCAGTGACTTTATGCCAATCAAAAGGTTTACCGCTTGCATCTAGCGTGACAGTTACCAAGCCCTGTGTTTCGTGCTCAGATGGCACCTCTATACCGTGGGACACATAGTATAGCGCTTGCAGCAGAGAGCGCGTTTCAAGGTCAATATTCTCCACGCCTTCGGCTGGATACGTGGATGAAAATGGGTTAAGCGCCTCTTGTGAAATAATATATTCCGTCACTCCAGACTTTAAATGAAAAGTATTGGCAATAATTCGCATTTCAGGCGTATTTAGCGCCTTCGGGTTTACCATCAGCACGGGCTGAGTGGTCTTTTTATATAGTGTCCAGGTTGTTTTATTAGCATCTAATTTATACTCATAACCATTCTTTGCTGCCTCTAACATATCGGCGGCTTGCACCTGAACTAAGGGTAAATCGCCACCCATTTTTTCAGACTTGTCTTGCAGTGAGAATACAATATCACCGCGATCTTGTAGCGTTTCCAGCGCATTAACGCCGTCTAAAAAATCTTGATAAACTGGCGCTTCAGTTGGGGTTGGTCCGCTTGCATTCTGGGCGTTGGGCACCCAGTTAAGATTCTCTAAATACAGGCGGAAAACTGTGGAAATAGGCCACGTAGTTTTGCTTAAATAAACAATGCCATCGAGTGGAATAGGCGTGAATAGTTTACGGGTAAATTCTTGGTCATCCAAGGGCGTCAGGCTAAATGTCGGTCTATCCGCCCCCATCACCTCGGCCTGCGGCAAGACTGCTGTCAGGCGGGCGTTAGAGCTACTACCCGCCACAAAAAATGGGTTTAGCGAAAAACTCTGTGAGCGCTCAAACTGTGCCGCAATTCCAGATACTGCTAGGCTACTGGGGGTATCGGTATAACGTAAACGCACAATGTTTAACAGCAACTGCTGCTCAGTAGTCGATTTAACGGCCTCATTGTATTGCAATCTAGTTTGGTCTAAAGATAGCGGCCCAAAGCTTGAGCAACCACTGATCAACACACTAAACAATAGTCCAACCAGCTTAAGCTTGCCACAAAAGCGTTTCATTCTAGAATCCAATGACTAAAATGCCTACATACTCGCCGACCACAAGCGCATTGTCAAACGATGAAAATACGCATCTACTTTACTTTAGAAATTTTGCAGAATTATTATCAAAGCAACCAGGTTAAACAACTCGGCTCATTTTCAGTATTTTCAAACAAACCTAGCAGCTAAAAGTCATCAAAAAATATTGTTGACAATATTTCTATATTTATAGAATAATAGATTTATCGTAACAAAATTAAGACTTACCTTATTACCTGATTGCAAATCAGTGGAGCCTATTCATCATGAACGTATTATTTCTTTGTACTGGTAACTCTTGTCGCTCGATCTTAGGTGAAGCCACCTTTAACCACCTTGCGCCAGAAGGCTGGCGCGCCATGAGCGCGGGGAGCAAACCTACAGGCCAAGTGCACCCCCGCTCATTATTGCTGTTAGCCAGTGAAGGCATTGCAACGGATGGCTATTACAGCAAGTCTTGGGAAAACCTGCCAGCAACCCCAGACATCGTCATTTCTGTTTGCGGCAATGCAGCCAATGAAACTTGCCCAGCTTACCTTGGGCCCGTGCTGCGCGCTCATTGGGGTGTAGAAGATCCAGCGCATGTTACTGGCACGGATGAGGAAATTAACGCAGCCTTTATGACTGCATACAAAATTCTACGTGCACGTATTGAAGCTTTTCTAGCGTTGCCGTTGGAGGTGCTCAAAAAAGACAAATCCTTACTCAAAAAAGAGTTGGATATTATCGCTGGCATTATGACGTAACTGCTTTTGATGAAGCGACCTGTAGCACTTTCTTAGCTTAAACACTTTTTAACTTAACCCCTCTGGCATAAACAAATGGATACAAAAGAAGCGGTAAAGCGACTAGCGTCGATTGCGCAAGAAGCGCGACTGGATATTTTTAGATTGCTGGTGCAAGCGGGTTCAGAAGGCTTATCGGCTGGCGTGATTGGCGAAAAACTTAGCATCCCCAACAGCACGCTTTCATTTCATTTGAAAGAGCTTAGCCATGCAGGGCTGATCGGCTCACGCCAGGAGAGCCGTTACGTCTACTACTCCGCCAATTACGAAGCCATGAATAGCTTGCTCGCCTATTTAACTGAAAACTGCTGTGCTGGTGTAGCGAATTGCTGTCCAGACGTAAGTTGTACTACAACGAAATAAAGGAGCTGTACCATGAAACGTATGCATTTACATGTATCAGTCGATGATTTAGGCAAGAGTATTGCCTTCTATAGCACACTATTTGGTACAGCGCCTTCCGTTGAGAAGTCCGACTACGCCAAATGGATGCTAGAGGACCCTCTAGTCAATTTTGCGATTAGTCAGCGTGGCGCAAAAGTCGGGTTAGATCATATCGGCATCCAAGTTGATAATGATGAAGAGCTTGGTGAGATTAGAGCAAGATTAGAAGCAGCAGATATGCATATTCTTACCCAAGAGGGGACTACATGCTGCTACGCGAAATCAGACAAACACTGGGTACAAGACCCCTCAGGATTGGCTTGGGAAACGTACCATACGCTAGATAGCGCACCCACCTTTAATGATAGCGCTGAAAACAGCTCAATAGCCTGTTGCGCGCCAGCGGCTGAAACTATTCAATTTAATTCCCGCAAAGGCAAGAGCGATGACAAAAAATCTAGCTGCTGCTAAAACCCCTCCAAAAATCAGTAGTTTTGAGCGCAATCTCACTTGGTGGGTATTAGGGTGTATTGTCGTCGGCATTGTATTGGGCAAATTAGCCCCTAGCGTATTCCAAGCGATAGGCAATATCAAAATTGCAGAGGTAAACCTGCCAGTCGCAGTATTGATCTGGCTGATGATCATCCCTATGCTACTTAAAATTGATTTTACTGCGATGGGGGAAGTATTCCAGCACATCAGGGGCATAGGTGTCACACTGTTCATCAATTGGTTGGTTAAACCATTCTCAATGGCCTTACTCGCTTGGATATTTATACGCCATCTATTCGCGGGAATGCTGCCTGTCGATCAGATCGATAGTTATATTGCAGGACTCATTTTACTAGCAGCAGCGCCATGCACGGCTATGGTGTTTGTGTGGAGCAATCTGTGCAATGGCGAACCTAAATTCACCTTATCTCAAGTAGCTATGAATGACACTATTATGCTATTTGCATTTGCGCCTATCGTAGCTTTTTTATTGGGCCTATCTAGTATCGCCGTGCCTTGGAATACGCTCTTTATTTCCGTGGTGCTATTTATTGTGGTACCCGTTGTCATCAGCCAAATTATCCGAAAACTACTGATACAAAAAGGCGATGACCGTGCCCTCCAATCCGTGCTTAAAACCATACAACCTGTATCGCTGAGCGCGTTATTGATTACTTTGGTGCTACTGTTTGCTTTCCAAGGTCAGCAGATCATCAACCAACCCGCCATCATCGCTTTATTGGCAATACCAATTGTGATTCAGGTGTATTTCAACTCCATGCTGGCTTATTGGCTGAATAAAAAATTTAAAGTCGCGCATTGTGTCGCTGGGCCGTCGGCTTTAATCGGTGCTTCAAATTTCTTTGAATTAGCCGTAGCCACCGCAATTGCTTTATTTGGATTTAACTCTGGCGCCGCGTTAGCCACAGTTGTGGGGGTGTTAATTGAGGTACCCGTTATGCTATCTGTTGTTGCGATAGTCAACAAAAGTAAAGCTTGGTACGAGACTAACTAATTATTTAAAGGCATCAGCTTACAAGAGGTTGCAACCCATTTTCTCAGCATGTATTTCTAAATACTTTTCAAAAGCATCTGCAGGCACAGGTTTAGAAAACCAGTAACCTTGACCATAGTCGCAGCCAATTCGTTTAAGTAAGTCGCGTTGCTGCTCTGTTTCCACGCCTTCCGCGATAACCTTAATGCCGAGTTTATGTGCCATCACCACCATCGCTTCACACAGCGTAATATCTTCCGATTGCGGGGTCAGGTTGCGTATAAATGACTGGTCAATTTTAATATAATCAATGTCGAACTTCTTAAGATAAGATAATGATGAATAGCCAGTACCGAAATCGTCCAACGCAACTTGCATGCCGTTATCTCTGAACAACATGAGTTGACTATAAATATCATCCTTCGCCTCCATCAGCAGCCCCTCCGTGATCTCGACCACAATACTGCTGCCCGACAGCCCCTTCTCCTGCAAATACTCCAGCCAATTATCGTGCTTGTTTAAGCTACTTCTAAATTGCACAGGAGATTTATTAATGGATATTTGGAACTCCGCACTATAAATCTCACGCAGCCTTGCAACTTGATTAGCAGCTTCACAAAACACCCAATTGCCGATCTCTACAATTTGACCGTTTTCTTCTGCAATGGGGATAAAGTCTGCAGGACTGATCGTTCCAAGCTCAGGGTGTTTCCAACGTACTAACGCCTCTGCTTTATGAATAGCCCCTGACTGTAAATTAATAATGGGCTGGTAGTGCAAGATAAACTGGTTGCCGTGGACTGCATCGTGAAGATCCCTAGATAACCTGCCTCGCTTATCTGCAGCTTCCTGCAACTCAGGCGTGTAATACTGATATTGATTTCGCCCCTGACACTTGGCAGCATACATGGCTTGGTCTGCGTTTTTCCATAAGGAAGTAATATCAATAGCATCCTCTGGATAGAAGGTAATGCCAATGCTAGCAGAAGTAAAGGCAAAATCCTGCCCTAGCCGATAGGGAGTTGCTAGCCGTTCCAGTAGAGTAGAAGCGATACTGCCCACATTGGAAATATCTACAACATCCCCTATCACTATGGCAAACTCATCCCCACCTAGCCGTCCAATTGCACATGTGCTACTCACACTATTTTCCATGCGCTGACCGACTATTTTGAGAAGCGCGTCTCCAACAGCGTGGCCCAGCATGTCATTCACTTCTTTGAATCGATCAAGGTCAACCAGGATTAATGCAAATGACAAGCCAAGACTGCTAGATCGTTTAATTTCCTGATCTAAGCGCTCAGTCAGTGCGCGTCGGTTTAAAAGCCCTGTTAAATCATCAAAGTTTGCTTGTTTCCAGATGATTTCCTCGTTTAACTTCTCATCTGTGTTGTCTCTGAGGAAACCAATTCGGCGACTCACGGAGTGGTCATCGTTGTAGATAGTGCTGATGGATAGCCACTCACAGTACGCTTCACCGCTCTTGCGTTTATTCCAAAGCTCACCCTGCCACTTTCCTGTTGCCTTGACTGTATCCCACATTTCTTGGTAAAAGCGTTCGTCTTGCCGACCAGAACTTAAATACGTGGGATCTCGCCCGAGAACTTCATTTAATTGATATCCAGTAATCAGCGTGAAAGCGGGATTGACGGAAATGATTTTACTGTTGGCATCCAAAACCATCATACCTTCAGCGATGGCGTCATAAACGTTATTTGCCAGCCTAGACTTTTGTCGTAAATCATGACGAAGAATCAGACTCATGGTCACGACTAGCCCTAGAAAACCATACATTCCCAACGGGACAAAATGAATAATGGATAATCTTGCCAAAATACCCTGAACAACAAAAATGATTAGAAAAATCATTGATAGAAACATGGCCAGATTAACGCCCGTGCGGTCGTTAAAGTAAACGCGGCCTAATACGTAAACTAAATATAACAACGTTAAATTTAGGGTAAGCACCCGAATAAGAAAGTATTTGTTGGGCTGCCCAATGGCATAAGTCAGCGTTTCACCCCAAGGCAAAGTTAGCCGAGTTAATTCATCAATATGGCTAAACTGTAAGGTGTATGGTTGCGAGAAATTGATAGCGATCAAAACCACCACAAATATCGCTACAAATATCGACAATGCCACTGGGATTTTTTTTGTAGATATTGCAACAAACCAAAACAGACATCCGTAAAGCAAAGCGCCAAAAGCCAATGTCCATCTGAGTGATACGACAAAGCTATCTATCGTCTCAGCAGTTAATGTTTGAATATTAAAGACTGAGAAAAACATCAGAACTAACGTAGTAAAACCAAACAGTATTTGCGGGTAATTACGCGGCCTATCAAAACCTACAGCAAAGTGGGTGAAGCACGCGTAACAACAAAAACCAGTTAAGATATAAAAGCTTGGAACTATGAGTTCAAACATAATTGATATGATATTTAATCATTTTAAAATGCATACACACTTTTTACATATCCCCAAAACATTTACTAAATTATTATTGTTATAAGCTCTGATCGGTGAGCCATGGTTAGCATTTTACATCGGATAGCTTGATTTAATTGCATGAACTGAGGTGTAAAAATGCAGTACTAAAACAGTCCTCACTCTATAAGTACTGCTCTTTTAAGTCTAACTCCACTGCAAACCCACTGACCATTAGGTAAGCAATTTAAATACCATTCCCAAGATACCACTCACCAGTATGATGGGAATGACATTTATCTTAAAACGAAATACAGCCACTATTGCCAGCGCAGTTAGCGTAATAGAAAACCACTCAACATGACCGCCTAAGTCTGAAGGCCAAAACACGTGGTAAGCAAAGAACAATCCCAAATTAAAAATCACACCAACTACGGCTGCGGTGATCGCGCTTAATGGTGCCGTAAATTTAAGATTTCCATGTGTGGTTTCAATAAATGGAGCGCCCATAAAAATGAATACAAAGCTAGGCAAAAATGTGAAAAACGTCACGATCGCAGCCGCCAAAAAAGCTGAAGCAAATACTGCATGCGAGCCAAATACTTGGCTCACCCAGCCTCCTACAAACCCAACGAATGTCACAACCATAATCAGCGGGCCAGGCGTAGTTTCACCTAAAGCTAAACCATCAATCATCTGAGTTGGGTTTAGCCAATGATAGTGTTCTACAGCACCTTGATACACATAGGGCAAAACCGCATAAGCTCCACCGAATGTCAGTAAAGCCGCTTTAGTAAAGAACCAAGCCATTTGGGTAAAAGCTGCATCCCAGCCATATCTGGCCACCAAACCAGCCATGACAATGAGCCAGATAACTATTCCGACTACGGCCATGCGTAGCATTTTTGCCCAGCTAAACAAGGCATGTTCTGGGGTTGGGGTATCATCATCAATCAATGCAGGGCCAAAACTTTTGTCTGCCCCAGCATGCCCACTACCCACCTTAAAGTATTGTGGCGCAACACGCCCACCCAAGTGACCGATTAAACCTGCAACCAATACAATCATGGGAAATGGTAGCTTGAAAGCGAATATAGCGATAAAAGCCAGTGCTGCAATCGACCACAGGACACGGTTCTTTAATGCTCGTGAACCAATTCGATATGCCGCAAACAATACAATGGCAACTACCGCAGGTTTAATACCGAATAGCGCACCAGCAACCGCAGGTACGGCGCCATACTCCATATACACCCACGCTAGACCAGTTAAAATAAAGAAGGAAGGTAACACGAATAAAACACCTGCAATAATGCCCCCTTTGGTGCGATGCATTAGCCAGCCGATGTAAGTTGCTAATTGCTGCGCCTCGGGCCCGGGTAGCACCATGCAATAGTTAAGGGCATGCAGGAATCGCCGCTCTGAAATCCAGCGTTTTTTCTCAACCAAATCTTGATGCATGATGGCGATTTGACCCGCTGGACCACCAAAGCTAATAAAGCCCAGCTTAAGCCAATACCAAAAGGCTTGTGTAAGTGAAACAGGGGCAGGGGCTAAATCAGGGATTGATATATTGCTTGTATTTGTTGCGTCCATAGGCACTCTTCTTGTGGGCATAAAGCCCAAGGTCTTAGCAGACCGAAATTTAGCAGACCCAAGACTTTAACAAACCCAAGACTTTAGCAAACCTTAGAAGCTTAGCATCTGGATATGCGGAGGCTGCGAGCCACCCGTGCCACAGAGTATACTTTGACGAGGTCTTTAAAACAATTAACATTTAAATCAGCATGATAGCAGATACTTTAAAAAATAAAGATCCGTTTATCTCCAAAAAAGAGATAGTAAAACCGTCTTATTTCAGCGATCAAACTGCAAACCTGTTAAGTACACTAAGTTTAATGGGTAGAAATACCTTTCCATTCAATATAAATCTAAAACTTAAAAATCAACTGAAGCGATAACTTAGAGAAAATTATGTTAGCTATTGGCCGACAAAAACCCAAATACGCCCATCGGCATGTTATCGCTTGGTTTATAGCTTCTTTATGGCTAGGGTATAGCGTTTATATGTTGTGGCATTTAAATGATCTAAACAATTGGAACAATACGATATGTAAGTCGACATCTACTAGCTAGAAAGACAGTAGACATACAAACAAATGGAGCAGTCAGCATGAGCGAAAACAAAGACCACCACCTAAACCCTCAGGCACTGAGAGCAGACTATACGCTTGGGGCAACACTAGCGATACTACTCTTAATTAGTATTGCGATTGCCTGCATGAATGGCTCTTGGGCAGCAGCACTCGCTATTGGCATACCAGCGGTTGCAATACCTTGGACATTAATACGTATCTTACCTACGAGCCTTGCAACCAGATTAAGTATAGCTTCAGCACTCATGATATTTGCTGGATTATTTATCCAGCAAACACATGGTATGAGTGAGGCACATTTTTCTGTTTTTATTCTTCTCGCATTTACGCTTTACTACCGAGATTGGAGACCCATTTTGGCAGCTTCCGTGTTAATTGCGGTGCACCATGTTGCATTTAACTTTTTGCAGGTAGGCAATACGGGTATCTATATTTTCTCACAGGGGGCAAGCTTTAACTTATTGATTATTCATGCATTAAGTGTAGTGTTTGAAGCTGGCATACTCATTTTTATGTCCACAGCATTAGGGAAAGAAGCCAAAATGTTAGGCTTAGAGCCCAGCGAATTAGCTGAATTAGCGAATAAAATTTCGAATGGTGACTTAACAAGCAAGTTCACGGTAGCCGAAGGCGACAAGACCAGCGTAGCGTACTCGATCAAAGTATTACAACGTACTTTAGATGGCTTAGTACAATCCCTCAACTACGTCAGCACCCAACACGAAGCTGGCGATATTGACGTGGACATTGACGCCAGTCGCTTCAAAGGCGGTTATGCCGATGTTGCTGCTGGGGTAAACAGAATGGTCGCTGGTCACCTAGACATGAGCAAAAAAGCCCTAGCCTGCGTGAAACGCTTTGGTGAAGGCGACCTTGATGCAAAAATAGAACAGTTCCCAGGTAAAAAAGCCTTTGTCAACGAAGCCATTGAACAAGTCCGTACCAATATTAATGCCTTGGTAGACGATGCTAGCCTATTAGCGCAAGCTGCCGTAGAAGGCAAACTGTCTACCCGTGCCGATGCTAGCCGTCACCAAGGGGACTTCCGTAAGATCGTCCAAGGCGTGAATGACACCCTAGATGCTGTCATCACCCCATTGAATGTGGCTGCAAAATACGTAGAAGACATCTCCAAAGGCAACATTCCTGCGAAGATCACTGCGACCTATCACGGCGACTTCAACACCCTGAAGAACAACCTCAATCAATGTATTGATGCGGTGAATGCACTGGTCGCAGATGCCAACGTACTCGCTAACGCAGCCGCCCAAGGACAACTGTCTACCCGTGCCGATGCCAGC